>SUGL01000042.1 GCA_004963905.1 Mesorhizobium sp.
AAATCCAGCAGAAGGGAGCGACCTCGCTGTTCGGGCGTGCCTTCAAGATCTGCAACGCCGTCGCCGGCAAGGTCGTCGCCTTCAGGCCGACCGAAATCGACGGCGTCTTCGATGTCTTCTTCCGACACCAGAAGATCCAAACCATCGACCTCAACCAGTTCCAGCGCTAGCATGGGAAACTGTTCGCGATGTCTTCGCACACCTGTTCGCGATGTCCCCGGTCCATACAGGGGGGAGATTGGACGTCACCTTGGGTTTCGCCAACTTTCGATGTTAGGGTGCCGGCATCGAAACTGCCAATCTCCCCCCTTGAGGGGGGTGAGGAGTGGTCCGCGAAGCGGACGCAAAGCCAATTGCTTGGCTTTGCGAACGACGAACGCCCGAGGGCAGAGGGGGGCGCCTCGTGACTCCCTCGGCGATTTTGGAATCGGCTCTCTATGTGACTGATCTGGCCGAGGCAGAGGCCTTCTACCGCGACATCATCGGCCTTATCGTCCTGGGCAAGGTCGAAGGCCGCCATGTCTTCTTCCGCTGCGGCGACGGCGTATTGCTGCTCTTCAATGCCGAGGCGACCAAAATTCCGCCGGCACCCGATGCCAAGGTCAAGGTGCCGCCGCACGGCACGGTCGGCGAGGGCCATCTCTGCTTCACGGCAACAGCCGACGAGATCGCCGAATGGCGCAAGCATCTGGCGGTGAAGAACATCGCCATCGAAAGCGATTTCGAATGGCCGCAGGGCGGACACTCGATCTATATCCGCGACCCTTCGGGCAATTCGATCGAGTTCGCCGAGCCAAGGATCTGGGGCCTGTGATGCATTCATTGAACGGACAAAAGATCGTCGTCGCCAGCCACAATGAAGGCAAGCTGCACGAATTCACCGACCTGATGGCGCCGTTCGGCTTCGAGGCGAAATCAGCCAAGGAATACGGCCTGCCGGAACCGGACGAGACCGGGACGACCTTCGAGGAGAACGCCTACATCAAGGCATACGCGGCCGCCAAGGCGACCGGCCTGCCGGCGCTGTCGGACGATTCAGGGCTATGCGTCGACGCGCTCGACGGCGCGCCTGGCGTCTACACCGCCAACTGGGCCGAGACCGCGGACGGCAGCAGGGATTTCGGCATGGCCATGCGCAAGACCGAAACGGCATTGCAGGAAGTCGGCGCGACCGAGCCGGCGCAGCGCACCGGCCGCTTCGTCGCCGTCATCTGCCTCGCCTTCCCGGACGGCGATGCCGAATATTATCGGGGCGAAGCGGAGGGCACGCTTGTGTGGCCGCCGCGCGGCACGCTCGGCTTCGGCTACGATCCGGTGTTCCTGCCCAACGGCTTCGACAAGACGTTTGGCGAGATGAGCGCCGAGCAAAAGCACGGCTGGAAGCCCGGCCAGGCGACGGCGCTGTCGCATCGCGCCCGCGCCTTCCAGAAATTCGCGCAAGCTCGCTTGGATTTGGCGCGCTTGGATTTGGCAAGGCAAGGTTCGGAATGATCGGGACCGGCCAGAGCATGCCGCTCGACCGCAGCCCCGGCTTCGGGGTCTATATCCATTGGCCGTTTTGCGCGGCCAAGTGCCCTTACTGCGACTTCAACAGCCATGTCCGCCACCAGCCGGTCGACCAGGAGCGCTTTGCGCGCGCCTTCGAGACGGAGTTGGCGACGATGCGCGACCGCACCGGCGCGCGCGAGGTGACCAGCATCTTTCTCGGCGGCGGCACGCCGTCGCTGATGCAGCCGGAAACCGTCGCGGCGGTGCTGGAAGCGGTGGCGAAGAACTGGACGGTGCCCGCCGGCATCGAGGTGACGCTGGAGGCCAACCCTTCCTCGGTCGAGGCCGAGCGTTTCCGCGGCTATCGTGCGGCCGGGGTCAACCGCGTGTCGCTCGGCGTGCAGGCGCTGAACGACAAGGACTTGCGTTTCCTCGGCCGGCTGCACAATGTCGAGGAGGCGCTGCATGCCATCGGGCTGGCTCGCGAAATCTTTCCGCGGCTTTCCTTCGATCTGATCTACGCGCGGCCGGGCCAGACGCCGGAGGCGTGGCGGGCGGAACTCGAGAAAGCGATCGGCCACGCCGCCGACCACCTGTCGCTCTATCAGCTGACCATCGAGGAGGGCACGCCCTTCCATGCGCTGCACGCGGCGCGCAAGTTCGTCCTGCCCGACAACGATCACGCCGCCGACCTTTATGCGCTGACGCAGGAAGTAACCGCAGCGCGTGGGCTGCCGGCCTATGAGATCTCCAACCACGCGCGACCGGGGGCGGAAAGCCGGCACAACCTGACCTACTGGCGCTACGGCGAATATGTCGGCGTCGGACCGGGCGCGCATGGCCGCTTCGTCGAGAACGGCCGCCGCACCGTGACGGTCGCGGAAAGAATGCCTGAGACCTGGCTCAACCTGGTCGAGGCCAGGGGCCACGGCGTCACCGGCGGCGAGGTGCTGACGCGCGCCGAAGAGGCCGACGAGTTCCTGCTGATGGGGCTGCGGCTTGCCGAAGGCATCGATCTCGCGCGCTACGAGACCTTTGCCGGGCGGAGCCTGTCGAGCGACAGGTTGTCGGTGCTGCAGGAAGAAGGGCTGGTGGCGCCGGTCGGCAACGCGCGCCTCCGCGCCACGACCGCCGGCATGATCGTGCTGGATGCGGTGGTGGCGGATCTGGCCAGGTAGCCTTTACGGCAGGGGCGCGACACCCTTGACGTCGGCGGGACAGCGCCCCCCTCTGGCCTGCCGGCCATCTCCCCCACAAGGGGGGAGATCAGATGTCATGCCGGCTTTCGCCAATCGCCAACGTCGGAAGGACAAGCGGGGCGGCGGAGCTGCCAATCTCCCCCCTTGTGGGGGAGATGTCCGGTAGGACAGAGGGGGGCGCGAAGGAACGCTACATCAGAGGGAGAGCGTCCTACTATCCAATCACGCGTCGTGCTTCTGGCGGTGCTCGCCGCGGGTCTTTTCCGCATGCACCTCGTCTGAGCGGGCCGGCTTCGCGTCGGCCTTGTCGCGGCGGTTGCCGTTCTGGGCGGCGATCGGATGTGGGGGAATGCCCTCGCGGGCGGATTTGCTTTCAAGTCGGCTGATGAAGATGTCGAAGCGATTGGGCATCGTCCGGTCCTGCCTCCTCCGGGGAATCAGGGATTAATATCGACCGGTGCCGGTTTCGTTCCTCACTGTGGCGAAGGCATGGCGATTTCCTTACCTCGACTTCACGTTTTGCAACCGCGCGTGAGCCGTGCCAAACAGACTTGTTCTTGCGCAGTTCCGGGCGGAAAACCGCTATCCAGCTTTCCGGAAAACGCTCGGATGGAGGGCAATCCTTGACCGGTGACAAACGCAGCTACCTGATCGGACAGACCGAGATGCCGGCGCGGCCGCTGGCGCCGGCGCTCTATCTGGTGGCGACGCCGATCGGCAATCTCGCCGACATAACGCTGCGCGCGCTGGAGACGCTGGCCGCCGCCGATATCGTCGCCTGCGAGGACACCCGCGTCTCGCGCGTGCTGCTCGAACGCTACGGCATCCGCCGCCGCACCATGGCCTATCACGAGCATAATGCCGCCGAGGCCGGGCCGAAGCTGGTCGAGGCGCTGGCCGCCGGCCAGAGCGTGGCGCTGATCTCGGATGCCGGCACGCCGCTGGTCTCCGATCCCGGCTACCGGCTGGTCGGCGAGGCGCTGGAGCGCGGCATCCGCGTCGTGCCGGTGCCCGGACCGTCGGCGGCGCTTGCCGCGCTGACCGCTTCAGGTCTCCCGTCCGACGCTTTCCTGTTCGCCGGTTTCCTGCCGGCCAAGGCAGGCCAGCGGCTGACCAAGCTCGAAAGCTTCAGGCAGGTGCCGGCGACACTGATCTTCTACGAATCGCCGCGCCGGCTGGCCGAAACGCTTGCCGCGATGGTCGAGGCGCTGGGCGGAACGCGCAAGGCGGCGATCGGCCGTGAGCTCACCAAGACCTTCGAGGAGACGCGAACGGGCACGCTCGGCGAGCTTGCCGGTCACTATGCGGCGGCCGACACGCCGAAGGGCGAGATCGTCATCTGCGTCGGTCCGCCGGAAGCGGGCGAGGACCAGCCGGCCGATATCGACCGGCTGCTGTTGTCGCTTGTAGCGGAAATGCCGGCCTCCAAGGCAGCGGCGGAAGCGGCGAAGATGACCGGCGGCCAGAAGCAGGCGCTTTACCGGCGGCTGCTCGAGCTGAAGGACAGACCATGATCCCAAAAGGTGGAAGCCGGTTTTGGATAAGATCATGGTCAAGCAAAAAGATGGCTGAACGCACTGTCGGTCATCGGCGAAAGGCCTATCGGCGCGGGCATCGCGGCGAATGGCTGGCGGCGCTGGCGCTGATGCTGAAAGGCTATCGTATCCTCGCCCGACGCCATCGCACGAAGCTCGGCGAGATCGACCTGATCGCCCGGCGCGGCGACCTCGTGCTGTTCGTCGAGGTCAAGGCGCGACGCACGCTGATGGAAGCGATGGAGGCGATCGCCCACGCGTCGGAACGGCGCATCGAGGGCGCCGCCGACCTGTGGCTGTCGCGCCAGCCGGACTACGGCCGGCTATCCGTGCGCTTCGACATGGTGGCGGTGCTGCCCTGGCGCTGGCCGGTGCATGTCGAGAACGCGTTTTATGGAAGGAATTGAGCGCCTGCTCAATGGCGATAGGCTGGCGGGACAGCGCCCCCCTCTGGCCTGCCGGCCATCTCCCCCACGAGGGGGGAGATCAGACGTCGCTCTCGCCTTCGCCAATCGCCAACGTTGCAAGAGGTGGCGCCGCTGGCGGAACTGCTAATCTCCCCCCTCGTGGGGGAGATGCCCGGCAGGGCAGAGGGGGGCGCGAAGGAACTCGACGAAGCAGTAAGAGAGCGACCCCAGTTCACCCCCAGATCATCAGCGCCAGCAAGCCGAGCCCGCCGACCACGAGGCGCCACCAGCCGAACAGCGAGTAGCCCTTGCGCGAAACGTAATCGAGCAGGAAGCGGACCACGATCAACGCAGCGACGAAGGCGGCGACGAAGCCGACGGCGATGATCGGCAGGTCGGCCGAGGTCAGCACGTTGCGGTTCTTGAACAGGTCGAAGGCGAAGGCACCGACCATGGTCGGCATGGCGAGGAAGAAGGAGAATTCCGCCGCCGCGCGCTTGTCGACGCCGAGAAGCAGCGCGCCGACGATGGTCGAACCGGAGCGCGAGGTGCCGGGGATCAGCGACAGGCACTGGAACAGGCCGATCTTCAGATAAAGGCTGGTCGGGAAGCGCTCGACGTCGTGGTGGACAGGCTTCAGGTTCATGCGGTCGGCGGCAAGCAGCACCACGCCGCCGATGATCAGCATGATGCAGATCAGCCGCGGCGATTCGAACAGGAAGGTCTTGATGAAGTCGTGCGCCAGCGCGCCGATGACCGCGGCCGGCAGGAAGGCGATCAGGATGCCGATGACGAAATGCCGGGTCAGCCGGTCACGCGGCAGGTCGAGCAGCATCTTCCAGAGGCGGTGGAAGTAGACGCTGAGGATGGCGAGAATCGCGCCGAGCTGGATCAGGATCTCGAAGGCCTTGCCGGTCGAATGGAAGCCGAGGAAATGGCCGGCGAGCAGGATGTGGCCGGTCGAGGACACCGGGATGAACTCGGTCAGGCCCTCCAGCAGCCCAAGCAGCAGCGCTTCGACGATGGTCTGGCTTTCCATGGCAACCTCAGGATTTCGGGGATAGCTGAAGACAACGGCTTGCTTGTCACGGCGCGGAAGTCCCCCTATAGGTCGCAACACCGTGACGGCCGCATGACGGGCCGCCAAGACTTACCGGCGCCGGTACCGATTCGCCAGTGTGGCGATCCGGAATTCGCCATACCTGGGAAGAGCGCCGTGCGCGAATTCCGGATTCTGAGCCACACTGTCAACTTTGAGTTCTAATGTGGTTTTGGATTTGAAGTTCCTGGACACTGATGCCATTGAGGGTGCAGGAACTTCAAATCCACCACATTAGTGCGCCCTATCATCGCGGAACCATGCTGACGCTTTTCCACCACCCGATGTTCGCCACCTGCCGGTTCGTCCGCCTCGCCTTCGGCGAGTATGGCGAGGAGCTGGCGCTGATCGAGGAGAAGCCCTGGACGCGGCGCAAGGAGTTTCTGGCGCTGAACCCGGCCGGCACGCTGCCGATCCTGCTTGCCGAAGGCGACGTGCCGATCGTCGGCGCCATGGTGATCGCCGAATATCTCGACGAGACGCGCGGGGTGCTGAAGCGCGACAGGCGGCTGTTCGCGGAAGATCCGATGCAGCGCGCCGAAATCCGCCGGCTGACCGACTGGTATCTCGCGAAGGCTGAAAGCGAGGTCACCCGCCATCTGGTGCGCGAGCGCGTGTTGAAGCCGGTGATGCCAGAGACGGCGGGCGGCGGCTCGCCCGATTCGGCGGCGATCCGCGCCGCGCGCGCCAACATCCGCCAGCATATGAAATACACCAACTGGCTGGCCGGCACGCGCCATTGGCTCGCCGGCAACAAGGTGACCTATGCCGACCTCGCCGCGGCGGCGACGCTTTCGGTGCTCGACTATCTCGGCGAGATCGACTGGCGCGAGCACTCGGCGGCGCGCGAATGGTACACACGCGTGAAATCACGGCCGTCGTTCCGGCCGCTGCTCACCGACCGGGTGCGCGGCCTGTCGCCGGTATCGCATTATGCGGACCTCGACTTCTGACAAGAAGAAGCTGCGCGCCCTGATCGACGCGGAGGCGCGCCGCGCCGGCTTCGAGGCGATCGCGGTGACCAGACCGGACGCGATCCCGTTGGCGCCCACACGCCTGGCCGAATTCGTCGCCGACGGCTTTCACGGCTCGATGGACTGGATCGCCGAGACGGTTCAACGGCGGGCCGAGCCCTCGACGCTGTGGCCGGAAGTGCGCTCGATCATTGTTCTGGCGTTGAATTACGGTCCGGACCGCGACCCGCGCGATATCCTCCAAAAACGCGATCGCGGCGCGATCTCGGTCTATGCGCAAAACCGCGACTATCACGATGTGATGAAGGGCCGGCTGAAAGAGATCGCCGGCAAGATCGTGGCGCGGGCGGGCGGCGACGTCAAAGTCTTCGTCGACACGGCGCCGGTGATGGAAAAGCCGCTTGCCGAAGCCGCAGGCCTCGGCTGGCAGGGCAAGCACACCAATCTGGTCAGCCGCGCGCACGGCTCATGGCTGTTCCTCGGCACCATCTTCACGACGGCCGAGCTCGAAGCGGACACGGCGGAGATCGACCATTGCGGCTCCTGCCGCGCCTGTCTCGACGTCTGCCCGACCGACGCCTTCCCGGCGCCCTACCGGCTCGATGCGCGGCGCTGCATCTCCTACCTCACCATCGAGAACAAGGGGCCGATCCCGCGCGAATTCCGCGAGAAGATCGGCAACCGCATCTATGGCTGCGACGATTGCCTGGCCGTCTGCCCGTGGAACAAATTCGCCAGCGTCGCCTCGGAGGCCAAGCTTGCCGCGCGCGACGACCTGCGCGAGCCGAAGCTTTCGGAACTGCTCGCGCTCGACGATGCGGCGTTTCGCTCCTTCTTCTCGGGCTCGCCGATCAAGCGCATCGGCCGCGACCGTTTCATCCGCAACGTGCTGATCGCCGCCGGCAACTCCGGCGATGCGGCGCTGGCGCCCGTCGTGCGCGGCCTGCTCCATGACGACTCGCCGCTGGTGCGGGGTGCGGCAGTATGGGCGCTATCGCGCCTGGCGCCGCGGCGCGATTTTGCGAAGCTCGCCGCGCCGGCCCTAGAGACCGAAGTCGACAGAGCGGTGCGCGACGAATGGCTTTCGGCGCTGCCGGATCATGCAGAGGATTCCTGATGGGCGAAAAACGGTTCTTCATCTTCGGCGCCGGCTATTCCGGCAAGGCTTTTGCCCGGGCCAACAGCCAGGGCGCGCCGATCCTGGGCACGACGCGCTCGCCGGAAAAGTTCGAGGCGCTGCGGCAGGCAGGCGTCGTGCCGCTTCATTTCGACGGATCGCTGACCCCCGAGATCGGCGATGCCCTTCGGCAAACGACGCATCTCATCGTCTCGGTCGCCCCGGACGAAGCGGGCGATGCTGTGCTCAACGCCGCCGGCGAGGTAATCCGGACAAAGATGCCGGCGCTCGAATGGATCGGCTATCTTTCCACTGTCGGCGTCTATGGCGACCATGGCGGGGCCTGGGTGGATGAGGGCGCCGACTGCCGCCCGGTGTCGAAGCGCTCGATGATGCGGGTGGCGGCCGAACAGGACTGGCTGACGCTCGGTCGGGAAATCGAAAAACCGGTGGCGATCTTGCGGCTGTCCGGCATTTACGGGCCGGGCCGCAACGCGCTGGTCAATCTCGAGGACGGCACCGCAAGGCGGCTGGTCAAGCCCGGCCAGGTGTTCAACCGCATCCATTGCGACGACATCGCCGGCGCGCTCTGGCATCTGGCGCAACGCAATCTTGGTGGCATCTTCAACGTCACCGACGACGAGCCGGCGCCGCCGCAGGACGTCGTCGCCTATGCCGCCGGGCTGATGGGCGTCGAGCCGCCGCCAGAAATTCCTTTCGAGACCGCCCAACTTTCGCCCATGGCGCGTTCCTTCTATGGCGAGAACAAGCGCGTCGCCAACAAGGCGATCAAGGCGGCCGGCTACAGCTTCCGCTTCCCGAACTACCGGGTGGCGCTGGAGCGGATGTGGGCCGACGGCAACTGGCGGGACGGAGAACCGCGCAGCCCGATGAACCGCTCGTGATCGAAGCGCCGCGCATGGCATGATATGATTCGCGCCTGAAGCGCCCGAGATTGCGTCGCGCCACTGGAGAGGGGACCCGACCTGATGACGTTGCGATCGCTGCCCGACAGGAAGCCGTTCCTGACCGCCGCGCTTGCGCTGATGACCTTGGCCGCGCTGGCGGCGGCCGCGATTTCGGCCGAACCGCGTGCAAAAGACCTGTTCGGCGCCAAGAAGCTGCCTGCGGTCGCGCCCGCGCAATCCTTCGGCTTCTACTCCAAAGGCTGCTTTACCGGCGGCGTCGCCCTGCCGATGGACGGACCGAGCTGGGAAGTGATGCGGCCGTCACGCAATCGTCGCTGGGGCCATCCGGCGATGATCGCGCTGATCGAGAAGCTCGCGCGCGACGCCCATGCGGACGGCTGGCCGGGGCTTTTGATCGGCGACGTCTCGCAGCCGCGCGGCGGGCCGATGATGACCGGCCACGCCTCGCACCAGATCGGCCTCGACGCCGACATCTGGCTGACGCCGATGCCGAGGCGCCCGCTGACGTTTGCCGAGCGCGAGAACATGAGCGCCACGCTGATGGTCGACGAGAAGACGCATCTGGTGAAGGACGCGCTGTGGACGCCGGCGCATACGCGGCTCTTGAAGCGCGCGGCGAGCTACCCGGAAGTCGAGCGCATCCTGGTCAATCCGGGCATCAAGAAGAAACTTTGCGATACGGTCACCGGCGACCGTTCGTGGCTGCGCAAGATCCGCCCGTTCTGGGGCCATGACTATCATTTCCACATGCGCATCGGCTGCCAGCCTGGCTCGCCCGGCTGCAAGGCGCAGGAGGCGACGCCCGACGACGACGGCTGCGGCAAGCCGCTGGCCTGGTGGTTCACCGAGGAGCCCTGGCGCCCGAACAAGAACCCGGATGCGCCGAAGGCCCGCGACCTGATGACCATGGCCAATTTGCCGAAAGAGTGCCAGGCGGTGCTCGCCGCTCCGGACGCACCTTCGCTGGCGGCCGTCACCTATCAGGGCGGCGGCGCGGCAGCGGTCGCAGCGGCCAAGCCGCAGCCCAGCGAGCCGGCGAAAACGATCTCCGACAGCGTGGCGGCATTCCCGACCCAGGCGAGCGCGTTCGCTCCCACGCCCTCGATCGGCATTCCGTTGCCAAGGCCAAGACCGGGGAACTGAGGCCGTCGCCTTGCTTCCGGGCAATGGCGGTAAGTGATCAATTTTCCGAGGCTGGCGCCGCCCCTCATCCGGGTGGGTGAGGCCGGAAGCGAAGCCGCTTTCCCTTTGCAAGCCCATGCGCTAGTTCAACAAACAGACAAACGGCGGCAGCCGAAACGGGACGAGAGCATGGTTGGCGAAGACGATACAGCGTTGCGGTTTCCGGTCCTGATCGGCGACATCGGCGGCACCAATGCGCGCTTCTCGATCGTGCTCGACGCCAATTCGGAAGCGACCGAGCCGCAGATCGTCCAGACCGCCAATTTCAAGACCATCGACGAGGCGATCCAGGCGGCGGTGCTCGACCGCTCGTCGATCCAGCCGAATTCGGCGGTGCTGGCGGTCGCCGGCCCGGTCGACGGCGACGAGATCCGGCTCACCAACTGCCCCTGGGTGGTTAAGCCGCACCAGATGTTTGCCAATCTGGGCTTAAGCGAGATCGTGGTGCTCAACGATTTCGAGGCGCAGGCGCTGGCCGTGGTGGCGCTCGGCGAAGAGCATATGGAGAAGATCGGCGGCGGCACGCCAGAGCCGAGCGCCGGCCGGGTCGTGCTCGGTCCTGGTACCGGGCTCGGCGTCGCCGGGCTGATCTACGCGCTTCGCCACTGGATACCGGTGCCGGGCGAGGGCGGGCATATGGATATCGGCCCGCGCACGCCGCGCGACTTCGAGGTGTTCCCGCATATCGAAAAGCTCGAGGGCCGCATCTCCGGCGAACAGATCCTGTGCGGTCGCGGGCTGGTCAATCTCTATCGCGCGGTGGCCAAGGCCGACGCAAAGCCGGCGCCCTTCACCACGCCGGCTGAAGTCACCGCGGCAGCGCTCGCCAAATCCGATCCGGTGGCGGAAGAGGCGCTGTCGCTGTTCGTCACCTGCCTCGGCCGCACCGCGGGTGATCTGGCGCTGGTGTTCATGAGCCGCGGCGGCGTTTTTCTCACCGGCGGCATCGCGCAAAAAATCGTGCCGGCGCTGAAAGCCGGCAACTTCCGCGCCGCTTTCGAGGACAAGGCGCCGCACAGCGCGCTGATGCGTGCGATGCCGGTCTATGTCATCACCCACCCGCTGGCGGCGCTGCTTGGTCTCGCCGCCTATGCCAGGACGCCGTCGCTGTTCGGCGTCCAGACGGCGGGGCGGCA
This sequence comes from Mesorhizobium sp., assembly GCA_004963905.1. GTDB lineage: Bacteria > Pseudomonadota > Alphaproteobacteria > Rhizobiales > Rhizobiaceae > Mesorhizobium. The sequence continues at coordinate 11,067 of SUGL01000042.1, forward strand.
CTGGCGGACGTGAGGCTGGCAGAGGTCCAGCCAGGGCGGAGTGTCGTCGTAGAGGCTCCGGGACCCTGTCTGAAAGGCCTGTGCCAAGCACCCCCCTTTGTCCTGCCGGACATCTCCCCCTTGTGGGACCCTCAAGGGGGGAGATTGGCCGGCATCGCGGCTTTCGCCAATCGCCAACGTCGCAAGGCAGGGCGCGGCACCGAAGCTTCCGATCTCCCCCTTGAGGGGGAGATGGCCGGCAGGCCAGAGGGGGGTGCCTGGCGCCGGCCTCTAGAATTAAAACATTCTCCGCCGCTTCCGCGAAGCCGCGACGAAGTTTCGCCATAGGCAAGCCGTAGCTGGGGCGCTAAGAGGGGTGCCCAGATCTCTTGTCAACGCAATTTCCGGACGGAAAACCGTTACACAGTTTTCCTGGAATTGTTCTAACGCATCTTACGAGAACCACGAAGCGCTCCCGATTTGACACTTGAAACCCCAAGCAAGCAAAAGGCCCGGCCCGGCGAGGTCAATGCGGTGCTCCGCCGTATTCTCGCCGAGAACGGCCGTGACCATCGCTGGTCCTATGTCGTCGTCATCGCCTGCTCGCTGCTGGTCTCGGGCACGACGGCGTTCTCGGCCTGGGTTATGGCGCCGATGGTCAACCAGATCTTCTACGAGCGGCGTGGCGACGCGATCGTATGGATCTGCGCGGGCTTCCTGGGAGCCTTCGTGCTGCGCGGCTTCGCCGGCTACGGCCAGGCCGTGGCGCTGGCCAAGATCGGCAACAATCTGGTGGCGCGCTACCAGAAGCGCATCTTCGACCACCTGATGAAGCTCGGCGTCGGCTTCTTCAACGACACGCGTTCGGGCCGACTGGCGGCGCAGGTCAACGAGAATGTCGGCGGCATTCGCGACCTGTTGTCCCTGACCCTGACGTCGATCACCCGCGACGCGGTCACGCTGGTCGGCCTCGTCGGCCTCATGATCTACCAGGACCCGGTGTTGTCGCTGAGCTCGCTGCTGATCGGGCCGCCGCTGATCTGGGCCGTGGTCTACATCACCCGTCGCGTGCGGCAAATCAACCGGGAATCGGTGCTGATCAATTCCCGGCTGATCGGCGCTATCCAGGAGGCCACGCAAGGCATCGCCATCGTCAAGGCCTTCACCATGGAGGGAGAGCTGGCGCGGCGCATCGACCGCATGGCGGACACGGCGGAGCAACGCAGCAACAAGATCGCCCGCGTCTCGGAGCGGCTGTCGCCCATCTCCGACATGCTGGCCGGTCTCGCCGTCACCGCCGTCATCGCCTATTCCGGCTATCGCGCGCTGGTTCTCGGGCAGCCGCCGGGCGCGGTCTTCTCCTTCATCACCGCGCTGATCCTCGCCTACGATCCGGCGAGGCGACTGGCGCGCATGCAGGTCGGCATGGAGCGGGCCCTGGTCAACGCCCGCATGATCTACGAACTGCTCGACCTCGAGCCGCAGCAGGAGGACGCACCCGACGCCGTCGAGGCGAACATCACCAGCGGCGAGGTGCGCTTCGACAATGTCTCGTTCGGCTATTCCGCCGACATGCCGGTGCTGAGGAACCTGAGCTTCACCGCCGGCGCCGGCAAGGTCACGGCGATCGTCGGCGCGTCCGGCGCCGGCAAGTCGACGCTGGTAGCGCTCTTGCAGCGCTTCTACGACGTCGACCAAGGCAGCATCGTGGTCGACGGCCAGGACATCGCCAAGGTGACCAAACAGTCGCTGCGCGGCTCGATCGCCTATGTCTCGCAGGCGCCCTATCTCTTCGAAGGCACGATCCGCGACAACATCCGCTACGGCCGGCTGTCGGCCAGCGACGCGGAGATCGAGCTGGCGGCGAAACAGGCGGCCGCCGACGAGTTCATCCGCCAGCAGCCGCAGGGCTACGACACGCCGGTCGGCGAGAACGGCGTGACGCTGTCGGGCGGCCAGCGCCAGCGCGTCTCGATCGCCCGCGCCATCGTGCGCCAGGCGCCGATCCTGCTGCTCGACGAGGCGACGTCGGCGCTCGACAACGAAGCGGAAGCGCGAGTCCAGGAAGCGCTGACCCATGTCATGGAAGGGCGCACCACCATCGTCATTGCGCACCGGCTGTCGACGGTGGTCAATGCCGACCACATCATCGTGCTGGAGGAAGGCCGGCTGGTCGAGGAAGGCACGCATGCCTCGCTGATGGCCGACCCGCACAGCGTCTACGCCCGCTTCCACCGGGTCCAGGGCAACAAGGGGCTGGGGCTTGTCGATGACGCCAAGGCAAGCCAGACTTCGGGCCAAACTCCGTTGCCGCGCAGCCGCGCGAAGAAGGTCGTCGGGAGAAACGCATGAGCGAAGCAGGCGATATGGGCCTGGTGGTGGTGGGCGCCGCCGGCCGGATGGGCCAGACGCTGATCCGCGCCATCCACTCCATGCCCGGCGCGCGCGTCGCCGGGGCGGTGGAACGGCCGGGCTCGCCCTATCTCGGCAAGGATGCCGGCGAGCTCGCCGGCATCGGCATCATCAACGTGCCGATCGCCGACGACCCGCTGCCGGCCTTCGCCAAGGCCGACGGCGTTCTGGACTTCACGGCGCCGGCGGCAAGCGTCGAATTCGCCGGCTATGCCGCGCAGGCGCGCATCGTCCATGTCATCGGCACGACCGGCTGCTCGGCCGACGACGACGCGAAGATTGCGGCGGCGGCCCGCCATGCGACGATCGTTAAATCCGGCAATATGAGCCTCGGCGTCAATCTTTTGGCGGTGCTGGTTGAGCAGGCGGCGCGCGCGCTCGACGGAGAGGATTTCGACATCGAGATCCTGGAGATGCACCACAGGCACAAGGTCGACGCGCCGTCCGGCACGGCGCTGCTGCTCGGCGAGGCGGCGGCGAAGGGCAGGGGGATCGCGCTCAGGGACAACAACGTGCGGGCGCGCGACGGCCACACCGGCGTGCGCAAGGCCGGCACGATCGGCTTCGCCACCTTGCGCGGCGGCTCGGTGGTCGGCGAGCACAGCGTGATCATTGCCGGCACCGGCGAGCGCATCACGCTCTCCCACCAGGCCGAGGACCGGGCGATCTTCGCCCGCGGCGCCGTAAAAGCGGCGCTTTGGGCCCGCGCGAAGAAGCCCGGGCTCTATTCCATGCGGGACGTGCTCGGCCTGAGCTGAGTAATCCTGTCGTATTTCGTTCTCGCGCAATTCCGGACGGCTGCACGGTTTTCCCGGAATTGCTCAAACCCTAGAGGAGCAAACATGTCGGGAACTCTCGTGCTCGTGCGCCACGGCCAGAGCGAATGGAACCTGAAGAACCTGTTCACCGGCTGGCGCGACGTGGGTCTGACCGAGCAGGGCAACGCGGAAGCGCTCGCCGCGGGCGAGAAGCTGAAGGCGCGCGGCCTGAAGTTCGACGTCGCCTACACCTCCGCGCTGAAGCGGGCGCAGAAGACCTGCCAGATCATCCTCGACGTGGTCGGCCAGGGCGATCTGAAGACCATCCGCGACCAGGCGCTCAACGAACGCGACTATGGCGACCTCTCCGGCCTCAACAAGGACGACGCGCGCAAGAAATGGGGCGAGGAGCAGGTGCATATCTGGCGCCGCTCCTATGACGTCGCGCCGCCCGGCGGCGAGAGCCTGAAGGACACCGGCGCGCGCGTGTGGCCCTATTACCTGCACGACGTGCAGCCGCATGTGCTGCGCGGCGAAACGGTGCTGGTCGCAGCGCACGGCAATTCGCTGCGCGCGCTGATCATGGCGCTGGACGGCAAGAGCGGCGAGGAAATCGTCAAGCTCGAACTCGGCACCGGCGTGCCGGTGATCTACAAGCTCAACGCCGATTCGACCGTGGCTTCGAAGGAAGTGCTGGAGGGGTGAGCTTCCTTCTCCCCCGTGAACGGGGAGAAGGTGCCCGAAGGGCGGATGAGGGGCGGCGCCAGCTTCGGCGACTAACTCGTCCGGGCTCAAAGCGAGAGCCGAACCCCACCCTACCAGCGTCGCGCTGCCCCTCACCTGCCTGCCGGCATCCTCTCCCCGTATAGTGACGGGGAGAGGGGCGCTCTCGCCGATGATTTTGCCAATCTCAGAGGTTGCAGGAAAGGTGCGAGGCTGCCGCCAGCTCCTTCTCCCCGTCACTATACGGGGAGAAGTGCCCGGCAGGGCGATGAGGGGCGGCGCCAACGCCGACGAAAAAAAGCGCGTTGACACATATCGTTTGCCCGCTTACATGAGCGCCCACCAGCCCAGATGGCGGAATTGGTAGACGCGCACGGTTCAGGTCCGTGTTCCGCAAGGAGTGGAGGTTCGAGTCCTCTTCTGGGCACCATCCTTCGCTCTTCGAGCTTCGGATGGCAGGCCACCCGTAGTTCCAAGAGCGAAGGGGTGTCCTCCGAAGCCTTGGCGAAGGAGGGCCGCAGGCATGGCCGACATCGCCGTGTCTGCCTATGTGTGCCTTTCCCGATGGCCGGCCCTAAAAGCCGGGGATATTCAATCTTTGTTTTGGTCGCTGCCAGCGTGCAATTTGGCACGGATTGCATCAAGCTCGGCCTGTCTCTTCTTGCGCCTGGCGTCTCGGGGCTGGTGCTATGTCGACGAGGTGTTCATCGACCTCGGCGCGCGGACGACGCCGTAGAGCGGCCCGATCCCGCGATTTGTTTGAGGTGAGCTGACAGATGAAAAACAAACTCTCAAAAAAAGCGCGCAAGCGAGTATCGGACGTCGAACTGAACAAGGTTCTAGATCGTACGCTTATCGCGGTCACGCCAGAGGCTTATGCCGAGTTTGTCACTCAACTCGACGCGCCGTCGGAGCCCAGCGAGAGGCTGAGCCGGCTGATGAATGCGCCCCTACCGTGGAAGAGCGACTAGCACGGCGCCTATTTCACCGAACTTGTCACGGTCCGGTCTATTGCCGCGGGATCGCGGTCGTTGCCGGCGAGCGCGCCGATGATCAGAAGGCTGACGACGACAGGCACGAACAGGATCGCGACACGCGCCTGCACGTAGAAAATGGCGCGCCATTCATTGCGCTTTTCGGGGCTGTCGTTCATCGCGCTCACTCTGTCCTGCCTCCCAGAGCGGGACATAGTAGCGAAGCGTTAAGCAACCTTTTCCGGAACCGTTAACCGGCGGCCGGCAGCGCAAACAGCCTGCCACCTGCCGGCACGACGTCGTCGATGCCGGCGAGCCGCAGGCAATGCCAGGCCATGGCGTGGTTGGAGGAGGTGACGGGAATGCCGATCTTCCGTTCGAGCCCCGCCACCGCCTCGGCGACGCGCAGGCTGGTGCAGGAGATGAAGATCGCGTCCACGCCCGGCGCCGCCGCCATGCGCTCGGCCGCCGCCTCGATCGAATCCAGCGAGATGCGGGCCGCCTCGCGGTCGTCGCGCCGGTCGAAGGTGGCGACGGCAGCGATGTCGAGGCCGCGGCCGGTGAAATAACGGACCAGGCCCTGGTTGATCTCGGGGGCGTAGGGCGTGAGCAGCCCGATGCCCTTGGCGCCGAGCGCCTTGAAGGCGGCGAGCGCGCCGGTGACCGGCGTGGTGCAGGCGACGCCCGGCCGCGCTTTCCTGATCTCGGCGAACACGGCCTCCTCGCCGAGCGTCATGGTGGCCGAGGTGCAGCCGAAGCCGACGACGTCGAGCGGAATGCTGGGCAGGATGAGGTCGACGGTCGGCGCGATGCGTGGGCCGATGGCGCGCAGCGTGTCGGGCGTGATGTCGTTGTCGTTGAAGAGGCGGGCCTCGTAGAAGGCGACGCCCGGAATGCGCACCAGCGCGCGGAACTCGTGCTCCAGCGTCTGGTCGGTGGCGAGGATCGCGAGGCCGATCGCCGCGCGCGAGGCAAGGCCGCCATCGAGCTCCGACGGCAAGATGCCCAGATCGACCGGCTTGGGATCGACCGGTGCCGAAGATTCAAGGCGGGCTGCGCCGACAGACATGGCATTCCCTTTCTCGTCGATCTCGGTTCGGTTCCCCGTTTGGAATCCGAGCGTTCAGTTCAAAAGTCCATCCATGGAAATCGCCGGCTTGCGGCCGGCGATCAGATCGGCGGTGATGCGGGCAGAGCCATGCGACATGGTCCAGCCAATATGGCCGTGCCCGGTGTTGAGATAGAGGTTGCCGAGGCGTCGCCGTCCGAACTCGGGCAGATTGTTCGGCGTCATCGGCCTCAGGCCCGCCCACATCTCGGCGCGGTCATAGTCGGCGCCCTCGGGATAAAGCTCCTGCGTGACGCCCTTCATGAAGGCGAAATCGGCCGGTTTGTGGCTGGTGTCGTAGCCGGCGAATTCGGCCGTTGCGGTGACGCGGATGCGGTCGCCGAAGCGCGAGATGGCGACCAGATTGTGCTCGTCGACCGAAGCGATGGTCGGCGGATGCGGCCGGTTGCCGACGGGAATGGTCAGCGAATAGCCCTTGATCGGATAGATCGGCAGACTGATGCCGATCGTCTTCGCGATCAGCGGGCTGCAGGAGCCGAGCGCCAGGACATAGGCGTCGCCCTTGAAGCTGCCCTTGTCAGTGCGCACCTCGGTGACCTTACCGCCCGAGGTCTCGATGCCGGTGATGGTCGTGCCGGCGCGGATTTCGCCGCCGCGCTCGACGATCTTGGCGGCAAGTGCCCGGGTGAATTTTGCAGGATCGCCGGTCTCGTCGGTCGGGCAATGGATGCCGCCGGCGATTTTTTCCTTGGCCGGGGCCAGCGACGGGTCGAGCGCGACGACGCCGTCGCGGTCGAGCACCCTGATCTCCTGGCCATCGGATTCCAAGAGCTTCATGTGCTCGACGCCCTGGTCGAGCGCCTGCTGGCTGCGGTGAAAATAGACGATGCCGCGATCGTTGCGGTCATAGTCTATCCGCTCGTCGGCGATGACGTCGTGCAGGATCGATTGCGAATAGGCGGCAAGCCGATGCTTGAGCAGCGTGTTGCGCCTGGCTTTCTCGGCCGTGCATTCCATCAGGAACAGCCAGGACCAGCTGTAGAGCCTGGGATCGGCCGAGAGCTTGAAGCGCAGCGCCTGATCCTTCAGCACCAGCGATTTCAAAAGGATCATCGGCGCCTTGGGCGAGGACCAGACGAAGGAATGGCCGGGCGCGATCATGCCGGCATTGCCCCAGCTGGTCTCGGCGGCGACTTCGGCGCGGCGCTCGAGGATGACGACCTCGTGCCCGTCCTTCTGCAACTGATAGGCGGTGGTGACGCCGACAACGCCGCCACCCAACACGATCACGCGCATCACGCCTCCGGAGATCGCAAGCCGGGAGACAGTTTAGAGTGTGGATTGCGGTCTGCAATGGCACACATACACAGATGTCGGCGGGACAGCGCCCCCCTCTGGCCTGCCGGCCATCTCCCCCACGAGGGGGGAGATTGGACGTCATCGCGGCTTTCGCCAATCGCCGACGTTGCAGGAAGAGTGCCGTCGCAGAAACTGCCAATCTCCCCCCTCGTGGGGGAGATGGCCGGCAGGCCAGAGGGGGGCGCGAAGGATCACCACCGGTGATTGGCGGGAAGCTAGACCGCCAGCGCCTGCTCCAGGTCCGCGATCAGATCATCGCCGTCCTCGATGCCGGCCGACAGCCGCACCAGCGAATCGGAAATGCCTATCGCCCCGCGCTTTTCCGCCGGGATCGAGCCGTGCGTCATCAGCGCCGGGTGCTCGATCAGGCTTTCGACGCCGCCGAGGCTTTCGGCGAGCGTGAAGAGCTGGGTGCGTTCGAGGAAGCGCTTTGTCCCCGCAAGATCGCGGTCGAGGTCGACCGAGATCATGCCGCCGAAGGCGTGCATCTGGCGCTTGGCAATCTCGTGTTGCGGGTGGCTGGCAAGCCCGGGATAGATGACGCGGCGGACGTCCTTCCTGCCTTCCAGCCATTGCGCGATCTTCAGGCCGTTCGCCGAATGGCGCTCCATCCTGAGCGCCAAGGTCTTGATGCCGCGCAGCGCAAGAAAACTGTCGAACGGGCCGGAAATGGCGCCGATGGCGTTCTGCAGGAATTTCAGCCGGTCGGCGAGGTCCTTGTCGTCGCCGACGACCGCCACGCCGCCGACCATGTCGGAATGGCCGTTCAGGTATTTCGTCGTCGAATGGACGACGATGTCGATGCCGAGCTCCAGCGGCCGCTGGATATAGGGGCTGGCGAAGGTGTTGTCGGCGACGGTAAGCAGGCCCTTACGCTTCGCAAGCGCCGCAAGGCCTTCGAGATCGACGATGCGCAGCAGCGGATTGGTCGGCGTCTCGACCCAGAGCAGCTTTGTCTCCGGACGGATAGCGGCTTCGACCGCCGCCAGATCGGTGAAATCGGCGAAACTCACTTGGAGCCCGGCCGAGCGCTTGCGCACCCGCTCCATCAGGCGAAACGAGCCGCCATAGATGTCGTCGGTGGCGACGACATGGGTGCCTGCCTCGAACAGTTCCAACACCGTACCGATCGCCGCCAGGCCGGAGGCGAAGGCGAAGGCTTTCGTGCCGCTTTCGAGATCGGCCACCGCGCGCTCGAAGGCAAAGCGCGTCGGGTTCTGGCTGCGGGCATATTCAAAGCCCTTGTGCACGCCGGGCGACTGCTGGCCATAGGTCGAGGTGGCGTAGATCGGCACCATCACCGCGCCGGTCGTCGGGTCGTGGCTCTGGCCGCCATGAATGGTGCGGGTGGAAAAGGCCAGGCGGTTCCTGCCCAATGGCGGTCTTGCTGTCGTCATTTTGCGCGGCGCCTCAGATGGTTGATCAGGTCGATACGGGTTATCAGACCGATGAACTCCTCGCCATCGAAGACGATGGCGACCTCGTTGCGGTCGAAGACGGGCAGCAGCGCATCAAGCGTCTGGCTGGCCTGCAGCGTGTGCAGGCTGGAGGTCATGGCCGTGCGCACCGGCGCGTTGAAACGGTCCCAGCGGCCGTCATAGGGGCCGTCGACCTTGGCCAGAATATCGCTCTCGTCGACGATGCCGACCAGCTTGCCGTCATCGAGCACCGGCAGCTGCGAGACATCGGAGCGGCGCATGCGGCCATAGGCGTTGAGCAGGGTTTCCCCAGGGCCGACGGTCACGATGTCACCGGTGCGCGGCGAGCGCATGACGAGGTCGCGCAGGTCGCCATGCTGCTCCTGGTCGGCCAAGCCCTGCTCGGCCAGCCAGATGTCGTCGAACACTTTCGACAGATATTTGTTGCCGCTGTCGCAGACCAGCGTGACGACGCGTTTCGGCGTCGTTTGCTCGCGGCAATAGCGGAGCGCGGCCGACAGAAGCGTGCCGGAGGACGAGCCGGCGAGGATGCCTTCGCGGGACAAAAGATCGCGCACCGCCAGCATGCTCTGCTTGTCGGTGATGGAATAGGCCTTCTTGACCAGCGAGAGGTCGGCATTCGGCGGCACGAAATCCTCGCCGATGCCTTCGACGGTCCAGCTGCCGGCCTCTTCCATCTTGCCGGTCTTGATCAGCGGCGCCAGCACCGAGCCGACCGGATCGGCCAGCACCATCTCGGTCTTCGGCGAATGTTTTGCGAAATAGCGGCCGAGGCCGGTGAGCGTGCCGCCGGAGCCGACGCCGACCACCACCGCGTCGACGTCGCCGTCGAGCTGAGTAAAGATCTCCGGGCCGGTGGTGGTCTCATGCGCCAGCGGATTGGCTGGGTTGGCGAACTGGTTGGCATAGAAGGCGCCGGGCAGCTCGGCGGCAATCTTCTCGGCCATGTCCTGATAGTATTCGGGATGGCCCTTGCCGACGTCGGAGCGGGTCATGCGCACTTCGGCGCCCAAGGCGCGCAGATGCTGGATCTTCTCGCGCGACATCTTGTCCGGCACGACGAGGATGATGCGATAGCCCTTGGGAATGCCGACCTGGGCGAGGCCGAGGCCGGTGTTGCCGGCGGTCGCCTCGACGATGGTGCCGCCGGACTTCAGCTGGCCCGCCTTCTCGGCCGCCGCGATCATCGACAGCGCGATGCGGTCCTTGATCGAGCCGCCGGGATTCTGGCTTTCGAGCTTGATGAACAGCCGGCACTTGCCGGTGTCGAATTTGGTGAGCTCGACAATCGGCGTCTGGCCGATCAGGTCGAGCACCGAGGCGTAGGGCGGACGCAGCCGCGCCAAATTGCCTTCCGCGCCGTCCGGCGCCGCTTTCCTGTGCACGCTCATCTCGGACCCTCCATGGCAGCAAGTTCGACGCGGGTGACCAGTTACGATCTCGCGCATGATGCCGACCGGACTCCATTCCGGCTTCACGCATCACACAGGAGCGTCTTTTCCAGCCCTTTTGGCTTGGAAAGAAGATAGATCGTGCCAATCCGGCGGCGAGTGGGGGAATGGAATTTCAGATCGATGGCGGAGGGGCGGTCTGGATCGAGCACTCCAACGTAGAGTTCCTTCGCGCCCCCCTCTGTCCTGCCGGACATCTCCCCCACGAGGGGGAGATTGGCGGTTCGGTCCGCGGCGCATTTCTAGCAACGTCGGTAATTGGCGAAAGCCAAGGCGACATCCAATCTCCCCACCCGCGGGGGAGATGGCCGGCAGGCCAGAGGGGGGCGCCGTAGAGTACTCACCTCAACAGAAACTCACCCCAGCAATTGCTTGCTCAGCCTGGCGCACTGGACGCGGATGTCGGGAATGGCGTCGATCTCGAAGAAGGTGCCGCGCGTCAGCGGCCCGACGGCGAGGAGTTTCGACGACACCGTGCCGTCGGCCGCGATCAGCTCGCATCTGGCGGTGACGTCGAGGCCTAGGCGCAGCGGGTCGGGACGCGCCAGGCCGCGCTCGACCAGCGAGCGCACGAGGCCGTTCGACGTCGTGGAGATGTCGCGGGCAATGCCGATGCAGTCATAGATGCGCGCGACCTCGAGCGTTTCGAGCGCCTGCGTGCCACGCTGCTGGATGGTGACGGTGAAGCCGTCGTTCGGCTCGATGTCCGCGACGCGTCCGGCAACGAGGCGGATGCGACCCGAGCCGACCGCTTCGGTAACACGCTCGTAAACCTCCGGCGCCATGCGGTGGCGATGGATGTCCCACCAGGCCTTGGTGTGCTCGACGAAGCGGCGTTTGGCCGAGGACGGCCAGTTCTGCCAGATCATCTGGTTGAAGGGCCTCAAGCCGTCGACGACGTCGCGCCAGTCGCCGCCGGCCTTCCGGTTCTCGCGGATCAGGTTGCGGAACCAGCCGACGAAATAGGAAAGCTGGGTGCCGAGCGGAATGTCGGCGACGTCGAGCTTGATCGGGTTGCCCTTGCGATGCGGCGAGGGCAGCAGGCCGCGCCGCGACACGGCGACGATCTGGCCGCGATGGCCGCGCTGCTCCAGCGAAAGAAAGGCGTCGACCATGCTGAGGCCCGTGCCGAGCACCAGCACGGGAGCCTGCGGATCGAGCGCCGTGTCGGCCTCCGATCCCATCCGGATGGCGCGGCCCTGGAAGGCACCCGGCTGCTCGTCATGGCCGGTGGCCAGAACGGCAAGGTGGCCGACGACGCTGGTGCCGTTGGCCAGGGCCACCTCGACGCCCGACGGGGTCGGCGAGACCGACAGGCTCTCCTCGCGGATCAGCCGCAAACGGCCGCGCTCGCGCTCGCGGTCTTCGAGATCGTCGAGCAGCTCCTTCAGGTAGCGGGCATAGAGGATGCGCGGCGCATAGAACGGCCCCTGGTCCGGCTGGGCGAGGCCGCGCTCCAGCACCCAGCGCGCGAAATTGTCCGGATCGTCGGCATAGGCGCTCATGCCCGAGGCCTTGACGTTGAGCACATGCGCGGAAAGCAGCGTCGAATAGGCCATGCCCTGGCCGAAATGCGGACGCTTCTCGATCAGCGTAACGCGCAGATCGGGGTTCGGCGATTTGAGCAGATGCGCAGCCAGCACGACACCGCTGGCGCCGCCGCCGACAATGATGATGGAATTGCCGCGTCCAACCATGGCCGAAATTCAGGAGCTTTCGAGGGGCCGCGATCGGGCCTAGACAGCCGGGGCCGACTGCCATGAGGCAGCCGATGCCGCGGCCGGCCGGCCGGCGCCACGAACGACTGGCGGTATGCGATTCAGTTGGTCGCGCATCGTTCTCTCTCCCTAATGTCGATAAGATTACTATACTAACCCGTTCGCACACGAAAGCCGGTTTCAATTCCGCCGCTATCTGGGGCATGGATTTACCCGGGAAAGGTGATGGTGGGATTTTCTTTCGCAGCGACCTCTCTGCCCCTGGCCCGGCGCATCGATCGGCTTCGTCATCCTAGGGCGAAGCGACGCGAAGCGGAGCGCGGACCCTAGGATCCATGCCGTTACATTCGTGATAGGGTGCCACGATGCAGAACAAGGACCCAGCGCCACACTGGACAGTTCTGCACCGTAGCATCGCCTCTATTTTACGGCATGGATTCTAGGGTCTGCGCGCGTCGCTTCGCTCCTTGCTCCGCCCTAGAATGACGACAGAAGGGACGGCTCGCCAATCTCCGAAAGGCTCCGGTCACCAGCCACCCGCGACCGTCCTTTTGCGCTCGCGCCGGCGATACTTGGCGACACTTTTCCAACAAAGCCCGCGTGGTTGGAAGGATTTAACTCCACAAACCCGATAGAATTAACAGACGATAGAAAGGCAATCCGGTTTTCTCCTTTGAATGGAGCCTTTCATGTCGACCATTTCCAGACGCATTCTTCTCCTGTCGTCGGCAGCGCTGGCAAGCGCCGCCCTGCTCGGCCCGGCCATGGCCGAGGATTTGAGAATCACCATCGGCTACCAGACGGTGGTCGAGCCTTCGAAGGTGCCGCAGGCCGATGGCGCCTATGAAAAGGCGATCAAGGCCGCGATCGACTGGCGCAAATTCGATTCCGGCGCCGACGTCATCGCGGCGATCGCTTCCGGTTCGGTCGATATCGGCTATGTCGGCTCGAGCCCGCTGGCCGCGGCCGCCAGCCGCGAGCTGCCGATTGAGACCATCTTCGTGGTCGGGCTGATCGGCCCGTCGGAAGCGCTGGTCGCCCGCAACGGCGCCGGCATCGAGAAAATCGCCGACCTCGCCGGCAAGAAGGTGGCGGTGCCGTTCGTGTCGACCACGCATTACAGCCTGCTCGCGGCGCTGAAGCACGAAGGCGTCGATCCCAAGGCGGTGCAGATCCTCAACCTCAGGCCGCCGGAAATCGCCGCCGCCTTCGCGCGCGGCGACATCGACGCCGCCTATGTCTGGGACCCGGCGCTCGGCCAGATCAAGACCTCCGGCAAGGTGGTGCTCGATTCCTCGCAAGTGGCGGCCTGGGGCGCGCCGACCTTCGACGCCTGGATCGTGCGCGCCGACTTCGCCGACAAGCATCCGGACGCGGTGCGCGACTTCGTCAAGGTGACGGGCGAGGCCTATGCCCAATACCTGGCCAAGCCAGAGGCCTGGTCGGTCTCCTCGCCTGAAGCCGGCGAGATCGCCAAGCTCACCGGTGCCAAGCTGGAAGAGGTGCCGGAACTGCTCAAGGGTTATGTCTTCCCGACGCTGGACGAGCAGGCCTCGGACAAGTTCCTCGGCGGCGGCACGGTCAAGGCGATCGCGGCGGCATCGGCCTTCCTCAAGGAGCAGGGCAAAATCGACGCGGTGCTGCCCGACTATTCGAAATACGTCACGACCAAATATGCCAGCGAGGCGCTCGCCTCGAACTGAGCTTTTCTCCAGGCAGTTCCGGAAGGAAGACCGCCTTTCCTGGAACTGCCCAACAAGCGCGGCCCTTCTTCCCTGGCCATGCGCTTGCCTGTCCCGAAGCCGCTCACGAGGCGCGGTTTCGGGACAGGCCCCCAGGTCCAGTGCCTTGATCCAGCGGAGGTTTGAGCCCAATGCCGCATCTGACGCTCGATAAGGTCACCGTCCACTATGACGGCCAGCCGGCGCCGGCTGTCGAACGGGTTTCGCTCGACATCGGCAAAGGCGACTTCGTCGTGCTCGTCGGCCGTTCGGGCTGCGGCAAGACCTCGCTGCTAAACGTCGCCGCCGGGCTGGTGAAGCCAGCGCGCGGCCGGGCCACGATCGCCGGCCGAGCCATCACCGCGCCTGGACCCGACCGTGCCGTGGTCTTCCAGAACGATGCGCTGTTTCCCTGGCTGACGGCGCGGGAAAACGTCGCCTTCGCGCTTCGGCTGCGTGGCGTGAGTGCCGACAGCAGAGCGCGGCGCGCCGACGAATTGCTGTCGCTGGTCAAGCTCAACGGCGCCGGCGACAAGCACATCTGGGAACTCTCCGGCGGCATGCGTCAGCGCGTCGGCCTGGCGCGCGCGCTGGCCGCGGAGCCGGAATTCCTGCTGCTCGACGAGCCGCTCGGCGCGCTCGACGCGCTGACGCGCGAACGCATGCAGACGACGCTGCTCGATCTCTGGTCGGCTGCCCGGGTCGGCGTGCTGATGGTCACGCACGGCATCGAGGAAGCGCTGGCGCTTGCCACCAGGATCGTCGTGCTGGCGCCGGGACCCGGCCATGTGGTGCACAGCTTCGAAACCCATTTCGGCCGGCGCTATGCCGCCGGCGAGCCGATTCGCGCGATCAAGGCGGATCCAGCCTTTGCCGCGGCCCGCTCGGAGCTGACCGACGCGATCTTCGAGGGAGAGGCGGCATGAGCGTCGGCAGCTATACGGAGCGGCCTGGAGCAAAAGCCAGCGAGAATGACGGTCTGTCGGTGCCGTGGTCGCGGCCGCGTCGCGAGCGGACAGGCATTTCGGCACGGCTGGTCAGCGCGATAACCATCCTCGTCCTGTTGGCCGCCTGGACGGTGTCGGCCCGGCTGCAACTGGTCTCGCCGGTCTTCCTGCCGTCGCCCGCCGCCGTCTGGGCAAAGTTCGTCGTCGTCGCCCGCGACGGTTTCGTCGACGCGACGCTGCTCCAGCACATCGCCGCCAGCCTCTGGCGCGTGTTCGCCGCGCTGATCGCGGCGATCGTCGTCGGCATTCCCGTGGGGCTCGCCATCGGCATCAGCAGGGTCGGGCGCGGCGTGTTCGATCCGCTGCTCGAGTTCCTGCGGCCGATCCCGCCGCTTGCCTACCTGCCGCTAATCGTCATCTGGTTCGGCATCGGCGAGCCGTCGAAAATCCTGGTGATCGCCATCGCCATGCTGGCGCCGGTGGCGCTGTCGACCGCCGCCGGCGTGCGCGGCGTGTCGCGCGAGCGCATCGACGCGGCGCGTTCGCTCGGCGCGACGCGGAGCCAGCTTGTCCGCCATGTCGTGCTGCCCAGCGCGCTGCCCTCGATCATCACCGGCCTGCGCATCGCGCTCGGCGCCGGCTGGTCGACGCTGGTGGCGGCCGAGCTGGTGGCGGCGACGCGCGGGCTGGGCTTCATGATCCAGTCGGCCGCGCAGTTCCTGGTCACCGACGTGGTGGTTATGGGCATCCTGGTGATCGCGACGATCGCCTTCGCGCTCGAATTCGTCATCCGCAGGATCGAGCGCGCACTTGTGCCCTGGGCGGGGCGGGAATGATCCGAGCCAAGGAGAATGACGATGACCCATTCCACAGCGGTGCTTTTCGCCCATCTCGGCCGCTCGCTAGGGCACTGGCTTCTGCGTCTTCCCGACGAGGACAAGCCGTCGCGGGACGACAGGCAGTCATGGGAAGAGGGGCCCCGATCGCCGGCGCCGGTCCAGCTCGACGCGGAGCGCGGCCGCCTGCCGCCACACGACGAGAGTTTCTACTGGGCCTGGCAATACTGGTCGCAGTGATCCGCGCTCATAAGCCTGTCCTTCCCCCCACCAGCAACGAGGAGATATCCATGAGCAACCTAGCCGCCGTCGACCAGGTTATTGCGCCAACCGACGTCGTTCCGCTGACCGCCCGCGTGGGCGTGGAAATCAGGGGCGTCCGCCTTGGCGGAAGCCTGTCGGACGCCACCATCGCGGCGATCAATCAGCTGCTTTTGAAGCACAAGGTCGTCTTCTTCCGTGGCCAGGAGCATCTCGACGATTCCGAGCACGAACTGTTCGCGCGGCGCCTGGGCGATCTCGTGCCGCATCCCACGCAAGGGCCGGTGTCGGGCACCGCCTCGATCCTCAATCTGGATTCCAGCCGCGGCGGCGGCCGCGCGGACCAATGGCACACGGACGTCACCTTCGTGGACGCCTATCCGAAATTCTCCGTGCTTCGCGGCGTCGTCATTCCAGCGGCCGGCGGCGATACCATCTGGTCCAACACGCACGCCGCCTATGAAAGCCTGCCGGCGCCGCTCAAGCTGCTGGCCGACAATCTCTGGGCAATCCACAGCAATGCCTACGACTATGCCGCGGTGCGGCCTCGCGCCAGCGCCGAGGAAAGGAAGCATTTCGAGGAGGTCTTCACCTCGACCGTCTACGAGACCGAGCACCCCGTCGTGCGCGTGCATCCGGAAACCGGCGAGCGGTCGCTGCTGCTCGGCAATTTCGTCCAGCGCTTCGTCGGCCTGTCGAAGAGCGACTCCTCGAAACTCTACGAATTGTTCCAGAGCTATGTGACGACGCCCGAAAACACCGTGCGCTGGCGCTGGCAGGCCGGTGACGTCGCGATCTGGGACAATCGGGCCACCCAGCATTACGCGGTGAACGACTATGGCGACCAGCACCGGATCGTGCGCCGCGCCACAGTCGACGGCGATGTGCCGGTGAGCGTCGACGGCCGCCGCAGCGTCACTCACATCAAGACGGCCAAGCCGGCGGCAAAGGCCGCCTGAAGGCAGACGGAGCAGCAACCCCTTCTCCCCTTGTGGGAGAAGGTGTCGCCGAAGGCGACGGATGAGGAGTGTTCCAGGGAATGCCGACGTCCCACTCCGCTGGAGCACCCCTCATCCGTCTCGGCGCTAAAGCGCCGATCCACCTTCTCCCACAAGGGGAGAAGGGAGCGCCCGTCCCGTCGCGCCCTCAACCGCGCGGGCGGTTCGCCCAGCCGAGGCCGAGCAGGCCGACCAGCGCGGTCACGAGGCCGATATAGAGCCATTGTCTCTGGCCGGTCATGAAGCTGCCCTGGACCAGCCCGAGCCCCTGCAGCGACCACAGCACACCGATCGCCAGCACGAGCAGCGCCAGCAAATTCCCGATCAATCGCATCAAAGAGATCCCCCTGGAAAGTCGATCCTCCGCCGGAATGCACGCGCAATAAAGGAGCCCAAGGAAGCCAGGCAATCGCTTCCGCTTCTACTTGCGGATCGACGGCCGCTCCTACTCGAGACTTGCCGCAAACCGGCTCGGTCTTCACAAAGAATACGCCTGCGTGCTCCGGAAATTTCATGACAAACTGTTTCGCGGCGACTCCAAACGTGTGCCTTTGCCATGGAACCGCCAGATCAATGCCGCATTTCCCGCCTCATTCGGCACTTACGGCGGGTTGTCTATAAACGGAGCCCACCCCTAAAAGATGAAGAAAACCAACCGCACCGCGCTTGTCGCGGTAACGATCGCGGCTGGCCTGATGGCTGGCGCGTCGAGCGCCTCCTCGGCGGCCGCGCAATGCGGACGCGCCTCCTGGTATGCGCTGCATTCGAGAACCGCTTCCGGTGAGCGCATGAACCCCGCCGCACTGACCGCAGCGCACCGCAGCTTGCCGTTCGGCACCAGGCTCAGGGTCACCAACAAGAACAACGGCCGCAGCGTCGTCGTGCGCATCAACGATCGCGGACCGTTCGTCAGGGGCCGCATGCTCGACCTTTCCCGCGGCGCCGCCAGCCAGCTCGGCTTCATCGGCTCTGGCCACACCGCTGTCTGCATGGCTCGAGTTTAGCTTGTCGAAGTGTCCGGCAAGAGGGCCGGACACATTTCCTTCGCACTCCCGCACCGCACAGTGAGCCGGCTCCGCCGCTGGGGGCCGGTTTTCAACAGCTTGGACGAAAGCAGCATTCGTCACTCCAATTGACGTATTGCATCGCAACAATATGTTGTTAACCTCGCTGCGAGACATTCAAGGCTCGGCGCTGCTCGTCGGCCCTTTGGTCGTCAGGCAGCAGCGGGGTTCCCGATGTTCTACCAGCTCTACGAAATGAACCATGCGGCGCTGCAGCCCGCCCGCCTCTACGCCGACGCGGTGCGGCTTTTCTATTCCAACCCGCTCAATCCCGTCTCGCACACGCCGCTCGGCCGTTCGGTCGCGGCAGCCGCCGAACTTTTCGAGCGCACCACGCGCCGCTACGGCAAGCCGCAATTCGGCCTGACCGAGACGGTGATCGACTGGAAGACCGTCGACGTCACCGAAAAGACCGTCTGGTCGAAGCCTTTCTGCAACCTCACCCGCTTCGAGCGATCGCTTCCGGCGGGCCGCAAGCCGGACCCGAAGCTTCTGATCGTGGCGCCGATGTCCGGCCACTATGCGACGCTGCTGCGCGGCACGGTCGAGGCGATGCTGCCTCACGCCGACGTGCACATCACCGACTGGGTCGATGCCCGCATGGTGCCGCTGTCGCAGGGCAGCTTCGATCTCGACGACTATATCGACTACATCATCGACATGTTCCACGCGCTCGGCCCGGACACGCATGTCATGGGTGTCTGCCAACCCTCGGTTCCGGTGCTGGCGGCGGTGGCGCTGATGGAAAAGCGCGGCGACCCCTTCGTGCCGTCGACCATGACGCTGATGGGCGGCCCGATCGACACCCGCCGCAACCCGACCGCGGTCAATCTGCTGGCTGAAGAAAAGGGCATCGGCTGGTTTCGCGACAACGTCATCATGCAGGCGCCCTGGCCGGTGCCGGGCTTCGGCCGCGAGGTCTATCCCGGCTTCCTGCAGCTTTCGGGCTTCATGAGCATGAATCTCGACCGCCATATCATCGCCCACAAGGACTTCTTCATGCACCTTGTGAAGAACGATGGCGACAACGCCGAGAAGCACCGCGACTTCTATGACGAATATCTGGCGGTGATGGATCTGACGGCGGAGTTCTACCTGCAGACCGTCGACACGGTGTTCGTGCGCCACGCCTTGCCGAAGGGCGAAATGACCCATCGTGGCGAGGCCGTCGATCCGAGCCTCATCCGCAACGTCGCCCTGTTCACCGTCGAGGGTGAGAACGACGATATTTCCGGCCTCGGCCAGACCCAGGCCGCGCACGACCTTTGCGCGAACATCCCGGCCGACAGGCAAGCCCACTACATGCAGCCG
This sequence comes from Mesorhizobium sp., assembly GCA_004963905.1. Lineage (GTDB taxonomy): Bacteria > Pseudomonadota > Alphaproteobacteria > Rhizobiales > Rhizobiaceae > Mesorhizobium. Next base: position 30,087 of record SUGL01000042.1, read on the forward strand.
GCCGTCGGCCATTATGGCGTCTTCAACGGCTCGCGCTTCCGGTCCGAGATCGTGCCGCGCATCGTCGACTTCATCGCCAGCTATGGCCGCCAGACCCGGGTGGCGGCGAAGCCGAAGCTGGTCCGCTCCGCCAAGAGCTGAGCAAGACACCGAAACGCTTGCCCCGCAAGGGGCCGTGTTTGCGTTGGCGCGTCGGATGTGCCTTGGAGATTGGCCGGAACGCCCATCTCCTCGTCATCCTTGGGCGTAGCGACGCGAAGCGGAGCGAAGACCCAAGGATCCATTCCGTTACAAATGAGCGGTGCAGCGGCGCAGAATTCTGCTCCGCCGCACCCTTCGATCAACGTAACGGAATGGATCCCAGGGTCTCCGCGACGGAGCTTACGCTCCTGCTTCGCCCTGGGATGACGAGATTGGGAGGCTTCAGCCAATCCCCCAGCGCTTGCGCTGGTTTGCGGAAGCGAAGGACGGGGTGGCTTCTGTCGTCGATAAGCGCCCTGTTGCCAAATGGCCGCTGTCAGGATCGCGCGGGTAACCATGCCGTCAAACTAGCCGTTGTCTCTAATTGACACGGACTGTAAATCGCCTTTAACGTTTCGTTAATAAAAGAACAGGGCGGACCGGGGGACAATGACTTCCTCACCGATGACGCGGATGCTGCGCTTGTGCGCAGTCGCAGGGTTGGCGATCTCGGCCCATTGGGCGGTGCCGGCATGGGCGGCGGGCGCCATGGTCACCGGCGGTCTGACCTCGCAGCCGATCGGCCACTACGATTTCTGCAAGGCGCATCCGAGTGAATGCAACATCCGCCCGGCCAATCTCGCGCCGGCCACGATGACCGACGGCCTGTGGCGCAGGCTGATCAGCGTGACCGCCAAGGTCAACGCCGCCGTCAAGCCGATGAGCGATCTCGACAATTACGGCAAGGACGAGGTCTGGACCTATCCGGACAACGGCTTCGGCGACTGCGAGGACTATGTGCTGGAGAAGCGGCGCGAGCTCTATCGCATGGGCATGTCGCTCGCCGATCTCTTGATCACCGTCGTGCGCAAGCCCGACGGCGAAGGCCATTCCGTGCTGACGGTGCGCACCGACAAGGGTGACTACATCCTCGACAATCTGACCGACAAGGTCAAAGCCTGGGACGCGACCGGCTACCGCTATCTCAAGCGGCAGGCGATCGACAACACCGGCCGCTGGGTCTCGATCCGCGACGGCCAGCCGGTGCTTGTGGGATCGGTGCAGTAGGCAGAGCTAGGGGCGCCGCCTCGGTTTCGTCATCCTATGGTCTGCGCTGCGTCGCTTCGCTCCCGCTCCGCCCGTGGATGACGAAATTCAGGCGCTTCGGCTAAACCCCACCCTTTGTCATCCGGGCAAATTATCTCCTCAGCGCGGCCCGGACCGACGCTGTGATCTTCCGCAGCTCCGCCTCGTCCAGCTTCTCGATGCTCTCGGCCAGGAGATTGGCCAGCTCGGTCGCGGCGGGCGACAGGCCGGAGGTATCGATCCTGACCCTGGGATGCGAGGTCTCGGCGAGGCGGGCGAGATCCTCCGCGTCGTCCCAGATGATGTTGAAATAGCCGATGATCTTCTGGATCAGCGTCCAGGTCGGCGCGCCGCGCCGGCCATGCTCCAGCGCCGACAGATAGGCGGCGCTGACGCCGATGGCTTGAGCCATCGCCTTCTGGCTGACGCCGCGCTCGGCGCGCAATGCCCTCAGCTTCTCGCCGAACGGGGTCACTGTCGCGTCCTCAAGGCCGGCATCCTCATGACCGCGTCCGCCGCAAGCGGATATAGAGCGCGCCCGAGCCGCCGTGATTGCGGGCGGCATGATCGTGACTCGAAACAAGGTGCCGGAAGGCCGGTGTCGACAACCAGTGCGGCACCGAGCGCCGCAAGATCCCGTCGCCGCCCGAGGACGAGCCCTTGCCGGTGATGACCAGCACGTAGCGGATGCCGCCGGCATGCGCGCGGTGCAGGAAGCCGAGCAGCAGCGAATAGGCCTCGTCCTGCGTCATGCCATGCAGATCGACGCGGCCTTCGATCGGCAGCCGGCCTTTTTTCAGCTTGTCTCGCGTCTGGTCGTCCAGCACATGCGAGACGTACTGCGGCTTCGGCTTCGCGGCAACGACTGGTGCGCCGTTGGCCGGCCCAGGCGCCGGCGCCGGCTTCGACTCGACGATATCGGGAATCTCGATCGCGACCTTGCCTTTCAGCGGCCGCGTCGTCCGCGCCACCAGGTTCCAAAGGATACGATCGTCCTCGCTGAGCCTGTCGTCGCGGCGGGTCACGCGCCCCTCCTGTCGACCAGCCCGCGCGGGACCAGCGCGTAGAAGTCGGCGGCGTTGCGCACCACGCCGGCGATCTCGCCGGCGGCATCGCCGGAACCCGCGAAGAGGTCGCCGCGCGCGGGTCCGGTGATGGCCGAGCCGGTGTCCTGCGCGATCATCAGCCGCCGGAACGGTTTTTGGTCGAAGGCCGTGAGCGTCGGCGCGTCGATATAGAAGGGCGTGCCGAAGGTGTGCAGCAGCCGGTCGACGGCGACCGAGCGGCCGGGCATCAGCGGCACCTTGGCGGCGGCGATCGGGCCGAGCGCCGTATCCTCGACCGGCGCCTCGCGGAAGAAGATGTAGGAGCGATTCCGCCAGAGGATCTCATCGACGCGGTCGGGATGCGCTTTGAACCAGGCGCGGATCGACTGCATCGTCACTTTTTGCAGCGGGATCTCGCCGATCTCGCTCAGGATCTTGCCCGGGCCGGTGAAGCGCTGGCCGGATCTGGCGGCGTAGGTGACGCGGCAGAGCCTGCCGTCGGTCATCTTCAGCCGCGCCGCGCCTTGGACGTGGACGAAGAAGGCGTCGACCTTGTCGGCGAGCCAGGCAATCTCGAGCCTCCGGTCGGAAAGCGCGCCGCGCTCGATTGCGCCGCGCTCGAAATATTCGACTGGGCCGGCCGGCGTGTCACGGGCGAAGGCAAGATAAGGATCCATGCCGGCGGGGCGGTTCTTGTCATCGATGTCGATCAGATCGGCAGGGCGCGAGAGCAGCGGCACGGTGAACCGCTCCGTCCTCACCGGCGAGGCCTCGGCCTCCGGCTCGTAAAAGCCGGTCACGAGGCCGGCGCCGCCATTTTCGGCCGTTACCAGCATCGGCACGAAATGGCGCTCGAAAAAGGACCGCGCCTCGGACCTGTCCGCCAGCGAAGCCGACCGCGCTTCGGCGTAGGCCTCGGCGAAGGCGTCGAACGCGACGCCGAGCGACCCGGTGCGGTAGGGCTTGGTCGGCGCGTGGAAAGCGGAGCGTCTGAACGCCGCGAAGGCGGCCAGATGATCGTCCGCGCCCCAGCCTGGCAGGTCGCCGAAGGATTTTTCGTTGAATGTGGGAGAGAGCGGCACGACCTGGCCCCGCCGCTTGGTCTCAGTCTTCTTCTTCCGTGGCGACGAGCTTCCAGTTCGGATCCCGCGAGCGGGTATCGCGGAAGAAGGTCCAGACGTCCTTGACCTCGGCGACCTTCTCGGGATCGCCGTCGATGACGGCGCCGACCTTGTCGCGGGTCGCCGAAATCAGCTCACTGACGATGCGCAGCGTGATATGCGCCTCCGAACCCTTCATCTCGGCGGCGACGATATCGACCTTGTCGATGCCGACAAAGGAGGACTGGATCTTTTCCGCCTTCGCCTCGCGCTCGCCGATCGCGGCGACGAAGCTGTCATAGACCTCGCGCGACAACAGGTTCTTCAACGTTTTGCGGTCGCCGTCGGCAAAGGCCATGACGATCATCTCATAGGCCATCTTGGCGCCGTCGATGAAGGTCTTCGGATCGAAGGAGGGATCGTTGTCCTTGATCGTGCGCAGACCCTTGTTGAGATCGGTGTCGGGCTTGGCGAAGGCGTCGATCGCGGCATAGGTCTCGGCCGTCGCCTCCCCCGGCATGCGCTTGCGCGGCAGCGACACCACATTCTCGGATTTCTGCGCCGCGTCCTGGTCGCGCGTACGGCTTGCCGAATAAGGGTCGAAGGGCGGGCGCTCGTTTCCGGTGCGACGGCCCAGCACGTTGCGGAGCTGGAAGAAGATCACAACCGCCGCAATCAAGAAGAAAATGGTGCCGAAGTCGAAGAAACCCATATCTTCCGCCAATTCGATCCCTGTCCTGGCCGGACCACCAGAGCCCCTAGGATGGCGGCGGTCGCATAGCGTTCATTACCCAAAGCATATAGAACGGCGGGCGCAATCATTCAAATCAAAGGCAGCCATACCTATCTAATGGCCCCAGTGCCAGCGGCGATTGCCCGCGAGGCCGCAAAAGAAGAAAGCGATCGGTAGAGATTTGCGCCTTTCACTCTTCCCGCTGTTCCTGATCCTGCTGCCGCTTCTGGAGATCGCAGGCTTCGTCGTCGTCGGCCGCGAAATTGGCGCGCTGGCGACGGTCGGGCTCGTCATCCTTTCCAGCATCGCCGGCAGCCTGCTGCTTCGGCACCAGGGTTTCGGGGTGATGGCGCGGGTGCGGGCGGAAATGGATGCCGGACGCGACCCGAGCCGCCAGCTCGCGCATGGCGCGATGATCGTGCTGGTGGCAGTCCTGCTCATCATTCCGGGCTTCATCACCGACATCATCGCCATCCTGCTGCTCCTGCCGCCGGTGCGGGATCTCGCCTGGCGCCTGCTCAAGAACCGCATCGTGGTGGCGACCAGCTTCAGCAGCGGCTTTTCAGCCCGCCGGCGCGACAGGGTCATCGATCTCGACGACAGCGACTATACGCGCGAGGACGACTTCAAACGCGGGCCGGACCACAATTCTCCTTGGCGGCGACTGAAGGACGACTAGGTCTTTCGACCAAAGGATTGAGCAGTCGTGGCATTCGCAAGTAGGACGCCTATCGCTTCGTCATCCTATGGCGGAGCAAGGAGCGAAGCGACGCGGCGCAGACCATAGGATCCATGCCGTGACTTGGGAGCACCGTCCGCGGCGAAGAATTCTGCTCCGCAGCATTCTTCGGCCGAGGTCACGGCATGGATTCCAGGGTCTTCGCGACGCCGCTTCGCGGCTGCTCCGCCCTGGAATGACGAGGTTGGAGCGCTTTGGCCAATCCCCAGCGTTTGCGCTGTCCCGTTCCGTCTGCCGATAAAGGCGGCAAAACTTGTTTTGTCCAGCCGAGCATGGTAGCGAACCCGCGATTTCAATCCGGTCAGCAATGCTGCCCAGGCAAAAGGACATAGGCTCATGGCCAGCAACGATGACGCCGCGGCGGGCGCCGCCAATGGCAACGGCAACCAGGCACAGCCCTCGCTCAATGTGCTTGCGCAATATGTGAAGGACCTGTCCTTCGAAAGCCCCGGCGCGCCGAACTCGCTGCGCGGCCGCGACAAGGCGCCCGGCATCGCCATCAACGTCAACGTCAACGCCAATCCGCTGTCGGACAAGCAGTTCGACGTCAATCTGACGTTGAACGCCAAGGCCTCGTTCGACCAGGAGGTGCTGTTCAACGTCGAGCTGGTCTATGGCGGCGTCTTCGCCATCAGCGGCTTCCCGCAGGAGCACATGTTGCCGATCCTGTTCATCGAATGCCCGCGGCTTCTGTTCCCCTTCGCCCGCCAGATCATCGCGGACGCCACCCGCAATGGCGGCTTCCCGCCGCTGATGCTCGACCCGATCGATTTCGCGCAGATGTTCCAGCAGCGCATCGCCGAGGACCAGGCCGCGAGCAAGGTCCAGGTGAGCTGAGGCGGTTTACATCCGTTCGTTCGTCATCCTGGGGCGGAGCAAGGAGCGCAGCGACGCAGCGCAGACCCTAGGATCCATGCCGTGACGCTAAGGCATTGCAACGGTTACAGAATTCTGCACCGTAGCGCCCCCTACGGCCGAAGTCACGGCATGGATACTCGGGTCAAGCCCGAGTATGACGACGTCACGGAAGTTTCGGCCAATCTCCAACGTCGGCACCCGGCGCGCCCCGCTCAACCCGCAGCCGCTACCTTCAGCCACAACGCCTTTTCGCCGAGCGTTGCGACCAGCCCGGCATGCGCCGACCGATCCGCCTCGGTCAGCCGCGACGGCAGGGCGATCGGCCGAGCACCGATCGAGATGTCGATATCGGCCACCTCGCCGGCGCCGTTCATCTGCACGGCCACGGTCTCGAGGACCAGCGCCGCCTGCTTGCCGCCGATGAGCTCGATGTAGACCTCGGCCAGCAATTCGGAGTCGAGCAGCGCGCCGTGCTTGGTGCGGCGGGTGTTGTCGATGCCGTAGCGCCGGCAGAGCGCGTCCAGCGAATTCGGGCCCATCGGATGCTTGCGGCGCGCCAGCGCCAGCGTGTCGACGATGCGGCCGGGATCGATGGCCGGATGGTCGAGGCGGCTGAATTCGAGGTTGAGGAAGCCGATATCGAAGGTGGCGTTGTGGGCGATCAGCTTGGCGCCGTCGGTGAAGGCCAGCCATTCGTCGGCGATTTCGGCGAAGGTCGGCTTGCCGACCAGGTCGGCGGCGCTGATGCCGTGCACGGCCTGCGCCTCGGCATGAATGGCGCGTCCTTGCGGATTGATGAATTTGTGGAAGGTGCGGCCGGTCGGGAAGCGGTTGACCAGCTCGACGCCGCCGAGCTCGATGATGCGGTCGTCGCGCAGATCGAGGCCGGTGGTTTCGGTATCGAAGATGATCTCACGCATTTCGAATCAGTCCGCTCCAAGTGAGCAGAATCATACACCGGAACAAAATGGCAATGGGGGCTGCTGACAACAGGCGTCAGGAAGTGTTTTTGCCGGACTTATCCCCGGTCAATTCTTGGCCATCGTCAAATCGCTGACGATGGCGGCGACCGCCGCCCGCGCGGCGTCAAAACCCTGGCCGGTGTCGACGATGAAATCGGCCTGACGGCGCTTTTCGGCGTCCGACACCTGCTTGGCTAGGATCGAAGCGAATTTTTCCTCGCTCATGCCGGGCCTTTCGAGCACACGGGCGCGCTGGACCTCGGCAGGAGCGGTGACGACCACGACCTTGTCGACGCGGTCGCGGCCGCCGGTCTCGAACAGCAGCGGGATGTCGAGCACGGCGAGCGGCGTGCCGGAGGCATGGTGCCTGGTCAGGAACGCATCGGCATCGGCGCGCACCAGCGGATGGATGATCGCCTCGAGCTTCTTCAGCGCCGCGGGATCGCCCAGCACCTTCTCGGCCAGCCGGGCGCGATCGACCACGCCCGCTTTCGTCGTGCCGGGAAAGGCCGCTTCGACCAGAGGCGCTGCCTTGCCGGCATAGAGCCGATGCACGGTCTCGTCCGAATCATGGACCGGCACGCCGGCCTCGGCGAACATCTTCGCCGTCGTCGACTTGCCCATGCCGATCGATCCGGTGAGGCCGAGCACGATCATGGCCGCCATCTCAATGCGCTTCGATGTCGGCGACGATCATGCGCCGCAATTCGGGCGTCACTTCCGGCCGCCGGCCGAACCAGCGCTCGAAGCCAGGCACCGCCTGATGCAGCAGCATGCCTAGGCCATCGACCGTCTTCAGGCCGCGCGCCCTGGCCGCAGCAAGCAGCGGCGTCTCCAGCGGCACATAGACGATGTCGGTGACGATGGCGTGGCCGGGCAGGCCCGCCGGATCGGCGGCAAGGGTTTCGTTGCCGTGCATGCCGAGCGCGGTGGTGTTGACGAGCAGGCCGGCATCGGCGAGCAGTTCGTCGACCGCGCCGGCGCCATGCGCGGAAACGCCGGCGCCGAAGCGGTCGGCGAGTTCCTCAGCCCTTGCCAGCGTGCGGTTGACGATGCGGATATCCTTGATGCACCGGTCCTTCAGCGCATGGATGACCGCACGCGACGCGCCGCCCGCGCCCAGCACCACGGCCGGCCCGTTCGCCGCCCAGCCCGGCGCGTGTTCATCGAGATTGCCGGCAAAGCCGCGGCCGTCGGTATTGCCGCCCCACAGGACGCCGTCCTCGAACCAGAGCGTGTTGACCGCGCCGATCGCTTCCGCCGCGGCATCGCGCCGGTCGACGAGAGCGAATGCGGCTTCCTTGTGCGGGATGGTGACATTGCCGCCCCGATAGCCGTTTTCGCCCAGCGATTTCAGGAACGCGGCGAAATCGTCCGGCGCGACGTCGATCGCCCTGTAGCTGCCGTCGATGCCGTATTTCGCCAGCCAGTAGCCGTGAATCTTCGGCGAACGCGAATGCGCGATCGGATGGCCGGTGACGAAAGCCTTTTTTTCAGCCATCGATCGCTCCCAGTGCGCGCAGTTCTTTCAGCACCGGCAGAAGCGGGAGGCCGACGATGGTAAAATAGTCGCCTTCGATTTTTTCGAAGAGCTGGATGCCCTCGCCCTCGATCTGGTAGGCGCCGACGCTTGCCAAAGCCTTGGCACCGACGCGTGCCAGGTGCCGGCCGATGAAGGCGGGATCGAGCCTGCGCATGGTGAGGCTGGCGACGCCGACATGGCGCCACAGCACTTCCCCGTCACGGCAGAGCACGGCGGCGCTGTTCAACTGATGCGTCTTTCCGGAGAGTGCGAGCAGATGACGGCGAGCGCCTTCCATGTCGACGGGCTTATGGAAGATCTCGTCGCCCAGCGACAGAGTCTGGTCGCAGCCGAGCACCAGCGCGCCCGGCTTGCGTTCGCTGACCTCGGTCGCCTTGGCTTCGGCGAGGATCGACGCGACGTCTTCGGGGGACACGCCGCTATCCTGCAAGGGCGCCTCGAGCGCGCGCTCGTCGACTTCGGCCGGCACCGCCTCGATGTCGAGCCCGGCGTTGGCGAGCATGGTTTTTCGGAACGGGCTGCCGGAGGCGAGGATGATCTTTTCGGGCATGATGTCTTATCCGACTAGCTCCCTCACGCTGTTGATCCGGCAAGTTGAAGACGAAGCCTTACGAACTTCGTCATCCCAGGGCGAAGCAGGAGCGAAGCTCCGTCGCGAAGACCCTGGGATCCATGCCGTAACCTCGGCCGAGCGGCGCAGCGGAGCAGAATTCTACACCGTTGCAACACTTCGATGTCACGGCATGGATCCTAGGGTCCACGCCGCGTCGCTCCGCTCCTTGCTCCGCCCTAGGATGACGAAGCGATGGGCGTCTCGGCCAATCTCCGTTATCTCGTCTTTCCGCGCAGGGCAACGATGGCCGCGGCCGTTTCCTCGATCGAGCGCCGGCTGACGTCGATCATCGGCCAGCCATGTTTCGTGCATAGCTGGCGTGCATAGGCGAGCTCTTCGTTGATCGCGGCGCGGTCGACATAGTCGGTCGAAACATAGGGTGCGGTGTTGCCGAGGATGCGGTTCTGGCGGACATGCGAGATGCGCTCGGCGGTGGCGACAAGGCCCACGATCAGCGGCGTCTTGGCGGCGATCAGGCTTTCCGGCAACGGCACGCCGAGCACGATCGGAATGTTGGCGGTCTTGATGCCGCGATTGGCGAGATAGATGCTGGTCGGCGTCTTCGAGGTGCGCGAGATGCCGATCAGCACAATATCGGCATCGTCCATGTTCGCCGGAAGCTGGCCGTCGTCATGCTCCATGGTGAAGTTCAGCGCATCGATGCGGCGGAAATATTCGGCGTCGAGCACATGCTGGGCGCCGACGCGGCGGCCAGCAGGCGTGCCGAGATAGGACTGGAAGACGCTGAGCACGGGTTCCAGCACCGAGACGCAAGGCAGGCCCATGGCGGCGCAGCGTTCGTCGATGCTGCGCGCCAGCTTCTGGTCGACGACCGTATAGAGAATGATGCCGGGCTCTTCCTCGATATCCTCGAACACCTTGGCGACCTGCTTTTCGGTGCGGATCAGCGGATAGATGTGCTCGATGGCGCGCGCATCCTTGTATTGGGCGGACGCGGCGCGGCCGGCCGCCAGCAGGGTCTCGCCGGTGGCGTCGGAAATCAGATGCAGGTGGAAGAAGCTTTGCGGTTTGTTCACAGGGGGTGGTTCCAGACTGTGGGCAATTGTGGACAAGGCTGGATGAGGAAACCTGGTCGCTAAGGGCGACTGTATCAGATGGCACCTTGTCCACAATTCGCCCCGCTGTAGGCTTTGTCGCGGCGCTGGGGACAAAACTGGGGATCAACTTTTCTTGGGCGATATCGTCCACAGCGCAAGACCTCGAGCGGAAATGCCAAGCCGCTGACTCTAAAACCGGAATCCGATTCTTCCCCAGATCCCTCCAATTTGCGAATGAGGCTGCGCGACAATATGCTGACTGGCCTTTTCGAGCGGCAGGCGGGACAGGTCGCAACCACCACAACCAACAGACTCTTAGAATCAGAATACTCTTTTAGAATAGATATTTGATTTAAGAGCACCCTGGAGAGGGCGAGCACTGAATGCCTGGAAAACGGATCATGCTGGACGTCCTCAAGGGCGAGACGGTTTCACCGCCGCCGCTCTGGATGATGCGTCAGGCAGGCCGCTATCTCCCCGAGTATCGCGAGACCCGGAAACGAGCCGGATCCTTCCTCGACCTCTGCTACGATCCCGACCTTGCCGTCGAAGTGACGCTGCAGCCGATCGAACGCTTTGGCTTCGATGCCTCGATCCTGTTCTCAGACATCCTCGTCGTGCCCAATGCGCTCGGACGAGAGGTCCGCTTCGAGGAGGGACACGGGCCGGTCCTGAAGCCGATTGCCGCGGCCGAGATCGAGGGCCTGACCGGCGAAACGTTTCACGTGAATCTCGAACCGGTCTATGAAACGGTCCGCCGGCTGCGTGCGAAACTGCCCAATGAAACAACGCTGATCGGCTTCTGCGGCGCGCCCTGGACGGTGGCGACCTATATGATTGCCGGCCACGGCACGCCGGACCAGGGGCCGGCGCGGCTTTTCGCCTATCGCCAGCCGCAGGCGATCGCGCGGCTTCTGAAAATACTTGCGGACCATTCGGCCGCCTATCTCATCCGCCAGATCGAGGCCGGCGCCGACGTGGTGCAGATTTTCGACTCGTGGTCGGGCGTGCTCGACGAGGCTTCCTTCGAGGCGTTCTGCGTCGAGCCGGTGGCGCAGATCGTGCGTCAGGTGAAGGCCGCGCATCCGGATGTCCCGGTGATCGGCTTTCCGAAGGGGGCTGGCGAGCGCTATCGCGAGTACAGGAAGAAGACGGGCATCACCGGTCTCGGCCTCGACTGGACAGTGCCGTTGTCGATGGCGAAGGAGCTGCAAGGTGAGGGCGCGGTGCAGGGCAATCTCGACCCGTTGCGGCTGGTCGCCGGCGGCAAGGCGCTGGCCGACGGCGTCGACGCCATTCTTCGCACGCTGGGCGGCGGGCCGCTGATCTTCAATCTCGGCCATGGCATCACGCCGGAAACGCCGGTGGCGCATGTCGAGGCCATGGTGAAAATGGTGAGGAGCCGAAGATGACCGGCAAGAGCGATGATAACAGCACCGGCCAGGCGATGAAGCGCATGACGATCGGCATCGTCGTTCTCGTCGTGCTGACCGCCCTGCTCTACTTCACAGCACCAGACAGCTTCTATCCCTGGGCGAAGGCGATCCATGTCATTGCCGTCATCTCCTGGATGGCCGGCATGCTCTATCTGCCGCGGCTTTTCGTCTATCACGTCGAAGCCGAGAAGGGCTCCGTGCAGTCCGAGACCTTCAAGGTGATGGAGCGCCGGCTGCTGAGGGCGATCATCAATCCCGCAATGACCCTGACCTGGGTCTTCGGCCTCTGGCTGGCCTGGAAAGGTTTTGGATTCCAGGGCGGCTGGCTGCACGCCAAGATCCTCGCTGTGCTGGTGCTTTCAGGCCTGCATGGCTATCTCGCCGGGGCGGTGAGAAAATTTGCCGAGGACCGAAACGAAAAGCCGGCGAGGCACTGGCGGATCGTCAATGAAATCCCCACATTGCTGATGATCGTCATCGTCATCCTGGTCGTCGTGAAGCCGTTCTGAGGCTTCCCCACACCCGGCAAAAGGCGGCTTGCTCTTTCAGACGACGGACGATAAAAGACGGGTCTTCCTTCCCGTCACGCGCCGCCCTTTTCTCGCTTCGGCCGCGCTCGGCATTTGTCGCATACCAGCCGATATTTCTCCCCAAAAGCCTACCCAGAGTCCATCTAATGCAAGAAATGAAACTCGCAGAGTTCAAGAACAAGAAGCCGCCGGAGCTGATCGCCTACGCCGAATCGCTCGAGGTGGAGAACGCCAGCGTCATGCGCAAGCAGGAGCTGATGTTCGCGATCCTGAAGAAGCTCGCCACCCAGGACATCGAGATCATCGGCGACGGCGTGGTCGAGGTGCTGCAGGACGGTTTCGGTTTCCTGCGCTCGGCCAATGCAAACTACCTGCCAGGCCCCGACGACATCTATATCTCGCCCTCGCAAATAAGGCGCTTTTCGCTGAAGACCGGCGATACCGTCGAAGGACCGATCCGCAGCCCGAAAGAGGGCGAGCGCTATTTCGCGCTGCTCAAGGTCAACTCGATCAATTTCGACGACCCGGAAAAGATCCGGCATAAGATCCATTTCGACAATCTGACGCCGCTCTACCCGACCTCGCGGCTGAAGATGGAGGTCGACACTCCGACCAGCAAAGACATCTCGCCGCGTGTGATCGACCTGGTCGCGCCGATCGGCAAGGGGCAGCGCGCGCTGATCAATGCGCAGCCGCGAACCGGTAAGACGGTGCTGTTGCAGAACATCGCGCATTCGATCACCGCCAACCATCCGGAATGCTACCTGATCGTGCTTCTGATCGACGAGCGTCCGGAGGAAGTCACCGACATGCAGCGCTCGGTCAAGGGCGAGGTAATCTCCTCGACCTTCGACGAGCCGGCGGCGCGTCACGTCCAGGTCGCCGAAATGGTGATCGAGAAGGCCAAGCGCCTGGTCGAACATGGCCGCGACGTCGTCATCCTGCTCGATTCGATCACCCGTCTCGGCCGCGCCTACAACACCGTCGTGCCGTCATCCGGCAAGGTGCTGACAGGCGGTGTCGACGCCAACGCGCTGCAGCGGCCGAAGCGCTTCTTCGGTGCCGCCCGCAACATCGAGGAAGGCGGCTCGCTCACCATCATCGCCACGGCGCTGATCGATACCGGCAGCCGCATGGACGAAGTCATCTTCGAAGAGTTCAAGGGCACCGGCAACTGCGAAATCCAGCTCGACCGCAAGGTGGCCGACAAGCGCATCTATCCGGCGATCGACATCCTCAAATCCGGCACCCGCAAGGAAGACCTGCTGGTTCCGCGGCAGGACCTGCAGAAGATCTTCGTGCTGCGCCGGATTCTCGCGCCGATGGGAACGACCGACGCGATCGAGTTCCTCATCGACAAGCTGAAGCAGACCAAGACCAACGCCGACTTCTTCGATTCGATGAATACGTAATTGGGTGGGGCTCCCCCTTCTCCCCTTGTGGGAGAAGGTGTCGCCGAAGGCGACGGATGAGGGGTCCAGGGAAAGCCAGCGTCTTACTTCGCTGGAACACCCCTCATCCCGTCTGGGCGCTTCGCGCCGATCCACCTTCTCCCACAAGGGGAGAAGGGAAGGCGCTATCGCCGCAGCAACCCTTCCAACTCGCCAGCATCCGCAACCGCCGGCAGGCACACCTGTCCGCTGCAGAACCAGGCACCCGGTTTGTCCGTCGGCGGCAGCACGCCGCCGGGCAAAAGCGGTCGATTCGTTTCCGTACCAATCGTCACGACGATATCGACCCGACGCGGATCGGGATTTCGATTCACGACCGGAACGAGGCTTGGAGACTCTGGCCTGTCTATGATGACGAGCTTCAGCGGTTCGAGCGCCAGCGCGCAGGCGTTGACGATGCCGGCCTGGCCATAGGCCTGTTGCGCGGCGCGGCCCATGGCGTGCTCGGCTGTCGTCCAGGCTTTCTCCCAAAGGTCGAGATCGCCGGTGAGCGAGGAGAGCCGCACCAGCGCTTCGACGATCTGGCCGGTGGCCGACGGGATCGCTTCGTCGACATCGCCGCGGATGCGGATCGGAACGTCGCCGCTGTCCGACGCGGTCAGATAGTAGCCGGTCTTCTCGCCGTCCTGATGCCAGCGGTCGAGCTCCGCGACGAACCGCCGGGCGTGGTCGGAATAGACCGCATCGCCGGTCGCCTCGAACAGGGCAATCGCGGCGTTGGTCATGGCGGCATAGTCGCTCGACAGCGCCGGGAATAGTTTCTTGCCGGCCAACATCGAATGCGGCAGGCGGCCATCCCGGCTGGCTTCGACGATGTGGACAAAGGCCTTGGCCGCGGCGTCGATCCATTCGCGCCGACCAAGGGAACGGCCGGCTTCCGCAAGCGCCGCGATCGTCAGGCCGTTCCAGTCGGTAAGCGCTTTGCCGTCGCGGCCCGGCTTGACCCGCTTTTCCCGGGCAGCCAACAGCTTCGCCTTCATCAGCGCAAGTCGGGCGTAGTCAGCAATACCCTGGCGCTGCTGGGCTTCGCTCTGGCGGATGATCGGCTTGCCTTCCCAGCCATGCGGGGCGGCCAGTTCGAAATATTGGAAGAATGGACCTGAATCGTCGCCAAGCGCGGCTTCGATTTCCTCACGGGTCCAGGTATAAAAAAGCCCCTCCTCGCCGTCGCTGTCGGCATCGAGGCTGGCAGCGAAAGCGGCGGTGCCGACCTGCATCTCGCGCAACAGCCAGGCGACAGTTTCTTCGATTCGTATCCGGAACAAGTCGTTGCCGGTGGCGGCAAAGGCCCAGTTGCACATGCGGATGAGCTGGGCGTTGTCGTAGAGCATTTTTTCGAAATGCGGCACCAGCCATTGGTCGTCGGTCGAATAGCGGCTGAGGCCGCCGCCGACATGATCGTAGATGCCGCCGGCGAGCATCTTTTCTAGGCTCAGCAGCACGGCGTCGCGGTGCCCGGCCTGGCCGTCGCGCAGCCAGGACAGCCACAGGCTGTGCATGAAGGGCGCATTGGGGAATTTCGGGGCGCCGCGCAAGCCGCCGAGATCGCGGTCGATCATGCCGTCGATGCGGCCCGCGAGATCGGCAAGTGCCTCGCGGTCGAGCACCGCCTTGCCTTTCGCGCCGGCCAGCCGCTGTTCGACATGGGCGGTCAGCCCGTCGGCACTTTCGGCGAGGCTTTGCTGCTTTTCGCGCCAGGCCTTGTCGACCGCCTCCAGCACCTGGACGAAGCCCGGCCGGCCGTAGCGGGCCTCGCGCGGAAAATAGGTGCCGCCCCAGAAAGGCTTGCCGTCGGGCGTGAGAAACATGGTCAGCGGCCAGCCGCCCTGCTCGCCCATGGCATGGAGTGCGGCCATATAGATCTGGTCGATGTCCGGCCGCTCCTCACGATCGACCTTGATATTGACGAAGAGCCGGTTCATGACGGCGGCAACGGCGTCGTTCTCGAAGCTTTCGTGCGCCATGACATGGCACCAGTGGCAGGCGGCATAGCCGATGGAGAGCAGGATCGGCCGTCCGAGCTCCTTCGCTTCGGCAAGCGCTGCCGGCGACCACGCCCGCCAATGCACCGGATTGCCGCTGTGCTGCTGCAGATAGGGGCTGGCTTCTTCGGCAAGCAGGTTTCGCGCGGGCAAGGTCACGATGGGCGGCTCGGCTTGGTTGATGAGCGAAGCAATTCCGGGAAAGCCGCGCAGCGGCTTCCGTGCGGAACGGTGCGTGAAGGAAGATACCTAGGGTGGTTCGGCAGGTCGGGCAAATGGTAACTTCGAAGGATTCGATCATAGCGCTGTCGAGCGGCCGCCTGCCCGCCGGCATTGCCGTGATCCGGATCTCCGGCCCGAAGACTCGATTCGTGATCGAAACGATCGCTGGCGGCAGCGTTAAGGATCGGTTTACTACGTTGCGCAAACTGAAGGCGCCCGACGGTTCGGTCATCGATCACGGCCTTGTCCTGTTCTTCCCCGGCCCCGGCAGCTTTACCGGCGAGGACGTTGCCGAGTTCCATGTGCATGGCAGCCGGGCCGTTGCCGCCAAGATGCTGGAAACGATCACCGGTTTCGAGGGCGTCAGACATGCCGAGCCCGGTGAATTCACCCGGCGCGCCTTTCTTAACGGTAAGCTCGATCTGGTCGAGACCGAGGCGCTGGCCGATCTGGTTAACGCCGAGACAGAAGCCCAGCGTCGCTTCGCGCTCCGCAATGCCGAAGGAGCGCAGAGCGAACTTTATGCGAGCTGGCGCCGCCGGCTGATCCATGCGCGGGCGATGATTGAAGCCGAGATCGACTTCGCCGACGAAGAGGATGTGCCGGGCTCCGTGTCCGATGCGGTTTGGGCCGACGTGGCGGCGATGATCGACGAAATCGAGCGCCACATCCGGGGTTTCAACGCGGCCGAAATCATTCGCGACGGCTTCGAGGTCGTCATCCTCGGCGCGCCGAACGCCGGCAAGTCCAGCCTGTTCAACGCGCTGGCCAAACGCGAGGCGGCAATCGTTACCGACGAGCCGGGCACCACGCGCGACCTGCTCGAAGTGGTGCTGGATCTCAACGGGATGCGGGTGCGGGTCGTCGACACGGCAGGCCTGCGCGAAACCACCGGGAAGGTGGAGACGATCGGCATCGAACGGGCGCGCGCCAAGGCCGGCGGCGCGGACCTGGTCCTGCTGCTGGAGGACATGGTCGAGCCGCAGGCCGTGGGCGAGGTTCCGACAGGCGTTCCGTTGCTGAAGATCGGCACGAAAGCCGACCTCAAGGGCACGCGCAACGGAAACTATGACCTGGTCATTTCCTCCAAGGACGGCTCCGGACTTTCCGGACTGCTGGATGAGATCGCGCGGCGCGCGGCGGCGTCGATCGGAAACGCGAGTGATGTCTTGCCGTCCAGGCTGCGTCATGTCGAGCTGCTGAAGCAAGCGAAGGACTTTCTCGTCGCAGCTTTGTCGGGGCGGAGCCAGGAGCTACGCGCGGAGGAACTGCGGCTGGCAACCGACCGGCTCGGACGGATCGTCGGCGCCGTCGATGTCGAGGACATGCTGGATGTCATCTTCTCTCAGTTTTGCATCGGCAAGTGATTCACGTGAAACACGGAGCAGCAACACGGAAGGTGTGATTCACGCGAAACAGCGGGCGGCGCTGCGGAATGGGCGGGGAAGTGCGTCGGGACGAGATTCGTCGCGTTCCTTCGCGCCCCCCTCTGGCCTGCCGGCCATCTCCCCCACTTGGGGGGAGATTGGCAGTTCCGCCGAAGGCGCCATCCCCTGTAACGTTGGCGATTGGCGAAAGCGAGGGTGACGTCTGATCTCCCCCCTTGTGGGGGAGATGGCCGGCAGGTCAGAGGGGGGCTGTCCCGCCGGCTTCTCAAAGGACGTCCTGCCCCCGGCATTGTTTCACGTGAAACGAATCCTCCCTCCGCCTTGACAGCGCGGGCCGGCGGGGACATGTGTCGGTCAATCTCTGAAAGCGGATTCTTGAAATGACCAATCACTATGATGTGGTGGTGGTGGGCGGCGGCCATGCCGGATGCGAGGCGGCAAGCGCTGCCGCGCGCGCCGGCGCCAGGACCGCGCTGGTGACGCTGCGGTTCGACACGATCGGCGTCATGTCGTGCAACCCGGCCATCGGCGGCCTGGGCAAAGGACATCTCGTGCGCGAGATCGATGCCATGGACGGGCTGATGGGACGGATCGCCGATGCCGCCGGCATCCAGTTCCGCCTGCTCAATCGCCGCAAGGGCCCCGCCGTGCGCGGGCCGCGTACCCAGGCCGACCGCAAGCTCTATCGGCTGGCCATGCAGGCCGCGATCGGCGAGCAGGCCAATCTCGACGTGGTCGAAGGCGAAGTTCTGGATCTGGAGATCGAAGGCGGGCGGGTCGCGGCCGTGCTGGTCTCGGGCGATCGGCGCCTCGCCTGCGGCGCCGTGGTGCTGACCACCGGCACGTTCCTGCGCGGGCTGATCCATATCGGCGAAAGGAAGATCGTCGCCGGCCGGATGAACGAGCAGGCGAGCCACGGGCTTTCGGCAACGATGGCCCGCACTGGCTTCAAGCTCGGGCGGCTCAAGACCGGGACACCCCCTCGCCTCGACGGCCGCACCATCGACTGGGCGTCGCTGGAAAGCCAGGCGGCCGACGATGATCCGGTGCCGTTCTCGCTGATGACCGACCGCATCGCCAATCCGCAGATCCGTTGCGGGATCACTCGCACGATGCCGGCCACCCATGAGTTGATCCGCGCCAATCTCGGCCGCTCGGCCATGTATTCCGGCTCGATCGAAGGTGTCGGGCCGCGTTACTGCCCATCGATCGAGGACAAGATCGTCAAGTTCGGCGACCGCGAAGGCCACCAGATTTTCCTGGAGCCGGAAGGCCTCGACGACGACACCGTCTATCCGAACGGCATCTCGACGTCGCTGCCGGAAGAGGTCCAGCTCGACATTCTGAAGACCATACCAGGGCTGGAAAAGGCGACGATGCTGCAGCCGGGTTATGCGATCGAATACGACCATGTCGATCCGCGCGAATTGTCAACAACTTTGGAGACGAAGCGTGTCGCCGGCCTGTTCCTGGCCGGGCAGATCAACGGCACGACCGGCTATGAGGAAGCCGGCGCGCAGGGC
The DNA here is from genome assembly GCA_004963905.1 of Mesorhizobium sp. Lineage (GTDB taxonomy): Bacteria > Pseudomonadota > Alphaproteobacteria > Rhizobiales > Rhizobiaceae > Mesorhizobium. The sequence goes on from SUGL01000042.1 coordinate 48,537, forward strand.
CTGCTTGCCGGCATCAACGCCGCACGCAAGGCGTCGGCGAGCGAGCCGGTCGTGCTCAGCCGCACGGAGGCCTATATCGGCGTGATGGTCGACGACCTCACCAGCCGCGGCATTGCCGAGCCCTATCGCATGTTCACCTCGCGGGCCGAGTTCCGACTTTCGCTGCGCGCCGACAATGCCGACGAGCGGCTGACGCCCTTGGCCGACCGGCTCGGGATAGCCTCGCTCGAACGCATGCGGCGGTTCGATGAGATGGCGGGCAAGCTCGACGACGCTCGCGTCCTGGCAAAGTCGATCAGCTTCACGCCGAACGAAGCGGCGCGGCACGGGCTTGAGATCAACAAGGACGGCGTGCGCCGCTCGGCCTATGAGCTGCTTGCACATCCGGGCGTCGACATGGTTTGGCTGAAACGCGTCGAGCCCCGCTTCGCCGCGCTCGATGCCAAGACGACCGAGCGGCTCGAGACGGAAGCAAAATATTCCGTCTATCTCGAGCGCCAGCAGGCCGACGTCGCGCAGATAAGGCATGAAGAGTCGCGGCTCATTCCGGAGAGCATCGACTTTTCCGATGTACCGGGCCTCTCCAATGAGTTGAAGCAGAAGATGAAGATGCGCCAGCCGCGTTCGATCGCCGATGCGCAGCGCATGGAAGGCATGACGCCGGCGGCGCTTGCGATCATCGTCGCTCATGTCCGCAATGCCGAGCTCGTCGCGCGAAGGTCTGTGGCGTGAGTGCCGATGACTTGCGCGCCAGTGCTTGGGCGGACCTGCGGGCGGCGGCGGGTCCGGTTTCACGTGAAACATTCGAGCGACTGCAGGCCTTCGAGCAGCTCTTCCTGAAATGGAACCGCAGCATCAATCTGGCGGCGCCGTCGACGCTGGACGACGTCTGGCGCCGCCACATCCTGGACAGCGCGCAACTGGCGCGAATCGCTCCTGCAGCTACGCGTTGGGTGGACCTCGGCTCGGGCGGCGGGTTTCCCGGATTGGTGCTCGGTTTCCTGCTCGGCGAGCGGCCGGGCGCCTCGATCGATCTGGTCGAGAGCAACCGCAAGAAGGCGTCGTTCCTGCAATCGGTGATTGGCCAGTTCGGCCTGCCGGCGCGGGTGCTCGCGCGACGCATAGATGATAGCTATGCCTTTGTTTCCGAACCGGAAATCGTCACGGCGCGAGCGCTGGCAGCGCTTCCCGACCTGCTCGATCTGGCCGCGCCGTGGCTGACCAAAGGGGCGCGGGCGCTTTTCCACAAAGGCCGGGATTACCGGACCGAAGTGGAAGAAAGCACTCACCGCTGGGCCTTCGATCTGGTAGAACATCCAAGCATGACCGACCCCCACGGCATCATCCTGGAAATCACCGATCTACGCTCGGCGACCCCGCAATGAATTACTGGCATCGACCCATGAAAACTGGACCGCGTATCATCACCGTCGCCAACCAGAAGGGCGGCGTCGGCAAGACGACGACGGCTATCAATCTGGCCACGGCGCTGGCCGCGATCGGCGAGCGCGTGCTGATCGTCGACCTCGATCCGCAGGGCAATGCCAGTACCGGCCTCGGCATCGACCGCAAGGATCGCACGGTCTCGTCCTATGACGTGCTGACCGGCGAGCTCGATCTGGAGGCAGCCGCGATGGCGACGGCGGTGCCGGGCCTGTCCATCGTACCGTCGACGCTCGACCTGCTCGGCATCGAGATGGAGATCGCCTCGGCGCCCGACCGCGTGCTCAGGCTGCGCAATGCGCTGCGCGCCGCCGCCGAGCGGGCGGCGCCGTTCGGCTACGTGCTGATCGACTGCCCGCCCTCGCTCAATCTTTTGACCTTGAATTCAATGGCCGCGGCCGATTCCGTTCTGGTGCCGCTGCAATGCGAGTTCTTCGCGCTCGAAGGTCTCAGCCAATTGCTCGAGACCGTCGAGCAGGTGCGCGGAACGATCAATCCGGATCTCACCATCCAGGGCATCGTGCTCACCATGTATGACGGGCGCAACAACCTCGCCAATCAGGTGGTGCAGGATGTGCGCACCCATATGGGCGACAAGGTCTACGAGACGATCATCCCGCGCAACGTGCGCGTTTCCGAGGCGCCGTCCTATGGCAAACCGGCGATCCTCTACGATCTCAAATGCTCGGGCAGCCAGGCTTATCTGCAGCTCGCCTCCGAGGTGATCCGCCGCGAGCGCAAGCTGCGCGCCGCCTGAGCGAGCCGCAACCGGTCCAACAGGTTGGTTAATTAGCCGATTCGATTCCGAAACGATCTGGACATTATAATGAGCGAAGATCAATCAAGAAAAAGACTGGGCCGTGGCCTCGCGGCGCTGATCGGCGAGATCGACCGTCCGGCGGCGCCGGAAAAGCCGAGCGCGGCAGTCGCGGCGGACGGCAAGGTGCCGATCGAGTTCGTCAGCCCGAATCCGAAGAACCCGCGCCGGCATTTCGGCGATGCCGAGCTCACCGATCTCGCGCAGTCGATCCGCGAGCATGGCGTGGTGCAGCCGGTGGTGGCGCGGCCCTCGCCGTCGCAGCCCGGCCGCTACGAGATCATCGCCGGCGAGCGGCGCTGGCGGGCGGCACAGCGTGCCGGCCTGACCGAGATCCCGCTCATCGTGCGCGACGTCAACGACCGCACCGCGCTGGAACTGGCGATCATCGAGAACGTGCAGCGCGCCGACCTCAATCCGGTCGAAGAGGCGCAAGGCTACCAGCAACTGATCGACGAGCATGGCTACACGCAGGCCGATCTCGGCCAGGTGATCGGCAAGAGCCGCAGCCATGTCGCCAACACGCTGCGTCTCCTGAAACTGCCCAATGTCATCCAGAGCATGCTGGTCGACGGCGATCTGTCGGCCGGCCATGCCCGCACGCTGGTCACAGCCGAAGACCCGGCCGGGCTTGCCAAGCGCATCGTCAAGGAGGGGCTTTCGGTGCGCCAGGCCGAGGCGCTGGCGCAGATGCCCGCCGGTCCGACGCCGGCCAAAGCGAAGCCCGCGGCGAGCGCGCCGGAGAAGGATCCCGACACGCTGGCGCTGGAAAAGCTTATGACCGACACGATCGGCATGATCGTGAGCATCGAGCACAAGGGCAAAGGCGGCACACTGCGTATCAATTATCGCACGCTGGAGCAGCTCGACGAGTTGTGCCGGCGCCTGAAGGACGAGCGGTAAGCTGCTGATGCGCAACGAGTTAGCCGGCTAATTAAGATCCTGGCTTAACGTTGGATATGCCTGATATATCGGTGATAAACAATGAGGGCTGGCGGCATGCCGGCCTTTTTGTTGGCGATTGACGAAAAGTCAGGAGCCATCTCCGTCGTCATCCTAGGGCGGAGCGACGCGAAGCGGAGCGAAGACCCTAGGATCCTGTGTGTTGGTTCTGGTGTATGGTTGAAGTGGGAAGGAGACCGAGTGG
>SUGL01000430.1 GCA_004963905.1 Mesorhizobium sp.
TCTCGATGTGCTTCAGCTCCGAGGCGCGCTCGACGAAGCTCGACACGCGATCGCGCTGGCGGCGCGAGATCAGCGGCCCGATCTCGTTCTCTGTGTCGTCTGGCAAATTGTACCTGATGGTCGAGACCGCCGAGGAGAGATCGGCGACCAGCTTGTCGTAGATCTTCTTGCCGGCATAGATGCGGCAGGCCGCGGTGCAGTCCTGGCC
>SUGL01000431.1 GCA_004963905.1 Mesorhizobium sp.
GGCACGCGGCCAGACCGGCGGCGAGGACACCGAATTCTTCGATCATATGGTCAAGGCCGGTGGCCTCATCGCCTTTGCCCCGCAGGCCTTTGTCGACGAGGCGGTGCCGCGCTCGAGGGCGGCCTTCGATTGGCTGCGCCGCCGCCGCTTCCGCTTCGGACAGACACATGGCCATCTCATCGGGCGCAATACGGACGGTGTGCGCCGC
>SUGL01000432.1 GCA_004963905.1 Mesorhizobium sp.
CTGGAGCAGGTCGGCGACATCATCGTGCGCAACCTGCTGGTGCATGTCAGGAAGAAGCTGGAGCGCGGTCTGGAGTTCACGCCCGAGGGCTGGCGCGAACTCAGCGCCTTCCATGCCTCGGTGCTGGCCAATGCGCGGCTTGCCTTCAACGTGCTGGTCTCGCGCGACCCCGAGACCGCCCGGCAGTTGGTGCTGGAGAAGGATCTGC
>SUGL01000433.1 GCA_004963905.1 Mesorhizobium sp.
GGCGCCGTCGTCGGCATCGGCGTCGCCGGCTTCGAGACGATCGAGGAAAATTACCGCGCGATCCTGATCGAGGGACGCAACCGCGCCGCCATCTTCACCGTGCCGAAGGTGATGCCGGGCGCGGCCGCCGGCCAGGTCAGCATGAGTCTCGGCCTGCGCGGGCCGGTGTTCGGCGTCACGTCAGCCTGTTCTTCGGCCAACCACGCCG
>SUGL01000434.1 GCA_004963905.1 Mesorhizobium sp.
GAGATCGACCATTGCCTGCCGGCGGCGAAGCTCGGCGGCTTGCTGGCGCAGCTGGTCGCCGAGCCGGCCGGTGAATCCCATGCCGCGCCGCCCTCCGTCAGGCTGGAAGCGGCCATCGCCGCACAGGAGCATTCGACCATGCAGGATGAAGATCGATTAGGCGAACTCTCGGTCTTTACATGCCCGGAATGCCACGGGCCGTTGTGG
>SUGL01000435.1 GCA_004963905.1 Mesorhizobium sp.
GTTGGCGCGCAGCGCCTTGCCCTGCGGCAGCAGGAAATTGCGGGCGAACCCGTCCTTGACCTTGACGGTGTCGCCCATCTGGCCGAGGCGGGAAATGCGTTCGAGAAGGATGACTTCCATGGTTTTGTTCCTTTCAGGTTAGGCGCAGGCGCCGAATTCTTCGGAACAGGTCAGGAAGCAAAAGGGGCGTTGCCGCCGGTGTCGCTG
>SUGL01000436.1 GCA_004963905.1 Mesorhizobium sp.
GGAAATGTAGGTCGGCCCATCACCGACGATCTTGCGCGCCTTCTCGATGATGGCGGGGATGCCGAGGCCGGTCACCTCCTCGGCATGGACGACGGTCATGCCGGATTCGTAGGTGAACTCCCACAGATATTCGGCCGACCCGCGAATGCCGATCTGGATGGTGCGGGTAGGATCGAGCACGCCGTCCAGCACCGCGTTGCGGAATGG
>SUGL01000437.1 GCA_004963905.1 Mesorhizobium sp.
GCCTATATGCGCGGCAACGATCTGCTCAGGCGCGGACGGCAGGAGGTCGATACGCTGTCGCGGGAGACGGGGGAGACCTCGGAACTCTGCATGCTGCAGAGCGGCCGCTATACGATCGTCCATTCAAGCCCCGGCATGAGGCCGTTCCGCATCAGCTCGGCCACCGGCCTGCAGATACCGCTGCCCTGGACTGCGTCGGGCCGGCTG
>SUGL01000438.1 GCA_004963905.1 Mesorhizobium sp.
TTCCGACATGGTCGGCGGCGTGGCCGTGGTCGGCGACAACCAGGATTTGGCCGACCGGCTGAAATTCCTGCAGAACGCCATCGGCGCCATCTCCAGCCCGTTCGACAGTTTTCTGGCGCTGCGCGGCATAAAAACCCTGGCGCTGAGGATGGAGCGCCATTCGGCCAACGGCCTGAAGATCGCGCAATGGCTGGAAGGCAGGAAGGA
>SUGL01000439.1 GCA_004963905.1 Mesorhizobium sp.
CCATGATGACGTCCGAGCCGACGTTCGAGGTAAGCAGGATCAGCGTGTTCTTGAAGTCGATGCGACGGCCCTCGCTATCGTCCATCATGCCCTTGTCGAAGACCTGGAAGAAGATCTCGTGGACGTCCGGATGCGCCTTCTCGACCTCGTCGAGTAGGATCACCGAGTAAGGCTTGCGCCGCACCGTCTCGACGCTGAAGGGCGCGC
>SUGL01000043.1 GCA_004963905.1 Mesorhizobium sp.
GCGCCCCCCTCTGTCCTGCCGGACATCTCCCCCACTTGGGGGGAGATTGGCGGTTTCGGCGCCGGCTCATCTCTTGCGACGTTGGAGATTGGCGAAAGCCGTCGCGACATCCAATCTCCCCCCTCGTGGGGGAGATGTCCGGCAGGACAGAGGGGGGCGCCGTGGAGCGCTGCGTCGGCGATTGACGGATCAAACAGTGCCATCAATCGCCCTCGTCCTCGTACCCCACGAGATGCAGCGGCCTAGCCGCGATTCCCTCCAGCTCGCACCAGCGCACCAGCGCTTCCTCGCGGCCATGCGTCACCCAGATCTCCTCGGCGCCCGTTTCCTTGATCGTGGCGATGAGTTCGTCCCAGTCGGCATGGTCGGAAATGATCAGCGGCAGCTCGACGCCGCCTTGCTTGGCGCGCTGACGGATGCGCATCCAGCCCGAAGCGAAACAGGAGATCGGATCTGGAAAGCGCCGCGCCCAGCGGTCGGCGAATGCCGCCGGCGGGCCGACGACGATGGCGCCGGTGAAATCGGCCTTGCCGCCACTCTCGACCGTTGCCGGCTCGAGCTCGCCGAGATCGATGCCCTGGCCCTGGTAATATTCGCTGAGCTTGGCCAGCGCGCCGTGGATATAGATCGGCCTATCGTAGCCGGCGTCGCGCAAAAGCCGCATCACGCGCTGCGCCTTGCCGAGCGCATAGGCGCCGATCAGATGCGAGCGCTCGGGAAACTGCGCCGCCGATTTCAGCACCCGCGCGATCTCTTCGTGATCCGGCGGATGGCGGAACACCGGCAGGCCGAAGGTCGCCTCGGTGATGAAGACATCGCAGGGCACCGGCTCGAAGGGCAGGCAGGTGGCGTCCTTCTGGCGCTTGTAGTCGCCCGAGGCGACGATGCGCATGCCCTGGTGCTCGACGCAGATCTGCGCCGAGCCCAGCACATGGCCGGCCGGGTGGAAGGTGACGGCAACGCCATTGATATCGATCGTCTCGCCGAGGATCGCCGCCTGCGTCGTGCCGGCGAAATCCTCGCCATAGCGCAGCCCCATGATGTCGAGCGTCTCTTGCGTCGCCAGCACCGAGCGGTGGCCGGAGCGCGCATGGTCGGAATGGCCGTGCGTGATCAGCGCGCGGCCCACCGGCCGCACCGGATCGATGAAGAAATCGCCTGGCGGGCAGTAGAGCCCTTCCGGTCGTGGCTTGAGCAGGTCGCTGGCGCGCATGGCTTGAAGATAATGGCAAAATTCGGCGCGGGAAGCCTGTTGCAACAGACTGCTGACTCGTCCTACAGCCGACCGCCGGTTCGAACACCGGCGGGATCGAACGAACCATGAAACCGCTTCAGGCTTCGTCCGGCGATCTGAACGCCGACCGTCGCGCCGACTTCGCCGAGATGCTGCTGGCTTCCGGCGAGCCCGCGCAGGCGGCGGAGCTTTTGCTCGGCGCGCTGGAACTGGCGCCGCAATGGGCGGCCGGATGGTTTCGTCTCGGCGAAATGCGGGAGGTTGCGGGTTTTCTCGGCCAGGCCGCCCAGGCCTGGACGATGGCGCTGAAGCTCGATCCCGCGGACCGTCTGGGCGCCTCGCTCAAGCTGCAACTGATCGGCCATGCGCCGGCGGCAGCCGCTCCGCCCAGCGCCTTCGTCGAGACCTTGTTCGACCACTATGCCGACAGGTTCGAGGAATCGCTAGTCGGAAAACTCGGCTACCGGATGCCCGAGGTTCTCGATCAGGCCATTCGCGTGGCAAGGCCCGGCCGGTTCCGGCTGGCTCTCGACCTCGGCTGCGGCACAGGGCTGATGGGCGAAAGGCTGCGCCCGATCGTCGACCGGCTGGAAGGCTACGACATTTCGGCCAGCATGCTGCTGAAGGCGCGCGCCAAGGGCATCTACGATCAGCTCTCCAAGGCCGACCTTCAGCATTTCTCTCGACCGGGTGCGAGAGCCGACCTCGTGGTCGCCGCCGACGTGTTCATCTATGTCGGCGCGCTCGAACGCATTGTCGGAGCCGTTGCCGAGAGCTTGGTCGATGCAGGCGTCTTCGCCTTCTCGGTCGAGACCACTGCCGGCGGCGATGACTTCGCCCTGCTGCCGTCGCGGCGCTACGCGCACTCCGAGGCCTATCTGCGGCGCGTTCTCGCCGCCAGCGGGTTTTCCGTCCTGTCGCTGGAGAGCACGACCATCCGGCAAGATCGCGGCGAGCCTGTTGGAGGGCTTGCCGTAATAGCTCGTCGCAGTATGGCGGAATGATGCGGCGGCTGCCCGCGAAAAAGCCCGAATCGCGTGTCGGGATGATACCGGGCGGATACCGCACGGAGGGAACCCATGCGCTGGAACATGGTGGCGTTGACATGTTGCCTGATGGTGGCCGGCTGCGTCGGCGGCACCTCCATGGCGGAACGCCAGGACGAGAACGTACAATCCTCGCTGCAATATGACAGCGTGCCTTGTGATCAGCTGCTGTCCAACCGCAATGCGCTGGCGCAGCAATACAACCTGCCGGTCACCGCCAAGCCGGGCTTCTCCAATCCGGCGATGGGTTTCGGCCCGTTCATGCCGGACATGCGCTCCAAGGCGCAGCGCGACAGCGACAAGGCGAGCGGCGAGATCGACGCCATGAGCCGCTCGATCGAGCGCCGCGACTGCGGCAAGCCGAAGAAGAAGGACAAGTTGCCCAGCTAGTTCCTCGACACGGGATTTGAAAGGTTGCAGGTTTGCCGACGGGCAAGATTTTCACCGTTCGTTTCGGTGGAATCAGTGCAAGCGCAGGGGATTGGCTGAAGCCTACCAACTTCGTCATCCCAGGGCGAAGCAGGAGCGAAGCTCCGTCGCGGAGACCCTGGGATCCATTCCGTGACCGCGGTCAAAGGGTGCAGCGGAGCAGAATTCTGCACCGCTGCAGCGCTCATGTGTAACGGAATGGATCCTCGGGTCTGCGCCGCGTCGCTTCGCTCCTTGCTTCGCCCGAGGATGACGATCGCGATGGTCGTTTCGGCCAATCTCCAAGGCATGCGATCCGCCAAGGCAAACATAGCCGATCGATTAAAAATTTCTGTGCTAGAGACCTAGACTAACGTCCACCGCAATTAGTCGAGGCTTTGTCGCTGACCTTGCAAGGCTCCCATATAGCATGACCCTATCGGACCTCGGCGACCGCATCTGTATCCTGGGACCCTCCAACAGCGGCAAGTCGACGCTTGCCGACGCGATCGCCCGCAGACGCGGTTTGGAGGTCATTCACCTCGATCGGCTCTACCATCTGCCCAACACGGATTGGGAAGCGCGTCCGAAGGACGAGTTCATTGCCTTGCATGATGCCGCGATCGCGCGCGAGCGCTGGGTGATGGACGGAAATTATTCGGTTTGCATGCCGCAGCGCTTCCGGCGCGCGACGGGCCTGATTGTCCTGGACGTCTCCACCGTTGCCAGCCTCCTGCGCTATTTTCGCCGAACATTGCTCGAGAAGGAGAGGCGCGGTGCTCTGGCTGGCGGGCGCGACAGCGTCAAGTGGGACATGATCTACCATATCGCCGTGACCACGCCGAAAAACCGCAAACGCTACCGGGCGATGTTTGACCAGATCGATCTGCCAAAGATGCAGCTGTCTTCGCTGCGGGCGATCAAGGCGTGCTTCAGGGAATGGGACTTGGCCAGATGAGGATGGTGTTCGGCTAATAGCCCGCTTCGCGGTCGACCAGGTTGTCGAGCTTTTCGCCGCGTTCGAATGCATCCATCTGCCGAAGCATGATCGGCACCAGATGGGCGGGATCCGAGGTCGCCGCCGCATGCGGCGTCACGAACACCTTCGGATGGCTCCACAGCGGGCTTGTCTTCGGCAGCGGCTCGACTTCGAACACGTCGAGGCTCGCTTCCTTCAGCGTCCCGTCGTCCAGCGCGCGCAGGATGTCGGCATCCTTCTGCAGCCGCCCGCGCCCGGCATTGATCAGCACCGCGCCGCCGAGGCCGTTGCGCCTTCGCAGTTCCTTCAGCACGCCGTAGTTGACGATACCTTGCGTGCGTGGCGTCAGCGGCAGCAGCACCACCAGGATGTCGGTGGCGTTGAGGAAGGGGATCAGCCCCGCCTCGCCGGAATAGGTCGAAACGCCCTTCATCGGGCGTTCGTTGCGCGACCAGCCATTCACCGCGAAGCCGAGCGAGAGCAGCACCGATGCCGCGGCGCGGCCGAGATTGCCGAGGCCCATGATGCCGACGGAGATGTCTTCCGCCGGGCGCTGCGGCGGCTCGCGCCAGATCTTCTTCTGCTGCTGCGCGCGGTAGAGCATGCTCTGGCGATGGTGGTCGAGCACCCGCCAGACGACATATTCGGTCATGTGTTGGGTGAGATTGTCGGCGACCACCCTGACGATCGGCACGTCGGGCAGGCCGGGATCGGCGAAGATGTGGTCGACGCCGGCGCCGATCGAGAAGATGGCGCGCAGATTGGGCAGCGACGACAAGAGATTGGGCTTCTGCTTCCACACCACCGCATAGGCGATCGAGGGATCGGCGGGACCGTCCGGCTCCAGCACCACCTCGCGCTCGGCCGCCAGCAGTTCGCGCCAGCGCTGCGGGTGAAAGCCGGTGAGGGCAAGCAGGATTTTGCCTTTTTCCATTTCTCGGAGTCTTTCCTGTATTTTCAGCCTACTCGCTGACCACGCCGGTCGGCGCCGTCTCGATCCGGAACGCGGCCGAGATCAGCGCCCGGGTATAGTCGGTTTGCGGGCTGCCGAAAATCTGTTCGGACGGTCCGGCTTCGACGATCTGGCCATTGCGCATGACGATGACGTCATTGGCAAGGGCGCGGATGACTTTCAGGTCATGGCTGATGAAGAGATAGGCCAGGTTATGCTTGGCCTGAAGGTTGCGCAAAAGGTCGACCACCTGCGCCTGCACGCTCATGTCGAGCGCCGAGGTCGGCTCGTCGAGCATCACGAAGCGCGGATTGAGCACCATGGCGCGCGCGATCGCGACGCGCTGGCGCTGGCCGCCCGAGAATTCATGCGGATAGCGGTGGCGGGTTTCGGGATCGAGACCGACCTCCTTCAGCACTTCGACCACCTTGTCGTCGCGCTCGTCGGGCGACAGTTTCGACGCGTGGATCTTCAGCCCTTCCTCGATGATCTCGGCGACCGACATGCGCGGGCTGAGCGATCCGAACGGGTCCTGGAAGACGATCTGCAGCTCGCGCCGCAGCGGCCGCATGGCGCTGAAGGAAAGCTCGTTGATGTCGCGGCCGTTGAAATTGATCGCGCCCGTCGAGGAGATCATCCGGGCCAGCGCCAGGCCGAGCGTGGTCTTGCCGGAGCCGGATTCGCCGACGACGCCCAGCGTCTGGCCGGCGCGCACGGTGACGTCGATGCCGTCCACCGCCCTCACGTGATCGACGGTGCGGCGGAAGAAGCCGCGCTTGATCGGGAACCAGACCTTGATGTCCTTGCCGGTCATCACCGCCGTGGCATTGGCATTCGCCGGCGGCGGCTTGCCCTTCGGCTCGGCGGCCAGGAGATGCTTCGTGTAGGCGTGCTGGGGGTTGGCGAAAATCTCCTTGGTCGGCCCTGTCTCGACTATTTTGCCCTTAGTCATCACGCAGACGCGATCGGCGATCTTTCTCACGATGCCGAGGTCGTGGGTGATGAACAGCATCGACATGCCCTTGCGGCTCTTCAGGTCCGCGAGCAGTTCGAGGATTTGCGCCTGCACGGTGACGTCGAGCGCCGTCGTCGGCTCGTCGGCGATCAAGAGTTCCGGCTCGTTGGCCAAAGCCATGGCGATCATGACGCGCTGGCGCTGGCCGCCGGAGAGCTGGTGCGGATAGGCGTCGAGCCGCTTCTGCGGATCGCGGATGCCGACCTCGGTCAGCAATTCCAGCGTGCGCGTGCGGGCCTGCCGGTCGCCCAGCCCCTGATGCAGCGACAGCACCTCGACGATCTGCTGCTCGATCGTATGCAGCGGATTGAGCGAGGTCATCGGCTCTTGGAAGATCATGGTGATCTTGTTGCCGCGCACGCCGCGCAGCGTCCTTTCGTTGGCGCTCAGCAGATCGGCGCCGTGGAACAGGATCTTTCCCGAAGGATGGCTTGCGGCGGGGTAGGGCAGAAGCTTCAGCACCGAGAGCGCCGAGACCGATTTGCCGGAACCGGATTCGCCGACCAGCGCCAGCGTCTCGCCCCTGGCGATGTCGAAGGAGATATGGTCGACGGCCGTCGACTGGCTGCCGCCTTGCGCGAAGGCGACGCTCAAATCGCGGACGGAGAGCAGGGGTTCGCTCATTTGAACGTCTTGCGCGGATCGAAGGCGTCGCGCGTCGCCTCGCCGATGAAGACCAGCAGCGACAGCATCAGCGAGATCACGATGAAGCCGGAGATGCCGAGCCATGGCGCGTTGAGATTGCGCTGCGCCTGTTTCAACAGTTCGCCGAGCGAGGCGGAGCCGGGCGGCAGGCCGAAGCCGAGATAGTCGAGCGAGGTCAGCGTCGAGATCGAGCCACTGAGCAGGAAGGGCAGGAAGGTCAGCGTCGCCACCATAGCGTTGGGCAGGAGGTGGCGGAACATGATGGTCAGGTTGGGCACGCCGAGCGCGCGCGCCGCGTTGACATATTCGAAGTTGCGCGCGCGCAGGAATTCGGCGCGCACCACGCCGACCAGCGCTACCCAGGAGAACAAAAGCATCAGACCGAGCAGGATGAAGAAACCGGGCGGCAGGATCGCGGAGACGATGAGCAGCAGATAGAGCACCGGGATCGCCGACCAGATCTCGATGAAGCGCTGGAACAGAAGGTCCGTCCAGCCGCCGAAATAGCCCTGCACCGCGCCCGCCGCGACGCCGATCAGTGAGGAGCCGAGCGTCAGGATGAGCCCGAACAGCACCGAGATGCGGAAGCCGTAGAGCACGCGCGCCAGCACGTCGCGCGCCTGGTCGTCGGTGCCGAGCCAGTTCCAGTTGCCGACGACGCAGTTGGGGTCGGCCTCGCCTTGCGGATACTGGCTGCAGCGCGCCTTCTTGTCGTAGAGCCAGGACGGCTTGGCGGGCGCCGCCTCGGGGATGGCATTGTTGACCGTCTGGTAGGAATAGCGGACCGGCGGCCAGATCATCCAGCCATTGGCATTGATCTCGTCCTGGATGACCGGATCGCGATAGTCGGTGACGGCATAGAAGCCGCCGAACTTCTCTTCCGGATAGGCGACCAGCACCGGGAACAGGATCTCGCCCTTGTAGGAGGCGACGATCGGCTTGTCGTTGGCGATCAGCTCGGAAAACAGCGACAGCACGAACAGCAGCAGGAAGATCCACAGCGACCAGTAGCCGCGCCGGTTCGCCTTGAAGTTCTGCAACCGCCGCTGGTTGAGCGGCGACAACCACGGCCGGGCGGCGCGAGCCGGCTTGGTTTCGGCCGAGGCTGCCGTCATCAGACGTCTCTCCGCTCGAAATCGATGCGCGGATCGACCCAGGTATAGATCAGGTCCGACAGCAGGCCGACGAACAGGCCGAGCAGCGAGAAGATGTAGAGATTGGCAAAGACCACCGGATAGTCGCGGTCGATCACCGACTTGAAGCCGAGCAGGCCGAGGCCGTCGAGCGAGAAGATGTTCTCGATCAGCAGCGAGCCGGTGAAGAAGGCCGAGATGAAGGCGCCGGGAAAGCCGGCGATGACGATCAGCATGGCGTTGCGGAAGACATGGCCGTAGAGCACCTTGCGCTCCGACAGGCCCTTGGCCCTCGCCGTCACCACATATTGCTTGCGGATCTCCTCGAGGAAGGAGTTCTTGGTCAGAAGCGTCGTGGTGGCGAAGGCCGACAGCACCAGCGCGGTCAGCGGCAGCGTCATGTGCCAGAAATAATCGAGGATCTTGTCCGGCCAGGACAGCTGGTCCCAGTTGTCGGAAACGATGCCACGCAGCGGGAACCAGTCCCAGAACGAGCCGCCGGCGAATAGCACCATCAGGAGAATGCCGAACAGGAAGCCGGGGATGGCGTAGCCGACGATCACCACGCCGCTCGTCCAGACGTCGAAGGTCGACCCGTCCTGCACCGCCTTGCGGATGCCGAGCGGGATCGAGATCAGGTAGGACAGAAGCGTGATCCACAGCCCGATCGAGATCGACACCGGCATCTTTTCCAGGATCAGGTCGAGCACCGAGATGTCGCGGAAATAGCTGTCGCCGAAATCGAAGCGGGCATAGTTCCACAGCATCATGCCGAAGCGTTCGAGCGGCGGCTTGTCGAAGCCGAACTGCTTTTCGAGCTTCTTGATGAATTCGGGGTCCAACCCTTGAGCGCCGCGATATTTCGAGCTGACGTCGCCGGCGACATCGAGATTGGTGGCGCCGGCATCGCCACCGCCGCCGCCGAGACGATCGGCGCCGCCCTGGTTGGTGAGCTTGGCGATGACCTGCTCGACCGGGCCGCCCGGCGCGAACTGGATGACGGCGAAGGAGATCGCCATGATGCCGAACAGCGTCGGGATCATCAAAAGGATGCGGCGCAGGATATAGGCGCCCATCAGAAATTATCCTCCTTCAGGAGAACCACCGTGTCTGAGGGTGATCCCGAGGAAATCGCTTCAGACCAATTGTAGACGCCGGCGCCGCCCCTCATTGTCCTGCCGGACATTTCTCCCCGTATAGTGACGGGGAGAAAGGGGCTGGCCGCAACCTCGGCGCTCTTATTGCGACGTCTGTGATTGGCGAAACCGTTGACGAAAGCCCCCCTCTCCCCGTCACTATACGGGGAGAGGATGCCGGCAGGCAGGTGAGGGGCGGCGCCAACGCCCGCAAGAAAGTCACCCTTTGCCAATTTTTGCCGCCTTGCCCTTGTCGACCCACCACAGCGCTTCGACCGGAAAGCCGAAATCGGGTTTCTGCTCGGGAAAGCCGAACATGTCCCAATAGGCGCTTCGGTGATTCGCCAGATACCAACTTGGAATCCAATCGCGCCGCGCGCGCAAGGTCCGATCGAGCGCCCGCATCGCGACGGTGAGGCTCTCGCGGTCCTTGGCGGCACCGACGGCGTCTATCAAGGCGTCGATTGCCGGGTTCGCTATGCCCGGCAGGTTGCGCGAGCCCGACACGGCAGCGCTTCGCGAATGGAAGGAGATCTCGAGATCGTCGCGCGTCGGCGTGGCGCTGAAGGAGAAAGCCGCCGAGATCAGGTCGAAATCGAATGTCGATTGCCTGAGCTGGTATTGGGCTGAATCGACCAGCCGGATCGAGGCATCGATACCGATCGCCTTCATGTTGGCGACCCAGGGTGAATAGACTTGCACGAAGGTGTCGTCTTCGACCAGGAATTCGGCCGGCAGCCGCGCGCCCTTGTCGTTGACGACGAAATCGCCGGAGCGTTTCCAGCCGGCCTCGGCAAGCAGCTTCGCCGCCTTGCCGAGCTGCTTTCGGTCGCGCCCCGAACCGTCCGAGGCCGGCTGCGTCACCGCTTCGCCGAAAGCCTCCGGCGGCAGCTTGTCGCGCAGCGGCGTGAGCAGCGCGAGCTCTTCCGGTGCCGGCATGCCTTCGGCGCGAAAGTCGGATTTTTCGAAGCAGGACTGCGAGCGCTCGTAGGAGCCGTAGAAGAAATTGCGCCGCGTCCATTCGAAGTCGAAGCAGAGCGCGATCGCCTGCCGCACGCGCGGGTCCTGGAACTGCGCGCGCCGCTGGTTGACGGCCGTGGCCTGCATCGAAGGCACCGTTTCGGCGGGGAATTCGTGCTTGACAACCTTGCCGGCGGTGAAGGCAGGGAAATTGTATTGTGTCGCCCAGACGCGTGATGTGGCCTCTTCCCGGTAGAGGATTTCGCCTTTCTTGAAGGCCTCGAAGCCTGCGGTGCGGTCCTGGTAGAATTCGATGCGGATGCGCTGGAAATTGTTCTGCCCGCGATTGACCGGCAGGTCGTTGCCCCAATAGTCGGCCACGCGCTCATATTCGATGAACGTTCCGGCCGACCAGCGCCCGACCTTGTAGGCGCCCGATCCGAGCGGCGGATTGAGCTGCGAGGAATCGAACGGATTGGCCGTGTAGAAGGCCTTCGACAGGATCGGAAACTGGACGACGTTGAGGATCGTCCGGGACGACTGCCTGCCGGAGAATTTGAGCTCGACCGTGTGGGCGTCAACTGCCACTGCGTCTTCCAGATGCGTCAGCGACAGCGAAAAATCCGGATGGCCCTTGTCCTTGAGCAATTTGAAGCTGAAGGCGGCATCCTCGGCCGTGAGCGGCGAGCCGTCATGAAAACGTGCCTGCGGGCGAAGCGAGAAGGTGAACCCGTTGCGGTCGTCGGAAATCGTGACGCCGTCGGCGACCAGTCCATAGACGGCGTCAGGCTCGTCGAGCGCTCGCACCATCAGCGAATCGAAGCACATTTCCGTGCGCTGCGGCGCATCGCCCTTGGGAACGAAGGAGTTCAGCGTGTTGAAGGTCAGCGGGCTCTGATTGTAACCCCAGTTGGGCGGCGAGAAGTTGAAGGTCCCGCCTTGCGGCGCGTCGAGCTTGACATAGTCGAAATGCGTGAAGTCGGGCTTGTATTTGAGATCGCCGAAAGCCGACAGGCCATGCACCTTCACGCCCGTCGGAATGGCGGCAAAGGCGCGGCCGGGAAGCAGTGCCGTGGCCGCCGCCGCCGTGCCGAGCGCCAGGAAGTCGCGACGAGGAAGCATTGTCTGCCGCCTCATCAATTGAGCCCCTTGTACTTGGCGGCCAGCGCTTTCTCCTTCGCCGTGTCGACCCACCAGGAATCGATGTCGGCGCCACGGTAGCTGGGCTGCTTCTCCGGCATGCCGAACTTGTTCCAGTAGGCGAGCCAAACCACCGCGCGATAGTATTGCGGCACGACATAGTAGTTCCACAACAGCACCCGATCGAGCGCGTGGGTCGTGGCGACGAGATCGTCGCGGTCGGTGGCGAAGATGATGCGGTCGACGAGCGCGTCGACGACCGGGTTCTTGATACCGGAATAATTGCGCGATCCCGGCGTGTCCGCCGCCTTCGAGCTCCAGAAATCGCGCTGCTCGTTGCCGGGCGATTCCGATTGCTGAAGTATGCTGGTGATGACGTCGTAGTCGAAATTGTTGACGCGGTTGATGTACTGCGTCTGGTCGATGATGCGCAGCGTGGCATCGACGCCGATCTTGCGCAAATTTGCGATCCACGGACTGGCGATGACCTGGTCGGTGTCGTTCGAGCCGAGTATCTCGAACTTGAAGGGCTGGCCGGTCTTGGCATTCACCATCTTGCCGCCCTTGATCACCCAGCCTGCCTTTGCAAAAAGATCGACCGCCTGCTTCAGATTCTTCCGCTCCGCTTGCGGTGAATCGTAGACCGGCAGCTTGAATTCCTGCGTGAACAGCTCCGGCGGCAACTTGTCGCGATACTTCTCCAGGATTTCGAGTTCCTTGCCTTGCGGCAGCCCGCTCGACGCCAGCTCGGTACCCTCGAAATAGCTGTGGGTGCGCGTGTTCGAATTGTAGAACAGCGTGCGGTTCATCGTTTCGAAGTCGAACGGATAGGTCAGCGCGGCGCGCACCAGCCGGTCCTGGAACAGCGGCCGCCGCTGATTGAGCACGAAAGCCTGCATCGGCTCGGGCGAGGTGGTTTTGAATTCCTTCTTGATCACGTCGCCGGCGCTCACCGCCGGGAAATTATAGAATGTCTTCCAGCGCCTCGAGCTGTTTTCCGGCTTGATATCGTCAAGCCCGCCCTTGGTGAAAGCCTGCCAGGCGGCATTGTCGTCGAGGATGTAGCTGAATCGCTGGCTGTCGAAATTCTCGCGGCCGATCTTCACCGGCAGCTTGGCGCCCCAGTAATCGGGCACGCGCTGCCAGACGATCTCCGAGCCCGGCTTGAAGCTGGCAATCTTGTAGGGCCCCGAACCGAGGGGAGGTTCCAAGGTGGACTTGGTTATGTCGCGTTTCTTGCCGCTGGCGTCGGTACCCTCCCACCAGTGCTTCGGCAGCACGACGAGATCGCCGAGGATCTTGGGCAGTTCGCGATTGCCCTTCTGGTTGAAATGGAACTCGACCTCGCGGTCCGAGATGGCGACCGCCTCGGTCACGTTCTCGAAATAGCGGTTGTACATCGGGCTGTTGGCTTTGAGCACCTGGAACGACCAGACCACGTCGTCGACGGTGATCGGCTGGCCGTCGTGCCACTTGGCTTGAGGGTTGAGCCGGTAAGTAGCCGACGAATAGTCGGACGGGTATTTGTAGGCCTCGGCGACCAGCGCGTGACTGACGCTGCCTTCGTCGGTCGCCTGCTCCATCAACGTGTCGTAGAGCAGGCCTCCTGTGAACTGCGCGAAACCGGCGGCCGGGGCGCCCTGCACGATATAGGGGTTGAAGCTGTCGAACGTACCGACAACGACGGTGTTGAGGGTGCCGCCCTTCGGCGCATCCGGATTGACGTAGTCGTAGCGCTGGAAATTGTCGCCGTATTTGGAGGGGCCGATCAGCGAGGAAGTCGTGTGCCATTCGTCGGCGGCGCTGGCCTGCAGGCTGACGGCGAAGGCAAGCGCCAGCATCGATGCGAAAACTATCCGGGAGCGGCCAGCTGTCATGCGTTCTCCTCGTCGCGAGCTCTGGAGCGTTCATCGTTTCACGGAAACGACGGCCGCTCCTTCGCTTTGTTTCGACGCAATTCCGGTCGGAAAACCGGTTCCCGCTTTTCCTGGAATTGCTCTGCCCACCGGCAATCTAGATCATTTGACGCCGGTGAAAACCGCAAGCGCCGGCTTTTGTCGCCGCATATGCGGTTTTCCTAACAGAAAAGCCGGGACGAACCCGGCTTTTCCAAGGTGTCTTCATGACAAATTGTTTATTGAGCGGGTGCGGCCGGCTTGGCCGGAGCGGCGCCTTCGGCCGGCTTGGCGGGTGCGGCACCTTCCGCGGGCTTGGCGCCTTCGGCGGGCTTGGCCTCGGCCGAAGCACCCGGCTGCGGCAGCGGCTTCGGATTGTCCGACAGCGTGCGCAGATAGGCGATCACGTTGGCGCGGTCTTCATCCTTCGGCAGGCCGGCAAAGCCCATCGCCGTGCCCTTCACGAACTTCTTCGGCGAGGTGATGAAGTGGTTGAGGTTGTCGTAGGTCCACTTCTCGGCGCCGCCCTTGGAAAAGTCCTTCATGCCGGCCGAATAGGCGAAGCCTTCATGCTCGGCGACGGGGCGGTCGACGATATCCCAGAGGTCCGGACCGACCTTGTTCGGGCCGCCCTTCTCGCCGGAATGGCAGGCCTGGCACTTCTTGAAGATGGCGGCGCCCGCCTCGGCATTGGCCTTGGCGAGCAGATCGGCGATCGGCTTGGCTTCGGCGGCTGGCGCCGCGGCACCGCCGCCTTCGGCCGGCTCTTGAGCCTCGATGGCGAAGCCGGGCTTCTCGGGCGCGGGGGAAGCAAACAGTGCGTCGGACACGATGCCCACGGAAAAGACGACGAAGCAGGTTCCGAGGAATCCGCCGAGCAGCTTGTTGACTTCGTTGGAATCCATACGCCCCTTGCTCCCTTTTCCGGCGGACCGTCCCGTCCACTCCGTCCGTCGGTATCGCTAAAGGCCCGGGAGGGCCAGTCAAATCGGGCGGAAACTAGGTCTTTTGCTTCGGCGTTGCAACACCTATAAGGGCGCTTCCAGTGAGACGTTTTGCCACTTTCCATCCGCGTTCCCGGCCGCCCTGAAGTCCCATGTCGACCTTGATCCTGATCCCCGCCCGCATGGCCTCGACGCGCCTGCCGGGCAAGCCGCTGGCCGACATCGCTGGCGCGCCGATGATCGTCCATGTCGCCCGCCGTGGCGCCGAGGCCGGGCTTGGCCGCGTGGTGGTGGCGACGGACACGGAAGCGGTTGCCTCGGCGGTCCGGGAGCACGGTTTCGAGGCGGTGATGACGCGCGCCGACCACGAATCGGGCTCCGACCGCATCTTCGAGGCCCTTGCCGCGATTGACCCGAGGAAAGAGGTCGAAACCATCGTCAATGTGCAGGGCGATCTGCCGACCATCGACCCTGAAATCATCGGCGCATCGCTGCGGCCCTTCGACGACCCGTCGGTCGACATCGCCACGCTCGGCGTCGAGATCGTGCGCGACGAGGAAAGGACCAATCCGAACGTCGTCAAGATCGTCGGCTCGCCGCTGTCCCCGACGCGGCTCAGGGCGCTCTATTTCACCCGCGCCACGGCGCCTTGGGGGGAAGGCCCGCTCTATCACCATGTCGGCCTCTACGCCTATCGGCGCGCGGCGCTCGAACGCTTCGTCGCGCTGAAGCCGTCGCCGCTGGAGCGCCGTGAACGGCTGGAGCAACTGCGGGCGCTCGAAGCCGGTATGCGCATCAATGCCGAGATCGTCCGGTCGCTGCCGCTCGGCGTCGACACGCCCGACGATCTCGAACGCGCCAGGCAAATCCTTTCAAATTGAGACATCCGTAAGCGAGACATTGGCGAATGCCCGAAAAGACCAACAGAATTTCCTTCCAGGGCGAGCCCGGCGCCAACTCCGACACCGCTTGCCGCAACATGTTCCCGTCGATGGATCCGTTGCCCTGTCCGACTTTCGAGGACGCTTTCAACGCCGTGGAGACCGGTAAGGCCGATCTCGCCATGATCCCGATCGAGAACACGATCGCAGGGCGCGTCGCCGACATCCATCATCTGTTGCCGGAATCGCGCCTGCACATCGTCGGCGAGTATTTCCTGCCGATCCATTTCCAGCTGATGGTGCTGCCGGGTGTCAGGCGCGAAGAGATCAAGACGGTGCACAGCCATATTCACGCGCTTGGCCAGTGCCGCAAATACATCCGCAAGAACGGCTGGAAGCCGGTGATCGCCGGCGACACGGCGGGTTCGGCCAAGATGGTTTCCGAGGTCAAGGATCGCACCATGGCCTCGCTTGCGCCTGCGCTCGCCGCGGAGCTCTACGGCCTCGACATCATCGAGAAGAACGTCGAGGACACCGACTCGAACGTCACCCGCTTCGTCGTGCTGACCAAGAACAAGCAGTGGGCCGAGCGTCCGTCGCCCGACGCCAAGATGATGACCACCTTCGTCTTCCGCGTCCGCAACGTGCCGGCCGCGCTCTACAAGGCCATGGGCGGCTTCGCCACCAACGGCATCAACATGACCAAGCTCGAGAGCTATCAGCTCGGCGCCTTCACCGCGACGCTGTTCTATGCCGACATCGAGGGCCACCCCGACGATCCGCTGGTCAAGCTGGCGCTCGACGAATTGCGCTTCTTCTCGCGCGAGATGCGCATCCTCGGCGTCTATCCGGCGAGCGCGTCGCGCGAGCAGTGGAAGGTCGCGGATTGAGCGGTTGGTCGCCGTCAACCGGCGGTTCGGAGCCCACGACCTTGGAGATTGGCGGGAGCCTTCGCGAAGTCGTCATCCACGGGCGGAGCGACGCGAAGCGGAGCGCAGACCCGAGGATCCATGCCGTTACCTCGGTCAGGGGCCGCAGCGGAGCAGAATTCTGGACCGTCGTAACGCGTCGAAGTTACGGCATGGATCCTCGGGTCTACGCGCGTCGCTTCGCTCCTTGCTTCGCCCGTGGATGACGAAGCACGAAGGCTTTCGCTAATCTCCGACGTTTGCCCTCAACCCGATATCACCCCCAGCCCAACGGCACGTAGTCGATCTCCATGAACGCCTCGACCTCCGGAACCCAGCGGTCGCGCACGAAGGCGACATGGTCGGGGTGCTCGTTATACCTGGTGTAGGCGGCCTGATCGGCGAACTCCATCGAGAAGCCGAACTGATAGTCGTTCTTGGGGCTCACCTGGCGTAACTGCTCGAAATGCGTCACGCCTTTGATCCCGGTGAGGATCTTCTTCGCGTCGTGGAGGAAACGCTTCGCCTCCAAAGAATGCGGCGGATGCTTCAGCGTGAACGCGACGGTATGACGGATCATTTTTCGGCTGCTCCTATTCGCTGTCGACCCAGGCGCGGATGAGGTGGTGGGCGATCGCCCCCTTCGGCGGCGTGATCAACCCGCCGGCATGCTCCCTGACCAGCATCGAGCGCACCTCGTCGCGGAAAAACCAGCGGCAGTCCTCAAGCTCGTTGAGGTCGGCCTGGATATCTTCGTTGAGCGGCTCGCCGAAGCAGCCGATCATCAGCGAATAGGGAAACGGCCACGGCTGGCTGGCATGATAGACGACACGGCCGAGCCGGATGCCGGCCTCCTCCAGCGTCTCGCGGCGCACGGCCGCCTCGATCGTCTCGCCCGGCTCGATGAAGCCGGCCAGCGCCGAATACATGCCCGGCGCGAAATGCCGGCCGCGCCCGAGCAGGCATTTCTCGCGCGTCGCCGTCAGCATGATCGCCACCGGATCGGTGCGCGGGAAATGGTCGGTGCCGCAGGCCGGGCAATGTCGCCTGTAGCCGCCCGCGCGCATTTCGGAAGGATTGCCGCACTTGCTGCAGAAAGCGTGGCTGGCATGCCAGGCAAGCAGCGCAGCGCCTTGCGCCAGCGCGCCGGCGGCCGCCTCGTCGATCAGCCCCTGCATGTAGACCGAACGGTAGTCGATCGCCTTGATCGTCTCGGGCAACTTTTCCGGCTCGATGCCGGCGGGCACGGCAAGCACCGGGCCGTCCTCGGAAAAGCCGAGCAGCACGCCGCGGTCGAGCGAAACCTCGAAGGCCTGGCTTTCCGCCGCCTCGAACCACGGATCGAACCTGCCGTCGTCGAGCTTCAGATAGAGCCTGCCGCCAAGCATCAGCATCAGCCGGGCGGTTTGATCGGCAAGCGCCTTTTCGACCGCGTCGTCGGCGCGGTTTTCCGACTGCCGGTCGATCCGGTTTCCGGCGAAACCGACGAACTGGCTCGGCTCGCGCAATGGCGCGTCAAACAGACGAAAGCTCATGGGGACTCGGGGTCTCGGGAAAGCGGGGGATGGACACTGGTCGGCTTATAGCGCTGCCTTGATGGTTTCGGCAAACCGGCGGATATCGGGGCGTTGATAGGGCTCGCGCATGCCGTGGCCCCAGACCGGCCCGGGCCAGCCCGGGTCGCCTTCGGTGCGCGCGATGACGTGGACATGCAGCTGGCGCACGATGTTGCCGAGCGCGCCGGTGTTGATCTTGGTGCAGCCGGTCACCCGCTTCAGCGCCTGCGCCACCATGTTGGTCTCGAAGGTCAGCATCGCCTGGTCGAGCGGCGTCATGTCGTGCAACTCCTCGATGCCGGGCCGCTGCGGAACCAGAATAAGCCACGGCCAGCGGCGATCGTTCATCACCCTGAGCTCGCACAGGCCGAGCCACATGAGCTGCTCACTGTCCGCCTCCAACCGGGCGTCCAGTGTGAAACCGGCCTTGAGGCCAGGCAGCATGGGCGTTTCCTTCGCTTTTGTAATGTTTTTCAAACCGGGGAACGCTAGAGCGGCGGCAAGGTGGCTGCAAGCGAATCATTGGCCGCTATTGTTGATTTGAAGGCCTCTTGCCCGCATGGCCGGGCCGGCCATTCACCTCCGCCCTTGCATTTCGGCGCCGAATTGCCGATATGGAGCGCGGGAGGTTGGTGGTGGACGATCCACTCGCCAACCGGGTCAGGTCCGGAAGGAAGCAGCCCTAACGAGCCCGGAACGGGTCATTGTTCCAGCCTCCCGCCTCTTCGCCTTTCTCCCGCGACATTGACGGCGCCAAGCCGTGCGGGCGAGACTATGCGCAGGAATCGGCCGCCTTCCGTCGCGGTCCTTGGAGCTTTTGACGGCGAATGAGCGAAGCCGGAAATTTGGGGGCTGCCGGAAACTTGGGCGCTGAAAGCCTGGAGACAGGCAAGGCCGGCGCCTATCGCGTGCTGGCGCGCAAATATCGCCCCTCCAATTTCTCCGAGCTGATCGGCCAGGAGCCGATGGTCCGCACCCTGACCAACGCCTTCGCCACCGGCCGCATCGCCCAGGCCTGGATGCTGACCGGCGTGCGCGGTGTCGGCAAGACGACGACGGCGCGCATCCTGGCACGGGCGCTCAACTACAAGACTGCGACCGTCGACCAGCCCTCGGTCGATCTGTCGATTCCCGGCGAGCATTGCCAGGCGATCATGGAAGGCCGCCATGTCGACGTCATCGAGATGGACGCCGCCTCCCACACCGGCATCGACGACATCAGGGACATCATCGACCGCGTCCGCTACGCGCCGGTCTCGGCCCGCTACAAGGTCTACATCATCGACGAAGTGCATATGCTCTCCACCCAGGCCTTCAACGGCCTGCTGAAGACGCTGGAAGAGCCGCCGCCGCACGTCAAATTCATCTTCGCCACCACCGAGATCCGCAAGGTGCCGATCACGGTTCTGTCGCGCTGCCAGCGCTTCGATCTGAGGCGCATCGATGCCGGCGCGCTCGTCGCGCATCTTTCCTCGATCGCCGCCAAGGAAGGCATTTCCGTCGACGACGAGGCCCTGGCGATGATCGCCCGCGCCGCCGAAGGCTCGGCGCGCGATTCGCTTTCGATCCTCGACCAGGCGATCGCCCATGGCAGCGGCGCGGTCAGCGCCGAGGCGGTGCGCGCCATGCTGGGGCTTGCTGACCGCGCCCGCATCATCGACCTGTTCGAGCATGTCATGAAGGGCGACGTGGCGGCTGCTTTGGCCGAGTTCCGGGCGCAGTACGATACCGGCGCCGACCCGGCCGCCGTGCTCACCGATTTGGCCGAATTCAATCATCTCGTCACCCGGCTTCGTTTCGTGCCGGCGGCGGCCGAGGATGCCTCGCTCTCCGAGGACGAGCGGCGGCGCGGCGGGGAATTCGCGAGCACCCTGTCGGTGCGCGTGCTGTCGCGTACCTGGCAGATGCTGCTCAAGGGGATCCCCGAGGTGCAGTCCTCCAATCGTCCGGTCAGCGCCGGCGAGATGGTGCTGATCCGGCTGGCGCACGCCGCCGACCTGCCGACCCTGGACGAAGCGCTGAAATCGCTGGAAGGCGCGGCACCGGTGCCGAATGGCGCGCCACGTGCCAACGGAGCGCCGGCAAGTCCCGGCAATGGTGGCGCCAGCGCGGTGGCGCAAACACGCATGCCGACCTCCACCGGCGGCGCGCAGACGATGCGGCTGGTCGAGGCGCAGCCGGTGCCTGCCGCCTTCGTTCCTGCGCCCGAGCCGGTCGTCGAGACGCCTGCCGTTCCGGTGAAGTCGCTGGCCGATATTGCGGCCCTTGCCGACGCCAACCGCGACATCGCCTTCAAGGTGCTCTTGAAGCGCTGCGTGCGGCTGGTGCGCATCGAGCCCGGCCGCATCGACGTCAGCCTGACCGACGATGCGCCGAAGATGCTGCTCAATGACCTGACGGCCAAGCTGCGCGCCTGGACCGGCCGCAACTGGCTGGTGTCGCTGTCGAAGGAAGAGGGTGGCCAGACGCTGGCCGAGATGGAGACGACGAAGCGCGAGAACGCCTTCTCGGACGCCAGGAGCGATCCGACCGTCGCCGCCATCCTCGCCCGCTTTCCCGGCGCCAAGATCATCGACGTGCGCATTCCGGATGTGCCGGAGGCCGAAGGCACCGAGGCCGACCTGCCTGTCGAGCCTGCGGCGGACGATGACGAAATCTAGAGCATGATCCCGAACCGAAGGACCGCGTCAGTGAAAAGTGGGAACCGGCTTTTGCTTCGCTGACCTACGGTTCGGACAAGATCATGCTCCGACAAAAGAAACAAAGAGGATATTTGCGATGAAGGATCTTCTCGGCCTGATGGGCAAGGCGAAGGAAATGCAGGCCAAGTTCCAGGCCATGCAGGACGAGATCGCCACCCTCGAAGCCACCGGACAGGCGGGCGGCGGCCTGGTCAGCGTGACGCTGACCGGCAAGTTCGAAATGAAGGCGCTGAAGATCGATCCGTCATTGCTCAAGGATGACGAGGTCGAGATCCTCGAAGACCTGCTGTTGGCTGCTCACAATGACGCCAAAAATAAGGTCGAGCAGGTCATGCAGGAAAAGACCAAGGCCTTGACTGCCGGCCTGCCGATTCCACCTGGAATGAAATTGCCGTTCTGAGGCGCCTGCCGCCAGTTAATTGATTATGAACGAAAATTGAGCCCGGGCCGCAATATTAACCATTTTGCCGGCAATGCTCACGGGCTCATTTCGCGGCATTCATAAAGTTTTACCCAAGTCCAGAGCTTGCTAACCATCTAGCCATCTTTTTGCCTGAAAGAGTCTCATTCTTGCCACATCTCGGGGCGGGCTGGCATCTGGAAATGAGGCTTTTTTGTTGATCGCGACGCGATGGAAGACGCCGCTGCTGCTTATCGGCATCGCCGCTTCCCCCTTGTTCCTGGCCGGCTGCAGCCAGACCACTTCACACGGCATGTCGGTGGCGAGCCTGACCGACGCCGTCACGCCGAGCTTCCTCAGCTCGCGCTCCTACAAATACTCGATGAAGGACAAGGAGTGCCTGCAAAGGGCGATGTTCTTCGAGTCCAACCGGTCGAGCCGTGACGGCATGATCGCCGTCGGCACGGTCGTCATGAACCGGCTGCGCTCTGGCCAGCACGGCAGCACCATCTGCGAGGTCGTCGGCGAGAGGGGCCAGTTCGCCCCCGGCGTGCTGACGCGGCCGATGAATTCGCGGGCGCTGCCCGATGTCGAGGAGGCCGCCCAGGCGGTGCTCAAGGGCGAGCGCAAGGCCAAGCTCAAGAACACGATGTATTTCCACACCGCCGGACTGCGCTTCCCCTACAAGAACATGCACTACACGATGGTTGCCGGCGGCAACGCCTTCTATGAGAAGCGCGGCCGCAACTGGCAACCGCTGCCCGACGAGCCCATGGTCGCCATGGCCTCCGACAAGTCGCAGAAGACCGACCCCGCCGCTCCGGTGCTCGTCGCTTCCGCCGAGCCGGTGGTCAAGACCATTGTCCATGCCGACCCGGCCAAGCAGGCCGCAATGACCGCAGTAGCGGCGCCGGTGCCTTCGGCCAAGCCAGCGGCCGTTCCGGTCGAGCAGACCTACATGACGGCTTCCGCCGCGCCCTCGCAGAAGTCCGGCCGCGTCACGGCGAAGCCGACCGTGGTGGCGATGCAGGAGCCGATGGAGGAGCCGGACGCGTCCCGCTTCGGCGGCACGCTGAACGGCCGGTATGTCACCTCCGTTCCGAGCGCTCCTCAGGAAGCGGCGATGGGATTCCAATCGACGCCTGAGAACACCGATGCCATTGGCGCGCTGATCGTCAGCCAGAACCGACCGCTCTAACCTGTTGAGTCGACCCTCGACACACGGCCCGCCTTGGCAGCAAGGCGGGCCGTGCATTGTTGCGACTGTTCCAAAGCGCTCTGAAAAATCCTAGATCAGAGCGATGTCGAAGCGAATCGCCGGCCCAGAGATCGAACGCCTGATCCAGCTCCTGGCCAAGGTGCCGGGGCTCGGGCCGCGTTCGGCAAGGCGCGCGGCCCTCCATCTCATCAAGAAGAAGGAGCAACTGCTGCAGCCTTTGGCCGCCGCCATGGGCGAGGCGGTCGACAAGGTGCGCATCTGCTCGACCTGCGGCAATGTCGACACCTCCGACCCCTGCATGATCTGCACCGATCCGCGCCGTGATGCCGGCACGCTGATCGTCGTCGAGGACGTCTCCGACCTCTGGGCGCTGGAACGCGCCGCCGCCATGAACGTGCGCTACCACGTGCTCGGCGGCACGCTGTCGCCGCTCGACGGCATCGGCCCGGACCAGCTCAACATCCGCTCATTGATCGACCGCGTCGCCGGTGGCGAGGTGAAGGAGGTGATCCTCGCCGTCAACGCCACCGTCGAGGGCCAGACCACCGCGCACTACCTGACCGACCAGCTCTCGGGCTTCGAAGTCAAGGTGACACGGCTCGCGCACGGCGTCCCGGTCGGCGGCGAGCTGGATTATCTTGACGAAGGCACGCTGGCCGCAGCGCTGCGATCGAGGACGGCGTTTTGAAGTTGGCGGGGAGGGGGCGCGCTATGGCCGGAATGCATCCTTCGAAGCTGGCGCCAGGCACCCCCCTCTGTCCTGCCGGACATCTCCCCCTCAAGGGGGGAGATTGGCAGCTTGGGCCCCGGCGCTCCTTCTGCAATGTTGGTGATTGGCGAAAGCCCGCGCGACATCTGATCTCCCCCCTTGAGGGGGAGATGTCCGGCAGGACAGAGGGGGGTGCCTGGCGCCAGCTTCTCAGATTGGCCGTGCTCTCCTTCCTTGCAGCGCTTGCCGGGCTGTTTCTCGTAGACACCTCCCGCGCCGCCCCTATCGACGGTCAGTTCCAGGCCTGGCTGCAGAACGACCTCTGGCCCGAAGCCAAGGCCAAAGGCATCTCCAAGAAAACCTTCGATGCCGCCTTCATCGGCGTGAAGCCGAACCTGAAGCTGCCGGACCTCGTCATGCCCGGCGAGAAGCCGACGACGCCCGAAAAGCAGCACCAGGCCGAGTTCGGTCCGCCCGCCAACTATTTCGCCGAGAAGATCATTCGCGCCGTCACCACCGGTGGACGGGCACGCGAGAGCGCCAATGCGAGGGTGCTCGGGCTGATCGAAAAGCGCTACGGCGTGCCCGGCGACATCGTGCTGGCGATCTGGGGCCGCGAGACCGGCTTCGGCGCCGCGAAGATGCCTTACGACGCCTTCGAGGTGCTGGGCACAAAGGCGTTCATGTCGACGAAAAAGGACTTCTTCCGCACCGAGGTGCTGGCGGCGCTCGAGATAGTCGAGCGCAAGCTCGCCACAGTCGATGCGATGAAGTCGTCCTGGGCGGGCGCGCTCGGCCAGCCGCAATTCATGCCGACGTCCTTCCTGAAGCACGCCGTCGATTTCGATGGCGACGGCCGGCCCGACATCTGGAGTTCGACGCCCGACGTGCTCGCTTCCATCGCCAACTATCTCGTCCATTATGGCTGGGTAAGGGGCCGCGGCTGGGGGACGGAGGTGATCGCGCCGGCAAACGTCTCCTGCTCGCTTGAAGGACCGGACCAGGGCAAGAAGATTTCCGACTGGGTGGCGATGGGCATCAGGCGCGCCGACGGCAAGGCGTTCCAGGCCAGCGAGCTGAAGGCCGAGGGCTTCCTCCTGATGCCGGCCGGGCGCAGCGGCCCGGCCTTCATCGTCACGCCGAACTTCTATGTGCTGAAGGAATACAACACTAGCGACCTCTATGCGCTGTTCATCGGCCACGCCGCCGACCGCATCGCCAAGGGTGACGCCACCTTCTCCGGCACCTGGGGCCCGGTGGGCGATCTCCACCGGTCCGACATCGCGGCACTCCAGCAGGCGCTGCAGGCGAAGGGCTACGACGTCGGCAGCGCCGACGGCCTGCCCGGCTTCAAGACGCGCCGCTCGATCGGCGTCTGGCAAGCGAAGAACGGCAAGCCTGCGACCTGCTTTCCCGACGCGAGCCTGGTTGCGCAACTGAAATGACGGCGACCTCCAAGGGTCGAAAATTTAGCAGATTTTTCCTGATTGAGGGTTTCGATTAGCCGGGGCACGGGTCGACTCGTGACCGCCCGTTCTGGCCCAATAAGCTGTTTCGCAAAATGCGCGTTGCCGGTTCGAACGCTGCCGATAGGGTGTTGACCAACTGGACAAAAACCACGACGGTAAGTGGTCCAAGCCGCCGTCGGCTTCGAGAAGAATAAAGCAGCCCTGAGCCGGGAACCTCAGGTCAACAAAACAGGGAACGATCATCATGATGCTGGAAAAGTTTGCTCTCCGTAGCTTGCTTGCGGGTGTGGCGATGTCTGCGCTGCTTGCGGCGCCCGCTTTTGCGGTCACGCCTGCGGACACGCTGGTCGAAGGCTTCGCCATCGACGACATCATCTCGATGGATCCGGGCGAGGCGTTTGAGCTGTCGACCGCCGAAGTCACCGGCAACACCTATGATCTCCTGGTACGGCTCGACCTCAGCGACACCTCCAAGGTCAAGGGCGACCTCGCCGAGAGCTGGACCGTTTCCGATGACGGCCTGACCTACACCTTCAAGCTCAAGCCCGGAATGAAGTTCGCCTCGGGCAATCCGATCACCGCGGCCGACGTCGCCTACTCCTTCGAGCGAGCCATCAAGCTCGACAAGAGCCCGGCCTTCATCATCAACCAGTTCGGCATCAGCGGCGACAACGTCACCGAGAAGGCCAAGGCGGTCGACGATACGACTTTCCAATTCGTCGTCGACAAGGCCTACGCGCCGAGCTTCGTGCTGAACTGCCTGTCGGCCACCGTCGCTTCCGTCGTCGACGGCAAGCTGGTCAAGGAACATGTCGCGGCCGTAACGCCCAGCGCCGACTACAAATGGGACAACGACTTCGGCAATGCCTGGCTGAAGACCGGCTATGCCGGCTCCGGCCCCTACAAGCTGCGTGAATGGCGCGCCAATGAAGCCGTCGTTTTGGAGCGCAACGACAACTACAACGGCGAGAAGGCCAAGCTTGCCCGCGTCATCTACCGCAACATGAAGGAAAGCTCCGCGCAGCGTCTGGCGCTCGAGGCCGGCGACATCGACGTTGCCCGCAACCTCGAGCCGAACGACCTCGACGCCATCGCCAAGAACGCCGATCTCACCACCACCAGCGCCCCGAAAGGCACGGTCTACTACATCAGCCTCAACCAGAAGAATCCGAACCTTGCCAAGCCGGAGGTTCGCCAGGCGTTCAAATATCTGGTCGACTACGACGCGATGGCCTCGACCATCCTCAAGGGCATCGGCGAGATCCATCAGTCCTTCCTGCCCAAGGGCGACCTCGGCGCCGTCGACGAGAATCCCTTCAAGCTCGACGTCGCCAAGGCCAAGGAGCTGCTGGCCAAGGCCGGGTTGGCCGACGGCTTCAAGGTGACCATGGACGTGCGCACCGGCCAGCCGACCACCGGCATGGCGGAATCGATCCAGCAGACGCTCGGCCAGGCCGGCATCAAGCTGGAGATCATCCCCGGCGACGGCAAGCAGACGCTGACCAAGTACCGCGCGCGCAACCACGACATCTATATCGGCAACTGGGGCCAGGACTATTTCGATCCGAACTCCAACGCCCAGACCTTCGCCTCGAACCCGGACAATTCCGACGCGGCCAAGATCAAGACGCTGGCCTGGCGCAATGCTTGGGACATTCCGGACCTGACCAAGGAAACCGAGGCGGCGCTACTGGAGAAGGATTCGACCAAGCGCGCCGACATGTACAAGGACCTGCAGCAGAAGATCCTCGATACCAGCCCCTTCGTCATCATCCATCAGCAGCTGGAAGTGGCGGGACTGCGCAAGAACCTCAAGGATTTCAAGCTCGGCCCCAGCTTCGATACCAATTTCGTCTGGACGGTTTCCAAGTAGGCTCGTCGGACGCGTGAGCGTAGCTGAAAACCAGGCGGCGGCAGGGCGCGGCAGCGCCCGTGCCGTCGCTATTTTATCATCGGTCGGCCGCTTCCTGGTCATCGCGGTGACGACCTATCTCGGTCTTCTCGCGGTGACCTTCTTCATCGGCCGCGTCATCCCCATCGATCCGGTGCTGGCCGTGCTCGGCGACCGCGCGCCGACGGCCGTCGTCGAGCGCACGCGCCGCGAAATGGGCCTCGACCTGCCGCTGATCGAGCAGTTCTACATCTATGTCAAAAGCGCGCTGAGCGGCGATTTCGGCACCTCGGTGCTGACCACCAATCCGGTTATGTCCGACATCCGCCGCGTCTTCCCGGCGACGATCGAGCTCGCCACGCTGGGCACCATCATCGGCGCCGTCATCGGCGTGCCGCTCGGCGTGCTGGCGGCGGTGCGGCGCGGCAGCCTCATCGACCAGATCGTGCGCATCATCGGCCTGATCGGCTATTCCGTGCCGATCTTCTGGCTGGGACTGCTCGGCCTCGTGCTGTTCTACGCCAAGCTGCAATGGGTCGCCTTTCCGGCGCGGCTCGACGTCGTCTACGAATACACCTTCACGCCGATCACCGGCTTCTACCTCCTCGACGCGGCGATGCAAGGCCAGTGGGATGTCTTTTATGACGCCTACCGCCACATCATCCTCCCGGCCTCGCTGCTCGGCTATTTCGCGCTCGCCTATATCAGCCGCATGACGCGCTCCTTCATGCTGAACGAAATGGCGCAGGAATACATCGTCGCCGCGCGCGCCAAAGGCCTGTCGGAAACGCGCATCATCTGGGGCCATGCGCTACGCAATGCAGCAGTGCCGATGGTCACGGTGATCGCGCTCTCCTATGCCAGCCTGCTTGAAGGCTCGGTGCTGACCGAGACCGTTTTCTCCTGGCCGGGCATCGGCCTCTACATCACCAATTCCCTGCAGAACGCCGACATGAACGCGGTGCTCGGCGGCACCATCATCATCGGCTCGGTCTTCATCGCCATCAATCTTCTGTCCGACCTGCTTTATCGGCTTCTTGACCCAAGGACGAAGGCCGGATGAGCGCGGAGACGATTCAAACCCGCCGTGAGTGGCTGCTCAGCGAGCGGCCGGCCTCGCGCGTGCAGGCGAGGCTCGGCCGCGCCTATGTGGCGTGGCGGCGTTTTTCTGCCAACCGGTTGGCCCTCGTCGGTCTGCTGATCATCCTCGCGCTGGTGGCGGTCGCCGCCTTTGCCGACGTGCTGGCGCCCTATTCGCCGACCGTGGGCGACCTGAAGAACGCCCGCTTGCTTCCGCCCGGCGCCGCGCACTGGTTCGGCACGGACGACCTTGGCCGCGACATCTATTCCCGCATCGTCTACGGTTCGCGCTGGACGCTCTACGTCGTCATCCTCGTCGCCGTCATCGCCGCCCCCATCGGTCTGCTGGTCGGCACTGTCGCCGGCTATGCCGGCGGCTGGACCGACACCATCCTGATGCGCATCACCGACATCTTCCTCGCCTTCCCGAAGCTGGTTCTGGCGCTTGCCTTCGTCGCGGCGCTCGGGCCTGGCATCGAGAACGCGGTGCTGGCGATCGCCATCACCTCCTGGCCGCCTTACGCGCGCATAGCCCGCGCCGAGACGCTGACGGTGCGCAACTCCGATTTCATCAAGGCGGTGCAGCTGATGGGCGCTTCGCCCTTTCGCATCGTGCTGCGTCACATCATGCCGCTCTGCATCTCCTCCCTGATCATCCGCGTGACGCTCGACATGGCGGGCATCATCCTCACCGCCGCCGGCCTCGGCTTCCTCGGCCTCGGCGCGCAGCCGCCGCTGCCGGAATGGGGCGCGATGATCGCGTCGGGCCGCCGCTTCATCCTCGACCAGTGGTGGGTGGCTGCCGCGCCGGGCGCTGCCATCCTCATCGTCAGCCTCGGCTTCAACCTGCTCGGCGACGGCCTGCGCGACGCGCTCGATCCACGGAGCGGCGACCAGTGAGCGGCAATCCTGACAAGCAAACAAAAGCCTCGCTGCTCGAAGTCGACGACCTGCGCGTCACTTTCCCGACCCGCACCGGCATCGTGCAGGCGGTGCGGGGCGTTTCCTTCTCGCTCGGCCGCGAGCGGCTGGGCATCGTCGGCGAGAGCGGCTCCGGCAAGTCGCAGACCGGCCGCGCCATCATGGGCTTGACCCCACCGCAGGCTGAGGTGTCGGCGAACAGGCTCGCTTTCGACGGAATCGACCTATTGTCGATATCCCCCCGCGAACGCCGGGCGCTGCGCGGCAACCGCATCGCCATGATCCTGCAGGATCCGAAATATTCGCTCGATCCGGTGATGACCATCGGCCGCCAGATCGTCGAGACGCTGCGCACGCATGAGAAGGTCGGAAAGGCGGAAGCCCGCGAGCGCGCGCTGGAGATGTTGCGGGCGGTGCAGATACGCGATCCGGCGCGTGTCTTCGATCTCCACCCGCACGAGGTCTCGGGCGGCATGGGCCAGCGCGCGATGATCGCCATGATGCTGATCGCCGGACCGGAACTGATGATCGCCGACGAGCCGACCTCGGCGCTCGACGTCACCGTGCAGCTCGACGTGCTGAACATCCTCGACAGGCTGGTCGCCGAGCGCGGCATGGGGCTGATCTTCATCTCGCATGATCTGCGCCTGGTCTCCTCCTTCTGCGACCGCGTCGTCGTCATGTATGCCGGCAAGGTGGTCGAGCAGCTCAAGGCGTCCGAGTTGCGCGATGCCCAGCATCCCTACACGCGCGGCCTGCTCAACTGCATGCCGAGGATCGGCTTCGAGCGGCATCCGCTGCCGGTGCTCGACCGCAAGCCGGAGTGGGCGGCATGACGGCCGCGATCGCCATCGAAGGGCTGGAAGTGGTCTTCGACCGTTTTCGCGCGCTGAAGGGCGTCAGCCTCGAAGTGAGGGAAGGCGAGTCCTACGGCCTGGTCGGTGAGAGCGGCTCCGGCAAATCGACGCTGTTGAAAGCGATCACCGGCCTGGCGCCCGTCGCTTCAGGCACCATCACCGTCAACGGCGAGGGGCTCGGCAGAACCCGCGACAAGGCCTTTTACCGCGACGTGCAGATGGTCTTCCAGGACCCCTACGGCTCGCTGCATCCGCGCCAGACGGTCGACCGGCTGCTGCAGGAGCCTTTGGCCATCCACGGCATTGCCGATGGCGAAAAGCGCATCGAGCGCGCGCTGGACGAGGTCGGCCTCGGCAAGGGCTTCCGCTTCCGCTACGCGCACCAGCTTTCCGGCGGCCAACGCCAGCGCGTGGCGATCGCCCGCGCGCTGATCCTCGAACCCTCGATCCTCTTGCTCGACGAGCCGACCTCGGCGCTCGACGCTTCCGTGCAAGCCGAGGTGCTGAACCTGCTCGAAGAGGTTCGCCGGCGCCGCAAGCTCACCTTCCTGATGGTCAGCCACGACCTCGCCATCATCACCCATATGTGCGAGCGGCTTATGGTGATGCAGAACGGCGAGACGGTGGAGACGCTGACCGCGAGCCAGCTGATCGGCCATAGGGTGGGCGAGGATTACACGCGCAACCTCTTGAGGGCGAGCGAGGGGTTTGTGCGGGTGTAGTTTTCTACGCCTCGTTCTGTCACACCCCCCTCTGGCCTGCCGGCCATCTCCCCCTCAAGGGGGGAGATTGGCAGCTTCCGCCGCCGCACCAAATTTACAACGCTGCTGATTGGCGAAAGTCGAGGCGACATCGATCTCCCCCCTTGAGGGGGAGATGGCCGGCAGGCCAGAGAGGGGTGCTGTCCCGCCAACTTAAGAGCTTTGCTTAGACCGACCGCCTCAGGCTGTCGCGCCTTCCGACACCGCTTCGTTGTGCCCAGCTTCGTCCTCCCGCCCCTGTTTCGGTGGCTCCTTGACCCTGAACCACGTCACATAGAGCGCCGGCAGGAAGAGCAGCGTGATAGCAGTACCCGCGATGATGCCGCCCATCATCGCATAGGCCATCGGCCCCCAGAACACTTCGCGCGCGATCGGGATCAGCGCTAGGCTTGCGGCGGCGGCCGTCAGCGCGATCGGCCGCATGCGGTGCTCGGTCGCTTCGATGACGGCCGCCCAGCGCTTCTTGCCTTCGGCGACGAGATCCTCGATCTGCACGATCAGGATGACCGAGTTGCGGATCAGGATGCCGATCAGCGCCAGCACGCCGAGGATGGCGACGAAGCCGAGCGGCGCGCCGCTGGGCACCAGCGCCGCCACCACGCCGATCAGGCCGAGCGGCGCCACCGCCACCACCAGGAACAGGCGCTGGAAGCTCTGCAACTGCACCATCAGGATGGTCGCCATGATGAACAGCATCAGCGGCACGACGGCAGCGATCGGCCCCTGGCTGTTGGCGCTCTCCTCGACCGACCCGGCGGTCTGCACCGAATAGCCGGGCGGCAGCTTGGCGATGAAGGCGTCGACCGACGGCTTCAGCTCGGTGACGACGGTCGCCGGCAAAACGTCGCCGACCATGCCGGCGCGCACGGTGATCGTCGGCGTGCGGTTGCGCCGCCACACCGTCGGCTGCTCCAGGTCGTAGCGGATGTTGGCGACCGCGGCGAGCGGGATCGCGTCGCCATTGCCGGTCGGCAACTGCATGTTCTGCAGCGTCGATATCGAGGTCCGGTCCGCCTCGCGCGAGCGCGCCACGACATTGATCAGGTAAGTGGCGTCGCGCACCTGCGTGATCGTCGCGCCGCCCACCGTGCTGTTCAACGCGCTGGCGATGTCGGACGAGGTGATGCCGAGCTGGCGCGCCTTGTCCTGCAGCACGTCGACCCTCAGCACACGCTGCGGCTCGTTCCAGTCGAAGGTGGGTGCCGCGAGCTTCGGATTGGCCGAGATCACGCCGGCAAACCGCTGCGCCAGTTCGCGCACGGTCTGGATATCCGGGCCGCCGACGCGGTACTGCACGGGGCGTCCGACCGGTGGCCCGAGCTCGAGCGGCTTGACGAAGGCATCGGTGCCGACGAATTCCTCGCGCAGCAGCTTCTCCAGCGCCGGCTTGACGCGGTTGCGCGCCTCGATGCTCTTGGTGACGATGACGGTCTGGCCGAAATACGGATTGGCCGGCTGCACGTCGAAAGCGAGCAGGAAGCGCACCGCACCCTGGCCGATATAGGAAGAGAAATGGTCGATGTCGGGGTTTCCGACAAGCGCGCGCTGCTCGAAGCGCTCCATCTGGTCGCGCGTCTCGGCGATCGATGAGTTCTGCGGCAGGTTCCAGTCGACGATTAGCTCCGGCCGATCCGAGGGCGGGAAGAACTGCTGCTGGACGAGGCCGAAGCCGGCGATGGAGGCCGCGAACAAAAGCACGGTCGCGATGATGGTCAGCCAATGGCGGCGCACCGAAAAGACGAGCACGCGGCGGAACATCGAGGTGAAGCGCCCGGGCTGGTCGTGGTGCTTGGCCTTCATCTTGGCCGGCAGGATGGTGACGCCGAGCAGCGGGGCGAACAGCACCGCCACGATCCATGATACGAGCAGCGACACGGCGATGACGACGAACAGCGTGAAGGTGTATTCGCCGGCGGCGCTGTTGTTGAGGCCGATCGGAATGAAGCCGGCGACCGTCACCAGCGTGCCGGTCAGCATCGGGAAGGCGGTCGAGATGTAGACATAGGTCGCCGCCTTGCGCAGGTTGTCGCCCACCTCCAGCCGCGCCACCATCATCTCCACCGCGATCATCGCATCGTCGACCAAAAGGCCGAGCGCGATGATCAGCGCGCCGAGCGAAATGCGCTGCAGCGAGATGCCGAGATAGGCCATGACCGTGAAGGTGATGGCCAGAACCAGCGGGATCGACAGCGCCACGACGAAGCCGGCACGCAGGCCGAGGCTGATGAAGGACACGGCAAGCACGATCGCCACCGCCTCGAACAGCGCGCGGGTGAAACCGGAGACCGCCTCCTCGACGATCACCGGCTGGTCGGCGACCAGATGCACGCCGACGCCGATCGGCAGGTCGGCCAGCACTTTTTCCATCTCCTTGTGCAGCGCCTCGCCGAATTCGAGCAGGTTGGCGTTGGGCTTCATGCCGATGGCGAGGCCGATCGCATCCTGGCCGTTGAACCGGAACAAGGCCGTCGGCGGGTCGACATAGCCGCGCGTGATCGTCGCCACGTCGCTCAGCCGGAAGAAGCGGTCGTTGACGCGCAGGTTGATGGCGCGAAGGCTTTCCTCGGAGGTGAACTGGCCGCCGACGCGCACGCTGACGCGCTCCGGCCCGGACTGGATGACGCCCGACGGCGTGATCGCGTTCTGTGCCTGCAGGCTGGCGACGATCTGCTGCTGGTTGAGGCCGAGCGCCGCGATCTGGCGGCTCGAGAATTCGAGATAGATCGCCTCGTCCTGGGCGCCGACGAGATCGACCTTGCCGGCATTCGGCACCGTCAGGATCTTGGTGCGCACATCCTCGACATAGTCGCGCAGCTGGCGCGGCGTCAGTCCGTCTGCGGTGAAGGCGTAGATGTTGCCGTAGACGTCGCCGAAGCGGTCGTTGAAGAACGGCCCCTGCACGCCTTGCGGGAACTGCGCCCAGATGTCGTTGACCATGTTGCGCACCTGCTGCCAGGTCGGCACGACGTCGCGCGCCTTGGTGGTCGGCTTCAGGTTGACGAAGATGACGGTCTTGCCGGCGGTCGTGACCGATTTGGTGTAGTCGAGGCTGTCGAGCTCCTCGAGCTTCTTTTCGATCCGGTCGGTCACCTGGCGCACGGTCTCGTTGACCGAAGCGCCCGGCCAGTTCGCCTGGATCAGCATCGTCTTGATGGTGAAGGCCGGGTCCTCCTCGCGGCCGAGATGGAGATAGGAGAAGACGCCGGCCACGACGAAGACCAGCATGAAATACCAGACCAGCGAACGGTGGCTGAGGGCCCAGTCGGAGAGGTTGAAGCCTTTCATCAGACCCCTCCCTCCAGCAGCTTGACCTTCTGGCCTTCGGCGAGGCTGTGGACGCCGGCGGTGACCACGCGCATGCCAGCCTCCAGCCCTTGCGCCACCGTGAAGGTGTCGCCGCTCTTCGAAGCGACCTTGATCTCGCGCGCGCTCACGCTGGAGGACTGCGGATCGACGACCCACACCTTGTCGGCGCCGTTCTCCTGGAGCAGAGCAGACATCGGCAGCTCTATCGTGGGCGCCACCTTCGTCATGCGGGTCGCCGTGATGGTCGAGCCCAGCCGGAACGCCGGCGGCGGATCGGTAAGCGTCAGCCGCACGCGGCGGGTGCGGGTCGAGCCTTCGGCTTGCGGCGCGATCTCGCGCAGCCTGGCCTCGGTGGTGATCGAGGGCAGCGACTGCAGGATGATGTGGAACGGGGTGCCGACGGCGAGATCGCCGGTCAGCTGGTCGGGGATGTCGACCACCGCCTCGCGCGGATCGGTGCGCGCCACGGTGACGACCGTCTGGCCCGGCGATACGGTCTGGCCGACTTCCGCGCCTGTCGCCGTGACGACGCCGTCGAAGTCGGAGAACAGCCGCGCATAGCCGAGCTGCTCCTGCGACTTGGCCAAAGCGGCGTTGGCTCGCTCGACGCTGGCCGCCGCCGCTTGCCGGGCCTGCTGCGCGGCGTCGAAGACGGACTGCGGAGTGTTGGCGGAGGCAAGCAGTGCGCGCTGCCGCTCCTCGCTCGCCGCCGCATTGGCGAACTGCGCCTGGGCATTCGACAAATCCGCTTTCGAGGCCTGGAGGGCGAGCTCGAGCGCCGTCGGATCGAGCGCGGCGATCGTCGTGCCCTTGGTGACGATGTCGCCGACCTTGACGTCGCGCGAGACGACGCGGCCGAGCAGACGGAAGGCAAGGTCGGCGCTGTATTGCGGCTCGACCGTCCCGGCAAAGCCGAAGGTTTCGACCGACTTCGGTTCGACGACCATCGACAGCACCGGCCGGATGATCTCGGGCGGCTTCTCTTCCGAGCGCGAGCAGGCGGCGAGCGATGCGAGCAGAACAAGAGCGGAAACGCCAAGCCGTGGGTTCATTGACCGGCTCCCGCTATCTCGATCGTCTGGCCGGGGCTGAGCAATTGCCCGCCGGCGGTTACGACGCTCTGGCCGGCCTCGAGCCCTTTGTCGACGACGACCACGCCGGACTCGAAGGCAAGCACCTCGACCGGCGCCGTCGATACCGCCTTGCTCGACGGGTCGACGATCCAGACGGCCGGTTTGCCGGCGGTGGACGTCAGCGCCTGCCAGGGCAACAGCACGGCTTTCACCGCCTTGGCGCTGACGGTGCCGATGACGGCCGCACCCAGCGGCATACCTGTAGGTGTGTCGGGTATGCCGACCTTGACCCTGATCGATCCCGACGCGGTGTCGACTGCCGGCGAGATTTCCCGCACCTTGCCCGTTGCCTTGACCTGGGGGTCGGAGAGCAACGTGATGGTCACGGCCGGCGCCGAAGGCGTCTGGGCAACCAGCGTCTCATGCACGTTGAACACCGCATCGCGGTCGCCATCCTCGGCGATGGTGAAGGCGGTCTGCGCCGCTTGCACCACCTGTCCGGCCTCGACCTGACGCGCGGTGATCACACCTGCGGCACCCGCCTTGAGTTCGGTGAAGGACAGGTTTTCCTTGGCGTTGGCCAAGGCGCTTTGCGCGGCCTCGACGCTGCCTTGCGCCACTTTCAGCGTCTGGTCGGCGCTGTCGAAGTCGCGTCTGGTCGTAAAACCCTGCGAAAGCAGCGTCTTTTGCCGTTGGTAGGTGGCCGCGGCCTGGGTGAGCTGCGCCTGCGCGGCGTCGAGATCGGCCTGCGCCGAGCGCAGGTCCGATTCCTGTTCCTGCGGATCGATGCGGGCAAAGCACCGCGCCCTGGTCGACATGCTGGCCGACATCGACCAGCCGCTCGGCGACCCGGCCGCCGACGCGGAACGACAGATTGTTGAGCGTGCGCGCGGCGATCACGCCGGTCAGCGAGGTTCTTGGCGCGTAGTCGGCGAGCGCGACCGTCTGCGTGGTGACCATCACCGGCAGCCTCTTTTCCGCCGCCTGCTGTTTCTGGCAGCCGGCCACTGAAAGGGCTGCGGCGCAGATGAAGAGCAGCAGGACGTTTCGACGAGACGAAAGACGGGGCGGCGAAGACGGCAAGGCGGACGTCGCGATCCTGCTCATGGTTCCCCTCGGCCGCGGGAGCCGCTCCTGACGGCGCTACGTCGCGGATGAAATGAGGATAATCGATCGACAGGAAAAGGAAACCGTTTCTGCTCCGTGATCGACCGGCTGGTTAAGATGGATTTCGGCCCAGTGGCAGGCCCAATCGACTGGGCCATGGTGCCAACTTGAGGAAAACGTGAAATAAGGCGAGAAGAGCTCCATCAAACGGAACGGGCCCAGTCTCGATGAGGGATGGCCCGATGAGGGACGACATGAAGAATTCAGCCATTTCCGAACGCAAGAACCAGTCGATCTCGCGCGGCGTCGGCATGACCACGCAGATCTACGCCGATCGTGCCGAGAATTCGGAAATCTGGGACGTCGAGGGCCGCCGCTACATCGACTTCTCTTCCGGAATCGCCGTGGTCAACACCGGTCACCGCCATCCGAAGGTAATCGAGGCGGTCAAGGCGCAGCTCGACCGCTTCACCCACACCTGCCATCAGGTGGTGCCCTATGAGAGCTATGTGCGGCTGGCCGAGCGGCTGAACGTCATGCTGCCCGGCAAGTTCGACAAGAAGACGATCTTCGTCACCACCGGCGCCGAGGCGGTCGAGAACG
Organism: Mesorhizobium sp.; assembly: GCA_004963905.1. Classification (GTDB taxonomy): domain Bacteria; phylum Pseudomonadota; class Alphaproteobacteria; order Rhizobiales; family Rhizobiaceae; genus Mesorhizobium. Next base: position 34,931 of record SUGL01000043.1, read on the forward strand.
CGATAAAGATCGCGCGCAACGCCACCGGCCGCCAGGCGGTCATCGCCTTCTCCGGCGGCTTCCACGGCCGCACCTTCATGGGCATGGCGCTGACCGGCAAGGTCGTGCCCTACAAGGTCGGCTTCGGCGCCATGCCGGCCGATGTCTTCCACGCGCCGTTCCCGGTCGCGCTGCATGGCGTTTCGGCCGCCGATTCGCTTGCCGCGCTCGACAAGCTGTTCAAGGCCGATGTCGATCCGGCCAGGGTCGCCGCCATCATCGTCGAGCCGGTGCAGGGCGAGGGCGGCTTCTATGAAGCGCCGCGCGACTTCATGACGGCGCTGCGCAAGATCTGCGACCAGCACGGCATCCTGCTCGTCGCCGACGAGGTGCAGACCGGCTTTGCCCGCACCGGCAAGATGTTCGCCATGGAGCACCACGACGTAGCGCCCGATCTCACCACCATGGCCAAGAGCCTCGCCGGCGGCTTCCCGCTCTCGGCCGTCACCGGCCGCGCCGAGATCATGGATGCCCCTGGTCCCGGCGGCCTTGGCGGCACCTATGGCGGCAGCCCGATCGGCGTCGCCGCGGCCCATGCGGTGCTCGACGTCATCGAGGAGGAAAAACTCTGCGATCGCGCCAACGCGCTGGGCGCCAGGCTGAAGCAGCGCCTGGTTTCGATCCGCGAGGACGTGCCCGAGATCGTGGACATTCGCGGCCCGGGCTTCATGAACGCCGTCGAGTTCAACGACGTCAAGAAAGGCCTGCCCTCGGCCGAATTCGCCAATGCGGTGCGGCTGAAGGCGCTCGACAACGGCCTCATCCTGCTCACCTGCGGCGTCTATGGCAACGTCATCCGCTTCCTGTCGCCGATCACCATCCAGGACGGCGTGATGACCGAGGCGCTCGATATTCTGGAGAGCTCGATCCGCGAAGTGCGGGCGGCCTAATCGAAATAGTCAGGGTGTTGGCTTCAACTATCCTTGGGCATTTTCTCTTCATCGAAAATGCCCTTGATATCGCGTGAGCCGTGCAGGATGCGCTCAACACGGACATCGTCACCCTCGACGGTATAAAAGATGACATATCTCTGGAGCGCGACGGAGCGCAGCCCGTGCCAGAGCTCGGAACGGGGGGCGCCACCACGCGGGGCATCCAAGATGGCGTCGCATCGCACTCGAAGTGCCGCTATCAAGCGGCGGGCGGCCGCCGGATTTTCAGCCTGGATGTAATCGCCAATCTCTTCAATGTCCTGCACGGCGGCAGGCGCGAAACTGAGAGCCATTATTTACGGCTTTCAGCCGCGTATCTTTTCTCCAGCCGATCGAAGACGTCGTCGGCTGTAATAGCTGGTCCGCTTTCCACTCCCTTGCGGATGTCTTCGCGCAGCGCGGCAAGCTTCGCCTGCCGATGCTCTTCGCGTTCCTCCAGCAGGCGCAGGCTATCGCGTACAACTTCGCTCGCGCTGGCATAGCGGCCACTCTCGACAAGCTGACGCACGAATGCCTCGTAGCGGGAGCCGATGCTGTAGCTTGCAGGCATGGAACAATCTTTCGCTTTATCCATAATTATCAATTTATGATAAATCGGCATGCCTCTTTTGGCAAGGCTGCAAGCTGCCTCACCTCCATTTCTGCTGATGGCCTGCCCAGAGAGAGCGCCGTCAGAAACTCGGACTCTACAGCCAAGCTGGAACATCTGTTCGTGGCGGGCAGAACCCGTCCCGCCAGTTTATCGGCGCTGCGCTCGGTTTCGCAGCGCGGCGAAATAGTCGTCGTCAACCGGAGCGCCGGGCGCCGATAACAGGCCCTTGAGGAGCAAGCCACGCAGAAGCTGACGATCCTGATCGTGGCGGATCAATTCACGCACATACTCGCTGCTCGTGCCATAGCTGCGATCCGCCACTTGCTGATCGACAAAATGCTTCAAGCTTTCAGGCAGTGAGATATTCATGGTGCTCATCCAGGCATTTTGTTGCCCATAGCAAAAATTGGCAATCTCTACGCGCTGGCTTTGGCGGGCTCCATCTCCTGAAACGCCGCGAGCGCCGCCTTCAGAGCATCCGGCCCGCCTGCCACCGTGTGCGGCGCAGGCGAGAAACCGGCGCCGAGCATCTTGCGGCCAAGCATATGGTCGGCCGGACGATTGACGGATTCGATGCCGAGCAGCCGGTTGCCGGCATAATGGTAGATCGAGAACTTGTTCTCGGCCGGCTCGCCCAGCACGACATGGCTGTCGCCGCCTTGCGTCAGCCCCACCATCTGCAGCTTCATGTCGCCGATATCCGACCAGAACCACGGCACGGCGGAGAAGGGTTCGGCATGGCCGAGGATCGTGCGTGCGGCAAGCCGCGCCTGGTCGGTGGCGTTCTGCACCGATTCCAGCCGTACGTCGCCGCCGGTGAACCAGTGCCGGTAGGAGGCGGTATCGCCGACGGCGAGGATTTCCGGGATCGAGCTCCGCATATGCTGGTCGACGCGGATGCCGTTGCCGGTCGCAATGCCAGCGGCTTCCGCCAGCTCGACATTGGGCACCACGCCGATGCCGATGATGACCATTTGCGCCGGTAGGCGCTCGCCGCTTGAGGTGATCGCGGCCGAGACGCGGCCGCCGTCGCCTTCCAGGCGGACAACCGTGGTGCCGGTCAGGATGCGCACGCCCATCGCATCGAGGCGCTGTCGCACATGGGCCGCTATCACCGGCGCCACGGCACGGCCGAGCAGCCTCTCAAGAGCCTCGACGACCGTGACCTTGCGCCCAGCGGCCCTCAGCGTCGCCGCGATCTCCAGCCCGATGAAGCCGCCGCCCAGGATGACGACGTCCTCGCTCTGCGCGCTCAACTCGCGGATCAGCCGCGCGTCGCCCAGCGAGCGCAGCGACACCACGCCGGCGAGCTCCGCGCCATCGAGCTTGAGGAGGCGCGGCCGCGATCCGGTCGCAAGCACCAACCGGTCGAAGGCAATTGCGCCGCCGCCGGAAACCTCGATCCTGCGTGCGCCAATATCGATCCTGTCGATCCAGACCCCCGGCCGGTAGTCGATGGCATTGCCCGAATAGAAGGCTTCGCCGCGCAAAGGCTGCGGTTTGGCTTCTGCATCCTTGATGAAGGTCTTGGACAGCGGCGGCTTGTGGTAGGGCAGCTCGTTCTCGTCGCCGATCAGGATGACCGGTCCGTCATAGCCTTCCTCGCGCAGGCTCGCCGCCGCCTGCACGCCGGCATGGCCCGCACCGACAATCACCACCCCGTTCCTCATGGCAGCCCTTTTTTCTTTGAAATCTAGTATCTTCCGGCAAGTGGCGATTGCCTGCCGCCGCCGCAAGAGCCTTGGTCCGGGTCGCACCCAGAATGGCCGCCTGTCAATCCGGATGTTCGGCGCGTCGCCGGCTTAAAGTTGATAATTGTAGTTTAGAATAATTCTAAACTGTTGTTTCAATTGAATTTTCTCTGCCTCGCCAGTTGACTTCCGGCCTTTCCGCCGCTTTATGGAGAGCCTGCGCTCCTGGCGCGTTCCTTTGATGTCTGGGCCTTGAACCCTTTCGATTGGAGGCATTTTCGGTGTCTTTTGCTGATTGGCCGCGCCATTGCGCGGCAACTTTGCCTTTCCGGTCATTCGTGCTCGCGCTGGCGCCGCTCGCCGGCGGGCGCACACCTATGTCATTGAATTTCTAAGGAGATGGGATTGATGAAAGCGATAATCACGGCGCGAGTTATCACGCCACGTTGGGGCGGCAGGCTGGCCGCGATCGGTGCCACCGCGGCGCTGACGGCCGCCGTTTTCGTGCTACCGGCGAAAGCCGAAACCGACGCGAAGGCTGTGATCAAGACCTACGCCGACATCGCGCTGGCCAAGTACGAGGACTCACTGACCACCGCGCAGGCGCTCGACAAGGCCGTCGACGCGCTCATCGCCACGCCCTCGGCCGCGACGCTCGATGCCGCTCGCGAGGCCTGGAAGGCGGCGCGCGTCCCCTACCAGCAGACCGAGGTCTATCGCTTCGGCAACAAGATCGTCGACGACTGGGAAGGCCGGGTGAATTCCTGGCCGCTGGACGAAGGCCTGATCGACTATGTCGCAAAGAGCTATGGCACGGAGTCGGACGAGAATTCGCTCTATACGGCGAACGTCATCGCCAACAAGGAGATCGAGATCAACGGCAAGAAGGTCGACGCCTCGAAGCTGACGCCCGAATTCCTGTCCGGCACGCTGCAGGAGGCCGGCGGTGTCGAGGCCAATGTCGCGACCGGCTATCACGCCATCGAATTCCTGCTCTGGGGCCAGGACCGGCATGGCACCGGCCCCGGCGCCGGCGAGCGGCCTTACACCGACTACGATCTCAAGAACTGCACCGGCGGCAACTGCGACCGGCGTGCCGAATATCTGAAGTCGGCGAGCGACCTTCTGGTGTCCGACCTTCAGGAGATGGTCAACAACTGGAAGGAAGACGGCGCGGCGCGCAAGAACCTTACCGACGGCGAGCCGAATGCCGGCATCTCCACCATTTTCACCGGCATGGGCTCGCTCTCCTACGGCGAGCTGGCCGGCGAGCGCATGAAGCTGGGCCTCCTGCTGCACGACCCGGAGGAGGAGCACGACTGCTTCTCCGACAACACTTACAACTCGCATCTCTACGACGCCGTCGGCATCCGCGCCGCCTACCACGCCAGCTACACGCGCCTCGACGGCACCGTGGTTTCCGGCCCTTCGGTGTCGGATATGGTGAAGGCCGCCGATCCGGCGATCGACAAGGAACTGTCCGACAAGCTCGACGTCACCGTCGCCAAGATGGAGGCGATCAAGGCGCGCGCGCTGGCCGGTGAGGCCTATGACCAGCAGATCGCCGAAGGCAATGCGGAGGGCAATGCCACGGTGCAGGCGGCGATCGACGCGCTGATCGACCAGACCAAGTCGATCGAGCGCGCCGTCGGCTCGCTCAAGCTCAACGCCATCGCCTTCGAAGGCTCGGACAGCCTCGATGCGCCGGACAAGGTGTTCAAGTAAGATTGTCGGGCCAGTAACAGCCAAACGGCGCCGGAGCGGCGCCGTCAGCCAGAGCAAGTAAATGCTGATCTGCCATTGCAATATCATCACTGAAAAGGAGATCGAGCAGACGATCATCGGTCTGCTGGATGAAGATCCTTGGCAGCTTATTGTGCCGGCCAAGGTCTATCATGCCATGGGCAAGCGCGGCCGCTGTTGCGGCTGCTTCCCAAATGTGGTGGAAACGATCATTCGGGTCACCGAGAACTATCACGCCCGTTCAGAGGGGAGCGGCGCGGACATCGTTTCACACCTGGATCGCGTGAGAAACCTGCGCGTCCAATACGGGAGCAGATTCCATGAAAGGCGAACCGCAGATCATCGAGCGGCTTAACGAAGCCCTGTTTCTGGAGCTCGGAGCCGTCAATCAGTACTGGGTCCATTATCGTCTGCTCGAGGACTGGGGATACACCAGGCTGGCAAAGAAGGAGCGGGCGGAATCGATCGAGGAGATGCATCACGCCGACCGGCTGGTCGCCCGCATCATCTTCCTCGAAGGCCATCCGAACCTGCAGTCCGTCGCGCCGCTGCGCATCGGCCAGAACGTGAAGGAAGTGCTCGAATCCGATCTCGCCGGCGAATATGACGCACGCACGTCCTACAAGCGCTCGCGCGAGATCTGTCAGGATGAGGGCGACTACGTCTCGATGAAGCTCTTCGAGGACCTGCTGGCGGACGAGGAAAGCCACATCGACTTCCTGGAGACGCAGCTCGACCTGCTCGCCTCGATCGGCGAGGAAAAATACGGCCAGCTCAACGCCGACTCGGCCAACGAGGCGGAGTAAGGACATGCGGGAATGCGGCGCCCCATAGATTTTTCGCGCCGCTCGTGGCGAGCCAAAGCTGTTGGCCTGCCGCTTCAGAAGAACCCGCGATACCGGACCGGTCGCGGGGCTTGGCTTTTGCTGGCGGTTACGTTCTTCGCATCCGCCTCGGCTGGCGAGCCGGCCGGTCTGTCGACGAGCCGCACTGACCTGACCCCGAAGGATCAGGCGCGGGTTCTGGCCGTCACCCGGCTGGCCACGGATTTTTCCAAGCCGGAGCCGTTCGAGCTGATGCAGGGTGGCGCGGGCACGTCCAGGAAGGACGTCAACCGGGACGCCTTCTCGCAATCGGCCGCCAACATCACCTTCGAGGAGGAGGCGACCTTCAAGCTCGGCAACGCGCTTTTCCGCAAGAACTGGGTGTCGTCGCCTTCCTCGACGCAGGCCTCCGACGGGCTAGGTCCGCTGTTCAACGAGCGCGCCTGCCAGAATTGCCATTTGAAGGACGGCCGCGGGCGGCCCCCGGGAGGCGGCACGGGCTCCACATCGATGTTCTTGCGGCTCGCGCGCGACGCAAGCAGCGCGGAAGAGAAGGCGGCGCTCGCCGACCACAAGCTGCTGAACTTGCCCGATCCGGTCTATGGCTCGCAACTGCAGGATCTGGCGGTTCCAGGCCTCAAGGGCGAGGGCCGCGTGCGCGTCGATTATTCCGAGCAGAAGGTCACACTCGGCGACGGCACGGTCGTTTCGCTGCGCAAGCCCAGCTACTCGGTCGAGGATCTGGGATATGGCCGGCTCGATCCGCGCACGACTTTGTCGCCGCGCCTGACGCCGCCGATGATCGGGCTCGGCCTGATCGAGCAGATCGCTCCGGCCGACATTCTCGCCCATGCCGATCCGGACGATCGCGATGGTGATGGCATCTCCGGCAGGCCGAACATCGTTCGCGACGAGCTGAGCGGCGAACTGACGCTCGGCCGTTTCGGCTGGAAGGCGCAGGCCGCCTCGATCCGCCAGCAGGCGGCCGACGCCTTTGCCGGCGACATCGGCATTTCCACGCCCGAAGTGCCGAAGCATTGGGGCGACTGCACCGAAGCGCAAAAGGATTGCCTGGCCCTGCCGAACGGCGTGCAGCAGCGGCTGGGCACAGCGGAAGCGCCGCCCCCGGTCATGGACCTCGTCACCTTCTACTCGCAGAACCTCGCCGTGCCGGCGCGCCGCGGCCTCGACAAGCCGGAGGTCCTTGCCGGCAAGAGGCAATTCTACGAGATGGGCTGCATTTCCTGCCACACGCCGAAATTCGTCACCCTGCGCGGCACGCCCGACAAGGCGCAGGCCTTCCAGCTGATCTGGCCTTATTCCGATTTCCTGCTGCACGACATGGGCGCGGGCCTCGCCGACGGCCAGCGTGTAGGGGAAGCGAGCGGCAGCGAATGGCGCACGCCGCCGCTCTGGGGTATCGGCCTGACCGCGACGGTCAACGGCAATACCTTCTACCTGCATGACGGGCGCGCCCGCACGCTTGAGGAAGCGATCCTCTGGCACGGCGGCGAGGGCCGGAAGGCGCGCGACCGCTTTGCCGGCGCCGCCGCGGCCGATCGCGATGCGCTGATCAAATTCCTGGAGTCGCTCTGATGTCGAAACGCCTGGCCGCCGCGCTTGTCCTTCCCCTCCTGCTGGTGGTTGCTTGGCCAGCTTCGGCCGCGGTCAAGGCCTCCGACGTCATCGGGCGCGCGATCGACGGCTTCGTCCGTCCCGCCTATGCCAGGCTTGACGATCATGCCGCGAGCCTGACCAAGGCGATGCACCAGCTTTGCGATACCCCATCCCGGCAAAATCTGGATGCGGCGCGTGCGGACTTTTCCGCCACGGTCGAAGCCTGGTCGGTGGCCGAGATCATTGCCTTCGGACCGGTCAAGGAGAACAACCGCCTGGAGCGCATGCTCTACTGGCCGGACCGCAAGAGCATCGGTTTGAGGCAGGTGCAGGCGACGCTCGCCGCCAAGGATCCCTCCGCCACCGATCCGGCGCAGCTTGCCGGCAAGAGCGTCGCCATGCAGGGGCTCGGCGCGCTCGAATATGTGCTGTTCGGCGATGGCGCCGAAACGCTTGCCGGCAAGGACGAGCCCTATCGATGCGCCTATGGCGCGGCGATCGCCGGCAACATCGAAACAATCGCCGGCGAGGTCCGCGACGCCTGGCAAAAGCCCGGCGGCTTTGCCTCGCTCTGGGCCAATCCGGGGCCGAAGAACCCGCTCTATCGCGACGGCACCGAAGCGGTGACGGAACTGGTCGGCGTTTTCATCAATGAGCTGGACATGATCCGCGACGTGCGTCTCAAAGGGTTTCTTGGCACCAAGCCGGACGCCGACAAGCCGAAGCAGGCGATCTACTGGCGCTCGCAGAACACGGCGAATTCCCTGGCCGGGAACCTGTCCGGCATCGACCAGCTGTTCCAGGCCTCGGAACTTGGCGATGCGCTACCCGCCGATGCGCGGTGGATGGCAGAGTCCATCCATATCCAGCTTACCAATGGCGTGGCGACGGCGAAGTCCGTCGCCGGCCCGATCGACAAGGCGCTCGCCGATCCGGCATTGCGCGCCAAGCTCGAGCATTTCGCGCTGATTACCTCCAGCCTCTCGACCCTGATCGGCACCAGGATGACCGCCGAGTTCGGCCTGACCGCCGGCTTTTCGTCGCTGGACGGGGATTGATGCCGTGACGACCACGCTCATCGATCGCCGCGATTTCCTGCGCGCCGCGGGCGCCAGCTTTGCCGCCGCCATGGCGCCGCGCGCCTGGGCGGACACGCTGGCAGCGGACGCGATCTTCGCCACCGCCTTCGTCAGGCGCGACGGCAGCTTCGGCGCCGCCGTGCTCTCCGAGGCCGGCAAGATCCTGCACACCCTCGATCTGCCCGACCGCGGCCACGACGTCACCTTCGATCCCGTGTCGAAACGTTCGGTCGTCTTTGCCCGCCAGCCCGGCACCTTCGCGGTCGTGTTCGACCATGCCGGCCGCGAGAAGCCATTGACCATCGCCAGCATCGCCGGCCGGCATTTCTTCGGCCATGGCGTGTTCTCTCTCGACGGCGCGCTGCTCTATGCGACCGAGAACGATTTCGATAACGCCGCGGGCGTCGTCGGCGTCTATGACGCGAAGGCGAAGTTCAGGCGCATCGGCGAGTTCCCGACCTACGGCATGGGGCCGCATGAACTGCTTTTGCTCGGCGATGGCCGCACACTCGCCATCGCCAATGGCGGCATCGAAACCCATCCGGACTATGGTCGCGCCGAGCTGAACATCGCGACGATGAAGCCTTCCTACACGCTGGTCGACCGTGTCACCGGCGACCTGATCGAAAAGCATGAGCTGCCGCCGGCGCTGCACCAGCTGTCGATCCGTCACATGGACCGCGACCAGGCCGGCACCGTCTGGTTTGGCTGCCAGTATCGCGGACCGGCGACCGACAGTCCGGCTCTGGTCGGGCGCGCCGCGCGCGGCAAGGAACTCGAATTGCTGGAGATGCCGCAGGACGTGCTCTCCGGCCTCCGCAACTATATCGGTTCCGTAGCCGCCAATCCCGTCGCCGGCACGGTCGCCGTCACCTCGCCGGAAGGGAATTCGCTGGCGATCATTGATGCCGCCAGCGGGCGCGTTGTCGCGACCAGATCGCTTGTCGAAGTTTGCGGCCTGGCTCCCGATCGCGCCGGCTTCATGGCGACGACGGGCGCCGGTGAGATCGTCGGCGGCGCCGGTGCCGCGCGCTCCGAGCCCGACTATGTCTGGGACAACCACGTGCTGCGCATCACGCGCGCTGCCTGACCGCCGACAGGCCTTGTCATTGATGTCGCACGGAAGCAAAGCCGCTTAACATTTATGCGGCCTGGCACTTGCGGCGGCGAGCCATGCCGGGCAGAGGGAAGGCGGTCAACCGGCCACATGAAGCTGTCTGTATGAAGTTGCCCGCATGAAATTGCTTGCCATCGACTGCGCCGCCAGTCTCTGTGCCGCCTGCGTCTACGACGCGGGTGCGGCCACTGAGCTTGGCCGCAACGTGCTCGACCTCGGCAAGGGGCACGCGGAGCATCTGATGGCCGTCATCGAGGCCGCCTTGAAGGCCGGCGGGATCGGCTATCAGGAGCTGGGCGCCGTTGCCGTCTCGATCGGCCCTGGTTCCTTCACCGGCCTGCGCGTCGGCGTCTCCACCGCGCGCGGCCTGGCTTTGGCCTTGAAGATCCCGGCCATCGGCGTGACGACCCTGGAAGCGCTGGCGGCGGAGGCAGCGAATGCCTTTCCCGGCCGCGCCGTACTTGCCGCGCTCGACGCCGGTCGCGAGGAGATCCACGCGGCTCTTTTCGACAAAGCGTTAGTCTTGACTTACGGTCCTGCGGTGGTCACGCTTTCCGAAGCGACCGCAATGGCGGTCAACGCGTCCGCGATCCTCGTCGGCACCGCCGCGCCGCAGATTGCCGCGGCCGCCGGAAACAGCTTCGACGTCGGGCCGGTTTCCGCAACGGCGGACATCGCGACCTATGCCCGGCTGGCCGCCGCCAAGGGGCCAGGCGAAAAGCCGAAGCCGCTCTATCTGCGCGGCGCCGACGCCAAGCCGCAGGCCGGGTTCATATTGCCAAGACAAGACCGAAGAGATCACGGTCCGAAGGGAAAACAGTCCTGATGCGCATACCTTTCCTTCAACCGCGCCGCAGGGACTATGCGCTGGAGCCGCTGACGGTTGCCGATAGCGCCGCCGTTTCGGTGTTGCATCGCGAGGATTTTGTCCGGCCCTGGACCGACGGCGAATTCGCGGCGCTGCTCGAACAGGACACCGTGTTCGGTTACGCGGCGCGCGAGACAGGACAGGGATCGAAGCCTCCGGTCGGTTTCGTTCTGGCGCGTCTGGCGGCCGGCGAGGGCGAGATCCTGACCGTTGCCGTGGCCCGCGCGCATCGCCGCCAGGGGCTCGGCTGGCAATTGATGGATGCGGTGCTGCGCGAATTGCACGCGCAGCGCGCCGAAGCGCTCTTCCTCGAGGTCGACGAAACCAATGCGCCGGCGATCGCGCTCTACCGTCGGCTCGGCTTCCGCCAGGTCGGCCAGCGTCCGAACTACTACCGGTCGACCGAGCACGGCCCGACGGGCGCGCTTGTCATGCGCCGCGATCTTCGCTAGCCAGACCGCCGGGTGTCTGGGCCGGAGCAAATGATCAAGAAATTGCGAATTTTCCTGGCGTTCGCCCTTGTCGTCGCCGGTACGCTGGTGCTGGTGCCGCTGCAGCTCCTTGCCATGAAGACGAGGCTCTGGCCGGAGACGGTAGTCCTGAAAATCTGGCACGCTATGATCCTCAAGGCGCTCGGCATGCGCGTGCACGTAAAGGGCGCACTAGCCAAGCAGCGCCCCCTGCTCGTCGCGGCCAATCACATCTCCTGGACCGACATCATGGTGCTCGGCTCTTTTGTCGATGTGAAGTTCATCGCCCGGGCCGATATGGAAGGCTGGCCGATGATCGGCATGCTGTCCAAGCTGCAGCGGACAGTCTTCATCGAGCGCGAGCGCAAGCGCACCTCCGGCGACCAGGCGAGCGAGATCGCCAGGCGCATGGCCAAGGGCGATGCCATGGTGCTGTTCGCCGAGGGCTCGACCGGTGACGGCAATCTGGTGCTGCCGTTCAAGAGCACTTTGTTCGGCGCGGCATCGATGGCGATTTCCGAAGGGGTCGCGGAGCAGGTGTTCATCCAGCCGGTGGCGATCGCCTACACGCGCCTGCACGGCGTGCCGATGGGCCGCCGCCACCGGCCGATGGCCGCCTGGATTGGCGACCAGGATCTGATGCCGCATCTGAAGGTCCTGCTTGCCGAAGGCGCGGTCGATGCCGAGGTGCATTTCGGCGATCCGGTGCCGTTCTCCAAGGGCTCGAACCGCAAGGAAACGGCAAGATTGATGGAAGCCAAAGTGCGCGAGATGATGCAGGCCGCGCTCGCCGATCCGCGTCCCAGTCGTCAGCGCATAGGCTGAAGACCGAACGCCCGGCGCCGCAACCCGGCAGAATCGTCTGTTTTTTGTCACGGAAAGGCGTTAGAAGCCGCCCGATGGAATTGAACACGATTGAAAGCCACGACATCGGCACGGCGCCCGAGCACTCGGCCGGCACTCCCCCGGCGCCGAAAAAAGTCTTCGTCAAGACCTACGGCTGCCAGATGAATGTCTACGATTCCCAGCGCATGACCGATGCGCTGGCCGCCGACGGGTATGTCGCGACTGATGTCGTCGACGACGCCGATCTGGTGCTGCTCAACACCTGCCATATCCGCGAGAAGGCGGCGGAAAAAGTCTATTCCGAGCTTGGCCGCATCCGCGACATGAAAGCCGAGCGCGCTGAGGCCGGGCGTGAGCTTTTGATCGGCGTCGCCGGCTGCGTGGCGCAGGCCGAGGGCGCGGAGATCATCCGCCGCGCGCCGGCGGTCGATCTCGTCATCGGCCCGCAGACCTATCACCGTCTGCCCGACGTGCTGGCCAGGGTCCGCGGCGGGCAAAAGATCGTCGAGACCGACTACGCCATCGAGGACAAGTTCGAGCATTTGCCGCAGCCGAAGCGCGCCGAGGTGGCCAGGCGCGGCGTCACCGCCTTCCTCACCGTCCAGGAAGGCTGCGACAAGTTCTGCACCTTCTGCGTCGTGCCCTATACGCGCGGCTCGGAAGTCTCGCGGCCGGTTGCCCAGATCGTCGCCGAGGCCGAGCGCCTGGCCGAGGCCGGCGTGCGCGAGGTGACGCTGCTCGGCCAGAACGTCAACGCCTGGCACGGCGAGGGCGGGGGCGGCAAGGAATGGGGTCTGGGCCGCCTGCTTTTCCGCCTGGCGGAAATCCCCGGCCTGGCGCGGCTGCGCTACACCACCAGCCATCCGCGCGACATGGACGATGAATTGATCGCGGCGCACCGTGACCTGCCGGCATTGATGCCCTATCTGCATTTACCAGTGCAGTCGGGCTCCGACCGGATACTGAAGGCGATGAACCGCAGGCACACGGCACGCGACTATCTGAACCTCATCGAGCGCATCCGCGCCGCGCGCGGCGATATCGCCATGTCCGGCGATTTCATCGTCGGCTTCCCCGGCGAGACGGACGAGGATTTCGAGGCGACGCTCGGGCTGGTGCGAGAGGTGAATTACGCTTCGGCCTTCACGTTCAAATATTCGCCGCGTCCCGGCACTCCGGGCGCCGAGATGGACGGTCATGTGTCGGAAGCCGTGAAGGATGAGCGGCTGCAGCGCCTGCAGGCGCTGATCAACGAGCAGCAGAAAGATTTCATCGCCGGCATGGTCGGCCGCACGGTCAGCACGCTGATCGAGAAGCCTGGCCGCCGTCCCCACCAGAAAGTTGGCCGATCGCCATGGCTGCAGCCGGTTATTGTTGACGACAAGGCCGGCGGAATCGGTGACATTATTGACGTGCGAATCACGAAGACAGGTCAAAACAGCCTGTTCGCCGAGTTGGCCTGATGCATGTCGCCCAAAGTGCTCGCGGTTTGGGACAACGACATGCATAGCTATAAGTCTCGGCAGATGAGGAGAGACGGTTGAGCGCTGCTGAACTGAAGAACCCGCCCCAGAACCAGGCATCCGGGGCCTCCGACATGGCGCACATCGTACTGACCTTCGACAACAACAAGCTTGCCAGCGCCCTTTACGGCCAGTTCGACGAGAACCTGGCCCGGCTCGAGCAGAAGCTCGGCGTCGACATCCGCTCGCGCGGCAACCAGCTTGCGATCAAGGGGTCGGCTTCGGCGGCCGAGCAGGCGCGCCGCGCGCTGGATACGCTCTACGGCATCCTGCAGAAGGGCGCCGACATCGGCCAGTCGGACGTCGACGGCGCCGTGCGCATGGCGATCGCCGCCGACGACCAGCTGACGCTGCCGACCATGGAGCGCAAGGGCAAGGTCTCGGCCGCCCAGATCGCGACGCGCAAGCGCACGATCTATGCCCGCTCGCTCAACCAGGACGCCTATATGCGCGCGCTGGAGCGCTCCGAAATGGTCTTCGGCATCGGCCCGGCCGGCACCGGCAAGACCTATCTAGCGGTGGCTCATGCGGCGATGCTCCTGGAGCGCGGCATGGTCGAGCGCATCGTGCTGTCGCGCCCGGCCGTCGAGGCCGGCGAGCGGCTGGGCTTCCTGCCCGGCGACATGAAGGAGAAGGTCGATCCGTATCTGCGGCCCCTCTATGACGCGCTCTACGACATGATGCCGGCCGACAAGGTCGAACGCGCGATCGCCGCCGAGGTCATCGAGATCGCGCCGCTCGCGTTCATGCGCGGCCGCACGCTGGCGCATGCCGCGGTGATCCTCGACGAAGCTCAGAACACCACGCCGATGCAGATGAAGATGTTCCTGACGCGCCTCGGCGAGAATTCGCGCATGATCGTCACCGGCGATCCGACCCAGATCGACCTGCCGCCCAACACCAAGTCGGGCCTGGTCGAGGCGCTGCGCATCCTCGACGGCGTGCCGGGCATCGTCACGGTCCGCTTCAACGAGGGCGATGTCGTGCGGCATCCGCTGGTTGCCGAGATCGTCAAGGCCTACGATCGCGACGGCAAGCTGGCCAGGGGCCTCGGCGCCGAGAACTAGAGCATGATCCCGAAAAGTGTACGGCGGTTTTCGGGAAAGATCATGCTCAATCAAAAAAGATAGCCATATGGCTGAAAATCCGGAATCCAGCGGCGGGACGCCGGTCGACATCGATATTTTCGTCGAGGCCGGCGATTGGCCCGCGGAGGCCGAGCTGACGCGCCTCGTCGATCGCGCCGTCGCGGCCGCCTTTACCGAAACCGGCGCTAGCGGCGCTTCCGAGCTCAGCATCGTTTTTTCCGACGACGCCCATATCCAGACCCTCAACGCCGAGTGGCGCGGCAAGGACAAGCCGACCAACGTCTTGTCTTTCCCGGCTTTTTCCTTCCCGAAAGGCGGTCCGCTGCCACCGATGCTGGGCGACATCGTGCTGGCCTCCGAGACGGTCGCGCGCGAGGCTGGACTGGAAGACAAGCCGCTGGCGAACCATATCACCCATCTCGTCATCCATGGCCTGCTGCATCTTCTGGGCTATGATCACGAGACCGATGCCGAGGCCGAGGAGATGGAAGCGATCGAGCGCGCCGCGCTCGCGAGGCTTGCCATTCCCGATCCCTACGCGTAACAAAAAAGACCAATTGACCTGATGGCGATGAACGACAAACCAGAAACTGCCGCCCGTCCGGACGCCGGCAGTGCGGCCAAGCCTTCCGAAAAGTCGGAAGAAGGCTCCAGTCCGAGTATTCCGACCGGCAGCGCGGCCGCTGAGCCTTCGCATGCCGGTCCTTCGCTCTTCGATCGCGTGCTCGGCCTGTTCCGGCACCGCAACGGCACCAACCTGCGCGAGGAGATCGCCGACGCTCTGGCCGAGACGGCCACCGATGCCGAATCCTTCTCGCCCGGCGAACGCGCCATGCTCAACAACATCCTGCGCCTGCGCGAGGTGCGCGTCGAGGATGTGATGGTGCCGCGCGCCGACATCGAGGCAGTCGAGATCACCACCTCGCTCGGCGATCTGCTCGGCCTCTTCGAGCAATCCGGCCATTCCCGCATGCCGGTCTATTCCGAAACGCTCGACGATCCGCGCGGCATGGTCCACATCCGCGACGTTCTTGCCCATATCACCAAGGTCGCCCGCGTCAAGAAGGGCCGCGCCAACAGGAAGGCCCCGGCGCCGACCGTTCTCGATCTCGCCCAGGTCGACCTCGCGCGCACCATCGGCGATCTCGACCTGATCCGACCGGTGCTGTTCGTGCCGCCCTCCATGCTTGCTTCCGACCTGATGGGGCGCATGCAGACGACGCGCACCCAGATGGCGCTCGTCATCGACGAATATGGCGGCACCGACGGCCTCGCCTCGCTGGAGGACATCGTCGAGATGGTGGTCGGCGACATCGAGGACGAGCACGATGACGACGAGCCGATGATCACCCAGGCCGGCGACGGCGTCTTCGTGGTGGACGGCAAGGCCGAGATCGACGAGGTCGCCAAGATGATCGGCGAGGATTTCGCCGCCGGCGAGCATGGCGAATATGTCGACACCATCGGCGGCATGATCTTCAACACGCTCGGCCGCGTCCCGGCCAGGGGCGAAGTGGTGCAGGCCATACCGGGCTTCGAATTCCACGTGCTCGACGCCGATCCGCGCCGCGTCAAGCGCGTGCGCATCGTGCAGAGCCCGAAGGGCGAGCGGCAGCGCCGCCGCGCTGCGCGCACCGAGCAGGCGTGATATCCGGAGCAATTCCAGGAAAAGTGCGTAGCGGTTTTCCGTCCGGAATTGCGCAGAGACAAAGACTTGGAGTGTCATGCCGGTCGACGATCCGTTCAAGCATGCCGTCCTCGGTTCCGGCGTCTTCTATCAAAATCCACGTATGGCTCTGGCCTGGCTTCAGGCGGCGTTCGGCTTCGAGCCGAGCATGCTGGTCAGCGATACGGATGGACGGCTCGTCCATGCCGAAATGCGGTTCGGCGATGGCTACATCATCGTCGATTCCGAATGGGCCGAGCACATTGCCAGCCCGGCTTCGGTCGGCGGCAGGAACACCCAGTCGGTTTACATCCGCTTGCAGGAAGACCTCGACGCCCATTGCGAGAAGGCGCGTGCGGCGGGCGCGGAAATTCTCGAAGAACCCACCGACCATTTCTATGGCGAGCGGCAATACCGGGCTCGCGATCCCGAGGGGCATATATGGACCTTCACGCAAACCATGCGGGTGGTGCCCAAAGAGGAGGCCGAGCAACTGAGCGGCCTGCGGATCGAGGGCTGGCACCGCTAGTTCCCTAGCACAGAAATTTTGACCGATCGGCTATGGTTGGCCGAAACGCCCATCATCACGTCGTCATGTATGGACGGCCCCTTTTGGGCAAGAGGCAAAATGGTGACGACGGCGT
>SUGL01000440.1 GCA_004963905.1 Mesorhizobium sp.
TTCATCGCATTTCCGTGAGGCTGGGCGCAACCCGCCGCCCTTGAGTTCACGCGAGGCCTTTTGCTAGCCTGCCGGCCGCATCAGGCAATCGCGAGGACACATGGAACAGGTGACGCTTCACGCTGACGGCATCTCGGCGACCATCGTCGGGCAGGGGGCTGAACTGGTCTCCTTGCGCGATGCAGATGGTACAGAGCTGTTGTGGCA
>SUGL01000441.1 GCA_004963905.1 Mesorhizobium sp.
GCCAAACGCGCGCGCGAGATGGTCGATGAATTCGGCTCTTTAGCCGCCTGGTTCTGGAAGTTCGAACCAGGTCCCGACGAGCGGCCAACGGTCGTCGATCTGGCGCATCTGCGCACCAATCCGACGACGGCGGTCTCGGTCCGGATCTCGAAGGAACTGAAGAAGCGCGGCTGGAGCTTCGTCGGCCCGACCACAGTCTATGCCTTC
>SUGL01000442.1 GCA_004963905.1 Mesorhizobium sp.
GCATTGGGAGGATCCGGTCTTTGTCGCGGAGGTCTTCAGCCGGACCTTCGGAGCCAGTGACGTCCCTTAAATTCGATCTCAGAGATCCGCCCAAGCCACCGGCCGAGCAGTTTTGATTCAGCGCAAGGCTGATCGTGCCCGTAAGTGCAACCATGCAATTGCCGCTCTTAAGCGGTCGATTGCCGGCGTCGGTTCCACCGGTGGCTG
>SUGL01000443.1 GCA_004963905.1 Mesorhizobium sp.
GATCTCCCTGCTTCACTTCATCCAACACTGAGCAGCGCGGTTCGAAGATGCCCGGCGCAGGAGATTTCAACTGGTCGGAAGGATGCGTTTCGAGTGATTGGCCCGACTTCTGCTGACGGAACGTGGGATACTCGGCTTTGCCCTCGATCAGCCCCAGCGCAATGAGGCCATTGCGCACCCCAGCTTCGTAGATCGCGAGAGCTTCG
>SUGL01000444.1 GCA_004963905.1 Mesorhizobium sp.
GACATGGACGATATGAGGGCCAAGGCCAACGAGCACTCCAAGAATCTCGCGGCGCTGATGTTCACCTACCCCTCGACGCATGGCGTCTACGAGGAAGGCGCGCGTCATCTCTGCGCCCTTATCCATGAGCATGGCGGCCAGGTCTATTTCGACGGCGCCAACCTCAACGCCCTGGTCGGCCTGGCCCGCCCCGGTGACATTGGCGC
>SUGL01000445.1 GCA_004963905.1 Mesorhizobium sp.
ATCGAGGCTTGCGGGCTGGTGCGGCACGGCGACGACATCCCGGTCTCCTACGACTGGTTCCGCGACCGCATCATGTTCCCGATCCCGGACTCGCGCGGCAAGATCATCGCCTTCGGCGGCCGGGCGCTGGCGCCGGACGCCCTGGCCAAATACATGAACTCGCCGGAGACCGAGCTCTTCCACAAGGGCAACGTGCTCTACAATTT
>SUGL01000446.1 GCA_004963905.1 Mesorhizobium sp.
GGACAATGTCAGCGCCACCACGGCATAGGGCCAGGCTTGTCTGAGATATGTCCACATCCAAGACTCGCGGATCCACGGATATTGCGGGAACAGCGAGCCCAGCCCGTAGTAGAGCAGCCAGAGCTGTAGGAGCAGCGGCGTTCCGCGGATGATGGTGCAGAAGACCTTTGCCGGCACGGCGAACCAGAACGGCCCGCCGGCCTGCG
>SUGL01000447.1 GCA_004963905.1 Mesorhizobium sp.
GAGCGGATCGCCGCACCCGTTGAGAAAGTGTGGAAAGCCCTCAACGATCCGGACATTCTCAAAGAGGCGATCCCCGGCTGCAAGAGCCTGGAAAAGAAATCCGACACCGAGATGTCCGCCACCGTGGTGCTCAAGATCGGACCGATAAAAGCGACCTTCAACGGCGAGGTGACGCTGAAGAACCTCAAGCCGCCGCACTCCTATAC
>SUGL01000448.1 GCA_004963905.1 Mesorhizobium sp.
GGAAGCTGTCGAGCGCCGTCCAGTCGCTCAGCGTGCCGACCAGCCTTGCCAGCACCTCGCGCGCGTCCTTCAGCGACCACACGGCGCGCCTTGCGATCGTCACGTTGTTGATCGCCTGCCGCTGGCGCTGCTGCGCGTAGGCGGTCAGAAGATCGTAGAGCGAGGCCGAATAGGTGTTGCGCTTCTCGACGATCACCATTTCAGGC
>SUGL01000449.1 GCA_004963905.1 Mesorhizobium sp.
GAAGCAGACGGCGAAGAAATCGTAGGGCGCCTGGGCGAGGACCGCGAGGGCTCCGGCGCCAAACGCCACCAGCGCCCGCCGCCATCCCCACAGCAGAATTATCCGGCCGGCAAAGCGCTGCATCTAGCTTCCCAAGTCGCACGAATCAGGCAGCCAGAGATTTAACAGGCCGAGCCGCCGGCTCCAAACACGGATGAGCGCAACCT
>SUGL01000044.1 GCA_004963905.1 Mesorhizobium sp.
ACACCCCTCATCCGTCGCCTTCGGCGACACCTTCTCCCACAAGGGGAGAAGGGGGGCCGGCGCTCACCCAACCTCGATGAACCGAATCACCGTATCGCCATAGCCGCGCTCGTCCACGACCGAAAAGCCCGCGCCCGGCTCGAACGGCGCGGAGGCTGCCTCCTCGACAACACAGAGCGCGCCGGGCAGGAGCCAGCCGCCGGCCTTGGCGGAACGCAGCGCGCGCTCGCCGAGCCCCTTGCCGTAGGGCGGATCGGCGAAGATCAGGCCGAAGGGCGCGATCGTGCCGGCCTCGCCGAGATGGGTGGCGTCGCGACGGAAGATCTTTGTCCGGCCGGTGAGCCCGAAGGCCTCGACATTCTCGCGGATCAGCCCGCGCCCTTCCGTCGATTCCTCGATGAAGACGCAATAGGAGGCGCCGCGCGACAGCGCCTCCAGCCCGAGCGCGCCAGTGCCGGCGAAGAGATCGAGCACACGGCCGCCCTCCAGCCTTTCGGCATGGCGATGCGCCAGCACGTTGAACACCGCCTCGCGGGTGCGGTCGGTGGTCGGGCGGATGGCATTCGAACGGGGCGTCGCCAGCGGACGCCCGCGAAACTCACCGCCGACGATCCGCATTGCCACCCCTCGGACCCCTTGGCCTGTCGCTGCCGCTTCCCTCGGACCGATCGCCCTTTGGCTTGCCGAACGGCTTGCCCTTGCCGCCGGGTTTGAACGATGCCTTGCGCGCCTTGGCCTCGGCAGCCTTCGCGGCGTCGGCCTCCGCCCTTCCCTTGCCTATGGGGCGCGCACCCGGCGCCATCCAGACATTGGCCTTGCGCTGACCGGGCGGCTCGATCGGGCGCGGCTCGCCTTTCTTGCCGCCGAAGTCACGGCCGGACTTGCCGAAGCCGCGTTCGGATTTGTCGAACTTGGGACCGCGTTCGCCGAAGGCCCTGTCCGGCTTCGTCGAAAGCTTGCTCAGCGCCTCGTCGCGGCTGCCTTCGCGGCGCTTGCGGGCCTTGATCAGCCCGCCCTCGCCGATCGGCCGGCGATCGCCCTCACGCTTGAATTTCGGCCGTTCCTCCTCATCGCGACGCTGCTCGCTGCGCCGCACCGGCTTGTTGGAGAAGGGCTTCTGGATCTCCGCCTCGAAGTTGGCGCCGGACTCCTCGACCAGCCGTTCGCCGAGCTGCTCGCGCAGCGTGCGACCCTTGATCTCCAGCACGTGGCCTTCGGGCAGCTCGTTCAACTGGAACGGCCCGTAGGAGATGCGGATGAGCCGCGTCACGTCGAGGCCAAGCGCGCCCAGAATGTTCTTCACCTCGCGGTTCTTGCCTTCGCGCAGTCCGATCGTCAGCCAGGCGTTGCTGCCCTGCTCGCGATCGAGCGAGGCTTCGACCGAACCGTAGAAGACGCCGTCGACGGCAATGCCGTCGCGCAAGGCGGCCAGCGCACTCTCCTCGACCTTGCCGTGGACGCGCACCCGATAGCGCCGCAGCCAGCCGGTGGCCGGCAATTCGAGCACCCGCGACAGGCCGCCGTCATTGGTGAGCAGCAGCAAGCCCTCGGTGTTGATGTCGAGGCGGCCGACGGTCATCAGCCGCGGCAGATCGGCGGGCAGCACGTCGAACACGGTCTTGCGGCCTTCCGGATCGCGGTTGGTGGTGACGACGCCCGCCGGCTTGTGAAACAGGAACAGCCGCGTGCGCTCGATCGGCGGGATTTCGGTGCCGTCGAGATGGATGACGTCGTCGGGCATGACGTTGAAGGCCGGCGAGGACAGCACCTTGCCGTTGACCTTGACGCGGCCGGCGGCGATCAGTTCCTCGGCGTCGCGGCGCGAAGCGATGCCAGCGCGCGCCAGCCGCTTGGCGATGCGCTCGCCGGCTTCCGGCGTTGCTTCCGCAGGCCGCGGGCGCGGCTTGAAGCCGCCCTCGGGCTTTCCCGCGGCGGCGCGCGGCGGGCGATCGGCGAAATCTCGCTTGGGGCGGTCGCCGAAGTCGCGCTTGGGGCGGTCGAAGCGCCGTTCGCTGCGCTCGCCTTCGGCGGCCGTCGGCCGGTCGCCGCGCGGCGTGTAGGGCCGGCTTTCCTCACGTTTTTGGAAGGGCTTGCCCTCGCGTGGCGGGCCCTTGCGGAACGGTCTTTCGCCACGCTCTCCACCCTCGCCCACTTCACGCGGCTTGTAGCTGCGCTTGAAATCGCGGCGCTCGCCTTCGGCGGCCATGGGGCGGTCGCCGCGCGGCGTGTATGGCTTGCGATCTTCACGCTTCTCGAAAGGCTTGCCCTCGCGCGGCGGGCCTTTGCGAAACGGCCTGTCGCCGCGTTCCGCACCCTCGCCAGTTTCACGCGGCTTGTAGCTGCGCTTGAAATCGCGCGCGGGGCGCTCGCCATCCGCGGCCATCGACCGGTCGCGCTTGGCGAACGGCTTCTTGCCGCCGGAGGATGGCTTGCCATCATCGCCCGCGGCTCCGCCGCGGCCGCGCGGGCCTGCCGGCCTCGATCCGCCTTTGCCCGCACCCTTGCGCGGAAATTTCTTGTCGTTGTCGTCCATTACCTTGGCTCTTCTTAAAGCTGCTACGATGCCGCCCGCCCTTTCGGACGCCCAACGCAGGCAGTGTCATCTTGATTTTTGCGCATATGTCAGCGCGGCAAAAACCGATTCCGGTTTTCAGGGTCTCGCGCTAGATAACAGGATCACCATCGGGTGGCGAGGAGTAATCGGAATGGAAACCGCGTGAGGCGGCCGGATTTCATGGCTTTGGCGCTCCAGGAGGCCGAGGCGGCCGCAAGCCGCGGCGAAGTGCCGGTCGGCGCGGTGATTGCCAATGGTAGCACCGTCGTGGCGAAGGCCGGCAACCGCACGCGCGAGCTCGCCGACCCGACCGCCCATGCCGAGATGCTGGCGATCCGCGAAGCCTGCCAAAAGCTCGCCAGCGAGCGGCTTACCGGCCACGACCTCTATGTGACGCTGGAGCCCTGCACCATGTGCGCCGGCGCCATCTCGTTCGCACGGTTGCGGCGACTTTATTTCGGCGCCGCCGACGAGAAAGGCGGCGCGGTGGTCAACGGCGTGCGCTTCTTCGCTTCACCCACCTGTCACCACACGCCGGACATCTACCCAGGGCTGGGCGAAAGCCAAGCCGCTCTCATCCTGAAGGAGTTCTTTCGCGAGAAACGGAATGGTGGTGAATGGTGAATGGTGAATGGTGAATGGTGAATGGTGAATGGTGAAGCAAGTAGCTAGTAGTGGGTTAGCAGTTCGTGAATAGCCAGCAACAGAGGATCCATCCACTATTCACCACTTACAGACCCAGCCAGTCGAACCAGCCGCCGCTCTTCTTGCCTTCCGCCTGCGCCTTTAGTCGGCGCTCCTTCTTGTATTCGTCCTCGCCGAGTTCGTTCTGCGGCGCGGTGTCGGCGGCCTGACGATAGGCCAGCGGCGGCTCGCTCAGATATTTGCGGACATTGGGATTGCCCTGCTTCTGCTCGGCAAGGCGGCGCTGAATTTCGGCGGTGCGGGTCGCGCTGGAATCGTCCGGCGACCAGCGCGGCGGATGGCTCGACGCCGAATCGGCCATCGCCTTCTTCACCGCCACCGGATCGGTCTGCACGTCCTCGACGGCTTCCGGCTGATAGTTCGGATCGTTCTGGTGGGCGGTGGCGTCGGCGCGGATACGGGCGCGGCGCGCTTCGGGCGATTCGGGCCAGTCGGCGCTCGCCGTCTGGATGCTTTCCTGCGGTGGCGGCAGCGCTTCCTTCTGTCCCGGCGCAGGCTTCACCAGGTCGGGGCGCGGCTTGTAGTCGATCGGATCGCGGTGCTTCGGCGTGATCGAGGCGGCGCCGGAAACGTCGTCGAAAAGCTGCGCGGCAGCAGTCTTGTCGGTTCCATAGGTAGGCGAACTGACGCAGCCGGACATGGCGAAGGCCGACGCCACAAGCGGCGCCAGCAGCGCGGCGCGCGCAAACGTTCTTTCGGTCATGCCAAAAAGTCCCACTCTAAAGCCTTTCGGTCGCCACCGGCCACAGGGGCGCGGTCCCCTTCTTCCCCGCATTTGCGATGGAAATCCGGCGACAATTTGTCTGCCGGAGTGTCGCGTGTTTACCTCAACCGCTTATCGAGGGCAACGCGCGGGCGGATTTGCACCGCCCGGCGTGGCACTTTTGCACTTGTTTGATAAGTGCATGTCGTTGTCCCAAAACCGCCGCGCACTTTTGGGCGACATGCACCTAGATACGCCCAAGCGCCTTCAGCTCATGCAGCACCGCGGCATCGCGGGCCGAGACATCCGGGAATTCCGGGTCCTGCCCGACATCGGCCGTGTAGCGCCACGAGCGCGCACATTTGACGAGACCGCGATCCTCGGCCTTTTCCACGACCACGGCGACGCCTTTGACATCGTCGAGCGTGAAGGCGCCCTCAGGCGCCTTGCCGTGCTGAATGACGAGGTCGCTGGTGATCGCCATCTCGGCCATGTCGACATCGGCGATCGCGGCTTCCAGCGCGGCGTCGTCGATGGTGACCACCGGAACCGCTTCCAACGACGAGCCGATCAGCTTGTCGGCGCGCGCGATCTCGAGCGCGCCGGTGACGACACGGCGCACCTGCCGGACCTTGCGCCATTTCTCGGCCAGCGCCTCGTTGCGCCAGTTTTCCGGGATCTCCGGGAATTGGTCGAGATGCACCGAGACGGCGTCCGGATGACGGTCGAGCCAGGCCTCCTCCATGGTGAAGGGCAGCATCGGCGCCAGCCATTTCACCAGGCATTCGAAGAGATGGCGCACGACCTTGACCGCCGCCTTGCGGCGCAGGCTGGACGGCGCGTCGCAGTAGAGGGCGTCCTTGCGGATGTCGAAGTAGAAGGCCGACAGCTCGACCACCATGAAATCGAGCAGCGCGCGGGTGATGCGCTTGAACTCGAAGGCGTCGTAGCCCTGGCGCACCACCTCGTCGAGCTCGGATAGCCGGTGCAGCATCAGCCGCTCCAGCTCCGGCATCTTGTCCACAGGCATGTCCTCGCCGTCGTCATGG
This sequence comes from Mesorhizobium sp., assembly GCA_004963905.1. Classification (GTDB taxonomy): domain Bacteria; phylum Pseudomonadota; class Alphaproteobacteria; order Rhizobiales; family Rhizobiaceae; genus Mesorhizobium. The sequence continues at coordinate 5,012 of SUGL01000044.1, forward strand.
GCCAGCGTGCCCAGCATCCAGCGGATCGTGTTGCGGAGCTTGCGGTAGGCGTCGATATTGGTCTGCAGCACGTTCTTGCCGAGCCGCTGGTCTTCCCAATAGTCGGTCGTCACCACCCAGAGCCTGAGGATATCGGCGCCGGACTGTTTTATCACGTCCTGCGGCACGACGGTGTTGCCGAGCGACTTCGACATCTTGCGGCCTTCCTCATCCATGGTGAAGCCATGGGTGATGACCGTGTCGTAGGGCGCCCTGCCCCTGGTGCCGCAGCTTTCGAGCAACGAGGAATGGAACCAGCCGCGATGCTGGTCGGAGCCTTCGAGATAGACGTCGGCCGGCCATTTGAGATCCAGACGATCCTCCAGCGTGAAGACATGCGTCGAGCCGGAATCGAACCAGACATCGAGGATGTCCCTGACCTGGTGCCATTTCGATGCGTCGTGATTGCCGAGGAAACGTTCCTTGGCGCCGGGCGCGAACCAGGCGTCGGCGCCCTCCTTCTCGAAGGCGTCCATGATGCGCTGGTTGACCGCCTCGTCCTTCAGCACGTTGCCGTCCGCGTCGGCGAAGACGGCGATCGGCACGCCCCAGGCGCGCTGGCGCGACAGCACCCAGTCGGGCCGTTCCTCGATCATGGCACGAATGCGGTTCTGGCCCGCCCCGGGCACGAAGCGGGTGTCGTCGATCGCCTTCAGCGCGCGGCTGCGCAGCGTCGTGCCGTCGCCGAGGTCCTTGTCCATATAGACGAACCATTGCGGCGTGTTGCGGAAGATGACCGGCTTCTTCGAGCGCCAGGAATGCGGATAGCTGTGCTTCAGCCGGCCGCGCGCGAAGAGCGCGTTGCGCTTGATCAGCTCGTCGATGACCGCCTGGTTGGCGTTGCCCTTCTTGCCGCTGTCGTCGATGACGCGCGCGGCACCGCCCTCGCGGTCCGGGCCGAAGCCGGGCGCGTCCTTGGTGAAGAAGCCGGCATCGTCGACCGGGAACGGGATCGTGGTGTCGACGCCACGCTTGAGCAGCTCGGCCACCGCGTCCATCCAGGCGTCGAAGTCCTCACGACCGTGGCTGGGCGCGGTGTGCACGAAGCCGGTGCCGGCGTCGTCGGTGACGTGCTCGCCAGCGACCATCGGCACCGGGAATTCGTAGCCGCCGCCGAGGCCCTTGAAGGGATGCGAAAGCGTAAGGCTTGCAAGCTGTTCGCTTGAGACGCTGTGAAGCCGGTTCAAGGTGACCTTGGCCTTGGCGGCGCTTTCCTCGGCGAGCGCGTCGGCGAAGATCAGCTTCTCGCCAGGCTGCGGGCCGAAGGCGTTTTCCGCCGCCGTGACCTCGTAAAGACCATAGCCGACGCGCGGCGAATAGCTGACGGCGCGGTTGCCGGGGATGGTCCAGGGCGTCGTCGTCCAGATGACGACATGCGCCTCGACGAGATCGAGCGCGGTCTCGCTCAATGCCGGCGTCGTGTCGGCACCGGCGACCGGCTGGGCGAGGCTGGCGACCGGGAATTTTACCCAGATCGTGTCGCTCTCATAGTCCTGGTACTCGACCTCGGCCTCGGCGAGCGCGGTGCGCTCGACGACGCTCCACATCACCGGCTTGGAGCCGCGATAGAGCTGGCCGGACATGGCGAACTTCAACAGCTCGCCGGCGATCCGCGCCTCGGCGTGGTAGGCCATGGTGGTGTAGGGGTTGTGGAAATCGCCGATGACGCCGAGGCGCTGGAACTCGTCGCCCTGCACCTTGATCCAATGCTGGGCGAAGTCGCGGCATTCCCTGCGGAACTCGTTGACCGGCACTTCGTCCTTGTTCTTGCCCTTGGCGCGATATTGCTCCTCGATCTTCCATTCGATCGGCAGGCCGTGACAGTCCCAGCCCGGCACGTAATTGGCGTCGTAGCCGCGCATCTGGAAGGACCGGTTGATGACGTCCTTGAGGATCTTGTTCAGCGCATGGCCGATATGGATGTTGCCGTTGGCGTAGGGCGGGCCGTCATGCAGCACGAATTTCTCGCGGCCGGCGGCTTCCTCGCGCAGCTTCCTATAAAGGTCCATGTCCTGCCAGCGCTTGACCAGCACCGGTTCCTTCTCGGGCAGGCCCGCGCGCATCGGGAAATCCGTCCGCGGCAGGTAAAGCGTGCTGGAATAGTCGATCGTTTCAGCAGTATCGGTCACTGGGGTGTCGGTCATTGGTCTGCCATGTGCATTGCCCGTTGGCAAAAGAGCTCGGGCGTCGAACTATCATTTTCTGGAAAAAGCGCGAGAGCCGCGCACAAAAATTCCCGGCGGCTCCGACGGCGCTCAGGCCGCCCGGAACACCGGGCCCGTAATTCGTATCGTGATCGCGAAAAGGCGCGAAAAGCTCGTCATGGGTGGGCTTTTAGCGGATGGCGCGGCAGGAATAAAGCGCGGATTTCAAGGCAGAGCGCCGGTTTCTTGCCCTTACATCGAGAAATTGAAGCGGTAGGTGGTCGACACGCCAACGGTCCACTGGTTGCGGTCGCCGCGCTCCTTGACCAGGCTGGAATCGGCCGCCGGCCCCATCAGGCGCGAATATTCGGTGAAGACGCTGGCCGTCATCGGCTCGGTCACCTTCCAGGTGATCGCGCCGCCGAGGCCGGTCGACTTCACGCCGCCGCCCGGATGGTACTCGCTCAAGCCGGAAGCCGCCGCCTCGGTGGCGTTCACGCCGTAATAGGCATCGAAATAGTTGGACGAGGCGAAGGACACGCGCGGCCCGCCCGAGATGCGCACCGTTGGCGTGACGTCGTAGAAGGCGTCCGCCGCGATGTCGGCGACGAAGCCGTTGTGGGAGCGGATGCCATGCCGCAACTCGGCGCGGGCGCGCAGCCAGTCCAGGGGATAGAACTCGAAGAAGCCGCCCACCTCACCGCCGAAGCGCACCGGGTCGAGGCCCTGAAGCTCGTCCTTGCTGGTGCGATGGAACAGGAACTTGCCCGTCAGGCCGGCGCGCACGCTGCCGTCGTCGATCAGCGCCAGCGAGATGTTGTCGTTGCGCGAGGTGAAGCGCGCCTCGGGACCGGCCTTGCCGAGCGAGATGATGGGCTGGGCGCTCAGCATATATTTCTTGCCGCCCTCGAAATTCGGGGCGACGAGGCCGGTGGCGCCGAGCGTCAGGTACCAGTCGCCAGAAATCCAGCTCCCCTCGCCCGCCTGGGCTGCGGAGACTGCCATCAGGCCAGAGGCGAGAACCAGCGGAATCGTCCCGACAATACGCATCGTCACCCCTTACGCGAAACCGGCCGGCAGGAACACCCGGCAGCGCAGAAGCCATGGCGCGAGTTCGGTAAAATTTGACTTAATATCCGTAACAGAGGCGGCGACCCCGGAGCCGTTTTCGGCAGGTGGCGGCATTGGCGCTCGCTGGACGGGCAAGGCCATTGGGACTACCTTCCTTGCACCCGCAGGATGCGCGGCGAACTCTGGAGGGAGACGAAGCCATGAGCTTGCAAGGCAATACCTTGGGAGACGCGATCGGCCGGACGCGCGACAAATGGGGATGGTTCGTGGCGCTCGGCGTGCTGCTGTTGATTTTCGGCGGCATCGCCTTCGGCAATCTCTTCATCGCCACGGTCGCTTCGGTCTATGTCGTCGGCTGGCTGATGCTGATGGCCGGCGCCATCGAGATCATCCATGCTTTCGGCGTCAAGACCTGGGGGCGTTTCTTCTATTGGCTGGCGAGCGGTCTGCTCTACGCCATTGCCGGCTTCTTCGCCTTCGACAATCCGTTGCTTGCCTCGGCGGTGCTCACCCTGCTGCTCGCCATCGCGCTCGTCGCTTCCGGGCTGCTGAGGGCGTGGGTCGCCTACAATCACCGGCCGGAGCAAGGCTGGGGATGGCTGCTCGCGGCCGCCGTCATCACCATCTTGCTTGGCCTGATCATCGCCATGGGCTGGCCGATCAACAGCCTGTGGGTGCTCGGCATGTTCCTGGCCATCGACCTTATCTTCCAGGGCTGGAGTTTCATTGCCATCGGGCTGGCGTTGAAAAGGTAAGGCCCGGCCTTCTCGGTTAGCCGAGGCCTTCCAACGTCGTCATCCCAGGGCGAAGCAGGAGCGAAGCGACGCGGCGCAGACCCCAGGATGACGAAGTGAGGGGCGTTTTCGCCAATCTCCAAGGTTAGCAATCTGCTGGTCAGGGCGCTGCCGCGTTAGCGAGCCGGTTTGCGATCGATGCGCTCCAGAGGTTAAAAACAGATCGCGGCGTCCAGACCCGACAGCGGGCGCACGCCGGCGAGTAGTGCCCTGGCCTCGGCCTCGTCGCGCTTCATCTGCGCCACAAGCGCATCGAGCCCATCGAACTTCAGCTCGGGGCGCAGATAGCCGAAGAACGACACCTCGCAGGTCTCGCCGTAGAGATCGCCGGAGAAATCGAAGACATAGGTTTCGAGCAGCGGCGCGCCGTTGTCGTCGACGGTCGGGCGGCGGCCGAAGCTGGCGACGCCGTCATGCAGCGTGCCGTCGGCGCGGCGGAAGCGGACGGCGTAAATGCCTTCCTTCAGAGTGGCTTCCGGCGACAGCCTCATATTGGCGGTCGGAAAGCCGAGCGTGCGGCCGAGCTGCTGGCCGCCGATCACCTCGCTCTCGACGGTGAAGCGATAGCCGAGCAGGCCGGCGGCCTCCTCCACCTTGCCTTCGCAAAGCAGGGCGCGGATGCGGCTCGACGAGACCACCTCGGCGCCCTCGTCGCGGAAGGCGTCGACCAGCGTGACGCCGAAGCCGTGGCGTTCGCCGGCCGCCATCAGGAAGGCCGGGCCGCCCTGGCGGTCCTTGCCGAAATGGAAGTCGAAGCCGGTGACTGCATGGGAGATGCCGAGCTTGTTCTGCAGCACGTCGGTCACGAACGCCTCGGCCGAGAGCGCGGCGAAGTCGCGCGTGAACGGCTGCTCGACCAGGGCGGCGAAGCCCAGCTTGGCCAGGAGCCGCGCCTTCATCGGCGGCGGCGTCAGCACGAAAAGCGGCACGTCAGGCCTGAACACCTTGCGCGGGTGCGGCTCGAAAGTGAGCACAAGAGCCGGCACGCCGCGGCGGCCGGCCTCGGCCAGAGCCCGCTCCAGCACCGAGAGGTGACCACGGTGGACGCCGTCGAAATTGCCGATCGCCACGACGCCGCCGCGCAGATGGGCAGGCAACGGCGCGACCGCCGAAATGCGTTCGAAAGCTTGCGTCATGTCAACCTGCGTGATGTGGGGGCACCCGTCATGGCCCGGCTTCCCGCATAAAGCGGGATGACTTTTCTTCGAATCGTCCTTCCGCTTTATCTTCTTGTTTGAGCATGATCTTTTCTAAAAACCGCTGCACACTTTTCGGGATCATGCTCTATTTCAGCCGCGGAATGACGGCGACCGGCCGATAGCCGTGCGTTGCGAGGAAGCCTGCCAGCCTTTCGGGATCGGGCCGCAGCGGGTCGCCATAGTCGCGGGCATGGATGCCGCCCGAGACATAGAGCACGTCGAAGCCGTTGTCGGCGGCGCCCTTGACGTCGGTCATCATGCCGTCGCCGATGGCGAGCACCGCCGTACGCTCGACAGCGTGGCCGAGCAGGCCGGCGACTTCCTTCATGGCGACGTTGTAGATCGGCGCGAAAGGCTTGCCGGCGATCAGCGTGCGGCCGCCGAGCTGCGCATAGTCGCGGGCGAGCGCGCCGGCGCACCAGATGGTGCGCTCGCCGCGCTCCACCAGTATATCGGGATTGGCGCAGATGAACGGCAGGTTGCGGGCACGCAGCCGCTGCAGCAGCTCGGCATAATCGGCCGGCTTCTCCACCTCGTCGTCATAGAGCCCCGTGCAGACGACGCCGGAAGCCTCGAACTCCTCGACGAGCTCGACGTCCAGGCCGTCATAGAGGGTGAAATCGCGTTCCGGACCGATGTGGAAGATCTTCCTCGGGCCCTCGGCGATCAGGTCGCGGGTCACGTCGCCGGACGTGACGACACGGTCATAGGCTTCGGCCGGAACGCCGATCGCATTCATCTGCGCGATGACGTCGGCGCTGCGGCGCGGCGAGTTGGTGATCAGCACCACCGGGACCTTTGCCGCGCGCGCCCGGGCCAGCGCCTCCGCGGCGACGGGAAAGTGCCATTCGCCATTGTGCACCACGCCCCATACGTCGCACAGGATGGCCGCGTAGTTTCCCGCCAAGTCGGCGAGCGAAGCGATGATGTCGGGCGAATCCGCCATGCGTTATCCTGATCCCTGATCTCGGGCAAAGCCGCGAAAGCCATCCTTTGGCTCAGAGGCCGCCACGGCCGGTCCCGCATAACCGAAGCGCTTCATCCTGTCACCAGCTTTCCCCATCGCCGGCGCGGCGAGCCACGATATCGTCGTTCGGAAGCACAGGGTTAATGCGTCGCAAAAAACGCCGTGCGTTCTTGATTGTTTCGCGCAAGCTGAAATTTAACGATTTGTGACCATGGTAGCAGGTCAACTGCGACCTTGGTCGCATATCCCAACATGGATCCTTGGCGGGGGCTGAGCGCAATGATCCGCAGATTTCTATGCGACAAGCGGGGCAACTATGCCCTGATGACGGTCATCACGATGATACCGCTGATGGGCGGCGTGGCGCTCGCCATCGACTACACGGAGCTGATCCGAGAGAGGCAGGAGACGCTGAACGCGCTGGATGCGGCCGGTCTTGCCACGGCGCAGCAGATCGTCGCCGGAGCCAGCGACGCCGATGCCGTGACTTACGCCAAGCAGTTCTTCGAGGCCAATCTCCGCCACGTCCTCCCGTCCAACACGACGTTGACGGTCACGTTGCCCAAAGACAATACCGGCAGCGGCACGCTGGTCATGCAGGCCACCATGAAATACCAGCCCTATTTCCTGCCGGTCGCCGCCGCGCTGCTCGGTGGGAAAGCCAGCGACACCACCATCAACTTCGCGGCGAAATCAGAGGTCAAGCTGAAGGACACTCTGGAAGTGGCGCTGGTGCTCGACAATTCCGGATCGATGGCGGAGCTCGGCCACGGCTCGAGCAAGGTGCGGTTCGATCTGCTGAAGAGCGCCGCCAAGCAGTTGGTGGACCAACTGGCCGGCCAGGCGCAACTGATGAAGCAGGTCGCCCAGCCCGTCCAGTTCAGCCTCGTCCCGTTCGCCGCCTCGGTCAATGTCGGCCCGGCGAATGCGACGGCGGCCTGGATGGACACGACAGGCCTTTCGCCCCTCGACCAGGAGAACCTCGATTGGTCGACGCTTACCTCGACCAACTCCCCCAACCAATATGCGGTGAAATCCGGCAGCAACTACTACGCGAAAGGCTCGTCGTGGGATACGACGCAGCTGGACCACGTGCTGACGCGCTTCTCGATCTACAAGTGGATGAAGCGCATTGCGTCGTGCACGAAGAACGGGAGCGGCGTCTGCACGTCCAACATAGTTTACGCGCCGATAGCGACCTGGGGCGGCTGCGTCGAATCCCGGCCTTATCCTTATAACATACAGGACACGCCGGCCTCGACCTCGACTCCGGCGACGCTGTTCGTCCCGATGTTCGCGCCCGACGAGACCGACAATGTGGATAGCTACAGCCATCCGGCCAACAACAACTGGCACGCCGACATAACGACAAACACCAGCAACACGACGCGTCAGAAGTATATGCCGAAATATTTCAATGCCGGCGTCGGCAACAAGGTGACGCCGGCCTACGGCATGAACGCGGGGCCAAACGCAAGCTGCAGCACGACCGCGATCACGCCGCTGACCGACGTCTCCACCACGACAGGCGCCAATACTGTGAAGACAGCCATCGACGCCATGGTCGACGTCGGCGCCACCAACGTGCCGGAGGGTATGGCCTGGGGTTGGCGGACGCTTTCCAGCACCGCGCCCTTCACCGAAGGCCGGCCCGAAACCAACAAGGGCAACGACAAGGTGCTGATCGTGCTCACCGACGGCGCCAACACTTACTACACGCCCGATTCGGTGAGTGCCCAGACATACTCGGGCACCAACTACTGGAGCGGTGGCAATGACCTTGCCGGCAACAAGGCCATCTATTCGGCGCTGGGATATCTCGCCTACGGCACACAGACCAAGCCGTTGAACAGCCCCTACACCTACGGCCGACCGTTCCTCGGCACCAGCAACGCCATCAGCAAGACCGACTATTCCAACGCGAACTACACCAAGGCCATGAGCGAGCATTTCGCGACGCTTTGCAACAACGCCAAGGCGGCCGGCGTCATCGTCATGACCATCGCGCTCGACCTCGATTCGACCAACACGGCCGAGGCTGCGCAGATGACCGCCTTGAAGACCTGCTCGTCGGACTCGCGCTTCCGCATGGATCCGACCGATCCGAGCAAGCCTGCGAAGCTGTTCTGGAATTCGACCGGCGCTTCGCTGTCGGACGACTTCAAGGAAATCGGCAGCGAATTGTCGAACCTGCGCATCGTTGGCTGATCAAGAATGAGCGGCCGCTTACCCGAGATACGCGAATTCTGGCGTCGATTTTGCCGCGACCGGCGCGGCAACTATGCCCTGATGACGGCCATTGCCATGGTGCCTCTGATGGGCGCCGTGGCAATGGGCGTCGATTACACGGAGCTCAACCGCCAAAAGCAGATGGTGCTGAACGCGCTCGACGCGGCGAACTTTGCCGCCGCCAGGCGGTTGGCGGAAGGCGCCACCGACGACCAGATCAAGGCCTATGCGGTCGACTTCTTCAACGCCAACCTCAACAATATCGACCCCGCGGACGTATCGCTCGACATCACGCTGCCCTCCAGCCAGGCCGGCGGCGGCCTGCTGACCATGAGCGCGACACTCAACTGCCATCCCTATTTCCACCCTGCGGCGGCACTGCTCGTCGGCGTGGACGAGGTCGACGCGAACAAGCCCGTCAAGCTCGACATGAGTTCCCAGGTGCGGCTGAAGAACACGCTGGAAGTTGCGATGGTGCTCGACAATTCGGGCTCGATGTCGACGGCCGGCACCGGCACCGGGCAGAAGCGCATCGACCTGCTCAAGCAGGCCGCCAAGCAGCTCGTCGACACGCTGGCGCAGCAGGCGGCGCAGATCAAGCAGATCGACAAGCCCGTCCAGTTCAGCCTCGTGCCCTTCGCCGCCTCGGTCAATGTCGGGCCGCAGAACGACAACGCCTCGTGGATAGACACCTACGGCCTGTCGCCGATAGCCAACGAGAATTTCGACTGGTCGACGCTCAGCGCGCCCGACAAATACGCCCAGAAGATCAACGGCATCTGGTACAAGAAGGGCACCGGCTGGGGCACCGAGGAAGGCCAGATCCTGACCCGCTTCGAGCTCTACCGCGACATGAAAGTGGTCACCAGCCACGAGCGCATCGTCGGAAGCGCGCGCACGGTCTGCGACACATACCGCTCGAACCACACATGCTCGCACAGCCACACGGAATATGACTACAACGACACCTACGGCCCGTTCGCGAGCTGGCAAGGTTGCGTCGAGGTCCGCCCCTACCCCTACAACGTCGACGACACGCCGGCGTCCGGTGGGCCGAACAACACCGGGGTCGGCGTCGGCGACCCGGCCACCATGTTCGTCCCGATGTTCGCGCCGGACGAGCCCGGCAACCACTGGAAGGTGACGCAGAACCCCAGGGAGCCGAACCCGACGACCTATGGCGCCGCCAACAGCTGGTGGAACGACGACCCGTCGAGCCCCGACGGCGAGACCAGGCAATCCAACATGGCCAAGTATTTCCAGCCGCGGCCGATCGATGCGCCGGTGCTGGCAAAGGGCGCCGGCCCCAACTACAGCTGCACCACCACGCCGATCACGCCGCTCACCGACGTCACCAACGCGGACGGGCTGGCCGCGATCAAGGCGTCGATCGACCTGATGCAGCCCAACGGCAACACCAATGTTCCGGAAGGCATGGCCTGGGGCTGGCGCACCGTCTCCAGCGCCGAGCCCTTCACCGAGGGGCGGCCGGAGACCGAGCGCGGCAACGACAAGGTGGTCATCGTGCTGACCGACGGCGAGAACACCTATTCGACGGTGAGCTCCGACCCCGCCGGAAACAAGTCGACCTACGCCGCCTACGGCTATACCGGCGTCGGCTACAACGGCACCTCTGTGACCCGCCTGTTCGGCGGCACGTCGAGCGCCATCGGCCAGTTCAACTATTCGTCCGGCAACTACACCAACGCGCTCAACGAGCAGATGGCCAAGCTCTGCGACAACGCCAAGGCGGCCAACATCATGGTGATGACGGTTGCGCTCGACATGTCCTCGGCCGACGCCGGCGACAAGAAGGCGATGGACGCGCTGAAGACCTGCTCGTCCGACTCGCGTTTCCGCAAGGACCCGACCGATCCCAGCAAGCCGGCAAAACTGTTCTGGAACGCGACGGGAGCGACGCTGTCCGACAACTTCAGGGAGATCGCGAACGAGTTGTCGAACTTGCGGGTGGTGGGGTAGCGGTCGGCGTCGGAGGAATGGCGCCGGCGCCGAAGCTGCCAATCTCCCCCCTCGTGGGGGAGATGGCCGCGAAGCGGTCAGAGGCGGGTGTGAAGGAACGCCGACCTTCGCCTTCGTCATCCTAGGGCGGAGCAAGGAGCGAAGCGACGCGCGTAGACCCTAGGATCCATGCCGTGACGCTAAGGCGTTGCAACGGTTCAGAATTCTGCCTCGCCGCGTTCCAGGGCGAGGGTCACGGCATGGATCCTCGGGTCAAGCCCGAGGATGACGAAGCGTTGGTGGAGCCGGAGAACCAAGTGCTGAAACGCCGGCGGGACAGCGCCCCCCTCTGTCCTGCCGGACATCTCCCCCACAAGGGGGGAGATTGGCAGCTGTGGCGCCGGCGTTCTTCCTGCAGCGCTGCTGATTGGCGAAAGCGGATGCGACATCTGATCTCCCCCCTCGTGGGGGAGATGGCCGGCAGGCCAGAGGGGGGCGCGAAGGAACGCGGCCTCTACTATGCTTCGAACGCCTGGCGCAAAGGCTCCCGCCCGCAAGCTCTTGCGGATGGCGAAGGCCCATGGTGAGTGTTTCCGCGAATGGAGACCCCGATGCCCGACGCCGCCAATCATCTCACCTTCGCGCTGATCTGCCTCGGGATGGTGCTCACGCCCGGGCCGAACATGATCTACCTGATCTCGCGCTCGCTGTCGCAAGGGCCGAAGGCGGGGCTGATCTCGCTCGGCGGCGTGGCGCTGGGCTTCCTGTTCTACGTCGTGTCGGCCGCTCTCGGCATCACGGCGCTGATCTTCGCCGTGCCTTTCGCCTATGACGCGCTGCGCATCGCCGGCGCGCTTTACCTTTTGTGGCTCGCCTGGCAGGCGCTGAGGCCCGGCGGCCGCTCGCCGTTCCAGCTGCGCGAGCTGCCGAAGGACAGGCCGCGCAAGCTGTTCGTCATGGGGCTGATGACCAACCTGCTCAACCCGAAAGTGGCGGTGCTCTACCTCTCCCTGCTGCCGCAGTTCATCAACCCGGCCAAGGGCCATGTGCTGTCGCAACTTCTGGTGCTGGGCGTGACGCAGATCTCGATCAGCCTCACCGTCAACGCCATCATCGCCGTGACCGCCGGCTCGATCGCCACCTTCCTTGCCGGACGGCCGTTCTGGCTGGTCGTCCAGCGCTGGATGATGGGCACGGTGCTGACCGCTCTTGCCTTGAAAATGGCGACTGAGGCGCAGCGCTAACGGCTACATCGGCCGGCGAACCGGCCGGATCTGCTCCGGCTCGACCACCTTGCGGTAGAGATGCCAGGTCGCGTGGCCGAGGATCGGCATGACGACGGCGAGCCCCGCAAACAGGGGGATCGAGCCGATCACCAGAAGCACGGCGACCGTCAGGCCCCAGAGCGCCATCTGCAGCGGGTTGGCCATGACGGCGCGCGCCGAGGTTTCGATCGCCGAGACGGCCCCGACATCGCGGTCGAGCAGCAGCGGGAAGGCAATCACGGTGGTGGCCAGCACGACGACCGCGAAGATGAAGCCTGCCGCATTGCCGAGCAGGATCAGCGTCCAGCCCTTGCCGGTCGTCAGCACGTCGCGCAGGAAGGTGCCGACCGAAGCCGGCGGCTCGGCGCCGAACAGGCTGGTGTAGAGCGATTGCGCGGTGAACAGCCACAGAAGGAACAGCGCGAAAAGCAGGACGCCGATCACCGCGATCGAGGGCAGCGCCGGCGAATGGCGCACGTCGAGCGCATGGTGCCAGCGGCTGCTCATGCCGAGCTCCCGCCGGCGGCTGATCTCATAAAGGCCGATCGCCGCGAAGGGTCCGATCAGCGCGAAGCCGGACATCAGCGGATAGACGAGCTGAATGGCGTTGGAGCCCGACGACCACTGCGTCAGGATCAGGCCGACAACCGGATAGATCAGACACAGGAACACATAGTGCGAAGGCTTGGCCCAGAAATCCTCGGCGCCGAGCCGCAACGCATCCCACAGATCAGACGTGGTGATGTGGCGCACCGTGGGCTGCACATGCATCCCTCGCGCGTCCGCCATGACATGAAAACCGGCCATAACCGTCCTCCGTATTGCTCGGGGGCGGTCACCGCCTGGGTGGCCGCCCGTGGCTGCCACTTCATGAACGCGGCGATCATAGCCGATCTTCCGGGGAATGTCGCCGCATAACGCGATTTTCAACGCCTGCCCGGCAAAAGCCATGATCGCCGGTATCAGAGGCCGCATGACCAGCCTGACCACCGATTCCCGCAATCTCGACAGACGCGCATTGCTCAAAGCCATTGGGCTCAAGGCCGCCGGCCTTGCGGCGCTCACCGGCATCGCCGCCTGCACCAGCGTCTCGCTGCCGACCGGCGAAGGCGCCGGCGCGTCGTCCTCCGCCACGAGCACGTTGAGCACGATCCGCACATCGGCCGGCCTGCCGGCGCTGGTTCCGGACGCGCAGCTCGAGCAGGCCGCGCTGCAGCAGGCCGGCTACATGGCCTCGCGCGCCCGCATGAGCCACACCACCGGCTGGGGCAAGGATTTCGCCTCGCGCATGAAGGACAATGGCGTGCACGGCGCTGCGGGCGAGAACATCGCCGAGGGTCGCTTCGACCTGCAAAAGCTGTTCGACATCTGGATGCATTCGGACGGCCACCGCCGCAACATGCTCGATCCGGACTTCAGCCGCTTCGGGCTGGCCTATGTGCGCGACGGCCGAGACCCAGACCTGCGCTACTGGGCGCTGGTGCTGGGGAGGTAGAGAACCTCTTTCTCCGCTAATAACCGAAGAAGGGCGGTCGATTTCTGCCGGTTACTAGGTACTTGATTTCCAAAAGGGGATGCTACTCGATAATCAAGTGATTTGCCCCAACGTGTTCATCCTGCGTTCCTATTGTCAATCCCAACTATCGCGTTATTGATGTTGTTTGGGGGACTTAGTCATGGAACGTTCCGACGTTTGGTTTTTGGTGTGCACCGGTGCAGTGGTCGGCTTTATAAGCGGCTTAGCATGGAGCGATTTGGGGCATAAAACAAACTGGCTTTTTCAGTATCAAACACTAGTTACCGGAGCACTTGCCGTTATAGCTGCTTTTTTCACTGTCAACGCGATGAACGCTACCGAAGAAAGACAGCAAGCTAGACATGATGAATTGATGGGATTCTCACGTCGTTCCGATCGAATGATCGCGGAGCGCGCAAGTGCGCTGGCAGGACTTTTTCGCGGAAGCGCGAAAGACGTTTCGAAACTTATAGATGCTTTTGGAGAAAAATTCTCGGACATAAACGATCCAAAACTACCAACAAGAACAGAGTATAACGCGGCTATAAGTATATTAAACAGATTAAATCAATGCACCGATGCACCATTGATCGTAGATGCCTCTAGATTTTTTGATGCAAAAACTTCCATTTCTTATTATTATATTAAAAATAGATCTGATACATTTTTAGAACTAATTGAAATACTTAAGAGCAATAGGAACAAACCAACACCAAACTCCCCGAAAGCTGCCTGCAAGGCGATATCGAAGGCGCTAAAGGAACTTAAAATAATACTACCCCATTTAGAGCGACTAGCAGATTCCATATCAACGTTGAAAGCCTAGCTAACGCTCCCTCTATGCACTGTGGTCGAGGTTTCTAGCCGACCGTCTGACCATCGAAGACGTGTATCAATCCATGTGCGCCGCCGGCGCGCCGCCGGCCGGCGTGGCCTTTGGCTTGCGCAGCAGGATCACGAAGGGGACGGCGATCAGCGTCATCACCATCAGGATTTTGAAGTCGTTGATGTAGGAGATCATCATCGACTGGACGTTCACCAGCCTGTCGACCTGTGAAAGTGCTGAGGGATCGCCGCCCGCGGCGGCCGGCGAGGCAGCCCACAGATTGGGATTGTACGGGTTGATGAAGGCTCCGAGCTCGCTGTGGTTGATCTGCGTGTTGCGCACCATCAGCGCCGCGACCACCGACACGCCGATCGAGGAACCCAGATTGCGCACCAGGCTGAACAGCGAGGTGGCATCGGTGCGGTAGCGCGCGTCGAGCGTGGCGAAGGCCACCGTCGACAGCGGCACGAACACCATGCCCATGCCGAGGCCCTGGACGACGCCGGACGAGATAATCAGCCAGTTGTCCATCTGCGGCGTGAAGCTCGCCATCGTATAGAGCGACTGCGCGGTGAGCAGGAAGCCGATGGCGACCAGGATACGCGCGTCGATCCGGTGCATGATGCGGCCGACGACCAGCATCGAGATCATCGTGCCGATGCCGCGCGGGCCAAGCACGACGCCGATGGTCACGGTCGGGTAGCCGAAGATGTTGGCCAGCATCGGCGGCAGCAGCGACATCGAGGCCAGGATCAGCACGCCCATGACGAAGATGAAGCCCAGCCCGGTCACGAAATTGCGGTCGAGGAAGATTTTCGGGTCGATGAAGGGATGCTCGGACGTCACCGTGTGGATGATGAACACCCAGAAGCCGGTGATCGACAGGCCGAGCTCGACCCAGATCTCGGTGGAAGAGAACCAGTCGACCTCACCGCCGCGGTCGAGCAGCAGCTGCAGCGCGCCGACGCCGAGCGAGATCATGGCGAAGCCGAAGAAATCGAAGTTGCGCACGCGCTTGGCGACGGCAGGCAGATAGGCTGCCATGCCGAGGAAGGCGAGGATACCGACCGGCAGGTTGATGAAGAAGACCCAGCGCCAGTTGAAATTCTCGGTCAGCCAGCCGCCGAGCGTCGGCCCGAGGATCGGCCCCAGCATGATGCCGGCGCCCCAGATGGCCATCGCCTGGCCATGGCGTTCCCTGGGATTGATGTCGAGCAGGAAGGTCTGCGACAGCGGCACGATCGCCGCGCCGAACACGCCCTGCAGCAGGCGAAAGAGCACCATCGTCTCGAGGCTCCAGGCCATGCCGCAGGCCATGGAGAAGATAGTGAAGCCGACGACCGAAGCGAGAAACAGCTCCTTGCGGCCGAGGCGGTCGGCGAGCCAGCCGGTGACCGGCGTCATGATCGCGGCGGCCACGATGTAGGAGGTCAGCACCCAGTTGATATTGTCGGGCGAGGCGCCGAGGTCGCCGGTCATGGTCGGCAGCGCGACATTGGCGATCGTGGTGTCGAGCGCCTGCATGATCGTCGCCAGCATCAGCGCGACCGTGATCAGGCCGCGATGCGGCACTTCCTTGAAGGGTTCGGGCGTGCTCATGGTGGCGAACTTCCAGCAGGTAACAAAAACGTGTAGCTATTTGTCTCTACGCAATTCCGGACGGGAAACCGCTACACACTTTTCCTGGAATTGCTTTAGGTTTCCGGGCGGCAAGGCCTTCCGTTGAGAGACCCTCATCGCGGTGGGACGCGAGGATCGATGTGGGGGTTACATCGACCGAAAGTCTCTGTTCGAGCGGATGCCTGCCGCCCGGAAACCTGAGGACCGACGGGTCCGTGTCGAAAGCTTCAGCTTGGATCGAACCGCGAAGCGGCTCGTCTCAAACGGCTTTCCCACTCCTCCATCAGACCAATTCCCTGCTCCAACTCCTTGTTTCTCCGCAATTCCGGACGGAAAACCGCTTCGCACTTTTCCTGGAATTGCTTTGTTTTCCTTCGCAATTCCGGACGGAAAACCGCTTCACACTTTTCCTGGAATTGCTTCCTACTGCGCGGGCTCGCCGGCCGTGGCGTGGCCGAAGATCGACGGCAGGCCGCGCGCCACGCCGGTGTCGACGGTGACCGTCGCGCTCATGCCGGTGCGCAGCGCCATCTTGGCGTCGGGATCGGTCAGCTCCAGGCGCACGGGAATGCGCTGGGTAACCTTGACCCAGTTGCCGGTGGCGTTCTGGGCGGGCAGCAGCGAGAACTCGGCGCCGGTGCCGGCGCCGATCGCCTTGACGGTCGCCTCGAACGTCCGGCCCGGATAGGTGTCGACCACGATCTCGGCCTTCTGGCCCGGCTTCATGTGGGTGAGCTGGGTCTCCTTGAAATTGGCGTCGATCCAGGTGTCGCCGGTCTCGACCAGCGCGAACAGCGGCGTGCCGACGGCGACATACTGGCCGACCTTGAAGGACGAGGCCTGGTAGACGACGCCGTCGGCCGGCGCCTTCACCGTGGTCTGCGCCAGGTCGTAGGCGGCCTTGTCGCGCGCGGCGAGCGCCGACATCACGGTCGGATGCTTGTCGGTCTCGATGTCCGGGTTGCCGCCGAGCGCCGCCTTGGCGCTGACGATGCCCTGCTCGGCGACAGCCAGCTGCTGCTTGGCCTTATCGAGATCGTTGCGGGCCTCATCCAGCGCCGACTTGGCATTGATGCCCTTCTGGGCGAGATCGGCGGCGCGGTCATATTGCGACTGCGCGTAATCCACTTCGCTGCTCGCCGACTTCTCCTGCGCCATCGCCTGGCTGTAGGCGGCGCGCAGCTGCTCGACATTGAGGCGCGCGGCGGCCACCGCCGCGTCGGCCTGGGCGAGCGCGATGCGATAGGGCTCCGGGTCGATAACAAAGAGAAGATCGCCCTGCTTGACCGCCTGGTTGTCGGCGATGCCGACCTGGACGATACGGCCCGCCGTATCGGAGGCGACCGAAATCCGGGCCTGCCTGAGGTTGGCGTTCTCGGTTTCCTCATAGCGACCGCCCGTCACCCAGACATAGGCACCGCCGGCGAGCAGGGCGAGCGGCAGGGCGACCATCAAAAGCAAGCGGCCGAGGCGGCGCTTCTTCCTCGGCACCGGCGCCGGCTGCGGCGCGGGCGCCACCGAAACCGGGGCGGGCGCCGGTTGCGCCGGGGCTTCGGCGATCGGCTCCGCCGACGCCTTGGCGATCGGCTCCGCCGACGCCTTGCCGATCGGCTGCGCCTCCAGCTTGGTGACGTTGTCTTCTAACTTAGCTGCGGCGTTCATGCTGCTGCGCCTTCCTTATTCTTCATCGTTTCCAGCGACGCCGTTTCGCCGTCCGTCAGATTCTGCACGATGGTGTCGAGCACCCGGATCAGGATGCGGCGGTCTTCCGGCGACACGCCGGTGAGCGATTCCTCATAGACCTCGCCGGCAAGGCTCTTGACGTCGGCATAGGCCGCGTTTGCCTTCTCGGTCGGGAAGATCATGCGAACGCGGCGATCGGCGGCGTCCTGGCGGCGCTCGATCCAGCCGCCCTCCTCCATCCTATCGACCAGGCGCGAGACGCTGATCGGCTCGATCTCGAGCAGTTCGGCAAGCCGCGCCTGGGCCACGCCCGCCTCCTTGGCGACGCGGACGAGAAGCCGCCATTGCGCCGAGGATAGGCCCAATCCACTGGCGCGCGCCTCGAAGCGCTTGCGCATCAGGCGCTGCACGTCGTGGATCAAAAATCCCAATCTGTCGATGCCATCTGAAACCATGAGCGGGATATATAATAAGCGTGCTTACTATTCAAGCGGAATGCGTTGTTGCAGAGGCCGGCAAATCGCATGGCAGCCATGCGGTGCGTTCATGGTTATCGCTGGCCAAAGGCGCAAGTCCAGTTGCAGCAGTAGCTGCGGCGACGGCTTGGCGCGATGCCTTCATGGCCAGGTGTCAACCGACTGAAAATTCACTGTGTTTTCGCCGTGCGCTGGCGTCGTTGGGCATGTTCATGATACAGCTGTTGCCGTGGATCGGGGGATCGACGCAATGCCGACGCTCTATGCGCTGAAGCCGGCTTTCCAGGACAGGCTGCGGCCGCTGGTCGGCAAGTTGGCTGCAATCGGCGTGACGGCCAATGGCATCACCATACTGGCAGCCCTCCTCTCCGTGGCGGCCGGAACGGCGATCGCGGCCTTGCCCGACTGGCGCGCGCCGCTCTTCCTCATCCCTGTCGCGCTTTTCGTGCGCATGGCGCTCAACGCCATCGACGGCATGCTGGCGCGGGAACACGGCCAGGCCTCTATCCTCGGCATGTACCTCAACGAAATCTGCGATGTCGTCTCCGACCTCGCGCTGATCCTGCCCTTTGCCGCCTTTCCGCAATTCGGCGCCTGGGGCGTCGTCGCCTTTGCCATCGCCGCGGCACTCACCGAATTCGCCGGGGTGCTCGGCATCGCCGCCGGTGTCGGGCGAAACTATGCCGGGCCGTTCGGCAAAAGCGACAGGGCGCTGGCGCTCGGCGTGGTGGCGGTGCTCGCCGCCGCCGGGCTTTGGCCGGCGGCGATCGCGCCCCTTGTGTTTCCGGCCATGGCTACGCTTTCGCTGCTGACCGCCATAAACCGGATACGTGCCGGTCTTATTGGCAGCGCCGGCTGAGCATCGAGCCATGCCGCCCGAGGGAAACACAATGCTTCACGAACAGATCGCCACCGCGCCGGCGCAAAGCCTTGCCCGGCAGGCGCAGGAACGCACGTTCCGCAGCCATGACGGCACGGAGATCTTCTACCGTTTCTGGCCGGCGGTGTCCGCCGAGGCCAAGGGCGCGATCGTGCTGTTCCACCGCGGCCACGAGCATGGCGGCCGCATGGCGCATCTGGTCGACGAACTCAGCATGCCCGATTGCGCCTTCTATGCCTGGGACGCGCGCGGCAACGGCCGCTCCGCCGGCGAGCGCGGCTATGCGCCGTCTTTCGCGGCGCTGGTGCGCGATATCGACTGTTTCATGCGCGAGATCGCCGCCAGGGACGGCTTTGACACGCAGGACATCGCGCTGATCGCGCAGTCCTTCGGCGCGGTGCTTGCGGCCGCTTGGGTGCACGACTATGCGCCGAAACTTCGCGCCATGGTGCTGGCCTCGCCGGCCTTCTCGGTCAAGCTCTACGTACCCTTCGCCAAGGAAGGCATCGCGCTCTGGCAGAAGATCAAGGGGCGCTTCTTCGTCAATTCCTACGTCAAGGCGAAGCTGCTGACCCATGACCCGGTGCGCATCGCCTCCTTCGAGAACGATCCGCTGATCACGAGGCCGATCGCGTCGAACATCCTCGTCGAGCTCTACCAGCATGCGGCGCGCGTCGTTGCCGATGCACGCGCCATCACCGTGCCGACGCAGCTTCTCCTGTCGGGCAGCGACTGGGTGGTGCGGCACGCGCCGCAGCACGAGTTCTTCGTCAACCTCGGCAGCCGCATCAAGGAGCGGCATGTTCTGCCGGGCTTCTTCCACGACACGCTGGGCGAGCGCGACCGCGCCGAAGCTCTCGACCTGATCCGGCCGTTCCTCGAAGCGCGATTCGCGGCGCCGGCAGAAGCCGTCGACCTCAAGCAGGCGGATATTGCCGGCTACACGCGCGACGAGGCCGACCGGCTTGCCTCGCCGCTAGATCTCCTGTCGCCCAAGGGCCTCTACTGGGCGGTGAGCCGCGCCTTCATCCACATCGGCGGCCGGTTCTCGCAAGGCATGAAGATCGGCGTCGATACCGGCTTCGATTCCGGTTCGACGCTGGACTATGTCTATGAGAACGAGCCGCGCGGTCTCGGGCCGATCGGCCGCATGGTCGACCGGACCTTCCTCGACGCCATCGGCTGGCGCGGCATCCGCCAGCGCAAGGCCAACCTCGAGGAGCTGATCGGCTCGGCGCTGGCAACGCTGAAGGCCGCGGGGCGGCCCACCAACATCCTGGACATCGCGGCCGGCCACGGCCGCTATGTTCTGGATGCGATCGCCAAAACCCCGGAGCAACCGACCAGCGTGCGCTTGCGGGACTATTCCGACCTCAATGTCGAGCTCGGACGCAAGCTGATCGCCGAACGCCAATTCCCGGCGAGCGTGTCGTTCCAACGCGCCGACGCCTTCGACGGTGATGGGCTCGCCGCGCTCGATCCGGCGCCGGATCTCGCCATCGTCTCCGGACTCTACGAGCTCTTCTCCGACAATGCCCTAATCGCCCGCTCACTCGGCGGCCTTGCCCGCGCCATGCAACCCGGCAGCCTGCTCCTCTATACCAACCAGCCCTGGCACCCGCAGCTCGAGATGATCGCGCGCAGCCTGACCTCGCATCGCGGCGGGCAGGCCTGGGTGATGCGGCGGCGCACGCAAGGCGAGATGGACCAACTGGTCGAGGCGGCCGGCTTCGAGAAGCTCGACCAGCGCATCGACCAATGGGGCATCTTCACCGTTTCCCTGGCAAGGCGTGTTTAGATCAAGAGACAGAGCATGATGTCGTCCGAAAACCGCGTCACACTTTTCGGCATCCTGCTCTAGGGCCACCGACACATGCCGACCGGTGCCGAGCCCCCGCCGCTTTCAGCCAGCCCAGCCGCCGAGCCCTATGGGCGGATCGTGGTCGGGGCAGCACTTTGGCTCGCCTTGCTCGCGCCGTTCTTCTATTCGACCTACGGCTTCGCCAACTGGCTGGCCTCGACGCGCGACCATGTCGGCAGCATCGTGTTCTCCTGGGAGCACCATGTTCCGTTCGTCGCCTGGACCATCGTGCCCTACTGGTCGATCAACCTGTTCTACGGACTGTCGCTCCTGCTCAACGACAGCCGGCGCAGCGTCGACCGCCTGGCCGGTCGCTATCTCACCGCGCAGATCGTGGCCGTCGCCTGCTTCGTCCTGTTTCCGCTCACCGCCACTTTCGTGCGGCCGGCAACGAGCGGCCTGCCGGGTTTCCTGTTTGCCGTGCTCGGCGGCTTCGACAAGCCGTTCAACCAGGCGCCGTCGCTGCACATCGCGCTTTTGGCGATCATCTGGGATCACTGGCGCCTGCGCCTTGCCGGCCCGCTTTCGATACTGTGGCACGGCTGGTGCTTCCTGATCGGCGCCTCGGTGCTGACGACCTGGCAGCACCATTTCATCGACATCCCGACCGGCGCGCTGCTCGGCTTCTTCGCGCTGTGGCTCTTTCCGGCCCAGGGCGAGTTGCCCTTCGCCGGTTTCCGCCTGACCACCGGCAAGGCACGGCGGCTTTCGCTGTGCTACGCGCTGGGTGCCGCCCTCGCGCTCGCGGGCACTGCGATCGGCGCCACCAATTCCGCCGTCGCGCTCGTCCTTTTGTGGCCGTTTCTGGCGCTGGCCATCGTCGCCTTCGCCTATGCCGGAGCCGGCGCGAAAGTGTTCCAGAAAACGGCGGACGGCCATGTGTCGCTGGCAAGCCGTATCCTGCTTTGGCCTTACCGGCTGGGCGCCGGGGTCAACGTGTGGGCATGGACGCGCAAGCTGCCGCCGGTCGTGGCGGTCACCGACGGCGTCTTCCTTGGGCGTTTTCCCGGCGCTGCCGAGGCCAACGGCTTCGGCACGGTGATCGATCTCGCCGCCGAGCTGGAACGGCCGCGCGACGCGACGGGCCGTTGGCAAAGCTTCGGCATGCTCGATCTCCTGCCGCCGCCGGCGGACGTGCTCGACCGGGCGGCGGCGGCGATCGAGCCGGCGCGGGGCCAAGGCACGGTGCTGGTCTGCTGCGCGCTCGGCTTCCAGCGCAGCGCCACTGTCGTCGCCCGATGGCTGGTCGCCACCGGCCGCTCGCATACGCCGGCGCAGGCGCGCAAGCAACTCGCCGCGTCCGGCCGGCCGGTGCATCTCCAGGCCGGACTGGATGAGCCGGCATGAGGGACGAAGCCTATCAGCAACGGGCAGCCGCATTCGCCGCCATGCTGATCAAGCAGGCGGCGTGGCCGGCCGCAATCGTCATCGCCGGCGACAGTGTCGCGCCTCTGGTCGCTTCGGCGCGCGGCGCGTTCCAGGCGCCGATCGGGGTCCTGGCGCTTCTGGTCGCGGCGGCGAGCGCCGTCGTGGTGCTGGGGCTTTCGGCACTTCTCGTGTTCGACGCGCTGCTGTTCCGGCTGATGGCGACGCACACCGACGAGGTTTCCGGCGGCGCCGCGGTCGACGATATCCTGGCGCGCATGCGGCTGAAGCCTGCCTCCTCCTCGCCGCGCCCGCTCGACGACCGCATTGCCGGAACGCGCCGCCTGCTTGCGCGGCAGCGCATCGCCTTCACGATCTTCGTCGTCGCGTTCCTCACAGCAGGGTTCTGGATGCCCAGATGAGCAGGCTTGCGCTGCGGACCTTCACCCTGCTGCAGACGGTCACCTCCGTCGGCCTGTCGGCGCTGGCCTGGGCAGTGACCGGCGTGCGCCCGATCTGGAGCGGCAGCCAGCCGTCCGACCGGCAGCGCATCTATTTCGCCAATCACACCAGCCATGGCGATTTCATCCTTCTGTCGGCATGCCTCAGCGAAAAGGAACGCGCCATCACACATGCGGTGGCCGCCGCCGAATATTGGGGGAGATCGCGGCTGCGCCGCTTCATTGCCGAGGACATGCTGTCCTCCGTGCTGATCAGCCGGCAATGGACCAGCCCGGAAGAGAACCCGATCTCCGTCATGCTCTCGGTCCTCGACCAGGGCCATTCGCTGATCATCTTCCCGGAAGGCACGCGCAACATGAGCGACGAGCTGCTGCCCTTCCGCTCCGGGCTCTACAACCTGTCGATGGCGCGGCCGGACGTCGAATTGATCCCGTGCTGGATCGAGAACATGTCGCGCGTGCTGCCCAAGGGCCAGTTCCTGCCGGTGCCGCTGCTTTGCCGCGTCGTCTTCGGCGCGCCGGTGGCGGTGGCGCCGGGCGAGGAACGCCGCGCCTTCCTCGAACGCGCCCGCGCAGCACTTCTGGCGCTCGATCCGCGCCCCGACCGAGACGATTGATGCGCCACGAAATCAGCATTCTCATTGTCGGACTCTTCGTGGTGCTGACCACCGCCAGCGCCACCGCCGCCGTGTTGTCGGCGCGCGCGCCGAAGCCGCTGAGCGCGACGCTCGTCAACCTCACGCAGCGCATCAACGCCTGGTGGGTGATGGTGGCGCTGATGACGGTCGCCTTCTTCTTCGGCCGCTACGGCATGACCATCCTGTTCGCGCTGATATCGTTCGCGGCGCTGCGCGAATTCGTGACGCTGACGCATAGCCGCCGCAGCGACCATTGGGTGCTGCTCGGCATGTTCGGCATCGTCATTCCGTTCCAGTACTGGCTGGTGTGGACGGCCTGGTACGGCCTGTTCGTCATCTTCATCCCGGTCTACTGCTTCCTGCTGATGCCGGCGATCACGGCGCTGCATGGCGATACCGAGCGCTTCCTGGAGCGCGTGTCGGCGCAGCAATGGGCGATCATGATCTCGGTCTACTGCGTCAGCCATGTCCCTGCCCTGCTGACGCTCAACGTGCCCGGCTTCGAGGGCCGCAATCTCTTGCTCATCGCCTTCCTGATCATCGTCGTGCAGGGCAGCGACGTGCTGCAGTACATTTTCGGCAAGCTGTTCGGAAAACACCGCTTCTCGCCGAACGTCTCGCCGTCGAAGACCTGGGAGGGTCTGATCGGCGGGCTGGTGGCGTCGAGCCTGCTCGGCGCGTTGCTCTCCTTCATCACGCCTTTCTCGCCACTGCAGGCTTCGGCCGTCGCCTTCGTCGCCTGCACGATGGGCTTCCTCGGCGGGCTTGTCGCCTCGGCGATCAAGCGCGACCAGGGCGTAAAGGACTGGGGCCACCTGATCGAGGGCCATGGCGGCATGCTCGACCGGACCGACAGCCTGGTCTTCGCCGCGCCGATCTTCTTCCACATCGTGCGCTATTTCTGGACGGTGTGATCGCGGCTAAAGCCGCCTGCGCATCAGCAGCGT
This sequence comes from Mesorhizobium sp., assembly GCA_004963905.1. GTDB lineage: Bacteria > Pseudomonadota > Alphaproteobacteria > Rhizobiales > Rhizobiaceae > Mesorhizobium. Next base: position 28,952 of record SUGL01000044.1, read on the forward strand.
GACGACGAAGAAAGCGCCGAGCGAGCTGGTGATGATACCGATCGGCAGTTCCTGCGGCGGTAGCAGCGTACGGGCGATGAGATCGCTGGCCAGCAGAAGGATCGCGCCGAACAGCGCGCAGATCGCTGTCAGCGGCCGATGCAGCGGACCCGCGAGCGGCCGGCCGAGATGCGGGATCATCAGCCCGACGAAGCCGATGACGCCGGCGACCGCGACGAGGATCGCGGTGGCCAAAGCGGCGACGAGGAATGTCGTGCGGCGCATGCGCGCCACCGGCACGCCGAGGCTTTCGGCAGCGCTTTCGCCGGCGAGGAAGGCATCGAAGCGGCGGTGGTTCGAGAGCCCGTAGGCAAGGATGAGGCCGGCGCCCAGCGCCCCCAGGCCGATATTGTCCCAGCGGGCGAGACCGAGCCCGCCCATGGTCCAGAACAGCACCGAATGGGCGGCGCGCTGGTCACCGGCGAAGACGAGGTAGTTGGTCAAAGCGGTGAACATGAAGGAAACGGCGAGCCCGGCGAGGATCAGCCGCTCGGGCCCCTGCCCTCTCACCCGCGACACGAGCAGAAGCACGATGGCCGCCGCCAGCATGCCGCCGGTGAAGGCCGCCACCGGCAAGGTCCAGATGCCGAAACTGTCGCCGAAGATGGTGATGACCGAGACCGCGCCGGCGGCGGCGCCCGAGGAGAGGCCGAACAGGAACGGGTCGGCGAGGTCGTTGCGGGTGACGGTCTGCAGCAGCGCGCCGACGACACCGAGGCCGGCGCCCACCGCGATCGCCAGCAGCGTGCGCGGCAGCCTGAGATCGACGACGATGCTGCCGACAGGTCCCGGCACGGCCTGGCCGTCCAGACCAGCCGCACGCGCCAGGGCGCCGACGACCTCGCGCAGCGGTATCAGCGTCGAGCCATAGACGATCGACAGCAGCGCCAGCGCGACCAGAAGGATCGCGCCCAGCGTCATCGCCAAGACGAAGGGGGTATGGCGCAGATTCACGGCGTGGAAGCTGCCGCAGCGATACCGGCGTTCAGGATTAGCGGAGGTCTCCGCGACTTCGTCATGCCAGGGCGAAGCAGGCGCGAAGCGCCGTCGCGGAGACCCTGGAATCCATTCCGTGATCTGGCGCGCGGAGAGCAACGGCGCAGAGTTCTGCACGGTTGCAACGCTCGAAAGCCACGGAATGGATCCGCGGGTCTGCGCCGCGTCGCTTCGCTCCTTGCTCCGCCCGTGGATGACGAAGTGAGGGACGTTTTCGCCATTCTCCAAGGCAGGCTATCCATCAACGGCAACACTCCCGACCCATCAGATCCCCAGACCTAGAACGCTTCCGGATGCATGGCCCTGGCGATCTTGCCGATCGCCTCGATGTTGGCGGGTCCGGGCGTCAGCTCGGCGTAGCGCAGCGCCACGAAGCGCTCGTTCCTGACCGCGTCGGTCTCCTTCATCGCTGGATGCGCCTTGAGGAAATCGAGCAGCTTCCGGTAGCCGCCGTCCTGATAATCGAGCAGGATGAGGAATTGCGGATTGCGCGAAGCGACCGTCTCCCAGTCGGTGTTGCCCCAGCTCGTTTCCATGTCGGCCATGATGTTCTCGCCGCCCGCGGCGGCGATCATCGCGTTGGGGATGGCGAACTTGCCGGCGGCGAAGGGCTTGTCCTCGCCGGAGTCGTAGAGGAAGACGCGCGTACCCTTGGCGTTGCCCACCTTGGCGGTGATGTCGGCGAGCTCGGCCTTCCAGCCGGCGACCAGCTTCTCCGCCTCGGCCTCCTTGCCGAAGATCCTGCCCAGCTTCCCGACATCGCCAAAGAGCAGGTCCATCGAGGCGGCCGGCCGGTTCTTGTCGAGATGGACGCAGCTCTCGGTCAGCACCAGCGTCTTGATGCCGTAGGGAGCAAGCGTGTCGGGCGTGACCTCGCCGCCCGGCTTCATGCCGTAATACCAGCCGGCGAAGAAGAAATCGGGCTCGACGGCGACGAGGTTTTCGAGCGTCGGATATTTCGGCGCCAGTTCCGGAATAGACCCTTGCTCAGCCTTGAATTCGGAGCCGACCTTGTACCAGCCGGTGATGCCGGTGAGCCCGACGATAGACGGCTGCAGCTTCAGCGCGAAAGCCATCTCGGCCATGTTGAGGTCCTGGATGACGGCGCGCTTCGGCGGAGCGTCGAAGGTGAGCGGCTTGCCGCAACTGTCGACGGTGACCGGGAAGGCAACCGCCGCCGAGGCGACAAGCGACAAGGCAAGGGACAACACGAGGCGTTTCATCGGAAGATTGCTCCTTGTTTGGACGGTTCAGGATGACGAGGAAGCGCGACCGGCAAGGTCGAAGACAGTGAGCTCGCGGTCTTCGGTCGGATGCTGCAGATGCAGCACGTCGATGCCGAAGACCGCGCGGATGAGCGGCTGCGCCAGCGCCTCGCGCGGCGGCGCCAGCGCGTGCAGCCGGGCGTTGCTCATCACCGCGACACGGGTGGCGAAGGGCGCCACCAGCGCGAGGTCATGCAGCACGGCGACGACGGTCATGCCGAAGCCGGCCACCAGGTCGAGCAGCTCGCCGCGGGCGCGCGGATCGAGGTGGTTGGTCGGCTCGTCGAGGAAGAGGATTTTCGGCTCCTGCGCGATAGCGCGGGCGAGCTGCGCGCGCTGGCGTTCGCCGCCGGACAGCGAGCCGATGGTGCGCGCGAGCAGCGGCAAGAGCCCGGTCCGCCGCAGCGCTTCGACGACGATGTCGCGGTCGTGGTGCCGACGCCTCAGGCCAGCGGGCGGGACGCGGCCAAGCTCGACATAGTCGATGACGGCAAGGCGCGGATCCGGCTGGTCCGTCTGGCCGACGACGGCGATGCTCAGCGCCCGCTCGGCCGTGGTGATCCTGTCCAGCCGGCGTCCGGCCAAGCGAACCTCGCCGCGGCTCAGCGACAGAGCGCCGCACAACATGCGCAGCAGCGTCGTCTTGCCGGCGCCGTTGGGGCCGACGACGGCCAGCCGCTCGCCCGCCGCCAGCGACAGGCTGACATTGTCGACCAGCGCGCGGCCGTTGGCCGTCGCTCCGAGACCACTGGCTTCGAGGACCGGCGGCATCACGCGCCAAGCCCCGCCAAGTTGCCCAGGTGGTATATCCAGGCCGCGTGGCCCATGGCTTGATGGATACGATCGATGGAGCCGTCCAGCATTCCGTCACTCTCCAAAATGGCGACGGAAGGATGCTGGACGAGCCGGCCGACAAGGCCGGTGCCCACGTCTCCTCCCGGCACACCCCGTCCGGTCAACTCGTGTCGATGGCAGGTCTCCTGGCTCGCGGGTCGTTGCGCCATCCGCCTTCCCAGCCTTGCCGGCCAGTGGCATTCGGATGGAGCTCGCCGCTCACAGTTGCGGGGGCAGCCACGGCCTCGACCCGAAGCAGGTCTCACCGTGTTCCCTTTTCACCCCTCGCCTTGCGGCTCGGGGACCATGACGCCGCCATCGTAGGTTGTCCGCGCGCGAGTCGCAACGGGTTGCCGTGCCCCTGCCGAAAGATCTAGCGAATCGCCGTCACCCGCCGCAACCAGTTTTTCCCTTAGGTCGATATGTAATAACATTACGACCTAACGAACGCCGCCTGGACTTGTCAATATCGTTTCGACTTCGCGTCATGCGCAATTTCGATCAAACTGGCAGTCGGCGTGGTGGCTAGTGTCGCTGCGCCAAATGCGAGGAGCCATGAACCCGACCGAGAAGGCGCTGTGGTTTGTCGAAAGCCATCTGCCCGATGCGATTTCGCTCGACGATGTCGCGGCAAGCAGCGGCGTGTCGCGCTTCCATGTGACGCGCGCCTTCGGCGCGGCGACCGGGCGGTCGGTGATGGGTTATATGCGGGCGCGCCGGCTCAGCGAAGCGGCGCGCAAGCTTGCCGGCGGGGCGCCCGACATCCTGTCGGTCGCCCTCGATGCCGGCTACAACTCGCATGAGGCGTTCACGCGGGCTTTTCGCGAGCAGTTCGGCACCACGCCGGAACTGGTGCGCGCGCAAGGCTCGATCCGGAATCTCGACCTCGTGGAGCCTATCCTGATGGACAGTTCATTTCTCGCCGCACTCGAACCGCCCCGCTTCGAGACCAGCCGGCCCTTCCTCATCGCCGGTCTCGGCGAGCGCTACAGCTGCGAGACCAGCGCCGGCATCCCGATGCTGTGGCAGCGCTTCGGCCCCTATATCGGCCACATCCCGGGCGAAGTTGCCGGCGTTGCCTACGGCGTCTGCGTCAATGGCGACGATGCCGGCAATTTCGACTATATCGCCGGCGTCGAGGTGAGTGATTTCTCCGACCTGCCCAAGGAGTTTTTCCGCGTGCGGGTGCCGGCGCAGAAATATACGGTGTTCGCGCATCGCGAGCACATCTCGACCATCCGCCGCACCGTCAACACGATCTGGAACAAATGGCTGCCGGCCTCCGGCCATGAGATCGCCGACGCGCCGGACTTCGAGCGCTACGGGCCAGAGTTCGATCCCCGCAGCGGCAATGGCGGGCTCGAAATCTGGGTGCCGGTGAAGGGTTGACCCCTCCGTCCCGCCTTCTCCCTTGTGGGAGAAGGTGGCCGCGAAGCGGCCGGATGAGGGGTGCTCCAGCTTGGCGCAGACCCTCGCCGGCGTTGGACACCACGACTGGAACGCAGACGTCTCACTCCGCTGGAACACCCCTCATCCGTCTCGGCGCTTCGCGCCGATCCACCTTCTCCCACAAGGGGAGAAGGAAAGGGCGTTACAGCTCCAAATTCCAGGTCTGGCCGACCAGATCCTTGCCGAAGGAATGGTGGCGCTCCTCCTCGACCAGCTTGAAACCCGCAGCCTGGTAGATGCGGCGGGCCGAGCCCAGTATGTCGTTGGTCCACAGCGTCAGCGTCTTGTAGCCCTTTGCGCGCGCGAAGGCGATGCACTCGCCGACCAGGCGTGCGCCGATGCCCAAGCCGCGCGCGGAGGGCTCGACATAGAGCAGCCTGAGCTTCGCCACCTTGGGCGATTTGCGCACGACGAAGACCGAGCCGACCACCTCGCCTTCGCGTTCGGCGATCCAGCTGCGCTCCCATTGCGGGACGAAATTCTTGACGAACTCGCCGAGGATCTCGGCGACCAGCGCTTCGTAGGTCTCGTCCCAGCCATATTCCTGCGCGTAGAGCAGGCCCTGGCGATGCGTGACCCAACCGATGTCGCCGACCTGCAGCGGCCTCAGGATATAGGGCACCTTGGGCTCGGATTTGTCGCCGAGCAGGTCCTGCACGGTGCGCATGGCCTTGACCAGCCGTTCCTGGTCGGCCGGCGCCAGACGATCAAGCAGCGCCCGCACCTGGTTGTGCGAGTCCTGGTTGAGCGGCGCGAAGGCCTCCCTGCCTGCCTTGGTCAGCGCGATCGGCGAGCGGCGCGCATCGGCCTCCGAAGCGGCGCGCTCGACCAGGCCGCGCTCCTCGAACTTCTTCAGCAGCCGGCTGACATAGCCGGGGTCGAGGCCGAGGTCGCGCACGAGATCGGTGGCGACGAGCCCGTCGCGATGGGCCAGCTCGTAGAGCACCCGCGCTTCGGTCAGCGAAAAGCTGCTCTTCAGCCAGACTTCGTCCAGCACGCCGATCTGGCGGGTATAGAAGCGGTTGAAGGCACGGACCGCATCGATGCGTTCCTTGCCGGGATGGTCGTGGATGGTCATGGGAGTTCCTCCTGTCGAGAGGAGAATCGATCATTTAGTTGACTGAGTCAATAAAGTGATCGGACTGGAACCTCACGATATTGCGAGCGACGTGAGGCCATTTCCCCACTTGGATTCCCATTTTGGTAATTAGTTCTTGTTCCCGATATGGGAAAAGCCTATATGTGGCCATGCAAATCGTGAGCAAGAAAACGCTCGTCACTTTCTGGACCAAACATCCGCAGGCAAAAGCGCCGCTAACCGCTTGGTTCAACGCTTCGAGCAAGGTCGAGTGGAAAACATCGGCTGACATCAAGGCGCAGTTCGGCACCAGCGTGGATTTCGTGGCCGACAACCGCGTCGTGTTCGATATAGCGGGCAACAAGTACCGTCTGGTTGTGCATGTGAGCTACACATTCAAGCGGCTGCTGATCAAATTTGTGGGCACTCATGCCGAGTACGACAAGATAGACGTGGAGAAGGTGTGATGGAAAACATTCGACCCATTAAGAGCGAGGCCGATTACGATTGGGCGATTGCCGAGATCACTCGTTATTTTGAGAAGGAACCCGCCGTCGGCAGCCCGGAGGCCGACCGCTTCGATGTCCTGGCGGCCCTTGTCGAGGCTTACGAAGCCAAGCACTACCCCATCGAGGAACCCGACCCGGTGGACGCAATTGTCGCCCATATGGAAATGGCCAACCTTAATCGGGCGGCGCTCGTGCAGCTGTTGGGTTCAGCTTCGCGTGCCTCGGAAATCCTGAGCCGCAAACGCGCTCTCACCATGGACATGGCGTTCAAGCTCAATCGCGAATGGCATATTCCAGCAGAGATACTGATCCACCCGTATCATTTGGCCAAGGAAGAGAGAGAGACGGCAGCCGGATAGTGCCGCTTGCCTTCCGAGGAAACGCGCCCTCACCCCATCGGCAGCGCTGGCCAGAATTCCACGATGCGCCCACCAGCAAACACGGCAATCGCCCCAAAATGCTGCAACACCGCCTCGCTCTGCGTCGGCCGCAGGAAGGCGTAATCTCCAGGCTTCACATTCGCTCCCGCAGGCAGCCCCATGAACTGCTGGTTGGACGACAGACCGATCAACCCGTTCGGCTTCATGCCTTCGGGAAACACCGGTTCGGCCATCCACTTGCCGCCATAGAGATAGCAGCCCTTCTTCGGGAAGAGGCCGAGCGCCTGCAGCGTGCGAGAAACCGTGGCCGGGCCGGGCAGCACAGGAGCCAGCGCCTTCAGGATCGGCGTTGCGATCAGGGCGGCCGACTGGAAGCCGTCAAGGCCGGGCGTATCGAAGTCGCTCGGCAGCACGAAGGCCGAGCCGATCGAGACTTCGTTCGCCACGCCTGGGCCATGCAGCAGCGCCGTCCTCGAGCCGCCGATGTTGAGGATGCGACGCTGGTCCGGATCGAGAACCGAGACGAATTCCGCGGCCTTGGCCGACGCCTGCTTCAGCGCCTTGGCCGCGCCCCCGAACAGGCCGGGAATTTCCGGCGCATGCGCCTCATAGGCCATGATGCCTTCGCAGCGCAGGCCTTTCGGAATCGAGAGCGCCGCGATCTCAGTCGGGCCGCTGAAGCCGCCGCGATGCAGCCCGACATCGACCTCGAAGGCGAAACGCAGCTCGGCATCGAGCGCACTTGCCAGCGCGCCGTACTCCGCCAGCCGCTCCGGCGTGTCGATCAGCCAGCACACGCGCGACCGCCAGTCGGCGCCGCCCCTGGTGAGCGCGGCCCAGGCCGCGCCGGCCGGCATCGGCTTGCCGTAAAGCAGATCGCCCTCCGGGAAGGCGTCGAGCACGGCCTGCGTCACTGGCGGATGGAAGGTCATGAACCGGTTGGTTTCAAGCGCTCTCGCGATATAGGAAAGCAGCGGCAGGCAGGGCAGCGACTTGTCGACGAGACGCACGGCGAGGCCCGGCGCCAGCCTCTGCTTCACCAGCGCGATGTTGGCGTCCAGCCGGTCGCGATCGAGCACCAGACAGGGCCGAAAGATCTCGGCCGCCTTCAGCGCCTTGGACAGTTCGGCGAAGTATTCGCTCATCGATCGATGCCGAACAGGCCGGCCATATAGGGCGACACGAAACGGTTCTCAGGATCGATGTCGCGGCGCACCGCCATCGCATCGTCCCAACGTGGATAAAGCTTTTTGAAATCCGCCGCCTTCAGGCCGTGCATCTTCCCCCAATGCGGCCGGCCGCCATATTTCAAGAAGATCGGCTCGGCGGCGCGCATGAAAGGCAGCGGGTCGTTCGCCGCATCGTGGTGGATGGCGATCGAGCAGGTCAGCCTCTTGTGGAAGGGCGAAAGCCAGAATTCGTCGGGCGCGACCGAGCGCACCTCCATCGGGAAGTAGACTTCCGGAAAATGCTTTTCCGTCAACGCGATGATCTCGGCCAGCGCCTTCGGGCCTTCCTCGTAAGGCAGGTGATATTCCATCTCATTGAACCGGGTGCGGCGGTCGCTGACATAGACGTTGAGCCAGTCCTGCACATAGTCCTCGGACGGCACCTTTCTCACCGCGCCCTTGATCAGCGCGCGGCGCAGCGCCGGCAGCCAGCGCAAAACGGTGCGCAGCTTGCGCAACGTCGCCAGCCCCTCCTCGTCGTCCTCGGTCGGCCGCGGCGTGGGCGCTGCATCGCTCAGATCGCTGGCGATGAACTGCGCGTAGCCGGAGAACGGGATGTAGTAGAACTCGGCCGAACGGTGCGCAGCCATCATCGTCTCGAAATCGCGCAGCATGTCGCCGATCGGCAGCACCCATTTGCGGCGGCGCAGCCGGTAGGTCGCGATGTTGTTCATCGTCACTTCGGTGAGCACGCCGAAGCTGCCCAGCGCGACACCGGTGGCGTGGATCATGTCCTGGTCGCCCGCGCGGCTGAACTCGCGCAGTTTTCCTTGCCCGTCGACGAACTGCACCGTCTCGAGCTGCGTGTGATAGGCGCCGAGCGTGGGACCGGAGCCATGCGTGGCGGTGCCCAGCGCGCCGCCGATCGCCTGGCGGTCGATATCGCCCATATTGGGCAGCCCCTGGCCGATGCCTTGCAGGATCTGCATCAGCGCGCCGAGGCGCGTGCCCGCCCTCACCCGCGCCCGGTTGGCGCCGGCGTCGTGCGAGACGAGCCCCTCGATCTTCTCCAGCGACACGATGGTGCCGTTCGACTGCACCAGTGGCGTGAAGGAATGGCCGGCGCCAGCGACACGCAGCGGACCTGGCGCCGAGCGCACCAACTCGGCCAATTCGCCGACGTCGGCGGGTGTGGCGATCAGCTTGGGCGCCGCGGTTACGAAGCCCGACCAGTTGCTCCAGGCGTTTGCCATCATCACCTCCCGCTCAGGCTGGAACGCGCCGCCGCGCCACCAGCACGAAGACGCCGAGTAGCGCGACGCTGGCCAGCGCGCTTGCCGCGGCGAATTCCGGCACCGGCCGAAAATTCTCGCCGTCGATCAAGAGCGAGGCGGCGATAGGGCCGATGGCGAGGCCGAAGAGCTGCGCGGCCGGTACCAGGAGCACCGCCGTTCGCGTCTCGTCGGCGGTGATTGCCATGCGGATCTGATAGGGCACGATGAAGAGCAGGATGAAGCCCATCACCAGCACGACAGCCCAGAACACGACAAGCCCAGGGCCGGAAGCAAGCAGCACCGAGCTGATCGCAGCGACAGCGCCGATGCCGGCGATGGCGAAGCGATAGTCGATGCGCGCCTCGAACACGGTCGCGGTCATGGCGCCCACCACCTGCGCGGCGAGGCTTGCCGAGACCATGAGGCCGACGGTGCGGCCGTCGATGCCGAACTCGGCGCCGAGCGGTTCGAGAAAGGCCCAGACGGCGCCGAAGAACATGAAGTAGCAGAAGATCGACAGCAGCGCCGTCACCGCCGGCACGGTGAGCACGTTGGCAAAATGCTCTTCCTTCGGCAGATCGGCATAGTCGTCCGGCACGATCCAGGCGACCACCAGCGACAGCAGGCAGACGATGCCGAGCGCGATGAAGCCGCCGGCAGAGCCGGCCGCGGGCACGGCGTAGAGCGCGAGCAGCAGCGCCAACGCGCATTGCGCCAAGGTCTGCAGCGTGACGAAATAGCCGCCGATGCGCTCGGCCCGACGCGAGCGGGCGATCAGCTCGGTGGCGACGGCGACAAGGCCGCCTTCGGCAAGGCCAGCGAGCGTGCGCGCGGCTATCAACGTGTTGGCGCTGCCGGCATAGGCCGTCCAGAAATTGGCGAGCGCCAGCAGGATGAGGAGCAGAGCGCTCTTCCAGCGCATGTTGCGCGCCGGCAGGAGCATCGCCACGATCGCCGAACCGATCGCGATCGCGATCATCTCGGCGGTGGCGACCAGCGCCAGCTCGTCGCCGCTGACATGGCCTTCGGCGTAAAGCGCGCCGAGCAGCACAGGCTGGAGTCCCAGGATTAATAGGCCGACCGAGCCGATCCACAATGCCGAGGCGAGTTGCAGGCCGGTCGGATTGCCGACCAGCCAGTCGCCGTTTTCGGCTTGCGCGACATCGGTGACGGTCACGAAGCGCCTCCCTTGCAGCCCGCGTTAAAAGCTGACAAGTTGTCAGCATTTCACGAAACTGATACTTGATCAGTTTCCTGTCAACCGAGAATTCACAGCTCTCGCGAGAGATTTGGTGGATGAGAGAAGCAAAGCGAAAGGCGACGGAACCCAGGCGCAGGCCGAAGCAGGAGCGCAGCCGCGAGCGCATCGATGCGATCCTCGCCACGACCATGCGGCTGATCGGCGAGAAGGGCATCGACGCGGTGACGATGAAGGAAGTCGGCGCGCTGGCCGGCGGACCGATCGCCACGGTCTATCATTACTTCCCGAGCAAGTCGGCGATCCTGGCCATGCTCTACGAGCGCTTCTCGGAGGAGAGCCGCGCGCGGCTCTCCGAGATCATCGCCGATGTGCGGCACCGCGACGACGTAATGCCGGCGGCGGACCGACTGCTCGACGACTATCACGGCCGCGTCGCCGGAGATCCGGCGATCCAGGACCTGCAGAACGCGATCCAGGCCGACAAGGCGCTCAAGAATCTCGATATCGCCGAAACGAGGCGACAGGCGGAGATGTTCTGCGGTCATGTCGGCCCGCTGATCGAACCGGAGCGGCGCGAGGCTTTCGCACGCATAGTCTTCCTCATCTTCCAGCTCGCCGGCGGCGTCGTGCGGCTGGCGCTGACCCAGGACGAGGAAGAAGGCCGCCGCACGATCGAGGATTACCGCTCGATCATCCATGCGCAGTTGCGGTTGTTTTTGTAGGACTGCGTTAACTTGGCTCAACGCCCCAACGGTCGTCATCCTCGGGCTTGACCCGAGGATCCATGCCGTGCCCTCCGTCATAGAGCGCAATGGCGCAGAATTCTGTAACCGTTGCAACGCCTTAGCATCACGGCATGGATCCTAGGGTCTGCGCGCGTCGCTTCGCTCCTTGCTCCGCCCTAGGATGACGACCGAGATGGGCGCTGCACCCCCACGCCGCGCTCGGCCGCCTCACCCCGCCTCCAGCTTCGGCCCCAGAATCTCCACCAGCCAGTCCACAAACACCCTCACCCGCGGCGACAGTTGCCGGCTTGGTGGGTAGAGCACCGAGATCGGCGTCGGCGTCGGCGGGAAATCGGGAAGCACCTCGACCAGCCGGCCGGCCTCGATATCGTCGGCGTAGCGGAGTTTTGGCGCCTGGAACAGGCCGAAGCCCAGCCGGACCAGCGCGGCGCTGGTGTCCGAATTGGACACCGTGACCCGCGACGGCAGCACGATCTCGCGAACCTTGCCGTCGACGGTGAATTCCAGCGGCATCACCTGCCTCGTGCGCGACGAGATGAAGCCGATCATCATGTGGCCGGCCAGATCGTCCGGCGTGCGCGGCACGCCGTGGCGTTCGAGATAGGCGGGGCTGGCGACGGTGATCTCGCGCGCGACGCCGAGACGGCGCACGATCATGTCACTGTCGGGCAGCGTGCCGGCCCGGATGACGCAATCGACGCCTTCGCGCACGAGATCGACGAGGCGATCGCCCTCGCCGATATGCACCGTCAGGCCCGGATATCCGGCGAGCAGCGCCGGCAGTTCAGGCAGGAGGAAGGTGCGCGCCATATGGCCGTTGACATCCACACTCAGCCTTCCGCGCACCTCATGCGCGCCGAAGCCGCCCTCGGCATCCTCGATGTCGGCCAGGATGCCGATGCATCGCTGGTAATAGGCTTCGCCGTCGGGCGTGGTCGTGACGTGGCGCGTGGTGCGGCGAAGCAATTGCACACCGAGCCGCTCCTCGAGCTGCTTGATCGCGGCGGTTGCGCTGGAGCGCGGCAGGCCGAGATCGGCGGCGGCCGCGGTGAAGCTGCGCCGTTCCACGACGCGGGTGAAGAGCCGCATGCTGTCGAACCTGTCCATCGGCGATTGTTCGCATAACCTGAATAGAGTTGGCAATCCTGGCCAGATTATACCGGTTACTCGGTCGAATATATGCATCTCCGTCACGAAGAAGGAGATTTCGCCATGGCCAATTCCGTTCGCCCCATCGCTCTCGTCACCGGCGGCAGCCGCGGCCTCGGCCGCAACACCGCGCTGAACCTCGCCCGCAAGGGCGTCGACGTCATCCTCACCTATCGCTCGCGCGCCGACGAAGCGAAGGCGGCGATCGCCGAGGTCGAGGCGGCCGGCGGTCGTGCCGCGGCGCTGGAGCTCGACACCGGTGCCGTTGCCAGCTTCCCGGCTTTCGTCGCGGCGCTGAAGAAGACGCTCCAGGAAACCTGGCAGCGCGACCGCTTCGACTATCTGGTCAACAACGCCGGCACCGGCTTGCGCAAGCCGATCGCCGAGACGACGGAGCAGGAATTCGACACGCTGATGAACATCCATCTCAAGGGCGTGTTCTTCCTCACCCAGGCGCTGCTGCCGCTGATCAACGATGGCGGCCGCATCATCAACATCTCGAGCGGCCTGGCGCGCTTCTCGGTTCCGGGTTCTGCCGCCTATGCAATGATGAAGGGCGGCGTCGAGGTGTTCACGCGCTACCTCGCCAAGGAGCTGGCCGCCAGGCACATCACCGCCAACACCGTTGCGCCGGGCGCGATCGCGACCGATTTCAACGGCGGCCATGTGCGCGACGACGCCGAGATCAACCGCGTCGTGGCCGGGATGACGGCGCTCGGCCGCGCCGGCGTCGCCGACGACATCGGCCCGATGATCGCCTCGCTGCTGTCGGAGGACAATCGCTGGGTCAACGCCCAGCGCATCGAAGTCTCCGGCGGCATGAACATCTAGAGCGGACACATCCGCTCCGATCCGCCCGTCATTCGCATCGCGCCGTGCCTCGCCGCTGTTTGCCGGCGAAACACGGCGCTTCTATTTTGATACGTCCATGCAATCCGCATTTTTCGGCATCGCGTCATGCGCAGAAAAATTTCGCGCCATTGCCCCTTCCCGCGCGCCTTGACTCTGGCAAGGCGCCAGCCTATTTCAGCGCCACGTTAGCACTCGCCCTAGGTGAGTGCTAACTCATATATCCGGCGGCCTCGCCGGATGGAGGAACAGTTCTCACCGTTCTCATTCGAGGAAGACAACATGGCAAAGTCCAAGTTCCGCCCGCTTCATGACCGCGTGGTCGTTCGCCGGGTCGAATCCGAATCCAAGACCGCCGGCGGGATCATCATCCCGGATACGGCGAAGGAGAAGCCGCAGGAAGGCGAGATCATCGCCGTCGGCTCCGGCGCTCGCGACGAAAGCGGCAAGCTCGTGCCGCTGGACGTCAAGGCCGGCGACCGTGTGCTGTTCGGCAAGTGGTCGGGCACTGAAGTCAAGCTCAATGGCGAGGACCTTCTGATCATGAAGGAATCCGACATCATGGGCATCATCGGCTGAATATCGGCCTCTCCATCAACTGAGTTTTCGGGCTCTGTCCGAGCCCCTGTCAGGAGCTAACTATGGCTGCAAAAGACGTAAAATTCTCCCGCGATGCCCGTGAGCGCATGCTGCGCGGCGTCAACATCCTCGCCGACGCGGTGAAGGTGACCCTCGGTCCGAAGGGCCGCAACGTCGTCATCGACAAGTCGTTCGGCGCGCCGCGGATCACCAAGGACGGCGTCACCGTCGCCAAGGAGATCGAGCTCGAGGACAAGTTCGAGAACATGGGCGCGCAGATGGTGCGCGAGGTCGCCTCGAAGACCAACGACATCGCCGGCGACGGCACCACGACCGCGACCGTTCTCGCCCAGGCCATCGTCCAGGAAGGCAACAAGGCTGTTGCCGCCGGCATGAACCCGATGGACCTGAAGCGCGGCATCGACCTCGCCGTCGGCGAAGTCGTCACCGCTCTCGGCAAGGCTTCCAAGAAGATCAAGACCTCCGAGGAAGTCGCCCAGGTCGGCACGATCTCGGCCAATGGGGACGAGTCGGTCGGCAAGATGATCGCGGAAGCGATGCAGAAGGTCGGCAACGAAGGCGTCATCACCGTCGAGGAAGCCAAGACCGCCGACACCGAGCTGGAAGTCGTCGAAGGCATGCAGTTCGACCGGGGCTACCTGTCGCCCTACTTCGTCACCAACGCCGACAAGATGGTCGCCGATCTGGAAGACGCCTACATCCTGCTGCACGAGAAGAAGCTCTCCAACCTGCAGGCCATGCTGCCGGTCCTGGAAGCTGTCGTTCAGACCTCGAAGCCGCTGCTCATCATCTCGGAAGACGTCGAAGGCGAGGCTCTGGCCACGCTCGTCGTCAACAAGCTGCGCGGCGGCCTGAAGATCGCCGCCGTCAAGGCTCCGGGCTTCGGTGACCGCCGCAAGGCCATGCTGGAAGACATCGCCATCCTCACCGGTGGCCAGGTCATCTCGGAAGACCTCGGCATCAAGCTCGAGAATGTCGGCCTCAACATGCTCGGCCGCGCCAAGAAGGTGTCGATCTCCAAGGAGAACACCACCATCGTCGACGGCGCCGGCAAGAAGGCCGAGATCCAGGGCCGCGTCGCCCAGATCAAGCAGCAGATCGAGGAGACCACCTCGGACTACGACAAGGAGAAGCTGCAGGAGCGCCTGGCCAAGCTCGCTGGCGGCGTCGCGGTGATCCGCGTCGGCGGCGCGACCGAGGTCGAGGTCAAGGAAAAGAAGGACCGCGTTGACGACGCTCTGAACGCAACCCGCGCGGCCGTGGAAGAGGGCATCGTCGCCGGCGGCGGCGTCGCGCTGCTGCGCGCCTCGAACGCCGTCAAGGCCACCGGCGCCAATGCCGACCAGGACGCCGGCATCAACATCGTTCGTCGCGCGCTGCAGGCTCCGGCCCGCCAGATCGCGGCCAACGCCGGTGCCGAAGCCTCGATCGTCGCTGGCAAGATCCTCGAGAACAAGGCTGCGACCTACGGCTACAACGCCCAGACCGGCGAGTATGGCGACATGATCGCCATGGGCATCGTCGACCCGGTCAAGGTCGTGCGCACCGCTCTCCAGGACGCGGCCTCGGTCGCCGGTCTGCTGGTCACCACCGAAGCCATGATCGCCGAGGCTCCGAAGAAGGAAGCCGCCGGCGGTATGCCGGGCGGCATGCCTGGCGGCGGCATGGGTGGCATGGGCGGCATGGATTTCTAAGAAGTCCGGTCACATAGCGAATATGGAAAGGGCGGCAGAGATGCCGCCCTTTTCGTTAGCAGCTGCGGCTAATCTCCCCCCTTGAGGGGGAGATGTCGCCGAAGGCGACAGAGGGGGTCGCCGC
>SUGL01000450.1 GCA_004963905.1 Mesorhizobium sp.
TGCGAGCGCTTGGCCATGAGGTCAAGCTGATGCCGCCGGCCTATGTGAAGCCCTACATTCCGCGCAACAAGAACGATGTGCGCGACGCGCAAGGCTGTTGCGAGGCGGTGAGCCGGCCCGACATGCGCTTCGTGCCGATCAAGACGGTGGAACAGCAATGGGCCAGAGCGCTGCACCGCACGCGTGACCTTCTGGTGCGCCA
>SUGL01000045.1 GCA_004963905.1 Mesorhizobium sp.
GCGACACAACCGCTGCTTCCAGCGACGGCGGGCTGCGCCGCGGGCTCGACTTCGGTCGCCGCGAACGCTCCGCCAGCCCAGCTACGCCTTCCGCACGAAACCGCGCGATCAATTTGTGCCCGCAGGTTCGTCCGATCCCGAAGCGACGGCACAGCGCGCTCACATTCGCCCCCGGCGCCAGCGCCAGTCTTACAAACTCTTCCTTCTGGCTCATCACGCTCCTGGCCTCGAATGGCACCACGAACCTCCCCGCGCAAAACGCACGAAACTGTTCGCGATGTCTTCGCACACCTGTTCGCGATGTCCCCAGTCCATACACCCCCTTGAGGGGGAGATGGTCGGCAGACCAGAGGGGGGCGCCTCGCGATGACGTCCGAGGGCTCGGTCCCGGCCACCCCCGCATAAATCGGGTGGCGCCCGCACATGCCCCATGAGAAGCAAGCCACTTGCACGAGAGAGGGACCCAGCAATGCTCACGCTCTACGACTATCTGCCGTCGCAAAATGCCTGGAAGGTGCGTGTCCTGCTCGGATTGCTCGGCATCGCTTACGAGACACGGCAGGTGTCGATCTTCGAGGGCGAGAGCCATACGGAGGAATTTCTGAAGCTCAATCCGGCCGGCGCCGTTCCGGTGCTCCGCCTGGAGGACGGCGAGGCGATCGCCGAGTCCAACGCCATCCTCGTCTATCTCGCCGAGGTCTCGCCCTATCTGCCGGCGAACCGGCATCTGCGCGCCAAGGCCATGCAATGGCTGTTCTTCGAGCAGTATTATGTCGAGCCGGTCATCGGCTCGCTGCGCTTCTGGACGCTGACCGGGCGGCTGGAGCGCAACAAGGCGCTTGTTCCCGGCAAGCGCGAGGCGGGCATCCGCGCGCTTGCCGCGCTCGAGCGCAGCCTGCAGGACACGCTCTTCCTCGCCGGCGGCTCGCTCACCATCGCCGACATCGCCGTCTATGCCTACGGCCACCGCGCCGAGGATTGCGGCTTCTCGCTCGCCGACTATCCGGCGGTCAGCGCCTGGATCGATCGGGTGAGCGAGGCGATCGGCCCCGGCTATCCCGTGCACCCCTACAGCATCGACCCGCATTCGGACGGCTGAGCCGTGCAACCGGGATCCGGCACGCTCAATGCTTGCTCTTGCCGGAACTCGGGGCGGCGCCGCTGATCGGGATGCGCCTGGCTTTCGCTTGGGCCCGCTGGGTCTTCGGCAGGATCACCGTGAGCACGCCGTTGTGGAAGGCCGCGTTGACCCTGTCTTCCTCGACCTCCGTGCCGACCGGAATGCGCCGCTCGAAGCGCCCGTAGAAGCGCTCCGAGAATTGCTTGTCCTTGTCCTCGCTCTCGGACCGCTTCTCGCCGCGCAGCGTCAGCACGCCGTCGTCGAGCATCACTTCGATGTCCTTCTCCTCCATGCCGGGGACTTCCGCCATGACGCGGATTTCGCTGCCGGTGTCGGAGATTTCGAGGCTCGGCCATCCGGGACGCCCGCCAAAGGCGCCGCCGAACGAAGGCAGCCCGGCGCCAAAGCCGCGGAACGCATCGTCGAGCAGGCGATTCATCTCGCGGTGCAGCGCCATGAACGGATCGCGATCGGCGTCGCGATAAAAGCCCGGAACCTGATTGCCTTCCCTGTTCCAGGGAATGAGATCACGAATTGCCATTTCAATGTCCTCCTTCTGGCACGCGCGATGCGGGTGCGACGGTGCCGGGCAGTCTTGGCTGTGCGTTTCGCCGGACCGGTCGTTCAGCGCGCCGGCGGCGGTCGGGATGCAGCCTTGCATGTCCTGCGCTCGCACGGGATCGGCAAGTGTCGATCTGGAGGCCGGCCGGCCGAAGTCAAGACTCGCCTTGCGGGCGCGCAAGCGTTTTTCTTCGGTGCTTCCGAGGACGGCCGCCGCCTTGGAAGGCGGCCGCTCCCCGGCATGCCGGTTTCACCGCCGCCTGATGCCTGGAACGGAAGCGCGGGGAGGGCGTTTTCGTCGGAGCAATCGCAGGAAAATGCGCAGCGGTCTTCCATGGAATTGGGTCAATGAACTGGAGCACCGGCACCGCTCCGGCCTGCTTTCCAGCAACGCAAGCAAGGAGACCGGGAAATGGTTCGCACTCTCGCTTTCGCAATCCTCGCCGCCGGCATTGCCGGCCTGCCGGCCGTGGCGGCGGAGGAATACTGGGTCGCCAGGGACGCCGTCTCGAAGCAGTGCGAGATTGTGCCGAAGAAGCCCGACGGGACGCTGGTCGTCGATCTCGGCAAGAAGAAATACGCCAGCGAGGGCGAGGCCAGGAAGGCGATGGAGGCGTTGCCGGATTGCAAGAAGAAGTAGGGCGCTCAACGGCAAAGACTGCCAGGTAGCGTTCCTTCGCGCCCCCCTCTGGCCTGCCGGCCATCTCCCCCACTTGGGGGGAGATCGGATGTCACGCAGGCTTTCGCAAATCTCCAACGTTGCAGGGCTGGCGCCGTCGACCGAGCTGCCAATCTCCCCCCAAGTGGGGGAGATGTCCGCCAGGACAGAGGGGGGCGCTGTCCCGCCAGCGTTTCAGCATTATGACATCACGGTAGCCCTACCGGTCCACCGTCGACATCTTCCGCTCGTCGTATCTCGGCCCCGAAACCCTGTCGGGCGTCAGCGCCATGTCGAGCCCCAGCATCTCGGTGGCGTCGAGCTTGATGTCGGCGGCGGCGACATTTTCTTCGAGATAGGTCCGCCGCTTGGTGCCGGGGATCGGCACGATGTCGATGCCGAATTCCGGTCCCTTGGTGAGGAGCCAGGCGATCGCCACCTGGCCGGGCTTCACGCCCTTGGCGGCGGCGATGTCGCGCACCGTCGCGGCCGCGGCGACATTGGCGTCGAAATTCTCGCCCTGGTAGCGCGGGTCGCCGCGCCGGAAATCGCCTTCAGGATATTCTTCCGCGCGCTTGACGTCGCCGGCGAGGAAGCCGCGGCCGAGCGGCGCGAACGGCACCAGGCCGATGCCCAATTCCGCAAGCGCCGGGATGATCTCGGGCTCCAGGTTGCGTTCCCACAGCGAATATTCGCTCTGCAGCGCCGAGACCGGGTGCACTTGATGCGCGCGCCGGATGTTTGCGATGCCGGCCTCCGACAGGCCGAAGAAGCGCACCTTGCCCTCGGCGACCAGCTCGCCCACAGTGCCCGCCACATCCTCCATCGGCACGCCTGGATCGACGCGGTGTTGGTAGAGCAGGTCGATATGGTCGGTGGCGAGCCGCGTGAGCGAGGCGTCCACAACTTCGCGGATATGCTCGGGCCGGCTGTCGCGCTCGGTGCCGACCTGCTTGCCGTCGACGATGCGGAAGCCGAATTTGGTCGCGATCGTCACCTCGTCGCGCCGGCCCTTCAGCGCGCGGCCGAGCAGCTCTTCGTTGAGGAAAGGCCCATAGACCTCGGCCGTGTCGAGGAAGGTGCAGCCGAGCTCGATCGCCCGGTGCAGCGTCGCGATCGACTCCGCCTCATCGGCCGGCCCGTAGGCCTGGCTCATGCCCATGCAGCCGAGGCCGATCGTTGAGACGACGAGCCCCTGGCCCCCGAGTTTCTGCTTGCCGAGGCTCATCTGTCTATCTCCAATGGAAAATAAGCGCTCGCGAAAATATAGAGGCCGGCCGCCAAGCGTCCAGCCTGCGCGTTCGCTTGATCAGGATCAAAGCAGGGCAGGGCGGCAGGTCGTACCGTTCATCCGTCTTGGGAAGGACACAAGGCGGGCGGGTGGTTCCGGCCGACTCCACTCCCTCGGAAGCCCTGACGGAACCACCTGAACCGCCTGCGTTCGAAACTTGATGCATGTCGCCCGGAAGTGCGCGGCGGTTCAAAACAAGGACTTGAATTCGCTTCGGCGCGACGCGCTTTCACGCCCTCGGCAAAAGCCGGCGCATGATCAGCGAGGCATGGCCGCCGACGCCATGCGCCGCCGGCCGGCGCTCGGCCACCTCGAAGCCGTGCTTGCGGTAGAAGGCGATCGCCCGGTCGTTGCCCTCGATCACCTCCAGCGCGATCGAGGGAATGCCGGCATGGGCTGCGAGCACTGCATGCAGAAGGTCGACGGCGAGACCGCTGCCGAATTCCCGCGGCTCGATATGCAGCCGGTCGAGCGTGACGTCGCCCTTCTCGTCCATCGCCGCCATCGCATAGCCGGCGATGGAGCCGTCGGTCCGCTCGGCGACGAAGGACATCTTGTTGTCGTCGGCAAGCTCCTCGGCCAGCTTCTCCGGCGCATGTCTTTCGTCGGACAGCCGGGCGGTGTTCTCCTCACCCATGATCGGCGCATAGGTCCGCCGCCAGGACTGGCCGAGCAGCCGCGAGACAGCGGTGAGATCGTTCGTCGTCATAGGGCGGATGTGGGACATTTGGGGCCTCCACGCGTTGCCCAAGAAGATATAGCGAGGCGCCGGCGGCAGCCAATCTCCCCCCTTGAGGGGGAGATGTCGCCGAAGGCGACAGAGGGGGTCACCGCGCGTGAAGCGCCAGCGTCGTTCGCTACGACGACGAGGTTGGTGCTCCATGTGAGACGACCCCCTCTGGCCTGCCGGCCATCTCCCCCACGAGGGGGGAGATTAGCGCTCCACCGCTCCGCCAAATTGACTCGCCTCCCGCTCTCCGCCATCCTTATATGACCGCCGTTTCCAGCGGCAGCGTGTATAGAGTGAGGCCATGGCCAGTCCCGCCGCCAGAGAGAATTCCCGCCGCGCCGCGGTGAAGAAGGCGCTCGACCGCCACAAGGTCTATGTCACCGCGCAGAGCTTCTCCGGCGGCACCTACAGCGCCCGCGTGCTGGTCGATGGCGAGGCTTACTGGGTCGACGAGTTCCGGCTCAGCCAGCTCAGGCAAGGGCTTTCGCCCGCCGAGCTGGAACTGACGCCGGCGACCGACGATTGAAGGGCTTTTGCTAGGATGACAACGGTAAGGCCGGCGGGACAGCGCCCCCCTCTGTCCTGCCGGACATCTCCCCCACAAGGGGGGAGATTGGCAGCTTTGGTGCCCCGCTCAATCCTGCAACGTAGGCAGCTGGCGAAAGCCGGGGTGACGTCCGATCTCCCCCCAAGTGGGGGAGATGTCCGGCAGGACAGAGGGGGGCGCGAAGGAACTCGGCGTCGGCAAGACGCTTCCGTCACCCCCGCCTGACCCATGCCCTCCAAGCTCAAAACCTACCGCGCCAAGCGCGAATTTTCCCGGACACCCGAGCCTGCCGGCGGCACGACCGGCGAGGGCGGCAACCGCTTCGTCGTCCACAAGCACCACGCCACCGCCGACCATTACGACCTGCGCCTCGAAGTCGGCGGCGTGCTGAAGAGCTGGGCGGTGCCGCGCGGCCCATCGCTCAACCCCGCCGACAAGCGCCTCGCCGTCGAGACCGAGGACCATCCGATCGAATATATCGACTTCGAGGGCGTCATCCCCGAGGGCGAATATGGCGGCGGGCCGATGATCGTCTGGGACACCGGCACCTGGGCGCCGATGGAGGATGTCGAGAAAAGCCTGCGCACCGGCGCCTTCAAGTTCCGGCTGGCCGGCCAGAAACTGAATGGCGGCTGGATGCTGACCAGGCTGAAGCCGAAACCCGGCGAGGACGAGAACAAGAAGAACTGGCTCTTGTTCAAGGAGCGCGATCTCGCCTCGGACACCAAGCTCGACATCCTCGAGGCGCGGCCGGAAAGCGTGAAGTCCGGCCGCCGTATCGAAGAGCTGGCGGCGCCGGCGAAGAAGCCGCGGCGCCTGCCGCCGAAACTCGGCTCGCTGAAACCCGGCGCACTGCCCGGCGCGGTGAAGGGCGAGCCGCCAAGCCGGATCGAGCCGCAACTTGCGACGCCGGTGACTGAGCCGCCCGGCGGGCCGATCGAGAACACCGGCACGCTTTGGCTGCACGAGATAAAGTTCGACGGCTACCGCACCATGGCGCATGTCGTTGACGGCGAGGTGCGGCTGATCACCCGCGGCGGCCTCGACTGGACGAAGCGCTACGGCGATCTCCCGCAGGCCTTTTCGCGTCTGCCGGTCAGCCAGGCGATCATCGACGGCGAGATCATGGTGCTCGACGAGAAAGGCATTTCCCGTTTCGCGCTGCTGCAGGATGCGCTGGCCGAGGGCGCCGGCTCGAAGCTGCATTTCTACGCCTTCGATCTTTTGCACCTCGACGGCTGGGACCTGCGCAAAGCGCCGCTGCAGAAGCGTAAGGCGCTGCTTGCCGAGCTGCTCGCCGGCCAGGCCGCCAATTCCGCCATCCAGTACAGCGACCATGTCGAGGGCGACGGGCAGGGGCTCTACGACCAGGCCTCGGATCTTGGGCTGGAAGGCGTCGTCTCCAAGCGCGCCGACGCCATCTACCAGAGCGGCCGCACCAAGAGCTGGACCAAGGTGAAGGCGCAGAAGACGGACGATTTCGTCATCGCCGGCTATACCGTGTCCGATCGGGCGGAAGGGTTGGCGGCGCTGGGCATGGCCGAGTTCGAGAACGGCGAATTGCACTATCGCGGCAAGGTCGGCACCGGCTTCGATCGCGAGATGGCGACCGAACTGCTCGCGCGGCTGGAGCGGCTGACGGCCGGCGCTACGCCGCCCGAAGGCGCGCCGCGCGAGGTGATGCGCGAGATGCATTGGGTAAAGCCGCTCCTGTCGGCCCGCATCCGCTATTCGAACCGCACCGCCGACAATGCGATCCGCCACGGCGTCTTTCGCGGCCTGCGCGACGTCGGCGGGCTCACCACGCCGGTGCCGGTCAAGCGCAAGCGGCTGATCGCCGAATCCGACCTCGCCACCATCTGGGTCACCAATCCGGAGCGCCGCCTGTTCGGCAAGACCGGGCCGACAAAACTCGACATCGCGGTCTATTACGCGCTGGTCGGCGATTTCATGCTGCCGCACATCATCGGCCGGCCGGTGTCGCTGGTCCGCTGCCCGACCGGCAAGCCGCAGGACTGCTTCTTCCAGCGCCACGCCTTCACCGGCATGCCGCCTTCGGTGGCGGTGTTCGAGAGCACCAATTCGGATGGCGAGACCAAGACCTATCTCTCGGTCGAGGACGCCAAGGGCTATCTGGCGCTGGCGCAATTCGGCGTGGTGGAGTTCCACACCTGGGGCACGCACCGCACCAAGCTCGACAGGCCCGACCAGATCGTCTTCGACCTCGATCCGGGCGAGGGGATTTCATGGCGCGAGGTGGTGGAGGCGGCCGTCCACATCAAGAGCGGGTTGGAAAGCCTCGGCCTGGTGCCTTTCGCCAAGACGTCGGGCGGCAAGGGCATCCACATCACCGTCCCGGTGACGCGTAAGCAGAACTGGAAGAAACTGCACCAGGCCTCGAGCGCCATTTCGACTTTGCTCGCCGCAAGCGCGCCCGACACCTTCACCACCACCATGGGCAAGGAGAACCGCAAGAGGCGCATCTTCATCGATTTCCACCGCAATGCCCGCGGCCATACCTCCGCCGCGCCTTATTCGCTGCGCGCCCGCACCAACCTGCCGGCCTCGACCCCGGTGAGCTGGACCGACCTGGAGACGATCGACGCGCCGGAGGATTTGAACTACGCCTCGCTGCCGGGACTGCTGGAGACCTCGGGCGACCCGTGGGCGGAGATCGATGAGGCGGCCAGGGATTTGCCGGTGATGGAGGGGAGGCGGTGACGTCGCGGTTGTCAGCAGGCGGCGCAGCCACTGCACTTCGTCATTCTAGGGCGGAGCAAGGAGCGAAGCGACGCGCGCAGACCCTAGAAGCCATGCCGTGACGTTGGCCGTATAATGCAGCGTGGCAGAATAGCCACCAGCAATAGCGCCAGCTAGGATCGCTCCATGACAGGTTACGTTTATATGACCGCAAGTCAGAAAGGCGGCACGATCTACATCGGTGTCACCAACGACCTCGCGCGTCGGATGCCCGAGCACAAGACCGGCCAAGGCTCCAGCTTCACCAGCCGTTACGGTGTGCAGCGTCTGGTCTGGTACGAGGAGTATTTCGACATAACTGACGCGATCCAGCGTGAGACGTCATTGAAGCGCTGGCCGCGACAATGGAAGATTGACCTGATCGAGAAGACCAATCCGGAATGGTTCGAGCTCTTTCGCGGAATTGGCTGGTGAGCGTTCTGCACCGTTGTGGCTCCCAGGCGTCACGGCATGGATTCTAGGGTCTGCGCGCGTCGCTTCGCTCCTTGCTCCGCCCTAGAATGACGAAGCACGACGGCCTCCGGCTAGTCGCCAACCTCTCATCTTCCATCTCCATCGACGCTTCCTACAATTTGAACTATCCTGCCGCCCCAACAACATTTCGCTAGGAATTCGGCTGTACAATCAGGGGTCGGTGTAGGATTTCCAGGGTGCCGCTCGTCCTCTGGACGAAAAGCACTGAAGCACAAGCTAAACTGTCAGTGCATGGCCGCGTAGGAGTTCATCATGGCGCCCAGGGCAAGTTGGAAAGGTTACCTCAAGCTCAGCCTCGTCAGCTGTCCGGTCCGGCTTTATCCGGCCACCAGCGCGAGCGAGCGCATCTCGTTCAACCAGCTGCACAAGAAGACCCACAACCGCATCAACATGAAGCCGGTCGATCCCGAGCTCGGCCTGGTCGAGCGCTCGGACCTGGTGCGCGGCTACGAATACGAGGACAAGCAGTACATCATCATCGATGATGCCGACCTCGAAGCGGTCAGGATCGAATCCAATCACACGATGAACATCGAGGCCTTCGTCGACGAGGACGAGGTCGACGTCATCTATCAGGACTCGCCCTATTACCTTGCGCCGGACGGCGCCATGGCGGAGGAGACCTTCATCGTGCTGCGCGAGGCGATGCGCAAGTCCGGCAAGCTCGCCATCGCCCGCCTCGTGCTTTCGAGCCGCGAGCGTGTGGTGACGATCGGCGCGCGCGAGAACGGCATGTTCGTCTGCACCTTGAGGAACCCGAACGAAGTGCGCGGCACGGCTGAATATTTCGGCAACATCCCCGCCGGCAAGCCGGATCCGGAAATGCTCGATCTCGCCCAGGCGCTGATCAAGCAGAAGGAAACCCACTTCGATCCGAAGAATTACGAGGATCGCTATGAGGTGGCGCTGATGGCGATGATCCGCGAGAAGCTGAAGGGTCACAAGCCGATCATCGCGGCCGCACCCGAGCGCGGCAACGTCATCAACCTGATGGATGCGCTGAAGGCAAGCCTGTCGCAGTCGGCGAAGCCCCCGGCCAAGTCGAAAAGCAAGGCCGAGGAGGCGCCGGCCAAGCCCGCCAAGAAAGCGGCTGCCGGCGGCGGCGCGCCTGAAAATCCGCTCAAGGCGAACCTGTTGAAGGCCGTCGGCAAGAGCAAGAAGTGACGGGAAACGCAGGGCCAGTGATCCTCCCCGGCGCCGTCTTCGGCGTCGTCGGCGCGCTTGCCGCCTTTCCGCTCCGGCTCGCCGCGCGCGAGGTCGAACGCCGCCATGCCGAGCTGAGGCGTGGCGTCACGCGGCGCACGACGCATGTCGTGTTCGGCCGCGCGCTTCTCGCCAAGGCCGGGCTGGCAAAGGCCGGCGACGCCGAGATCGAGCGCCGCGCGAAGGCCGAGCGCGACGCCGGGCGCCAATTGATCGGCGAGAACGGCTTCCTGCGTCTGCTCGGGCTGATGAAGGCGCCGGAGGCGTCTTCGCTGTCCAGGCAGTCGCTGATCGACCAGTCGCGGCTCGCCGGCGGCGATCTCGACATGCTCTCGCTGTTCGACGCCTTCGAGCATGACGGCGAGCCCTATTCCTTCCGCGACCTGATCCTGGCCAGAAAATATGCCGGACTGATCGCCAGCGGCGCCAGTTGGGGCGCGATCGCGCGCTCCGTGCACCGCTCCGGCCCGGTCGCCTCGCTCACCGCCAAGTCGCTCAACCTCGGCTCGCAGCATGGCCGCCCGGACGCGATCTATCTCGACGAGGGGAGGAGCGAGCTCGACGGCCAGCTGCTGTTCGATCTGGGCAGCCCGGAAGACGACACGCTTGAGGAATTGTTCGCAGAGGCGGAGACGTCGGAAGAGGAGGGCCGCCACGACGACGCGGCCGCCCTCTACCAGCGCTGCATGGCGATCGACCCGAAGGACGCCATCGCCGCCTTCAACCGCGCCAACTGCCTGCGTGGCGCCGGCCGCGTCGCCGAAGCCGCGCACGATTACGCCCGCGCGATCAAGCTCGATCCGGGCTTCGTCGAAGCCTGGTTCAACCTCGCCGGCCTGATGAGCGACGAGGGCAAGGTCGCCTCCGCAAGGCGGCATCTGCAGAAGGCGATCGCGCTGGACACGACTTATGCAGACCCGGTGTTCAACCTGGCACGGCTGGAGTTCGACGCCGGCAATCTGCCGGAGGCGCGGCGGCTGTGGGCGCGCTATCTGGAGCTGGATGCGGAGTCCGAATGGGCGGGGCTGGCGCGGAAGGGGGTTCAGTTCGTGGATCTGCATATGGCGCGGACGGCGGGGTAGCGCTTTTCCTTCTCCCCTTGTGGGAGAAGGTGGATCGGCGCGTCAGCGCCGAGACGGATGAGGGGTGTTGGAAGGAATGAGGCGCTGGTGATCTTGTCGCGTGCCGGTCCATCGATGGGCGTGTCCGCCAAGCTGGAGCACCCCTCATCCGTCCGAGCTTCGCTCGGCCACCTTCTCCCACAAGGGGAGAAGGGAACGCTGGAGACACCATGACCTATTTCCTCTTCGACGGCCCGGAAACCGCCCCCGTCACCATCCTGCTCGCCCACGGCGCCGGCGCGCCGATGGATTCCGCCTCGATGGCCGCCACCGCCAAGGCGCTCGCCGCGGCCGGCTTTCGCGTCGCGCGCTTCGAGTTCCACTACATGGCGGCGCGCCGCTACGGCCACCGCAAGCCGCCGCCGCGCGCCGAGACGGTGAACCCGGAATACATCAAGGCGATCGCCGACCTGCGCGCCAAGGGCATCACCGGTGAGCTGATCATCGGTGGCAAGTCGATGGGCGGGCGCGTCGCCTCCATGGTCGCCGACGAGATGTTTGAAAAGGGCGAGATCGAGGGCCTCGTCTGCCTCGGCTATCCCTTCCATCCGCCCGGCAGGCCCGAGCAGCTTCGGACGAAGCATCTTACCGACTTGAAGACGCCAACGCTGATTTTTCAGGGCACGCGCGACGAGTTCGGCACCAAGGACGAGGTCGCGACCTACGGCCTTTCCGAGGCTATTCAGATGGTCTGGCTGGAGGACGGCGACCACGATTTGAAGCCGCGCAAGGCGATCTCGGGGTTTTCGGCGGCGGATCATCTGAAGACGGTGGCGGATACGATTAGGGCCTGGATGGCGTAACCATCGCCTTCGTCATCCTAGGGCGGAGCAAGGAGCGAAGCGACGCGCGCAGACCCTAGGATCCATGCCGTGACGCTAAGGCGTTGCAACGGTTCAGAATTCTGCCTCGCCGCGTTGCACGGCGAGTGTCACGGCATGGATCCTCGGGTCAAGCCCGAGGATGACGAAGCGAGGGGCTCATTCGACATCCAAAAATGAAACTCGCCACCTTTAACATCAACAACATCAACAGCCGCCTGGAGAACCTCCTCGCCTGGCTCGCGCGCGCAAAGCCCGATGTTGTCTGCCTGCAGGAGCTGAAGTCCCGCGATACCCAATTCCCGCTGACCCGGCTGGCGAATGCCGGTTATGGCGCGGTGTGGAAGGGCGAGCCGACCTGGAACGGCGTGGCGATCCTGGCGCGCGGCGCCGAGCCGGTGCTGACGCGCGACGCGCTGCCCGGCGACGCCGCCGACCGCCAGGCGCGCTATATCGAGGCGGCGGTCGACGGCATCGTGATCGCCTGCCTCTATGCGCCGAACGGCAACCCGCAGCCGGGGCCGAAATTCGACTACAAGCTTGCCTGGCACGAGCGCTTCGCGGCCCATGCGGAGCAACTGCTCGACACCGGCCTGCCGGTGGTGCTTGCCGGCGATTACAACATCGTGCCCGAGCCGCGCGATATCTACGCCACCCGTTCCTATGACGACAACGCGCTGGTGCAGCCTGAAAGCCGCGCCGCCTTCGCCGCGCTGATCGACCAGGGCTGGACGGACGCGCTGCGCAAGGTTTTTCCGAAGGCGGAGAAGCTCTACACCTTCTGGGACTACCGCCGGAACCGCTGGCCGCGCGACGCGGGGCTCAGGCTCGACCACATCCTCTTGTCGAAGAAGCTGGCGCGAAAACTGAAAGCGGCGGGCATCGATCGCGAGGTGCGGGATGGGGACAACGCCAGTGACCACGCGCCGGTGTGGGTGGAACTGGGGTGACGAGGCCACGACAATTCCGAAGGTAGCGATCCTTCGCGCCCCCCTCTGTCCTGCCGGACATCTCCCCGCAAGGGGGAGATCAGATGTCGCGCCGGCTTTCGCTAATTGTCGACATTGAAAGAAGGGCGCGGCATTGACGCTGCCAATCTCCCCCCAAGTGGGGGAGATGTCCGGCAGGACAGAGGGGGGCGCTGTCCCGCCAGCGTCTCCACGTTTTATCACGGCATCTCGCAAGTAGCGGCTGTGCAGCAACGACCTCTCACGCTAGCTTTTGCAGGACGTGCAGGGGGATCAGATTTCATGCTTTTCATCTTGAATATTTTTCTCCCGTCGTCGCTCCCCCGCCATGGCTGACAGCGCCCTCGTTTTCCTCATCTCAGCCCTCGTCCTCGGCGCCGCCGTCGCCCTCGTCGCGCTCGCCATGCGCTGGCGGCGCAAGCGCCGCAAGGCTCGCGGCAGTCCCGATCCCTCGCGCGACTATGCGCCCCGCGCCAATTGGGGCGGCAGCCGCGGGGCACTCAACTACTCCTCTTTCGTCTTCATGGACGTCGACGGCGACGGAAAATTCGGAGAGGCCGACCGGCCGATGGGCGGCATCGTGGTGCGGGCGTTCGACGACAAGGGCGCCTTCTTGGCCGCTATGCGCACCAACAACGGCGGCTTCGCCAATTTCGTCATGTCGGCAAAGAAGCATCGCGCGATCCTGCGCAAGCCTGGAACCTATCGCTTCTGCGTGTCCGTGCCGAAAGGCTGGCGCGTCAGCACCGGCAACGAGAACCAGTCGCTGCGGCTTAGCGAACTGCCTGGCTCGCCTGCTGGTTTGGTGGGCGAGGACCTGCCCGCCATGGTCGGCCTCTCGCCGGCGCGCTTCGTGCGCGGCATGGCGGAGGCCGAGGCGACGCTTTCGCTGCTGGGCAAGGGCCGGTTGCTGGACACAAGGCAGATTGTGCCCGGCAACTTCCATATAGATCTTCCGGCCGGGGCTGACACGCTGGCGATTACCGGCTCCGGCCTTGACCGACACCTCGCGCTCTCGCCCTATCCCACCGATCTCGGCCTTTTGCAGCCGGGCGCCATCGCCGCCGAAGCAGCGCTCGCGACGGTCGGCTTCAATGCCGTCACCATTCTTCCCTTCCAGAAAGTCCCTTCGGGCTATGGCGGGCTCGACTGGCGCAATATCAACGTGCTGACCAGCCAGTACGTCAAGGGCAGCGAGGGCTACCTCAACGGCAACCTCACCCGCGGCCACGCCGCCTATACCAGCAGCGGTCATCCGGCGGAGTTCGGCGCCAGCACGCCATTCGGCTTCCATTCGCTGATGCTCACGGCAGCGTGGCTCGGTTCGGAAGGCGAGGTGGCCTTGATTGAAAGCTGGCTGGGCGACGAGCTGGTCGCCAGCGACGAGGTCGTGCTGTCGGCACTGGCGCCGGTCCACTACGCGCCGATGCTGAAGGCGGTGACGCGCGTGCGCATCTCCACGAAGCATTGCTGGCAGGCGGTGCTGGATCAGCTGCTGCTGGCGCGCTGAGGCCGCTCGGCACGGGAATTATACGACACTTGCAGTCGCGCTGGCGGCCAGCCGCCTTGCTGGCCAGTACCGATCAGGCCGGCGGCGGAGTCGTCGTTGAAACCGGAGCGTTTGCCGTGATCGCCGAAAGCTTGCCTTTGCGGACAAAGGTCGGCTTCTCGTAGGCCTTCTTCATGATAACCCCCTTATTGCTGTCTCGAAATCGTCAAGTCAGCGGCGGCTACGCGGATGGTGCCACCTGCGCGGTGAGTGCCGAAAGCCGGCCCTTTTTCACCAGGGAAGGCCTCTCATAAATCTTCTTCATGCCAAGCTCTCCTGAAAATCCCGCCCGGATGATGTCATAAGGCCCTTTTCTGTCAACCAAGCCGGCTAGCAGTCCCGTCTATTCTTGGGGAATGTGGCTTTCTGCTCACACCGCCGGCGCTTTATGGCACGAAAGACATCGGCGCCGCCGGCCCTGCGGCATCGGATATTGGTTCGTCGGTCGAGCAACGTCGGCAAGCCCGGCAATTGAGTGGAGGAACACATGCCCGTCGAGGCACATTATCTTTCTTCGTGTGATGTCTCGCACTTAGCCACGGAAGGAAGCTCGGCTAGGATGGCCGATCTTCTTTCCGCTATCTGGCAGGGAAGGCGCGGGGGGAACGCCTATGAAAAGATCGACCGACAGGCTGCTGGCGCTGGCGATGCTCGCCGTCGGCCTCGTCTGCTTCGCCAAGCTCTATTTGGCGCTGGGCGGCAAGCCCCCGGCCATGACGAGCGCCGAGGTCTTCGGCGCGGCGGGCGCGCTTTCGATCCTCGCCGGGCTTTCATTCCTCGCCGGCCTGCTGCCGGCGGCGCCGAAGCACGACCCTGCGGTGCCTCTCTTCGGCCGCGACGCCGAGATCGTGCCAGCCGGGCGCCCCAGGCTGCGCCGCATCGCGCTTGCCGTGCCGCTCATTGCCCTGCTTGCCATCGTCGTCGACCAGCTCGGTCCCTGGCGGACGCCGGGTAGCGAACCGGCCGAATCCAAGGAGGTTGCCGCCGCTCCGGCGCAGCCCGCGACGCCGGTCGGGATCGCGGCGGCCCCGCAGCCGGCTCCCCCCGCTCAGGAATCGGCGGAGAACCCGCCCGGCGAACCCGTCGCGGCGCCCGCCGAGCCGACACCTCTGGCCACGGTGCCGCCCAACCTGATGCCAGTGCCGCCAGCGCAGCCGTCAACGCAGCAGGCTGCCCCTGCCGCCCCGGAGCCCGTCCGGCAGACGGCGTTGGCGCCCGTTGCTCAGCCCGAAGTCGCCTCGCCTCCCGAGACGGTGGCGCCGCCTCCGCCCGAGCCGCCGGCGCAGCCGACCGCGCCGGAAGGCCATCGCGATGCCGTCGTCTGGCTGGCGGTCTCGGCCGACGGGCATGAGATCATGAGCGCCAGCACCGACCGCATGATCAAGCTCTGGGACGTCGACGGCAAGCGGCTGATCCGCGACCTCGGCGAGCACAAGGACATGGCGCGTACGGCACTCTTCATGCCCGACGGCAAGACCGCTCTCACCGCCGGCGACGATGGCGAGATCGTGCTGCGCCAGCTTTCCGACGGCGCGGTGCTGCATGTCTTCTCCTCGGGCCAGAACGGCGGCGCGAACAAGCTCGCCGTCAGCCCCGACGGCAAACGCGCCGTCAGCGGCCACGACAGCGGCTCCGTCATCGTCTGGGACCTGGAGAAGAGCGCGGTGCTCCATGTCCTGCCCGGCCATGACTGGTCCGTCAGCTCGGTCGCCGTCTCGGCCGACGGCACAAGAGCGCTTACCGGCAGCATCGACGGCGAGCTCAAGCTTTGGGACATCGCCGCCGGCAAGCAATTGCGCAGCTGGCACGGCCACGACCGCGGCGCCTATGGTGCCGTCTTCACCGCCGACGGCCGTCACGCGGTGACCGGCAGCGGCGACTACACGATAAAGCTCTGGGACCTCGACAGCTTCAGGGAGGTCCGCCGCTTCGACGGCCATTCCGGCACCGTCTATGCGCTCGCTCTGTCCGCCGACGGCAAGCGGCTGGGCTCGGTCTCGCTCGACGGCACCGCGCGCGTCTGGAACATGGACACCGGCGCCGAGATCGCCGAGTTCGATCCCGGCACCGGGCCGATGTACTCGGTGGCGTTCGCCGCCGACGGCACACTTCTCACCGGCGGCATCGACCGCACCATCCGCGATTGGCCGGCGAGCGGCGGGGATGGGACGGTGCTGTTCGCGGGCGCGCCGGAGTAGCTGGGGCTATTCATATTGCGGATATTCCAGAACAGCCCGGCTTGCGCTAGGAATTACTGGTGGCTGCAAATGGGGCGGGGACCTTGAGCAATAACGACTGGCCGCCAGAAGCACATACGACAGTCTTTACCCCGGTCGCGCCGAGCCGCCGGGGAATCCTGCTCATCGTCCTGGTATTGCTCGCCGCTTACGTGGTGCTCGGATCGGTCCGAAATTACTACGTGCAGTGGTCCGCGATAAGAAAGGCAGAAGCCGCCCGTTTGGCGAAGGACTACACGCAAGAGTATCGACAGCTTTCTTTACTGGCGAATATGGGCAATCCCGGCGCCCAGTATGGTCTTGGGGGCCTGTACTGGCAAGGGCAAGGCGTCGCTCAAAGTCGCCAGCAGGCTCTCAATTGGTGGCGGAAGGCTGCAGATGGAGGAAGCGCCCAAGCTGCCTACGGCATCGGTCGCGCCTACTACGTCGGCGAAGGCGTCGAGAGGAACGATAAAATTGCGGCGACGTGGGCAAAGAAAGCTGCCGATGGGGGAGAGCCAAACGGGCAGACTTTGCTCGGCATGCTTTACGCGCGAGGTCACGGCGTAGAGCAGGATTACAACACAGCCTTCGAATGGTGGATGAAGGCCGCGGCCCGTGGGCAGGTCGATGCACAAGTAGCCGTCGGCAATGCTTACACGCTGGGCAGCGGGGTTGGAAAGGATGATGCGCAAGCTGTTGTCTGGTACCGCAAAGCGGCCGAGCAAGGTAACATCCCGGCGCAGTCGATGCTGGGCTATGCCTATTCGGCGGGCAAGGGTGTGGCCAGAAACGACACGGAAGCTGCGTCTTGGTGGTTGAAGGCGGCGACCCAAGGGGATGCTTATGCGCAGGCGAGCGTCGGCGTTGCGTATTGGAATGGCGCCGGCCTGACCCATAGCGACGCAAGCGCTGTTTCGTGGTGGCTCAAGGCAGCGAAGCAAGGAAATGTTTCCGCCGAGCTATATCTGGCTGCCGCCTATGCCAATGGGAGAGGGACAGCCAAGGACGATAAGTCCGCCGAGTTCTGGCTGCTACAGGCGGCCGGGACGGGGAACGTGGATGCAGAAATTAACCTCGGCAAGCTCTACTATGGCGGGATCGGAGGCACGCCGAATTACACGGAGGCAGCCAAATGGTTCACCAAGGCGGCGGGTCACGGCAATGCCGAGGCCAAGGCCTTTCTCGAGTTGATGAAGCAAAAAGGCCAGTTCGACAGCAAAACGCTGTGACCGCGTTGCGGACCTTGCGGATTGGCTGAGACGCTGCCGGGACAGCACCCCTTCTGGCCTGCCGGCCATCTCGCCCGAAAGCCTGCGCGACATCCGATCTCCCCCCTTGCGGGCCCTTGCGGGGGAGATGCCCGGCAGGGCAGAGGGGGTGTGACGGAACGCGACCTCATGTTTCAAGCCGCCATTGCCGCACGCAGGATGATTCGACCAGGAATTCGCCAGCCGATGAACATAGTAGAAGCCTCGATCGCCGACCTGCGCCGCGCGCTGGAGGATGGCATCGTCACCAGCGTCGAGCTCACCGGCGCATGCTTGCGTCGCATTGCCCATTACGACCGGCACGGCATCGCGCTCAATGCCGTGCCCATACTCAATCCGAAAATGTTCGACGAGGCCGAAGCCTCCGACCGGCGCCGCCGCGCGGGCAAAACGCTCGGGCCGCTCGACGGCATCCCCTACACCGCCAAGGACAGCTACAAGGTGAAGGGCCTGACGGTCGCCGCGGGCTCGCCCGCCTTCGAGCATCTCACGGCAAACGACGACGCCTTCACCATCGCCCGGCTGCGTGCTGCGGGCGCGGTGCTGATCGGCCTCACCAACATGCCGCCGATGGCCAATGGCGGCATGCAGCGCGGCGTCTATGGCCGCGCCGAGAGCCCGTACAATGCCGACTGGCTGACCGCGGCCTTCGGCTCCGGTTCCTCCAACGGCTCGGGCACGGCGACGGCCGCGAGCTTCGCCGCCTTCGGGCTCGGCGAGGAGACCTGGTCGTCCGGCCGCGCGCCGGCCTCCAACAATGCGCTGGTCGCCTACACGCCCTCGCGCGGGGTGATCTCTGTGCGCGGCAACTGGCCTTTGGTGCCCACCATGGACGTGGTGGTGCCGCATACGCGCAGCGTCTCCGACATGCTCGAACTGCTCGATGTGATCGTCGCCGACGATCATGACACGCGCGGCGATTTCTGGCGCGTGCAGCCCTGGGTGCCGATCCCGAAAGCTTCGGCGCTTCGGCCGGCGAACTATACCCGGCTGGCGCTCAATGGCGCGCTCAAGGGCAAGCGGCTCGGCGTGCCGAAGATGTATATCGGCAAGGATGAAGGCGCCGACCGCCCGATCGAGACGCGCACCTCGGTGCTCGATCTCTGGCGGCAGGCGGCTGGCGACCTTGAAGCGCTCGGCGCAGAAGTGGTGGAGGTCGATTTCCCCGTCGTCTCGAATTACGAGCGCGACCGTCCAGGCGCGTGCTCCATGGTCGATCGCGGGCTGGTGCCGCAGGAGTTTGCCCAACGCGAGCTCTGGGACCTGTCGATCTGGTCGTGGGACGATTTTCTGCGCGCCAATGCCGACCCGGCGCTCCCCGATCTCGCCTCGGTCGACGGCCCGAAGATCTTCCCGCGGCCGCCGGGCGCGCTGCCGGACCGCTACGGCGATGACGGTTTTGATCTGGCCGAATATGTCGAGCGGGCCAAACAGGGTGTGATGGCGCTTGATGACATTCCCACGATCGAGGCGGGGCTGAAAGGGCTGGAGGCGACGCGCCGCATCGATTTCGAGGATTGGCTCGAGGCCAACCGGCTCGACGCCGTGGTGCTGCCGGCCGTCGCCGATGTCGGCCCGGCCGATGCCGACGTCGACGAGGCCTCGGCAGACCTTGCCTGGCGCAACGGCACCTGGGTCGCCAACGGCAATCTGGTCTGGCGCCATCTCGGCATCCCGACGGTGACGGTGCCGATGGGCACCATAGCCGATATCGGCATGCCGGTGGGTTTCACCTTCGCCGGCAAGGCCTATGACGACGTCACGCTGCTGACGATGGCCGGCGACTACGAGCGCGCCACCCGGCACCGCACCGTCCCGCCGCGCACGCCGGCGCTGGCGGACGACGTGTTTGCGGGCAGGGATGTGACGAGTGGTGCCGGCGATGCGCCGCTTGCGATGGCGCTGAGTGCCGAGACGGTCCGTGCCGGCGACACCGACGAGATCGCGATCGCGCTGGAGATCGATGCGAGCGGTGAGCCGGATGCCGCCATCGTAAAAGTCCACGTCAATGGCGAGCCGGTTATCATGCAGGCGGACGGCAACCGCTACACAGGCCGGATCGTGGTGCCGGCCTCGACGCACCAAGGCTTCCACAGCGTCTGGCGCGGTTCCTACGGCTCGATCGTGACCGCCATTGTGAGGCTGGCAGATGGGCGCGCTGCCGGAGCTTATGTCGTGACGGGCGGGATTGGCTGAGGCGCCCTCCTTCTCCCCTTGTGGGAGAAGGTGGCCGAGCGAAGCTCGGACGGATGAGGGGTGTTGGACGGATCGCTGCCTTGAGGAACTAAGTACTTACAATCGCTCGATATTTCATCGCCTCATTTCTTCCATCACCCCTCATCCGTCTCGGCGCTGCGCGCCGATCCACCTTCTCCCACAAGGGGAGAAGGAGGGCGCCCCGCTACCCCACCCAATCCACCACCAGCGCCGCCACTCCGAACACCGCCCCGGCTGTGCAGACCGCATTCCATCCGCCCCAAGCCCAGGTCACCCCCGCCAGCAGCGAGCCGACCGCGCCGCCGATGAAGAATATCCCGACGAACAGGCCGTTGAGGCGCCCGCGCGCTTTCGGCTGCAAAAGGTTGACGGCGCGGCGGCCGAGCGTCTGGTCGCCGGTGACGCCGATGTCGAGCAGCACGGCGCTGGCGCCCATCAGCAGCAGCGGCGGCCGTGAATCCCCGCCGGTAGCCGCGCCCGCCCACGCCGCGAGGCCGAGCGCCGCGATCAGGCCGAGATGGCAGAGAACCGTCGCCGGCCGCGTGAAGCCGCGATCGCCGGCGCGGCCGAACAGCGGCGTCACCGCAGCACCCCCGGCGCCGGCCAGCGCGAACAGCGCGATTCCTTTCTGGCCGAGGTGGAAGGGTGCTGCTGCAAGGCGCAGCGCTACCGCGGTCCAGAACACGCTGAAGGCCGCCATCGCCAGGCTCGCCGTCAGCGCGCGGCGGCGCAGCACCGGCTCCAGGCGCAAAAGCTCCAGCAGCGAGGCGATCAACGCCGCGTAGCTCGTGTGCGCCAGCGGCCGTCGCCGCGGCAAGGCGAGGCCGAGCAGGATGGCGAGCAAAGCCAGCGCCGCGGCGCTGATGCCGTAGAAGGCGCGCCAGCCGAAGGCGTCTGCGGCCAGGCTCGCCAGCGGGCGCGAAAGCAAGATGCCGATCATCAGCCCGCTCATCACGTCGCCGATGACGCGCCCGTCCTGTCCGGGCGGCGCCATCGAGGCGGCGACCGGCACCAGCACCTGGATGCAGGAGCAGGCGGCGCCCAGCACGAACAGCACGGCGAGCAGGGAGGTGGCGGACGGCGCGAAGGATGCGATCGCGGCCGCGAGCGCCGCCACGCCGAGCATGCGCAGCACCAGCACCCGGTTCTCGACCAGGTCGGAGAGCGGCACCAGGAAGAACAGCCCGGCGGCATAGCCGAGCAAGGTCGCCATCGAGACCAGGCCGCTCTCCGATGCCGCTGCGCCCAGCGACGGGCCGATCAGCCCGACCAGCGTCTGCGGCGCGAACAGGTTGGTGACGATGATGCCGACCGAGGCGGCAAACAGCAGCGTCTGCGATCGGGTGATGGTTTCGGCCGGCCGCTCGGCCAATTGCGCGTTGTGGGTTCCGTGCATGAGGCTCCTCGCTGTTCGCATATCCAGCGAGGACTTTATTCGGAATAGGCATAATGCTACAATCGAATTGACCTGATAATGATTATGCGAGGTGCGCATGAACATCCACGACCTCGAAGCCTTCGTCGCCGTCGTCGAAACCGGCTCCATCGTCGGCGCCTCGGCCAGGCTCAACCTCACCCAGCCAGGTGTCACGCGCCGCATCCAGAATCTGGAGGAGCGGCTGGCCACACCCTTGCTCGACCGGCAGTCGAAGCCGCTGAAGCCGACCGCCTCGGGCCGCGAGGCCTATGAGCATGGCCGCCGCGTGCTGCGCTCACTGGAGGATCTGAAGGCGGGCGTCTCGCCGGCCGGCGAGGTGAGGGGCGAGTTCCGACTGGGCATCATGCCCTATCTCTCGACCAGCGCGCTCTCCGAGCCGCTCGACAGTCTTCGCGCGGCCTTTCCGCAGCTGACGCTGAAAATCACCTCTAGTCTTTCGCCGCGCCTGGTCGAGCAGGTGCTGCACAGCGAGATCGACGCCGTCGCCGTCTGCCTCGCCGAGGGTGTCGCGCCGCCGGCGGAACTCGTCGGCGATGATCTCGGCGTGCAGGCGGTGCTCTTGGTTGCCTCGCCCAGCCTCGGCGTGCCGAAACGGGCCGAGCTCACCGACCTTGCCCGCTACCCCTGGGTGCTCAACGAGACCGGCTGCGGCTTCCGCGCCTTCATCCGCCACCGCTTCGAAGTGGCGCGGCTGCCTTTCCACGTCGGCGTCGAGGCGCAAGGGGCCGATCTCAGGATGTCGCTGGTGGCGCGCGGCCACGGCATCGGCGTCGTCACCCCCGGCGCGCTGTCCGGCAGCCCGTGGCGCGATGCGGTCGAGGTGGTCGATTGCCCCGGCTTCAAGCCGCAAGTGCGCTGCTGGCTGCTCCACCGCCCGCCGGCCGGCAGGCTCGCGCGCCCGATCGCCGTCTTCCGCGATACGCTGGCCGAGGCGCTGAAAGGGCCAATGCCGCTGATGTCGTAGCACCCTCCTTCTCCCCTTGTGGGAGAAGGAGGCCGAGCGAAGCTCGGACGGATGAGGGGTGTTGGACGGATCGCTGCCTCAAGGAACTAAGCACTTACAATCGCTAGATATTTCATCGCCTCATTTCTTCCAACACCCCTCATCCGTCTCGGCGCTGCGCGCCGATCCACCTTCTCCCCTTAGGGGAGAAGGTGAAGGCCCGCCTTGACCCGCTCCCCACCTCCGCTATCTTCGCGCCATGTCAGACACCGCTCCCTCCGCCGCCGCTCCGCTCATCGTCATCGACCTCCAAACCGGCATGTTCGACGGCCGCTTCGATCCGCCGATTCACGACGCGGACGCGATCGCCGCGCGCGCTCGAAACCTGATCGACTGGGCGCGCCGCTCCGGCCGCAAGGTGGCGTTCATCCGCCACGACGGGCCGGCGGGCGATCCGCTGGCGCCGGGCGCTTCCGGCTGGCCGGTGTGGCCGCAGCTCGGCCAGGCCGCCGGCGAGCCGACCTTCGGCAAGACGGTCGGCAATGCCTTTTCCAATGCCGAGCTCGGGCAGTGGGTCGCGGGGCAGGGCGCGCGGGACGTCGTGCTCATCGGCGCCCAGACCGATTTCTGCGTCGCCGCCACCGTCAAGGGCGCCTTTGCCGAAGGGCTGGGCGTCACCGTGGTTTCGGATGCGCATTCGACGCTGGATTCTGAGAAGGAGAAGGCGCCGGCCATCATCGCGCGGCACAACGCGGCTTTCGCCGAGCAGGGCGCGCGGCTGACGACGACGGCGGCGTTGACGGGTAAGTACTGAAAGGTCGCGTTCCTTCGCGCCCCCCTCTGTCCTGCCGGACAGAGGGAGGCGCTGTCCCGCCGGCATTCGGAGTCGGGAACCGCACTGATCGACCCCAGCCTAGGAGCCCACCATGCCCCACATCACACTGCCCGCCGAAGGAGGCTGCCGCTGCGGCCGCCTGCGCCTGAAAATCTCGGCAAAGCCGCTGCTCACCATGGCCTGCCACTGCACCGGCTGTCAGCTTATGTCGTCGAGCGCCTATTCGCTGAGCGCGGCCATTCCCGCGCAAGCTTTCGAGATCACCAAGGGCGAGCCGGTGATCGGCGGCCTGCATGGCGCCTCGAGACACTATTTCTGCGGCTATTGCATGAGTTGGATGTTCACCCGGCCGGAGGGGCTCGACTGGTTCGTCAACCTGCGTCCGACCATGCTCGACGACCATGCCTGGTTCACGCCCTTCATCGAGACCTGGACCAGCGAGAAATTATCCTGGGCGACGACACCCGCCGTGCACAGCTACGCGGCCCTGCCGGCCTTCGACGAATATGAGGGGCTGGTCGCGGAATATGCCAAAACCTGATTGCCCAAAACAGAAACGGCGATCCAGGTCAGATCGCCGTTCAGTTCATGGTCGACGCGGCCGTTGGGGGCGACATTGTTGGGGATGTGCTTGGGCGTCCGCGTCGACCACGGCGGCCTCGTACCGCAGGCTGTACCATCGCATATTTTTTGCGCGCGGAAACTTCCGCGATAGCGGAATAGGCAGGGGGCGGGGATTTCCCCACCGGAGCGTGAGATTACGGTTAACGGCGGTGGCTGCGAAGGCCGCCGAGCAATAATCGGCCGAGGGCGGCGCGGAAAATCGGCCGCCTCGTGCCGTCATGGATCGTTTCGCCGTCGCCGACGTTCCCCCTGATGAAATCGAGATCGGGAGGAAGCGATGTCCGACCAGACCAGAGAAGAGCGCATCCGCATGCGCGCCTATGAGCTTTGGGAAAAGGAAGGAAAGCCCGAGGGCGCCGACTTGCGCTTTTGGGAGCAGGCAATGGGTGAGATCGACGAAGAGGATCAGCGCAACGATTCGTCGAAGCAGCCTGCCAGCAAATAGCCGCCGGAGCGCGCCGTGAATAAGTGGCCCTGAAATGGGCCTCGCAACGGCGGGTTGCGGTTAGCTAATGCATGTCGCGCAAAAGTGTGCGGCGGTTTTGCGAAAACGACATGCATAAAAACAAATACCTAAGCGCGTCGCCTGGATCCGTTCCAGCGCGACGCGCTTTAGCCCGCCTATGATGGTCGTGTGGCAATGGATGTTCGCGACGCCATCGGTCGAGCGCTGGTCTGGTCCAGCGAGTGGTTGAACTACGCCACCTCGCTGTGGCTCCTCTATCAGGTCGCCATCATCCTCGCGCTGTTCCTCGCGGCCAGGTTTGCAGCGCGGCGCGTCGAACCACTCGTTGAGGATCGGGCGCGCCAGATCAAAGGGCATCCCGGACTGCTGAGGGTCGTGATCGCCCTGCTGCGACGCACCGACTGGATCCTGTTCACGCTTTTCCTGTTTGCCGCGCTCAACCTCATGCGCGCCTTCGTGTGGCCAATCCATCTCTACCTCCTCCGTATCGTGCTTTCGCTATCGCTTGCGTGGCTCGTCGCGTCGGTGCTGTCGCGCATGGTTCACAACCGCCTTGTCGCCCGCCTGCTCGGCTGGCTGATCTGGATCTACGCAGCGCTTGTGATCCTTGGCGTCAGCGACGAGACCGCGACCTTGCTGGACAGCCTGGCAATCCGCATGGGCGCGATCCGCTTTTCGGCCCTGCTGCTGCTCAAGGCGGTGCTGTTGCTGGTCGCCACGGTCTGGCTTGCGGTGGTCACCGGCAACTATATCGATGAGCGCGTCCGCATCTCCGAGGAGCTGACGCCCTCGATCCGCGTGCTCGTCGGCAAGGTGGCAAAGATCGGCCTCGTCCTGGTTGCCGGTGCTGTCGCGCTTTCGGCCGTCGGCGTCGACCTGACGGCGCTGACGGTTTTCTCCGGCGCGATCGGCGTCGGCCTCGCCTTTGGGCTGCAAAAGGTCGTTTCCAACTTCGTTTCCGGCATCATCATCCTGCTCGACAAGTCGATCAAGCCGGGCGACACCATCTCGCTCGAAGGCACGTTCGGCTGGATACGCGAATTGCGGGCGCGCTTCGTCTCGGTGGTGACGCGCGACGGCCGCGAGTATCTCATCCCGAACGAAGACTTCATCACCCAAAGGGTCATCAACTGGTCGTTCAGCGACAATCTGGTGCGGCTCGACGTGGACTTTGGCGTCTCCTATGACGCCGACCCGCACCAGGTCGCCGAACTGGCGATAGAGGCCGCGATCAGCGTTGGCCGGGTCGAAGCCGACCGCCGGCCGGTCTGCTGGCTGACAGGGTTCGGCGACTCCTCGCTCAACTTCGTCCTGCGCTTCTGGATCCACGACCCGCAGCAGGGCTTGACCAATGTGCGCGGCAAGGTGCTGCTGGCGCTGTGGGATACGTTCAAGAAGAACGGCATAGGCATCCCCTATCCGCATCGCGAGGTCATTGTGAGGGAGGCTGGGCCGACCGGCCTGAAAGGCAATTGGGCGGCGCGTTGAGGTGGCGGCGGATCGCGTTCCACCGCCTGCGCTCATAGTCGGCTTACGTGCGCAGCCGTGGCGGTGCAACGGCTGAGGAAGGGAGTAGGGCGGGAAGGCGGAGACGGGTTACATATCGCTCGCCTGATGTCGTCCAAACAGGTAGATTACGTGAGTGGCTTTGG
Organism: Mesorhizobium sp.; assembly: GCA_004963905.1. Lineage (GTDB taxonomy): Bacteria > Pseudomonadota > Alphaproteobacteria > Rhizobiales > Rhizobiaceae > Mesorhizobium. The sequence goes on from SUGL01000045.1 coordinate 25,466, forward strand.
AGAGGCAGCCATGTCCGAATTCAACGTCGGCTTCGTGCTATTCCCCGGTATCACACAGCTTGATTTCACCGGCCCATTCGAGGTCTTGAGCCGGCTTGCGACGCCTGCCTCGATGGCCGTGCCCAGCAAATTCCAGCAGGCGCAGACCTATGTCGCGGCAAAGACTATGGCGCCGGTGGTAAGCGACCGCGGCCTCGCCATAATGCCGAACTGCACCTTCGAAGACTGCCCGCCGCTCGACCTGATCTGCGTGTCCGGTGGGGCAGGCGTGGTTGACGCGCTCGCTGATGTCGAGATGGTCGACTTTATTCGCCGCCAGGCCGCCGATGCGCGCTACGTCACGTCGGTATGTGTTGGAGCCTTCCTGCTCGGCGCGGCGGGGCTGCTGCAAGGGCGCCGCGCCACCACGCATTGGGCGCACACGGGGCTGTTGCCGCTGGTCGGCGCGACCCACGAAAAGGGTCGCATCGTTCGCGATGGCAACGTCTTCACCTCAGGCGGCGTCTCAGCCGGCATCGACTTTGCCTTCGCGATCATTGCCGAGATTGCCGGGCCGGAAGTAGCGAAGGCGATCCAGCTCTCGATCGAGTACGACCCGGCCCCGCCTTTCGACGCCGGCCACCCCGACAAGGCATCCGAAGCTGCGATAGAGCTGATAGTCCAGCGCAACGCGGCAGCTCGTGCAGGGATTGAGCAGGCGCTTGGAAGGCTCGAGGGGTCGAGCGGCTGAGGCGGATGCAGTCGCCATTGCTTGACAGCTCAGACGTCGTTGCTGCACCTTTCCTGCGAGGCAGGGGAGATTTCGCCATGAAGAAAGAATACTCGAAGCCGACGATAGTCCGCAAAGGCCGGCTCTCTGCGCAAACCGCGCAGGTGGTTTCTTCGATAGACTGACAAGCTTCTCGTTTTTCAGGCGGGCACGGCATCCACCCCATCAGGGATGGACCCCTGATGTCGTGGTACGGCGCGCGTCTCTGGGCGATGAGCTGCGACAGTCACGCCTTGCATCCGTCAACTAGTTTGCATGCATATGTTTCAGGCTGCTCTAGCTTCGTGAAGCATTTCACCGTTTCCGCGCAATCGGCTGGTTACAGACACACCGCAAAAGCGGCGCCCGGCACCATTCTGGCGCTGCTTATGTGGAGGTCGCGATGTTTAAGAGCCTTAGCCGAATCCGGGCCGCCTTCGCGCGGGCGAGCCAGCGCCGCAGGACGGTGCGCGAGCTGAACGAACTGCCGCCGGAAATCCGCAAGGATATCGGCTTGCCCGATTCCGTCCAGGACATCGAGATTCGGTTGCCCTTCTAACCGCATGTCGCCCAAGAGTGTGCGGCGGTTTTGGGACAACGACATGCGTCAGAACAAAGCCTCGCTTTGGTGATGCGGCGCCGGGCGGCATGGGCGTTCGTCGTCCATGCCGCCTGGCCAATTGTCAGCCGGCGGGCTTGTAGGCGCCGGCGGCCTTGTTGGCGGCCGCGATCACGGCCTTCATGTCGAGTTCTTCGAGGACGACGAGGTCGCTCACCGAGCCGCTGGCCCGCACGGCAAGGGCCATGCCCATCCCGGCAACCTGATCCGGCACCTCGCCATTGACGACGACGTCGTAGAGGCCGCGCGTAAACGTCAGGCTGCTCATCCTGCCGCCGACGCTTTCAAAAAGCGCCGCAATTGCAACCTCGCGGTTCGACCCCTGCATCAGCCCCTTGGCGGCATGGGGTTCGTAATTTGCCAATATGGTGACCTTCATGGCTATCTCCTCCCAATATCCTATCTCGGCTGCCCGATTGTCGGGCAGCACGCAGCAGTGTCTTTCGCTGGCATTTGACATGGTCTGCGGACCGCCCGGACAAGCATTGCCAACGGCGGTTCAACCGGAGCAACGGCTTCGGATCGAGACAATATGCGCCTATTCTAATATGACGACAATCCCGCCTGACACGGACCGACATTGGCCTGTGCGCGCTTCGCGGCTGGGCTATTCAATTCGGCTAAAAAGCCTGATAATAGGTCAGCTACATTGACCTAAATAAGAACTCGCCCTGCGGGAGGTGCGCCTTGACCCTGTTGAACCTTCTGGCCTCGCGCTCCTCGCGCATGAAGGCCTCGGAAATCCGCGAGCTGCTCAAGCTGCTCGACCAGCCCGACATCATCTCGTTCGCCGGCGGCATTCCGGATCCGACGCTGTTTCCGGCCGAGGCCATCTGCGACGCCTATCAGGCGGTGCTCGGCGGCGCGGAGGCGGGCGCCGCCCTGCAATATCAGGTCAGCGAAGGGTTTCTGCCGCTGCGCAAATGGCTGGCCGACTACATGGGCACGCTGGGTGTCCGCTGCGACGAGGGCAACATCTTCATCACCTCCGGCTCGCAGCAGGCGCTCGACTATCTCGGCAAGCTGTTTTTGTCACCCGGCGACACCGCGCTGGTGACCTGGCCGACCTATCTCGGCGCGCTGCAGGCCTTCAACGCCTATGAGCCGCGCTACGACCGGCTGAACGTTGCCGGCGGCAACATGACGCCGGAAGCCTATCGCGCGGCGTCCGCGGCTAATGGCGGCAAGGTGAAGTTCGCCTATCTGGTGCCGGATTTCGCCAACCCGACCGGCAATACGCTCGATGCCGAGCAGCGCGAGGCGGTGCTCGATCTCGCCGGCGAGCTCGACATAGCCGTCATCGAGGACGCCGCCTACCGGGCGCTGCGCTACGACGGCGAGGCCGTGCCGCCGATTCTTTCGCTCGACTGCGCGCGCTCCGGCGGCATCGACAAGGCCCGCACGCTCTATTGCGGCTCCTTCTCCAAGATCCTGTCGCCCGGCATGCGCGTCGGCTGGGTCTGCGCGCCGCGCCACGTCGTGGAAAAGCTGGTGCTGATGAAGCAGGCCTCCGACCTGCACAGCCCCTCGATCAACCAGATGGTCATGCACCGCGTTGCCGAAACCATCTTCGACGACCAGGTGGAGAGGCTGATCGGCGCCTATCGCCGGCGTCGCGACGCGCTGCTCGGCGCGCTCGAGGAAAACATGCCCGACGGCATTTCCTGGAGCCGGCCCGACGGCGGCATGTTCGTCTGGCTGACGCTGCCCGAAGGATCGGACGCCACCGACCTCCTGGCGCGCTCGGTGAAGGAGGCGCGCGTCGCCTTCGTTCCCGGCAAAGCTTTCTACGCAGACGGCACCGGCCGCAACACGCTGCGCATGTCGTTCACGCTCGCGGATGACCGCGCGGTCAATGAGGGCGTGCCGCGGCTGGCGAAGCTGTTGAGGGGTTGAAGCTGCTGATCTCCCCCCTTGCGGGGGAGATGTCGCCGAAGGCGACAGAGGCCCCTCGCGCAGGCGTGATTGCTGGTGCGCAGGCGTGATTATCGGGGCGGCCGGTTCTTCGGCTAGGGTCGCGGCCGATCCAACACCCCCTGGATCGACAGGCCGCGAAGTCCCACCTTCACGGCCCGAACGAAAGAGCCCCGACGGTCTCAACCGGCGGGGCTTTTTTCATGGGCCTTCCCCCGCCGGGAGCCGACGCGGCAAGGCGAGACAGACAAGGCGGCGCTATTTGTTGCAGTTCTGCACATCGGAGGTCATGGCGCCGCTGGGGGTATTGTTGTCGGTGTCGTAGCCGCCGCTGTCCTTGCAGCGGTCCTCCATGCCGTTCGACTTGTTCGTGGAACTGGTCGTGGTCGTATCCGTCTGGCTCGGCGTTGTGCCTGTCACCGCACCGTTCGTGCCGCCCGACACGCTGCCCGACGCATTCGCGCCGGCGCTCGTGCCGGTGGATTGCGCCATCGCGGCCGAGGTCGCGAGCGCAAGGGTGAGCACGCAAGCTGCGAGGATTTTCTTCATCATGAGGAAATCTCCATCGGTTTGCATCGTCGATTGAATTTCCAACGGAGCATTCCAGGGGATGTTCCGGCTGAAAGAATTCGTGAAGGGCCGCATCGCTGGCTTTTTCGAGGGTTTGGCGGGCAGATCGCGCGGCGGCCGGCCCTTGCAGGAGAGGGCCGACAAGCTCAAATGTGTCGCCCCGGCTGGTGAGAGAGGACGGCATGGATGCATCGCTCCGCGTGACACTGCTGCTCGGCAGCGCGCCCGATGTCATGCGCTGCGCTTCATGGCCGAAGCAGGCCTTCGCCGACATCGTCGCCATCAACAACGCCTGGCGCGTGCGCTCCGACTGGGACATCCTTGTCCACGCCGGCGATTTCCCGGCCGATCGCATGCCGCGGCCCGATCCGGCGCGGCGGATTTTCAGCGCCGCCGACTATGTGCCGGCGCAGAACAGCTTCGGCGGCTTCGTCTATGCCGGCGGCACCATGTCGATGACGGCGGCCTACTGGACCGTCCACAGCCAGAGACCGGACGTGCTGGCCTTCCTCGGCTGCGACATGATCTACGATCATGCCGGCGACACGCATTTCTACGGCACCGGCCGCGCCGACCCGCTGCGCGGCGACGTCACGCTGCAGAGCCTCGAGGCAAAGTCCGCGCGCCTGTTGATCCACGCGCTGCGGCGCGGCACGCTCTGCGCCAACCTGTCGGACCTGCCGCGCAGCCGGCTGATCTTCCCGAAGCTTTCCTTCGAGGAGGTGCGGAAGCTCACGCCATCGCGCCTTGCCGCCATGCGGGCCGAGTTGCGCGCCTGCATCGATAAAGAAGCGGTGGATGCGGCCGAGGCGATGGAGCGCGAGTTCGGCTATTTCTACGAGGACGGGATGTACTGGAACCACCTCGACGAGATCGACGGCGCCAAGCTTGCCCGCATCGACCGTTTGTGGTTGGAGGCCGTGGAGGGGCTGATGGCGCCGCCGCTCGAGGAATGCAGCGCGGCGGAGTAGGGCGCCGTCGGAGATTGGCGAAGGCGCTGGCGACGTCCAATCTCCCCCCATGTGGGGGAGATGGCCGGCAGGCCAGAGGGGGGCGCTGTCCCGCCGGCCTATCAGCACATGGTTTCTCCGGCTCCGCTGACGCTTCGTCATCCTCGGGCTTGACCCGAGGATCCATGCCATGACGGTCGCTCAAGAATGCGGCGAGGCAGAATTCTGAACCGTTGCAACGCCTTAGCGTCACGGCATGGATCCTAGGGTCTGCGCGCGTCGCTTCGCTCCTTGCTCCGCCCTAGGATGACGAAGGCGAAGGATCTCATTCCTTCGCGCCCCCCGTCACACAAAGTTGCTGGGTGCGGCGCGGCCTTTCGGCTAAACTCCGCCATCTCAGCCAGGAGGACGGCCATGACTTCACGCCTCAGCCTCATAGCACTTGCCTTCGCGACCTTCGCCACCCAGGCATCCGCCTTCGAAATCTCCAGCCCGTCGGTCTCCAACGGCAAATGGGACGCCAAATATCTCGGCGACAAGGCTGGATGCGGCGGCAAGAGCGTCTCGATCGCGCTTGCCTGGAAGGACCCGCCGGCCGGCACCAAGAGCTACGCGCTCACCATGTTCGATCCCGATGCCAATGGCGGCAAGGGGTTCTGGCATTGGCTCGCCTGGGACATCCCGGCGAGCGCCAAGGGCCTGGCCGAAGGTGCCGGCTCGAAGGGCGGCAAGCGCTTGCCGAAGGGCACGGTGTCCGGCGAAAGCGGTGTCGGCCGCGCCGGCTATTTCGGCCCATGCCCGCCGCCCGGCAGCGGCGCGCACCACTATGTCTTCACGCTCTATGCGCTGGGCGAAGCCAAGCTGCGCACGCCGGAAAATCCGTCGCCGGAGATGGTGTCGGTCGCCGCGAAGAGCCAGGCGCTGGGCGAGGCCAGCGTGACGTATACGTATGGGAGGTAGCTGATCTCCCCCCTTGAGGGGGAGATGGCCGGCAGGCCAGAGGGGGTCGTCTCACGTAAGGCGCCGACGCCCGGCAAACACGAAGAACAGGTTGGCGCTCCACGCGCGGCGACCCCCTCTGTCGCCTTCGGCGACATCTCCCCCTCAAGGGGGGAGATTACCTCACTCCGCCGCTTGCAGCTTGTCCTGCGTCTTCGTCTCGAAGTCGCTGGCGTCGTGGCGTTCGTGCAACTGGTAGGCCGGGTCGCCGGAGATGCGGTTGACCATGCGGCCGCGCTTCACTGCCGGTCTGGCGTCGATCGCGTCGGCCCAGCGCTGCACGTGCTTGTATTCGTGCACGGAGAGGAACTGCGCGGCGTCATTGTAGTTGCGGCCCTTTGCGAGCCCGCCATACCAGGGCCAGACCGCCATGTCGGCGATGGTGTAGTCGGGGCCGGCAAGGTATTCGCTTTCGGCCAGCCGCCGGTCGAGCACGTCCATCTGCCGCTTGGTCTCCATGGCGAAGCGGTCGATGGCATATTCGATCTTTTCCGGCGCATAGGCGTAGAAATGACCGAAGCCGCCGCCGAGATAGGGTGCCGAGCCCATCTGCCAGAACAGCCACGAGAAGGTTTCCGCGCGAGCGGCGCGCTCCGTCGGCAGGAACTCGCCGAATTTTTCGGCCAGATAGGTGAGGATCGAACCGGATTCGAACACGCGCACCGGCTTCGGCTCGCTGCGGTCCATCAGCGCCGGAATCTTCGAGTTCGGATTGACCTCGACGAAGCCTGAGCCGAACTGGTCGCCGTCATTGATGCGGATCAGCCAGGCGTCGTATTCGGCGCCCTTGTGGCCGCGCGCCAGAAGCTCCTCCAGCATGATCGTGACCTTCTGGCCGTTGGGCGTGGCCAGCGAGTAGAGCTGCAGCGGATGTTTGCCGACCGGCAGTTCCTTCTCATGCGTCGGCCCGGCCACCGGCCGGTTGATCGAGGCGAAGGCGCCGCCATTCGGCTTGTTCCAGGTCCAGACTTTCGGCGGAGTATACTGGTTCATCGCGAGAGGCCTTGTGGTTCGGGGCGGATGCGGGTTCGTTGGCGCAAGATTTAGGTGCGCTTGCGCGCGCGTCAAAGAAAAAAGTTCAATTGTCGTTGAACTAATGGCTGGGCCAGCCTCCTTTCCCTTCTCCCCTTGCGGGAGAAGGTGGATCGGCGCGCTAGCGCCGAGACGGATGAGGGGTGTTGGAAGAAATGAGACAGGGGAGATCTAGACGCTGGCGCCTAACGGCCGAAGGCGCACTCCGTCCAGCACCCCTCATCCGACCGAGCTTCGCTCGGCCACCTTCTCCCACAAGGGGAGAAGGGAAGATGCCCTTGCACATCGCCCCTTTGGCCATACCTATAGAAAAGGACCCGCAATGCAGGATCGACCGATGACCATCGAAAAAGTCTCGCGCTCCGTCGTTGCCGTGCGCGCCACGGTTCCGGACGACGCCTTCACCGCCAATGCGCTGGGCACGCGCCGCGAGGGCAGCGGCGTGGTGATCCGCGACAACGGGCTGGTGCTCACCATCGGCTACCTGATCACCGAGGCCGAGGAGGTCTGGCTGACCGACCAGGACGGCCGCGTGGTCGCCGCGCATGCGCTGGCCTACGACCAGGAGACCGGCTTCGGCCTGGTGCAGGCGCTGTCGCCGCTCGGCCTGCCGGCGGTCAAGTTCGGCAACGCCAGGAAGGCCAATATCGGCGACGCCGTGACGCTTGCCGACGGCATCGGCCAGCAGGTCGACGCCCACATCGTCACCAAGCAGGAATTCGCCGGCTACTGGGAATATCTCATCGACGAGGCGATCTTCACCGCGCCTGCGCACCCGTCATGGGGCGGTGCGGCGTTGTTCGACCGCGACGGCAAGCTGCTCGGCGTCGGCTCGCTGCGCCTGCAGATGAGCCGCGCCGGCGAAGTCGCCGACATCAACATGATCGTGCCGATCGACCTGCTGACGCCGATCCTCGACGATCTGGTGAAGCGTGGCCAGTTGGCCCGGCCGCCGCGCCCGTGGCTCGGCGCCTTCTCGGCCGAGTCGAACGGCATGGTGGTGGTGATGAGCGTCGCAGAGGGCGGTCCGGCTGCCCAGGCGGGTCTGCGCCAGGGCGACATCATCTCGGACGTGCGCGACGGCGAGGTCGACGGTCTTGCCGACTTCTACCGGAAACTCTGGCAGAACCCGGCCGGCGCGGAAATTCCACTGCGTGTCGTGCGCGACGGCCGTGAGACCTGGCTGCGCGTAAAATCCGCCGACCGCAACTCCTTCCTCAAGAAGCCGCAGCTGCAATAACGCCGCATGCACCCAAGGCTGCTGAAGACGTTTCTTACCGTCGCGCGCACCCGCAACGTCACGCGCGCCGCGGCTGAGGTCAATCTCGCGCAGTCGAGCGTCAGTGACCAGATCCAGGCGCTGGAGGCCGAGCTTGGTGCGAACCTTTTCACCCGCTCGCGGCAGGGGCTGGAACTGACGCCGGCCGGCGAGGCGTTGAAACCCTATGCCGAGCAATTGCTGTCGCTCGGCGACGAGGCGCGGGCCGCCATCGATGCCACCAGGAGCGAGACGGCCGGCAGCCTGTCGATCGGCGCGCTGGAGACGATCGCATCCGCACGGCTTCCCGAGTGGCTTGCCGATTTCCGCGCCGCTCATCCCGACATGGACATCAGGCTGAAGATCGCCGGCAGCGGCGAGCTGCGACGCAAGCTGGGAGAAGGCGAGATCGACGTCGCCTTCTGCTTCGACAGGCCCGGCGCCGGCGAAGCGGACGAGCGTCTTGCCAGGCGCGTCGTCGCGGCCGAGCCGCTGGTGCTGATCGCGCCGCCCGGCGAGAACCGGACGGATGTCGGTCTCAAGGAGCTTGCCGAAAAACGCTTCGTCGCCACCGGAACCGGATGCGTCTACCGCGCCATGGTCGACCGGGCCTTCGCCGAGGCGGGCCTCGACGGACCGAGGCTTGCGGCCGAGGTCGGCAGCATCGACGCCATCGCCGGCATGGTCGCGGCCGGCGCGGGTCTCGGCGTCGTGCCGCGCCTGGCGGTCGCAGCCGCGCTCGATCGCGGCGAGGTGGCCGAGATCGCATGGCCAGGCCTTGTCCGCTCGGCGGAGCTGGTGATGATCTGGCGGCGCCGGCGCGTCCAGCCGCCGGCCTTGAAGCGATTGCTCGCGGCGGTGGGCGAGAACTTCGCTGCCGTCAGACCAGCCGATGTCCGCCCTCGACATGCAGTGTCGTTCCTGTCGTGAAACCATTGCCGATCAGGAAGCGAAGCGCGTCCGCAATGTCTTGCGGCCGTCCGACCCGCCCCGCCGGCAGCCGCTTGGCCATGGCGGCGAGCGTCTCGTCCTTGCCGTCGCCCGCGACGAGCCGCCAGATCGGCGTGTCGACCCAGCCGGGCGAGACGGCATTGACGCGGATCGGCGCCAGCTCGACGGCCAGAGCCCGCACCAGCCCTTCGAGCGCGGCGTTGACGGCGGCGACCACCGAGCCACGCGCCGCCGGCCGATAGGCGGCGATGCCGGAAACGAAGGTGAGCGAGCCGTTGGCCGAGAGCTTCGGTGCGCCATGCTTGGCCAAAAGCAGCGGCCCGTAGAACTTGCTCTCCACCACACGCTGCGCCGCCTCCAGCTCGATCTCGGGCAGCAGCCGGTAGGCGCCCTCGATATCGGCGGCCGTGCTGACGATATGGTCGAGCCGCCCGATGCGCTCAAACAGCGCCGCGACCTCGGCTTCGCGGCTGATGTCGACAACCGCCGTTTCAAGCCTTGCCGGCCGGCTGAGCTCGTCCCGCGCGGCGTTCAGCTTCGCTTCGCCGCGCCCGGCGATGACGACCGCGGCACCCTCATCGAGGCAGCGCCTGGCAAGCGCCAGCCCCATGCCCGAGCTGCCGCCGACGATCAGGATTTTTCGATTGTCCATGTCCATGCCTTTCCTTTGCATGAACGCTGATGTGGCAAGCGAGAGGGCGAAACGGAAACGGAAGAAACCGATAGCGTCATCGGAGAGTCCGATGATGATTCAGTCAATCTCCCCCCTTGTGGGGGAGATGCCCGGCAGGGCAGAGGGGGCGCGAAGGAACGCGGCCTTTCAGTCTAATCTCCATCGGTTATAGACGAAGGCGGTTGACAGGCCGGCGGGACAGCGCCCCCCTCTGGCCTGCCGGCCATCTCCCCCACAAGGGGGGAGATCGGCAGCTTCGGCGCCGCGCGAGAGGAACACCGATGCCCCCGATAAAAGTCGACCCGGACAAGGTCCACGAATTCCCCGATGCGGCAAGCTTCTACGCCTGGCTGGCCGACAATCACGCCAGCGAAAGCGAGGTCTGGATCAAGGTCCACAAGGTCGGCTCCGGCCTGGCCTCGATCACGCCGAAGCAGGCGATCGACGTCGTGCTCTGCTTCGGCTGGATCGACGCGGTGCGCAAGTCGCTCGATGGGAAAAGCTTCCTGCAGCGCTACACGCCGCGCGGCAGGAAGAGCATCTGGAGCAGGATCAACATCGACAATGTCGCCCGCCTGATCGAGGAGGGCCGCATGACGAAGCATGGCCTCGAGCAGGTCGACGCGGCCAAGGCCGACGGCCGCTGGGACCGCGCCTATGGCGGGTCGAAGCAGATGACCATCCCGCCCGACCTGCAGGCGGCGATCGATGCCGAGCCGGAGGCGAAGGCGATGCTGGCAAAGCTTTCCGCCCAGAACCGCTTCGCGCTCGCCTTCCGCACCCACAACATGAAGACCGAAGCGGGGCGCAAGAAGAAGATCGCCGAGCTTGTGGCCATGCTGAAGCGCGGCGAGACGATCCACCCGCAGAAGAAGAAGTAGGTCGAAGCTACAGGCTTGCGCCCGCCAGCAGAACCCCGAAGCCGGCGAGGCGAGCCTGCGGGCGGCTGCGCCGTCGCATCCTTTTGCGCGAGGGTATTTGCGAGCCGAAGAAATGGGCACTCATGGCGCGCCACGCAAAAACGTCGCCCCGAACGGAACGGCGTTTCCGGGAAGCGAGTGGAGCGCGGCTTTCGACCGACCCCAGGCGGACTATCGGACTCGACCATGGCATCCAGGCCATTGCTGGGCTAATGTCGCCCGAACGAGGCTAAAACGGTGTCCGGCTGATAGGATCTGTTGCTGACTACCAGCGTCTGGCGCCACTCGTATTGGAAGATCAGTTCCGATGCCTACGTTGCTATCGCTGCCCGACGACATATTGATCAACTCGGCGAGTGGAGAATCTGTCCTCGAAGCCGCTCGCCGGGCAGATGTGCCGATCGCCTGCGCTTGCGGCGGCAAGGCCAAATGCTCGACCTGCCGGATCTGGATTCTCGACGGTGCGGACGGCTGCCCGGAGCGCACCGCGCTGGAGCGCACGCTGGTGGAGCGGTTGGGGCTTGGCGACAACGTGCGCCTAGCATGCCAGCTCAGACCTGCTTCCGACATCACCTTCCGCAGGCTCGTCCTCGACGAGACCGACCTGCGAATGACCAGTCAGTTGCTGCCGCATAGGTCCACCAGTGCGGGCGAGCTGAAGTCGGTCGTCATCTTCTTTAGCGACGTAGCCGGGTTCACCCACTTCTCCGAAACGTTGACGCCTTACGACGTCATGTATCTGCTCAATCGCTATTTCACCCAGGTCGCCGAAGTCATCGAGCTCAACGACGGCTACATCGACAAGTTCGTCGGCGACGGGCTCATGGCGATATTTGGCGTGGAGGGCCAAGACGATGCGCCGGTGCGCGCGGTCAATGCTGCCCTGCAGACCCTTGCCACGGTCGATCGGCTGAAGCCCTTCTTTGCCTCGATGTACGGCATCGACTTCGATATTCGCATCGGGTTGCATCTGGGCGAAGCCGTGATCGGCTCGGTCGGATCACCCGGCAACGAGCGCCTGACGGCTATAGGCGATGCGGTCAATGTGGCAAGCCGCGTCGAAACAGCCAACAAGGAGGCCGGAACCCGCCTGCTGATTTCCGAGACGCTCTATGAACGGGTCAAGGATGATGTGGAAATATCCGATTTCATTCGGGTGCGTCTGCGCGGCACCTCCGACCGAATTTCGCTGTACGAGATAAGGAAGCTGAAGGTTGAAGCCGAGCGCCGGCTGAACGAAAAAGCCACGCGCGAGACCATGCAGCTGGGCGGCAAGACGTGGCACCGGACGGTCGCGACGAGCGAACTGAAGGAGGGCGACCACAAGGTCATCGAGTTCCAAGCGCTTTATGTCGTGCTTTTGCGCAGAGGCGGGCGCGTCCGTGCTTTCAACAATGCCTGCCCGCATTTGAAGTTGCCGTTCTTCGAGAGCACCTCGCGGACCAACGGCCACGCAGGACGGGCGAGCACTTTGGATCAAGACGGCACGCTGGTGTGTCGCTGGCATCACAGCGGATTCGATCTGGATACAGGCGAAATCGTAAAGTGGTGCGAAGCGCTCAACGAGGACGGAACTTCGGCCGGCATGGAGATGCTCGGCGATATTTCGAAGAACCGGGCTCCGCTGCATCTCATTCCGTGCCGCGAGGAGGACGGCTACATCTGGGTCGGTCTCGATTGAACGTGCCGACCGGATCGTCCCCGCTGTGCTGTCGGACTAACCAGTAGAAGTCTTCCAACCCGTTCGGACCATTCGGCTCGAAGGTCTCCTCCTCACGCCGAGCGGGCTTATGACTCCGGTACCAAGCGCAGATCTTGACCATTCCAGATCGCCCATTCATGAGCCGCATCGCGCAATGACTGCCGATTCTGCGCTCTAATCGGTAGGCGCGATCGATGCCATCTTGCTGTCGACACAAGGAGCAGCACCGATGACCAACACAACAAATCATTCCGGCAAGGTGGCGCTCGTCACCGGCGGCAATCGCGGCATCGGGCTGGAGACGGCGCGCCAGCTCGCCGAACTCGGCTTCACCGTGCTCATCGGCGTGCGCGATCTCGCCAAGGGCGAGGCGGCGGCGAGAAGGCTCGGCGGCAAGGTCGAGGCGATTGCGCTCGATGTCGCCGCGCCCGATGCTGCCGCCCGTGCCGCGGCCGAAGTCGAGCGCCGTTTCGGCCGGCTCGATGTTCTGGTCAATAACGCCGCCATCCATTACGACCCGTCGGCGCGGGCGCTAAAACCCGACTGGACGACGATCCGCGAGGCTTTCGAGACCAACGTCTTCGGCGCCTGGCGCGTCGCGGTCGCCTTCGCGCCGCTGCTCGTCGCCTCGGGCCACGGCCGGCTGGTCAACGTCTCGTCCGAAGGCGGCTCGCTCGCCTCGATGGGCGCCGGCGCGCCGGCCTATTCGACCAGCAAGGCGACGCTCAACGCGCTGACCCGCATCCTTTCGGCCGAGCTGCGCGGCTCAGGCGTGCTGGTCAATTCGATCTGCCCCGGCTGGGTCGCGACCGACATGGGCGGCCCCGGCGGACGTCCGGTCGCGCAAGGTGCGGCCGGCATCGTCTGGGCCGCGACGCTGCCGGACGATGGCCCGACCGGCGGCTTCTTTCGCGATGGCAGAAAGCTGCCTTGGTGATCAGACATCTAGATTTTAAGGTAAGTTATTGAAAAATAAGATTTTTCCACTCGGCCGCCGTGAAAATGGTGCGAGAGTGGAAAAAATCAACCGAGTCAATGCCTTAGACAAATGGCCGGAATCGGATTCGTCGGTCCGGCGGCTGCGCAACCGCCCCTGCGCCATACTACGAAAATAGCATTCTCGCGCCGCGAAGTGAGATGCTACGGTCGCGGCGCGTGCACCCAAGGCACGCAGCGGCATGATCCCGCAGAGGAGGACTGGCGAGCGGGACGCAGGCCCCGAACTTTTCACGACATTGGACGGACTGTTGAACCATTGCGAGGCAGCCGCGTTTCCCGTGGTTGGCCACAAGGGAGGAACCACCAGTGAAAGCATCCTATCTCGTCTCGGCCGCGCTCATTGCGGCGACCGCAATGCCGGCAGCGGCTGGCGAAATTTCCGACGGCAAGGTCAAGATCGGCATCCTCAACGACCAGTCGGGCGTCTATGCCGATTTCGGCGGCAAATGGTCGGTCGAGGCCGCCAAGATGGCGGTCGAGGATTTCGGCGGCAAGGTGGGAGGGGCGCCGATCGAGATCGTCAGCGCCGACCATCAGAACAAGCCGGACATCGCCTCCAACATCGCGCGCCAGTGGTACGATACCGAGCAGGTCGACGCGATCATGGAGCTTACGACGTCTTCCGTCGCGCTCGCCGTCCAGGGGCTTTCCAAGGAAAAGAAGAAGATCGACATCGTCACCGGCGCCGCTTCGACGGATCTGACCGGCAAGCAGTGCTCGCCTTATGGTTTCCACTGGGCCTATGACACCCACTCCCAGGCGGTCGGCACCGGCGGAGCCCTGGTGCAGCAGGGCGGCGACAGCTGGTACTTCATCACCGTCGACTACGCTTTCGGCTATTCGCTGAAGGAACAGACCGCCAAGCTGGTCGAATCGAGCGGCGGCAAGGTGCTGGGCGAGGTGCGCTATCCGCTGGGTTCCACCGACTATTCTTCCTTCCTGCTGCAGGCGCAGTCCTCCGGCGCCAAGATCATCGGCCTGGCCAATGCCGGCCTCGACACCTCCAATTCGATCAAGCAGGCGGCTGAGTTCGGCATCGTCGCCGGCGGCCAGCGGCTGGCCGCGCTTCTGTTCACGCTGGCCGAAGTGCACGGCCTCGGCTTGCAGGCGGCGCAGGGCGTCGTGCTCACCGAAGGCTATTACTGGGATCGCGACGACGAGAGCCGCAAGTTCGCCGACCGCTACTTCAAGCGCACCAACCGCATGCCGAACATGATCCAGGCCGGCACCTATTCGGCGGTGACGCAGTATCTGAAGGCAATCGACAAGGCGGGCACCGACGAGACCGAGGCGGTGGCCAAGCAACTGCATGAGATGCCGGTCAACGACGTCTTCACCGCCAACGGCAAGGTGCAGGCTGACGGCTCGATGGTGCACGACATGTATCTCTACCAGGTCAAGAAGCCGGAAGAGTCGAAGAAGGACTGGGACTACTACACCTATCTGGCGACCATTCCCGGCGACAAGGCCTTCCTGAAGGCCGAGGAAAGCGGCTGTCCGCTCGTCGGCAAGTGACGCTCGAAACCGCAACGGCCGTCCGGCCGGACGGCGGCGAAGGGATGCCGCGGGTGGTGCTTTCCGCCCGCGGCCTGCGGCGCGACTTCGCCGGTTTCGTCGCCGTGAAGGATGTCGACCTCGACGTCCATCACGCCAAGATCCATGCGCTCATCGGCCCGAACGGCGCCGGCAAGACGACCATCTTCAACCTGCTCACAAAATTCCTGCAGCCGACCAGCGGCAGGATCGAATTGCTCGGCACCGACATCACCCGCACGCCGCCGGCGAAAGTGGCGCGCATGGGGCTGGTCCGCTCCTTCCAGATATCGGCGATCTTTCCGCACTTGACCGTCCTCGACAATGTGCGCGTCGCGCTGCAGCGCCCTGGCGGGCTGGGCTACCAGTTCTGGCGTCCGGTCACGGCGCTGGATCGGCTGACGCCAAGGGCGCGCGAGCTGCTCGCCATCGTCGGTCTCGACGATGCCGCGCATCGGCTGGCCGGTGATCTCTCCTATGGCCGGAAGCGCGTGCTGGAAATCGCCACCACGCTGGCGCTCGATCCGAAGGTGCTTCTGCTCGACGAGCCGATGGCCGGCATGGGGCATGAGGATGTCGGCGTGATCTCCGGCATCATCCGCTCGCTGGCCAAGGACCGCGCTGTGCTGATGGTCGAGCACAACCTCACCGTCGTCGCCGATCTCTGCGACTGGATCACCGTCATGCAGCGCGGTCAGGTGCTTGCCGCCGGCGACTACGCCACCGTCAGCCGGGACGAGCGCGTGCGCGTCGCCTACATGGGGACAGCGCACGAAGAGGGCCGGGCATGAGTGAGCCGCTGCTTGCCGTGCGCGATCTGCATGCCTGGTACGGCGAGGGCCACGCGCTGCATGGCGTCAACCTCGAAGTCCAGCGCGGCGAGACGGTGACGCTGCTTGGCCGCAACGGCGTGGGCAAGACGACGACGCTGCGTGCCATCATGGGCCTGATCCGCAGGCGCACCGGCAGCGTCACCTTCAACGGCAAGGACCTGATCCGCCTGCCGCTCCACCGCGTCGCCCATCAGGGCATCGGCTTCGTGCCGGAGGAGCGCGGCATCTTTGCGACCCTCACCGTCGACGAGAACCTCATCCTGCCGCCGGTCGTGGCCAAGGGCGGCATGAGCGTGGAAGAGATCTTCGAGCTCTTCCCCAATCTCAAGGAGCGCCGCAACAGCCAGGGCACGAAACTGTCCGGCGGCGAGCAGCAGATGCTGGCGATCGCCCGCATCTTGAGGACGGGCGTCGAGATGCTGCTGCTCGACGAGCCGACCGAAGGGCTGGCGCCGGTCATCGTCCAGCGCATCGGCGAATTGCTGGCGACGCTGAAGAAGCGCGGCATGACGATCCTTCTGGTCGAGCAGAACTTCCGCTTCGCCGCCCGCATCGCCGACCGCTTCTATCTGATGGACCACGGCAAGGTGGTGGAAGGCTTCCCGGTAGCGCAGCTTTCCGCGCACACCGACAAACTGCACGAGGTGCTGGGGGTATGATCGGGACGATGGCCACCGGGAGGGCTCTTACCTGTCGGGCGTCGGCGCTGCCCCTCATTGCCCTGCCGGGCATTTCTCCCCGTAAACGGGGAGAAAGAAGCTGGCCGCAACGCCGGCGCCGCCGTCCCTTCTCCCCGTTTACGGGGAGAAGATGGCGGCAGCCAGATGAGGGGCAGCGCCAACGCCGGCGTTTGGTCGCGCCGCTTTCGACCAGCCTCTCGGTGATCGCGCCATGACCATGATCTTCGGCATCCCGCTCCAGGCTTTTCTCGGCCAGCTCCTTGTCGGCCTCATCAACGGCTCCTTCTATGCCATGCTCAGCCTTGGCCTCGCCGTCATCTTCGGCCTGCTGCGCATCATCAATTTCGCTCACGGCGCGCTCTATATGCTGGGCGCCTTCATCGGCTATCTGCTGCTCGTCCATTTGGGCATCGGCTACTGGCCGGCGCTGATCATCGTGCCTTTGGCCGTCGGTCTGTTCGGCATCGTCGTCGAGCGCCTGGCGCTGTCGCGCCTCTACCGCCTCGATCCGCTCTACGGCCTGCTCTTCACCTTCGGCCTGGCGCTCGTCATCGAAGGCGTGTTCCGTTACTACTACGGCGTCTCCGGCAACCCCTATGCCGTGCCGACGCTGCTTGCCGGCGGCACCAATTTAGGCTTCATGTTCCTGCCCAACTATCGCGGCTGGGTGGTGGTGGCCTCGCTCATCGTCTGCATCGGCACCTGGCTGCTGATCGAGAAGACACGGCTCGGCTCCTATCTGCGCGCCGCCACCGAGAATCCCGAGCTGGTTCAGGCATTCGGCGTCAACGTGCCGCTCTTGCTCACGCTCACCTACGGGCTGGGTGCGGCGCTGGCGGGCCTGGCCGGCATCCTCGCCGCGCCCGTCTACCAGGTCAGTCCGCTGATGGGCTCGGACCTCATCATCGTCGTCTTCGCCGTCGTCGTGGTCGGTGGCATGGGCTCGATCTTGGGGGCCATCGTCACCGGCTACATGCTCGGCCTCGCCGAGGGCCTGACCAAGGTTTTTTACCCCGAGGCCTCCAACCTCGTCGTCTTCGTCATCATGGCGGTCGTGCTGCTGCTTCGGCCCGCCGGCCTGTTCGGAAGGGACGCCTGACATGAGCGAGGCGACCCTTCACGAAGCCCGCGCCGCCGCCTCCATGCGGCTGGAAAGGGCTCTGGTGGCCCTGGGCATAGCGGCGCTCCTCGCGGCGCCTTTCGTCATCTACCCGATCTTCGTGATGAAGATGCTGTGCTTCGCGCTGTTCGCCTGCGCCTTCAACCTTTTGCTCGGCTACACCGGACTGCTCTCCTTCGGCCACGCCGCCTTCTTCGGCGGTGCCGCCTATTTCTGCGCCTATGCTGTGAAGGCCTGGGGCTGGCCGCCCGAGGCCGGCATCCTGCTCGGCACCGCGGGCGCGGCAGCAATGGGCCTCGTCGTGGGCTTCCTCGCCATCCGTCGGCAGGGCATCTATTTCGCGATGATCACGCTGGCGATGGCGCAGATGTTCTATTTCTTCTGCGTGCAGGCGCCGTTCACCGAAGGCGAGGACGGCATCCAGGGGGTGCCGCGCGGCCATCTCTTCGGCATCCTCGATCTCAACGTGCCGATGAACATGTATTTCTTCGTGCTCGCCGTCTTCCTGATCGGCATCTTCGCCATCTGGCGCATCGTCCACTCGCCCTTCGGCATGATCCTGCGCTCGATAAGGGAGAACGAGAACCGCGCCATTTCGCTGGGCTATTCGGTCGGCCGCTACAAGCTCGCAGCCTTCGTCATGTCGGCCGCCCTTGCCGGCCTTGCCGGCGCGGTGAAGGCGATCGTCTTCCAGTTCGCCACGTTGACGGACGTGACCTGGCAGATGTCGGGCGAGGTGATCCTGATGACGCTGCTCGGCGGCATCGGCACCATGGTCGGCCCTGTGGTCGGCGCCGGCCTGGTCGTCGGGCTCGAAAACACGCTTGCCACCTCCGGCTTCCCGGTGACCATCGCCACCGGCCTGATCTTCATGGTCTGCGTACTGATCTTCCGGCGCGGCATCGTCGGGGAGGTGTATGCGCGGTGGCTGGGGCGGCAGTGAGGCGAGGGGTGAAGTTGGCGAAAGCGACCGCGACATCCAATCTCCCCCCTTGTGGGGGAGATGTCCGGCAGGACAGAGGGGGGCGC
>SUGL01000046.1 GCA_004963905.1 Mesorhizobium sp.
GTCACCCATGTCTTAGGTACAATCTGTTACCCATGTCTCCGGGTCGGACACGGTGAGGAATGGCTGGGGCGCCAGGATTCGAACCTGGGAATGTCGGTACCAAAAACCGATGCCTTACCACTTGGCGACGCCCCAGCAGCCGGGCGGTGCCCGCTGCGCGCGGCCTTATAGGACGAGCCGGTGGAAAGCTCAATGGCGGATTAGGGAATAGGCAGTAGGCAGTAGGCAGTAGGCAGTAGGGGGAACAGTTTTCCTATTCCCTATTGCCTACTGCCTATTCCCTAATCTCCCCATACGGCCAGTTCGTTGCCGGCCGGGTCTGTAAAATGGAACCGCCTGCCGCCGGGGAAGGAAAAGATCGGCTTGACGATGCTGCCGCCGGCATTCTCGATCGCTTCAAGTGTGTCCTCCAGGTTTTCGGAATAGAGCACGGGCAGCGGTCTGGCGGGCGCCTCGCCGGCATCGGCCTGGAAGCCGCCGTCGAGCCCTTCGGCAAAAGCGGAGTAGGTTGGCCCGTAGTCGGTGAACGACCAGGAAAACGCCGCGCTGTAGAAGGATTTGACGCTGTCCAGCGTGCCGCCGGTGGCCGGCAGTTCCAGATAGTCGAGTTTTCCGTTGAGTTTCATCACGCTACTCCACTTCGTTCTTGTTATGTTCTATATCGCGTAGCCAATACCGGCAAGTCTTTTTGACGCAGCTTTTGCTTAATCGATTGTAGTGGCGGCGCTCGCTTTGCCGACGCTTGCCTTTCGCAATGCAGCATCCTATCGCTCGGATCGGAAGGGCGGGGAACCGGGCCTTGGTCCGGGTGTTGTCTATCTTCCAAGGACCTGGAGGGCATGCATGACCAAGTGGGTTTACACCTTCGGCGACGGCGCCGCGGAAGGCCGTGCCGGCGACCGCAATCTTCTCGGCGGCAAAGGCGCCAATCTGGCCGAGATGTGCAGCCTAGGCCTGCCGGTGCCGCCGGGCTTCACCATCACCACCGATGTCTGCAACGCCTACTACGCCAACGGCCGCACCTATCCGGCGGCGCTCGAGGCGGATGTCCTTGCCGCGCTCGACCATATCGGCAGGCTCACCGGCCGCCGTTTCGGCGACCCGTCGAAGCTGCTCCTGGTCTCGGTCCGCTCTGGCGCCCGCGCCTCGATGCCCGGCATGATGGACACTGTGCTCAATCTCGGCCTCAACGACGAGACGGTTGAGGCTCTAGCCGCCGATTCCGGCGATGCGCGCTTTGCCTATGATAGCTATCGCCGCTTCATCCAGATGTATTCCGACGTCGTCATGGGCCTCGACCACGAGGTTTTCGAGGAAATCCTCGAGGACCAGAAGGCGAGCCTTGGGCACGAGCTCGACACCGAGCTTTCGGCCGGGGAATGGCAGGACGTGATCGGGCTCTACAAGGCCAAGGTCGAGGAGGAGCTCGGCAAGCCGTTCCCGCAGGACCCCCGCGAGCAGCTCTGGGGCGCCATCGGCGCGGTGTTTTCGAGCTGGATGAACAACCGCGCCATCACCTACCGGCGCCTGCACGACATCCCGGAAAGCTGGGGCACGGCCGTCAACGTCCAGGCCATGGTGTTCGGCAATATGGGCGAAACCTCCGCCACCGGCGTCGCCTTCACCCGCAATCCCTCGACCGGCGAAAAGCAGCTTTACGGCGAATTCCTGGTCAATGCTCAGGGCGAGGACGTGGTGGCCGGCATCCGCACGCCGCAGAACATCACCGAGGCGGCGCGTATCGCCGCTGGCTCCGACAAGCCGTCGCTGCAGAAGCTGATGCCCGATGCCTTCCAGGCCTTCGTCGACATTTCCGACCGGCTGGAAAAGCACTACCGCGACATGCAGGACCTCGAATTCACCATCGAGCGCGGCAAATTGTGGATGCTGCAGACCCGCTCCGGCAAGCGCACCGCCAAGGCGGCGCTCAAGATCGCCGTCGAGATGGCGAAGGACGGGCTGATCACCAAGGAAGAGGCGGTCGCCCGTATCGACCCGGCCTCGCTCGACCAGCTTCTGCACCCGACCATCGATCCGAAGGCCGCGCGGGATGTCATAGGCATGGGCCTGCCGGCCTCGCCGGGCGCCGCCACCGGCGAGATCGTCTTTTCGTCCGCCGATGCCGAGGACGCCAGGGCGCAAGGGCGCAAGGTCATCCTCGTGCGCATCGAAACCAGCCCCGAGGACATCCACGGCATGCATGCCGCCGAAGGCATCCTCACCACGCGCGGCGGCATGACCAGCCATGCCGCGGTGGTGGCGCGCGGCATGGGCAAGCCCTGCGTGTCGGGCGCCGGTTCGCTGCGCGTCGACTACAAGGCCGGCACGCTGATCTCGATGGGCCAGACCTTCCGCAAGGGCGATATCATCACCATCGACGGCGGTAACGGCCAGGTGCTGAAGGGCGCGGTCGCCATGCTGCAGCCCGAGCTTTCCGGCGATTTCGCCGCCATCATGGAGTGGGCGGATGCAGCGCGCCGCATGAAGGTGCGCACCAATGCCGAAACGCCGCTCGATGCGCGCATGGCACGCTCCTTCGGCGCCGAAGGCATCGGCCTTTGCCGCACGGAGCACATGTTCTTCGACGGCGACCGCATCGTCGCCATGCGCGAGATGATCCTCGCCGACACCGAGAAGGACAGGCGCTCGGCGCTCGACAAGCTCCTGCCGATGCAGCGCTCGGACTTCCTCGAGCTGTTCGAGATCATGGCCGGCCTGCCGGTGACGATCCGCCTGCTCGACCCGCCGCTGCACGAATTCCTGCCCAAGACCGAAGGCGAGCTCGCCGAGGTCGCGGCAGCGATGAACGTGTCGGCAGACAAGCTCAGGCAGCGCACCGAGGCGCTGCATGAGTTCAATCCGATGCTTGGGCATCGCGGCTGCCGGCTCGCCGTCTCCTATCCGGAGATCGCCGAGATGCAGGCGCGCGCCATCTTCGAGGCGGCGGTCGAGGCAGGCCGCAAGGCCGGCGCTCTGGTGGTGCCCGAAATCATGGTGCCGCTGGTCGGCCTGGTGAAGGAGCTGGAATACGTCAAGGCACGCATCGATGCGGTGGCCAAGAGCGTCATGCAGGAGACAGGCACGAAGATCGACTATCTCACCGGCACCATGATCGAATTGCCGCGCGCGGCGATCCGCGCCCATGTGATAGCCGAAGCGGCCGAATTCTTCTCCTTCGGCACCAACGACCTGACGCAGACGACTTTCGGCATCTCGCGCGACGACGCGGCCTCGTTCCTCGAGACTTACCGGCAGAAGGGCATCATCGAGCAGGACCCGTTCGTATCGCTCGACGTCGACGGTGTCGGCGAGCTGGTGCGGATCGCGGCGGAAAAGGGCAAGGCGACGCGGCCAAAGATCAAGCTCGGCATCTGCGGCGAGCATGGCGGCGATCCAGCCTCGATCCGCTTTTGCGAAGAGGTCGGCCTCGACTATGTGTCGTGCTCGCCCTACCGCGTGCCGATCGCGCGGCTGGCCGCCGCGCAGGCCGCCGTGGAAGCCGCGAAGGGCAAGGCAAAGCGCGCCTGACAGGCGCGCCGGCACCTTACGATTTTGTATGAAAACTCACGCGAACGTGCGTGTGATGGTTCCGAATCTCGACATCGTCTCCGAGCAGTTTCTGGTTCCGAATTCCTCGGTGCGAGAAACAGATGTTGCAGATTTCGCCCACCTCCTTCCGGTCGATCCTGATCCTGCAGACCAAGTTTGTCGGCGACATCGTGCTTGCCTCGGCGTTGGCGAAGAATCTGCAACTGGAATATCCTGGCGCCAGGATCGTCTTTCTTTGCGACGCTCGTTTCGGCGGATTCCTCACCGCGCATGGCATCGCGTCCGAAGTCATCACCTTCCGCCGCGCCCATATGCGCGGCACGCCGCTGCAGCGCGGGCGCGAGCTATTCCGGATGATGCGCGAGTTGCGGCAACAGCGCTTCGACATGACGATCGACATAACGGACTCGAAAACCTCGCGAATCCTTTCCGGCGTGGTCAACGCTCCGGTCCGGATAGGGCACTACCCAACCGAGCGGCCGATGCGCTGGTATGAGCGCCAGCCCGCCAATGTCTGGATGAAGCCCTACGCCTTCGGCGAACAGCATTATCTCTACCGTTATCTGTCGCCGCTCGAGGCGCTTGGTGTGGACCTGCGCGTCAGGGTGCCGGCGATCCGCCCGCTGCCTTTCGAAACGACGCTGGCCCTCGCTTTGCTGGGCAAATATC
Source organism: Mesorhizobium sp. (assembly GCA_004963905.1). Classification (GTDB taxonomy): domain Bacteria; phylum Pseudomonadota; class Alphaproteobacteria; order Rhizobiales; family Rhizobiaceae; genus Mesorhizobium. The sequence goes on from SUGL01000046.1 coordinate 4,219, forward strand.
GTCTGCAGCCCAATGCCTTCGTGGCGGTGCATGCCGGAGCGAGCTTCCCCGGGCGCCGCTGGCAGCCCGAGCGCTTTGCCGCCGCCATCGAACGGATATCGACCGAAACCGGCCTGGACGTCGTTCTGGTGGGCGGTCCCGACGAAGACGAGGCAACGGACAAGATCATGGCGACTGCGAAGGCACCGGTCGTCAATCTGGTCGGCGCGCTCTCGCTCGAAACGCTTTTGGCGCTGCTCAAGGAGGCCAGGCTGTTCCTCGGCAATGAGAGCGGTCCGATGCATATGGCGGCCGCCGCCGGCACTCCCGTCGTCGGCCTGTTCGGCCTGACCAACCCGGCGCAGTGGGGACCCGTCGGCGTTCCCAGCATCTCGTTGCGGCCGCCGATGCCCTGCGATTGCGTCGGCGGCGACCTGTGCCGCCGGACCGATCCGAGCAAGGCATGCTGTGTCTGGCGCCTGGAAGTGGATTGCGTCGTCGAGGCAGTGCGCGAACTTCTGGCGCGGACCGAGGTCTCGCTGGAGCAGGCGGTCTGACGATCACGCAAAATTGTCGCGCGGTTGCTTTTCGGATACGAACCGTCCCGATTTTCGCCTAGATGCGGGTCTTGTTGACGCCATCTTGCGGTTGAACGGCTGGGCATGCTGGGCTTGGAAAGAATGACGGATTTGCTTTGGAAATCGCTTTGCGCGCTCGCTCTGTCGGTCGCGCTGGCCTCGGCCGGCAATGCCGCGACGCTGGTCGAGCCGACGCTGCATCTGAGGGGCGGCGGCGGGCGTGTGGCCCTCACGCTGGATGCCTGTGGCGGGAAGACCGATACGCGCATTCTTTCGGCGCTGGTCGAGAACAGAATCCCCGCGACCATTTTCGTTACCGGCATCTGGCTGAAGCACAACGCCGCCGCTGTCGAGATCATGCGGGCGCATCCGGACCTGTTCGAACTGGAAAATCACGGCGGCCGTCACATCCCGGCGGTCGATACGCCGCGCAAGATCTACGGCATCAGCAGCGCCGGCAGCCCTGATGCCGTTCAGGCCGAAGTCGAGTCCGGCGCCGCCGCGCTCGCAAGCGCCGGCGGCCCGGCGCCGAAATGGTTTCGCGGCGCCACCGCCGAATACAGCCCGTCGGCGATCGCGATGATCCGCAAGCTGGGCTTCAAGATCGCCGGCTTCTCCGTCAACGGTGACGGCGGCTCGCTGCTCGGCGCCAAGGAAACCGCCCGGCGTATCGCCGCCGCCAGGGACGGCGACGTCATCATCGCTCACATCAACCAGCCGACCCATGCGGCGGGCGAGGGCGTCGTCCAGGGGCTGCTGGCCCTGAAGCAGAAGGGCATGACCTTGGTTCGGCTGGATGACGCCGAGGACGTCGGTAACGACGGCACCACGGATTGATCTGTCGCAGGCGCCCGACGTTAGCCAAAGCCTCCGAACGTCGCGTCTCAGTAAATCTCCGAGGTTTGCGACGTGGCGCCGACGGCGACTAGCCCGGCTTAGCCTCGACCGTAACCTTGCTCGTATAGAACGCGCCGTGATCGCGGATCTCGGTCATTTCGTCGAAAGGCTGCTCATAGGCCCACATCGCGTCCTTGCCGCTTTCGCCGGCCGGCAGGACGCTCCAGTAGCTCGCATCGCCCTTGTAGGGGCAATGCGTCGAATGCTCGGTCCTGGCGAGCTTGCCGAAATCGATGTCGTCGAAGGGAATGTAGAAAACCGCAGGGTAGGGCGGTTCCGACAAGAGCCTGGCCCGGGTCGACCTGGCGACGACGGCGTTGCCGGCGCTGACCGTGACGGTGCCGCGGTAAGGTTCGATCGTTATCACCTTGTCTGGATTGCGTTGAAAGCCGGGGGCGGGGTTGGCGCGCTTGTCCATGACGGTTCTCCTTTCAGCAATTCCAGGAAAAGTGCGTGGGGTTTCCGCGTGGAATTGCGACAAGACAAAGGGAGCAATTCCAGGAAAGTGGCTCTTCCGGATGGAATCGCGTGAACAGAGGCTCAGGGCGGATCTGCGAAAGTTTGGCCGCTGTTGTCCGTCAAAGGTGTGTCCGACAAGCGCCTCGCGCAAGACCGCGTGATGGCGCAAAATCGCACAAAGGCGAAATAATGTTCTAACCGGTGCCGGCGGTCAGGCGGCGGCCTTGAACGCGTCCATGAGGCCTGCATAGGCGGCGGCGATGCCTGCCACCGGGTTGGTGCTTCTCGCCGCGGTCTCGACCTTCAGTGCGCCGCCCGAGGTCGGCAGCGTCAGCAGCAGGAACTGGCGGTTGCCGCCGTCGCCGACGCATGCGGCAGCAACATGCTGGCCTTCGCCGTCGTTTTCAACGCACATCTTGAACAGCAGCGTTCCGCCGACAGCCTCCAGCGCGCCGCCGACGACTTCGGCAAACTCGTCGTCGGAAACGGTTCTGGAGTCCGGCGTCAGATCGTCCAGACTTTCGGCAAGGGTGCTTTCGAGGGCTTTTTCGTCGAGCTGCGCGTCCATGCGAACCTCTCCATTCGCCAATCTCACCCAGCCCGTTAGTGAAACTTAACGCCGACGATGGCCGTATTGTGGCGGGGTTCACGGCTTGTTCGATCCATCCACCGCCTTGGACTTATGGCCGCTGGACAATCCGCCGGATCATTCCACAATGCGTGAAACAATGACGCGAAAGCGCAAAAAGGGGAGGAGCCGAGATGCTCGGACTGATGCAGGAATGGCCACTGCTCTGCCACAAGTTGATCGATCACGCCGAACGCCAGCACGGCGGCCGGGAGATCGTGACGCGTTCGATCGAAGGCCCGATCGTGCGCACGACCTTTGCCGACATCCGTCATCGGGCGCTTAAAGTGGCGCAGCGGCTGGAGCGTGACGGCTTCGGGCTCGGCGAACGCATCGCCACGCTTGCCTGGAACACCGCCCGCCACGTCGAGGCTTGGTACGGGATCATGGGCATCGGCGCGATCTATCACACGCTCAATCCGCGCCTCTTTCCCGAGCAGATCGCCTGGATCATGAACAATGCCGAGGATCGGGCGATCTTCGTCGACCTGACCTTCGTGCCGCTGCTGGAAAAGATCGCCGGCCAAGTCAGTTCGCTGAAGCAGGTAATTGTACTGACGGATCGGGCGCATATGCCGCAAACGTCGTTGCCGAATGCGGTTGCCTATGAGGAATGGCTTGCCGAGGCCGACGGCGTCTTCGCCTGGAAGACCTTCGACGAGAACACCGCCGCCGGCATGTGCTACACCTCCGGCACGACGGGCGACCCGAAAGGCGTTCTCTACAGCCACCGCTCGAACGTCCTGCATGCCATGATCGCCGCCATGCCCGATGCCATGGGCGTATCCGCGCGCGACGTCGTGCTGCCCGTGGTGCCGATGTTTCACGCCAATGCCTGGGGTCTCGGCCAGACCGCGCCGATGATCGGCGCCAAGCTGGTCATGCCAGGCTGCAAGATGGACGGCGCCTCGATCTATGAATTGCTCGACACCGAAAAGGTCACGTTCAGCGCCGCGGTGCCGACGGTGTGGATGATGCTGCTGCAATATCTGGAGGAGACCGGCAGGAAATTGCCTTATCTGAACAAGGTCGTCATCGGCGGTTCGTCCTGCCCGCGCGCCATCACGGCCAAATTCCAGGACAAATATGAGGTTCAGGTCGTGCATGCCTGGGGCATGACCGAGATGTCGCCGCTCGGCACGTTGTGCACCATGAAGCCGGAATATGAGGGGCTGACGGGCGATGCCCGGCTCGATATCCAGGGCAAGCAGGGCCATCCGCCCTTCGGTGTCGAAATGAAGGTGACAGACGACGAGAACAACGCGCTGCCCTGGGACGGCAAGACTTTCGGACGCCTCAAGGTGCGCGGCCCGGCCATCGCGCGCGCCTACTACGGCGGTGTCGGCTCCGAGCAGTTCGATGCCGACGGCTGGTTCGACACCGGCGACGTCGCACATATCGACGCCAGCGGCTATATGCAGATCACCGACCGCGCCAAGGATGTCATCAAGTCGGGCGGCGAGTGGATCTCCACCATCGATCTCGAGAACCTTGCCGTCGGCCATCCCGATGTCGCGGAGGCTGCGGCCATAGGCGTGCCGCACTCCAAATGGGGCGAGCGGCCTCTGCTGGTCGTCGTGCGCAAGCCGGGCAAGGAGCCGAGCAAGAGCGACATCCTGACCTTCATGAGCGGCAAGGTCGCCAAATGGTGGATGCCCGACGATGTCGCCTTCGTCGGCGAGATCCCCCACACCGCCACCGGCAAGATCCAGAAGACCACCTTGCGCCAGCAATTCAAGGAGTACCGGCTGCCGACGGATTGAGGATTGTTCGATCTTTCGGCTTCAAGCCCGCGCCAAAAACATCTAAGTCTCAGCCTGGGCTGGGGTAAATGCGGCAGGCGATGGTTACAATTCCTGAACGGCAGACGTCGAGGGTGGCCGGCTGGTCGCGGCGGATCGGAGCGTTCTCGCTCGTCCTTTTGCTGACGGCCCTTGCCGGCTACCGCCTGGACCTTGTCGAGACGCCGCCCTTCCTGTGGGTGCTGGCGATCGCCGCGTTGCTTGCGGCGCTCGCGCTGCTGCTTGCCGGGCTTGCCTTGTCGAGGCTGTGGAATTTCGGCGACCGCGGCGGCCGCGATCTCAGCCTCGGCGCGCTGCTGGCGCTGCTGGTGCTTGCTCCTTTCGGCATCGCCGTCTACTGGGCCACGGTCTATCCGCCGCTGCGCGACATCTCGACAGACCTCGACGACCCGCCGCTGCTCGACACGAGCGACCGGACAAGCGACATGAACGCGCTGTCGCCGCCCACCCCGGGCGAGCAGAGCCTGCAGGCGCAGGCCTATCCGCTGGTCACCGGGCGCAGCTACAATCTGCCCTTCGAAACCGTGGTCGACGCGGTCGAAACCGTGCTCGACCGGCGTGACTGGCAGCTGACCGCACCTTATCCGGACATCAACGGGCAGAGCGAGGCGACGATCAATGCGGTCGCCAGGGGTTTCGTGCTCGGGCTGCCGGCCGACATCGCCATCCGCGTCACCGACGACGGCGAGCAGGTCATCGTCGACATGCGCTCGGCCTCGCGCTACGGCCGCTACGACTTGGGCGACAACGCCGCCCGCATCACCGATTTCCTCGGCGAGCTCGACCAGGAGGTAGCCGGCCAGGTCGGCGCGGCGCCGGCCGAATAGAGCAATTCCAGGAAAAGTGTGCGGCGGTTTTCCGTCCGGAATTGCGTAAAAACAAACAGAAGCAATTCCAGGAAAAGTGTGCAGCGGTTTTCCGTCCGGAATTGCGTAAACTAGCTCACGCCGGCCTGAACATACCGTCGATCGCCGGGTCGCCGTCGGTGGCGACCAGGCCGCGAGCCACCAGGTCCTCGAGATGGGCAAGCACCGACAGCCCGGCGGCGCCGTGGAGCCGCGGATCGGTGTCGCGATAGATCGCCGCGACCATGTCCTTGATCGTCCGGTCGCCGCCACGGATGCGTTCCAGGATCGCCCGCTCGCGCATCTTGCGGTGCGTCTTCAGCCCGCGCATGAAGCTGCGCGGCGCTGTCACCGGTCCGCCATGGCCGGGCAGCAGCAGGCGGTCGCCGCGCTCGATCAGCCTGTCGAGCGATTGCATATAGTCGGCCATCGCGCCGTCCGGCGGCGCCACGATGGACGTCGCCCAGGCCATGACGTGGTCGGCCGAAAACAGGATGCCGGTGCCTTCGAGCCCGAAGGCTGCGTGGTTGGCGGTGTGACCGGGCGTCAGCACCGTCCGTATCGTCCAGCCATCGCCATGCGTAAGGCTGCCGTCGGCCAGCGCGATATCGGGCACGAAGGTCAAATCCGCGCTGGCATCGAGCGGGTTGACCTCGCCGATGCGCAACGGTCGCGCCGGCCGATGCGGGCCTTCGGCAAGCACGATCGCGCCCGTGCGCTCTTTCAACCGCGCCGCGAGCGGCGAATGGTCGCGGTGGGTGTGGCTGACGAAGATGTGGCTGACCGGCCGGCCGCCGGTCGCCGCGAGCAGCGCCTCGAGATGCTCATCGTCATCCGGTCCGGGATCGATCACGGCAAGCGTGTCGCGGCCGACGAGATAGCTGTTGGTGCCATGAAAGGTGAACGGGCTCGGGTTGCGGGCCGTGATGCGCTGGACGTCCGGCGCGACGGTGACCGCCTGGCTGTAGGCGGGATCGAAACGTGTGTCGAATTCTAGCGTCATGCCCGGTCCTGCTGCTCAGGCGGCAAAACGATTGCCGCTTCCCCCGGAAGCCAATATAGGAAAATCATGCAAGTCGCCCAAAACTGCGCAGCGGTTTTGGGAGAACGACAGGCATCAAGACAGAATTTTAAAGCGCGTCGCCTGAATCCGTTTCTGCGCGATGCGCTTTAAAGCCAGAAAATCAGCCACAACGGGGAAGACCATGGCAACTGCAACCACGATGCGTCCGCTCGTTTCTCTCGCTCTGCCCGACCAGGGCGCGGCACGACTGGCGACGCAGTTCTTTCTGGCGCTTGCCGGAACCCTCCTGCTTACCCTGTCGGCGAAGACGAGAGTGGTGCTTGGCCCCGTCGACATCTCACTGCAGACGCTTGCCGTCCTCTTGATCGCCTCGGCCTTCGGCATGCGCCTCGCAGTCGCGACGCTCATCCTCTACCTCGCCGAGGGCGCGATCGGCCTGCCGGTCTTCCAGGGCACGCCGGAAAAGGGCCTCGGCATCGCCTATATGCTGGGCTCCACCGGCGGCTACCTCGCCGGCTTCGTGCTGATGGCGGCGATCGCCGGCTGGGCCGCCGACCGCGGCTGGGACCGGCATCCTTTCAGGCTCTTCGGCGCCATGCTCGTCGCCGAGATCGTCATGATGGCGATGGGCTTTGCCTGGCTGGCGGTCCTCATCGGGCCGGAAAAGTCGTGGCAGTTCGGCGTCGCGCCGTTCATCGCCGGCGACCTGATCAAGGTGGCGCTGGCCGCCAGCCTGGTGCCGGCCGTTTGGGCGCTGCTGCCGAAGCAGACGTGATCCGAGCAAAAATTAGTATAGGTCGGCAGGCGCTTAGCCCGCCGGCCCTTTTTTATGGTGCAGGCGGAAGGGCCGCGAGACTGCGGCATGGAGATGACAGGAAGGCAAATAGCGTCGCAAAGAACTCAAAGCGACAATTGACAAGCCGGTGCCCGAAACCTAAGCACGGGCAAACTTGGCGTCTGGGCGGGGGCCTCGGCAGTTCAAGGAGAGCTTGTTGAAAGGAATTATCCTTGCGGGCGGCAGCGGGACACGACTTTATCCGCTTACATTGGCAATATCTAAGCAAATCCTGCCGATCTACGACAAGCCGATGATCTACTATCCGCTGAGCGTGCTGATGCTTGCGGGGATCCGTCAGATCCTGGTTATTTCAACGCCGCGCGACTTGCCGGCTTTTCAGGCTCTGCTGGGCGACGGCTCCGAATTCGGCGTCGAGCTTTCCTACGCCGAGCAGCCGCAACCCAACGGCCTCGCCGAGGCTTTCATCATCGGCCGCGACTTCATCGGCAAGGACAACGTATCGATGATTCTCGGCGACAACATCTATTTCGGCGAGGGCCTGTCGCATCTCTGTCGCGCCGCGGCGGCACGTGAAAGTGGCGCCTCGGTGTTCGCTTACCATGTCGATGATCCCGAGCGGTATGGCGTCGTCTCCTTCGACAAAACCACCGGCAGGGCCTTGACGATCGAGGAAAAGCCTCAGAAGCCGAAGTCCAATTGGGCCGTCACGGGTCTCTATTTCTACGACAACGACGTCGTCGACATCGCCTCGACGATCCGCCCTTCGGCGCGCGGCGAGCTCGAGATCACGGCGGTCAACAACGTCTATCTCGAACGCGGCGAGCTGCAGGTGCATCAGCTCGGCCGCGGTTATGCCTGGCTCGACACCGGCACGCATGACAGCCTGCATGAAGCGTCATCCTTCGTGCGCACGATCGAGCATCGCCAGGGCATCAAGGTCGCCTGCCCGGAGGAAATCGCCTTCGAGCAGGGCTGGCTCGGCGCCGAAAAGGTTCTGGAACGCGCGGCGCGCCTGGGCAAGAATGAGTATGCAGCCTATCTGCGCAAGCGCGTTGCCGATCTTATGGAGGAACGAGGTGCTTGAGGTCAGGCCTCTCGGCCTCGACGGCGTGCTGGAGATCGTGCCGAAGCGGGACGGCGACGCACGCGGTTTCTTCAGCGAGACCTGGAACGCCGCCCGTTTCGCCGAGGCCGGCATCGATCTCGTCTTCGTGCAGGACAACCATTCCTATTCCGCGGCGGCCGGCGTGCTGCGCGGGCTGCACTACCAGCTGCCGTCGCGCGCCCAGGACAAGCTGCTGCGCGTCATCAGGGGCAGCGTGTTGGATGTCGCGGTCGACATCCGCCGTTCCTCGCCGACCTTCGGCAAGTGGGTCGCGCTGGAGATATCGGCCGAGAAGGGCAACCAGATCCTGGTGCCGAAAGGATTTGCGCACGGCTTCGTCACGCTCGTGCCGGATACCGAGGTGCTGTACAAGGTGACCGACACCTATTCGCCCGAGCATGACCGGTCGATCCGTTTCGACGATCAGGCGATCGGCATAGAATGGCCGGCAATTGCCGGCGGATTCCAGCTTTCGGACAAGGATCGCAAGGCGCCATCGCTTGCCATGGCCGAGGTGTTCGCGTGAGGAGGGACGGCATGAATTTTCTGGTCACCGGCGGCGCCGGCTTCATCGGCTCCGCCGTCTGCCGGCATCTGTGCGCCAACCCGGCCTATCGCGTCACCAATCTCGACAAGCTCACCTATGCCGGCAACCTCGCATCACTCAGGCCGATCGAGAACGCGCACAATTACCGTTTCGAGCAGGCCGACATATGCGACGAGCGCGCTGTGCTCGACATATTGCGCCGCGACGACATCGACATCGTCATGAACCTCGCCGCCGAGAGTCATGTCGATCGTTCGATCGACGGCCCCCGCGCCTTCATCGAGACCAACATCGTCGGCACCTACCGCATCCTGAACGCCGCGCTCGACTACTGGCGCGGCCTGTCCGAGGAGCGCAAGACCGGCTTCCGCTTCCACCATGTCTCGACCGACGAGGTATTCGGCGATCTGCCCTTCGACGGCGGCATGTTCGTCGAGGAGACGCCCTATGCGCCGTCCTCGCCCTATTCGGCTTCGAAGGCGGCGTCGGACCATCTGGTGCGGGCCTGGCACGAGACCTATGGCCTGCCTGTCGTGCTGTCCAACTGCTCGAACAATTACGGCCCCTATCATTTCCCCGAAAAGCTGATCCCGCTGGTCATCCTCAACGCGCTCGACGAGAAGCCGCTGCCGGTCTATGGCGCCGGCGCCAATGTGCGCGACTGGCTGTTCGTCGAGGATCACGCGCGCGCGCTGGAGCTGGTGGCGACTAAGGGGCGGCCGGGCGAGAGCTACAATGTCGGCGGCAATTCCGAGCGCACCAATCTTGGCGTCGTCGAGACCATTTGCGATCTTCTCGACGGGAGGCGGCCGCGCGCCGGCGGCGCGAGCTACCGCGATCTGATCACCTTCGTCACCGATCGCCCCGGCCACGACCGCCGCTATGCGATCGACGCCTCCAAGATCGCGCGCGATCTCGGCTGGGCGCCTAAGGAGAATTTCGACAGCGGCCTGGCAAGGACGGTCGACTGGTATCTCGACAACAAATGGTGGTGGGCGCCGATCCGCGAGCAACGCTACAACGGCGAGCGGCTGGGCCAAAGCCCAATCGAAAGCAGGGAATCCGAAAACGGCCCGATCGAAAGCGCGAAGGCCGAGAGCAGGAAGGTGGCCACGTGAGGCTTGCCGTCACCGGACGCGAGGGCCAGGTCGCCGCAAGCCTGATCGAGACGGCACGGGGCCGCGACGACATGGAAGTCGTCGCCGTCGGCCGGCCGGCGCTCGACCTGGCGCGGCCCGACACGGTGTTTGCAGCGCTGGAAGCGGCAAGGCCGGACATCGTCGTTTCCGCGGCCGCTTACACCGCCGTCGACCAGGCCGAGGACGAGAAGGACCTTGCCTTCGCGGTGAACGCAACCGGCGCCGGCAAAGTGGCCGAGGCGGCAGCAAGGCTCGGCGTTCCCGTGATCCATCTGTCGACCGACTATGTCTTCGACGGCACCAAGGATGGCGCCTATGTCGAAACCGACGCGACCGCGCCGCTCGGCGTCTACGGCGCCTCCAAGCTTGCCGGCGAGCAGGCCGTGGCCGCCGCCAATCCGCGCCACCTTATCCTGCGCACCGCCTGGGTCTACAGCCCCTTCGGCAGGAACTTCGTCAAGACGATGCTGAGGCTGGCCGGCGACCGCGACGAGATTTCGGTCGTCGCCGATCAATGGGGAAATCCGACGTCCGCGCTGGATATCGCCGACGCCATCCTGCATGCATCGGCCAGGCTGGGGGAAGACAAGAATTTCGCCGCCTTTGGCATCTATCACTTGGCGGGCGAGGGCGAGACCAACTGGAGCGGCTTTGCCCGTCACATCCTCGACACAAGCCGGGCGTTTGGTGGGCCGCATGCGAGCGTGCGCGATATCGCGACGGCGGACCATCCCGCCAAGGCGCGGCGCCCGGCCAATTCGCGGCTGTCGAGTGCGAGGTTCGCGGGTGTGTTTGGATGGCAGGCGCCGAAGTGGCGGGTGTCGACAGAGGCGGTTGTGCGCCGGCTGGCAGGGGGCGAGACGAGGCACCCAACCGAGGTCGACGCCCACTCACCTTCTCTTCTTGCCCTCTCCAAGGCACTCAATAAGCAAGAAGAAGTTAGTATCTGCACAGATGATGCAAAAATTATAGCATTCTATCTTCCTCAATTCCATAGAATAGTTGAAAATTCAGAATGGTGGGGGCCAGGATTTACGGAATGGACAAATGTCGCTCGAGCGACCCCGAATTTCATTGGTCATAATCAACCAAGAATTCCTCGCGAGCTGGGATATTATGACCTTACAAACCCAGCTACCATGAGAGAGCAGGTAGATCTGGCTAAACTTTACGACATATATGGATTTTGTTTCCATCACTATTGGTTCAGTGGCAGAAAAATATTAGAAAGGCCGATAGAATTATTTATAAAATCTGACATAGATTTTAAATTTTGCATGTGCTGGGCCAATGAAAACTGGACGCGCGCATGGGATGGCGACACAAAAAGTATTCTGCTGGAACAGAAGTACGCCGAAGGGGATGCCGAGCTTTTCATCGACTCGATGTTCGGCTACTTCAGCGACCAACGGTACATAAAAATTGGTGGGATGCCGCTATTGGTCGTCTATCGAGCCAAGGATATCCCGGATCCGCGGCGGTGGTTTTCCATATGGCGGGATCGGGCGGTAGCAAATGGGTTTCCGGGCATTCACATCAGTGTGGTCGATTTCTATGACATATCCACTCCCCAAGAAGTCGGGGCCGATTCCCTGGTTGAATTCCCTCCCCATAAATTCAACGGACCGCAAAACCATCCTTCCGAGTTTCCGTCTCTCATCAATCCGAATTTCTCAGGCGGTGTTGTTGACTATCGCAAAATGATTGCCCAGAGCGCTAATCGTCCGAAACCGTCATTCAATATGTTCAGAGGCATCATTCCGGGATGGGACAACACTGCTCGGCGACAGAACAATCCAACAATTGTGGTCAATTCGTCGCCCGAACTGTATGGCGAATGGCTCCGGTTCCTGCGCTTTCAGGCTCGGCACGATCATCCTGACTCGGACGACCGCCTTATATTTGTCAATGCTTGGAATGAGTGGGGCGAGGGATGTTATCTTGAGCCCGACCAGCGATGGGGGCTTTCTTATCTCGAGGAAACGCTTCGCGGCAAATTCTTTGACGGCGCAAACGAACCCACCGGGACGGATGAGGCGAGATCGCGTTTGTTCGATCGGATTGTGGCTCTGAGGAAGGACGAGGAAATTTCGGGATCACAAATTGCCGTGGAGACTCTGGTGGCCATAAAACCCCCAAGTCGGATAGCTGTAGGGGTTTCAAAGCTGCTGCGGAGATGGCCACTGCTGCATTCCGTGGCCGCCTATCTTTACAAGTGTTTGCTGTTCGCGAGGCAGATAAGCAATGGATAATATAGCTATGGCTCATTTCAACGCGAATAATGGCATTAAAGACAACATCATCGAGCTGCATACTTGCCTATCAAAGTGGTTCGATCGCATCGTTTTGGCGGCAGCGAGCCAAATAACGAAAAACATCACAGACTTTTCGGTTTGTGGGTAGGTACGATGCTCACCTCGCCGACTCCATTCCGCAAGTCGCACTACTACGACCAAAAAGGCAACCCCTAGAAGCAATCACGTACGGGAAATTCACGAAGTCAAAAAACATCTGGCGATCCCCCCAACTCCGCGCTAATGCGATAGCTGGGTAAGGGAATTGGGGATTTGCAATCTGGAGTGGCGGCGGACAATGGTCGAGCCGGCGCCGTTCTGGTAGTCATATCCTCACGCCTGGAGTTCAGTACTACCCAATGACCGCCTATGTAGAAGCCGTATCGGGAATCCGACCGAAGATGCGGCGCGCCATCATCATGGTTCAGGACCTCGTCATGGTCCTGATCGCGGTGGCGCTCAGCCTCACGCTCTCGCAGTCGCGGCTTTCGTTCGATGCCTTCTCCACCGGCGGGCTGGTCTGCTGGGCCGTCATCGTGCTCGCCGCCCATCTGTTGTTCCGCGCTAGCGGCCTCTACAGCACCGTCTGGCGCTTTGCCTCCACGCCCGACTTCTTCAACATCCTGAAGGGCTGCGGCAGCCTGACGGTGGTCCTCTATCTGGCCGCGGTCGCCTTTCGCTCCTTTTTCCAGCCGGTCGCCGGCCTCAACGAGCGCCAGTTCATCGTCTTCTTCCTGGTTTCCTTCACCATCATTTCGGCGCCCAGGCTCTACTATCGCTTCCTTCGCGACGGCGCGTCCTGGCGCATCCTGCGCCGCGCCGCCAGCGACCCTTCGATCAAGCAGGCGCTGTTCATCGGCCGGTTGAGCGAGGCCGACGTGATCGTGCGCTTCACGCGCACGGCCGTGCCTGCCGAATACGCCATCGCCGGCATCATGGCGACCGAGAGCGACGCGCCGCTCGGCACCCAGATCCAGGGCGTTCCGGTCGTGGCGCTGCGGCCGCGCCTGGTCGAGGTGCTGGAGGAATATGTCAAGGGCACGGAAAACCTCGACCTTTTGATCTTCGGCAACGGGGTCGAGCGCGAGATCGAGGACTATGCCGAGCTGGTTCGCGTCGCCCGCCACAGCGGCATCGCCGTCGTCCAGTTTTCCGGTCTTTCCGAGCTGGGGCAGGGCGGCAAGCTGGTTCTCGATGCCGTCGAGATGGAAACCATCATGCGCCGCTCGGCGGTCGCTACCGACACGACGCGCATCGGCGCCTTCGTCGGCGGCAAGCGCGTGCTGGTCACCGGCGGCGCCGGCTCCATCGGCCGCATCCTGGTCAAGCGCGCGCTGGAGCTCGGCGCCGAGGCGGTGCTGGTGGCCGACAATTCCGAGTTCGGCATTTTCCAGCTCGATCAGCTGATCGACGAAAAAGACCGCGATCGGCTGACCAGCCGCATCGTCGACGTCACAGATAAGCCGCAGATGATGCGCCTCGTCAGCGAGTTCAAACCCGCGATCCTCTTTCACGCCGCGGCGCTGAAGCACGTGCCGCTCTTGGAGGAGAACTGGGAAGCGGCGATCGAGACGAATGTCTTCGGCACGCTCGCCTGCGCCGAGGTCGCCGCCGAATGCGGAGTGCCGCAGTTCCTGCTGATTTCCAGCGACAAGGCCGTCGACCCGACCTCGGTGCTCGGCGTCACCAAGCGGGCGGCCGAGCAGATCGTTTCCTCGCTGCATGAAACCCACGCCGCGCCCTCGCTTTTCCATGCCGGCGGGCTGAACGGCCACCAGGCCGGCGTGCATCACGCCCATCACGTGAGCGCGTATCGTCCCGGAACCAAATTCATCGCCGTGCGCTTCGGCAATGTCTTCGGCTCCAACGGCTCGGTGGCGACCATCTTCCAGGCGCAGATCGAGGCTGGCGGGCCGGTCACCATCACCGACCGGCGCATGACACGCTATTTCATGACGGTTGCCGAGGCGGTCGACCTCGTCATCATGTCGGCCGCCGATGCCGAGCAGCGCCAGGGCAGGGACGACTACGCCATCTACATGCTCGACATGGGCAAGCCCGTGCCGATCCTCGAAGTCGCCGAGACCATGATCCGCATGGCCGGCAAGAGCCCCTACACCGACATTCCGATCCGCTTCACCGGCATCAGGCCCGGCGAGAAGCTGCACGAGACGCTGCATGGCGAGAACGAGGAGGTCGTCAAGCTCGACACCGCCAAGATCTTCGGCCTCAGGACCGACGTCGTGGAATGGGGGAGGATCGAGGCCGCGCTGCCGGCGCTGGTGGCCGCGATGCACGATCGGGACAAGGCCGCGGCGCTTGCGATCCTGGCCGGGCTCTACCGGGCCGAGGGAGACATCGGCGGCGCGCCGCGCGATCAAGCGGTGCCGAAAACGGCCGGACAGGTCGGTTAGACCTGTGCTGTCCGCTCATGATTGGCTATTGAAGCCCATTCGAATGCCCTGCAGGTTCTAAGGCCGTGACCGGAAAAAATAAGCACGTGGCCGTTCTCATGGGCACGAAGGATGGCGCGGCATATATCGGCGAGCAGTTGGATTCCTTGCTCGCGCAATCCTGGCCTTGCGTCGATCTCTGGGTTTCCGACGACGGCTCGACGGACGGCACGGCCGCAATCGTCGAGGCGTGGCGATCCCGCTGGAGCAAGGGTTCCCTCACGGTGGTGGAAGGCCCGCGAAAGGGCTTCGCCGCCAATTTCCGCTCGATGATCATCGATCCGCGCATCGATGCCGACTATTACGCCTTTTGCGACCAGGACGACGTCTGGGAGTCGGACCGGCTCGAGTGCGCCATCCGCTGGATGGAGGCGCAGGACATGAAGACGCCGCTCCTGTTCTGCTCGCGGACGGCGACCATTTCGGAGGCCGGCGTCGCGGCCGGCTATTCGCCGCTGTTCCGCCGCCCGCCGTCTTTCCCCAATGCGTTGGTGCAAAGCATCGCCGGCGGCAACACCATGCTGTTCAACCGCGCGGCGCGCGAGCTTCTGTCGAAAGCATCGGCGAGGACCGAATTCGTCAGCCATGACTGGTGGGCCTATCTCATCGTCACCGCCGCCGGCGGCAAAGTTCGTTACGAGCCGCGGCCGCTGGTCAGATACCGCCAGCACGCAACAAACCTCGTCGGCGCCAATGTCTCGTGGAAGGCGAGGCTTTCAAGGCTTGGGCGTCTGTTCCAGGGCCAGTTCGCCACCTGGACGGACAGCAATCTGCGAGGCCTTGCCGTCAACCGCGACCTCATCGCGCGCGATGCAGCACTTTGTCTTCGCCTGTTCATCAGGGCGCGCAAGGGCAGCGCCTTCAGGCGCTTCAGCCTGCTCGGCAAAAGCGGCGTCTACCGGCAGACCCTCATGGGCACGCTAGGGCTCTACCTCGCCTTCCTTTGGCGCCGGATCTGAGCCGTGACGGCGAAGCGGGCTTTCGACCTGACTGTCGCTGCCGTGATGCTGGCGGCGACCTCGCCTATCGTGCTCATCGCCATGCTGGCGATCAGGGCGACATCGCCCGGGCCGGCCATCTTCTCGCAGCCGCGCGTGGGGCGGGCGGGCGCCGTCTTTGCCTGCCACAAGCTGCGCACCATGCATCGCGATACCCCGTCCTTGCCCACGCATGAGGCGCCGGCCAGTTCGGTCACCGCAGTCGGCAAGGTGCTGCGCCGGACCAAGATCGACGAACTGCCGCAGCTCTGGAACGTGCTCAAGGGCGAGATGAGCCTTGTCGGCCCCCGGCCATGCCTGCCGACGCAAACGGAGCTGATCGGGCACCGGCAGCGGCTGGGCGTGCTGGCGGCACCTCCCGGCATCACCGGGCTGGCGCAGATCAAGGGCATCGACATGTCCGACCCAAAACTCTGCGCCGAAACCGACGCGGCCTATCTGAAGGCCGCTTCGATCGGCCTCGATCTGCGCATACTGGCGGGCACGTTCTACCGTGCTCGAGCGGTCTGACGCGCCAGGTCGCGAAGCCGGGCCAGCGTGTCGGTCTCCGGCGCCCAACCTTCCGTCATAAGCAGCGACGGGTCGCAGATTTGGGTCGCGGTCAAGGCCTGCCACGAGGCCTGCCTGCCAAGCAGCGTCGCCGCCAGCCGCAGCGGCAGCGCCGGCACCGGAACAAGGCGCCGTGGGCGGCAGAGACCCTGCCGGAACGCGATGATGATCTCAGACATCGCAAGAGGGGCAGCATTGCTCGCGACATAGGCCGGGCGGAGCGGCCCCCGATCGTTCAGAAGATGCAGCACCGCGCTTGCGGCCGTCTCGGACGCGATCAGCGAACGCACACCCGCAAGCGCGCCGGCCGGCAGCGGCAGGCCCGTGTCCGCAAGCCGCATCAGCGCCGCCATGTTGCCTCTCATGCCTTCGCCGTACACGGGCGGCAGGCGCAGCGCCGTGGCATCGGGGCGTCCGGCGTAGGCCTCGAGCATCCTGATCTCGCCTTCGCGCTTGGAGCGGCCATAGGCGCATTGCGGGGCAGGAGGCGTCGCCTCATCGATCGTGCCGCTGAAGCCGGGACCGGCCACGGCCCGGATCGAGGAAAGATAGATGAAGCGCACGCCGGTTGATGCGGCCGCTGCCTTGGCCAGCCGCCCGGTCAGCGTCGCATTGGCGGCACGATAGTCGGCTTCGCCGGCGTCCCGGTCGTTGTTCAGCGCCGCGCAGTGGACGACGTGGCTCACATCGCGCATCAGCGCCAGGAAGGCCGCGTCCGGCGCGTCCGTTCCGGGCAGCGGAAGCGCATCGCCGGCAGCCGGCAGTCTTTCTGGCTGGCGGGAAACGATGCGTATGTCGAATCTGGCCTGGCGCAGCCGGTCGATCACCTGGCGTCCGATCAGCCCGGTCGCGCCGGTGACCAGCACCTTCATGATCGCTGGCCGACAGCCGATGGAGTGGCGGCGGTGTTCTCGCCGATCGGCGACACCGTTCGTCCGCAAGCCAGGTAGGTTCCGGAAACCAGGAACACCATCAGCGTCGAATCGAGAAGGTCCTGGCCGACCAGGATGCCGGTCAATCCACCGATGAGATAGGTGATGACCGTGACGATGATCATCGTTGCGCCGAACCGTTCCGCCGGGTCGGCACTGAGGCGCAGCGTCTTTGCCGCATTCCGGGCTGCGACCACGAATATGGCCGCGAGGGACAGCGCTCCCAACAAACCGGCCTGCACCGCCGCGGTCAGAAAGCCGTCGTGATAGTGGTTGTAACCTGCGGTCATGCCGAATTGATCGTGGAAACCCTGTTTCATCAGCACCCGGCTGCCCGAGATGCCGTGGCCGAAAATCGGCATTTCGCGAAATGCGCCGACGCCGATCTCCCACATTGCAACGCGCAGGCCGATCGCCGTCGAGTGATCGCCCTTAGCGGCGAGCGCGTCCCAGTCGCTGAACAGGACGTCGGCGCGGTCCATGATGACGGGGAAGCCGATGGCCGCGACCAGCAGGCAGGCCGCGCCCGCGATCAGCGCCAGGCGCATCAGATTGGCGCCGGCGAACCTGCGCCGGTTAATCAGGACGACGGCGCTGGCGGCGATCGGCAGGGCAATCCAGATGATGCGCGACCCCGAAAGAAGGATCGCCACCACTCCGGCGAGCGCCGCGCCTGCCAGCGGCTTCCAGCCCTTCACGATCCCTGAGAGGGCGCCGGCAAGGCACATCATGACGGCGAGGCAGGTCACCGTCGCGAACACGATCGCATTCCCGGCGCCGCCTTCGGCCCTGGTGCCGATCCAGTGGTACTGGACGATGGCAATGGCCAGCGCGCCGCAACATGCCGCGGCACTTGCCAGCACGGCTATGCGCGCAAGGGTGATCTTCTCCGTGATGCTCCAGGTCGAATAGGAGATTGGGAAGAACAGAAAGGTGATCAGCGGCAGGAAGTATTTCAGATCCGCCCCGAGCGCGCCGTTGACGATCGAAGCCAGCACCACGGCCGCGCAATAGGCACAGATCGCAATCGTCATGGCAAGCATAGGCCGGTCGATGTTGAACCGCCGCCGTCCGGTGGCGATCAGAAACACCGACCATAGCGCGCCGCCATTGAAGACGAAGCTCACCACCGATCCCAGCACGGGCGGCGAGAAGAAGCAGACGATCGAGAAGTAGATGTTGATCTGTGTCGGCGTGAGGTGGCGCCTGAGCGATGTAAACGGGTTCAATGCCTTGCTTCGCAATCTTCCAGGTTGTGCGCGGATTCAGGGCGGTGGCAGTTGCCCTCGACCCCGTTCTGTCGCGCCTCGCCCCGTCTCCCGCGCCGGTATAGCGGTTGGCCTTCATCTCCGATAGGGCGCCGAAGGATGTTCAGCCAAAAATCGTCGGCGCGGATGAAGCCTTTGAAGGTGCCTGGTCGAGGCAATAGCTTTTTTATCGCCTTTCAACTGGCCTATATACGTGGGAGAATTTTCTGCCTTATTGAGCTCTCTTGGAAAATTCATTCGCGAACCGCGCCGCGCTGCGCGTGTCTTGCATTGTTATCGACGATGGCGATCTGCTAGAACGCCGGCGAGAAGTGTCCAGGACTTGACGGGCTGTTCGAGGGGAAACCGCGCCAATCGCCTGCTGCAAGGTTCTGGCCGGCACGAAAGAACGCTCAATAGTCCATGAACATCGCGCTCACCCATCTGCAGCGGCTCGAGGCCGAATCCATCCACATCTTCCGCGAGGTCGCGGCCTCTTTCTCCAAGCCGGTGATGCTCTATTCGGTCGGCAAGGATTCCTCGGTGCTGATGCATCTGGCGATGAAGGCTTTCTACCCGGCCAAACCGCCTTTCCCTTTCCTGCATGTCGACACGACCTGGAAGTTCCGCGAGATGATCGCCTTTCGCGATCAGATGGCGCAGAAACTCGGCTTCGACCTGCTCGTCCATGTCAACGAAGACGGTGTGCGCGACAACATCAATCCATTCGATCACGGCTCCAATACGCACACCCATGTGATGAAGACGGTGGCGCTGCGTCAGGCGCTCGACAAATACGGCTTCGACGCTGCCTTTGGCGGCGCCCGCCGCGATGAGGAGAAGTCGCGCGCCAAGGAGCGCATCTTTTCCTTCCGCAACGCCCAGCATGCCTGGGATCCGAAGAACCAGCGGCCGGAAATGTGGAAGATCTTCAACACCCGCATCGCGCCGGGCGAGTCGATCCGCGTCTTCCCGCTGTCGAACTGGACCGAGCTCGACATCTGGCAGTATATCTTGCAGGAGAACATCCCGATCGTGCCGCTCTATTTCGCTAAAGCGCGGCCGGTGGTCGAGCGCGACGGCATGCTCATCCTCAAGGACGACGACCGCATGCAACTGCGTCCCGGCGAGACGGTGGAGAACCGTCTCGTGCGCTTCCGCACGCTGGGCTGCTACCCGCTGACTGGCGCCATCGAATCGGATGCCGACACGCTCGAGGCCATCGTCGGCGAGATGCTGACCGCCCGCACGTCCGAGCGCCAGGGTCGCCTCATCGACCGCGACGAGGCAGGCTCTATGGAAAAAAAGAAGCGCGAGGGGTACTTCTGAGCATGCGCCACATCATGGCCAAGAGCCTCGCCCCGACCGATTCGATCCGCGACTACATGGCCGCGCAAGAAAAGAAGTCGCTATTGCGTTTCCTCACCTGCGGCTCGGTCGACGACGGCAAGTCGACGCTGATCGGCCGCATGCTTTCCGACACCAAGCAGATATTCGAGGACCAGCTCGCAGCGCTCGAGCGCGATTCGCGCAAGCACGGCACCACCGGCGACGATGTCGACTTCGCCCTCCTGGTCGACGGGCTGGAGGCTGAGCGGGAGCAGGGCATCACCATCGACGTCGCCTATCGTTTCTTCGCCACGCCGAAGCGCAAGTTCATCGTCGCCGACACGCCCGGCCACGAGCAGTATACGCGCAACATGGCGACGGGCGCGTCGACCGCCGACCTCGCCATCGTGCTGATCGACGCGCGCCAGGGCGTTCTGCGCCAGACCCGGCGTCATTCCATCATCGCCTCGCTGCTCGGCATCCGCCACATCGTGCTTGCCGTCAACAAGATCGACCTCGTCGGTTTCGACAAGACCGTCTTCGACGGCATCGTGGCGGACTACGGCGAATTCGCCAAAGGACTGGGCTTCGCGAGCGTCGTTCCGATCCCGATGTCGGCGCGTTTTGGCGACAACGTCACCAGCGGCTCGGAGCGCACGCCCTGGTATTCCGGCCCGTCGCTGATCGAGCATCTGGAAACCGTGTCGGTCGACGAGGCCGCCGTCGAGCTGCCGTTCCGTTTTCCGGTGCAATATGTGAACCGCCCGAACCTCGATTTCCGCGGCTTTGCCGGCACCATCGCCTCGGGCACGGTTTCGCAGGGCGACGAGGTCGTGGTCGCCAAGTCGGGCAGGGCCTCGCACGTCAAGCGCATCGTCGCGCATGGCGGCGACCTCGAGCAGGCCGTCGCCGGCCAGGCCGTCACGCTCGTCCTCGAGGACGAGGTCGAAGTGTCGCGCGGCAACATGCTGGTGGCGCCGGCCGCACGTCCGCAGGTCGCCGATCAGTTCACCGCCAACATCGTCTGGTTCGATGAGCAAGCGCTGCTGCCCGGCCGCTCCTATATCCTGCGCACCGAGACCGACCAGGTGAGCGCGACCGTCACCGATCTCAAATATCGGATCAATGTCAACGATTTCGCGCATGAGGCGGCGAAGTCGCTCGACCTCAACGAGGTCGGCGTCTGCAACCTCTCGACGCGGGCGCCGATCGCCTTCGATCCCTTCGCCGAGAACCGCACCACCGGCGCCTTCATCCTCATCGACCGCATCACGAACGCCACCGTCGGCGCCGGCATGATCCTGCACTCGCTGCGGCGCGCCGAAAACATCCACTGGCAGTCGCTCGACGTCGGCAAGCGCGGCCGCAGCGATCTGAAGAACCAGCGCCCGGCGGTGTTCTGGTTTACCGGCCTCTCCGGCTCGGGCAAGTCGACCATTGCCAACCTGTTCGAGAAGAAGCTGTTCGCATCCGGTCGCCACACCTATATCCTCGACGGCGACAATGTCCGCCACGGCCTCAACCGCGATCTCGGCTTCACCGATGCGGATCGTGTCGAGAACATCCGTCGCGTCGCCGAGGTGGCGAAACTGATGGCCGATGCCGGCCTGATCGTCATCGTCTCCTTCATCTCGCCCTTCAGCGCCGAGCGGCGCATGGCTCGCGAGCTGATGGCTGAGGGTGAATTCGTCGAGGTCTTTGTCGACACGCCGTTCGAGGAATGCGCCCGCCGCGACCCGAAGGGCCTTTACGCGCGGGCGTTGAGCGGCGAGATAAAGAACTTCACCGGCGTCGATTCACCCTACGAGGTGCCTGAAAATCCCGAAATCCACCTGAAGACGCTCGGCAAGAGCCCTCAGGAGATGGCGGAGGCCTTGGAACACTGGCTGACCGAGCGAGACATTGCCGAGGAGCAGTATGACAATGGCGGCGGTATCTGACGACGAGGCGATGCTCGGCGTCTTCGAACGCCTGGCGCTCGACGCCGGGCGCGAGGTCATGCGCGTCTTCCACAAGGGTTGCGCCGTCGACAGCAAGTCCGACTCTTCGCCGGTGACCGAAGCCGATCGCGAAAGCGAGAAGATCATCCTGGCTGGCTTGCGCGCCGCTTATCCGGATATCCCTTGCGTGGCCGAGGAAGAGGTAGCGGCGGGCGTCGCCACGCCCGACCTCGGCGGCGCCTTCTTCCTGATCGATCCTCTCGACGGCACCAAGGAATTCGTCAACCGCCGCACCGATTTCACCGTCAACATCGCGCTGGTGCGCCACGGCGTGCCCGAGGTCGGCGTCGTCTTCGCGCCTTGCACCGGGCGTTTCTTCAGTGGACGGCCGGGCAGGGCGGAAGCGCTCGAAATCGACAGCGACTATCGCATCGCCGGCCGCCGTCAGATCACGGTTCGGGCAGGGGGCTCCCCGCTCGCCGTCGTCGCCAGCCGCTCGCACAACACGCCGGAAACGGAAGCTTTCATCCGCGATCTCGGCGCCGCCGAGATCGTCTCCATCGGCTCGTCGCTGAAATTCTGCCTGCTCGCCGCCGCCGAGGCCGATGTCTATCCACGCTTCGGCCGCACCATGGAATGGGACACGGCGGCTGGTGACGCCGTGCTTCGCGCCGCCGGCGGCATGACCCGAACGCTGGACGGAAAGCCGCTCGTCTACGGCAAGCGCAACCAGGCGAGCGATAGCGATTTCGCCAACCCGCATTTTATAGCGACGGGCAAGGGCGCGGCTTAGCAGCCGACGGTCATCGCGTCGTCATCCTAGGGCGGAGCAAGGAGCGAAGCGACGCGCGCAGACCCTAGGATCCATGCCGTGACGCTAAAGCGTTGCAACTGTTCAGAATTCTGCTCCGCCGCGACCTATCCGTAGGTCACGGCATGGATCCTCGGGTCAAGCCCGAGGATGACGAAGGTGCTGTTTAAGCCGCCGCTACATGCGCCGAGTTCGAGCCGATGTAGTTGCGGATCGTCTCGATGATGCGGTCTTGGTCGGCTTCGCTGAGATAAGCGTGCATCGGCAGGCAGAGGATCCGCTTCGGCAGGTCTTCCGAGACGGCGAGGCCGGTCGGCGTGCGCGGATAATCCCTGTAGGCGACCTGCTCGTGCAGCGGCTTCACATAATAGATGACCGACGGGATGCCCTTCTCGCCGAGATGGGCCTTGAGCCCATCTCGCTTCGTCGTCTCGATGGCATACTGCGCCCAGGCCGAGCGGCCGTGGCCCAGGTTGCGCGATGCCTTGACGATGTCGCCGAGGCCTTCCGCATAGCGCTGCGCCACCACCTGGCGGGCCACCATCTCCTCTTCGAGGATGGCGAGCTTTTCGATCAGGATCGCTGCCTGCAGCGTGTCGAGGCGTGAATTGATGCCGACGCGGACGTTGTCGTATTGCGTCTCGCCCTTGCCGTGGAAGGCAAAGGATCTGAGCTTGTCGGCCAGTGCAGCGTCGTTGGTGAACATCGCGCCGCCGTCGCCGTAGCAACCGAGCGGCTTGGCGGGATAAAAACTGGTCGAGCCGACATGGCCGAAGGCGCCGCACATCTTGGCGTCGGCGGAGCCGCCGATCGCCGTGCCGTCGGCCGAGCCGCCCATCGACTGGGCGGCGTCCTCGATCACCAGCAGGTTCTCGCGCTTGGCGATCGCCATGATCGCCCCGTAGTCGGCGGAGAGCCCGAACAGGTCGACCGGGATGATCGCCCTCGGCTTCAGCCTTCCTTCCTTCTTGATCATGTCGATCGCCGCCTCGAGGCTGGCGATGTCGATATTGTAGGTGTCGGGATCGACGTCGACGAAGACAGGCTCCGCCTTGGCCAGCGCCACCACTTCGGCTGTCGCGGCGAACGTGAAGCTCGGCACGAACACCGCGTCGCCCGGGCCGATGCCGGCGGCAAACAGCGGCAGGAGCAGCGCATCCGTGCCGTTGGCGCAGGCAACGACGTGCTTGACGCCGACGTAAGCGGCGAGCTTGTTCTCGAATTCGGTGACCTGGGGCCCGAGGATGTAGCGGCCGTCTTCGACCACCTTGTCGATCGCGGCCTTCAGCCGGTCGCGGATTCGTTCGCGCTGCGCGCCAAGATCGATGAACTGCATGTCGGCCTCGATGCCTGCCTATATCGGCCCGCTGGTAACAGACTTGGCCCGGCTGAGAAAGCCGGCCGCGGCCGGAGCGAATTGCGCAAGTGTCGCAGCCTGTTACTGTCTTTTGCCGGCGTATTGCCCGAAGAAGCCGGAAATCCGGGCATCGAGCGGCATTTTAAGCGCCATTTATCTCGCTGTTCCGGCCTTTGGAAACATAAAGTGATCGGCCGAGCAGGGCCTCGCGGACAGTCGATCAGGCGATTTCGTGCCGCCAGGGCGGATTGGCGCCGGCCCGCGACACGGTCACGGCTGCGGCCTTCGCGCCGAGCTCCAGCGCCTTGCGGATCGCGTCCTCGGGCAGGCCACCGATCGCCGTCTTGGTGAGCAGGCCCTGCTCGTGCAGCGAGGCGAGGATGCCGGCATTGAAGGTGTCGCCGGCGCCCACCGTGTCGACCACCTTCACCTTTTGCGGCACCACCGTGACCTTGTGCGCCTTGCTGTAACCGACGGCGCCTTCGCTGCCATGGGTGACGACGATCAGCTTCGGCCCGCGGTCCAGCCAGTTGCGCACGACATCCTCGTGCGAGCCCGCCTCGTCGAACCAGTTGAGGTCTTCGTCCGATAGCTTGACGATGTCGGCCATCGCCATCATCTCGCGAATGCGTCTGAGATGCTGGGCCTTGTCCGGGATGAAGTTCGGCCGGATGTTGGGGTCGAGCATCATCACCCGGCTCTTGTGCTCGCGCCGCATGAACTCCTCATAGGCCGATCCCGCCGGCTCCGAGATCAGGCTGATGGCGCCGAACAGCATCGCCTCGATCTCGGCGCCGAGCTTCGGCAGGTCCTCGATGGTGAGCATGCGGCCGGCGGTGTTCTCGTCATAGAAAGTGTAGGTCGCCTGGCCGTTGGTGAGCCGCACGAAGGCGAGCGTCGTCGGCCTTGGCGAGGTGTGCGCGTAGGTGGAGCTCACCTTGCTCGCCCCGAGCGACTCGCGGAGCTGGCCGCCGAACAGGTCGGAGGAGAGGCCGGAGAAGAAGCCTGCCGGGGCACCCAGCCGGCCGAGCGCGATCGCCGTGTTGAACACCGCGCCGCCGACGTAAGGCGCAAACGCAGCTTCGCCTTCCGTCGTGGTGCGCGGCAGCATGTCGATCAGGGCTTCGCCACAGCAAAGGATCATTGTGTCTTGGTCTCCGGCGGATAAATCACGCCCTTGCGGATAATAATGTTGGCGTAAAGCCTGGGCTCGCTGGTCGCGACGATCGCATGCGCGGCCTTGACGCGTGCATAGAAGTCGGCGCCGGCCAGCGCAATCACCTTGTGACCCGGCGCACGCTTGGCGCAGACCGCTTCCATCTCGTGATGAACGGGATCGGTAAGCGCCGGATCGCCCTTGACCGAGGCGCGGAACAAAGCCTCCGGCACCGCCTCGTCCACCGGCAGCACGCTCAAAACGGCATCGAGCACGGGAATGATGGGGTGGCCATCGGCGCGGATCAGCCTGTGCGCCTGCTCCTCGGCGGGATAATTGCCGTCGACGATGGCGATCTCGTCGCCATGGCCCATGGCTCTCAACGTCGCCAGAAGCTGCGGGCCGAGCAGCGGCGGGATGCCGATCAGCATGGTCAGGCGCTCCTGGAAATCGTGGTCGGTCCGATCAGGAACCGCTCCGACAGCGGCAGGCTTGCGCCGCCCAGCGCCCGCGCATGGATGCCCACGGTTCCTTCGCGCACGACGGGCAGCTTCAGCCCCTCGGCGTCGATGCCGGCGATCGCATCCGTGACCGCGTCGACGAGCCGCCGCCGCACCTCGAGCGGCATCCAGCCGTCGATCACCGCCGCCTCGAAATCGATGACCGAGGAGGCGGCTACGATCGCATAGGCCAGCGCCTGCGCGGCCTTGGCTATCCATTCGTCGAGTTCCGCGCCGATCTCGCCCCAATCCTGCGGCGAGGTCCAAAGATAGGAGCCGTCGATGCCCTTGGCGCTGAGCGCCTTTTCCAGCATGGCGATCGAGGCGACGTCGATGAGCTGCGTCGGCTTGCCGTCAGGCCCCGGCACCGGCATCGAACCCAGCGCGCCGGCATTGCCGGTCGGCCCGCCGAACAGGCGGCCGTTGAGCACGATGCCGCCGCCGGCAAAGGCGCCGATATAGAAATAGACGAAGTCGCGCGCGCCCCCTGACTGGCCGAAGACGAGCTCCGCCCCGCAGGCGGATGTGGCGTCGTTCTGCAGATAGACCGGAAAGTCGCACTGCGCCTGGATGTCGGCGCGGATGTCGCGGTGGCGCCACTCGTCCATGATCTCGCGCGGCGCGCCCGCCGTGTCGGCCCAGCTCCACAGCTCGAACGGCATGGCTATGCCGAGGCCGGCGATGCGCTTGTCCTGCGCCGGCGTCAGCTCGCCGCGCATCTTCTTGATGCCCGCGCTGACGAACTCCACCGTCTCGCGCGGCGCCGGATAGCGATAGGAGTTCCGCAGCATCGCGCGCACGTTGCCGAGGAAGTCGATCAGCACCAGCTCGGCGCTTCGGCGGCCGATCTTGAGACCGATGAAGAAGGCGCCTTCCGGGTTGAGCGCCATCGGAATCGAGGGCTGGCCGATCTTGCCGCGCTGAGGCGCCTGGCGGACGAGCAGCTTGTCCTCTTCGAGCTCGCGCATGATGACCGATACCGTCTGCGCCGACAGCCCGGTCATGCGGGCGATGTCGGATTTGGCCAGGCTGCCATGCTGGCGCACCAAGGACAGCACGAGCCGCTCGTTGTGGTCGCGCATGCCGCTCTGGTTCGTGCCGCGATGCAAGCGGCTCTCCCGAGCCTCGGGCGAACCGTGCCTCGCAATGCCGGTTTCCACCCTGTTCCTCCCGTTGGTTTCCCCATGCTGCTTTTTGTTCAGAATGAGTGAACGGCGCAAGTCTGTCAATAATAAATAAGAGTGATTTAATTATTGACAGATGTCTCGGACTGGTGTCTTTTGAGGTGGCGTCCACGCTGGGAGAAATGGTTGGATGCGCTTGAGGCGCCGGGTTGGCCGGCGTCCGGAATGGTTCCATTGGGAGGAAATCGTGACCAAGAAATCGCTGCTGAAGTCCACAGTGTTCGCGGCGGCCGGGCTGGGCCTGCTCGCATTCGCTTCGTCCGCGTCGGCCGCCGGCGTCGGCGCCTGCCTGATCACCAAGACCGACACTAATCCCTTCTTCGTCAAGATGAAGGAGGGCGCGACCGCCAAGGCCAAGGAACTCGGCGTCGACCTCAAGACCTATGCCGGCAAGATCGACGGCGACAGCGAGAGCCAGGTCGCGGCGATCGAAAGCTGCATCGCCGACGGCGCCAAGGGCATCCTGATCACCGCCTCCGACACCAAGGGCATCGTGCCGACCGTGAAGAAGGCGCGCGACGCCGGCCTGCTGGTGATCGCGCTCGACACACCGCTCGATCCGATCGACGCCGCCGATGCGACCTTCGCCACCGACAACCTCGAAGCCGGCAAGCTGATCGGCGCCTGGGCCGCGGCCACACTCGGCGACAAGGCCAAGGACGCCAAGATCGGCTTCCTCGACCTCACCCCCTCGCAGCCGACCGTCGACGTTCTGCGCGACCAGGGCTTCATGATGGGCTACGGCATCGATGTGAAGGACCCCAACAAGATCGGCGACGAGAACGATCCGCGCATCGTCGGCCATGACGTGACCAACGGTAACGAGGAAGGCGGCCGCAAGGCGATGGAGAACCTTCTCCAGAAGGACAACACCATCAACGTCATCCACACCATCAACGAGCCCGCCGCCGTCGGCGCCTACCAGGCGCTCAAGGCCGTCGGCCTCGAAAAGCAGGTGCTGATCGTCTCCGTCGACGGCGGCTGCCCGGGCGTCAAGTCGGTGGCCGAAGGCGTGATCGGCGCCACCTCGCAGCAATATCCGCTGCAGATGGCGGCGCTCGGCATCGAGGCGATCGCCGCCTATGCCAAGGACGGCACCAAGCCGAAGCCGACCGAAGGCAAGAACTTCTTCGATACCGGCGTCAATCTCGTCACCGACAAGCCGGCCAACGGCGTCAAGTCGATCGACACCAAGGAAGGCCTCGCCAAGTGCTGGGGCTGATGTCCGCCTGAAGAGCGCACAAACCATGCGGCTGGGGGCTTGATCCCCAGCCGCATCGGGTGGACGATGCATTTTCGTAAGCGCTGACAAGCCCGGCGACAGACCGGAATGCGTAAACGCGGCACGGAGCCATGACGAAGCTCCGTGAGACGGGAGGAGATATGTCGCAGATTCAGGAATTCGAGAAGGTTCTCTCAGGCAGCGACACCAGCGTCGCCGCCTTCGACGAGCACGGCAAATCGTTCGTCAAGCGCGCCCAGCATTTCCTGCATTCCACGCCGGCGGCGGTGCCGCTGATCGTGCTGGTGCTGTCGATCATCATCTTCGGCATTGCCCTCGGCGGACGGTTCTTCTCGTCCTACACGCTGACGCTGATCCTGCAGCAGATTGCCATCGTCGGCATGCTCGGCGCCGCCCAGACGCTGGTCATCCTCACCGCCGGCATCGATCTCTCGATCGGCGTGATCATGGTGATTTCAGCCGTGATCATGGGCAATTGCGCCATCACCTACGGCATGCCGACCCTTCTGGCGGTGATCGTGGGACTTGCCGCCGGTGGCGCCTGCGGCCTGCTCAATGGCCTGCTTGTCGCCTACATGAAGCTGCCGCCCTTCATCGTCACGCTCGGCACCTGGAACATCGTCATGGCGACAAACTTCATTTATTCCGCCAATGAGACGATCCGCGACGCCGATGTCGACGCCCAGGCGCCGCTGCTGCATCTGTTCGCGCTGAGCTTCAGGGTCGGCTCCGCGGTGCTGACGGCCGGTGTCATCGCCATGGTCCTGCTCGTGATCCTCCTGTGGTACGTGCTCAACCACACCGCCTGGGGCCGCCATGTCTACGCCGTCGGCGACGATCCGGAAGCAGCGAAGCTGTCGGGCATCCAGACAAAGAACGTGCTGATAGCCGTCTACACGCTTGCCGGCCTGATCGCCGCCTTCGCGGCGTGGGTCTCGATCGGTCGCAACGGTTCGATCTCGCCGTCGGCCGCTGTCACCGACTACAATCTGCAGGCGATCACCGCGACGGTCATCGGCGGCATCTCGCTCTTCGGCGGCCGAGGCTCGATCCTCGGCACGCTGTTCGGCGCCATGATCGTCGGCGTGGTCTCGATGGGCCTCAACATGCTGGGCGCAGACCCGCAATGGAAAGTGCTGCTCACCGGCGTCCTGATTATCGGCGCCGTGGCGATCGACCAGTGGATCAGAAAGGTTTCGGTGTAACCATGACCCAGCAGCCTGTCCTCACCGCGCGCGGTTTGACCAAGCGCTATGGCCGCGTGACCGCGCTCAACAATTGCGACTTCGATCTCTATCCGGGCGAAATCCTGGCGGTGATCGGCGACAACGGCGCCGGCAAGTCGACGCTCATCAAGGCGATCTCCGGCGCCGTGCATCCCGACGAAGGGGTGATCGAGCTGGACGGCAAGCAGGTCCAGTTCAAATCGCCCATCGAGGCCCGCGAAGCGGGCATCGAGACCGTCTACCAGAACCTCGCATTGTCGCCGGCACTGTCGATCGCCGACAACATGTTCCTCGGCCGCGAGATCCGAAAGCCCGGCCCGCTGGGCAGCTGGTTCCGCATGCTGGATCGTCCGGCGATGGAGAAGCGCGCCCGCGACAAGCTCACCGAACTCGGCCTGATGACCATCCAGAACATCAGCCAGGCGGTGGAGACGCTCTCGGGCGGTCAGCGTCAGGGCGTCGCCGTGGCGCGCGCCGCCGCCTTCGGATCGAAGGTGGTGATCATGGACGAGCCGACGGCGGCGCTCGGCGTCAAGGAAAGCCGGCGCGTCCTGGAGCTTATCCTCGACGTCAAGAAGCGCGGCCTGCCGATCGTGCTGATCTCGCACAACATGCCGCATGTCTTCGAGGTGGCCGACCGCATCCACATCCATCGGCTTGGACGGCGTCTGTGCGTCGTCGACCCGAAGCAGATTTCCATGTCGGATGCCGTCGCCTTGATGACCGGCGCCAAGAAGCCGCCGGAGGACGCGCTGGCGGCCTGACCTCCACTCACTTCGGCAATTGCCACAGGAGCGCCGGATGGACATCGTGGCCTAAATCGATTTACCATATGCTGCAGTGCGGCAAACTGGGGTAGGAGAAACGGTGAAAGCCGCTATGATCAGGCCAACCGAACGAGAGGCGATATGACATCCGCCATGACGATCGAAGCCCCCGCTCTCGACACTCCCGATCCCAAGACGCTCGCCGAAGAAGTCTTGATGTCGCTCAAGTACCGGCTCGGCAAGGACACCACCGTCGCCACGCCGTATGACTGGCTGACCGCATCGATCAAGGTCGTGCGCGACCGCATCGTCGACCACTGGATCCAGGCGACCAAGGAAGCCTATGACCAGCAGGAAAAGCGCGTCTACTACCTGTCGCTCGAATTCCTGATCGGGCGCCTGATGCGTGACGCCTTCTCCAATCTCGGCCTGATGGAGAACATGCGCGAGGCGCTGGCCTCGCTCGGCGTGGACCTCGATCTCATCGCCGGCCTCGAGCCGGACGCAGCCCTCGGCAATGGCGGCCTCGGCCGGCTCGCCGCCTGCTTCATGGAGAGCATGGCGACCGTCGATATTCCCGCTCATGGTTACGGCATCCGCTACGCCAACGGCATGTTCCGCCAGGAGATCCATGACGGCTGGCAGGTGGAACTGCCGGAGACCTGGCTCGATCATGGCAATCCGTGGGAATTCGAGCGGCGCGAGCGTTCGTTCGAGGTTGGCTTCGGCGGCTCGGTGGAATCGATCACCTCCAAGGACGGCCGGCTGGAGCGCCATGTCTGGAAGCCGACCGAGCATGTGCTGGCCGTTGCCTATGACACGCCGGTGGCCGGGTGGCGCGCCAGGCGCGTCAACACGCTGCGACTCTGGTCCGGCATGCCGATCGACCCGATCCTGCTCGACAAATTCAACGCCGGCGACCACATCGGCGCGCTCGCCGAGAGCAACAAGGCCGACGCGCTGTCGCGCGTGCTCTATCCCGCCGATTCCCACATGGCCGGGCAGGAACTCAGGCTAAGGCAGGAGTATTTTTTCTCCACCGCCTCGCTGCAGGACATCGTCCAGCGCCATCTGAGCCAATATGGTGACCTGCAGTCGCTGCCCGACAAGGCCGCGATCCATCTCAACGACACCCATCCCGCGGTCGCCGTGGCCGAGCTGATGCGGCTGTTGATGGACGTCCACGGCATGGATTTCGACCTCGCCTGGGACACCACCAGGCGCACCTTCGCCTACACCAATCACACGCTTCTTCCCGAGGCGCTGGAAAGCTGGCCGGTGCCGCTGTTCGAGCGCCTGCTGCCGCGCCACATGCAGATCGTCTACGCCATCAACGCCCAGGTGCTGTTGGAAGCGCGCGCCACCGGAAAATTCTCGGGCGAGCAGATCGCCCGCATTTCGCTGATCCAGGAAAATGGCGATCGCCGCGTGCGCATGGGCAATCTCGCCTTCGTCGGCTCGCATTCGATCAACGGCGTCTCGGCGCTGCACACCGAGCTGATGAAGGAGACGGTGTTCGCCGATCTCCACAGGCTCTATCCGGGCCGCATCAACAACAAGACCAACGGCATCACGCCGCGGCGCTGGCTGATCCAGTGCAATCCTGGCCTCACCGCGCTGGCGCGCGAGGCGATCGGCAACCGCTTCATGGACGACATAGAGGCGATCAAGGATCTCGATCCTCTCGCCGACGATGCCGCCTTCCGCGAGAAGTTCGCCGCCGTGAAGCGGCAGAACAAGGCGAGGCTTGCGAGCCTCGTCGCCGATCGGCTGGGCATCAGGCTCGATCCGTCGGCGCTGTTCGACATCCAGGTCAAGCGCATCCACGAGTACAAGCGCCAGCTCCTCAACATCCTGGAGGCGATCGCGCTTTACGACCAGATCCGCTCGCACCCCGAGCGGGACTGGATGCCGCGGGTGAAATTCTTCGGCGGCAAGGCGGCGCCCAGCTACCACAATGCCAAGCTGATCATCAAACTGGCCAATGACGTCGCCAGGGTCATTAACGGCGATCCGTCGGTGCGCGGCCTGCTGAAAATGGTGTTCGTGCCGAACTACAATGTCAGCCTGGCCGAGGTGATGATGCCGGCCGCCGACCTCTCCGAGCAGATTTCGACCGCCGGCATGGAGGCGTCGGGCACGGGCAACATGAAGTTCGCGCTCAACGGCGCTTTGACCATCGGCACGCTCGACGGCGCCAATGTCGAGATCAAGGAGCGTGTCGGCGACGACAACATCTTCATCTTCGGCCTCACCACCGCCGAGGTCGCCGAGCGGCGCAACAACGGCTACAACCCGCGCGGCGTGATCGAGTCCTCGCCGGAATTGTCGCAGGCGGTTTCGGCGATCTCGTCCGGCGTCTTCTCGCCCGACGATCCCAACCGCTACCGCGACCTCATGAACGGTCTCTATCAGAGCGACTGGTTCATGGTGGCGGCCGATTTCGACTCCTACGCTGCCTGCCAGCGCGAGGTCGACGACGTCTGGCGCAACAGTCCCGACTGGTACGCGCGCGCCATCCGCAACGTCGCCCGCGTCGGCTGGTTCTCGTCCGATCGCACCATCCGCCAATACGCGAAAGAAATCTGGAACGTGCCTGTCTGATGTGATTGCATGAGGTCACGAACGATGTGGCCCCGGTGCATGCCGCCCAAAAGTGCGAAGCGGTTTTGGGATCACGGCATGCACCAAGACTAGAACGGTGCATGCCGCCCAAAATGCACAGCGGTTTTGGGACTACGGTATGCGCCCAAACAAAAAGGTGCCCGGGGAGGGCGACCGCCTGATGAGGAAGCCGCGCGCGACCGCTGCGACAAGCGGGCCGGACGGACTGGCGCCAGCCGGCGATGTCGCGGCGATTGTCGCCGGAACGCATGGCGATCCCTTTTCCGTTCTGGGCGTGCATGAGGCCGGCAAGGGCTTCGTCGCCCGCTGCTTCGTCCCCAATGCCGAGTTCGTCACTGCCTACACGCTGACCGGCAAGGAGGTCGGGGAACTCGTCCGCAGCAACGATGCCGGCTTCTTCGAGGGCAGGCTTTCGATCCGCAAGCGCCAGCCGCTGCGCTATCACGCGAGGAATGCCGGCGGCGACTGGTGGCTGACCGATCCTTATTCCTTCGGACCGGTGCTGGGGCCGATGGACGACTACTACATGGCCGAGGGCTCGCACCTCAGGCTCTTCGACAAGCTCGGCGCCCATATCATCGACCATGAGGGCGCGACCGGCGTGCATTTCGCGGTATGGGCGCCCAATGCCCGGCGTGTCTCGGTGGTCGGCGCCTTCAACGACTGGGACGGCCGCCGGCACACCATGCGCGATCGCAAGGACACCGGCATCTGGGAGCTGTTCATTCCCGACCTCGGCGCCGGCCGGCCCTACAAGTTCGAGATCATCGGCCCCGACGGCGTGCGGCTGCCGCTCAAAGCCGATCCCTTCGCCTTCGAATCCGAGCTGCGCCCGGCGACCGCTTCGGTGACGGCGCCGCCGATGGCGCATCAATGGGGCGACGAGGCCCATCGCGGCTTCTGGCAGAAGGCCGACCCGCGGCGCGAGGCGATCTCGATCTACGAGGTCCATGCCGGCTCATGGCAGCGCCGCGACGACGGCACCTTCCTCACCTGGGACGAGCTCGCCGCGCGGCTGATCCCTTACGTGGTCGATACCGGCTTCACCCATATCGAGTTCCTGCCGATCTCGGAGCATCCCTACGACCCGTCCTGGGGTTACCAGACGACCGGCCTCTATGCGCCGACCGCCCGTTTCGGCGATCCCGACGGCTTTGCCCGCTTCGTCGACGGCGCGCATCGCGCCGGCGTCGGCGTCATCCTCGACTGGGTGCCGGCGCACTTCCCCGTAGACGAGCATGGGCTGGTGAAGTTCGACGGCACCGCGCTCTACGAGCATGCCGATCCGCGCCAGGGTTTTCACCCGGACTGGAACACTGCCATCTACAATTTCGGCCGCCGCGAGGTGGTGTCGTTCCTGGTCAACAACGCGCTGTTCTGGGCCGAAAAATACCATGTCGACGGCTTGCGCGTCGACGCGGTCGCCTCGATGCTCTATCTCGACTATTCGCGCAAGGCGGGCGAGTGGATCCCCA
The DNA here is from genome assembly GCA_004963905.1 of Mesorhizobium sp. Taxonomy (GTDB): domain Bacteria; phylum Pseudomonadota; class Alphaproteobacteria; order Rhizobiales; family Rhizobiaceae; genus Mesorhizobium. The sequence continues at coordinate 38,107 of SUGL01000046.1, forward strand.
ACGAGAAGGGCGGCCGCGAGAACCTCCAGGCCGTCAGCTTCCTGCAGAAGATGAACAAGGAGGTCTACGGTCACCATCCCGGCGTGATGACGATCGCCGAGGAATCGACTTCATGGCCGAAGGTCTCCCGCCCGGTGCATGAAGGCGGGCTTGGCTTCGGCTTCAAGTGGAACATGGGCTTCATGCATGACACGCTGGAGTACCTCTCCAAGGAGCCTATCTTTCGCAAGCATCACCACAACGACATCACTTTCGGCCTGATCTACGCCTTCTCCGAAAATTTCGTGCTGCCGCTCTCCCATGACGAGGTCGTGCACGGAAAGGGCACGCTGCTCCACAAGATGGCCGGTGACGACTGGCAGAAATTCGCCACGCTGCGCGCCTACTACGCCTTCATGTGGGGCTATCCCGGCAAGAAGCTCTTGTTCATGGGCCAGGAATTCGCCCAGCGCCGCGAATGGAGCGAGGAGCGCGCGCTCGACTGGAACCTCTTGGACTACGCCCCGCATCGCGGCGTCTGGCAGGTGGTGCGCGACCTGAACTACCTCTACCGCTCGCGCCCGGCGCTGCATGCGCGCGACTGCGAGCCCGAAGGCTTCTCCTGGCTGATCGTCGACGATCGCGACAACTCCGTCTTCGCCTGGCTGCGCAGCGCGCCGGATGGCAATCCGATCGCCGTCATCTCCAATTTCACGCCGGTGCCGCGCGAGAACTATCGTGTGCCGCTGCCGAAGGCGGGACAATGGCGCGAGATCATCAACACCGACGCCGCCGATTATGGCGGCTCCGGCATGGGCAATGGCGGCATGGTCGCAGCCAGCGGGGAAGGGGGCGGCACGTCGGCGACGATGCTGCTGCCGCCGCTGTCGACGATTATGCTGGAATTCGTCGCGGACGAAAGCAGATGACACCCCATCTTGCTAAAGCAATGGTCCGGACAGCTTAGGAGGGAGGCAAGCAATGGCAGAGATCAAGAGAACCCAGCCGCTGGCGCGCGATGCCATGGCCTATGTTCTGGCCGGCGGCCGGGGCAGCCGCCTCAAGGAGCTGACCGACCGGCGTGCCAAGCCCGCCGTCTATTTCGGCGGCAAGACGCGCATCATCGATTTTGCGCTGTCCAATGCGCTCAACTCCGGCATCCGCCGCCTCGGCGTCGCCACCCAGTACAAGGCGCACTCGCTGATCCGCCACCTGCAGCGCGGCTGGAACTTCCTTCGGCCGGAGCGAAACGAAAGCTTCGATATCCTGCCCGCCTCGCAGCGCGTGTCGGAGACGCAGTGGTATGAAGGCACGGCGGACGCCGTCTACCAGAACATCGACATCATCGAGGCTTATGGCCCGGAATACATGGTCATCCTCGCCGGCGACCACATCTACAAGATGGACTACGAGCTCATGCTGCGCCAGCATGTCGACGCCGGCGCAGACGTCACCGTCGGCTGCCTGGAAGTGCCGCGCATGGAGGCGACCGGCTTCGGCGTCATGCATGTCGACAAGAAGGACACCATCATCTCCTTCATCGAGAAGCCCGCCGATCCGCCCGGCATCCCGGACAAGCCGGATTACGCGCTGGCCTCGATGGGCATCTATGTCTTCAGGACCAAATTCCTGATGGAGCAGCTGCGCCGCGACGCGGCCGAACCCGGGTCCAGCCGCGACTTCGGCAAGGACATCATCCCCTACATCGTCCAGCACGGTAAGGCGATCGCCCACCGTTTCGCCAAGTCCTGCGTGCGCTCCTCGCACGAGGCCGAGCCCTATTGGCGCGATGTCGGCACAGTCGACGCCTATTGGGAAGCCAATATCGACCTCACCGACGTCACGCCCGAGCTCGATCTCTACGACCGCGACTGGCCGATCTGGACCTATGCCGAATTGAAGCCGCCGGCCAAGTTCGTGCACGACGAAGACGGCCGCCGCGGCGAGGCGATCTCCTCGCTGGTCTCGGGCGACTGCATCGTCTCCGGCGCCTCACTGCGCCGCAGCCTGATCTTCACCGGCGCCCGCATCAATTCCTATTCGAAGCTCGAGGAGGTGGTGATGCTTCCCGACTGCTTTGTCGGGCGCAACGCGCGCCTCAAGCGCGTCGTCATCGACCATGGCGTCCGCATCCCGGAAGGGCTGGTGGTCGGCGAGGATCCGGCGCTCGACGCCAAGCGCTTCCGCGTTTCGGAAAAGGGCATCTGCCTGATCACGCAGGACATGATCAACAAGCTGTCGACCTGATAGGGTTGGTCAGAAAGTTGTCAGTCTAATCAGCAGTCGCCGATTAGATCACCAAGTTGTCACTTTAAACCCGGAATGTGAATCGCATGCAGGTCCTGTCGGTCACGCCCGAGATCTTCCCGCTGATCAAGACCGGCGGGCTTGCCGACGTGGCCGGCGCGCTGCCGATCGCGCTCGCCGCCAAGGGCGTGGCGATGCGCACGCTGGTTCCCGGCTATCCGGTGGTGATGGAGGCCCTCAAGAAAAAGAAGGCCGTCTACCAGTACCCGCTGCTGCAGGGCGGCAAGGCTTCGGTCCATGCCGTCAAGATCGGCGAGCTCGACCTTTTCGTGCTCGACGCGCCGCATCTCTTCGACCGCGTGGGCGGACCTTATGGCAACGCTTCCGGTGCCGACTGGCCCGACAACTGGCGGCGCTTCGCGGCGCTGAGCCAGGTCGGCGGCGACATCGCCGGCGGCGCGATCTCGGGCTACCAGCCCGACATCGTGCATGCCCATGACTGGCAGTCGGCGATGACGCTGGCTTACATGCGCTACGGCAAGGCGGTCGGAGTGCCGTCGCTGATCACAGTGCACAACCTTGCCTTCCAGGGCCAGTTCGGCGCCGGCATCTTCGGCGAGCTCGGCCTGCCGGGCGTGGCCATGCAGCTCGACGGCGTCGAATATTATGGCGGCGTCGGCTTTCTCAAGGCGGGCCTGCAGGCCGCCTGGGCGATCACCACGGTCAGCCCGACCTATGCGCAGGAGATCCGCTCGCCGGAATTCGGCATGGGCCTCGACGGCCTCATCAACATGCGCGCCGTCGATCTCTACGGCATCGTCAACGGCATCGATGTCGACATCTGGAACCCCGCGACCGACAAGCATCTCGTCGCCAACTACTCGGCCGAGACGCTGGAGGCGCGCGGCCTCAACCGCAAGGCGGTCGAGGACCGCTTCAACCTCGAGAACGACGACAGCCCGATCGTCTGCGTCGTCAGCCGCCTGACCTGGCAGAAGGGCATGGACATTCTGGCCGCGGTCGTCGACGGCATCGTTCAGCGTGGGGCACGGTTGGCGATCCTGGGTTCGGGCGACGCCGGCCTCGAAGGCTCGCTGCTTGCCGCCGCGGCGCGGCACCGCGGCCGCGTCGGCGTCGTCATCGGCTACGACGAAGCGCTTTCCCACATCATGCAGGGCGGCTGCGACGCCATCGTCATCCCGTCGCGCTTCGAGCCGTGCGGTCTGACCCAGCTCTATGGCCTGCGCTATGGTTGCGTGCCGATCGTCGCGCGCACCGGCGGCCTCGCCGACACCATCATCGACGCCAACGAGGCGGCCCTTTCGGCCGGCGTCGCCACCGGCTTCCAGTTCGCGCCGAACAATGGCGGCGCTCTTTTGCACGCGATCCACCGCCTGGTCGAGGCGCATGCCAGGCCCGCCGCCTGGGCTTCGATCCAGCGCCAGGGTATGAAGGCCGATGTCTCCTGGGACAAGAGCGCCGAGAAATATGTCGAACTCTATCGCTTGCTGCTTTCGAAAAGGGCTGCCTGAGGCATGATCAAAACCGTCCCCACCAAACCCTATACCGACCAGAAGCCCGGCACCTCCGGCTTGCGCAAGAAAGTGCCCGTCTTCCAGCAGGAGCACTATGCCGAGAACTTCATCCAGTCGATCTTCGACGCACTGGAAGGTTTCGAGGGCAAGACGCTGGTGATCGGCGGCGACGGTCGCTTCTACAATCGCGAGGTCATCCAGAAGGCCATCGCCATGGCCGCCGCCAACGGCTTCGGCAAGGTGATGGTCGGGCAGGGTGGGATTCTCTCGACGCCTGCAGCTTCCAACATCATCCGCAAATACAAGACCTTTGGCGGCATCATCCTGTCGGCCAGCCACAATCCGGGCGGCCCGCACGAGGATTTCGGCATCAAGTACAATGCCGGCAATGGCGGCCCGGCGCCGGAGAAGATCACTGACGCGATCTTCGAAAAGACCAAGACGATCTCGAGCTTCAAGATCGCCGACATCGGCACCGTCGACATCGACACGATCGGCACTTTCGACGCCGGCGGCATGAAGGTCGAGGTCTTCGACCCGGTCAAGGACTATGCCGAGCTGATGGAGAGCCTGTTCGATTTCGACGCCATCCGCGCCAATTTCAAATACGGCTTCCGCATGCGCTTCGACGCCATGCATGCGGTGACCGGTCCTTACGCCAAGGAGATCCTCGAGCGCCGGCTCGGCGCGCCGAACGGCACCTGCCGCAACTTCAAGCCGCTGCCGGATTTCGGCGGTCATCACCCCGATCCGAACCTGGTGCACGCCAAGCATCTCTATGACGAGATAATGGGACCGGACGCGCCGGATTTCGGCGCCGCCTCGGATGGCGACGGCGACCGCAACCTGATCATCGGCAAGGGCATCTTCGTCACCCCGTCGGATTCGGTGGCGATGCTTGCCGCCAACGCGCAGCTGGCGCCCGGCTACAAGGAAGGCCTGAAAGGCATCGCCCGCTCCATGCCGACCAGCGGCGCTGCCGACCGCGTCGCCGAAAAGCTCGGCATCGGCATCTACGAGACCCCGACCGGCTGGAAGTTCTTCGGCAATCTGCTCGACGCCGGCATGGCGACGATCTGCGGCGAGGAAAGCGCCGGCACCGGTTCCAACCATGTGCGCGAGAAGGACGGCCTGTGGGCCGTGCTTCTGTGGCTCAACATCCTCGCCGTGCGCGGCGAGAGCTGCAAGGACATCGTCACCAAGCACTGGGAGACCTACGGCCGCAACTACTATTCGCGCCACGACTATGAGGAGGTCGAGACCGAACGCGCCAACAAGCTGGTCGACGAATTGCGCGCCAAGCTCGGCTCGCTGCCCGGCACCACCCTGCGCGGCATGACAATCGCCAGCGCCGACGACTTCGCCTACCACGATCCGGTCGACGGCTCGGTGAGCAAGAACCAGGGCATCCGCATCCTGTTCGAGGGCGGCTCGCGCGTCGTCTTCCGGCTCTCCGGCACCGGCACCTCCGGTGCGACGCTGCGCGTCTATATCGAGCGCTACGAGCCGGACAAGGCGAGGCACGACCTCGACACGCAGGAGGCGCTCGCCGACCTCATCGCCGCCGCGGACGACATCGCCGGCATCAAGAACCACACCGGCCGCGACAAGCCGAGCGTGATTACTTGAGGGTGGTGGTGCGCAGCTCCCCCTTCTCCCCTTGTGGGAGAAGGTGTCGCCGAAGGCGACGGATGAGGGG
>SUGL01000047.1 GCA_004963905.1 Mesorhizobium sp.
ATTTGGTCGCCCGATGCCTCTTCGAGCGACGAAACATCGCCGCCATCGACAAACCGCCGCCCGTCAACCCAAGTCAACGCAAGCTCCGATCCTCCCCAAACCAGATCAGCTTCGCCTATGAATAACTTTCCCCGGACAGCCCTGCCCTCAAGGGGGGAGATTAAGGCGGCGCCTTACGCAGCTTTCGCCGCTCCATCCAACTCCCTCAGCACCTCCACCGACAGTTCCAGCTCCGCCGCCGCAAGATTCTCCTGCAGATGCTCGACCGACGACGTGCCTGGGATCAGCAGGATGTTCGGCGAGCGCCGCAGCAGCCACGCCAGCGCGACCTGCATCGGCGTCGCGCCGAGCCGTTCCGCGACGCCCGACAAGGTCGAGGACTGCAGCGGGCTGAAGCCGCCGAGCGGGAAGAACGGCACATAGGCGATGCCGTCGCGGGCAAGCTCGTCGATCAGCGCGTCGTCTTGCCTGTGCGCCAGATTGTATTGGTTCTGCACGCAAACGATGTCGCAGATCCTGCGGCCCTCCGCGATCTGGGCACGGGTGACGTTGCTCAGCCCGATATGGCGCACGAGGCCTTTGCGTTGCAACTCGGCAAGCTTGGTGACTTGCGCCTCGATGGAGCCTTCCGCCGGACCATGCACCCCGAACATGATGCGCAGATTGACGACGTCCATCGCCTCGAGGCCAAGATTGCGAAGGTTGTCGTGCACTGCCTGCTCGAGTTCATCGGCTGTGAAAGCCGGCAGCCAGGAAGCGTCTTCGCCGCGACGGGCGCCGATCTTGGTGACAATGGTGAGGTCGTCGGGGTAGGGCGCCAGCGCCTCGCGGATCAACCTGTTGGTGACGTGCGGCCCGTAATAATCACTGGTGTCGATATGGTTCACGCCGTTGGCCACCGCTTCGCGCAGCACGGCGACTGCCGCGTCATGATTTTTGGGCGGACCGAACACGCCTTTGCCCGCAAGCTGCATGGCGCCGTAGCCGAGGCGGTGGACCGAGCGGTCGCCGAATTTGTAAGTGCCGGATTTGTCTACGCTGGACATCGTGGTTCTCCTTCGCTGTCGACGGCGGAGATAGGGCATGGTTGCTGTTTCGATAATCGGCTATAATCGGTACAGCTTGTGCGAAATTTAGGACAATGACGGCGGAGCTCAACGATCTCCAGGCGTTTATGGCGGTGGCGCGCGCCGGCGGTTTTCGCGAAGGAGCCCGTGCGACGGCGGGCAGCGCGTCAGCGCTCAGCGAAGCCATCCGCCGTCTGGAAACCCAGCTCGGCGTCAGGCTCTTCAACCGCACCACGCGCAGCGTTGCTTTGACCGAGGCTGGCGCCAGCCTGCTGGCGCGGCTCGGCCCTGCATTGGGCGAGGTAGAAGCTGCGCTCGATGTGGTGAACGGCTTTCGCGACCGGCCCGCCGGAACCTTGCGTCTCAACGTGCCGACAAGCGCCTCGCGGCTGGTGCTGCCCAGAATCGTTCCGGGATTTCTCGCGGCCTATCCCGCCATTCGCCTGGAAGTGATCGCCGAGGAGAACTTTATCGATCTGCTGGTGGCCGGCTGCGATGCCGGCATCCGCTACGATGAGCGGCTGGAGCAGGACATGATCGCGGTGCCGATCGGGCCGCGCGTGCAACGCTTTGCGACGGCCGCTTCATCTGAATACCTTGACAGGCACGGCCGGCCGCGACACCCGCGCGACCTGCTCGGCCATGCATGCTTGCGCGGACGCTTTTCCGGTCGCGCCGCGGCGCCGTGGGAGTTCGAGCGCGGCGGTGAGGTGGTTCGGATCGATCCATCCGGGCCGCTGGTCGTCACCTTGGGCGGCGCCGTCGATCTCGCCGTCGACGCGGCGGTTGCCGGCACCGGCATCGTCAGCCTGTTCGAGGACTGGCTTCGCCCGTATTTCGTGAGCGGTGCGCTTGAGCCCGTTCTCGAACCCTGGTGGCAGGAATTCTCCGGGCCGTTCCTCTATTATCCCGGGCGACGGCTGGTGCCTGCGCCGCTGCGCGCCTTCATCGACTACATCAAAACGCCGGCGGGGCGCTGGTAATGGAAAAGGCCGCCCGGAGGCGGCCTTTCGAAAGCTTGCAAGCAAGGAAGCTTAGCGCTTCGAGAACTTGGCCCCAAGCGCTCCTTAGCGCTTGGAAAACTGGAAAGAGCGGCGGGCCTTCGCCTTGCCGTACTTCTTGCGCTCGACCACGCGGCTGTCGCGGGTCAGGAAGCCGCCCTTCTTGAGCACCGCGCGCAGCGCCGGCTCGTAATAGGTCAGCGCCTTGGAGATGCCGTGACGCACGGCGCCGGCCTGGCCGGACAGGCCGCCGCCGATGACCGTGGCGACGATGTCGTACTGGCCGGCGCGATTTGCCGCGACGATCGGCTGGTTGAGGATCATCTGCAGCACCGGACGCGCGAAATAGGTCGCGAATTCCTTGTCGTTGACGGTGATCTTGCCGGAGCCCGGCTTCACCCAGACGCGCGCGATGGCGTTCTTGCGCTTGCCGGTGGCATAGGCGCGGCCCGACTTGTCGAGCTTCTGGACATGGACGGGCGCGGCCGGCTGCGCGGCGGCGGTGACAGTCCCGAGTTCTGCGAGCGAGGAAAGCTCAGCCATTACGAGGCCCTCTTGTTCTTGGGGTTCAGCTTGGCCACATCGAGCGTGACGGGCTGCTGGGCGGCGTGCGGATGTTCGGCGCCTGCATAGACGCGAAGATTCTTCATCTGGCGGCGGCCAAGCGGGCCGCGCGGGATCATGCGCTCGACGGCCTTCTCGACGACGCGCTCGGGGAAGCGGCCCTCGAGCAGCTGGCGCGCTGTGCGCTCCTTGATGCCGCCGGGATGGCCGGTGTGCCAGTAATAGACCTTGTCGGTGTACTTCTTGCCGGTGAACACCACCTTGTCGGCGTTGATGACGATGACGTTGTCGCCATCATCGACATGCGGCGTAAAAGTGGGCTTGTGCTTGCCGCGCAGATGGTTGGCGATGACAGTGGCGAGGCGGCCGACGACGAGACCCTCGGCGTCGATCAGCACCCACTTCTTCACCACATCCGCAGGCTTCTGCGAAAAGGTAGCCATGGTTTTGCTCTCAGGTTGACCTTCCTCATCCGCGAGGGACCAGGAAAGGCGTTTTTTGTTGCTTGGATTGACGAGGGCGCTGGGCCATTCGCCAATAACAAAACGGCGGCCGTTGCGGGCCGCTGCTTCGCGAGGGCTTATAGGCGAGGGTGTCAGGCGCGTCAAGGCGGACGAAAACTCATCTGGGCCACAAGAATAAATAAAAACAATAACTTGCCTATGTGGTGCTATTTTACCGCAAGGAAATGGCGCTCCGGCCGATAGTCGGAACGCCTTCCGACGATCCGGACTTCAGCCGGCGGCTTCGAGCGAGCGGCGGATCTTGGGCGCAAGCTGGTCCATTGCTGCGGCGAGCCAGCCGCAGAGCTCATCCGGCGACGTGTCATGGATCCACACCAGCCGGCTGCGGCCATCATTCTCGGCAAAGACCTGCATGGAGGTGTTGTCGTGTGCCACCTCTTCGCCTTCCCATGCCCAGACCATCCGGCGTGCCTGTTCGTCGCGGGCAATCAGCCTCTCGTGCACGACCTTGCCGTCGGCAAAGGTCATTTGCCGCAAGTCGGGCTCGACCAGCCGGCAATCCACGAAGATGTCCGGCGTCGTCAGCCGCGGTCCCTCGGCGAAGTTGCCGATGGTCTGCCAGACCTTTTCCGGCGACGCATCGACGATCATTTCCCTGATGACTGATCCCATTTTTGCACCTCTAGTTGGAAGTAGACAAATCTGTCTACTAGACAAATCTGTCTGTAGGCTGGAAAACGAGACGCGTCAAAGGATATTCGGGATGGCGGATCACACTGCTGACATTGCTGACATCGGTCGCGGAAGTTCCGCGCGCAATCGCGTTCTGGATACGGCGACGAGGCTCTTCTATGCAGAGGGCGTGCACGCGGTCGGCGTCGATCGGATCATCGCGGAAGCAGGCGTGGCGAAGGCCACCTTCTACAAATACTTTCCAGCCAAGGATGAGCTCGTCCGAGCCTATGTCCAGAACCAAAGCCGGCTGGGGAGAGCTGCAACCGATCGAATCGGCAAGCGACCGGCGCGGGACATGATCCTGGCTATCTTCGACCTTGTTGCGGATGCAGCCGCTCAACCAGGCTATCGCGGCTGCCCGTTTCTCAATGCCGCCGCCGAATATCCGGACCCGGGCCATCCGGTGAGGCAGGCGATCGGCGAGCACAGGCGGTGGAAGCACGACCTCTTGCGCGGCTTGCTTGCAGACGACGGCAACCCGGATCCGGAAACGGCAGCTGACATCCTCACCGTTGCCGGCGACGGACTGCTCATTGCCAGCCACCTCGACAAGCCCGCAAACTTGCGCCGCCTCATCCGCGAGACGGTCTTGCAGATCCTGGGGCCGTCGGCGGGCAGATAAATTCGGCTAACGTCTCGGCGGGATCGAATAGGTGCCGGTGGCGTGCGCCACGGTGTGCCTGTCCTGGCCGGCGACGATGTCGATATCGAAGACCATCAGGCTTTTGCCGAGCTTCAGGATTCGGCAATGGCCTTCGATCGGCCCGGCTTCGGCTTTGCGCATGAAGTTGATGTTGAGGTTGGTGGTCACCGACAGCGCATCCGGCCCGGCGTGGCTGAGCACGCAGACATATCCGCCGATATCGGCCAGCGTGAACAATGATGGGCCTGAAACCGTGCCGCCCGGGCGCAGATGCCGCTCATCGGCGTTGAGCCGCACCGTGCAGCCGCCCGGAAACACCTCGATCGCTTCGTAGAAAGAGAATTGGTCGTTCAGCTGCGGATAGACGCTCGCCATCAGCGCGTTGACTTCCGCCGCGTTGAGCACCGGCTTCAGATTGCTTTGGGCTGGCATCGGCGGTGTCCTATATGAGTGGGCAAGTTCCAGGCACGCTGGACCAACGGTGCGACGGAGAAAACACGTCTCGCGGCTGTTCTTCAACCGGCAGCGTGCTAGTTCTGTTGCTCCATAAGCCGCGAGTGCTGATTACGAGGTTCAACAGTGGCCGAAGTCGTTGCCATCAAGCCCGCCGTCACCGACGGCCCAGTTCTTGTCAGCCAGGACAAGGGCGTGCTGCGCCTCACGCTTGCCAGCCCGCCGGCCAACGCGCTCTCGCTGGCGACGATGGCCGCGCTGCAGGCGCAGTTCGATCGTGTGAGGGAAGACAAATCCGTGCGCGTCATCATCCTGGCGGCGTCCGGAAAAGTGTTCTGCGCCGGCCACGACCTCAAGGAAATGACCGCGCACCGCTCCGATGCCGACCGCGGCTGCGCCTTCTTCGAAAAGACCTTCGCCGCCTGCGCGAAACTGATGCAGACGATCGTGCGCCAGCCGAAGCCGGTGATCGCCGAGGTCGATGGCCTGGCCACCGCCGCCGGCCTGCAGATGGTGGCGAGCTGCGACCTCGCGATTGCCTCGCACGAGGCGACCTTCTGCACACCGGGCGTCAATATCGGCTTGTTCTGCTCGACGCCGATGGTGGCGCTGTCGCGCAACGTGTCGCGTAAGCAGGCGATGGAAATGCTGCTCACCGGCGAGACGATCGACGCCGCGACCGCCAAGGAATTCGGCCTCGTCAACCGCATCGTGCCGCGCGAATATCTGAATCAGGTTGTCAACAAATACGCGCAAACCGTTGCGTCCAAATCATCTTTGGTGGTCAAGACCGGCAAGGAAGCTTTCTATGCCCAAGCCGAGATGGGGCTGGCCGACGCCTACGCCTATACCGGCCGCGTGATGGTGGAAAACATGCTGGCGCGCGACGCCGAGGAAGGCATCGGCGCCTTCATCGGCAAGCGCAAGCCGGAATGGACCGACGAATAGTTGGGCCTGGGAATGCAGCGGCGCTTTTCGATCGTTGAGGGGCCGAAGTGGCTGCCCGCAAGCAACTGACGCGGCTGAGGGCGCCGTATCTCAAGCGCATCCTGCTTGAGCCGTCGCGGGTGGCGGATTGGGACCAGTATCCCTGGAACCTGCCGATCTTCCAAGGGCGCGAGTTCGAATTCGAATTCACCACGCCCATCACCATCATCGTCGGGGAGAACGGCACCGGCAAGTCGACGCTGCTCGAAGCCATAGGCGCGCTGGCCGGCTATGACGAGGCCGGCGGCGGCAAAGGCTATATGCCTGTCGATCACTCTGGCGCCATCGACAAGAGCGGCGCAGCACTTGCTGCAGCTTTGCGCGGCCATTGGCTGCCGAAGGTCACCGCTGGCTGGTTCTTTCGCGCCGAATCCTTCTATTCGGTGGCGCGCTATCTTGATCGAGCTGCGCTGGATTCCGGCGGTGCGCCACCTGACTTCCTGTCATGGTCGCATGGCGAGGGATTCATCCGCTTCTTCGAGGAGCGCTGCCGCCGCCAAGGCATCTATATCCTCGACGAGCCCGAAAGCGCGCTTTCGCCGACGCGACAGATCGAACTGCTGAAGCTGCTTCAGCGCATGGAGCGTTCCGGCATAGCGCAGGTGATCATGGCCACCCATTCGCCGCTGCTGATGGCCTGCCCGAACGCGCGGCTTTTCCGCATCAGCCGCTTCGGTCTCGATGCGACCGATTTTCACGACACCGATCATTTTCGCATGATGCGCGACTTCTGCAGCGATCCGGCTGCCTTTCTCGCCGAAGCGCTGTATGAGGACGAGCCATGAATCACGACGCTTACGACAATACTTACATCGCCGGTATCCTGAACTCGGTGAAGACGATCGCCATGGTGGGCGCCTCCCCCAACGACGTGAGGCCCAGCTATTTCGTGCTGAAATATCTGCTCGCCAAGGGCTTTTCGGTGCTGCCGATCAATCCGGGTCATGCCGGCAAGCAGATCCTGGGACAGACGGTCTACGCCAGCCTGGCCGACCTGCCGCATCCGGTCGACATGGTCGACATTTTTCGCGGCTCACCGGCTGTGCCGGGCATCGTGGACCAGGTGCTGAAGCTCGATCCGCTGCCCAAGGTCGTATGGATGCAGCTTGGTGTGCGCCATGACGAGGCCGCCGCCCGCGCCGAGGCCGCCGGCATCAAGGCGGTGATGAACCGCTGCCCGAAGATCGAATACGGCAAGCTGTCGGGCGAGATCGGCTGGACCGGTGTCAATTCCGGCGTGCTGTCGTCGAAGAAGCCCTTGATGCGCCAGGGCTTCCAGAGCTTCGGTGTGAGGCAGAAATAAGCCTCTCGCAGGCTGCGCAAAATTATTCCGGGAAGAGATCGATTTTCTCCGGCGTTCGCCGCAGATCGCATGCCGAAAGGTATTTTCTTCTTTGCATTCCCAGCCGGGCTTCGCCAAGAATGCCCGGCGATTTTCGCTGGATTACCAGAGGGAGGTTTCCGTGACCCGTACGCCCGGTTTCAACACGCTCGCCGTTCATGCCGGCGCCAAGCCGGATCCGGCGACCGGCGCCCGCGCCACGCCGATCTACCAGACCACTTCTTACGTCTTCGATGACGCCGACCATGCCGCATCGCTGTTCGGGCTGAAGGCCTTCGGCAACATCTACACGCGCATCATGAATCCGACGCAGGCGGTTCTCGAGGAACGCTTAGCGGCGCTCGAAGGCGGCACGGCGGCCCTTGCCGTTGCATCCGGCCACGCCGCCCAGGTGCTGGTCTTCCACAATCTGATGCAGCCGGGTGACAATTTCGTATCTGCCACAAAGCTTTATGGCGGCTCCATCAATCAGTTCGGCCATGCCTTCAAGAACTTCGGCTGGCAGGTGCGCTGGGCCGATACCAACGATCCGTCGACCTTCGAAAGCCAGATCGACGACAGGACCAAGGCAATCTTCATCGAAAGCCTCGCCAATCCCGGCGGCATCTTCGTCGACATCGAGAAGATCGGCGATATTGCCCGCAGGCACGGCCTGCCGCTGATCGTCGACAACACGCTGGCCTCGCCCTATCTGGTACGGCCGATCGAGCATGGCGCCGACATCGTCGTGCATTCGCTGACCAAGTTCATCGGCGGCCATGGCAATTCGATCGGCGGCGCCATCATCGATGGCGGCACCTTCGACTGGTCGAAATCGGGTAAATATCCGATGCTGTCGGAGCCGCGTCCAGAATATGGCGGCCTCGTGCTACACGAGACCTTCGGCAACTTCGCCTTCGCCATCGCCGCGCGCGTGCTCGGCCTGCGCGACATCGGCCCGGCGATCTCGCCCTTCAACGCCTTCTTGATCCTGACCGGCCTCGAGACCCTGCCGCTCAGGATGCAGCGCCATTGCGACAACGCGGTCAGCGTCGCCGCCTGGCTTTCCAACCATCCGAAAGTCGCTTGGGTGAATTATCCCGGACTGCCCAGCGACAAGAACAACGCGCTGCAGAAGAAATATTCGCCGCAGGGCGCGGGCGCCGTCTTCACCTTCGGCCTCAAGGGCGGCTATGAGGCGGGCGTCAAGTTCGTCGAGGCGCTGGAGCTGTTCTCGCACCTTGCCAATGTCGGCGACACCAAGTCGCTGGTCATCCATCCGGCCTCGACCACGCACCGCCAGCTTTCCGACGAGCAGAAAATCAAGGCCGGCGCCGGACCGGACACCGTCCGGTTGTCGATCGGCATCGAGGACGTCAACGACATCGTCGCCGATCTCGAACAGGCGCTCGACAAGGTCTGATCCGATGTCGGCCTTCCTTGCGGTCAATACCGAAAGCGTCGAACCGGAGGCTGGCGCGCCGGCCCCGGACCGCGTGATCTCCGGCGATCCGAAATTCCGCACCTGGAATGTCGAGGCGCGCGATGGCGGCCTCTACGCCGGCATCTGGGAAGCGACGCCCGGCAAGTGGCGCATCGTCTATGACGAATGGGAGTTCTGCCACATCCTGGCGGGTGTCTCGGTGATTGCCGAGGACAACGGCGAGGCGCGCACGGTCAAGGCCGGCGACTGTTTCGTGCTGCGGCCCGGCTTCACGGGCACCTGGGAAGTGCTCGAAACGACGCGGAAGGAGTATGTGATCAAGTTGTGAATCGGGCTTCTGGTCACTCTGTCGCGACCTTGGAGATTGGCTGAAACGCTGCCGCGTCGTCATCCACGGGCGGAGCAACGAGCGAAGCGACGCAGCGCAGACCCGAGGATCCATTCCGTGACTTCGACGCGTTGCAGCGATGCAGAATTCTGCTCCGTTGCACGCTTCGCCGAGGTCACGGAATGGATTCGCTCCGCTTCGCGTCGCTACGCCCAAGGATGACGAAATCGGGTACGCCTCGCTCAGAAGCTGACAGCCAGCCGCTCCAATCCATGGAAATGATAGCTGTCGCGGAAGCGTGGCTCCTCAGCCAGCCGCAGCTTAGGCAGTCGGTCGAACAGCGTTTTTAGCGACGCTTGCAGCTCAAGCCGCGCTAACGGCGCGCCGATGCAGAAATGGATGCCGGCGCCGAAGGAGACGTTTTTCTGGTCCGCGCGGTCCGGGCTGAAGGTTCCAGGATTGGCAAACGCCAGCGGGTCGTGATTGGCCATGCCGAGCAGCAGCGCGACCATCTCGCCGGGCTTGACCAAAATGCCCGGTGCCGCTTCGATCTCCTCATAGGCATAGCGCAGGAACATGTGCAGCGGCGCGTCGAAGCGCAGGCATTCCTCGACCGTTGCCGCGTTTGCTTCAGGCGTAGCGAAAAAACGGCGCGGATCGCCGCCTTGCGCGAGGATCGAACGCACAGCATTGCCCGCCTGGTGCACGGTCGCTTCGTGCCCGGCATTGAGCAAAAGGATCGCCGAAGAGACCAGTTCGTCTTCGGAAAGTTTCTGGCCGTTGTCCTGGGCTTCGATCAGCAACGAAAGCAGATCGTCGCCAGGTTTATTGCGCCGCTCCGCAATATAGCCGCGCAGGAAGTCGGAAAAATCGCGCGCTGCGCGATTGGCCGTCTGTTCAACCTCACGGGTGCGGCCATGCATGTACATGGCGACCATCTGATGCGACCAGTCGAGCAATTGCGGTCCCATCTCGACCGGGACGCCCAGCATCTCGGCGATGATGGTGATCGGCAAAGGCGAGGCGTAGGCGGGCAGGAGATCGGCGCCGCCCGGCTCGAAGCGGTCGATCAGCTCATTGGCCAGAGCCTCGATGCGCGGCCTCAGCCGCTCGACCTGACGCGAGACGAAGGCGCGGTTGACCAGCGTCCGCAGCCTCGTGTGCACCGGCGGCTCGAGCTCCAGCATGGAATTCACCTCGATGGCGTCGAAGGCGGCGAGGTGCGAGCGGTCGTCGCCGACGCCGCGGCTGTCGGGAATGCCTGCCGGGTTCTGCCGGCCGAAACGGCGGTCGCGCAGCAGGCGGTTGACGTCGTCGAAGCCGCCAAAGCACCAGAAGCCGTAATCCTCCCAGAAGAAGGCGTTCGAGGCGCCATGCAGCAAGGCATAGGCCTCATACGGGTTCTGCACGAAGGCCGGCTCGTGCGGGTCGAGCCGCAGGCGGCGGCTGGCGGGATCGAAAGCGAGATAGGCTGGCGTCATGCTCGACCAATAGCGCGCTTGGTCACGCCGATGCCAGACCGTATCTTGGCGCCCGTCATGCCGATGCGTTGAGCCAGGAGGGGACGAAGGGCCGCGGCGGCGCGCTTCAGCGTCCAGTCTTCAGGATGCCTGCCAGCTTGGCGGCGATCGCGGCATCGAGCGCCTGCCAGTTTCCGAGCAGCTCGCGCGGGAAGCGGTAGGTGAGGCTGAGATCGTCCCCGACCTGGATGTCGCGCTCGCAGGGCGCCAGCGATTCCTCGGCAGCTGGCCCACTCAGGCAGCGGGCGACGAACGGGTCCTTGCCCGGCCGGTCGGCGACCGCCAGCACCTCGTTGAGATAGCCCGATTTCTCGGTGAAGCCGTAAAGCGTGGTGCCGTCCGGGCCGGGCGTGCCGGGCTTGACGATCAAGGCGCTGTAGATCGGCGCGAAACGGCCGCTCATGTCGCGCGACATCATGCGCGGCTCGAACGACAGGAAGATGATCTTCTTGGCCGTCGCGTGGTTGAAGTCGTCGCGCGCGGCGCTGCTGTAGCCGTCCATCTCGGGATAGCGCAGGTAAAGATCAAGGCGTGAAGCGATGCCGTCGCGCCTGGCCTGGTCGAAGCGGATGAAGTTGGCCGGCACGCTGATCAGGTTGTTACCGATGACGATCTGTCGGACCGTCGTGTCGTCGGTATAGCCGGCCATGGCTATCGACCGGCCTAGCCATTTGCCACCGACGCTGATTGCCACCGACAGCAGGGCCAGCGCCGCGAAGGCGTAGAAGACCCGCTTCATGAAGGTCGAGTCGACGACCTCGAATTGCTCGGCGGCTGCTGCCTCTCTCATCGCGATCCCCGATCCGCTCACCTGTCCTCAGGTGGCACAGCTTGCGCGGCATGGCCCTTGCAGCGCGTTGGCACGACTGTGCGGTCTCATGGTAAACGGTTGGTAAAGATGGATCTCCTGTTGCTCCCTCTCTACGCTTTTGCGGTCGGCCTGACGGCTTGCGGTCTCGCCGGCTCGGCGATGGAACTCATCTTCGGCCGCCGGCTGGCTTTCGCCGAGCCCTATGTGTCGCCTGCTCACATTGTGCGTTCGCTTGCGGCGACCGCCTGCGCCGGCCCTTTCATGCTCACCAATGAAGCGCTGGCTGCACGGCGCGAGGGGCGCATCGGCACGTTGGCGCTGCTTTCCTGCGGCTGCACGGCCGTGGCCTGGGCGCTGGCGCTCGGCATCGTGCTGATCACCATTGCCTCCTGGGCAACCGGTCTCTAGGTCTTTGATTTAAGCATGTCTTTGTCCCGAAACCGCTGCACACTTTCGGGAGACATGCTTTAGGCTCTGCCGAATTCCCGGCTTTGAGACGAATCGGAGACAAAAATGCCGATCTACGCGATCGATGGGAAAGCGCCTCGGTTCGAGGATGCCGAAACCAACTGGGTTGCGCCCGACGCCACGCTGATCGGCGATATCAGCATAGGCCGCAATGCCGGCTTCTGGTTCGGCGTCGTCATCCGCGGCGACGGCGAGCCGATCACGATCGGCGCCGACACCAATGTGCAGGAACACACGGTCATGCACACCGATCCAGGTTATCCGCTCGCCATCGGCCAGGGCTGCACGATCGGCCATCGCGCGCTGCTGCATGGCTGCACGGTCGGCGACAACAGCCTGATCGGCATGGGCGCCATCGTGCTCAACGGGGCGAAGATCGGCAGGAATTCGCTGGTCGGCGCCGGCGCCCTGGTGACGGAAAACAAGATCTTTCCGGACAATTCCCTGATCGTCGGTTCGCCCGCCAAGGTGATACGGACGCTGGACGACGCGGCGATCGAGCGGCTGCGCGTCTCGGCCGCGCACTATGTCGCCAACGGCAAACGCTTCAAGGCCGGATTGAAGCAGGCCTGAAGCGAACTGGCCGGGGGCGCCGCCGGCTTAGCCGCGGCTTGCCGTCGGCTCAACCACGCCGGGACATCGCCTCGCGCAGCAGCGACGCTCCCGCTTCGAAGTTGGCTTCCTCGGCGCCTTCCAGGGCGGTCTCATAGTCGTCGATATGCGTCCTGAGCGATGGATCCGCGCCCGATGCCAGCAGCAGGCGGATCGCCTCCGCATCGCGCTGCGCCACCGCATAGTGCAGGGGCGTCCAGTCGTTAACGCCGCGCATGTTCGGGTCGGCGCCGTGTTCCAGCAGGAGCCGGATGACGTCCAACCTGTCCGGCCGCTTCGTCGACAATGCCGCGATGATGGAAGGAAAACCGGCAAGGTCCTCGTAGTTCGGATTCGAGCCCGCACCAAGCAAGGTTGCGATGAAAGCGATCGGGCTCCAATAGATCGCGTATTCCAGCGGATGGCCAAGGCCGAGTTCGAAGGCCATTCTCTCGTCGAACCACCGCGCCGATCCGCCGAGCGCCTTGCCGAGACCCTCGAAGTCGCCCGCCTTGAAGGCGGCGTCTATGGCCCTGAACAGCTTGGCGCGCTCACAGCGGTCGTCGGGGATTTCCAACATCGCCTTCCATCCGAAATGAACGGCCATATTGCTCCCATTCGCCGCACCCAGAAAGGTCTGCTAGGGCGGTTGTCGAAAAAGGCGGAGCCGGCCCGGGGACAGGGCCGGCTCCTAAAACCCGGTCGTTGGGGACGGGGAGGGTGGGGACTCGACCGGGCTTTTTGGTCGCGTCCTTAGCGGACGCTGGCGACCGCGTCCTCGCGGCCGTCGTTGATCGAAACCCAAACGCCCGAATTCTCGGTCGATTGACGTTTGAGGTAGGTGTAGACCGTGTCGTTCCAGGCGAGCACTTTCGGCTCGAGGTTGTCGAGGATGAATTCGCCGAGGCTGGTGCGCACCGTCAGCACCGCGTGACCGTCGCCGTTCGGCTGGCGCACGACCGTCATCAAAAGGTCGCCGGCGGGGACACCGGCGGCCATCAGCTGGCGTCGCTTCTCCAGCGCGTAGTCCTCGCAGTCGCCATAGCCGTTGTCGGGATAGGCCCAGTATTCCTCGACCCCGTAGATCTCCATGTCGGTGCGCGGCTTGACGCGTGTGTTGACCGAATTGTTGACGCTGATCATCGTCGCCCACAGCTTGCGGGTCAGTTCGACCGGTGATCCTTTCGGCGTCCTCTCGTTGCACTCGACCGGGATGCGCTGGCAGAATTCATAATGGCCGACCGGTTGGGTGGTGCGGCCGCCCGTATGCATGAAAACCGGTCCAGCGTTTGCCGTTCCCCAAGCGGAAAGCTGCATCGCCATTGCCAAGAGCAACAGCTTGCCCCTCATCATTTTCATTATGGTAGTCTCCCCGTTTGAGAGAGACTGTGCCACGTTGGGATTTATTTGGCGCAAAAACCCGAAGCAGATATTGAGTAAAACGCCCGTAGAATAAATATAAAATTTGAACTGTCTCGATTTCGGATTGTTGAGATTTCGCCGGGCGCCGTCCCCGGCTCTCGTGGTGCCTCGACATGCCGCCTGATTGCGAGAGGCACAATCCGACTAACAAAAAACCGGCCGCTGAGGGGCCGGTTCGGTGCTTGCCTGGTTTTGGAGTGATCAGGACCGCGGCGCGTTGAATTCCGAATCCAATGTCTCCGGCCGCTGGATGACGGCGAATTCGATGGCCACGCCGTCCTCGAAGTGACGCACTACCTGGCCGCGCATCGTCCCCAGCATGACTTGCACGCCGATCGCCGGCTTGACGTCGATCTCGATCGCCGCGCCCGAAAGCGACAGGTCGATGATGCGGCACTGATACTGGCGTCCGTCGGTGAGCTGCAGCACGCTCATCGGATTGCGCGGCGCGACGCGCTCGTGGCGGCGATCCTCCGGCAAGTCCAACTCATGCTTGTTGGCAAGCCAGGTGAGCTGCGCGGCAAGCTTGTCCTTCTTGCGGTCCGAAGCGATGACGGTCATGGCGAAACCGTCCTGCGAAGTCCGCGTCACGACGCCTTCGATGCGGCCGATATGGTCGATATAGGCAATGACCTTTTCGCCCGGCATGCCGACGCGATCGGTGCGCAAGGCGACGTTGCCGGGCGACATGTCGATCACCTGGCACGGATGCTCGGTGCGGTCTTCCAGCATGAATCGCCCGTAGATCTTGACCCGGACGCGCTGGAAATTGCGCCGCTCCACTCGGGACGGCGCGTATTCCGCCGCTGACCTCATGACTGCCTACACCCCGTTGGCATTCCGCGCGCCGATGCGAGGAATTTCACCGGAAAAAGTTACAGCAAAGCAGGTTAACAAAGGGGAAAAAGTCGGCCCTAAATGGCTTGGGACCAGACGCCAGGGCAAGGCGGGAAACAAGGTCCGATCGGGGCAAAAACGTCGCGATCGCCTTATTCGTTGCGCCCGCCGTCAAAAACGACGAGGTGCCGGATCCGACGCACGCGGCCGAGCGCCGAAATGGTTTCGGGCGCATCGAACTCCGTGGGAACGAGCGACGGAACGTCGATCGCGGGTCGGTTCTTCAGGAACATCGGTTCCTTGTCGGGATCGATGACCCGGATCGCGTCGATCAGCGCGTCGACGAGCGGGTCGGCGCCCAGCCAGAACGGCCTTTCCGCGGCGCTGATGATGCCCAGGCAGCGCGGGTTCTCGACACCGCCGTCGAGCGGCACCGCAAGCAGTTCGAACTTGTTGGAACGGCCGTTTCGGCTAAAGCCCTCGTAGTTCAGCAGCAGGACCGATTTCTGGTCGAAGACGCCGTGAATGAGCCGCGACACCAGCCGCTGGTCCTTCTCGCGCCAGAGCGAAGGGAAGGAGAACCCCTTGAGCTCGCGGCCGTAATAGGCGCAGAGCCTTGTGCCGGCCAGCCGGAACACGGCTTCGCCGCGCGTGTCGCGCTCCAGGATGAACGTATCGGCCAGAAGCGACTTGATGTCCGCCGGCTCGACTTCCGAACGTTTCGGGGCCGGGCGGCCATCACGCAGCTGGTTCCAATATTGGAACAGCGTGATTGATCCGTTCTGATTCATTTCCATTCCGCTCCGAGCAATCTGTCTTTCTTGCTGTCCCATCGGCGAACAGACAGGGCGCCCTCCGATGACCTTCATGCGGTGCGGAGCAGGATGCGTGCCAGTATCGTTAACGTTTGTTCACGCTTCGGGGACGTTAAGGTTAACAAGTGGTTTACATTGCGGGCCCGCGGGGCCTATGGCACATCGAAAACCACTCCAAAACGGTCGTTTCAGCAGCGATCGGCAGCACTTCAGTCAGTTTTCGGGGAGCAGGGGACTCGACCGGCCGTTCAGGGGAAACCCTGGACGGCTTTCTTTTTGATTCGCGGCCGCGGCGATTCGCGGTTTGTGATTCGTTTGGGCGTGAACTACATGCTGGCGCTCAAATCGAATCTCCAGCCAACTCCAAGGGCGCATGAACGAACCGGTAGGCCCGACTGAACCCGAACCGCGGCCGGACGAAGAGGCGCCGGAGCCGCGCCGCGAGCCGGTGTTCAACCTGCCGCCGGTGGTGCTGGCGGTCATCGCGATATGCGCGATCGTCTTTTTGCTGCAGCAATATGTGCTGAACGAAACCCAGCAAATGACGCTGCTCTACGATGGAGCCTTCATCCCGGTGCTCTACACCGGCCAATACGGCTTCGACTGGTTCCTGTTCACGCGCCCCTTCACCTACGCCTTCATGCATGGGGGCTTTGCCCATATCGCCATCAACATGGTCTGGCTTGCCGCTTTCGGCTCACCGCTTGCCAATCGCCTCGGCACCCTTCGATTTGCGGTGTTCTACGCCGTGACCGGGCTCGCTTCGGTCGCGCTGTTCTGGGCAATGCACCCTTATGGCGAGATGCCGCTCGTCGGCGCTTCGGGCGCGATCTCGGGCATGATGGGTGCGGCGGCGCGCTACGGCTTCCGCATCGACCGCTCGTCCGGCCGGGCGGCCTTCGCCGGCGATCCGTTGCCGATCGCAATCGTGTTGCGCTTGCGCGGCGTCATGACCTTTCTCGGCGTTTGGACGGTGATCAACCTCGCCACCGGCCTGCTAGGCTTCGCGCCGGGTATCGACGGCCAGATTGCTTGGGAAGCCCATATCGGTGGCTTTGTGGCCGGCTTCTTCGGCCTGCGTTTTTTCGACCGCCCCATGTCGGCCGAGTAACGCTGCGCCGCACTTGAAATGCAACCTATGACGGCGCACGATGTTGGGTAGTCACCCAGCGTCCTCTGAAGGGCGCTGGGGCTAAGGAACGCCGGCCAGGGCAGGAGCCGGCGAGCAAGGCTGAGGAGGACGCCATGACGGTTAAGGCAATTCTTGAAAGCAAGGGCCATGACGTGTTCACGCTCGGGCCTAATGAAAAGCTGAGCGAGGCCATCCGGATTCTGACCGACCACAGGATCGGCGCGCTCGTCATCACCAATGGCGACCGCAAGATCGTCGGCATTCTTTCCGAGCGCGACATCGTGCGGGTGTTGGCCAGGGAGGGCGCGGCCGCGCTCGATATTCCGGTGCGTTCGGCCATGACGCCGAAGGTCAAGATCTGCAACGAGAACCACACGGTCAACGAGGTCATGGAGATCATGACGAAGGGTCGTTTCCGCCACCTGCCGGTGGAGAAGGACGGCATGCTCGACGGCATCGTGTCGATCGGCGACGTGGTCAAGCGCCGCATCGAGGATGTCGAGCGTGAGGCCGAGGAGATCAGGGCCTACATAGCCACGGCATAGCCGCAGCTCGGTTGCTTGTTCACCTTAAATCAGCGCACCCCGGCCGCGTGCTGGAGGCGCGCGATGAGATCGGCGTTGCGACAATATGGCGGCGGAGCATCGGCTTGTTCGTGGCTGTCGAGCCACGTCGCGCATTCGGTTTGATGGCCGCATGAACGGCAGCGATCGGCGGCCCGATTGGTAACGGCAAGGTGGTCCGGAATGATCTTGAGCTGTCGGTCGACGCCCATCTTCTCCATCATTCGGCCCATCAGCGAGGTCTTGACGTCGATTGTCAGCAGATAATCCAGAAAGCTCATATCGCTCGCGCTCCTGCCCTTTCCGCAGTCTCTCGCAGGACCGCGGGCGCATGCATTGATCTCGGTCAATGGACGACTCCCTTGCCAGCCCGAGCCGATTGATCTAGCGAACGGTTGACATCCTGCGCCGCCAGAGCGTGGGAATTCGACCAACAAGCATCTGGACCGCCATGAGCATCATCGATACCCGCACGCCAGATCCGAAACGCCTGATCTCCGGGGCCACCGGCGACTGGGAGATCATCATCGGTCTCGAAGTGCATGCGCAAGTGACGTCCGAGGCGAAGCTCTTCTCCGGCGCCTCGACTTCTTTCGGCGCCGCGCCCAACGCCAATGTCAGCCTGGTCGACGCGGCGATGCCCGGCATGCTGCCGGTGATCAACGAGGAGTGCGTCAAGCAGGCCATCCGCACCGGGCTGGGCCTGAAGGCCGCGATCAACCACAAGTCGGTCTTCGACCGGAAGAACTACTTCTATCCGGACCTGCCGCAGGGCTACCAGATCTCGCAGTACAAGCAGCCGATCGTCGGCGAGGGCAAGGTGATCGTGTCTGTCGGTCCGGATCGGCAGGGCGAATTCGAGGACATCGAGGTCGGCATCGAGCGGCTGCATCTCGAGCAGGACGCTGGAAAGTCGATGCACGACCAGCATCCGACCATGTCCCATGTCGATCTCAACCGCTCGGGCGTGGCGCTGATGGAGATCGTCTCCAAGCCCGACATGCGCTCCGCCGACGAGGCCAAGGCCTATGTCAGCAAGCTGCGCACCATCATGCGCTATCTCGGCACCTGCGACGGCAACATGGACGAAGGCTCGCTGCGCGCAGACGTCAACGTCTCGGTGCGCCGCCCCGGCGGCGCTTTCGGCACGCGCTGCGAAATCAAGAACGTCAACTCGATCCGCTTCATCGGCCAGGCCATCGAATCCGAGGCGCGCCGGCAGATCGCCATCCTGGAGGACGGCGGTGCGATCGAGCAGGAGACCCGTCTTTTCGACCCCAACAAGGGTGAGACGCGCTCGATGCGCTCCAAGGAAGAGGCGCATGACTACCGCTATTTCCCGGATCCCGACCTTCTGCCGCTGGAGTTCGACCAGGCTTATGTCGATGATCTGGCACAGCATCTGCCGGAACTGCCCGACGACAAGAAGGCGCGGCTGATCGGCTCGCTCGGACTCTCGACCTACGACGCATCGGTGCTGGTGTCGGAGAAGCCGATCGCCGACTATTTCGAGAAGGTGGCGGCCGGGCGTGACGGCAAGCTTGCCGCCAACTGGGTCATCAACGACCTGTTGGGTGCTCTCAACAAAGCCGGTAAAGATATTGAAAATGCGCCGGTTTCGCCCGATCAGCTGGGGGCGGTGATCGACCTGATCAAGGAAGGCACGATCTCCGGCAAGATCGGCAAGGACCTGTTCGAGATCGTCTGGAACGAGGGCGGCGACCCGCGCCAGCTGGTCGAGAGCCGAGGCATGAAGCAGGTCACGGACACCGGCGCCATCGAGAAAGCTGTCGACGAGGTCATCGCCGCCAACCCCGACAAGGCCGAGCAGGCGCGCGCCAAGCCGACCATGGCCGGTTGGTTCGTCGGCCAGGTGATGAAGGCGACCGGCGGCAAGGCGAACCCGCAGGCGGTCAACGAGCTGGTCAAGGCCAAGCTCGGCATCGAGGGCTAGCATGTTCGTGCGGACGGCGAGCGAACGCGATCTCGCCGCCATCCGTGTGCTGCTGGTCGAGACCTGGCACGCCACCTACGATGCCGTCTACGGCGCCCGGCGCGTCACCGAGATCACCGATGACTGGCATTCGATCGCCTCGCTCAAGGCGCGGCTGACGCGCCCCAACTCGGAATTCCTGGTGGCCGACGACGGCAAGCGCCTCGGCGGCATGGCGTTCGCTTCCGCCACCAAGGACCCGAAGATCGTCCTGCTCAACCAGCTCTACGTGCATCCGGACTGTCAGCGGCGAGGGATCGGCCGGTCGCTGCTCGACGAGGTCGAGGCCAGCTTCCTGGAAGCGCGGTCACTGCGCCTGGAAGTGGAGGAGGCGAATACTCCGGCGATCGCCTTCTACGAGGCAAATGGATTCCGACCCGCCGGCAGGACCGCCGATTGCGGCAGCGGTTCGGGAATGCCCGCGCTCATCCTGGAGAAGCGGCTGACGTAGATCCGAAGATAACGGCTGCGGCGTCGCTCCATGGATTTGATGCATCCCCGGGCGACCAAACTTCGTCACTCAGGCGCGGGAAGAATCTCCACATTGTCGATCAGCCTGGTCGTGCCGAGCCAGGCCGCTGCGAGCAGGCGGCCGTCGCGGTCCCGCCGCCAGGGCCTGAGCGTCATTGCTTCGCGTGCGGCGACGTAGTCGACCTTTCGAAAGCCTGCCCGGACGAGCGCTTCTGCGGCATCCTCCATGGCGCCGATCTCATCGGCGCCGGATGCCAGTTCCGTCGCGGTTTGGCGCAGAACCGCGTTGAGCTTGCGCGCGACCTCGAGTTCGGCCTCGCCGAGATAGGCGTTGCGCGACGACATGGCGAGGCCACGGGAGTCGCGCACCGTCGGCGCTCCGATGATCTCGACTGGCAGATCGAGATCGCGGCAAAGCTGCCGGACGACGCAAAGCTGCTGGTAGTCCTTCTCGCCAAACACGGCGCAATCGGGCGCCGCCTGCAGGAAAAGCTTGGCCACCACCGTGGCGACGCCATCGAAGAAGGCCGGCCTGAAATCCGTTTCGAGGCCGGCGGCAGGGCCGCCGACCGAGATCTTGGTGGCGAAGCCTGCCGGGTACATTTCCGTCACACCCGGTGTGAAGGCGAGATGCGCGCCGGCTTCCCGCAACCGGTCGAGATCGAGGGCCAACTGGCGCGGATATTTGTCCAGGTCCTCGGTCGGCGCGAACTGGGCCGGATTGACGAAGATCGAGACGACGCAGCGCTCGGCCCGTTCAAGCGCGATCCTCACCAGCGAGATGTGGCCGTCATGCAAGGCGCCCATGGTCGGCACCATGGCGATCCTCTGGCCTTCCTGGCGCCAGTTCCGGATTTGCGCCCGCAGCGCTGCGACGCTGTCGACGACGTTTGGCCCGCTCATGCCTTGTCCTTGTCCGATGTCGCCGAGAAGACGTGGTCCGGCCCCGGAAATGCGCGGCTGCGCACCTCGGCGGCGTAGTGCGCCGCCGCGTCCGAGACGGTGTCGCGCAGGGTTGCGTATTCCTTGACGAATTTGGGCACGCGGTCGACGGTCATGCCGATCATGTCGTCGATCACCAGGATCTGGCCGTCGCAGTCGCCGCTGGCGCCGATGCCGATGGTGGGGATCGAGATATGGCGGGTGAGGTACGACGCCACCGACTCCACCGTGCCCTCGATGACCACCGAGAAGGCGCCGGCCTTTTCGACCGCCTCGGCATCGCGAAAAAGCGCGGCGATGTTTTCCTCCGTCCGGCCCTTGATCTTGTAGCCGCCGTCCTTTTCCACGGATTGCGGCTGCAGGCCGATATGACCCATCACCGGTATGCCTTCGGCGACGATTGCCGCGATCTGCGCGGCCATGTCGACGCCCCCCTCGAGCTTCACCGCCTGGCAACCGGTCTCGTCGACGATGCGCCTTGCCGAGAGAACGGCGTCCGCCGGGGAGCCCTCGTAGCTGCCGGCGGGCATGTCGACGACCACGCAGGCTTTTGCCGAGCCGCGCATCACCGCCTGTCCATGCGCGATCATCATCTCCAGCGAGGCGCCGAGCGTCGTGGCGTGGCCGTGCAGCACCATGGCGACGCTGTCGCCGACCAAAAGCAGGTCGACATGCCGATCGAGCATGCGGGCTATCGGATAGGTATAGGCGGTGAGGCAGACGATCGGCACGCCACCCTTGCGGCGGCGAATGTCTTCGGCGCCGATCCGATTGCCGGTGGACCGTTCTTGGGCCAATCCTCACCTCCCTCGGCCGGAGCGGGCTGGAGCAATTCCAGGAAAAGTGTAGCGGTTTTCCGTCCGGAATTGCGTGAAAACAAATGGCTAGAGCAGTTCAGCGCTTCGACCAAACGCTGAACTGCTCTAGCCGCCCGCTTGCCGGGCGTGCGAGCTTTAGAAACACAGGCAACGCTTGGCAAGCCGAGGCGGCGACATCTCCGCGCCTGTATCGATTTAGCGCACGAAGCATTTACGTCGCGGGCGCGGCAAAACCCTTGCCTTCCGGGTGACCTGACGCCATAAGCAGGAAGACAGCGCGGCCGCTGCCGCCACGAGGATCTGGATGAAGACTTTCCTGCTGCAGTTTTTCACCTGGTGGAACAGCCAGACGCTGGGCACACGCTTTCACACCTGGCGCTTCGGCAAGAAGGTCGGCGAGGACGAGGCCGGCAACGTCTATTACGAAGGCGGCATCGATTCGGAAGGCCGCACCCGGCGCTGGGTCATCTATCGCGACTATTCCGAAGCCTCGAAAATCCCGCCGGGCTGGCACGGTTGGATCCATCATCGCGTCGACACGCCCCCATCGGGCGAGAGCTACAAGGCTCGCGAGTGGCAGAAGCCGCATCGGGCGAACCTCACCGGAACGCCCGGCGCCTATCGCCCGCAGGGTTCCATCCTGACCAACCAGCACCGTCCGCAGGTGACCGGCGACTACGACGCCTGGACGCCCGGCTCGTAAACGCGTTCTTCGGTCCTTTGTCGCCACAATTGGCGTTTAGCTGCTTGCCGATATCGCAGCCATGACTAGCCTTGGGCGATTGAGAGAATCACCCGGGCGCAACCACCGGTATCCTTGCATGAACTCTTTCGAGCAATTCCAGGAAAAGTGCGTAGCGGTTTTCCGTCCGGAATTGCGCGCAAAGCCCCTAAGCCGACTCTCGACGGGATTGTTCGCGGCAGCGTCCGTTCTGGCAGCCTCGACAGCGGTGTTCGCCGCCCCGCAGGCACCGGCAGCACCGCCAGTCTCCGACCGCATCACCAACCCGGTCGCCGAATTCGCCGGCATCGACAAGATCACCGGCCGCATCATCACCTTCGACGTCTATATCGACGAGACGGTGCAGTTCGGTGCCCTGCAGGTGACGCCGCGCGTCTGCTATTCGCGGCCAGAGACGGAACAGCCGAAGACCGATTCTTTCGTCGAGGTCGACGAGATCACGCTCGACCGCAAGATCCGCCGCATCTTCACCGGCTGGATGTTCGCCGAAAGCCCCGGCCTCAACGCCGTCGAGCATGCCGTCTATGACGTCTGGCTGAAGGGCTGCAAGCAGAAGTCCGACGTGCCGCCGCCGACCGCCGCCAAGGCCGATACGGGCAAGCCGAAGACGAATGCCGCCAAGCCGAAGGCACCCGCGCAGGAGCAGCCGGCCGACGCCGCGCCTGAGCCGACGGACGCAGCGCCCGCGCCGGACGGTGCCGACACCACGGACCAGAACTGATCCTTCGGCGCCCGCGCGCCGTCCGTCCGCTGGACGAGTTTTCTCAGGGATAAAAAACCGCGTCGCCCTTCAGGGCCTCGGCCAGCATCTTCTCGTACCGGCTGCGTGGCACGTCGACGGCGCCGAAGCGCTTGAGGTGCTCGGTGGTGAATTGTGTATCGAGCAGCGCGAAGCGGCGTTCGTTGAGCCGCTCGACGAGATAATAGAGGCAGGTCTTCGAGGCGTCGGTTTCCCGGGCGAACATGCTTTCGCCGAAGAAGACGCGCCCAAGCGACACGCCATAGAGGCCGCCGACCAGCCGGCCCTCGCGCCACGCCTCGACGGAATGGCAGTGGCCCAGCCTGTAGAGCTCTACATAGGCTTCGCGGATCGGTGCGTTGATCCAAGTCGAGCGGCGCTCGTCGCGCTTTTCGGCGCAACCGTCGATCGTAGCCTCGAAATCGAAATCATAGCGGATGTCGAAGGGATGCCTGCGGATCGTCTTCTTCAGGCTGCGAGGCGTGTGGAACCCGTCGAGCGGGATGATGCCGCGCGTTTCCGGCCGCACCCAGAACACTTCCGGGTCGGTCGCGCTCTCAGCCATTGGGAACACGCCCGAGGCATAGGCCTTCAGCAGCAGGTCGGTCGGGATGCGGTAGCCGGGCGCGTAGGGACGAGTCATTGCGCCATTATAACCGCAAGACCCTAAAGCGCGTCGCCCAAAAGTGCGCGACGGTTTGGGGTGACGACATGCATCAAACAAAAGGATTGGAGCGCTTCGCTGGAATCCGCTTCAGCGCGACGCGCTTTAATCGTCCTCGGCCAGGTATTTTTCGAGCCAGTGGATGTCGTAATCGCCATTGGCGATATCCGGATTGCCGACGAGGTCGCGGAACAGCGGCAGCGTCGTCTTGATGCCGTCGACGACGAACTCGTCGAGCGCCCGGCGCAGCCGCATCATGCATTCCACGCGGTTGCGCCCATGCACGATCAGCTTGCCGATCAGGCTGTCGTAATAGGGCGGGATCCTGTAGCCGGAATAGACGCCGGAATCGACGCGGATGCCGAGGCCGCCTGGCGTGTGGAAATGCGTGATGGTGCCGGGCGACGGCGTGAAGGTGCGCGGATCCTCGGCGTTGATGCGGCATTCGATGGCGTGGCCGTTGAACTTGATGTCTTCCTGCCTGACCGACAGTCCGCCGCCGGAGGCGACGCGGATCTGCTCATGCACGAGGTCGATGCCG
Source organism: Mesorhizobium sp. (assembly GCA_004963905.1). Taxonomy (GTDB): domain Bacteria; phylum Pseudomonadota; class Alphaproteobacteria; order Rhizobiales; family Rhizobiaceae; genus Mesorhizobium. The sequence goes on from SUGL01000047.1 coordinate 24,077, forward strand.
GTGATCGCCTCGGTCACCGGATGCTCGACCTGCAGGCGGGTGTTCATCTCGATGAAGTAGAACTCGCCGTTCTCGTAGAGGAATTCGATGGTGCCGGCGCCGGAATAGCCGAGATCGGCGATCGCCTTGGCGCAGATGCCACCGATGCGCGCGCGCTCCTCGGAATTGAGGGCGGGGGAGTTGGCCTCCTCCCAGACCTTCTGGTGGCGGCGCTGCAGCGAGCAGTCGCGCTCGCCGAAATGCACGCCGCGGCCGGCGCCGTCGCCGAACACCTGCAATTCGATATGGCGCGGCTTTTCCAGAAATTTCTCGATGTAGACGGCGTCGTCGCCGAAGGCGGCGCCCGCTTCCGACCTTGCCGTCTGCAGCGCGACTTCCAGGTCGGCTTCCGAGCGGGCCACCTTCATGCCGCGGCCGCCGCCGCCGGCCGAGGCCTTGATGATCACCGGATAGCCGATCTCGGCAGCAACGCGTTTTGCTTCCTTCTCGTCGCTGATCGCGCCGTCCGAACCCGGCACCACGGGTATGCCGAGGCGTTTTGCCGTGCGCTTGGCCTCGATCTTGTCGCCCATGATGCGGATATGGTCGCCGGACGGGCCGATGAAGGTGATGTTGTGGGCGGCGAGGATGTCGGCGAATTTGGCGTTTTCCGACAGGAAGCCGTAGCCCGGATGCACGGCGTCGGCGCCGGTGATCTCGCAGGCGGCGACGATCTGGTGGATGTTGAGATAGCTTTCGCGCGACGGCGGCGGGCCGATACAGACGCTCTCGTCGGCAAGCCGCACATGCATGGCGTCGGAATCGGCCGTCGAATGGACCACCACCGTCTGGATGCCGAGCTCCTTGCAGGCGCGCAGCACTCTAAGTGCGATTTCGCCGCGATTGGCGATGAGGACCTTCTGGAACATCTCTCCGCTGTTCCCGGCTCTACTCGATGACCACGAGCGGCATGCCGTATTCGACCGGCTGGGCGTCCTCGATCAGGATCGCCGTCACCGTGCCGGCGCGCGGCGAGGGAATCTGGTTCATCGTCTTCATCGCTTCGATGATCAGCAGCGTCTGGCCTTCCTTCACCTTCTGGCCGATCTCGACGAACGGCTTGGCGTCGGGCGAGGGCGCCAGATAGGCGGTGCCGACCATGGGCGAGGGTACGGCGTTCTTGGCAGGATCGGCGGTGGCCGCAGGCGCTGCCGCCGCCTGGGCCGGCGTCATTGCGACTGGTGCGGAGACGGGAAGTGGCGCGGCGACCGCATGGACGGCTTGCGACTGGCGCGAGACGCGCACCTTCAGGTCGCCGAGCTCGACCTCGATCTCGGTCAGGTTGGTGTCGTTCAGTATGCCCGCCAGATCGCGGATCAGCTGCTGGTCAACACCATTCTTCTTTATCGACATTTTCGAGCCTTCTGTTTGGGAGCCGGTCACAGGCGTGCCGCCAGTGCCTGCAGCGCAAGCGTGTAGCCGAGTGGCCCGAACCCGCAGATCATGCCGACTGCGACCGGCGCGACCATGGAGACGTGGCGGAAAGGCTCCCGCGCGTGGATATTGGAAAGATGGACTTCGGCGACGGGCAACGGCGCGACGGCGCGGATGGCGTCGTGGATGGCGATCGAGGTGTGGCTGTAGGCACCGGGATTGATGACGATTCCGGAAGCCTTGTCGCCGGCTTCCTGGATCCAGTCGACGAGATCGCCCTCGTGATTGGACTGGCGAAAATCGATCTCGAGCCCGAGCGCCGCGCCGGCGGCCTTGCAATCCTCCGCGATGGCGGCAAGCGTTTTGCCGCCATAAATCCCCGGCTCGCGCTTGCCGAGTGCATTGAGGTTGGGACCGTTGAGGACGAATATCGTTTTCAAAATGCCGACCTTCTTCAACGCCGGCCCCAAGCCGGCGCGCCGGACCTCTATAATGGGCATAGCCGCCCGCGAAAAGAGCGCAAGTGCGTTCTTTCGCTGTCCACAACAGGCGGAAAACCGCCTGTTGGCGCAGCCCGCGACAGCTCAGAGCGCGCTCTTGGCCTCTTCGATCTTTTCCGCCAGGACCTGCTGTCCAAGCGCGCCGAACACTACCTCATTGCCGACCACGTAGGACGGCGTGCCGGTGATCGACAGCTTGGTGGCGAGGTCGTAGGTCCGCGAGAGCGCCTCGTTGATGCTCGGATCCTTCATCTTCTCGCGCAGCTTCGCCTCGTCGGCGCCGAGCGAAAGCGCGACCTTCATGGCCGTTGCCTCGGTGGCGCGGCCCTGGCCGCCAAGCAACGCGGTGTGGAATTCGCCGTACTTCTCCGGCATCATCAGGTGAAAGGCCATCGACACCATGCTGGCCTTCTGTGAATCCGGGCTGAGGATCGGGAATTCCTTGAGAACGAAGCGCAGGTCCGGGTCGGCCTTGGTCAGCGCCTTCATGTCTTCGATGGCGCGTTTGCAGAAGCCGCAATTGTAATCGTAGAACTCGACGATGGTGACCTTGCCCTTCGGGTTGCCGACGACGCCGTCGAAAGTGGAGTTGAAGATCTCGTCCTTCGCGTTCTTGATGACGCCGAGCGCGGCGAGCCGCTGCTCTTCCTTCTGCTTGGCCTCGAGCGCGTCCTGAACCTCGAGCAGAACCTCCGGGTTCTTCAAGAGATAGTCGCGGATGATGCCTTCGACCTCCTTGCGGTCGACCTTGGTGTCGGTGGAAGCCACCTGGATGGCTTGCGTCGTATCGGCCTTCGCGGCCTGCGGGCTTCCTGCCACGAAGCCGAATGCCAGCATGCCGAGCGCTACCGCTACGCCGGCGCTGCCGAGCAGGATTGCCTTGTTCATGATCATGTCCTTCTGCCTGTCCCTGGCCACTCTAGTCGCCGCGCACGGCCGGGAGGTTCATTTGAGCTTGTTCGATGGCGTGTAGTTTATGATATCCTGCGCGCGAAGCCAGCCAGGCTCGCCGCGCTTCAACTTCTGCTGAGCGCGCATGGCAAAAATCTTCGCATTCTTGTAGTCGGCCGAATAGTAATGGCCTTCCGCCGTCGCAAGATCGGCGGCCGGTATTTGCCCCAATTCGCCATAGGCTTGCGCCAGATAGCGGTAGGCTTCCGCATTTTCCTTGTCGCGGCCGATCCCGTTGTTGAGCTGGGTCACCGCCTTCTTGATCGAATCCGGCGTGCCGACCGCCATCAACGCCTGGCCGAGCGAAACCATCAGCAAACCGGACCGCGCCGGATCGAGGCTGACGGCCTTGGCATAGGCATCCGCGGCATCCTTGGGCTTGTTGGCCTTCATCAGGATGTCGCCGCGCAGTTCCTGGAAATAGGGGTTCTTCGGCTGCTCCTTGATCAGCGCCGCCGTCTTGGTCAGCGCTGCGCCCGGATTGCCGTAGAGATAGGTCTGCTGCGCGTCGCCATAGCGTGAGGCGAGGCTGGTCGGGTTCTTGCGCATCAGCCGCGCCACGGCCGCCTGGCCCTGCATGTAGGCGGCGATCTTGATGCGCATCATGTCGTGCCGCTGTTGCAGCGCCGGCGGGTCGACTTGGTTGACATATGGACTCGCCTTGACCAGCACTTCGAGGTTGGCGATGCGCTCCTGCGGCATCGGATGGCTGATCCGGTAGGGATCGAGCTGGGTGCCCGACAGCGAAAGCGCGCTCTGGAAGCGGGAGAAGGTCTTCAGCATGCCCATGCCGGACTGGCCGGTGGCGTTGAGATAGGTGATCGCCGAGCGGTCGGCGGTGATCTCTTCGCCTCGCTGATAGGCAAGGATGCTGCGCTGCGCCATCTCGCCGCCGCCGGCGGCGACGCCTATGCCTGCGCCGGCAAGGCCGCGGCTGTTGGTCGTGGCGCCGGCGACCATCGCGCCGGCGCCGAGCAGTGTGGCGATGATGGCCATCGTCTTGGCGCGGTCGAGCTGGTCGCGCAGCTTCTGCTGGTGGCCGCCGGCGATATGGCCGGCTTCGTGCGCGATGACGCCGATGATCTCGTTCGGCGTTTCGGCCGTCACCAGCGCGCCGGTGTTGATGAACAGGCGGCGGCCGGTGACGAAGGCGTTAAAGCTCGAATCATTGACGAGAACGATGTCGATGCCGTCATTGGCGAGGCCTGCCGCCTTGAAGATCGGCCGGGCATAGTCGCGCACCAGCGCTTCGATCTCGGCGTCGCGCACCACCGGAACGCCTTGTGCGAAGGCATTCACGGAAGTCGATATCGCGACTGCGGCAGCAAGCAGAAGTGTCGCGAATCCGCGCGCGGTTCGCCTTATTGCGGTCGATTTGCCAATCATCGTTCGGGGTCGGCTCAACATGACAGGTCCACTGGTAGACGAGCGGGCGAAGGATGAAAAGTCGGCGCCGATAACTTCCTGCGCGCTTGTGATCCCCACATCAATCGGGCATTTGTGCGGCGCTGCCGCCGAACCGCGGCAATTCCAGAAACCGCGCAGCGGTTTTCTACGTGGAATTGCTCCGACAAAAAGGCAGGCTGGACGAGAGGTCAAATGGTCGTTTCGCTTTCACGCCGCGGCGAGGTCGAGCCGTTCCACGCCATGGATATTCTGGCCGAAGCCAACCGGCTGAAGGCCACCGGCATTCCCGTGGTGTCGATGGCGGTCGGCCAGCCGTCGGACCCCGCGCCGGCCGGAGTCCGCGAGGCTGCGGCTCTTGCGCTCAAACATGGCCGCATCGGCTACACCGACGCCTTGGGGCTGGCTGAGCTGCGCAAGGCGATTGCCGAGCACTATGGCGAGCACTACGGGATCGATGTCGCGCCTGGCCGCATCGCCGTGACCACGGGCTCGTCCGCCGCCTTCAACCTTGCTTTCCTGGCGATGTTCGATCCGGGCGACCGCGTCGCCATCGCCGCGCCCGGCTATCCGGCCTATCGCAACATCATGGCCGCGCTCGGCATCGAGATCGTCGAGATCGAGCTTGGCTCGGACGCCTATCTGCATGCCGACCACCTGAGGGCCGCGCATCGCGAGAAACCGCTGAAAGGCGTGCTGTTCGCCAGCCCCGCCAATCCGACCGGAGCGGTCATTCCGGCCGATGAGCTTTCCGCGCTGGTGAAGACCGCCGAAGAGCTCGGCATCGCGGTGATATCGGACGAGATCTACCATCGTCTGGCCTATGCCGCGCCCGATGTCACGGCGCTCGCCCATGGAGCCGGCGTGACGGTGATCAATTCCTTTTCGAAATACTACTGCATGACCGGCTGGCGCATCGGCTGGATGGTGCTGCCGGAGGAGCTGGTGCGGCCGGTCGAGCGCATCGCCCAGAGCCTCTACATCTCGCCGCCGGAATTGTCGCAGGTCGCCGCGATCGAGGCGTTCGAGGCAACCGAGGAACTGGAAGCGGTGAAGGCGCGCTATGCCTGGAACCGCGACCTTTTGATGAAGCGCCTGCCGGAGCTCGGCTTTGCGCTCGCGGCGCCAATGGACGGGGCCTTCTACGCCTTCTGCGACGTCACCCGGCACACCAATGACAGCATGGCCTTCGCGCGCAAGATGCTGGCCGAGGCGCATGTGGCGGCTACACCGGGCCGCGACTTCGACCCGCTGCAGGGTCACCGCACCATGCGCTTTTCCTATGCCGGCAGCCATGACGACATGGTCGAGGCGCTGGCGCGCATCGAACGCTGGTTGAAATAGACGCCATGCCGGAACTCGAGCAAGCGCTGGCCGAAGTGGCCGCCGAAATGGCGGAGCGCACCGATCGTGGCGATGTCGCCACCTACATCCCGCAGCTCGGCAAGGTCGATCCAAGGAAATTCGGCATTGCCGCGGTGACCAATGACGGCCGCGTCATCCTTGCCGGCGACGCCGATCAGGCCTTTTCGATCCAAAGCGTCTCGAAAGTGTTCGCCTTGACGCTGGCGCTGGGCAAAGTTGGCGACGCGCTCTGGCATCGCGTCGGCCGCGAGCCGTCAGGCAACCCGTTCAATTCGATCGTCCAGCTCGAGCATGAGAACGGCATCCCGCGCAATCCGTTCATCAATGCCGGCGCGATCGTCGTTTCCGACGTCCTGCTCGCCGGCCATCAGCCGCGCGAGGCGATCGGCGAAATCCTGCGCTTCGTCCAGTTCCTTGCCGACGACGACACCATCATCATCGATCGTGAGGTCGCGGCCTCCGAGCGCGCCACCGGCTACCGCAACTTCGCTCTGGCCAACTACATGAAATCCTTCGGCAATCTCCATCACGAGCCGGAGCTGGCGCTCGGCGTCTACTTCCACCATTGCGCCATTGCGATGAGCTGCCGGCAACTCGCCATGGCTGGCCGTTTCCTCGCCAATGGCGGCAGGAATCCGGCAACCGGCCATTCGGTGGTGTCTGCCGAGCGGGCGCGCCGCATCGGCGCCCTGATGCTGACCTGCGGCCACTATGACGGCTCCGGCGACTTTGCCTTCCGTGTCGGCATACCGGGAAAGAGCGGCGTCGGCGGCGGCATTCTCGGCATCGTGCCGGGCGTGGCCTCGATCGCCGTCTGGTCGCCAGGCCTCAACGAGTACGGGAACTCCAAGCTTGGCTCGATCGCTTTGGAGAAGCTCGCCAGGATGATGAATTGGTCGATCTTCGCTCCCGATGCGGGAAGACGGCAATGATCAGGAAAGCTATTGCGTGGATCGTGCTCATTGTCGGAGCCGCCGTAGCAATAATCTACGGATTAGCGGGACTCGTCGCCTGGGCGGACGCTCAGTACGTATGCCCTTTTGGCAACCAATGCAGTGATGCCCGCGGCACGATATGGTTCAGCGCAATGGTGGTCTTAACCAGTTCTGTCGTTTGCACCGTCGCCCTGCGAACGATTTTGCGCTCACGCCGATAAGGTCGATGACAAGGAGGTCGAACTCCCAAGGACGCCTTGGCCGGAGACTACTGCCACGTCACGGAGGCGGCGCCGACAAAAAAATCCGCGCCGTCTTTCGAGCGGCGCGGATTCTTAATGGTCAGGCATTCAGGTCAACTGGCTGAAAATTCTAGAAAAAGCCTTTCCGCTGCCACCAGCCGGCGCGCTTCGGCTTTTCTTCTGCCTTGGCCTCCTCGGAGACGTTGGACGAAACGATGGGAACGACCGGCGTGTCGATCGACTGGGGCTTGCGCCGCGTCGGGTGCGCATTGGCGGGCGCCTCGGCCTCGCTCGGAGCGGAAGCGGCCGCTGCCAGTTCCGACTCCGCGGCCGCAGGTTCAGCGGGAAGTTCCGCTGCCGGCTCGGGCGCGGTCTCGGCCACCTTTTCCTCAACCGCCTTCTTCGCTCGCGATGCGCGGCGGGGCTTCTTCGGCCTCTCGGTCTCCGCGGCGTTGTCATTGATGGGCGAGGGCGCGGCCTGCTCTTCGGCCGCAGCGGCCGGCGGCGCGCCTTCGGGAGCTTCGACTTCCGCTTCACCGCCTTCGAAACCATCGCCGGCGCTGGCATCGGCCGCGGTTTCGCCTTCCTCGCGGCGATTGCGCTTGCCGCCGCGCTTGCCGCGACGGCGCTTCTTGCCGTGATCCTCTTCGGCCGCTTCCGCGCCGGCCGGTGCTTCCGTTACCTCGGCCGTTGCTTCGACTGACGCCGCGGCTGCATCCGCCGGCGCGGGGGCCGAAGCGGCATCGCCATGGGCCAGGTGCTCGCGATCGCGATCCTTGCCGCCGCGCCGCCGCCGCCGCTTGCGGCGCTTGCGGCCGCCTTCTCCGTCCTCGGACCGCTGCTGTCCCTGCTGCGGTTGACGCGGCTGTTCGGCCTGGACCGAAACCTCCTCTTCCTCCTCGACGACGATCTCGTCCTCGGGTTCCTCCGGCTCGACATAGGTCGGCAGGCTGCGCACCTCGACGAAGCCTTCCGGCTTCTCCGCCACGGCGCCGCGGAAGATCGCGTAGTGCTGCGCGCCCAGCGTCTCGTCGGCTTCGAGCGTGATGGTCAGGCCGAACCGGGCCTCGAGCTCGACCAGATTGGCGCGCTTGTGGTTGAGCACATAGAGCGCGGTGGCGGCAGGCGTGCGCACGGTGATGTGGCTGCGCGAATCCTTGAGCAGGAATTCCTCGATCGCCCGCACCACCATCAGCGCCACGGAAGAGTCCGAGCGCACATGGCCGGTGCCGCCGCAATGCGGGCAGGGCTTCATCGTCGATTCCAGCACGCTGGCGCGGATGCGCTGGCGCGACATCTCCATCAGGCCGAAATGCGAGATGCGGCCGACCTGGATGCGGGCGCGATCGTTCTTGAGGTGATCCTTCAGCCGCTTCTCGACGGAGCGGTTGTTGCGGTTCTCCTCCATGTCGATGAAGTCGATGACGATGAGGCCGGCAAGGTCGCGCAGCCGCAGCTGCCGCGCGACTTCCTCGGCGGCCTCCAGATTGGTGTGGAGCGCGGTGTCCTCGATCGAATGCTCCTTGGTGGAGCGGCCGGAGTTGACGTCGATCGAGACCAGCGCCTCGGTCTGGTTGATGATGATGTAGCCGCCGCTCTTCAGCGTCACCTGCGGCTGCAGCATGCGGTCGAGCTGCGCCTCGATGCCGTTGCGCACGAAGATCGGCGTGGTATCACGGTAAGGCTGCACCACCTTGGCGTGGCTCGGCATCAGCATGCGCATGAAGTCCTTGGCCTCGCGATAGCCGTCCTCGCCGGAGACCAGGATTTCGTCGATGTCCTTGTTGTAGAGGTCGCGCACCGAGCGCTTGATCAGGCTGCCTTCCTCATAGACCAGGGCAGGCGCCGTGGACTGCAGCGTCAGGCTTCGGACGTTTTCCCACAGCCGCATCAGATATTCGTAGTCGCGCTTGATCTCGGCCTTGGTGCGGCTTTCGCCGGCGGTGCGCAGGATGACGCCCATGCCCTGCGGCACCTCGAGGTCGGCGACGACCTCCTTCAGCCGCTTGCGGTCCTGGGCATTGGTGATCTTGCGCGAGATGCCGCCGCCACGCGCGGTGTTGGGCATCAGCACCGAGTAGCGGCCCGCGAGCGAGAGGTAGGTGGTCAGCGCCGCGCCCTTGTTGCCGCGCTCTTCCTTGACGACCTGGACCAGCAGGATCTGGCGGCGCTTGATGACCTCCTGGATCTTGTACTGGCGGCGGACCGGCTTACGACGGTTGCGGACCTCATCCAGCGCATCCTCGGCGCCGACGGATTCGATCTCGTGCTCGTCGGAATGCGCCGACTGCACCTCTTCGAGCATGCCGCGATCGTTGTCGCTGGTGGCGGCTTCGCTGGCCGGAGCGACCTCGCTGTCGGTTTCGGCCTGCGGCACCGCTTCCGAAATCACGTCCGCGTCGACACTCGCAGCCATCGAGGTGGGGCCGCCGTCGGACGGCTTGTCATCCGCGTGCCCGGCGGCTTCGCTTTCGGCGGTCTCGCTGCTGCTGGCTTCGAGAGCCTCGTTCTCCTCTTCGCCGGTTGCCTCGGTCACGGCCTCGACGGTCTCGGAGACTGTTTCGGCGGTCTTCGTCGGGGCATCGGCTGCATCGCCGGGCGCATTGCCGGTATCGCCCGAAGCCGCGGTCTCCGCGGCGTTTTCGCTAATTTCCTCGGAACCGGCAGCTTCAGCACCGCGCTTCTGCTCGGCGCGGTCGCGATTCTTGCCGCCGCGCCGGCGGCTGCGGCGGCTGCCGCGATCGCGCGCCTGCTGTTCCTCGCCAGCCTCCGCCTCTTCGTCGTCTTCGTCCTCGGCCTCCTGCGCTTCGGCGCGCAGCAGTGCCTGACGGTCGGCGACCGGGATCTGGTAGTAGTCGGGGTGAATTTCACTGAAGGCGAGAAAACCGTGACGGTTGCCGCCATATTCGACAAAGGCTGCCTGGAGGGAAGGTTCGACGCGGGTTACGCGGGCGAGATAGATGTTTCCTTTGAGCTGCTTCTTGTCCTGGGATTCAAAGTCGAATTCTTCGATGCGGTTACCGCGAACGACAACAACGCGTGTTTCCTCCGGGTGGGAGGCGTCTATCAGCATCTTGTTGGGCATTATTTCGTTTCCTCCCGGCAGCCATCAGCCGCAGCTGGCGAGGCAGACCCCGCCGCTGTGTGCCTGGATATGTGTGGATGCCGGATAATTGAATGTCCGCCGGCCGGAGCTTCAACGCGATGGCGGAGCCGCCCGCAGCCACAATGGCGCGGTTCGATGCGGACCTTTCCATGATTGCGCTTGAAGCCATCGGCACCCAGCAGAACCTTTTGAACCAAAGCCCGGGCTTAGCCGGACCAGCTTGTTTGCTCATACAGAGCCGGCGCGGGACATCCCGGCCGTTTTCATCGCGCAAGCGATCCCCCGCCACGGGAGTGCGCCTACGAAAATCGTCGCGATCACCTGAAACCCGGAAGCGCGCCTTCATATCTTACTCCCGGCGGGAAATGCAGAGGCGGGCGGTTCCAGGATTGCAGTGATCCAATGTCGCTTTTATGATTTGGCGGGGTGGAAGGCAACCCCGATTTCGGATGCCGGCAAAAAGCGCTTCCGTTGGGGAAGGTCGCGCTCCACCGCTGCATGAAAAGGCTTGGTTAACCTTCTCTGGATACCAATCGTTAATCGAGTTGGCGGCCAGACAGGCCCTTCTGTGAAACGACCCGGCGCATGGCGCCAAACCGGGAGCGACGGACAAGAGATGGGACTGGCAGGCACCGCAGACAAGTGGCGTGGCGCCGCCGGTCATCTCCGACTGATGGCGAGGACCCTTTTCCTGCTGGCGGTCCTGCTTGGCCTGACCGCCGTCGCGCGGGCCGATGGGCTGCTTGGCGCAACCGGCTACAAGATGGCCGGCGACGCCACCAGGATGCGCATCGTCGTGACTTTCGACCGCGAACCGGACGTGAAGTGGTTCCTGCTGCGCGGCCCCAACCGCCTTGTCGTCGATCTGCCGCGCACGCGATTCGCTCTCAACGCCAAGGATGTGAAGCCGCGCGGGCTCGTTCGCGCCGTTCGCTACGGCGATCAGGGCAAAGGCTCGCGGCTGATCCTCACGGGCAAGGGGCCCTTCGTCGTCGACAAGCTTGACGTGCTCAAGAATGACGACGGGAGTGGCTATCGCATCGCCATCGACATGTCGGCCGCATCGGCACGGGAATTCGACGAAGCCCTCGCCAACCAGTCGCTGACGACCGGCTCGACCGTTTCCACCGACAAGGGCGGCCGCGTCGGCACGGGGCCGGTTTCCGCGCCGGGGCACCGTTTCACGGTCGTCATCGATCCCGGCCATGGCGGCGTCGACGGCGGCGCGGAGAGCCCCGGCGGCACGGTTGAGAAGAACGTCACGCTCGCCTTCGCCGCTGAGTTGCGCGACAAACTGGCCGCGGTCGGCAGCTACGACGTGTTTATGACGCGAGACAACGATACCTACCTGCCGCTCGACGAGCGCGTGCGCATCGCCCGCCAGCATGAGGCCGATCTTTTGATCTCCATCCATGCCGACACCATCGCCGTGAAGGGTCTCCGAGGCGCCACGGTCTATACATTCTCCGACAAGGCTTCCGATCCCCAGGCTCAGGCGCAAGCCGACCGCGAAAACCTGTCCGACCAGTTCGCCGGCATGAAGATCGAGGACGACAACAAGGATGTCACCGACATCCTGATCGACCTGATCCGCCGCGAGACGCACGGCTTTTCGATGAGTTTTGCCCACACGCTGGTCGGCCAGCTGTCGACCAGCGTCGGCCTGATCAACAATCCGCAGCGCTCGGCGGGCTTCAAGGTGCTGAAGGCGCCCGACGTTCCCTCCGTGCTGGTCGAGCTTGGCTATCTCTCCAACAGCAAGGACGAGGCGCAGCTGCTCAGCGCCGACTGGCGCGGCAAGGCGGCCCAGAGCATATCCAATGCCGTCGCACTGTTCGCCGCGGCGAAGGCCGGAGCCCGGGCTGGCGGCTGACGGGACTGCGCCTGCCCACAACCACAAGCCGTCCCACAACCACAAGCGGCGTTGCGCGACGACAACACGTGGCGTTATTATTTGTCGGACCGAGTCCTGAAATCTGGCGCTGCCGTATTTTGTCCACATGGTGGCGACATGGGTTTTTCATTGCGGATTGGGAACCGCCCCGGGAAGCTTGCGCGACTGTCGGCTTCGTCTAGGAAAATCCCGAACCTCGGACTGGAGCGGGCATGATTCGTCTCATCGGCTATTTCTTCGGCATCGGCACGACGCTGGCGCTGCTGGTCGCTGCCGGCCTGGCCATCTACATCGGCCATCTGACGAAGGATCTGCCCGACTACGAAGTCCTGGCCAAATACGAGCCGCCGGTGACGACGCGCATCCATGCGTCCGACGGCTCGCTGATGGCTGAATATGCGCGCGAGCGGCGCCTCTATCTGCCGATCCAGGCGATCCCGGATCGGGTCAAGGCAGCCTTCATGTCGGCCGAGGACAAGAACTTCTACAACCACCCCGGCATCGACATCACCGGCCTTGGTCGCGCAATCATCGTCAACCTGCAGAATTTCGGCTCCGGCAGGCGTCAGGTCGGCGCCTCGACGATCACGCAGCAGGTGGCGAAGAACTTCCTGCTCACCGCCGACCAGACCTACGAGCGCAAGATCAAGGAGATGATCCTGGCCTTCCGCATCGAGCAGGCCTATTCGAAGGACCGCATCCTCGAACTCTACCTCAACGAGATATTCTTCGGCTTCGGCGCCTATGGCGTCGCGGGCGCCGCGCTCACTTATTTCGACAAGTCGGTCAATGAGCTCACCGTCGCCGAGGCCGCTTACCTCGCTTCGCTGCCCAAGGGCCCCAACAACTACCATCCGTTCAAGCATGCCGACCGCGCGCTCGAGCGCCGCAACTGGGTCATCGACCAGATGGTCGCGAATGGTTACGTCAGCCATGACGAGGGCGAGAAGGCCAAGGCCGAGCCGCTCGGCGTCAAGCCGCGCCGCAACGGCTCCTACCTGTTCGCGGGCGAGTTTTTCACCGAGGAGGTGCGCCGCCAGATCATCGCCCGCTACGGCGAGAACGCGCTCTACGAGGGCGGCCTGTCGGTGCGCACCACGCTCGATCCGAAGATCCAGTTGATCGCGCGCAAGTCGATGCAGAACGGGCTTTTGAAATACGACATGCTGCGCGGCTATCGCGGACCGGTGACCCATATCGACATTTCCGGCGACTGGGGCGTTCCGCTCGGAGCCGTCAAAGGCCTGGAGGACGTGCCGGAGTGGACGCTGGCCGTCGTGCTCGACAGTTCGGCTGATGGATTGACCATCGGCATTCAGCCGGCGCGTCAGGTTTCCGGCGACCTCGTCAAGGACCGTGTCGAGGGAACCGTCAGCAAGGACGATATGGGCTTCGCCATGCGCCATTTCGTCAACGGCAAGTCCGTCAGGGCGAAGTCTCCGGCGGAAGTGCTGGAACCGGGCGACGTCATCTTCGTGCAGAAGAACGACGGCTCGGACAATGCCTACAGCCTGCGCCAGGTGCCCGAGGTGGAAGGCGGCCTGGTTGCCATGGACCCGCATACCGGGCGTGTGCTGGCCATGGTCGGCGGCTTCTCCTACGCGCAGTCGGAATTCAATCGTGCGACGCAGGCGATGCGTCAGCCGGGCTCCTCGTTCAAGCCGATCGTCTATTCGGCGGCGCTCGACAACGGCTACACGCCTGCATCCGTGATCATGGACGGTCCGATCACCATCCAGAGCGGCAACACGACCTGGACGCCGAAGAACTATGACGGCACGGTCGCCGGTCCCGCCACCTTGCGTTCGGGCATCGAGAAGTCGCGCAATCTGATGACCGTGCGGCTCGCCAACGACATGGGCATGAAGCTGGTCGTCGAGTACGCCGAGCGTTTCGGCGTCTACGATCATCTCGCGCCCTATCTGCCGATGGCGCTGGGCTCCGGCGAGACGACGGTCATGCGCATGGTTTCGGCCTATTCGATCATGGCCAATGGCGGCAAGTCGATCAAACCGTCGCTGATCGACCGCATCCAGGATCGTTATGGCAAGACCGTCTTCAAGCAGGACGAACGCGGCTGCGAGGGCTGCAACGCCACCGAATGGAAGAACCAGCCCGAGCCGGAACTGGTCGATAATTCGGAGCAGGTGCTCGACCCGATGACCGCCTACCAGATCACCTCGATGATGGAGGGCGTCGTGCAGCGCGGCACCGGCGCCACCATCGCCGAGCTTGGCCGCCACATCGCCGGCAAGACCGGCACGACCAATGACGAGAAGGACGCCTGGTTCATCGGCTTCACGCCGAACCTCGTCGTCGGTCTCTACATGGGCTACGACACGCCGCGCGGCCTCGGCAAGGGCGCCACGGGTGGTGGTCTCGCCGCGCCGATCTTCAAGGATTTCATGCGCGTCGCTCTCGACGGCACGCCCAATGTCGACTTCCAGGTTCCGGAAGGCATGAAGCTGATCGCCATCAACCGCAAGACCGGCATGCGCGCGGCAGAGGGCGATCCCAACACCATCATCGAGGCGTTCAAGCCCGGCACCGGCCCGGCCGACAGTTACTGGGTCATCGGCATGGGCGCGGACGGCTCCAACGGCGCCGGCGGTGCCTTGTCGCCGCAGGCCAACCAGGCCATCCAGGACGGCGGCGGCGGCCTCTACTAATGCATGTCGCCCAAAAGTGCGCAGCGGTTTTGGGACAACGACATGCACAAAAACAACAACCTAAAGCGCGGCGCATGAGGCCGTTCAGCCGCGACGCGCTTTAGGATTTCAGAATTCCGGAATGGGCCGGCGGGTCAACGCCAGCCCATTTCGCTTTACAGGCGGCGGTGCCGTGCCTATGTATCGCGCCGATTCCGAACAGAACGAGAAGAACAGGACAGAACGAAGATCCATGCGCGCGGAAACGCAGAACATTGTCGACGAGATCAGGCAGGCGATAACCCTGCTGAGGAGGCATCTTTGACTGGGATCAGGCCATAAAGCGGCTTGAATACCTGAATTCGCGCGCCGAGGATTCCAGCCTCTGGAACGACCCTATCGAAGCGCAGAAGCTGATGCGGGAGCGCCAGAGCCTCGAGGAAGGCATTGGGGCGGTCAAAGGGCTGACCCAGGCGCTCGAGGACAGTATCGGCCTGATCGAGCTTGGCGAGGAAGAGGGCGACGAAGGCGTCGTCGCCGAAGCCGAAGCCGCGCTGCGCTCCATGCAGGGCGAGGCCAAGGCCCGCCAGGTCGAGACGCTGCTCTCGGGCGAAGCCGACGGCAACGACACCTATCTCGAAATCCATGCCGGCGCCGGTGGCACCGAGAGCCAGGACTGGGCCTCGATGCTTCTGCGCATGTACACGCGCTGGGCTGAACGGCGTCGCTTCAAGGTCGAGGTGCTGGAAGTCCACGATGGCGAGGAGGCCGGCATCAAGTCGGCCACCGTGCTGATCAAGGGCCACAACGCTTATGGTTGGCTGAAGACGGAATCGGGCGTCCATCGCCTGGTGCGCATCTCGCCTTACGACAGCAATGCCCGCCGCCACACCTCGTTCGCCAGCGTCTGGGTCTATCCGGTGATCGACGATTCGATCGAGATCAACGTCTCGGAATCCGACGTGCGCATCGACACCTATCGTTCCTCCGGCTCGGGCGGCCAGCACGTCAACACGACCGACTCGGCGGTCCGCATCACCCATCTCGCAACCGGCATCGCGGTCGCCTGCCAGGCCGAGCGCTCGCAGCACAAGAACCGGGCCAAGGCCTGGGAAATGCTGCGCTCCCGACTCTACGAGGAGGAGCTGAAGAAGCGCGAGGCGGTAGCCAACGCCACCGAGGCATCGAAGAGCGACATCGGCTGGGGCCACCAGATCCGCTCCTATGTGCTGCAGCCCTATCAGCTGGTGAAGGACCTGCGCACCGGCGTCGAAAACACCAGCCCGTCAAGTGTGCTCGACGGCGACCTCGACGAGTTCATGGAGGCCTCGCTGTCGCATCGCATCGAGGGCGGCGCGGGCGAAGCGGTGGCGGACCTCGACTAAAGCTATTCCAGGAAAAGTGTAGCGGCTTTCCGTCCGGAATTGCCTAAAAAACAAAGGCTTCCTGGGAGAAGCTGATCTTCTGGCGGGTGGCGGCTGGCAAGGAGGAAACCTTGACAAATCCGGAAAGGGCAAGCGCTCGCATTCTTGCCGGAAAATGCTTCTGCGGCGCGGTCCGCTACGAGGTGGCCGATCAATTCGCCTACGCGGCGAATTGCCATTGCTCGAACTGCCGTCGCACCACGGGTTCCGCCTTCAAGCCCTTCGCCGGCATCGAGCGCGACAAGTTTCGTCTCACCGCGGGCGACGACGGCTTGCTGATCTATGGCGATGCCAGCGGCCACGACGCGCATTGCGCGCAGTGCGGCTCGCTCATCTATTCATTGGTGCGGGAAGGCGCCTACGTCCACATCGCCATGGGGACGCTGGTCGACGATCCGAGCATTCGCCCGAGTGCACACATCTTCGTCGGTTCCAAGGCGCCATGGTTCACGATTACGGACGATTTGCCGCAATATCGTGAACATGTCACCGGTTGACTGGCAGGAACCTCCATCAGCAGAATTTCGTTCTTAAGCACCCGGTCGCGGGCTTGTCGTTAATTCCCATTGACCAAGTCGGCGCACCCTTTTCTGTGACCGATGCTGAACCCCGGTGCGATCCGAAGGGCGCGCCTACTTCTTGCGCCGGCCAAGGAATCAGCCCAGCATTCGGGCTGGGGGATAGAAGCATTTATGGCCGGACGCGGCTTATCTGCGACTGACGATCCGGCCACTGGGAAGACACGTTCCGGGAACGGGCAAGCGAAAACGCTTGAAGCTCGAAAGGAACGCTTCGATGTCTGCTGCCAAGTCAAGATCGGCCCGAGCCGTTCGCCCGGCCGGCCGACTCCTGTTTTCCCTGTTCGCCACGGTTGGGATGGTGACGCTGACTGCAACCGCCGTCGCGCACGACGCCAAACCCACGGCGGCGCTACCGCAAGGCTGGAGCTACCCCTTTGCCTGCTGCGCCAACTATGATTGCAAGGAGGTGCCGCAGACATCGATCGGCGAGCGGCCGGACGGCTATGTGATAAAAGGCACGGGCGAGGTGGTCGCCTACAGCGACAAGCGGGTCAAGAATTCGCCCGACGGCGAATATCACTGGTGCGCGCACCAGGCCGGGCTCGATGCCGGCAAGACCATCTGCCTATTCGTGCCCCCGCCGTCCTACTAAAGCGCGTCGCGATCTTTCAGGTTCGCTTCATGCGCTTTGGGTTTTTGATTTTACGCATGTCTTTAACCCGAAACCGGTTCCGACTTTCGGGAGACATGCTTTAGGCTCTTGAACACCTGGCCGGGCTGGGTGCCCGGCGCAAAGCGCGTGGCGGGCTGACCATGGGTAGGGCAGTGCCACCGACTCTGCTGACGACGGTTGTCAGGACCACTTCTTTATGTTGCCTTGCAGCTGGAGCAATTCCAGACGGGCGGCGGACAAGGAGAGGTGACGTTCATGACCATCAAGGGAAGCTGCCATTGCAAGGCGACGACGTTCGAAGTGTCCGAAGCGCCGAAGACTGTAACGCAATGCACTTGCTCTTTCTGCTCCAAGCGCGGGTCGCTCTGGGCTTATTACGTCCCGTCGCAATTCAAGCTCACCAGCCCGCCCGAGAACGTCTCCTTCTACCGCTGGGGCTCGAAAACCATCAAACACGGCTTCTGCGCCACTTGCGGCTGCGGTACCTTCACCGAAACCCCCGATTGGTCGACCGGTGAGCCTGACTTCGACAACCCGAAGATCAGCGTCAACTCCCGGCTGTTCGACGATTTCGACCTCGACAAGGTCGAAGTGGTGGTGATCGACGGCAAGAACCTCTGGTAGCACTTTGCCGTTCCGCTTTTTGCCGCAATTCATGTTACAAGGCATGCGGAAGGGCTGATTTGGCGCGGCCGCGATGGCTGCGATTTGGAGAGGGACCATCTTATGAAGAAGACCGTGCTCGTCGTCGTGGCGACGGCTGTGCTCGTGAGCGCCTGCACCACTACCGATCCGTATACCGGTGACCAGAAGATCTCCAACACGGCGGCCGGCGCCGGCCTCGGCGCTCTGGCAGGCGCCAGCCTTGGTCTGCTTGCCGGCGGCAATGACCGCCGCAACGCGTTGATCGGCGCGGGCATCGGCGCGCTCGCCGGTGGTGCGATCGGCGCGACGATGGACCAGAACGAGGCGGAGCTGCGCCGCCAGCTGCAGGGCACCGGCGTCAGCGTCACCCGCAGCGGCGACCAGATCATCCTCAACATGCCGTCCGACATCACCTTCAACGTCGATCAGGACGCGGTGAAGCCTGGCTTCTACCCGGTGCTGAACTCGGTGGCGCTGGTGTTGAACAAGTTCCGCCAGACCACTGTCGACGTCTTCGGCCACACCGATTCGACCGGCGGCGACGAGCACAATTTCGACCTGTCGCAGCGCCGCGCCCTCGCGGTCGCCAACTACCTCTCCGGCCAGGGCGTCGATTCCCGCCGCTTTGCCGTCACCGGCTTCGGCAAGACGCGTCCGATCGCCTCCAACGCGACGGCCGCCGGCCGCGCCCAGAACCGGCGCGTCGAGATCCAGCTGTCGCCGCTCACCTGAGAAAAGCCGCTTCCAGCGGAGAGCGGCCCCATCAGGCAAAACGGCTCCTTCGGGGGCCGTTTTTGTTCGGCCTGCCCCCAACTTAATGCATGTCGCCCAGAAGTGTGCGCGGTTCTGGGACAACGACATGCATCAAAACAAGGACCTAAAGCGCGTCGTCTGAATCCTTTTCAGCGCGACGCGCTTTAGATCAAAAGCCTTAGGACATTAGCTTCTTCTAATTGGCACTTTTCCAGAACCGGGGAAAAGACTAGCATCGACGCTGTTCCAGAGGGGATGAGGCGGTACAACTGGCCGCGCTATCGACATTTTCCGCCTCGGTCTTGCACGGCCAGATCAAAGTCTGGGAGGAATGCATGACAAGAACGGCTCGCTTAGGGCGCTGCGGCGTCCTCGTTTTGACTGGTCTTTTGGGGGCATGGCTTGGAGCCTCGACGGCCCGGGCCGAAGACGCCAACAAGGCCG
>SUGL01000048.1 GCA_004963905.1 Mesorhizobium sp.
GGACTCTGGGGGGCGGGACTCAGAAAGTCGCAGCGGCCGCCACGGGACGATGCACGGTTCCGGTCGCCATATTCGGCACGGGCCGACGGTCCGCAGGGATCAGTTTGCGGGCCACGGCGTAAATCACGAGCACGACAATGGCGGCGGCATAGCCGTCTATTGCATAGTGCCAAGCCAGATAGACCGAACTGACGGCAACAAAGACCACGTAGAGCAAAGCGAAGGCACCGAGAGAGCGGCTGTATTCGCGCACGAACAGTGCGTTAAGCATCGTAAGACCGACGTGAACGCTGGGAAACGCCGAGATACCTGTAGCAAAACCCGTCCGCTTGGCCTCATACAGCGACCATAGATATTGCTGATAGGAAGCAGCGGAATCGCTCGATGCAATCCCGCGGGCCAGAAATGCGAGCTGTTCGCCGAACCGCGCCGTGTCTCCCGTCACCGAGCCGTAAAATGCCGGACCGGCCGACAGGAAAAGCGCCGCCAGGATGTTCCCGACGAGGATCCAGACTGCCATGAAGCAGGCGAGATAGCGCGTTCTGACCGATGCGGCCTTGGGCGATGTCGCGACGAAGAACAAAGCGCCGGAATTCAGTAGAAACCAGAGTACGTTGTAGTTCCACTCTATCGCGGCGCGCACCGAATCACTCTCGGCCACGGAGTAGAGCCAGCGCCACGGATCGGTGCCGAAGTGAAGGAAAGCATCGATGTCGGCTTGCACGACATCGAATTTAAAACCGCCTTGCCAGACCGACATCCCGTTTTTCAAAGAAGTAAAGTTGCACTGAAAGAACATGAGCGCCATGAGAAAGCAAAGCCCGGACAGCGAGTATGCCAGCCGCTCGATGGAAAACACTCGTTTCGAGGCAAGGAGCCGCCGGGACTTGAAGTGAAGTATAATGAGAAATGCGTCGGTAAGAACGGCTATCGCGGGGAATATGACGCCATTGGCCGTGACCCAGGGCACGAGATATATCGAGTACGCGATGCGGTCGGCGGCGCCTATCGCGTTCAGAAAGATCAGCCCGGCCAAAATATAGATGACGATGGCCAGATAGAGAGCCGAATCCCTGCGAACGAGTTGGGTTGCTCCCTTGGCGATCGCCCATAGGCCGCGGACGGCCGAATAGCTTTCCGTCATTGCCGAAGCCCCAAGCTGCAACAGCTGACCGTCTTTATGGGAGAAAACTATAGATTTGGTTAGCTTGCGGGCACCGTCACCCGCCGCAGCGTCAGATTGATACGGCCGCCATTCTTCAACAGCGCCGAGGTCGCCGGATAGATGCGGTCGACGCCGTGGAATGAGAGCCGTCCCTCGCCGCCGAGCACGACGACATCGCCGCTCTTCAGCCTGAACGACTTCGTGCCTCCTTCGCGCGTGGTCAGGCCTACCCGGAACAGGCAGTCGTCGCCGAGCGACACCGAGACGACGGGCGCGGCGAAATCCTGCTCGTCGCGGTCCTGGTGCAGGCCCATCCTGGCGTCCGCCGAATAGAAGTTGACGAGGCAGGCTTCCGGCGGATGCGGATAGGCCGACACCTCGCGCCACAATCGCAGCAAGGCTTCGGGGATCGGCGGCCACGGCTCCCCGGTTACCGGATGCGTCGGCTGGTAGCGGTAGCCGCGGTCGCGGTCCGTCACCCAGCCGAGCATGCCGCAATTGGTCATGCGCACGCTCATCTCCTTGCCGGTGCGCGGCATGGCCGGCACGTAAAGCGGTGCCACCTGCACGACGCGCCTGATCTCCTCGACCAGCGTTTCCTGGGCCGCGCGTGGCAGGTAGCCCGGCATATGGCGAACGCCCTTGGGTAAAACGAGCATCGATCGACCCGACTCTCAAGGCGCGTCGCACTGGAACGGCTCGGGCGACGCGCTTTCAATCCTTGTTTTGACGGGCCAGCATGCCATCGACAAAGGAAAACGGCGACCCGAAAACCGCCGTTCTGACCTTCCATATCGTTTTGCCGGTCAGGCGAGGTCGGGGATGCGCAGCACCTGACCGGGATAGATCTTGTCGGGATGGGTCAGCATCGGCTTGTTCGCCTCGAAGATTATCGTGTTCTTGATGCCCTGGCCCTTGCCGTAACTCTTTTCGGCGATCTTCCAGAGATTGTCGCCTTTCTGGACGGTGTAGAAGGTCGGCTCCTTGGCCGGGCTCGCTGCCTTGCCGGCTTCAGGGGCGACCTGCAGTTCATCGGCCTGCACCTTGGAGACGCCAAGCGTGTTGCCGACGGCAATGACGGCCTTTTCGAAGACCGACTGATCCTTGACCGTGCCCTTGAGCACGGCCGTGTCACCCTTGACCTCGACTTGCACACCGTCGGTACCGAGCTTGTGGGAATCGAGCTCCTGCTTGAGCGTGTCAGCGCTGGGTGGCGCTTCCTCGCCGCCGAAGCCGAGCTTCTTGCCCACGCCTTTGACGAAATCGAACATGCCCATCTCTTGGTCTCCTCGTGTGGCAGGAGCCCGAGCTTGCCATCTACAACCCAGAATTGGAAGCAGCTCCGTTCCCGCAATCGCCGCGATGCTTAATCGTTCTCCACGCGGCCGCGCAGTTTCTTCACCGTCGAGCGCCCGGCCTTGGTCTTGAGGCGCCGCTCGACGGCGCCCTTCGAGGGCTTCGTCTTCTTGCGCGGCGGCGGCGGCGGTTCGGCCGCCTTGGCGACCAGTGCCGTCAGCCTGGCCCGAGCGTCCGCCCGGTTCTGCTCCTGGGTGCGGAAACGTCCGGCCTCGATGACGATGACCCCATCCTTGGTGGCGCGCTGGCCGGCAAGCTTGATGGCGCGTTCCCGCACCCGCTCGGACAGGCCGGAAGCGTTTGCCGCGTCGAAACGCAGCTGCACGGCGGTCGCCACCTTGTTGACGTTCTGGCCGCCCGGACCGGACGAGCGGATGAAATCTTCATGCAGGTCACCCGGATGGATGACCGCGTCATTGGCGATGATGATCCTGTCGTCGGCACTCATGCGCGCAGTCATGACGCGGCGGCGGCAAAAAGAAAAGGCCCGGCTTGAAGCCGGGCCCTGGAGGAAAGATGTGTGGAGCGGCAGCTATTCCGCCGCCTCCTGCAGACGCGGGGCCGCGCCGAGGATGGCCGCATCGACATGCGTTTCGAATTTCTCGAAGTTGGCGGCGAACATGCTGACCAGCTTCGCTGCCTGCCGGTCGTAGGCCGCCTTGTCGGCCCAGGTCGAGCGCGGATCGAGGATGGCTCCGTCGATGCCCGGGACCGCCACCGGCACATCGAAGCCGAAATTGGCGTCGGTGCGGAATTCGGCGGCATTGAGCGAACCGTCGAGCGCGGCGCCGAGCAGGGCGCGCGTCACCTTGATCGGCATGCGGCGGCCAGTGCCGTAGGCGCCGCCGGTCCAGCCGGTGTTGACCAGCCAGCAATCTACGCCGTGGCCCGCGATCAGCTCGCGCAGTAGCTTGCCGTATTCGGACGGATGGCGCGGCATGAAGGGCGCGCCGAAGCAGGTCGAGAACGTCGCTTCGGGCTCGGTGACACCCCTCTCCGTCCCCGCGACCTTCGCGGTGTAGCCGGAGAGGAAGTGATACATCGCCTGCGCCGGCGTCAGCCTGGCGATCGGCGGCATGACGCCGAAAGCGTCGGCGGTCAGCATGATGATGTTCTTCGGATGACCGGCGCGGCCGGTCCCCGAGGCATTGGGAATGTAATCCAGCGGATAGGCGCAGCGGGTATTTTCGGTGAGGCTGCCGTCGTCGAAATCCGGCACGCGGGCAGCGTCGAGCACCACATTCTCCAGCACCGTGCCGAAACGCTGCGTCGTGGCGAAGATCTCCGGCTCCGCCTCGGCCGACAGCCTGATGGTCTTGGCATAGCAGCCGCCTTCGAAGTTGAAGATGCCGTGCGGGCCCCAGCCGTGCTCGTCGTCACCGATCAGCGTGCGCGCCGGGTCGGCGGAAAGCGTCGTCTTGCCGGTGCCGGACAGGCCGAAGAAGACGGCCGCATCGCCGGCGGGTCCCTCATTGGCCGAGCAATGCATCGGCATCACGCCCTTTTGCGGCAGCAGGTAGTTCAGCACGGTGAACACCGACTTCTTCATCTCGCCGGCATAGGACGTGCCGCCGATCAGCACGATCTTGCGGGTCAGATCGACCGCGATCACCGTCTCGGTGCGGGTGCCGTGGCGGGCCGGGTCGGCGCGGAATGACGGCAGGTCGATGATGGTCATCTGAGGCAGGAAGCGCTCGAGTTCCGAAGCTTCCGGGCGGATCAGGAGATTGCGGATGAACAGCGAATGCCAAGCGAGCTCGGTGACGACCCGGACCGGCAACCGGAACTCCGCGTCGGCTCCGCCGACGAGGTCCTGCACATAGAGATCCCTGCCCGCGGCGTGGGCGCGGAAATCGGCATGGAGCGCCTCGAACTCAGCCGCCGAGATCGCCTTGTTGTTATCCCACCAGACATGCGGGCCGGTGTTGTCGTCGCGCACCACGAACTTATCCTTCGGCGAGCGACCGGTGTGCTGGCCGGTCTCGGCAACCAGCGCACCCTGCGCCGTCAATTTCGCCTCGCCGCGGCGGATCGCTTCCTCATAAAGCTGGGCGGCGCCGAAATTGTAATGCACCATGCCCGTGGTCTTCAGGCCGATGGCGCCAATAGCGCAGTCGGGGTTGCGTTTGCCGGCTTCCGACATCAAATTTCCTCTCTGGATTTGGCCGCATTCGACCGGTGGGTTTTCGGAGCCGCAGATGGGCC
This sequence comes from Mesorhizobium sp., assembly GCA_004963905.1. Lineage (GTDB taxonomy): Bacteria > Pseudomonadota > Alphaproteobacteria > Rhizobiales > Rhizobiaceae > Mesorhizobium. Next base: position 4,727 of record SUGL01000048.1, read on the forward strand.
GATAACGTTCAGAACCAGAAAAGCCAAATGATATCAAATCATTAATCGATTTAAAAAATTTGAAAGTTGTTTAAATCGTTTAGATGTGCAAAAACTCACAGAGGTTGCCCAAAGGATTGGCAGGCTTTGTTCGTCCAATCCCGTGTCGGGTGCGATCGTATGTAGCGGCAGGCCGCCCGTGACTTCGGAGAGGGGCCATGCCACATTTTGTACCCAATTTGTCCACAAAAGCCCCTTCTCGACGACAGAAGGGACAGCTCATGAGGGAGCCGCTTGAAATGGCAACTATCGCGCTTGTCGATGACGACCGCAACATTCTGACTTCGGTCTCGATCGCCCTCGAATCCGAGGGTTACCGCGTCGAAACCTACACGGATGGTGCGTCGGCGCTGGAAGGCCTGGCGGCTCGCCCGCCGAACCTTGCCATCCTCGACATCAAGATGCCGCGCATGGACGGCATGGAGTTGTTGCGCCGGATGCGCCAGAAATCCGACCTGCCGGTGATCTTCCTGACCTCGAAGGACGACGAGATCGACGAATTGTTCGGCCTCAAGATGGGCGCCGACGACTTCATCCGCAAACCGTTCTCGCAGCGCCTTTTGGTCGAGCGGGTGCGCGCGGTGCTGCGCCGCACCAGCGCCCGTGAGGCCGCCGCAAAGGCGCCCAGCCAGCAGGCCCGCTCGCTCGAACGCGGCCAGCTGGTGATGGACCAGGAGCGGCACACCTGCACCTGGAAGGGCGAGCCGGTGACGCTGACGGTGACCGAGTTCCTTATCCTGCATTCGCTGGCGCAGCGCCCCGGCGTGGTAAAAAGCCGTGATGCGCTGATGGATTCGGCCTATGATGAACAGGTCTATGTCGACGACCGCACCATTGACAGTCACATCAAGCGGCTGCGCAAGAAGTTCAAGGCCGTCGACGACGACTTCGAGATGATCGAAACCCTGTACGGGGTCGGATACCGGTTTCGGGAAGCATGAATAGGCAGTAGGGAATAGTCGGTAGTCAGTTTTGAATGGTGCGAGCGGCCACTCATGCATCGCCACGGCCAGCCAACCATTTCTCTATTCCCTACTGCCTACTCACCACTCAATGGTTAAGCAGGGACTGCTAGTTGATGGCAGTGGAAGTAGAGCGAGGCAGGCGGGCGGGCGCGGCGAAGCGCCCGTCGCGGATCGTGCCCGCGTTCGTGTCGAGGATCACGGTGCCGATGCGCCGGTTTCTCGGCCACCACATCTTCTCCAGCCTGACGCGGCGCATCCTGTTCCTCAACCTGGCCGGCCTCGCCGTGCTGGTCACCGGCATTCTCTACCTCAACACCTTCCGCGACGGGCTGATCGACGCCCGCGTCGAAAGCCTGATGACGCAAGGCGAGATCATCGCGGGCGCCATCGCGGCCTCGGCGACGGTCGAGACCGACTCGATCAGCATCGATCCGGAAAAGCTGCTCGAGCTGCAGGCCGGCGAAAGCCTGGGGCCGGGTTCCGACCAGCTCGACAACCTCGACTTCCCGATCAATCCCGAGCGCGTGGCGCCGGTGCTGAGACGGCTGATCTCGCCGACCCGCACGCGCGCCCGCATCTATGACCGCGACGCCAACCTCCTGCTCGATTCGCGCCATCTCTATTCGCGCGGCCAGATCCTGCGTTACGACCTGCCGCCCGTCGACGACGAGCAGCCGGATCTTTTGGAGCGCGTCGAGAAATTCGTCTTCGACTTCTTCCGCAACAAGGACCTGCCCGTCTATCACGAACAGCCCGGCGGCAATGGCGCGGCCTTCCCCGAGGTGGTCAAGGCGCTGACCGGCAGCCCCTCGACCATCGTGCGGGTGAGCGAGCAGGGCGAGCAGATCGTCTCGGTGGCGGTACCCATCCAGCGCTTCCGCGCCGTGCTCGGCGTGCTGATGCTGTCCACCGAAGGCGGCGACATCGACAAGATCGTCGCGGCCGAACGCAAGGCGATCCTGCGCGTGTTCGGCATCGCGGCCCTCGTCACCGCCATCCTGTCGATGCTGTTGGCCTCGACCATCGCCAATCCGCTGCGGCGGCTTTCCGCTGCCGCCGTCCGGGTGCGGCGCGGCGTCAAGAGCCGTGAGGAAATCCCGGACTTCTCCGACCGGCAGGACGAGATCGGCAACCTATCGATCGCCGTGCGCGACATGACCAACGCGCTCTATGCGCGCATCGAGGCGATCGAAAGCTTCGCCGCCGACGTCTCGCACGAGCTCAAGAACCCGCTGACCTCGCTGCGCAGCGCGGTCGAAACGCTGCCGCTGGCCAAGAACGAAAATTCACGCGGGCGGCTGATGGAGATCATCCAGCACGACGTGAAGCGGCTCGACCGGCTGATCACCGACATTTCCGATGCCTCGCGCCTCGACGCCGAGCTCGCGCGGGAAGACGCTACGACCGTGGACCTGAAGAAGTTCATCACCGATCTCATCGCGGTCTCGCGCGAGACGACACGCAACAAGAAGGCGGTCGAGATCGAGCTCAAGGTCGCCAAGCTGCCGCAGGGCATCAAAGGCTATGTCGTGACCGGCCACGATCTCAGGATCGGCCAGGTCATCACCAACCTGATCGAGAACGCCCGCTCCTTCGTTCCCGAGGAACACGGCCACATCACCATCTCGCTGGCGCGCGCCGGCAAGTTCAACATCGTCACCGTCGACGACAACGGCCCGGGCATCAGAGCCGAAAAGATCGACCGCATCTTCGAGCGCTTCTATACCGACCGGCCCGCCGGCGAGGCCTTTGGCCAGAATTCCGGCCTCGGCCTGTCGATCAGCCGCCAGATCGTCGAGGCGCATGGCGGCACGCTGACGGCGGAAAACATCCCCGGGACCAAGCCCGGCGAGATCAAGGGCGCGCGCTTCGTGGTGACGCTGCCGGCCGAAGGCTGATCTTCAAGACGCGATCATGCCCGACCCTGCGGCGAAGCCCGAAAACATCCACGGAACGGCGATCCTGATCGGCGAGCGCGGCGTCCTCATCACCGGGCCGTCCGGCGCCGGAAAGACGACGCTGGCGCTGACGCTCATCGACCATTGCCGGATCCGTGGCCTGTTTTCGCGGCTGATCGGCGACGACAGGCTGCTTGCCGCCCCGCATCACGGGCGGCTGGTCTGCCGGGCGCCGGCCACCATCGCAGGCCTCGCCGAAGTGCCGGGCTTCATTCCAAGTCCGCTGCCATTCGAACCGGGCGGCGTGATCGACCTCCATATCCGGCTGGTGCCGAAAGAGGAAATGGCCCGTTTCCAGGAAGAGATCAGCGAGCCGGTCGCCGGCTGCGCGGTGCCGCGCATCGACCTTGCCGAACGCAATGCCGCCACGGCCGTGCCGGCCGTGATGGCGCGGCTCTCGATCCAGCCTTTTTCATGATGCGGTCCGGATTTTTTGCTGCAATGCGTCAAAATGGCCCGGGCCGTCGCAATTTTGGGCTTGTCAACCGGCCGTGCGTCGACAAGATAGCGCTCCCGCCGCCTGGAATGGTTGGCGAACATAAAATACGCCTGTGAAGCGGCGATGACGGGAGCCACCAAAGAATGATCGGACTCGTGCTCGTGACGCACGGTCAACTCGCCACCGAGTTCCGGCATGCCGTAGAACATGTGGTGGGGCCACAGGACAATTTCGAAACCGTGGCGATCGGCGCCGACGACGACATGGAGAAGCGCCGGGCCGACATCGTCGACGCGGTGGCGCGCGTCGACAGCGGCGCCGGCGTCATCGTGCTCACCGACATGTTCGGCGGCACGCCCTCCAACCTCGCCATCTCGGTGATGGAATCGGGCCGCACCGAGGTGATCGCCGGCATGAACCTGCCGATGCTGATCAAGCTCTCTTCGGTCCGCAAGGGCGACAACATGGCCGCCGCGCTCGACGAGGCGCAGGCCGCCGGCCGCAAATACATCAACGTCGCCAGCCAGCTTCTGAGCAGCAAATGAACGCCCAGGCACCGCAGAGGGACGAGGTGGTGCGGGAGTTTCCGATCGTCAACCAGCGCGGCCTGCATGCCCGCGCCTCGGCCAAATTCGTTCAGGTTGCCAGCGGCTTCGATGCCACCATCCATGTCGAGAAGGACGGCGTTAAGGTCGGCGGCACGTCGATTATGGGCCTCATGATGCTGGCGGCAAGCCCTGGTTATTCGATCCGCGTCACCGCCACCGGTCCGGAAGCTGGCCTGGCCATGGATGCGCTGGAGCAGCTGGTCGCCTCGCGCTTCGGCGAGGAAATCTAGTTCCTCAGCACAGGGATTTTGACCGGCCGGCTCTGTTTGCGTTGGCAGGTGGCATGCCTTGGAGATTGGCCGAAACGCCCATCGCGATCGTCATTCCAGGGCGGAGCAGGAGCGAAGCTCCGTTGCGAAGACCCTGGAATCCATGCCGTTACCTGCGCCAAGGCGTGCAACGGCTCCTTGCTCCGCCATAGAATGACGAGGTTGGGGCGGCTTCAACCAATCCCCGGTGTTTGCGCTGATCTCACGGAACATCTCGCGCTTCCAAGACATGCACGAATAAAGATTTCTTTATATCCCATTGTCGTTTGACGGCCGATCTGCTAGTTCAGGCCGGCAATCCGCGCCCCTTCATGCGCCGTCCCGGCGTCGGCGCGCTTTTGAGACAATCACACCGGAGCACTGCCATGACGGGTAGCAAGGACTATGTGGTCGCCGACATCTCGCTTGCCGGCTGGGGCCGCAAGGAGATCGAGATCGCCGAAACCGAAATGCCGGGCCTGATGGCCTGCCGCGAGGAATTCGGCGACAAGAAGCCGCTCAAGGGCGCGCGCATCACCGGCTCGCTGCACATGACGATCCAGACGGCGGTGCTGATCGAGACGCTGAAGGCGCTGGGCGCCGATATCCGCTGGGCTTCCTGCAACATCTTCTCGACCCAGGATCATGCCGCCGCTGCCATCGCCGAGGCGGGCGTTCCCGTATTCGCCATCAAGGGCGAGACGCTCGAGGACTATTGGAACTACACCGACCGGATCTTCCAGTGGGCCGATGGCGGCACCTCCAACATGATCCTCGACGACGGCGGCGACGCCACCATGTACATCCTGCTCGGCGCCCGCGCCGAGGCCGGCGAGGACGTGCTGTCCAATCCCGGCAGCGAAGAGGAAGAGATCCTGTTCGCCCAGATCAAGAAGCGCTTGAAGGCTTCGCCCGGCTTCTTCACCAAGCAGAGGGAAGCTATCCGCGGCGTCACCGAGGAGACCACCACAGGCGTCAACCGGCTCTACCAGCTGCAGAAGAAGGGCCTGCTGCCTTTCCCGGCGATCAACGTCAACGACTCCGTCACCAAGTCGAAGTTCGACAACAAATACGGCTGCAAGGAATCGCTGGTCGACGGTATCCGCCGCGGCACCGACACCATGATGGCCGGCAAGGTCGCCGTGGTCTGCGGCTATGGCGACGTCGGCAAGGGCTCGTCGGCTTCGCTGCGCGGCGCCGGCGCGCGCGTCAAGGTGACCGAGGTCGACCCGATCTGCGCGCTGCAGGCGGCGATGGACGGCTATGAGGTCGTCACGCTGGAAGACGCGGCCCCCACCGCCGACATCGTCATCACCACCACCGGCAACAAGGACGTCGTCACGCTCGATCACATGCGGGCGATGAAGGACATGGTGATCGTCGGCAACATCGGCCACTTCGACAACGAGATCCAGGTGGCGTCGCTGCGCAACCTGAAATGGACCAACGTCAAGCCGCAGGTGGACATGATCACCTTCCCGGACGGCAAGCGGATGATCCTTCTGTCGGAAGGCCGGCTGCTGAACCTCGGCAACGCGACGGGTCATCCGAGCTTCGTCATGTCGGCCTCGTTCACCAACCAGGTGCTGGCGCAGATCGAGCTCTTCACCAAGCACGGCCAGTACCAGAACCAGGTCTATGTGCTGCCCAAGCACCTCGACGAGAAGGTGGCGCGGCTGCATCTCGACAAGCTCGGCGCGCGCCTGACGGAGCTGTCTTCCGAGCAAGCGGCCTATATCGGCGTGACGCCGCAGGGTCCGTACAAGCCGGAACACTACCGCTATTAACCAAAGCGAAAATATCTACAATATATTGAAGCCGGGTGTTGACATTCCGCCCGGCTTCACTTTTTGCGTCTATGATTCTTCACGCCGATTCCGGCAGGCGTTATTGTTGTGATTCGCGGTCCGGGGACATGAAGGGCCGGGGACGCATTCAGGGCGGTCCTGCATTCAAGCGGCGAAGAGGACCAAGACATGCCGGGGGATAACCCGCTACGCGCGGGAACGGCCGTTTCCGGCGGCCACGAGGATTCGATCACGACCGGCTCCGCCGCGACAGGCGGCGGTTTCCCGTGGCGTGCGGGCGCGCGCCTGGGCGCGTTTCTTGCCGCCGCCACGCTCGCCAGCCCATTGCTTGGCCTTGCGGCGCGTGCCGACACCGTCATGGCGCAAAAGGCAGCCCCGTCGCTCAGCACGGTCGAAGTGATGCAGCTGGCGATGTTCGCCGGCGTCATGGGGGCGGCACTTGTCTCGGCCATCTTCCTGATCCGCGAGCGGGCGCGGACGGCATCGCAAAATGTCCAGCTCAGGGCGCGCATCGCCGACGTGAACGCGGCCCTGCAGCGGTCGGAGGCGCTGCTCAATTTGCGCGACCAGCGCGTCGTCGTGTGGTCCTCCGAGAGCAAAAAGCCGGAGCTGATCGGCAGCCTGCCGCTGGAAAGCGGCGCGCCGGACGAGAGGTCCGCCTTCCTCGCCTTCGGCCGCTGGCTGATGCCGCGCTCGGCCGCGGCGCTCGAGAACGCCATAGCCGGGCTCCGCGACAAGGCGAAGGCCTTCGACCTCGTCATCGAAACGCAGGCGGGCATGCCGCTGGAAGTGCATGGCCGCAAGAGCGCCGCGCATGTGCTGGTCCGCTTCATCTCGCTGTCGGAAACGCTGCGCAGCCAGGCGCGGCTGACGATCGAAAACCAACGGCTCAGCGCCGACTACGACACCATGCTCGGTCTGCTCGACGCGCTGAAGATGCCGACATGGCTGCGCTCGGCCGACGGGCGGCTGACTTGGGTCAACCGTGCCTATGCTGAGGCGGTGGAAGCTGAAAGCGCGGGCGCCGCCGTGCGCGAAGCGAAGGAGTTCCTCGGCGGACAGGCGCGCGAGCAGATCGCCGAGCAGCACAAGTCGCGTCCTGTCTTCGAGCAGAATCTGTCGACGGTGATCGACGGCGATCGCCGGATGTTTTCGGTCACCGATTTCGCCAGCGCCGACGGCTCGGCGGGACTGGCCTGCGACATCAGCGCCATCGAGACGATCCGCGCCGAATACGAGCGGACGGTGCGCAGCCATGCCGACACGCTCGACCAGCTCAACACGGCCGTGGCGATCTTCGATACCGACGAGAAGCTGCGCTTCTTCAACCAGGCATTCCAGAAGCTGTGGGGTCTCGACAGCGGCTTCCTGCACAGCGCCCCGTCCAACGCGCTGCTGCTCGACCGGCTGCGCAGCGACGGCAAGATCGCCGAGCAGCCGGAATGGCGGCGCTGGAAGGAGAATTTGCTCGGCGCCTATCGCGCCGTCGAATCGCAGGAGCATTGGTGGCACCTGCCGGACGGCAAGACGATCCGCGTGCTGGCCAATCCGCAGCCCAAGGGCGGCGTCACCTGGGTGTTCGAGAACCTGACCGAGAAGATCGATCTCGAAAGCCGCTACCAGACCGCCGTGCGCGTGCAGGGCGAGACGCTGGACAATCTGGCGGAAGGCGTGGCGGTGTTCGGGCCGGACGGTCGGCTTCGCCTGTCCAACCCCGCCTTCGTCGCGCTTTGGGGATTGTCGCCGGACGCGATCAAGCCGAACGTGCACGTCTCGGCGATCCGCGACCTTTGCGACCAGCGCGCTTCCGACAGCCCGTGGGGCGGCTTCGTCGCCGCCATCACCGGCTTCGACGACGAGCGCCGCGACCGCCACGGCCAGACCGAACTCGTCAACGGCACGGTGTTGAGCTATGCCGTGATCCACCTGCCCAACGGGCAAGTGATGATGACCTTCGTCGACGTCACCGACACCGTCAATGTCGAGCGGGCGCTGAAGGACAGAAACGAGGCGCTGGAGAAGTCCGACCAGTTGAAGAACGAGTTCGTGCAGCACGTCTCCTACGAACTGCGCTCGCCGCTGACCAACATCATCGGCTTCACCGAGCTTTTGTCACTGCCCGCGACCGGGCCGCTGACGCCGAAGCAGCGCGAATATGTCGAGCATGTCGGCTCGTCGTCCTCGGTGCTGCTCACCATCGTCAACGACATACTGGACCTCGCGACGGTCGATGCAGGCATCATGCAGCTCGACATTTCCGAGATGAGCATCGACAGGACCATCGCGGCGGCCGCCGAGCTGGTCGCCGACCGGCTGGAGGAGCACCAGATCAAGCTCAAGGTCGACGCGGCGGCGGCGCCGAAGAGCTTCCATGGCGACGAGATCCGCGTCCGCCAGATCCTCTACAATCTCTTGAGCAATGCCGCCAACTACGCGCCGGAGGCGAGCACGATCACGCTCACCTGCCGTCGGCTGACGGAAGGGGTCGAGTTCTCCGTCCACGACGACGGACCGGGCATGCCGCCGGACGTGCTGGAATCGGTCTTCCGCCGCTTCGAGCCGCGCGCCAATGGCGGCCGCCGGCGCGGCGCCGGGCTGGGGCTCTCGATCGTCAAGAGCTTCGTCGAGTTGCATGGCGGAACGGTGCGCATCGAGACAGGCATCGACAAGGGCACGACGGTCATCTGCACGTTCCCAGACACGCCCTTGGGCGGCATCCGTGAAGCGGCCGAGTAACGCGCTTTGGCAAAGACGATATTGGAACGTTTTCTCGCCGACGAGGCGGCGACGGCAAGGCTTGGCGAAGACCTTGCCATGGCGCTGCGGGCCGGCGACGCGATCGCGCTCAAAGGCGATCTCGGCGCCGGCAAGTCGACGCTGGCGCGAGCCCTGATCCGGGCGCTCGCCGACGATGCCAGCCTCGAAGTGCCGAGCCCGACCTTCACGCTCGTGCAAAGCTACGAGACGCGGATACCGGTCCATCATTTCGACCTCTACCGCCTCTCCTCACCGGACGAGCTCGACGAACTCGGCCTCGACGACGCGCTTTCGCAAGGCGCGGCGCTGATCGAATGGCCGGAGCGGGCCGGAGACCAATTGCCCGCAAATGCGATCGAGGTCGAGCTTGCCGAACAGGGGGCCGGCCGGTCGGCACGGATCTCCGGGCAGGGAGCCATGTTCGAGCGCCTGGCGCGCTCGCTCGCCATGCGCGATTTCCTGGCCTCGGCCGGATGGGGCGAGGCGAGCCGCCGTCATTTCGTCGGCGACGCGTCCGCCCGTTCCTACGAGATCGTCTCGCTTCCCGGCAACACTCCGCGCGTGCTGATGAATTCGCCGCGGCTGGTGCTCGGTCCGCCGGTGCGCGACGGAAAGCCCTATGCGGTGATCGCCCACACGGCACAATCGGTCACCGCCTTCGTCGCCATCGATCGCGCGCTGCTCGCCGCCGGCGTCAGCGTGCCGGCGATCCATGCCCAGGATCTCGACCAGGGTTTTCTGCTGCTCGAACATCTCGGCTCGGAAGGTTTTCTAGGCAGCGACGGCCAGCCGATCGCCGAACGCTACGAAGCGGCGGCGCAACTGCTCGCCATGATGCACGGCAAGTCCTGGCCGAGCCGCATGGAGGCCGCGCCTGGCGTGTTCCACGACGTGCCGCCCTTCGATCGCGAGGCCATGCTGATCGAGGCCGACCTTCTGGTCGACTGGTATGTGCCGATGGTCACCGGCAAACCGGCAAGCGATGCATTGCGGGCCGGCTATCATGAGCAGTGGAACGCGCTGCTCGACCGGCTCGTGGGCAAGGAATACACGCTGATGCTGCGCGACTTCCATTCGCCCAACATCATCTGGCGTGAACAGCGTTCCGGCCTCGACCGGCTCGGCATCGTCGATGTCCAGGACGCGCTGATCGGGCCAGCCGCCTATGACGTCGCCTCTTTAGCCATGGATGCGCGCATCACCGTCTCGCCCGAGATCGAGCGGCGGACGGTTGCGGCCTATGTCGCGGCACGCCGCCGCGCCGGTGTTTTCGACGAAGCCGGTTTCGCCGAGACCTACGCGATCATGGCGGCGCAGCGCAATTCGAAGATCCTAGGCATCTTCGTGCGGCTCGAAAAGCGCGACGGCAAGCCCTACTATCTGAAACACCTGCCGCGCATCCGCGACTATCTGAGGCGAGCGCTGGCGCATCCGGCGCTTGCCAGCCTGAAGGAGTTTTACGTGGGCCACGGCCTGCTGGAGGAACGCTCGCCATGAAGCCGAAGACGGCGATGGTGCTTGCCGCGGGCCTCGGCAAACGCATGCGGCCGATCACCGACACGATGCCGAAGCCGCTAGTGAAGATCGCCGGCAAGACCTTGCTCGACTGGGGGCTGGACAGCCTGGAAGCTGCCGGCGTCAGCAAGGCCGTCGTCAACGTGCATTATCTGCCGGAGCAGATCATCGCCCACGTCGCTGGCCGCCGGGTGCCGAAGATCGTCATTTCCGACGAGAGCGAAGCCTTGCTGGAATCGGCGGGCGGCATCGTCAAGGCGCTGCCGCTCTTGGGCAGCGAGCCCTTCTATATCATCAATGCCGACACCTTCTGGATCGACAGCGGCGAGCCCAGCCTCGATCGCCTTGCCCTTGCATGGGACGCCGCCAGAATGGATATTCTGCTGATGCTCACCGATCTCGACTCAGCGACAGGACACTGTGTCGGCACCGACTTCCTGGTGGCGCCGGATGGCGCGCTCCGGCGCTCGAAGGGCGATCCGGCCGGCCTGATCTATGCCGGCGCCGCAATCATTCATCCACGCATCTTCAAGGACGCACCGACGGGTTCGCACTCGCTCAACGTCTATTTCGACAAGGCGATCGCCGCCGGCCGCCTGTTCGGCATGGCGATGCAAGGCCGCTGGATCACCGTCGGCACGCCGGATGCCATTCCAGCGGCTGAAGCGGCGGTTACCGGCGCCCTAGCGAAAGCGGTATGAGCGGCTCGCGCCGCGTCTTTTCCATCCCGCCCGGAGCGCCGTTCCTGCCGACGCTGGCGGAGGCGTTGCTCGACGGCCGCCTGATCCCCGGCTTCCGCTTCGACGGCGATCCGCTGGCGCTCGCCGACGCGACCATCTATGTGCCGACGCGGCGTGCCGCGCGCGCATTGCGCGGCGTCTTCGTCGAGGTGCTTTCCGAATTGGAAGGGGGGCATCGTTCGGCCATCCTGCCGACGGTGCGGCCGCTCGGCGAATTCGACGAGGACGAGGCGGCATTCGACGCCGAGGCGGCGCCGGCAATAGACCTTGCGCCGCCCATCGCCGCGCAGGAGCGACTGCTGTTGCTGGCACCGTTGGTGCGCGCCTGGAAGGAGAGCCTGCCGGCGCATGTCAGGGCCCGCTTCAACGAGGAATTCGTCGTTCCGACCTCTGCCGCCGACGCCATCTGGCTGGCGCGCGACCTCGCGCGGCTGATGGACGAGATCGAGACCGAGGGCACGGATTGGGCGAAGCTCGCGACGCTTGTGACCGGCAATCTCGCCGGCTGGTGGCAGGTGACGCTCGATTTCCTCGGCATCGTCACCGACAACTGGCCCAAGCTGCTTGAGGAACGCAACCGCTCCAATCCGGCCGCGCACCGCAGCGCGCTGATCCGGCTCGAAGCGGCGCGGCTGACGCGCAAACCGCCGGCCGGGCCGGTGATCGCCGCCGGTTCGACCGGCTCCATTCCCGCCACCGCCGAATTGCTTGCCGTGATCGCCGGCCTGCCCAACGGCGCCGTCGTGCTGCCCGGGCTCGACGGCGAGCTGGACGACGCGTCCTTCGCGGCGATTACGGCGCGCGGCGCGCGGCCGGCTACGCTCGGCCATCCGCAATACGGCCTTGCGAAATTGATCGGCGGCATCGGCGTTCCGCGCCGCGACGTCGATGAGATCGGCGCAGCGGCGAGGCCGCTCGCGCTGCGCGCCGCCCTTGTCGGCGAGGCGCTGCGGCCGGCCGAAACCACGGAGCGCTGGACCGAGACGCGCCCGCGATTCTCGGCATTTGACGTCGAACAAGCATTGGCCGGCGTGACGCTGGTGGAAGCGGCCAACGAGCGCGACGAGGCGGCGGCGATCGCCATTGCGCTGAAACGCGCGGTGGAAGTGCCCGGCAAGCGCGCGGCGCTCGTCACCGGCGACCGCGCCCTGGCGCGGCGTGTCTCGGCCGAGCTTCTGCGCTTCGGCGTCGTCGCCGACGATTCCGGCGGCACGCCGCTCTCCAACACGCCGGCAGCCAGCCTGCTCAGGCTCGCGCTGAGTGCCGCGTTCCGGCCAGGCGATCCGGTAGGCCTGCTGTCGCTGCTCAAGCATCCGCTGCTTGGTCTCGGCCTCGAACGCCAGACCGTGCGCAAGGCGGCCGAACTGATCGAGCTGGTGGCGCTGCGCGGCGGCACCGGCCGTCCGGATATCGCTTCCCTCGACGAGCTTTTCGAGACGCGGCTCGTGGACCTTAGCGGCGACAGGCGCCAACCATTCTGGTTCCCCCGTCTCACCGTGCGTGGCATCGAGCTGGCACGGGATGTGCTTAGCCGCCTTACCGATGCGCTCGCCTCGCTCGTGGCGATACGCGGCGAGAAGCACGCGGACATCGCGACGCTGACGCGGGCAAGCGTCGTGGCGCTGGAAGGTCTTGGCCGCGCGGCCGACGGCAGCGTGACCGAGCTCTATGCCGGCGACGCCGGCGAGAAGCTCGCCGACCTGCTGCGCGGGCTGGTCGCCGCGTCATCGCCCTTCACTTTCGCGGCAAACGAGTGGCCCGACGTGACGGAGGCGCTGATCGCGCCGGAGACGGTCAAGCCGGGGCAAGGCACCGACCGAAGCATCGCCATCTGGGGCGCGCTGGAGGCCCGGCTGCAGAGTGTCGACACGCTCGTCATCGGCGGGCTCAACGAAGGCGTGTGGCCGCGCAAGCCGGAGAGCGACCGCTTCGTGTCGCGGCTGATGAAAACCGGCATCGACCTCGAGCCGCCGGAGCGGCGCATCGGCCTTGCCGCGCATGACTTCCAGATGGCGATGGGCACCGAAACGGTGGTGCTGACGCGCTCGGCGCGGTCCGGCGACGCGCCGGCGGTGCCGTCGCGCTGGCTGCAGCGTATCCTCACCTTCATCGGCGAGGAGCAGGCGACGGCGCTTAGCCGGCGCGGCGATGCGCTGCTCGTCTGGGCGCGCGCGCTCGACGCGGGCGAAAGACAAGAGTTCGCGGCCCGTCCGCAGCCGAAGCCGCCGCTGCACCTCAGACCACAGCATTTCTCGGTCACCGAGATCGAAACGCTGCGCCGCGACCCTTATGCGATCTATGCCCGGCGGATCCTCGGCCTGATGCCGCTCGACCCGGTGATCCGCGATCCCGGCGCCGCCGAGCGCGGCACGCTGTTCCACGCCATCCTGCATCTGTTCTCGCGGCGGGTGGGGGATCCAAGGGCGCCGGGCGCGCTGGCGGCCCTGATCGAAGCCGGCCGCGTGTGTTTTGCCGACGCAGCACTTCCGCCCGACATCGAAGCGGTGTGGTGGCCGCGCTTCGAGAAGCTCGCCGAAAACATCATCGAATGGGAGCATACCCGCGCCAACGCCGTCGCCAGGCGCCATGCCGAGGAGCGCGCGGAAAAGACCATCGTCGGCCGTACCGGCGTCACGCTCTCCGGCTATGCCGACCGGGTGGACCAGCTCGCCGGCGGCATGGCCGACATCCTCGATTACAAGACGGGTTCCTCGCCCTCGAAGGCGCAGGCGCACACACTTCTGTCGCCGCAGCTTGCGCTCGAAGGCGCGCTGCTCAGGCGTGGCGCCTTCAGGGAACTCGGCATTTGCGAGCCCTCGCAGCTTGCCTTCGTGCGGCTGAAGCCTAATGGCGAGGTGTTCGAGGAATCGATCCTCGAATACAACCGCAAGCCGAAGACCGCCAACGAGCTTGCCGAGGAAGCCTGGGCGCGGCTGGAGCGGCTGCTCTTCCACTATGCCGACCCGACAACCGGCTATCTTTCGCGCGCGCTGCCGTTCCGCGAAGGTGAGGCCGATGGCGACTACGATCATCTTGCCCGCGTGCTCGAATGGTCGGCTGGCGGTGCAAGCGAAGACGAGGCGGAAGGATGAGATATCCGATCCCCTCCGATACCGCCGCCAGCCAGGCACGCGCCTCCGACCCGCAAAATTCGGCCTGGGTGTCGGCCAATGCCGGATCGGGCAAGACGCATGTGCTGGCGCAACGTGTCATCCGGCTTCTGCTCAACGGCACCGATCCGTCGAAGATCCTGTGCCTGACCTATACGCGCGCCGCCGCCGCCAACATGTCGAACCGCGTGTTCTCGACCCTGTCGGAATGGACGGCGCTGCCCGACGCCGAACTTGCGGTTAGGATCACCGCGCTCGACGGGCGCGGCGCCGACCGCGACACCATGCGCCGCGCGCGCCGATTGTTCGCCGAGGCGCTTGAAACGCCGGGCGGGTTGAAGATCCAGACCATCCACGCCTTCTGCGAATCGGTGCTGCATCAGTTCCCGCTCGAGGCCAACATCCCCGCGCATTTCGAGATGCTCGATCCGCAGATGGAGGCCTCGCTGTTCGCGGATGCGCGCCGCGACATGATCTCAGGGGCGGGCGCCGGCGTCGAAGGCCTGGCGGAAGCCTTTGCCATGGTGCTGGAGCGCGGCGGCGAATTCGGGCTCGACACGCTGCTCGCCGAGATCGTCGGCAAGCGCGACGAGTTGCGCGGCTTCATCGCCAAGATCGGCAAGAACCGGGATTTCCGGCCGCTCTTCGCCGAGTTCGGCTTCAGGCCGGGGCAGACTGGCGAGGACATCGCCGCTTCGGTCTGGCCGCTGCCGGGCTTCGCGCCAGGCCAGTTCGCCGAGTTCGCGCGCGCCGCGGAAGCCGCCGACGCGCGGCAGGTGCTGAACAACGTGCTGCCTTATGCGCAGAGTGCCTTTGCCGAGGCCGATCCGATCCGGCGGCTGCGACTTCTCGCCAAGGCATTCCTGCGCTCCGACGGCGACCCCTACGATCCGCCGAAGATCTTCAGGAAGGCGCTGGTCGACCGGCTGCCCGATCTGCCCGAGCGCTATCTCGCGGCGGCCAAGGCGATCCTCGACGTGTCGGACCGGCTGGCGCTCTTCCGCATGCTCGAAGGGACAGCGGCGGCGCTCACCGTCGCCGGCTGGCTGATCGCGCGCTACGAGCAGTTGAAGCGTAGCCGCGGCTTCCTCGACTTCAACGACCTGATCACCCGCACGGTCAGCCTGCTGTCGCGACCGGATGCCGGCCCCTGGGTGCAGTACAAGCTCGACCAAGGCATCGATCACATCCTGCTCGACGAGGCGCAGGACACCAGTCCCGACCAGTGGGAGGTGGTGAAGAAGCTGACGGAAGAGTTCTTTGCCGGGCTCGGCCAGCGCGAGACGGTGCGGCGCACGATGTTCGCCGTCGGCGACGAAAAACAGTCGATCTACTCCTTCCAAGGTGCCGCACCCGATTCCTTTGCCGAGAGCCGGCTTTTGTTTGCCGGCCGCGTGCGCGACGCCGAAGCCTCCTTCGCCGACTTGAAACTCACCTGGTCGTTCCGCTCGAGCGACGACGTGCTTGCCGCCGTCGACCGCGTCTTCGCCGAGCCGGGCGTACGGCGCGGCATCAGCCACGATCCCGATCCGCTGAGCCACAAGGCGATCCGCACGGACGCGCCGGGCTATGTCGAAGTGTGGCCCTCGATCGGCGCCGAAATGGTCGAGGAGCCGGATGACTGGACCTTGCCGGTCAACCACGCCAGCGCGCCGGCCGTGCGCGTGGCCGAGCATGTGGCCACGACCATCCAGACCTGGCTGCGCAACGGCGAAATCATCGAAGGCAAGGGCCGGAAGCTGACCGCCGGCGACATCCTCGTCCTGGTGCGCAAGCGCGACCGCTTCGTGCATGCGCTGTCGCGAAGCCTCAAGAACCGGCAGATCCCGGTCGCTGGCGCCGATCGGCTCAGCCTGCCCGGCCATATCGCCGTGCAGGACCTGATCGCACTCGGTCATTTCTTGATCCAGCCGGAGGACGACCTGTCCTTGGCCGCCGTGCTGCGCAGCCCGATCTTCGCGGTTTCCGAGGAGACCTTGCTGACGCTCGCCGGCGAGCGGCCAAAAGGCCAGTCGCTGATCGCATCGCTTCGGCAACATGCGGCGGGAGATGAGCTTTTGGCCGCTGTCGTTAGCCGGCTCGATGCCTGGGCGAACGAGGTGGCCTTCAAGCCGGTGTTCGAATTCTACGCCGCCGTGCTGGCGCGCGACGGGCTGCGCCGCAAGATGACGGCGCGGCTCGGACCGGAAGCCGGCGACATCCTCGACGAATTCCTGAGCTTTTGCCTGGCCGAGGAGCGCACCGGCCTGCCGGGGCTGGAATCCTTCCTCTCGACGCTCGAAAACAGTGGTCCCGAGATCAAGCGCGAGATGGACCAGACCCGCGACGAGGTGCGTGTCATGACCGTGCATGCCGCGAAAGGCCTGGAAGCGCCGGTGGTCTTCCTGGTCGATGGCGGCTCAGCGCCGTTCAGCGACCAACATCTGCCGCGATTGATGGCCTTCGAAGGCTCGGGCGCTGAGTGGAAGGGCAAGGGCTATCTCTGGCGCTCGGCCAGCGACGTCGCCAATGGCGTTTCTCGGGCGGCCTCGGTGCGGGCCCGCGAGCTGGCCGACGACGAATACCGGCGGCTGCTCTATGTCGGCATGACGCGCGCCGAGGACCGGCTGATCGTCTGCGGCTATCACGGCAAGCGGGCGCCGAGCACCGGAACCTGGCATTCGATCGTCAGCCGGGCGCTGCTCGGAGCCCCGGAAAGCATGGAGCGCCGGCACCCGGCGACGGCCGACGTGGCGGTGCATCGCTTCCATATGACCAAGCTGCCGCCGGTGGCGCTCACTCGAGCGGACGAGACCACATCGTTCGACCATGCAGCGCCGCTGCCGGACGGCCTGTTCCGGCAGCTACCGCCTTATGAGGAACTGCCGCGACCGCTCTCCCCTTCAGGCGCCTCGGCGCTGATCGACGAGGCGACGGAGGCTTTACCAAACACGCGCTCGCCGGTGCTCGACGCCCAATCCGAGCCAGGCTTTGCGGTTGTTCGCGGCCTGGCCCTGCACAAATTGCTGCAAATGCTGCCCGGCATTGCGGAGGAGGAAAGGCGAGCTGCAGCGGAACGCTATCTGGCGCGCGCCGGCGCCGAATGGCCGGCGGGCGAGCGCGACAAGGCGCTGGACGCGGTGCTCTCGATCCTGTCCGACAGCCGCTTCGGGGCGCTGTTCTCGCCATCCTCGCGCGCCGAGGTCGCTGTCATGGGCAGTCTGGAGGTGAAGGGCAGATTGCGCTCCATCTCCGGCAAGATCGACAGGCTGGCCGTTACCCAAGAAAAGGTGTCGATCGTCGACTACAAGACCAACCGGCCGGCGCCGGCCAGCCTGGCCGAAGTGCCGCCGGCCTATGTGCTGCAGCTTGCGCTCTACCGCGCGCTGCTTAAGCCGCTCTATCCGGGCCGCGAGGTGACGGCCGCGCTGCTCTTCACCGAGGCGCCGCGGCTGGTCGAGTTGCCTGCAACGGCCATGGACGATGCCCTTGCCCGACTCACGGGAGCGTGACACAAGAACTGCTTGAACATCACCGCCACAACCACCACATTTGGTGCAACCCGAGTTTTCGAAAGGATTTCAGCATGGCCACCGTCAAGGTCGACAAGGGCAATTTCCAGGCCGATGTGCTCAACGCCAAGGAGCCGGTCGTGGTGGATTTCTGGGCGGAATGGTGCGGTCCCTGCAAGATGATCGCGCCGGCGCTGGAAGATATCGCCAAGGAGCTCGGCTCGAAGATCAAGGTCGCCAAGCTCAACATCGACGAGAATCCCGAGTTGGCCGCGCAGTACGGCGTGCGCTCGATCCCGACGCTGATGATCTTCAAGGGCGGCGAAGTGGCCGACATGAAGGTGGGTGCGGCGCCGAAGACCGCGCTGTCGCACTGGATCAACGGCAGCCTCGCCTGAGCCAATCCGAATATTTGAAGGAACGAGCCCGGCCACCGCGCCGGGCTTTTCTTTGGCGCCATCGCTGGCTGCGCTCTGGCCCTCGCACGCGGGCACGACATGCCCTCTGCTTCGGAAAAGGAGAGCGCCATGACCGGAACAGCCAAGGCTACAGTTCACGTCAAGAATGAGCGGGTGATCGTCACCGAATACCGCTTCGCGCCGGGCGCCAACACCGGCTGGCATCGCCACGGCCACGACTATGTCGTGGTGCCGCTGATGGACGGCAAGGTGAAGCTGGTGACTAAGGACGGCGAATCCTTCGCCGAGATGAAAAAGGGCGCGCCCTATTTCCGCAGGGAAGGCGTCGAGCACGACGTCATCAACGCCAATGACGGCGAATATGCTTTCATCGAGATCGAGCTGAAATGAGCTGGATGGCTAGTGATCATATGCCATCTTGATAGCTAGGCTCTGTCGGTATCTATTTCCTGCAAACGGAGTTTCAGATGGCCGAACCGCAGCTCTCAGTCCGTAGCGCGAAAGCACGGGACCTTGCTCATAGACTTGCTCGTCGCGAAAATCGCTCCATAGCCGATGTCGTCGAACGCGCGCTTGAATCCTATGAGATCGGTGAAGCGGGGCGCGAATCCGCGTCCACCTTCTACGCTCGCTTGGCTGCAACCTGCGGGGCCGACATCGATCTGGAGAAAATCATCCGCGAAGACCGCGAGCTCTAGTGGCACTGCACAGGGATTTTGGCTGGTTGGCTCTGTTTGCGTTGGCAGGCGGCATGCGTTGGAGATTGGCCGGAACGCCCATCGCGATCGTCATTCCAGGGCGGAGCAGGAGCGAAGCTCCGTCGCGAAGACCCTGGAATCCATGCCGTTACCTTCGCCAAAGCGTGCAGCGGAGCAGAATTCTGCACCGTGGCGGCGCTTCCAAGTCACGGAATGGATTCTATGGTCTGCGCCGCGTCGCTTCGCTCCTTGCTCCGCCATAGAATGACGAGGTTGAGCGGTCTCCGCCAATTCCCGGCGTTTGCGCCGATTTCACGGTAATGAATGGAAGATCTTGCGCCAAGTCAAACGGCGACCTTTCGCCGCCTGCGGCGCGTCGATCATTTGTCTGACATTAAGCCGGAAATCCGCCTTTTCTCCCTTGCCCCCGCGCTTTGTCTGGCTAGGATGCGCGCCGGCCAAAGGGAGAAGAAATCATGATGCCATCGGCGCGTTTCGCCGACCTCGACGGCGCCTCGGTGCTGATCACCGGCGGCGGTTCCGGCATCGGCGCGGCGCTGACCGAGGGCTTCACGCGGCAGGGCGCCCAGGTCGCCTTCATCGACATTGCCGACAAGCCCAGCGCGGCGCTTGCCGACCGGCTGGAAAAGCAACTCGGCCGGCGGCCGCTCTACCTCGAGACCGACCTGCGCGACGTCGAGGCGCTGCGCGCCGCTGTGGCCAAGGCGGCAAAGGCGCATGGCGACGTCACGGCGCTCGTCAACAATGCCGCTCTCGATGACCGCCATGAGGTGAAGGACGTCACGGTCGAGTTCTGGGACAACAATCTTGCCGTCAACCTGCGGCCGCATTTCTTCACCGCCCAGGCGGTGGCGCCGGGCATGAAGCGGGCCGGCGGCGGCTCGATCATCAACTTCAGCTCCACGTCCTATCTCATCAACCACCCCGACCTGCCGGCCTACACCGCCGCCAAGGCGGGCATACTCGGGCTCACCAAGGGTCTTGCCGGCAAGCTCGGCGCCGACGGCATCCGCGTCAACGCGGTCGCGCCAGGCTGGGTGATCACCGAGCGCCAGCGCGAGCTTTGGGTCACCGAGGAGGCGCTTGCCGCCCATGTCGCCAAGCAATGCATCAAGCAAGTCATGCAGCCGGACGACATCGTCGGCACGGTGCTGTTCCTGGCCTCGGATGCCTCGCGCATGCTGACGGCGCAGATGCTGATCGTCGACGGAGGCGTGCTGTGAGCGGCGCGCCGGCGGTCGCCGCCCTCGACTGGGGCACGACGAGGCTCAGGGCTTGGCTGCTCGACGGCGCGGGCCATGTGCTCGCGGAGCGGCGCGGCGACGACGGGCTGATCACCGCGCGCGAAAAAGGTTTTGCCAAGGTGCTGGAAGGCCATCTCGTGGCCATGGGCGCGCCGGAAGCCCTGCCCGTCATCATCTGCGGCATGGCGGGTTCCCGCCAAGGCTGGATCGAGGCGCCCTACGTCACCGTGCCGGCGCCGATCGGCGCCATCCTTGCCGGCGCCGCCCGCATCGAAAGCGAGCGCCGCGACATCCGCATCGTTCCGGGCCTCGCCCAGCGCCTGGCCGACGCGCCGGATGTCATGCGCGGCGAGGAAACGCAGCTTGCCGGCGCCGGTTTGCCGGCAAAGGGTCGCCATCTCGTCTGCATGCCGGGCACGCATTCGAAATGGGTCGCGGTCGAGGATGGCGCGGTCGCCGGTTTCGGAACCTGGCCGACGGGCGAGCTGTTTTCGGTGCTTGCCGCGCATTCGATCCTGAAGCATTCGCTGGGCGAGCATCCGGCGCCGGTCGCGTCGGAAAGCCCGTTTTTCCGCCAGTGGTGCGGCCAAGCGCTGGGCGAGGGCGGCGACGTCACCTCGAAACTGTTCGCGATCCGCGCCGCCGGGCTGCTGCAGGGTTTGAAGTCAGACGAGGCGGCGGCCTGCCTGTCCGGTCTCTTGATCGGCGGCGAGATCGCTTCGGCCAAGCGCCGCTATGGCGCCAGCGAGGCGCCGGTGGTGTTGATCGCCTCCGGCGCGCTGGCCGCGCTTTACGGCGCCGCTCTTGGGCTTGCCGGCCTTGCCTTCCGCATCGTCGACGCGGATGAAGCGGTGCGCGCCGGCCTCGTCGAGGCCGCGCGCGAGAACGGCATGATTGGAGGTGTCGCGTGACGCAGACTGCGCCTTTTCCGAAATTGAAGCGCGGCCTCGTCGCCATCCTGCGCGGGCTGAAGCCCGGCGAGGCGGTGGCGATCGGCAAGGCGGTCCATGACGCCGGCATCGAGGCGATCGAGGTGCCGCTGAACTCGCCGGAACCGTTTGTCTCCATCGCCAGCATCGTTGAGTCGTTGCCCAAAACCGCGCTGGTCGGCGCCGGCACGGTGCTGACGGCCGCCGATGTCGATGCCTTGCACAAGGCCGGCGGCCGGCTGTTGGTCAGCCCCAACATCGATGCCGAGGTCATGGGCCGCGCGATGCACCATGGCATGGTGACGATGCCGGGCGTGTTCACGCCCACCGAAGCCTTCCAGGCCATAAAGCTTGGCGCCTCGGCGCTGAAATTCTTTCCGGCGAGCGCGCTCGGCGCCGGCGGTATTGCCGCGGTCCGCGCGGTGCTGCCGGCAACGACCTTGATCGGCGCCGTCGGCGGCGTTTCCGACAAGGACTTTGTCGGCTACAAGGCGGTCGGCGTCAGCGTGTTCGGCCTGGGATCCAGTCTCTACAAGCCAGGCGCCGGCGTCGAGGACGTGGCGCAGCGCGCCCGCGCCGCGGTTGCCGCCTGGGACGAAGCCTTCGGAGGGCAATGATGGACAGCGTTTCGGTTCTCAGCGACCACATTTGCGAGCTCGGCGAAGGCCCGAGCTACGATCCCGCCACCGACACGCTGTTCTGGTTCGACATCGTCAACGGCAAGCTTCTGGAAAAGCCGCTCGCCGGCGCGCTGAAAATCCATGATCTCGGCGTCATGGCCAGCGCCATCGCCGTCATCGACGATGCCCGCCAGCTGATCGCCACGGAAGTCGGCCTGCAGGTCAGGGACGTCAAGACCGGCAAGCTGACGCTGCACACGCCGATCGAAGCCGACAATCCGCTTACCCGCTCCAATGATTCCCGCGTCCACCCATGCGGCGCCTTCTGGACCGGTACGATGGGCAAGGCCGAGGGCAAGAGCGCCGGCTCGATCTACTGGTTCTTCAAGGGCGAATTGCGCCGGCTGTTCTCGGACATCACCGTCTCCAATTCGATCTGCTTTTCCGAGGACGGAGCGATTGCCTATTACACCGATACGGCGACCGGACTTCTGATGCGCGTCGCCTGCGATCCGGCGACAGGCCTGCCGACAGGCGAGCCGAAAGTCTTCGTCGATCATCGCTCGCAGAAAGGCTATGTCGACGGCTCGGTCGTCGATCGCGACGGCGTGCTCTGGAACGCGGTCTGGGGCGGCAAGGCCGTGAAGGCCTATTCGCCGGACGGCACGCTGCTGCGCGAAATTCCAATGCCGGTGACGCAGCCCTCATGCCCCGCCTTTGTCGGCCAGAAAGGCGACCGCATCGCCGTGACGTCGGCTTGGAAGGGCAAGGACGAGAAACAGCGCAAGCTGGACCCCCAGGCTGGCATGACCTTCCTGCTCGACGTGCAGGTCAAAGGTCGCTTCGAGCCGCGCGTGCTGATCGCCTGAGCGGCTGGCGGATTATCGCCCGGCCCGGTCGGTTTCCCGCAAGCCAGCCGCGCCAGCCATGCGATGGTAGCGCCTGATTTGCCGGAGACGTCCATTCCATGCCGCACAGCCAGCCGACGCTGATTCTCGTCCATGAGTCGGAGAAGGCTTGTTTCGACCGGCTCGTCGCCGATGGCTATCCGGCGGAACGCGCCGCCGAGATCTCGTCCTATCTGGCGCAGTCGACCGATCTCGCGCCCGAATTCGGCCAGCTCGCCGCCGCCTGCGAAAAGCGCGGTCTCGCCTTCATGGCCGTCGAGCTGGACGATGCGGCTGCGGCGCTGGCGAAGGCCGATCCGCAGGCGACGCTGGTCTGGACGCTGACCGACGGCGTCGCCTATTTCCGCGGCGGCGCCGCGCCCGCCATGGCGCGGCTGAACGGGCTGCGGACGATCGGCGCCGACGATTCGCTGTTCGCGCTCTGCCAGGACAAGTTCCGCTCCGGCGCCGTGCTCGGCGCGCTCGGCCTGCCGGTGCCGCCCGCCGGCCTGGCGCGCAACGGCACGTGGCTGGTCGAGGCGCCGGCCTCGGCTGCCGGCTGGTTCGTCAAGCCCAACCGGCTCGGCGCCAAGATCGGCATCTGGCCCGATTCGCGCATCACCGATCTCGGCCATGCGCTGGAGCTTAGCCGGCGCGTCTTTGCCCACTACCGCGACGATGTCGTCGTCCAACCCTATGTCGCCGGCCGCAACGTGCGCGCGAGCTTCCTGGGGCTGAAGCAGGAAACCGGCGTCGAGGCGCTCGGCGTCGCCTTCGTCGAGTCCGGCGCCGACTTCCAGACCATGGCCGACTCGATGGCGCTCTATGGCGACACCGGTCAGGCCGCCAGGGACGCCGGCATCTATGCCGAGCCGGAACTCGAGCCGGTCGCCACCAGCCAGCCGGCGGCCGATCGGGCAATCCGCGTCTTGGCGCAAAAGCTGATCGCCGGGCTCGGCCTGAGGGATGTCTTCTCGGTCGATCTCAGGGTCGAGGCGGACGACACCGTCCATCTCATCGAGTTCGAGGTCTGTCCCGGTCTGCCCTGCTTCGATTTTCGCGACTATTGCCGCAGGCAGTGGGGGCTGAGCCTTGCGGACGCCATGGCCGTGACGGCGGTGAACCGGCTGAGGTCGTGACACTCATGATTGGCTGAGACCTGCCAGCTTTGTCATTCCAGGGCGAAGCAAGGAGCGAAGCGACGCGGCGCAGACCCTGGAATCCATGCCGTTACCTCGGCCGTGGAGTGCAGCGGAGCAGAATTCTGGACCGTAGCGGCGCGTGAAGTCACGGAATGGATCCTCGGGTCTGCGCTGCGTCGCTTCGCTCCTTGCTCCGCCGGTGGATGACGACACAAGAGGGGCGTTTCGGCCAATTTCCAAAGTGCCAACCCTGCGCCGAGTCTCTAAACCCCCTCGACCAGCACGATCTCGCCGTCGGCTACCTTCTGGCGGATGGCGACGGCACGCTGATATTCCGGCGAGTGGTAGCACTCATGCGCTGCGGCAAGCGATTCGAACTCGATGATCACGTTGCGCGCCCGGCCTGGCCCCTCGGCCTTCTCATGCTCACCGCCGCGCGCCAGGAATTTCACGCCGAAACGATCGAAGGCGAGCTTGGCGGCGGCGACATAGTCCTTGTAGCCCTCCGGGTCGCGCACATCGACGCGGGCGATCCAATATCCCTTTGGCATTCTTTTCTCCCTGTTTATTTCGCGCAGACCAGCCTATGCCGAGCACATTTCGGCCAGGATATCCTCGGCCGCCGTGCGCCGGTCCGGCGCCGCGACGATCGGCCGGCCGACGACGAGGTGGCTGGAGCCGTTGCGGATCGCCTGCGCCGGCGTCACGACGCGCTTCTGGTCGCCGTGGTCGCTGCCCGCCGGCCTTATGCCTGGCGTCACCACCGCCATGTCGGGCCCGACGATCCGCCGCACGGCGGAAGCCTCCTCGGCCGAGCAGACGATGCCGCCCATGCCGGCATGCAGCGCCTGTTCGGAGCGCCGCAGAACCAGCGTGTGCGGATCATATTCGTAGCCGGCATCGATCATGTCCTGCTCGTCCATCGAGGTCAGCACGGTTACCGCGAGCAGGCAGAGATCGCTGCCCTTGGCCGCCTCGACCGCCGCCCTCATGGCCTTGGGATAGGCATGCAGCGTCAGCATCGAGACCCCCATCCTGACGATGTTCTCGACCCCCTTGGCCACCGTGTTGTCGATGTCGAGCAGCTTCATGTCGAGGAAGACCTTGGTGCCGCCGCTCACCAGCTCGCGGGCGAAATCGAGCCCGCCGGCAAAGGCGAGTTGGTAGCCGATCTTGTAGAAGGAGACGACGCCTTCGAGCTCGCGCACCGCCTTCTCGGCTTCCTGTAGCGTCGGCACGTCGAGGCCGACGATCAGCCTCTCTTGCATGGACTTGGCGCGCATGGTCTCGACCGGATGTATCAGGCCTCGATCCGCACCGACAGCATGCGCGAGGTTTCGATCAGTGTACGGCATAGGCGCTCCATCGATTGCTGCAGTCTGGCGTCGCGGAATTGTCCGTCCTCGGCGAAGGCCTCATTGGCGCGGGAAACCGAGCATTCCGGCGTGATCACTTCCATCTGGCAGCGCACCAGCACCGCGCGCAGATGGTTGATGCAGCGTATGCCGGCAAACTTGCCCTCCGACGAGGAGCAAAGGCCGGCAGGCTTGCCGTAAAGCGGCCTGAACGAGCGGCTGCCGTCGCGCCGAAGCCGGCTCACCCAGTCGATCGAATTCTTCAAAAGCGGCGGGATCGAGCCGTTATATTCGGGCGTCGCGATCAGAAGCCCGTCATGATCGGCGATTTGCCGGGCGAGCTTCACGGCGTTTTCGGGAATGCCTTTTTCCTTCTCGAGGTCCTCGTCCATGATCGGCAGCGGATAGTCGCCGAGCGAGATGCGCGTCACCTCGGCGCCCTGCATGGCGAGCTCCTTCTGCGCCACGTCGGCCGTCCGGCCGCTGAACGCGCCGGTGCGGACCGAGCCGGCGAAGACGAGGATTCTTGGGATCACTGCCATTGGCCACCCTTGTTCTCGGACAGGTACAGCCAAGGGGAGCGCAAATCAACGAGCCGGGGGCAGAAAACGTCGAAGGATTGGTCGCGGCCTACGAACTTCGTCATCCACGGGCGAAGCAGCCGCGAAGCGGCGTCGCGAAGACCCGAGGATCCATTCCGTTACCCCGATCGTAGAGCGCGGCGGAGCAGAATTCTGGATCGTCGCGACGTTTCGAAGTCACGGAATGGATCCTCGGGTCTGCGCCGCGTCGCTTCGCCCCTTGCTCCGCCCGTGGATGACGAAGTGACTGGCGTTCAGGCCAATCGCTGAGGACGGCTGTCACCACCGGCGACGGTCGAAGACTTTCGCGCGGAGAAACTAATGCGCCTTGCGCCGGTAGATCCACAGCTGCGTCGGCGGAATGTTGCGGATGATGAAGTCGAAATGCTTGACCGTGTAGTCGCCGCGGCCGGGCGGGATCGGCGACATCGGGCCGTAGGTCAGCTGCACGATCGGCCGGCCTGCGGGGATGCGGTCGAGCAGGCTTTCGATGTAGGCGATGCGCTGGGCGACGGGGAAATTGAGCAGCGGCACGCCGGAGACGACGGAATCGAAAACCATGTCGCGCTTGTCGCCGAGCGTGGCGTCGAGATTGAAGGCGTCGCCCTCAATGATGTTGACGCGCGGATAGAGCCGGCGCAGATGGCGCACGAAGTCGGTCGAATATTCGATCGCGTAGAGGTTTTCCGGCTTCACGCCCTGGGCCAGGATGGCGCGGGTGATGACGCCGGTGCCGGGTCCGACCTCCAGCACCGGCAAGCCCGATTTCGGGTTGACGATCGAGGCCATCTTGCGAGCGGTGACGGAACTGGTGGGAACGATGGAGCCGACCGCTTTCGGCTTGTCGATCCAGCCTTTGAAGAACTTCAGCTCGTCGTCGAATTTTTCCGCCAGCGCTTTGCGCAACCCGGGACCACGTGCCATGCGAGCTCTCCTCAACGCTCCCCGACCGCTACTTATCAGCTAGGTGGAACAAGGCAAGGCGTCAACGTGGCATAAGGTGTTGATGACCCATGGGAATGTCGCCAACGCAAGTCGCCCAAAAGTGTGAAGCGGTTTTGGGATAACGACTTGCGTCAGGAAAACCCAAGTCGCCCAAAAGTGTGAAGCGGTTTTGGGATGACGACTTGCGTCAAAAAACACGTCAGCGGTCGCCAAAGGACTCGAAAAAGTCCTTCATGCGGGCGAAGAAGCCGCTCGACTGGGGCGAGTTGTCCTTCGAGGAGAGCTGCTCGAACTCTTCCAGGAGTTCGCGCTGGCGGCGCGACAGGTTCTGCGGCGTCTCGACCGCCGTCTGGATGTAGAGGTCGCCGACATTGGGCTGCCGCAGCACCGGCATGCCCTTGCCCTTCAGCCGGAACTGGCGGCCGTTCTGGGTGCCTTCCGGCACCTTCACCTTGGTCTGCGTGCCGTCGAGCGTGGTGACCTCGAACGAGCCGCCAAGCGCGGCGGTCGTCATCGAGATCGGCACCTTGCAGTAGAGGTCGGCGCCGTCGCGCTGGAAGAATTCGTGCGGCTTGACCGCGAGGAAGATGTAGAGATCGCCCGAAGGGCCGCCGCGCAGGCCGGCTTCGCCCTCGTTGGCAAGCCGGATGCGGGTGCCGTCCTCGATGCCGGCCGGGATGTTGACCGACAGTGAACGCTCCTCGGTGACGCGGCCCTGGCCGGCGCATTTCGGGCAGGGGTCCTTGATCGTCTGGCCGCGCCCCTGGCATTGCGGGCAGGTGCGCTCGATCGAGAAGAAGCCCTGTGTTGCCCGCACCTTGCCGTGGCCGTGGCACATGGCGCAGGTGACCGGCTGCGTGCCGGGCTTGGCGCCGCTGCCGGAGCATTCCGAGCAGGAAATGGAAGCCGGCACGCGGATCTGCGCCGTCTTGCCGGAGAATGCCTCCTCGAGCGAGATTTCCATGTTGTAGCGCAGGTCCGCCCCGCGCTCGCGGCCGCCCGACGAACGGCGCTGGCGGCCGCCCATCATGTCGCCGAAAATGTCCTCGAAGATGTCGGCGAATCCGCCGGCGCCGAAGCCGTGCGCCGCGCCGTTCATGCCGCCCTGCTCGAAGGCGGCGTGGCCGAAACGATCATAGGCCGCGCGCTTCTGCGGGTCCTTCAGCGTCTCGTAGGCTTCGTTGATTTCCTTGAACTTGTGCTCGCAGGCATGATCGCCGGGGTTGCGGTCGGGATGGAACTGCATGGCGAGCTTGCGGAAAGCGCTCTTGAGCTCCTTGTCGTCGGCGCCTTTTTGCACGCCCAGCGTTTCGTAGAAATCAGCTTTCATTTTTTCCCGCGGTCCGGATGCTCAATGTCTTCAAGCATTGTTGCGTCGTTTGCCGGCACGTTGTTCGATTTAGGAGCGATGCTGCCCGGATGCCAGAGCCGAGCCGGGCTCACGCCATGTTTTTCCGTCACTTTTTAGGCCGGCCCCGCACTTTTTCAGCGAAGGTTGCAAAAAAGCCCGGCTTCGCGCCGGGCTTCCTACAGCGCCGCGCGTCCTCTTGGACGCGCAAAGGACGCTGTAGCACTTAAGTTGGCGCATGATCCCCCAAAATCGGTCCCGATTTTGGGGGCCATGCGCATTATTCGCCGTCGGCCGGCTCAGGCCGACTTCTTCTTGTCGTCGTCTTCGTCGATTTCCTCGAAGTCGGCGTCGACCACGTCCGAATCCTTGGCGGCGTCCGCCTTGGCGTCGGCTTCGGCCGCTTCCTTCTGCGAGGCCTCGTACATGGCCTGGCCAAGCTTCATCGAAGCTTCGGCGAGCGACTGCGACTTGGCCTCGATGTCGGCCACGTTGTCGCCCTCGGCGGCAGCCTTCAGCGCGCTGATGGCGTCGGCGATCGCGGTGCGGTCGGTCTCCGAGACCTTGTCGCCATAGTCCTTCAGCGACTTCTCGGACGAATGCACCAGGGATTCGGCCTGGTTGCGGGCCTCGACGAGGGCGCGGCGCTTCTTGTCGGCCTCGGCATTGGCCTCGGCGTCCTTCACCATCTTCTCGATGTCGGCGTCGGACAGACCACCCGAGGCCTGGATGCGGATCTGGTGCTCCTTGCCGGTGCCCTTGTCCTTGGCCGAGACGTTGACGATGCCGTTGGCGTCGATGTCGAAGGTGACCTCGATCTGCGGCACGCCGCGCGGAGCCGGCGGGATGCCGACCAGGTCGAACTGGCCAAGCAGCTTGTTGTCGGCCGCCATCTCGCGCTCGCCCTGGAAGACGCGGATCGTCACTGCCGACTGCGAATCCTCGGCCGTCGAGAACACCTGGCTCTTCTTGGTCGGGATCGTGGTGTTGCGCTCGATCAGCCGGGTGAACACGCCGCCCAGCGTCTCGATGCCGAGCGACAGCGGCGTCACGTCGAGCAGGAGCACGTCCTTGACGTCGCCCTGCAGCACGCCGGCCTGGATGGCGGCGCCGAGCGCGACCACCTCATCCGGGTTGACGCCCTTGTGCGGGTCCTTGCCGAAGAACTGCTTCACGATCTCCTGGATCTTGGGCATGCGGGTCATGCCGCCGACCAGGACCACCTCGTCGATCTCGCCCGCCTTGAGGCCGGCATCCTTGAGCGCCGCCTTGCAGGGGTCGATGGTGCGCTGCACGAGATCCTCGACCAGGCTCTCGAACTTCGCCCGGGTGAGCTTCATCGTCAGGTGCTTCGGCCCGGTGGCGTCGGCGGTGATGAAGGGCAGGTTGATCTCGGTCTGCGTCGTCGACGACAGCTCGATCTTGGCCTTTTCGGCGGCTTCCTTCAGGCGCTGCAGCGCGAGCTTGTCGGCCTTGAGGTCGATGCCCTGCTCCTTCTTGAACTCCGACGCCAGGTACTCGACCAGGCGCATGTCGAAGTCCTCGCCGCCGAGGAAGGTGTCGCCATTGGTCGACTTCACCTCGAAGACGCCGTCGCCGATCTCGAGCACCGAAATATCGAACGTGCCGCCGCCAAGGTCATAGACGGCGATGGTCTTGCCGTCCTTCTTTTCCAGGCCGTAGGCGAGCGCGGCTGCCGTCGGCTCGTTGATGATGCGCAGCACCTCGAGCCCGGCGATCTTGCCGGCGTCCTTGGTCGCCTGGCGCTGGGCGTCGTTGAAATAGGCCGGAACGGTGATGACCGCCTTCTCGACCTTCTCGCCGAGATAGGCTTCCGCCGTTTCCTTCATCTTCTGCAGGATCATGGCCGAGATCTGGCTGGGCGACAGCTTCTTGCCGCCGGCCTCGACCCAGGCGTCGCCATTGTCGCCCTTGACGATCTTGTAGGGGACAAGCTTCTTGTCCTTCTCCGTCACCGGGTCGTCATAGCGGCGGCCGATCAGGCGCTTGACCGCGAAGATGGTGTTTTCAGGATTGGTGACCGCCTGGCGCTTGGCCGGCTGGCCGACGAGGCGTTCGCCGTCGCTGTTGATGGCGACGATGGAAGGGGTCGTGCGCGCGCCTTCCGCATTCTCGATTACCTTGGGCTCCTTGCCGTCCATGATGGCGATGCAGGAGTTCGTGGTTCCGAGGTCGATACCGATAACTTTTGCCATTGTTCTAGTCTCTCCGCTAAGCAGGCTCTCAGGACCCTGATAAGGCGTTCCGACGAAAGCCCCTGTTCACAAGAAATTCCGCCACGGTCCCCGGTTTTTCAAGGCCGGACGGCTGGCGCGTATATAAGAACAGGCGGCACGGGGCGCAAGCATCCTGCGCAAGGTGTCTGCTGGACGGCAGGGGCTCGGGAGCCGGACCGGCCCGCCATATGCCGGGGTTGATCGGATTTGCCCTATCTCATTGTCCAGAGAGGTTTTTTCCGAACGGGGCATCATCATCGATGCGCCAGTTGCATGCCGGGCGGGGCAAGCCTTTGCCCTGGGGGCGTGACTTTGGGTCGCGAATAAGTCTGAAAACATCTTTGCCGCCATGTGCCGGCAATCCGCCGGCGGAGAAGATGGAACGCTTGGCAATCGAGGCATGCGGGACTACGAATAAGGCAAGATGCGGCTGATCGCCGGCACGAGCGCCGGCTTGGGTCATGCGCGCGAAATCGATCCTGATCGGGGTACTTGCCGGGATGCTCGCAGTCTCCGGCTGCACCGCCGGCGGCGCATTGCAGACTTCTCCTCTGGCCTATGGCGGCCTCACCGACGCCGGTTTCCGCATTCCGCCGGTTCCGATCTACAAGGTCGACCAAAAATTCCATCGCCAGACGGTACCTTATCCGACCGACGAGGCGCCCGGCACCATCATTGTCGATACAGGAGCGAAGTTCCTCTACTACGTGTTGGGAGATGGCCAGGCGATGCGCTACGGCATCGGCGTCGGCAAGGCGGGCTTCGAGTGGCATGGCACTGCCCGCGTCACGAGAAAGCGCGAATGGCCGGATTGGAGCGCGCCGTCGGCGATGATCGTGCGCGAGCGCAACCGGGGCCACGTCATACCGGCCGGTATGGAAGGCGGACTCATGAACCCGCTCGGCGCGCGGGCGCTCTATCTCTATAACGAGAAAGGCGACACCGGATATCGCCTGCACGGCAGTCCCGAATGGTGGTCGATCGGC
Organism: Mesorhizobium sp.; assembly: GCA_004963905.1. GTDB lineage: Bacteria > Pseudomonadota > Alphaproteobacteria > Rhizobiales > Rhizobiaceae > Mesorhizobium. The sequence continues at coordinate 35,817 of SUGL01000048.1, forward strand.
AAAGCCGTGTCGGCGGGCTGCATTCGCCTCATGAACCAGGACATCATCGATCTCTATGACCGCGCCCCAATTGGCACCAAGGTCATCGTCATATAGACGCCACGTTGCCGTCCACCCCACGGCCCCCCAACACCGTTGTGCGAGAGGATTAGCTTCGGAACGCTTCCGTGCAAAGTGCACGAAGCTTCGGGAAGATATTGCTTCCGCCGGCGATCACTTGCGTCCCCTGGTCGATGACGGTCTTCGGGTCGGGTTTGAGAACGGTGCCGCCCGCCTCTTCGACCAGAAGCATGCCGGCCAGGCAGTCCCAGGCATTCATGTGCTCCTCGACATAGCCGAGCAGCCGGCCGGCCGCGGCGTAGGCGAGCATCAGCGCGCCGGAAGCATTTCTGAAGAAGATACCGCCTTCTGCCATGATCAGGCTGATCAGCACCGCGACGTGCTCCGTGGCGGCCCGGTTTGAGAGCCCGGTTCCGACCGAGCCCTCGGAAAGCGACCTGGCACCGCTCGCCTTGATCGGCTTGCCGTTGACGAAAGCGCCGCCGCCAAGGCGGCCGTGGAAGGTCTCGCCGGTCGAGGCCTCGTGGATGACGCCGACGACGGTCTCGCCGTCCCTGGCGCAGGCGATCACCACGCACCAGGCGGGAATGCCGCGCACGAAATTGGCGGTGCCGTCGATCGGGTCGATCACCCAGACATGGCCGGTCTCGCCGGCCGCCGGCGCGTGCTCCTCGCCAACGATGCCGTCGCCCGGATAGGCTTCCGCGATCGCCGCGCGGACGAAAAGCTCCACCTCGCGGTCGGCGTCCGAGACAAGATCCTGATGGCCCTTGCTTTCGATGGTGAGGTTTTCGAGGTCGCGAAAATATTTCAGCCCCAACTCGCCGGCGCGCCGCGCGAGGTCGATGGCGAACTGCATGCGCTGGTCGAGGTCGTCGGTCACGGGAAAGGCTCGCGCTTGAGGAAGGGGTCTGCCCTTAAAGCAATTCCAGAAAAAGTGTGAAACGGTTTTCCGTCCGGAATTGCGTAGAAACAAATAGCTGGCAGACGAGTATGTCAGACAAAAGCCATCGGGCCGGTCAGGCAGCTTGCGACATCGACTTGTGGACGTCGGCAAGAATCTCGAAGGAGCGCACTCGCGCCGCGTGGTCGAACATCTGCGCCGTCACCATCAATTCGTCGGCGCCGGTGCGGCGCACGAAGGCGTCGATGCCCTGGCGAACCGTTTCCGGCGAGCCGACGACGGCGCAGGACAGCGCCTGGGCAAGCATGGTCCTGGCGACCGGATCGAGGTCGCGGTCATAGTTCTCGACCGGCGGCGGCAATTGGCCGGGCCGGCCGCTGCGCAGATTGACGAAGGCCTGCTGCAGGGAGGTGAACAAGAGCTTCGCCTCGGCGTCGGTGGGCGCCGCAAAGACATTGAGGCCGAGCACGACATAGGGCTTGTCGAGCTGGGCCGACGGCTGGAAGCGCGTGCGGTAGACCTCCAGCGCGTGGTCGAGCTCGGCCGGCGCGAAATGCGAGGCGAAGGCATAGGGCAGGCCAAGCAGTGCCGCGAGCTGCGCGCCGTAGAGGCTGGAGCCCAGGATCCAGACCGGCACGTCCTGGCCTTCGCCCGGCACCGCGCGGATGCGCTGCCCTTCCTCGGCCGGCTGGAAATAGCCCATCAGCTCGACCACGTCCTGTGGGAAGTTGTCGCTCGCCTCCAGATTGCGGCGCAGCGCCCGCGCCGTCATCATGTCGGTGCCCGGCGCGCGGCCGAGGCCGAGATCGATGCGGCCGGGGAAAAGCGCTGCCAGCGTGCCGAATTGCTCGGCGATCACCAGCGGCGCATGGTTGGGCAGCATGATGCCGCCGGCGCCGACGCGAATGGTCTTCGTGCCGCCCGCCACATGGGCGATGACGACGGAAGTCGCAGCACTGGCGATGCCCGGCATGTTGTGGTGCTCGGCGAGCCAATAGCGCTTGTAGCCCAGCCGCTCGGCGTGGCGGGCAAGGTCGAGCGAATTGGCGAGCGACCGCGAGGCATTGCTGCCTTGGGTGATCGGAGACAGGTCGAGAACCGAAAGGGCCGTCATTGATCAGGTCTCCACGATGTTCTTCTGCCGCAGCCTCGCCTCGAAGGCGGCGCGGTCGGGAATGACGACGGCGAGCTGGCTCTCCAGCACGTCGGCGAGCTCGGCCGACGACGCGATCTCCCGCTGCTCGGTGCGGCCGCCGAGATGATGGGTCGACAGCCGGTTGTTGCGCAGCGCGTAGCGCCGGTCGGGCAAAGCGCGCGCCGCGACCAGGGTCGACAGGAAATGCGAGCTCGGATGCGTCGACAGGAAATGGCTGCTCACCTGATAATCGACTTCGTAGGCCCGCTGCATGTCGAAGCGATAGAGCGTGCGCCAACTGCCGCTGACATTGGCCTGCAGGCGAAAATGATCGCCGGTTTCGACGATGCGGAAGACCTCGTGCGGCGTCTGCTGTTCCAGGTCCGGCTCGAGCAGCAGCGGCGCCGTCAGCGTCAGGCCGCCGAAGCCGACATCGGCGATATGGGTTCTTCCATCGAGCTCGATCCGCAGCAGCATATGGCTGCGCGCCGTGACGGCGTCGTCCGGCTGGCCCCACAGCACGCGCGCGGCGAGCCCGCTGACGGTGAAGCCCAGCTCTCCGAGCGCATGCATGAAGATCAGATTGTGCTCGAAGCAGTAGCCGCCGCGGCCTTGGTTGAAAACCTTGTCCTGCAGCGAAGCCGGATCGAGCCCGACGGAAACGCCCATCAGCGCATCGATATTCTCGAAGGGGATCGCCCGCGGATGAGCCGAATGCAGCGAGCGCAGCGTGGCGAGCGAGCTGTCGGTCGGCCCGCTATAGCCGATGCGGGCGAAATAGGCGTCGAGATCAAAGTCGCTCATCAACACGGGGTCCGGCTTGACCGGTCCGATATAGGCACTCCCCGCCGCTGCCGCAAACGATGGCAGGGTCTCGACATTGGGCCAGGGCATCACGCCCCGGACTTGTGGTTGTTCTCGCTCGGTTCGTCGTCGATGAGGATGGTCTGCTGAGCCGCCAGGAAGTTGCCGACATGGCTGAGCCCGTCGAAATGGTCGCAGAACACCTTGACGACCACCAGGAGCGGCACCGCCATCAGCGCGCCGACGAAACCCCATAGCCATGACCAGAAGGCGATGGCGATGAAGATCGCCACGGCGTTGAGCTCGAGCCGCCGGCCGACCACCGTCGGCGTCACGAACTGGCCTTCGACGACGTCACACAACAGCACGAAGGCGGGCGCCAGCAGCGCATAGGAGATAGTGTCGAAGCTGATCAGCGCGATGACCGTCACCAGGAGGATGGTGATCAGCGCGCCGACATAGGGCAGGAAATTGAGGAGCGCCGCGGCCGCGCCCCAGACCAGCGGGTTCGGCATGCCGAGCCCCCACAGGCCAAGCCCGATCACCGTGCCGAGGCCGGCATTGATGACCGCGACGGTGAGCAGGTAGTGCGAGATCTCGCGCTCGACGTCATAGACGACGCGCAGCGCACGCTTCTTCTGGCTGAGGCTGGCGAAGGATTGGACGATCTTCTCGTAGAACAAGGTGCCTGAGGCGAGCAGGAACAGCGACAGCACGAAGACGATGGTGATCGAGGTGCCGGCCCCCAGAATGTTGCCGGCTGCCGTGGGCAGGATGCCGGACGACGCCACCGCGACCTTCTGCACGCCCGGTTCCTGCGCTGTCTCTGTGAGCGCCTCCAGCTGGCGCGAGATATCCATCATCCGTTCGAGCGGGCGCTTGAACGGCGCCAGCCGCTCGGTGAGTTGCTGGCCGATCGACGAGGTGTTGTTGATGAGGTCGATGACCGGGCCGCTGAGCAGATAGCCGGCACTGGCGACGAAAAAGACCGAGAGCAACACCAGGAGGGTCGCGGAGAGCACGTCGGGAATACCGTGCTTGCGCAGGAAACGCACGATCGGGGTCAGCGTCAGCGCCAGCAGGAAGGCGAGGATCACCGGCATGAAGAAAGCGCGCGCAAAATAGAGCGCGAATACCGTCAGCAGAACGAAGATGCCGATCAGCAGCGATCGCATCAGCCGCAGTTCGGCGCGGGCGCCGGCGCGCGAATCCGGGCTTTCGGCAACGCTCGCGCCCGAAGCGGTCGTTTCGGCCTTCATAGGTTCCCCTCGCGATCGTCGAAGGAAACGTGCGCGCCGCGCCAAGGTTCCGTTAGCCGGCGGTGAGGAACTGGCCCCTTTAGGCGGCCGGCGCCGGCGCGGCCTTCGCCGTTTCCTTGCGCACGATCGGCGCCACCCTGGTGCCGTAAAGCTCGATCGCCTTCATGATCTTGGCGTGCGGCATGATGCCGATCGCCATCTGCAGCAGGAAGCGGTCGTTGCCGAAGAGCTTGTGCTGGGCGACGATCTTTTCCGCCACCTCTTCGGGATTGCCGACGAACAAGGCACCGCCTGGGCCTCGCGACTGATCGAAATGCGCCCGCGACGTCGGCCCCCAGCCGCGCTCGCGGCCGATGCGGTTCATCACCTCGGCTTGCGGGCCGTAGAAATCGTCCGCTGCCTTGTCGGTCGTCTCGGCGATGAAGCCATGCACGTTGAGGCTGGTGGCAAGCGTGGCGGGATCGTTGCCGGCGCGCCTTGCCGCCTCGCGATAGATCTCGAACAGCGGCGCGAAGCGGGCCGGCTCGCCGCCGATGATGGCAAGCGCGAGCGGCAGGCCGAGCGCGCCAGCGCGAGCGGCGGACTGCGGCGTTCCGCCGATGGCGATCCAGATCGGCAGCTTGTCCTGGAAAGGCCGTGGATAGACGCCGCGGCCGTTGATCGGCGCGCGCAAGCGTCCTTGCCATGTCACCTTCACCTGGTCGCGGATGGCTAAAAGCAGGTCGAGCTTCTCGGCGAAGAGCTCGTCATAATCCTCCAGATTGTAGCCGAACAGCGGGAAGGATTCGATGAAGGAGCCGCGCCCGGCCATGATCTCTGCTCGGCCGCCGGACAGGAGGTCGAGCGTCGCGAACTGCTGGAAGACCCGTACCGGATCGTCGGAGGAAAGCACGGTGACCGCGCTGGTGAGCTTGATGCGCTTCGTCCGCTCCGCTGCCGCCGCAAGGGCAACGACCGGCGCCGATGCCGCATAGTCGGGACGATGATGCTCGCCCAGGCCGAACACGTCGAGACCGACCTGGTCGGCCAGCTCGATCTCCTCGATCAGGTTGCGCAGCCGTTCGTGCGGGCCGATGGCGCCGGGGCCCGGTTCCGGGCTGACATCCGCGAAAGTGTAGAGGCCGAGTTCCATTTCGAATGCATCCCGATGCGCGGTTTGAGCGTTGATTGTCGGCGCTAGAGGTAGCGGTCGGCCTTGCTGTTCGCCAGTGGCGCGATTTGTGAACAGTGCATCGCGCGGCCTTGACGTATCCCGGCGGCAACAGCGCAGATTTTCATGGCTGGCATACCGTTTTGGCGCTTGAACTCATCGCTTTCGCGCGTATGTAAGCGTCGCGAATTGACTGCAGGGAAGTGGACTTGGCTATCTACAGAGAAAAAGACATATTCGAGCGGCGCAACGCCGCGAACGAGGCAAAGAAGGCGCTCCTCGCGCGCTTCAAGGCAAAGCCGGCGGCGGATGATCCAGCGGTTTTGGCGCGCCAGGCGGAACGTAAGGCGATCCTCGAGGCCCGCACGATCCGCGAGGCCGAGAAGGCCAGGCTGAAGCAGGAAAAGCTGGCGCGCGAAGCGGCCGAGAAGGCCGAGCGCGAGGCAGCGGCAGAGGCTGCTCGTATTGCTGCCGAACAGGCGGCGGCGGCCGAGGCCAAGATCCGCGAGGCCGAGGAGACCGAGCGCATCGCCCGCCTGCTTGCCGAAGAGGCCGAGCGCAAGGCCAAGCGCGACGCACGCTACGCCGCCCGCAAGGCGCGTGTCGGCCGCACGCCTCCGGGCTTCTCCGCCCGCTAAGGCCTCTGCGCCCGCTGATATAGTTTCGTTCGAAGATGCTTCAGGGTCGCCATTGGCGGCCCTGAAGGCGCTTGTTCTGACGGTCAGGCGACGAGCTTCAGCCCGACGATGCCGCAAACGATCAGGCCGATGCAGGCAAGCCGCACCGCGGTTGCCGGCTCGCCGAGCAGCCAGATGCCGAGCAATGCCGTGCCCACGGTGCCGATGCCTGTCCACACCGCATAGGCGGTGCCCACCGGCAATGTCTTCAGCGCCAGGCCGAGCAGGCCGAGACTGACGATCATCGAGACTATGGTGAGAAGGGTCGGCAGCGGCTTCGAAAAACCGTCGGTATATTTGAGGCCGATAGCCCAGCCGATCTCGAACAGGCCGGCGAAGAAGAGAAAAATCCAGGACATCGCAAAGACTCCGTCATTCCAGCACCGGTCATCCGATGCTTGGGGTGGCGGGTCGTCCCGGCCTATTTCTTCGGGGAAGCGAGGTCGTCCTCGCCGCGTCGATGTAGGAAGGTCCTGCTCCCCAATCAACAAAACACCGGCAGCACTCGGCATGCCGCCGGTTCAATTCCACATCGAGACGGATCAGCCGCGCTAATGCATGTCGCCCAAAAGTGCGCAGCGGTTTTGGGAGAACGACATGCATCAA
>SUGL01000049.1 GCA_004963905.1 Mesorhizobium sp.
GAGTAGGGGAGTAGGGGAGTAGGGGAGTGTTCAGCCACGATCCGCATTCACATTTCCATCCCCATTCGCTATTCGCTCCACAATTTCCCCCTACTCCCCTACTCCCTTATTCCCCTACTCCCTTGGGACAGCCACAATGCAACTCACTCTCGATCAGGCAAGAGGCCTATGCCGGATGGCAGCGCTCGGCGCTGGCGCCAACGAAGAGGCGGCGCAGTCGCTGACCGCTTCCATCATCGCCGCCGAAGCCGAGGGGCTGTCGACGGTCGGGCTCTCGCATTTCATCGACTATCTGGAGGCGCTCGAAGCCGGCCGCATCGATGGCAATGCCGGCCCGGTAATCACCCGGCCGGCGCTCGCCGTCTATCTTTCCGACGCGCGCGGCGGGCTTGCCCATACCGGCTTCGACCGCACGATCGACGATCTCGCCAAGGCGGCAAGGCTGTTCGGCGTCGCCATCTTCTCGCAGAAGAATGCCTATACCTGCGGCGCGCTCGGCTATTTCACCGGGCGGCTCGCCCAACTTGGCCTGGTCTCCTTCGCCGCCACCAACGGGCCGGCGGTGCTCGCAGGCTCCGGCTCGGTCAAGCCGGTCTATTGCACCAACCCGATGTCCTTTGCGGCGCCCGCCGCGGACGGCCCGCCGCTCGTCATCGACCAGTCGTCAAGCGCCACCGCCTTCGTCAACATCCGCAAGGCGGCCGAGGACGGCGAGAGGATTCCGGAAGGCTGGGCGCTGGACGCCAGCGGCAATCCGACCACCGATCCAGCGGCGGCGATGAAGGGCGCGATGCTCGCCTTCGGCGGCCAGCGCGGCGCCAACATCGCCCTGATGGTCGAGGTGCTGGCGGCAGGCATTTCCGGCGCCAACTGGTCGCTCGACGCGCCATGGTTCTCCGGTGGACCGGACAGCCCCGGAACCGGACTCTTCGTTCTGGCCATCGAGCCCAAGCTGCTCGACCCGGACTTCGAGCAGCGCATGAAGGGCCAGCTCGAGCGGCTGCGGCGGCGCTACGGCGTGCACATTCCCGGCCGTGCCCGCGCCGAGGCCGCGGAAAAGGCGACGGCGCGCGGCTTCGACGTTCCCAAGGCGGTCGTCCAGCGCATTTCCGAATTCGCCCAGCGCTATTCGGCCTGACCAAGACATCGCAACGAGGCGCGCATTTTCCCCGTGCGCCGTTGAACCTTTTCCCGCCCGGCAAACACCCATCTGCGGCACCCCACATCGCAGGCCGCAGAGGGTGGCTTGGGGCAGCGGCTTGCGGTTGGCGGCGCCGCGCCGGGCGTCCAGGGCCGGGGGCGGGCGTGAGCGCTTCACGCCGCCTTGATACCGTCTCAGGTCAGGCCGCCTCGTTGGACCCTGTTTTCGGCGCGAGCACTGCCCGGAAAACCCCGCTTCGGCGGGGTTTTCTGCATTCCCTGCCCTGGGCGCCGATCCTGCTCATCCTCGCCTCCTTGGCGGCAGCTGTCATTCGGCCGATGCATATCGGCAAGGCGTTCCGGCAGCGCTCAAAATTGGGGACCGGCGACACCCGGTCGCCCTTTGCCTTTGGCGCGAAACCGACTATGAACGCCTCTAGCCAAGCCCCATATCCTCGGGAAAGCGCGCCGGAGCCAGCCATGACCGAAATCCTGCAAACCCCCAAGCTCGTCGTCGTCTTCGGCGGGTCCGGCTTTGTCGGCCGTCATGTCGTGCGGGCGCTCGCCAAGCGCGGCTACCGTATCCGCGTCGCCTGCCGGCGGCCCGATCTTGCCGGCCATGTGCAGCCGCTCGGCAATGTCGGCCAGATCCAGCCGGTGCAGGCCAATGTGCGCGTGCGCTGGTCCATCGACCGCGCCGTGCAGGGCGCCGACCATGTCGTCAATCTGGTCGCCATCCTGCATGAGACCGGCCGGCAGAAATTCGGGTCCGTGCACGAGTTCGGCGCGCGCGCCGTCGCCGAGGCCGCCCGCTCGGTCGGCGCCGGCCTCACGCATGTCTCGGCGCTCGGCGCCGATTTGCACTCGCCGTCCGGCTATGCCCGCACCAAGGCGCTCGGCGAGAAAGCGGTGTTCGAGACGATACCCGATGCCGTCATCTTCCGTCCGTCGATCAATTTCGGGCCGGAGGACAGCTTCTTCAACCGCTTTGCCGGCATGGCGCGCTACTCCCCCGTTCTGCCGCTGATCGGCGGCGGGCAGACAAAATTCCAGCCGGTCTATGTCGGCGACGTCGCCGAGGCGATCGCGCGTTCGGTCGACGGCAACGTCAAGGGCGGCGAGATCTACGAGCTCGGCGGCCCGCAGGTGCTGACCTTCAAGGAATGCATGGAGGAGATGCTTGCCGTGATCGACCGCAGGCGGCTCCTGGTGCCGGTGCCGTGGTGGGTGGCGAACCTGCAGGCCTCGATCCTTCAGCTGCTGCCCAATCCGCTGCTGACCAAGGACCAGGTGTTGCAGCTGCGCGAGCACAACGTCGTCTCCGAAATCGCCGCCAAGGCGAACCGGACGCTCGGCGGCCTCGGCATCCAGCCGCAGGCGATCGCGACAATCTTGCCGAGCTATCTCTGGCGCTTCCGCGCCGCCGGCCAGTTCCAGCAGCGCCGGCCGATCGCCGATCGATAGACCAATCAGGCGCGTTCCAAATCAGACGCGCCGGGAAACCTGCATCGGCAGGCCGCCCTGCGGCTGCGTGGTCAGCTTCTGAACCGGCCAGGGCCGGGTTTCGGCCGTCACGTCGAAGCGGAAGCGCGACAGCAGGATCGCCAAAGCGATGATCGCCTCCTGCATGGCGAAGCTGGCGCCGATGCACACGCGCGGCCCGGCGCCGAATGGCAAATATTGGAAGCGGTCGATCCTGTCGCGATTTCCCGGATGGAAACGCTCCGGCATGAAGGCGTTCGGTCTGTCCCACAGCTTGCGGTGGCGGTGCACGACCCAGGGCATGACCAGCACGGCGGCGTATTTCGGGATATAGAGGCCGTTCCAGGTTTCCGGCTCGATCGGCTCGCGGTTGATCGAAGGCGCCGGCGGATAGAGCCTCAGCGCCTCCTCGAAGGCGGCGCGGGCGAGCGGCATGGCATCCAGCCACTTTGTCGGATCTGGCTCCCTTGCCAGCACCGCGTCGATCTCCTGCTCGATCCTGTCGCGCTCCCAGGGCGCCTCTGCGAGGCAATAGATCGTCCAGCCCAGCGCCCGCGCGGTGGTCTCGTGGCCGGCGCCGATGAAGGTGATGATGTTGTCCTCGACTTCCGAGCGGGTCAGCCCGTCCGGCCCCTCGGCCTTCAGGAGAAGCGTGAGGAAATCCTGCGGCACGCCGTCGGGATCGCGCTTCAGCCGCTCCTCGCGCATCTTCACCGTGCCGGCGACGATGTTGCGGAAATAGGCCATGGTCTTGCGGCCGCGAATGCGGGTGAAGCGCGGCAGCCATTCCGGCGCGCGCAGCAGGTCGAGCGGGTCGACGCGGCCCATGGTCTCGAACAGGCGGTCGATCTCCTTGGCGAAGCTGCCGGGCTCGCCGGCGATCTCGCCGGAAAACAGCGTCTCGGCAAGGATGTCGTAGGTGAGCAGCGTCATGTCGTGCGCGATGTCGGAGGTGCCGCCGGCCTCGTAGCGGGTGACGAATTCCAGCGTGCGCTTCAGCATCGGCTCGGCGAAACCGAAGATGTGGCGCGGCGTGAACACCGGCGCCATCGCCTTGCGCGAGCGCCTCCAAACCTCGCCCTCGGCGGTGAGCAGCCCGTCGCGCAGGATCGGGCGCAGGATCAGCTGGCGCACCGTCGCCATCTTGTAGTTTTTGGCATTGTCGATCAGCACATGGCGGATCAGGCCCGGATCGTTGGCGATAACCAGCGGCCCACCGATGCCGGTCACCGAAATCCAGGGCTCGTTGTAGGTATGCTCGCCCCAGAGCTCGAGCGGGTTGCGGTAGACGATGCGCATCATCTCCAGCGTCGAAGGCGGCTCAGTGCGCGGCTTGGGCGCGGGCGGCACGAAGGGGGCGGGCTTGGTATCCATAAGCATGCTCCGCTGGCAGCCAAATGTAATGCGCGGCAAAGCGGGCGTCCATGTGACCGAACGGCAAGCTGTCGATCGGCTCACCTCGCCGGAATGTGACCTGCGCCGGCGAATGCCTGCTTGTCGTCGATCGAGGCTTCCTCTAGTCACCAACGGATACTGCAAAGATCGAGGGAGCCCACCCGTGAAGCACCAGTTGAGCATCATCATCGGCAGCACGCGGCCGGGACGCGCCGGTCCGATCTTTGCCGAGTGCCTGGAGGGTTTCGTGCGCGAGCATGGCAAGTTCGAGCCGGTGCTGACCGACATTGCCGCGTTCAAGCTGCCGCTGCTCGACGAGCCGCATCATCCGCGCTTGCGCAAATACGAGAACGAGCACACCAAGGCCTGGTCGAAGGCGATCGACGCAGCCGACGCCTTCGTCTTCGTCGCGCCGGAGTACAACTACTTTGTCGCACCGGCCATTGTGAACGCGGTCGACTACCTGCTGCAGGAATGGCGCTACAAGCCGGCCGCGATCTTCAGCTATGGCGGCGTTTCCGGTGGCTTGCGCGCAGCGCAGGCGCTGAAGCCGCTGCTGACCTCGGTCGGCGTCATGCCGATCCCGGAAGGCGTGGCGCTGCCCGCATACCGCACGCTGCTCGACCAGAATGGCGCGTACCATCCGAGCGAGCAGGTTCGCGGAGGCGCCAGGACGATGCTTGACGAGCTGTTCCGCTGGAGCGAGGCGTTAAGGGGGCTGCGTACCGGCCTGCCCGCAGTCTAAATTAGCAACGCTAGATCAGGGGCGAGGGCTGCGCTGCATGGGAGCGTAGCTCGATCAACCTGCAAGCCACTCGCCGCACCCGGCCAGCGGCTCGCCGCGCCGGTTCACGGGAGCGCCTGTCGCCAAGCCGGCAAAATGGCCGCAAACCTTGGAAAACCAGTCATTTGCGCCTATATCTAGGACATCAAAACGGCGCGATTCGCGGCCATTTTCCCGCGCCGGATCAGCAGCATCAATCAAACAGGTTTTCATGAGCGACCAGACCGAAAGCGCCATTGGCGCGGAAGCCGAGTACGGCGCCGATTCCATCAAGGTTTTGAAGGGGTTGGACGCCGTCCGCAAGCGGCCGGGCATGTATATCGGCGACACCGATGACGGCTCGGGCTTGCATCACATGGTCTATGAGGTGGTGGACAACGCCATCGACGAGGCGCTGGCCGGGCACGCCGACCTCGTCTCGGTGACGCTCAACCCCGACGGCTCGGTGACCGTGATCGACAATGGCCGCGGGATTCCGACCGACATCCACCCCAGCGAGGGTGTTTCGGCGGCCGAAGTCATCATGACGCAGCTGCATGCCGGCGGCAAATTCGACCAGAACTCCTACAAGGTGTCCGGCGGCCTGCACGGCGTCGGCGTCTCGGTGGTCAATGCGCTGTCGGCCTGGCTGAAGCTCAAGATCCGCCGCAATGGCGAGATCTTCGAGATGAGCTTCACGCATGGCAATGCCGACGCGCCGCTGAAGGTGACCGGCAGCTACGAGCAGGAGAAGCGACCGGGCACCTATGAGGGCCGCAGCGGCAGCGAGATCACCTTCTTCCCGTCGGCCGAGACCTTCACCATGGTCGAGTTCGACTACAACACGCTGGAGCACCGGCTGCGCGAGCTCGCCTTCCTCAATTCGGGCGTGCGCATCGTGCTGACCGATGCCCGCCATGCCGATCTCGTGCGCCACGAGCTGCACTATGACGGCGGGCTCGAGGAGTTCGTGAAATATCTCGACCGGGTCAAGAAGCCGCTGATCGAAAAGCCGATCGCGATCCGCGCCGAGCGCGACGGCATCACCGTCGAGGTGGCGATGTGGTGGAACGACAGCTACCACGAGAACGTGCTGGCCTTCACCAACAACATCCCGCAGCGCGACGGCGGCACGCATCTGGCCGGCTTCCGCGCCGCGCTGACCAGGCAGATCACCGGTTATGGCGAGTCTTCCGGCCAGACCAAGAAGGAAAAGGTATCGCTCACCGGCGACGACTGCCGCGAAGGCCTGACCGCCGTTCTGTCGGTCAAGGTCCCGGACCCGAAATTCTCCTCGCAGACCAAGGACAAGCTGGTCTCATCGGAAGTCCGGCCGGTGGTGGAGAGCCTTGTCAACGAGGCGCTCGGCACCTGGCTGGAAGAGCATCCGAGCGAAGGCAAGGTGGTGGTCGAGAAGGTGATCCAGGCGGCCGCCGCGCGAGAAGCCGCGCGCAAGGCGCGCGACATCACCCGCAAGAGCACGCTCGGCGTCACCTCGCTGCCGGGCAAGCTCGCCGACTGCCAGGAACGCGATCCGGCCAAGTCGGAGATCTTCATCGTCGAGGGCGACTCGGCCGGCGGCTCGGCCAAGGGCGGGCGCTCGCGCCAGAACCAGGCCATCCTGCCGCTGCGCGGCAAGATCCTGAACGTCGAGCGCGCGCGCTTCGACCGCATGCTCAGCTCCGACATGATCGGCACGCTGATCACCGCGCTCGGCACCTCGATCGGCAAGGACGAGTTCAATGCCGACAAGCTGCGCTACCACAAGATCATCCTGATGACGGACGCCGACGTCGACGGCGCCCATATCCGCACGCTGCTGCTCACCTTCTTCTTCCGGCAGATGCCGGAGCTGATCGAGCGCGGCCATCTCTACATCGCCCAGCCGCCGCTCTACAAAGTGACACGGGGCAAGAGCTCGCAATACCTCAAGGACGAAGGCGCCTATGAGGAATATCTGATCGATTCCGGGCTGGAAGAGACGTCGCTGACGCTCGGCTCCGGCGAGGTGCGCACCGGGCAGGATCTGCGCAGCGCCGTCGACGACGCGCTGGCGGTGCGGCACCTGATCAACGGGCTGCACACGCGCTACAACCGCGATGTCGTCGAGCAGGCGGCGATCGCCGGCGCGCTCAACGCCGACGTGCTTGCCGATCTCGGCCGCGCCACCGCCATGGCCGAACGCGTCGCCAAGCGGCTCGACATGATCGCCGAGGAGACCGAGCGCGGTTGGACCGGGCGGCTCTCGACCTCCAATGACGGCTCGGGCGGCTACGTCTTCGAGCGCACCGTGCGCGGCGTCAAGGATGCGGTCCAGCTCGATGCCGGGCTGATCGCTTCGGCCGATGCGCGTCAGCTAGACCGCTACGCGCCGCGGCTGGCGGAGGTCTATGGCGAGCAGCCGACGTTGCGCCGCAAGGACGCCGCCGAGACCATTTCGGGACCCCTGTCGCTGCTCAACGCGGTGTTCGCAGCCGGCCGCAAGGGGCTCACCATGCAGCGCTACAAGGGCCTCGGCGAGATGAATGCCGAGCAGCTCTGGGAAACCACGCTCGACCCGAACGTGCGCTCGCTGCTGCAGGTCAAGGTGGCGGACGCGACCGACGCCGACTCGCTGTTCTCGCGGCTGATGGGCGACGAGGTGGAGCCGCGGCGCGAATTCATCCAGGACAATGCGCTGTCGGTGGCCAATCTGGATATCTGAGCAGGTCAGGCCGACAGCCTTTTGCAACAAAAAGCCCGGCACGTGCCGGGCTTTTAGCAATGTCATGACGCCAGGCCGACAACCTTCTTGCAGAAGGTTGCGGCCGATCAGTGATCCATGGCCTTGACGATTTCCTCGGTCATCTTCTTGGCGTCGCCGAGCAGCATCATGGTGCCGTCCTTGTAGAACAGCGTGTTGTCGATGCCGGCATAGCCGGAGCCAAGCGAGCGCTTGACGAAGAGGCAGGTGCGGGCCTTGTCGACGTCGAGGATCGGCATGCCGTAGATGGGCGAGGACTTGTCGTCGCGCGCGGAGGGGTTGGTCACGTCGTTGGCGCCGATGACATAGGCGACGTCGGCCTGCGCGAACTCGGAGTTGATGTCCTCGAGCTCGAACACCTCGTCATAGGGCACGTTGGCTTCGGCCAGAAGCACGTTCATGTGGCCGGGCATGCGGCCGGCGACCGGGTGGATGGCGTACTTTACCTCGACGCCGTTGGCCTTGAGCTTGTCGGCCATCTCGCGCAGCGCGTGCTGCGCTTGGGCGACCGCCATGCCGTAGCCCGGCACGATGATGACCTTCTGCGCGTTCATCATCAGATAGGCGGCGTCGTCGGCCGAGCCCTGCTTGACGGTGCGCTCGATGCCGTCGCTGGCCGCCGCGACGGTCTCGCCGCCGAAGCCGCCGAGAATGACCGAGATGAAGCTCCGGTTCATGCCCTTGCACATGATGTAGGACAGGATCGCACCGGAAGAGCCGACCAGCGCGCCGGTGATGATCAGCGCCAGGTTGCCGAGGGTGAAGCCCAGCGCGGCAGCCGCCCAGCCGGAATAGGAATTCAGCATCGACACCACGACCGGCATGTCGGCGCCGCCGATCGGGATGATCAGGAGCACGCCGAGCACCAGCGAGGCGGAGACGATCAGCCAGAAGACCAGCTTGGACTCGGTGGAGACGAGCAGCACGATCAGCACCACCAGGGCAACACCCAGCGCGATGTTGATCATGTGGCGGCCGCCGATCATGATCGGCTTGCCGGACATGCGGCCGTCGAGCTTGAGGAAGGCGATGACCGAGCCGGTGAAGGTGATGGCGCCGATGGCGACGCCAAGGCTCATTTCGATGAGCGCCTGGGCGTGGATGTCGCCCGCCGTGCCGATGCCAAAACTTTCCGGCGCGTAGATGGCGGCCGCGGCCACCATGACGGCGGCGAAGCCGACGAGCGAGTGGAAGGCGGCGACCAGCTGCGGCATCGAGGTCATGGCGATGCGGCGCGCCACATAGGCGCCGACGCCGCCGCCGATGGCAAGTCCCAGCACGATCAGGCCGAAGCGGCCCGCCGAGGGCAGCGCCAGCGCCAGCGTGGTGCAAAGAGCGATGCCCATGCCGATCATGCCGTAGAGATTGCCCTGCCGGCTGGTGGTCGGGTGCGAAAGGCCACGCAGCGCCAGGATGAACAGAATGCCCGAGACCAGATAGAGGAAGGAAGCGAGATTGACGGTCACGTCACTTGTCCTTCTTCTTGTACATGGCGAGCATGCGCTGGGTGACGAGGAAGCCGCCGAAAATGTTGACCGAAACCAGCACCAGGGCGATGAAGCCGAAGCCCGCGGCAAGGCCGGAAGCCGCGATGCCGACGGCGAGCAGCGCGCCGACGACGATGACCGAGGAGATGGCGTTGGTGACGGCCATCAGCGGCGTGTGCAGCGCCGGTGTCACCGACCAGACGACATAGTAGCCGACGAAGATCGCCAGCACGAAGATGGCAAAGCGGAAGACGAAGGGATCGATGGCGCCGCCCGACAGAGCATGCGCCGCGTTGCCGGCAGCCTCGGCGCCGGCAGGCGCGTTGGCCAGGTCCTGCACGGCGAGGCGAACGGCGGCGGTCGCCTGATCGAGCTGGTCGAGGGCTTTCTGCAGCTGTTCCATCACGCGGTCCCTTCTGGCTTGGACGAGGGCGACTTGGCGGCGGCAGGTTTTTTCGCCGCTGTCTTCTTCGCTGCAGGTTTGGACGATGCGTCGGCGACCATCGTCGAGGCCGGGATTGCAGCCGGTTCCGTGCGCGGCGCCTCGGCCGCCTTGGCGAAATTGGGGTGCACGACCTTGCCGGCGTCGGTCAGCATCGTCGCCTTGACCAGTTCGTCGTCGCGCTTGATGGCAAGTGTCTTCGCCGTCTTGTCGACCATCGTCTCGAGGAAGGCGTAGAGGTTCTTGGCGTAGAGCAGCGAGGCCGATGCCGCGACACGACCAGGCACGTTGAGATGGCCGACGATCTTGACGCCGTTTTCCGTCGTGACGACCTTGCCGGGCACCGCGCCCTCGACATTGCCGCCGCGCTCGACGGCGAGGTCGACGATCACCGAGCCCGGCTTCATCGAGGCGACCATGGCGGCCGAGACCAGCTTCGGCGCCGGACGGCCGGGAATCAGCGCCGTGGTGATGACGATGTCCTGCTTGGCGATGTGCTCGGCCGTGAGCGCCGCCTGCTTGGCCTGATATTCCTTCGACATTTCCTTGGCGTAGCCGCCGGCCGTCTCGGCCGCCTTGAACTCCTCGTCCTCGACCGCGAGGAACTTCGCGCCGAGCGACTGCACCTGCTCCTTCACCGCCGGGCGCACGTCGGTGGCGGTGACGACGGCGCCGAGGCGGCGCGCGGTTGCGATCGCCTGCAGGCCGGCGACGCCGACGCCCATGATGAAGGCTCTCGCCGCCGGCACGGTGCCGGCCGCCGTCATCATCATCGGCAGGGCGCGGTCATATTCGGCCGCCGCGTCGATCACCGCCTGGTAGCCGGCGAGATTGGCCTGCGAGGAGAGTACGTCCATCACCTGCGCGCGGGTGATGCGCGGCATGAACTCCATCGAGAAGGCGGTGATGCCGGCCTTGGCCATCGCGGCGACCGCCGCATCGTTGCCGTAGGGATCCATGATGGCGATGACGGCCGCGCCCGACTTGTAGCCCTTCAGCTCCGCGTCCGTCGGCCGGCGCACTTTCAGCACCACATCGGCCTTCGACGCGTCGGCAGCCTTGCCGATCGCGGCACCCGCCGTAGCAAACTCCTGATCGGTGATGCGTGAGCCGAGGCCCGCGCCCTTCTCGACGATCACCTCGAAGCCCAGGCCCACCAGCCGTTTCACCGTCTCAGGCGAAGCCGCGACACGCGGCTCGTTCGCGTCAAGCTCACGAGGGATGAATACCGTCTGCCCCACCGCATGATCCTTTCGGCTGGAACCTCGATACGCAAGGCGTCGGCCGGGACCTCCAGCGAGACGTCGAACGCAATCGCTTGGAAAGACTAACGCAGAATGAAATAGCCGACGGCCATGATCAGGATGAACAGGATGGTCGCCGAGAAGAAGCCACCCGCGAAGAAGCCAAAGGCCATGGCCAACAGGAGGGCGGCGCAGACGAGCGAACCGTATTTGGCGAGCGCGAGGAATGCCTTGTAGGTGCGATCATGCTCGGCATAGTCCATCTGCGCACCCAGTTCGACAGGACCGGTCGGCGTGTGATCAGCCATTAGGAATACCCCTTCGAAAATGCCTTCGAGGCACATAGCGAAAAGCCAGGGCAAGAGCAATGGCGCTATTGACGCACGGCCGGCGACAACAGCCAAATGAAAGTTGAAATTCGGACGGCGCGCTCTCACCGCGACGGAGAGCGTTAACGACCTTCAACCGGCGAGGTGCGGAAACAGGCCGAGCAGGCCGACGACGATCAGGTAGAGCGCGACGATGTAGTTGAGCAGGCGCGGCATCACCAGGATCAATATGCCGGCGATCAGCGAGATCAGGGGCGTGAGCGCAAGCGAGTGGATGGTCACGATCGTATTCCTTCCCATGAACAACCCGACATGAGCCCGGGGCGAAGCGCCAGTTGGGCGGGACCGCGGCGACGCTCGATCGCGACGCCGCTACTTAAAGCGCGTCGCGCAGGGTTCAGGCGAAGCGCTTTGAGTCTTTGCTTTGATGCATGTCGTTCTCCCAAAACCGCTGCGCACTTTTGGGCGACATGCACTAATAACGGCGAAGCGGTTGGAAAGGTCCATCAGACGTGGAAGAGCGCCCCTTCAGGCGGCGTCGCGATAGTATTTCGCCGTCGGGACGATGGACAGCGGGGTCAGCCGGTTGATGGCCGGATTGGCAAACATCAGCCGCTGTTCCACCGGCGTCGACTTGAAGAACGGGAACCGTTCGAGCGTCTGGCGCAGATTTTCGCCGCAGGGGATTTCGAACAAGGCGATCGGCGCGAGGACACCCGGGAACACCTTGCCCTCGGTCCTCTGCACGGCGTGGAAGATGCGGGCGTAGTAAGCGGAATGCTCGACCTTGACCGGCGTGAGCACCGCGGTCTGGCCAAAGTAACAGGAGGCCACCATGCCGAGCCTGAGCGTCAGGAAAGGCAGGACACCGGGCGCGGGCGCGCTGTCCGGATCGGTTGCGAAGCGGGTTCCGTCAATGAAACTCTCACCGCGGGCAAGCCGCTCGGCCAATATTTCCGGATAGGCGTCGACCGAGGGCGAATAGGGGTGCTCGCGGGAAATGTAGTGGAGCCGCAGTGTGCTGACCAAGTGGCCGTCGAAATAGACGCCGAACCGATAGGAATTCGGCAGGTTGTCCCAGCGATCCTCGAACATCCCGCTGGCGATCGGACCGCACATGCCCGAGCGCAGGTAGGATTGATAGCGAAGGCGGTAGATCGCCTCCAGATCCTCGCCCCCGGTGATGAGACGATAATCGACATGCTCCAGCAACTGCATGATCGAACGATTCAGCGCCGACCCTGCATTTGCGCCGGCGCCAACCTGCGCATCGTTTCCCGAAGCGTCCATTCTCAAGTCCTCGTATCCGCCTGTGATTAGGCTATTCGAGTTGGAATGGGACACAAGCCGAAAATTCGATCCTGCTGATTTACCCTTCGTTAACCTTAACAATCACGGGAGCTGCCGCTGGCAGAGTCGCGCCGAAAAAGCGGTTTGGCGCCCCTGATCTAAGCTAACCTTCGCTGTGAACGACGCTGCCAGCTCGGCAACGAGAAGCACATGATCGGGTTCGGCCTCCAGTTTAACAGCGGATATGCCGCAGATATACGGTTTCATTTGGTTTCAATCAGAA
Organism: Mesorhizobium sp.; assembly: GCA_004963905.1. GTDB lineage: Bacteria > Pseudomonadota > Alphaproteobacteria > Rhizobiales > Rhizobiaceae > Mesorhizobium. The sequence goes on from SUGL01000049.1 coordinate 12,599, forward strand.
TAACTTCCGATCTATTTGCCCATAATTATTTCAAAAGACGAATTAAAACTTTCTTCGAGGCTTCAATCCTGCGCAAATAGCTGAACGGTACAAGCAACGCGCACTATCAATATCGATCGTCGAAAATTTGCGATTACAGCTATCTGGCTGTCCGCTTGGCGGCGAGACGCAGGTCCGCGGCGAATGGCCAGGTGACGTTCGACATCGTCTCGATGCCGGAGGCGCTGAGCGCGGCGCCGAAGAGGAAACCCTGCACGAGGTCCGGTTTGACCGAACGCACCAGTATCTTCAGCTGCTCGAAGGTCTCGACCCCTTCGATGGTGACGACCAGGCCCAGCGTCCGGGTCAAGCCGACGATACCCTTCAAGAGGTCGAGCGACTGTGGGCTCTGGGTTACGTCGATCAGGAAGGAACGGTCGATCTTGATCTTGTCGAGCGGCAGCTTGTGCAGATAGCTGAGGCTCGAATAGCCGGTGCCGAAGTCGTCGAGCGCGATGCGGACGCCCAGAGTCTTCAGCTCTTCGATCAATTCGCGCGTCAGCGATTTGTCGTCGAGCAAGGCGGTTTCCGTGACCTCGATTTCGAGCCGGTGCGGCGCGAGGCCCGATGCCGCCAGGGCATCGCGCACCTTCTGCACGACGTCGCGGTTACGGAAATCCTTGGCCGAGAGGTTGATCGAAACGCTGGTCTGCGCCGGCCATTTGGCGCATTCGGCACAGGCTGCCTGCAGCACGAAGGTGCTGATGTCGGAGATGATGCCCATCTCCTCGGCCAGCGGAATGAAGATGCTCGGCGAGATCGGACCGAGATCGGGATGATCCCAGCGGCAGAGCGCCTCGCAGCTGGCGATGCGCATGGTGCTCATCGACACGATCGGCTGATAGACGACGCGCAGCTCCTTGGCCTGCACGGCACTGCGCAGATCGGCCTTCATCAGCTGGCGGTTGCGGAAGGCGGCATCCATCGATGCCTCGAACAGCCGCCAGCTGTTCTTGCCGAGTTCCTTGGCCTTGTAGAGGGCGAGGTCCGCCTTGACGATCATGGTATCGACGTCGGTGTCCTTGACGACGGACAACACCGCGCCGCCGCTGGCCTGGATGCGCAGGCCGTGTCCGGCAACGTCGACTTCGCCCTGCAAGTCGGCGAAGATCTCGTCGAGCAGGCCGCCGAGATGGCTCTCATCCTCGATACGGTCGAAATAGATCATGAACTCGTCGCCACCGAAGCGGCTGACATTGATGCCAGGCCCGGCAACCGCCGCCAGCCGCTCGGCCACGGCATAGATCAGCCCGTCGCCGACCGGATGGCCGAGCGTGTCGTTGACGCTCTTGAAATCATCGAGATCGAGCACCGCAAGGCCGCAGAGCCGGTCACGGTCGCCGGACGCCATGGCCTCGCCGGCCAGTTCGTGGAAATAGGCACGATTCGGCAGGCCAGTGAGGTTGTCGTACCGCGCCATGAAACGGATCTTCTCCTCCGCCTCGACGCGGGCCGTGACGTCCTCGAAGGTGACGACGCCGAGTTCCTGGCTGCCTTCGCGCGCGGAGAATTCGTAGTGCTGGCCATTGGCGAGCGAAACCAGCACCTTGCGGTCGCGGCCCTCGCGGAGCGCACGCGTCAGCTGCGCCTCGATATAGCGGCAGTCCTTCGGCGCCAGCATGCCGCCGGCGACGCCGCGCATCAGAAGGCCGTGGATCGAGCGCCCGAGCAGCGCGTCGGCCGATTTCAGCGACATCAGGTGAGCGGCCTCGGCATTGGCGACCGCGACGCGTCCGTCCGGGCCGAGCATGACCAGCCCGTGCGACATGGTGTTGAGCGCGCGGTCGAACCTGCGCGTCAGGTTCCTCGCCTGCTTGTGGCCGATGACCGCCGAGAACAGCACGTTGCGGACATGGTCGGCGCCGGTGATGGTGATGAACGTCATCGGGATGATCATCAGGCCGAGGACGACGGAAGGCGCGTCCATGCGCAGCAGGAGCGCAAGCGCCGCCGGGCCGATGAAGGTCACCGAAAAAATCCGCACCATGCGCGGCGAGCCGTAGTTGCGGGCGACAACCGTGACCAGGGTCGCCAGGGTCAGCGACATCGCCGCCAGCTCGGCGAAGGGATCGGGATACACGTAGATCGATACGAAGCACAGCGCACCCAGGCCGAGGCCCTGCAGGCAGCCCTTGAGGATATAGCTGCGCTCCAGCCGCTGGGCGTGCTCGACGTCGGCAATCACGCCGCCTGTCTTCAGGAAGCTGCGAATGCCGAAGTAACGGATGAGGCTGACGGAAAGCAGAGCAAAAGAAAACGCCAGGAACAAGGGATTGTGCGTGCGCAGATAGATCATGAATCCGAGGATCCAGTAGCACGCACCACCGATCAGCAACATGTGCGCGTTGTCGAACAACGACCGCACAAATTGGATATAAACATCCGCGGGGATGCTTTCGGTCTTTGTTCTGCCCATAAGGTCGGCCCAACGCTAAACCTTGTCATGACACAACCGCCTTAAGAAAGGCTTAGAATAGGAACGGCTTAAGCAACCAAGGCGCGAAGGCGCGGGCAGACCGGGACAAGCGCCGGGCATTGGTTGGCGCAATCACTCGGCGGCGCTGAGAACCGGCGCCGGCACGGTTTGGGCCAGCCGCTGGAGCAGTCTGGAGCGCTCCTCCGCCGCCTTTGCGGCACTGGCCTGCCGGACATGGCCATAGCCGCGGACGAGCGCCGGCACGGAGGCGAGAGCTGCGGCGGCATCTACCCTGCCCGGCGCTAGTGCCGCGGCGATCAGATCGAGATCCGCCTCGTATTGCGCAAGCAAGCGTCGCTCGGCGCGCCGTTCGGCGGTATGGCCGAACAGATCGAATGGCGTGCCGCGCAGGCCTTTCATGGCCGATAACAGGCGAAATGCCCTCATCATCCACGGGCCGAAGCTCGATTTCCTCGGCTTGCCGTCACTGCCGCGCCGCCCGAGGATCGGCGGCGCAAGATGGAATTCCAGCTTTTCGTAGCTCTGGAACTGCCTTGCGAGATCGGCGGCGAAGCTGCCGTCGGTGTAGAGCCGCGCCACCTCATATTCGTCCTTGATCGCCATAAGCTTGAACAGGTTTTTGGCAGCGGCCTCGGTCACCGCGGTCGAGCCGGGAACCGCCCGTGCCTCGGCGGCACGCAGCGCGGCGATCCTGTCGGCATAACGCTTGCCATAGGCGGCATTCTGATAAGCGGTGAGGAAGGCAACGCGGCGGGCGATGATGTCGTCGAGCGTTTCGGCGGGCGCGGACTCCGGCTTGCCGGTTCGGCCGACCAGGCCGCGCACGAAATCCGGCTGGTGCGCGGCGCGACGGCCCCAGCGGAATGCGGCGATGTTCATCGCCATCGCTTCACCGTTCAATTCTATAGCCTTTTCAACAGCTTCTGCCGACAGCGGCAGCCCGCCGTGCTGGAAGGCGAAGCCGAGCATCAACATGTTGGCGCCGAGCGAATTGCCGAACAGCGCGGTCGCCGTGCGGGTGGCGTCGAAGAAGTGGGCCTTGTCGTCGCCGGCGGCGGCACGAATCGCCTTCTTCAGCCGCTCGACCGGCAGCGAAAAATCGGCCGAACGCGTGAATTCGCCAGGCATGATCTCGGCGGTATTGGCCAGGAACATGGTGTGTCCCTCGCGCACCGAGGCGAGCACTTTCTTGGCGCCGGAAACGACGAGGTCGCAGCCGAGCACGAGATCGGCCTTGCCGGCCGAAACGCGGATGGCGTGGATGTCCTCGGGCGTCGCGGCAATGCGGACATGGGTGAAGACCGAGCCGCCCTTCTGGGCGAGGCCCGCCATGTCGATCATGCCGCAGCCCTTGCCCTCGATATGGGCGGCCATGCCGAGCACCGCGCCGATGGTCACGACGCCGGTGCCGCCGACGCCGTCGATGATCGCAGCCCAGCCTTGGTCGCCAAGCGGGAATTCGGCGGGTGACGGCACACCGTCCAGCGGATCGCTCTTGCCGGCAATGCCTTCGGCCTTCCTGATCTTGCCGCCATGCACCGTCACGAAAGAGGGGCAGAAGCCGTTGAGGCAGGAAAAATCCTTGTTGCAGCTCGACTGGTCGATGCGGCGCTTGCGGCCGAATTCGGTTTCGACAGGCTGGATCGAGACGCAGTTGGACTGCACGCCGCAATCGCCGCAGCCTTCGCAAACCAACTCGTTGATGAAGATGCGCTTGTCGGGATCGGGGAAGGTCCCGCGCTTGCGGCGGCGGCGCTTCTCGGCGGCGCAGGTCTGGTCGTAAAGAAGCACCGAGACGCCTTTCACGTCGCGCAGTTCGCGCTGGACGAGGTCGAGATCGTCGCGGTGATGGATGGTGGCGCCGGCCGGGAAATCGGCCTTGCCGGCATATTTGTCCGGCTCGTCGGTGACGACGGCGATGCGGTCGACGCCTTCGGCGCGCACCTGCCTGGCGATCATGTCGACCGTCAGACCGCCTTCATGCGGCTGGCCGCCGGTCATGGCGACCGCGTCGTTGTAGAGGATCTTGTAGGTGATATTGGCGCCGGAGGACAGCGCGAAGCGGATCGCCAGCGCTCCGGAATGGTTGTAGGTGCCGTCGCCGAGATTCTGGAAGATGTGGCCGCGCTTGGAGAACGGCGCCTGGCCGACCCATTGCGCGCCCTCGCCGCCCATGGCGGTGAAGCCGACGGTGTTCCTGTCCATCCATAGCGCCATGAAGTGGCAGCCGATGCCGGCGGCAGCGAGCGAGCCCTCGGGCACCTTGGTCGAGGAATTGTGCGGGCAGCCCGAGCAGAAGAAGGGCGTGCGCGAGCCGATGTCGATGGTGTCGGCAAGCATGGCCTGGAACTGGCGCAGCTTCGCCACCCGCGCGGCGATCTCCTCCGACGGGCCGATGGTGCGCAGGATCCGCTCGCCGAGCGCGATCGCGATCTCGTTGGGGTCGAGCGCGCCCTTGGCCGGAAACAACCAGTCGCCGCGCTCGTCCTTCTTGCCGACGATGGCTGGCTGGATGGCGGAGCCGTAGAGGTTCTCGCGCAGTTGAACCTCGATCAACGAGCGCTTTTCCTCGACGACGACGATGGTATCGAGGCCACGGGCGAAGTCGGCGATATGCTGATAATCGAGCGGCCAGGGACAGCCGACCTTGAACAGGCGGATGCCGATGCGGTTGGCGGCCCGCTCATCGATGCCGATGTCCTCCAGCGCCTGACGGACGTCGAGATAGCTCTTGCCGATGGTGATGATGCCGAGCTTAGGATTGCGGCCGCCGGAATAGACGATGCGGTTCAGTCCGTTGGCCTGGATGAAGGCTGAAGCCGCGGCGCGCTTGTGTTCATGCAGCCGCTCCTCCTGCCCGAGCATGTCGATCTCGTGGCGGATGTTGAGGCCGCCGGGCGGCATGTCGAAGTCGGGAATGACGATGTTCAGCCGATCGATCGAGGCGTTGACCGACGCCGTCGATTCGATGTTGTCCTTGACGCATTTGATCGCAGCCCAGGTGCCGGCGAAGCGCGACATGGCAAAGCCGTAGAGGCCGTAGTCGATGATCTCCTGGACGCCGGCCGGATTGAGGATCGGCACCATGGTGTCGACGAACAGGAATTCGGTGGCATGCGCGTTGGTCGAGGATTCGGCCATGTGGTCGTCGCCCATCAGGGCGAGAACCCCGCCATGCCTCGACGAACCGGCGAGGTTGGCGTGGCGGAACACGTCGCCGGAGCGGTCGACGCCCGGCCCTTTTCCGTACCAGACCGCAAAGACGCCGTCATGCGTGCCCTCGCCGAGCAGCTCGGTCTGCTGCGAGCCCCAGCAAGCGGTGGCGGCCAGTTCCTCGTTAAGGCCTGGCTGGAAGACGATATCGGCTTGCGCAAGCTGCCGCTTCGCCCTCCAGAGTTGCATGTCGAGGCCGCCGAGCGGCGAGCCGCGGTAGCCGGAAACGAAGCCGGCGGTGTTGAGGCCGGCGCGGCGGTCGCGCTCGCGCTGCATAAGAAGCATGCGCACGACGGCCTGCGCTCCTGAAAGGAAAACGCGCTCCTTGCCAAGGTCGAACTTGTCGTCGAGCGCGACGTCATGCAGCGTCATCAGGCATTTCCTCTGCGGAGGCACGCCTCAGGTAGGGCGGCCAGCGTCGGAGTGGGAGGTCGCAGTCTTTCTTCCCTCGCCGGAGAGGTCAAACAAAATCGCAAGGGCCAGAGCGGACGCAACAAATGGTCCGGGTGAAACCGCCCAGCGCATTTAAGAAGAAGCTAAAGGCCTCATAAAGCACGAAAATTTCGAGCGGCTGTCGCCTCTCAGGCCGCCTTCGAGCAATCCGGCTTCGGCTCGTCGGGCAGCTTGCCGTCGGGATGGCCGGCAAGGTCCGGGTTGAGCTCGTATTTCGGCCCGATCACCAGCGGCCGATCCGGCAGCATCGTCTGATCCTCCGTCGAGGTCATGGTCGTCTCGAGGCTCTGCAGCAGCGTGCCGCTCGAATCCTCGATGCGGATCGAGACGGAATAGGGCTTGTCCTTGACCACGCAGGTGAGCGGCGGGCTGGTGAGCGTGATGTGGGGAAGCTTCGGCCAGATCTTCTGGTTGACGATGAGCGGATCGCCGCCGGCCGGATTCTGGAAATTCACCACGGCAACCTGCCCCTCGGCCATGGGCCGCAGCGGCCTCAGCGTGACGACGTAGGTGGCGATGCCGAGCCGGTAGTTGAACTCGAACAGCTTGCCGGAGATGGCGAAGAGCTGCTCCTTGCCGGTGTCGCGGCAAGCTCCGAGCGCCGTCGCGGCAATCAGGGCCGCGCCGAGAGCGATCGAACGGAATTTTCTAGAGCGTTTCACCGTTTCACGGAAACGGCGAACCGCTCTATCTCCTTGTTCCGACGCAATTCCGAACGGAAAACCGTCACGCACTTTTCCTGAAATTGCTCTAGGCATTGGTAACCTCCCTGGCCGCCGTGCGGCGGCGATAATAACGGTTCGCTTTCTGGCGGTTGCCGCAGACGGCCATGTCGCACCAGAGACGGCTGGCGTTGCGGCTGCGATCGACGAAGAGCCAGCTGCAGTTCGGACAGATCCTGAGCCTCGCGACGGTGTCGTCTCGCAACAGCGAAAGCGCCGAGACGGCCAAGGCCGCCTCGAAGGCGATCGGCGTCGCCGGATCGCCGAACGGCTGGCCCGGCGCGCCGATCTCGGTGGCGCTGCCGGAAAGGCCGCTGGCGCAGGCCGTCAGGAAATCCGGCAGATGGCCGGCGGCGATCGCGCCTTTCGTTATGGCATGGCGGAACAGGCGGTCGGTCGCCTCGCGGATCGACAGCACGACCGGAGCGATGTCGCCCGGCTCCAGCGCCTGCAGCCGCCGGCCGCCGAGCTCGGCGGCGCGGAAGCCGCTTGCCGCCTCGGCGAAGCGGGCGATCTCGGCGGGGTCGTCGAAACGATCAAAAGTCTTCTCCGGATCGTTGCGCAGCACGACCGTGTTCGCCGTGTCGAGCGCAAGGATGCCGCCGGTGAAGCGGTGCGGGGTCCAGGATACCGTCATAGAGGAAATCTAACCGATAAAACGCATTTGACAAGTTAGATTCCTGATGCAAGGCTCGCCGCCAAATCAAAGTGCTGCAGCGTCCTTTGCGCGTCCCAAAGGACGTAGCGCCGCAGGGATGCTCGATGCTCTATTTCTACCAGCAGGTGCTCAACGGGCTGCATTCGGGCGCGCTCTATGCCTTGCTCGCCTTCGGCTATGTGTTGACCAACGGCATCCTGCATCGCACCAACCTCGCCTATGGCGCGCTGTTCGCCTTTTGCGGCCACACGATGATCCTGACCGCTGCCTTCGGCTACCAGGCGCTGTGGCTGACGCTGTTCGCCTCGGTCGCGCTCGGCATCGTTGCCGCCCTGCTCTATGCCGTGCTGATCAGCCAGGTGCTGTCGCGCAGCGTCTTCGAAAGGCTGGCCGACAGGTCGCCCAACGCCATCGTGGTGACGACGCTCGGCATCTTGCTGTTCCTGTCGGAAGCGAGCCGCATTGCCGCCGACACCCATGATCTCTGGCTGCCGCCGATGCTCGCCCAACCCGTCATCTTCGCCCAGGATGCCGGCTTCAAGGTGACGCTCACCGTCATTCAGCTTGTGGACTGCGCGGCGGTGATAGCGGTGGTGGCGCTGGCGGCCTGGACGTTTTCGCATTCGCGCTTCGGCCGCGCCTGGCGAGCCGTGTCGGACGATCCCAAGGCGGCCGCGATGTGCGGCATCGACGTGCGCGCCGTGTTTCGTCGCGCGGTGCTCTATGGCGGCTTCTGCGCGGCTTTTGCCGGTGTTCTCGCCGGCCTCTATTACGGCAACATCAGCTTCGGCACCGGCCTCGTCTATGGCCTCAAGATCCTCTTCGTGACAGCGGTCGGCGGCTATCTGTCGCCGCTCAAGGCGGCTCTCGGCGCCGCGGCCTTCGGCATGGCCGAATCGCTGTGGGCCGGCTATTTCCCGATCGAATGGCGCGAAGGCTGGATATACCTCTTTCTCGTCGCCATGCTGGTGCTGATCGGCGCCAGCCGCGACCAGGCCAAGGTCGCCTGAAACCATCAGACTTTGGTTGCATGACGTTCCGTGAGGCGGCGGTACTCGCCGCCCGGCACGGTGCATCGGCGCACGGCCGGTGCTTTGTCATGTTGACCTGCCGGACCACGCACTGCATACCGTTGGGCCAAGCGACGCGACACCGGAGGGGGAATCGGGCGCGCAGCATGATCAGGGAGGAAATGCATGGCAGGGCTGCTCGCTCTATCCAGGACGATCGACCGCATCAACGAGTTCATCGGCCGCTGGGTCTCGTGGCTGATCCTGCTTGCGATCTTGGTGAGCGCCGGCAATGCCGTCATCCGCAAGGTGTTGGACACCTCCTCCAACGCCTGGCTCGAACTGCAATGGTACCTGTTCGGCGCCGCCTTCATGCTGGCGGCCGCCTACACGCTGAAGCAGAACGACCATATCCGCATCGACATCGTCTACGGCATGTTTTCCCGCCGCGTGCAGCACTGGATCGACCTCTTCGGCCACCTCTTCTTCCTGATGCCGTTCGTGGTGCTGATGGTGATCTATTTCGTGCCTTACGTGTCGCTGTCCTTCCACAGCGGCGAGATGTCGACCAATGCCGGCGGCCTGATCGTCTGGCCGGCCAAGGCCATCCTGCTCGTCGGCTTCTTCCTGCTGGCGTTGCAGGGAGTTTCCGAGATCATCAAGAAGATCGCCATCATGCGCGGCGACATGGACGATCCCAATCCCTTCATATCGGCGCATGAGCAGGCCGAGCTCGAGGCGAAGGCGCTCGCGGAAGAAGCCAAGGCGCTGTCCGGCGAGGTGCGCTCATGATCGAGTTCATCGCGCAGAACATGGCGCCGATCATGTTCGCATCGCTGATCATCTTCCTCTTGATCGGCTACCCCGTCGCCTTCTCGCTTGCCGCGAACGGCCTGTTGTTCTTCTTCATCGGCGTGCTGCTCTCGCCATATTCCGGCGGTTCGATCAACCTCGCCTGGCCGCTGCTGCACGCGCTGCCCGACAATTTCTACGGCACCAGGGTGATGTCGAACGACACGCTGCTGGCCATTCCGTTCTTCACATTCATGGGCATCGTGCTCGAACGATCCGGCATGGCCGAGGACCTACTCGACACGGTCGGCCAGCTGTTCGGCCCGATCCGGGGCGGGCTTGCCTATGCGGTGATCTTCGTCGGCGCGCTGCTTGCCGCGACCACCGGCGTGGTGGCGGCCTCGGTGATCGCCATGGGACTGATCTCGCTGCCGATCATGCTGCGCTACGGCTACGACCGCCGGCTCGCCTCAGGCGTTATCGCGGCGTCCGGGACGCTTGCCCAGATCATCCCGCCCTCGCTGGTGCTGATCGTGCTGGCCGACCAGCTAGGACGCTCGGTCGGCGACATGTATGCCGGCGCGCTGATCCCCGGCCTGGTGCTGACGGGTATCTACATGGCCTACGTCCTGATCATGTCGATCATCCGGCCGAACTCGATGCCGGCGCTGCCCATCGAGGCGCGCACGCTCGGGCACGGCGTGATCTCGCTGATCGTGGCCCTGCTGGCCGCGGTCGCGATCTCCTATGCGGCCTATCGCTACCTGGTGCCCGCCCATGGCGACAATGCCGACATACTGGGCGCCGCCGTCGGCGTCATCGTGATCTACGTCGTGGCGGTTGCCGACCAGCGGCTAGGAATCAACGTTATGTCGAAGCTGGCGCAGCAGGTGGTGATCGTGCTGATCCCGCCGCTGGCGCTGATCTTCCTGGTGCTCGGCACCATCTTCCTCGGCATCGCGACGCCGACCGAGGGCGGCGCCATGGGCGCCGTCGGCGCGCTCATCATGGCGGGGTTGAAAGGGCGGCTGACGCTCGACGTCATCAAGCAGGCGCTGGCCTCGACGACGCGGCTCTCCTCCTTCGTGCTGTTCATCCTGATCGGCGCACGCGTCTTCTCGCTCACCTTCTACGGGGTCAACGGGCATATCTGGGTCGAGCATCTCTTGACCTCGCTGCCGGGCGGCGAGACCGGCTTCCTGATCGGCGTCAACATGCTCGTCTTCGTGCTCGCCTTCTTCCTCGATTTCTTCGAGCTCGCCTTCATCATCGTGCCCTTGCTGGCACCGGCGGCCGACAAGCTCGGCATCGACCTGATCTGGTTCGGCGTGCTGCTCGGCGTCAACATGCAGACCAGCTTCATGCATCCGCCCTTCGGCTTCGCGTTGTTCTACCTGCGCTCGGTCGCGGCGCGCGTGCCCTATCTCGACCGCATCACCGGCAAGCAGATCGCGCCGGTCACCACCGGCCAGATCTATTGGGGCGCGGTGCCCTTCGTCTGCATCCAGGTGATCATGATCGGGCTCACCATCGCCTTCCCGCAAATGGTGATGCGCTACAAGGGCGCCGCGGTCGAGCCGAGCACGATAGACCTGAAGCTGCCGGAGATGCCGGGACTGGCGCCGCTCGGCACGCCGCCGACGGACAATGGCGCTGCCAATGGGGGCGCGGCGCCGGCCAATGGCGGCTCGGCGCCCGCTGCGCCCGGCACGCCCGACCTGTCACAGCCGCCGAATTTCGGCGACACGGCACCCACCAAGCCGGCGGCGCCGGCGCCCGACCTTTCGAAGCCGCCGAGTTTCAATTGAGGTGACAAAGTCATGAAAGCCGTACGGCTGGAAGCAATCGGCAGCATCGCGCTTCGCGAGGTCGACAAACCCGCGCCGGGGCCGGAGGATGTTCTTGTGCGGATCGAAGCCTGCGGCGTCTGCGGCACCGACCGCCACCTTTTCCATGGCGAGTTCCCGTCAAGGCCGCCGGTGACGCTCGGCCACGAATTCTGCGGCATCGTCGAGGCTGTCGGCGGCGCCGTTGCCGATATCGCCGTGGGCGACCGCGTCACCGGCGACCCCAACATTTCCTGCGGGCGCTGCAGCCACTGCCGCGCCGGCCGCGTCAATCTGTGCAGCAATCTCACGGCCATCGGCATCCACCGCGACGGAGGCTTTGCCGACTATGTCGTGATGCCGCAGAGCCAGGCCTTCCTCTTGCCCGCCGATCTCAAGCCGACGCATGGCGCCTTCTGCGAGCCACTGGCCTGCTGCCTGCATGGCGTCGACCTCGCCGCCATCAGGCCCGGTGCCTCGGTGGTGGTGCTCGGCGGCGGCGTCATCGGCCTGCTCACGGTGCAATTGGCGAAGCTGGCCGGTGCTGCGACCATCATTCTGTCGACCAGACAGGCCTCGCGCCGGGCGCTTGCCGAGGAGCTCGGCGCAACGGCAACGGTCGACCCAAGCTCGGTCGATCCCATCGAGGCCATCGCCGGGAAGACCGGCCTGGTGCCCGGCGGTGTCGACGTGGTGCTCGAATGCGCGGGCGTCCCCGATACCGTCCAGCAATCCATGCGGCTGGCCAAGGCCGGCGGCACGGTGGTGATCGTCGGCGTTATGCCGCAAGGCCAGAAGGTGGCCTTCGAGCCCTTCGACATCCTGTTCCGCGAGTTGAAGGTGCTGGGCTCCTTCATCAACCCCTTCACGCATCGGCGCGCCGCGGATCTCATCGCGTCCGGCGCAATCGAGGTCGACAAGTTGATTTCGAGGCAAGTGTCCCTCGAGGGGGCACCGCAGGTTATCTCGAACCCCGCGGCCCCGGGTGAGGTCAAAGTGCTGGTGGTGCCAGGCCTGGGCTGAGGCGCAATCTTGCAACGTCGGCGATTGGCGAAACCGTCGATGACAGCTCCCTCTCCCCGTCCCTATACGGGGAGAGGATGCCGGCAGGCAGGTGAGGGGCGGCGCCGATGGTGGATAGATAAGGCAAGACCGAGGCTTCGACTCCCCTACCGAACCTGGGTGAACTGCTAGTCACCGAAGCTGGCGCCGCCCCTCATCCCCCTGCCGGGACCTTCTCCCCGTATAGTGACGGGGAGAAGGGACTGGTCTCGCTTACAGCTTGCCGTTGCGCTGCTGCACCATCATGAAGGTGTCGTAGTTGTATTCGGCGACCTGGGCCCAGAGATAGTGCTCCTTGCGGAAGCCCTTGATCGATTCCCAGATCTTCTTGAACGGCGCGTTGTTGGCTTCCATTTCGGCGTAGACTTCGTTGGCCTTTTCGAAGCAAGCCGCCATGATCTCCTGGCTGAAGGGCGCCAGCTTGGCGCCGCCCGCGACCAGCCGCTTCACCGCGGCCGGATTGAGGTAGTCGTATTTCTGCAGCATGTTGGCGTCGGCAGCTTGCGCGGCCGTGTGCACCAGCGACTTGTAGGCCGGCGACAATTCCTCGTACTTGGCCTTGTTGAACATCAGATGCACGGTCGGGCCGCCTTCCCACCAGCCGGGATAGTAGTAATAGGGCGCGACCTTGTAGAAGCCGAGCTTCTCGTCGTCATAAGGGCCGACCCATTCGGCGGCGTCGATCGTGCCCTTTTCCAGCGCCGGATAGATGTCGCCGCCGGCGATCTGCTGCGGCACGACGCCGAGCTTCTGCACCACCTTGCCGGCGAAGCCGCCGATGCGCATCTTGAGGCCGGAAAGATCGGCGACCGTGTTGATCTGCTTGCGGAACCAGCCGCCCATCTGCACGCCGGTGTTGCCGCCAGGCAGGCCGAACAACCCTTGCGTGGCCAGGAATTCGTTGAACAAGTCGATGCCGCCGCCATGATAATGCCAGGCATTCATGCCGCGCGCGTTGAGCGAGAACGGCACCGCGGCGCCCAGCGCCCAGGTCGGGTCCTTGCCCCAGTAATAATATGCCACCGTATGGCAGGCCTCGACGGTGCCGGCCGTGGTGGCGTCGGCGGCCTGCAGGCCGGGCACCAGCTCGCCCGAGGCGAAGACCTGGACCTGGAAATTGCCGTCGGTCGCTTCCGACAGCATCTTGGAGAAGACTTCGGCGCCGCCATAGATCGTGTCGAGCGATTTCGGGAAGGACGATGCCAGCCGCCACGTCACTTTCGGATTGGATTGGGCGATCGCCGGCGTGGCAAGCGCCGCGGCCGCCGCCGCGGCGCCGACACCGGACGCACCGGCCTTGCGGATGAATGAACGACGATCCATGCAGTTTCCTCCCGTTTCGGATCAACAGACCGACATTCGGACATCGTCGCTGCCCTAGTCGGCTGCGCGAAACAATACACGGGCAAGATGTCGAGTCCAGCATCGTGGGCAACGTGCAACTATAGTCTAACGCCAAGTGCCTTGGCCCATCCGGAGAGACGAAACTTGCCATGGCAAAATGCCGTCGGATCGCCTATTTTGTAGGCAGAATAATTCGTTAGCCCTCGATGGAAACCGTATCAAAAATGCAGCAGCCGCTCGTTGCCGTCTCGACCGACGTCCGCCAGTTCGACAACTACACCTGGCATGCCGCGCCGCAGCAATATCTCGAGGCGGCGGTCACCGGCGCCGGTGTGTTCCCGCTGCTGGTGCCGTCCTTCGGCGACCGGCTCGATCTCGACGAGCTGCTGTCCTCGGTCGACGGCGTCATGGTGACGGGATCGAAGTCCAACGTGCATCCCTCGCTCTATGGCGGTGACGCAACCGAGGCCAACGGCCCCTACGATCCGGCGCGCGACGCCACGACCCTGCCGCTGATCCGCAAGGCGATCGAGCGCGGCGTGCCGCTGCTTGCCATCTGCCGCGGCATCCAGGAACTGAACGTGGCGCTAGGCGGCACTTTGGCCACGGAGATCCAGGAGCGCGAGGGATCACTCGACCATCGCGCGCCGGTGAGCGACAATCAGGACGAGCGTTTCGTCATCCACCAGAAAATCTCGATCAAGCCCGGAAGCTGCCTCGCCGGAGTGTTCGGCGCCGGCGACATCAAGGTCAATTCGCTGCATCGCCAGGCGATCGACCGGCTCGGCACCAGGCTGCAGGTCGAGGCGCTCGCTGCCGACGGCACGATCGAGGCCGTCTCGGTCAAGGATGCCCGCGCCTTCGCGGTCGGCGTTCAGTGGCACCCCGAATATTGGGTGAAGTCGGACAGCAACTCGGCGAAGATCTTCCGCGCTTTCGGCGATGCCGTGCGCCTGCATGCGGCTGCGAAGGCCGGGGCACGCGCCGCGGCGGAGTAAGCCCGCCGCCCGAGCTCAGTTATCGCTGTCGTTGTCCAGCGCCAGCAGCGGCGCGGCCGGGGCGTAGGATTCGTAGCCGTCGCCATCGGCGACGCTGAACGTGACGACAGGATCGATGCCGTTCTCGCTGAAGGCGACCGTGCCGTCCGCCTGCTCGCGCCAGAATTTCACCCGCTCGATGCCCGGCATCAGCGCGCTGCAACCCGCATCGACGCTGAGCTGCGACAGGCCGTCCGACACCTCGGCGTCGCGTTGGACCGCGCAGGCCGCCTCATCGCCATTGGCCGTCAATCTGTAGGTGCTTGACGACACTGGCTCGACGGCCGCGCCTTGACCGTCGCCGCCATCAAGCAACTGCACGCCCCCGAACAAAGCAACCGACGCGACCAACCCGGCTAACAGCTTCACCCTGTCTCTCCGTACCAAACGCCTGCTGCGCTTCTTGCCTCTGGTCCCTGCATGTCGCCGCCATCCGCAAAACTTTAGGCGATATGCATAACCGCATATGCAGAATGTTTCCAAAGGGTTAAGCAGGCGTTAACAAATGCGGCAAGCCGGCGTGTCAGGCGCGCGGCTTGACGTTGACCGTCTCCGGCACCGGGGTCAGCGGCCGACGCTCGCCGAACCATGAGACCAGATTGTCCACGCAGAGATCGGCCATGGCCCGGCGGGTATGGTCGGACGCCGAGCCGACATGCGGCAGAAGCGAGGTGTTTGGCGCATCGAGCAGCGCTTTGGGCACATTCGGTTCGTCGGCAAAGACATCGAGCCCGGCGGCTGCGATGGCGCCACTCTCGAGGGCGGCGGCAAGAGCCGCCTCGTCCACCGTGCTTCCGCGGCCGATATTGACGAAGACGCCGTTCGGACCCAGCGCCGACAGGATTTCGGCATTGATGGCCCTTTCCGTGGCCGCACCACCCGGCGCCACGCAGATCAGCGTATCGACCGCCTCGGCGAGACCCTTCAGCGTCGCATGGTATTCATAGGACAGGCCCTCGACCTTGCGGCGGTTGTGGTAGGCGATCGGCAGGCCGAAGGCTTCCAGGCGATGGGCAACGGCAAGGCCGATACGGCCCATGCCGAAGATGCCGACGCGGCGGCCGCGCAAGGTGAGCCGGCTCAAGCGATAATTGCCCTTCCTCACCCAGTCGCCGTCGCGCAGCCACTTCTCGGCGGCGTACATTTCGCGCACGGTGTTGATCAACAGACCGATCGTGGTGTCGGCGACCTCCTCGGTCAGCACGTCCGGCGTGTTGGTGACCATGACGCCGCGCCTTGCCGCGTGATTGGCATCGACCGAATCATAGCCGACGCCGAAATTGGCGATGATTTCGAGATTGGGCAGCGCGTCGATCATGGCCGCGCTGATGCCGCCGAAGGAGGCGATGCCGCGCACGGCCTCACGCATCTCGCCGGTGACGAGTGCCGGATCGGCACGCTCGATCCGCACGCGCCGAAACGCCTTGTCGATGCGGCCGATCGCATGGTCGTTGAAATGGCCCGGCACCAGAATGGCGACCGGAAACTCCGCTTCCGTTTTTGTCATTGACGCTCCACCGGCTTGCCGGTGGACTGGCGCACGTGCAGCTCCGGCTTGATCAGTTCCTGGGATGGCCGAACGGCTTGCCCGTTCAGCTTGTCGAGCAGCGCGCTGGCGGCGCGGCGGCCGACCTCGCGCTGGCCATTCCAGACCGTTGTCAATGCCGGAGTTGCGATTGCCGCCTCCTCGAGATCGTCATAGCCGGTGACCGAGATGTCGACGCCCGGCACGAGCCCGGCCCGCGCAATACCGTTCATCAGTCCGATGGCGACGAGATCATTCCAGCAGCAGGCGGCGGTCGGCTTGTCTTTCAGCGCCAAAAATTGTCCTGCGGCCTCGAATCCGGCCTGCTTGGTGCGCGGCCCGGGAATGCGCCAGGAGGGCTTCACCTCCAGCCCGGCCGCCTCCATCGCGTTGAGATAGCCCTGGTAGCGGTCGCGACCGGTCGAGGTCTGGTCGGTGCCGCCGATCATGGCGATGCGCTTGTGACCGAGCGAGATCAGGTGGTTGGTGGCGAGCGCCGTGCCATAGGCATCGTCGCCGCGGAAGACCGGCACGTCGGCGCCGGCGACGGTGCGCGCGATCAGCACTGCCGGCAGGCCGTTCTCCTCGGCCATGATGATGTCCTCGGCCGGCGTGCCGATGGCCGGCGACATGATGACGCCGTCGGCGCCCAACTGCAGCAGCGTGTCGATGAAGGTGCGCTGCTTTTCGAGCTGATCGTAGTGGTTGGACAGGATGAAGGTCTGGCGGCTGCGGTCGAGCTCGCTCTCGATCGAGCGCAGGATCTCGGCGAAGAACGGGTTCATGATGTCATGCACGACGACGCCGACAATGCCGGAGCGCGAGGTGCGCAGCGACGCGGCGCGGCGATTGTAGATATAGCCGATGGCGCGGGCATGCTCCTTGATGCGCTCGCGCGTGGAGCCTGCGACCAGCGGGCTGTCGCGCAGCGCCAGCGATACCGTTGCCGTGGACACGCCAAGCGCATCCGCGATCGTCGAAAGCTTGATCTTCTGTGCCAGTGCCCTTCGCTCCCCAGGGTCTTTAAATTGTTTAAATTCGGCCTTATGCCATCGATCCGAAGCAATTCAAAGTTTTTTCGCCAAGGTCTCGGCCTCGGTGTCCAGCAAGGCGGAATTGCGCAGCCGCAGCCTGTGCTCGCGGTGGATGATGTAGAGACCGCTGGCGACGATGATGGCGGCCCCGAGCAGCGTCCAGCGATCGGGAAACTGGTGGAAGATCAGCCAGCCGGAAATGATCATCCAAACCATCTGCGAATAAGGGTATGGCGCCAGTGCCGTGGTCGTCGCCAGGCGATAGGCCTGGACCAGCAGCCAATGCCCGCCGGCCCCGAAGACGCCCAGCATCAGCAGAATCGCCCAGTGCCAGCCGTCCTGCGGCAGCGACAATGAGAAGGGCAGCATGGGCAGGAGCAGCACCGCCGGTGCCAGCGCCGAGAACAGGATCAGGCTTTCGGACGTCTCCGTCGACGACATGCGCCGGGTCATGATGACGTAGAAGGAGTTCGACAGCATCGAGCCGAGCGCGAAGAGATGACCGATGCCGAACACGCCGACGCCGGGCCGGGTGATGATCAAAACGCCGACGAAGCCGGTGAGGATCGCCAGCCAGCGCCGCCAGCCCGCCCATTCGCCGAGCAGCGGCCCGGCCAAAGCGGTGATCACCATCGGGCCGAAGAAATAGATCGAGGTGGTTTCGGCGAGTTGCAGGGTCCTGAGCGCCAGGATGTTGAACATGGTCGAGCCGAAAAGCAGGCATCCGCGCAGAATGTGCGCGGGCAGGTTGTTGGCGCGGAAGCGCCAGGGCTCGCGCCAGCCGCGCAAAAAGACGCCGACAAGCAGGACATGGACGGTGAAGCGGGTCCAGGCGACGATCAGCGCCGAGACGCCGGCGAGCACCAGATATTTGCTCGAGGTGTCGAGAAAGGTGAAGCAGACATAGACGCAAAGCATCAACAGCATCGCCGCGGGCGGCGTTGCGCTGTCGTCGTTGTTTTTGGAAATGGTCAAGGTCAGGCCGAAGGAAGATAGACGTCCCCTTCTGCGGCAATCGCCGCTGGCCAGCAAGCCAAAAGCGACTGGCCCAACAAGCGCCTCGCACAGGCTCAGAGCACATTGCTGTTGGCGATTGGCTTGAACGCTCCTCGTCGTGATAGCGTTCAGGCTGATCGTCGAGGGATTGGCCGAACCCTCTGCGACGTCGTCATCCACGGGCGGAGCGACGCGAAGCGGAGCGAAGACCCGAGGATCCATTCCGTGACTTTCCGCGTGGAGTGCAGCGGAGCAGAATTCTGCATCGTGGCAACGCTTTGAAGTCACGGAATGGATTCTATGGTCTGCGCCGCGTCGCTTCGCTCCTTGCTCCGCCATACATGACGACGTGATGGGCCCAACCCCAAACGTTCGCAATAGCCCTTCCGGCGAAGGAGCATGCCAACCATTTCAAGCGTGCATGCGCGCGCCCTTGGTGATCTTGTCGACCAGCTTCTTTTCGGCGCGCAGCGCGATGCCGACCATCCTGGCGTCGTCGGGCGCGAATTCGGCGAAGACGGCACGGTTGGCCACGTCATGGCCGGTCGAGAACATCTCCTCGACATAGGCCGATGTCGTCACGCCGCGCTCCAAGGCCCGGCGATGGATCGCGGCGAGCGTCGGCCCGTCCGCCGACAGCACGATGACGGGCTGGATCGAGAGCGGATTGAAGAGATTGCCGGCGCGGTCGCGGTAGGGCTCGCCGATGATCTCAGGGAATTGCGCGACGATGCCGCTGGTCAGGAACGCGGTGACGTTGAGCTTCTGCCAGACGGCGAGGTCTTCCTTGAGCACGATTGCAAATTTCGTGTCGAACACCAAAATGTCTCTCCGAAAGAAGGCCCCTGACGGGCGTGGATGAGGCGATGGCGCACGGTCTAGGCGGTGAGGCGCTGGAAGGTCTTGAACGTTCGTGCGCGGCGGACGACCGGATCGTTTCGGCGCCGGGCGCCGCCGGCCTCGAGCGCATCGAGGCGCGCTTTCACGGCAATGCCTTCGAACTGCACCGCCACGATACCTATGCCATCGGCGTGACGCTCGACGGCGTGCAGCGCTTCCACTATCGCGGCGCCGTGCGGCACAGCCTGCCCGGCCAGGTGATCGTGCTGCACCCCGACGAATTGCACGACGGCGGCGCCGGCACCGAGGACGGCTTGCGCTACCGGATCCTCTATCTGGAGCCGTCGCTGCTGCTCGATTGCCTGGGTGGCGCGCCGCTGCCTTTCGTGCGGGATGCCGTGGTGAGCGATCCTCGGCTGCGCGGCACGCTGCTGTCGGCTCTGGCGCCTCTGGACGAGGAACTCGACGATCTGTTCGTGACCGATTTCATTGCGCAGCTGGCGCAGCAATTGAAACGTCATGCCGGACAGCCGGCAAAACCGATGGGAAAGACGGCCTGGCGCGCCGCCGCGCTGGCGCGCGACTATCTCGAGGAGAACGTGGAGCGACCGGTGCGCTCCGACGAGCTGGAGGCGATCACCGGTCTCGACCGCTACGCGCTTTCGCGGCATTTCCGGGCGACCTACTCGACCAGCCCGCATCGTTTCCTTTTGATGCGCCGGCTGCAGCGGGCGCGGCGCATGATCGAGGCGGGGGATCCACTGGCCGAAATCGCGGCCGGCGCCGGCTTCAGCGACCAGAGCCATTTCAACCGGCATTTCAAGAAGGCATTCGGGCTGACGCCCGGACGCTGGGCGGCACTGGTAAGCGCGACGCGTTAGCGTCGTCGCTCCACGCAGCACCCAAGCATCGGCGGCCCAGAGGAAAGGGCGACGACGCTGCGCGTCGCGCCTGAGGCGCTAATTACCGGAAGCCTCGCGGTTGAGCGACGATGCTGCGCACCGCGCTTTAATCATCCAGTTCGGCGTCGTCGTCGATCAGGACCAGCTCTTCGTTCGACAGGTTGGCCTCGATGCGGGCAAGCAGCTTGAACAGCGCCTTCTGGTCCTTCTTGTCGAGGCCCTTCAGCGCCTGCTTCTCGGTCTTCTTGACCGACTTCTCGATGGCGCGGATGGTCTCGCGGCCGCTATCGGTCAAAAAGATATGGGCCTGGCGGGCGTCGGCGTTGGAGGCGCGCTTTTCGAGGAAACCCTGCGCCTGCAGCCGGTTGATGGTCTTGGTGATGGTCGGCGGGCGCACACCCAGCTTGCCGGCGAGATTGCCCGGGGTCTGGCCGTCCTCACGGTCGAGCGCCAGCATGATCTGGTCCTGGCCGGCGTAGAAGCCGTGCGCCAGAAGCCGCGCCGCGAGCGCCGTTCGCGCCAGCCGCGCCGCCGAATGCAGCCGGCTCATTGTCGCTGTTTTGTCCGCCTTGGCCATGGTCATTCCCTCTTCGGCCGAACCGGTGCGGTCAGCATAAAGGCTGTCCGACGGCCGGCAAATGACGATTTCAAGAGTCCGGCTTGCAGAACGCTTTGCCGGCAAGCATTGCGGTGCCCGCGCAGGTGATGCCAGATGTTTATTTCAGTTAGATGACAAACGACTTTCGAACCGCCGAGATTCACGGTGGAAAGCCCGCGGGGTCGAGCCGACGCCCGTGCGGCTGCCCCATTTGGCCAACTTGATCACCGCCATTCCGTCCGCGGCGCCGGCTTCGATCGGCGGATCGGCTGGCCCATTGGTTTGGCGCGTGCAAAAGCGTGGTTCACACCCTATATGAGGCCGACAAATTCTTCAGGACACAGATTTTCGAGGCAAGCCATGAGCGATGCACAGACGCAGATCCCCGTAACCGTTCTCACCGGCTATCTCGGCGCGGGCAAGACGACGCTGCTCAACCGCATCCTGTCGGAGAATCACGGCAGGCGTTACGCCGTCATCGTCAACGAGTTCGGCGAGATCGGCATCGACAACGACTTGATCGTCGAATCCGACGAGGAAATCTATGAGATGAACAATGGCTGCGTGTGCTGCACGGTGCGCGGCGACCTGATCCGGGTCGTCGAGGGCCTGATGCGCCGACCTGGCCGCTTCGACGCCATCGTCGTCGAGACCACGGGCCTCGCCGATCCGGTGCCGGTGGCGCAGACCTTCTTCATGGATGACGACGTACGCTCCAAGACCAAGCTCGACGCGGTGGTGGCGCTGGTCGACGCCAAGCACCTGCCGCTGCGGTTGAAGGACTCCAAGGAGGCCGAGGACCAGATCGCCTTCGCAGACGTGGTGGTGCTGAACAAGACCGATCTCGTCACGCCCGAAGAGCTCGAAAAAGTCGAGGCGACGATCCGCGCCATCAATCCGGCAGCCAGGATCCATCGCACGGAGCGCGCCGGGGTGGCGCTGGGCGAGGTGCTCGACCGCGGCGCCTTCGACCTGTCCCGTGCGCTGGAGAACGATCCGCATTTCCTGGAAGCGCACGATCATGATCATGATCATGATCATGACCACGACCATCATCACCACGATCATGACGGGCACGATCATCACCATCACGACCATGCCTCGGATATCCACGACGTGACGGTGAAGTCGGTGTCGTTGCGCGGCGGCGAGATGGATCCGAAGAAGTTCTTCCCCTGGATCGAGAAAGTGACCCAGATGGAAGGGCCGAACATCCTCAGGCTAAAGGGCATCATCGCGCTCAAGGGCGACGACGACCGCTATGTGCTGCAAGGCGTGCACATGATCCTCGAAGGCGACCATCAGCGCGCCTGGAAGGACGGCGAGAAGCACGAGAGCCGGCTGGTGTTCATCGGCCGCGACCTCGACGCCGAGCGGCTCAGGAAGAGTTTTGAGGCCTGCCAGGCGGCTTGATTTCCGGACTTTCAGGCGCTAGCGCTGCCCCTTCTTTCCTTCTCCCCTTGTGGGAGAAGGTGGCCGAGCGAAGCTCGGTCGGATGAGGGGTGTTCCAGCTTGGCGATGACGGCGCTCCGGCCAACACCCCTCATCCGTCTTGGCGCTGCGCGCCAATCCACCTTCTCCCACAAGGGGAGAAGGGAGCCATACCTAGCCGCGCCGGCTTAGTGATATCGAATGGACAACCTGTATGCCCACAGTCGCCCCGCTTGATCTCGAAGGCCATTGCGTCGCCGCCGTCTTTCTCAACGACGTGCCGCATTTCGCACTTGCCGACGGGACGATCCATCGGTTGGACAACGGGCACAAGACGGTCCAGGCCAATGACGGGCTGCTCGCAGCGTTCCACGACGCGGCCAACGACCGGCTGATCACCGGCGGCGAGGACGGCAAGGTTTTCGCAGTGAAGGCCGGCGGAGAGGCGAGCGAGCTCGCCAGCGCCGGCAAAAAGTGGATCACCAGCGTCGCCGCCGGTCCGCAGGGCGCGATCGCCTTTGCCTCCGGCAAGACCGCGTTCGTGCGCTTCGCCGACGGCAAGGTCAAGGAATTCGCCCATCCGCGCTCGGTGGAAGGCCTGGCCTTCTCGCCGAAGGGCATGCGCTTCGGCGTCGCCCGCTACAATGGCGCGACGCTGCATTTCCCGGCGGCCGAGGGCAAGCCGGTGGAGCTCGAATGGGCCGGCGCGCATACCGGCATCAGCTTCTCGCCGGACGGCGCCTTCGTCATCACCACCATGCAGGAGAACGCGCTGCATGGCTGGAAGCTAGCCGACGGCAAGCACATGCGCATGAGCGGCTATCCCGGCAAGGTGAAAAGCCTGTCCTGGAGCGTGAAGGGCAAATGGCTGGCGAGCTCGGGCGCGCCGGCGGCGATCGTCTGGCCATTCGCGAGCAAGGACGGCCCGATGGGCAAGGCGCCGCTGGAGCTCGGCACGCGCGGCAACACCATGGTGACCTGCGTTGCCTGCCATCCGAGCCAGGAGGTCACGGCCATCGGCTACGAAGACGGCATGGTCATCGCGGCGCGCTTTGCCGACGCCAAGGAAGTGCTGCTGCGCCGCCCCGGCAAAGGCGCCATCACCTCGATGATGTGGGACAAGGAAGAGCGCCGCATCGTCTTCGGCAGCGCCGCAGGCGATTGCGGCGTGATCGATATCACGGCATAGGCAGTAGGGAATAGGCAGTAGGGCTTAGGGGCGACGGCACCTACTGCCTACTGCCTACTGCCTGAGGGGGACTCATGCATTCAGTCGACCGGACTTCCATCGGCGGCATCGCTGCCGCCCGCATCGCCGAACTGCGCGAGGCGGAAGCGGCGACCTTCCGTAAGGCGCGGCCGAAATCGGAAGCCAGGGTGGGCAACGGTATAGCCGGCTTCCTCGGCGGCGTGCCGATGCACTGGATGACCGATTGGCCGACGCCGTTCCCGATCCTGGTCGACGGCGCGAAAGGCGCCACGATCACCGACATCGACGGCAACAGGCTCGACGATTTCTGCCTTGGAGACACCGGCTCGATGCTCGGCCATTCGCCGCCGGCGGTCGCCCGCGCCATCCGCCGGCAGGCCGGGCGCGGGCTCACCTACATGCTGCCCAGCGAGGACGCGCTGGCGATCGGCCCGCTCCTGCAGCAGCGCTTCGGCCTGCCCTACTGGCAGATCGCCACCACCGCCACCGACGCCAACCGTTTCGCGCTGCGCGTCGCCCGCGCGGTGACGGGCCGCGAAAAGATCGTGGTCTTCAACGGCTGCTATCACGGCTCCGTCGACGAGACGATGGTGCGGCTGATCGACGGCAAGCCGGTCAACCGACCGGGGCTGGCCGGCGAGTTCCGCGACCTGACCCGGACAACGAAGATCATCGAGTTCAACGATATCGCGGCATTGGAAGCAGCGCTTGGCCAACGCGACGTCGCCTGTGTCATCACCGAGCCGGTGCTGACCAATTCCTGCATGGTGCTGCCGGAGCCCGGCTTCCACGACGCGCTGCGGCGCCTGACCCGCGCCGCCGGCACGCAGCTTTTGATCGACGAGACGCACACCATTTCCACCGGTCCCGGCGGCTACACGCGCAAATATGGGTTGGAGCCGGACCTGTTCGTGCTCGGCAAGCCGGTGGCCGGCGGCGTGCCGGCCAGCATCTGGGGCATGAGCGAGGAGGTCGCCACCCGCTACGGCGCCTACAACCGGACCAAGGAGCCCGGCTATTCCGGCATGGGCACGACGCTGTCGGCCAACCCGGTGCAATTCGCGGCGATGCGGGCGACGCTGGAAGAGGTGATGACCGAGGAGGCCTACGCCCATATGGACCGACTGGCGCGCCGCCTCGACGCCGGGCTCACCGCCGTCATCGACCGGTACAAGCTGCCTTGGCACGTCGCGCGGGTCGGCGCCCGGGTCGAGTTCATCTGCGCGCCGGGGCCGCTCAGGAACGGCGGCGAGGCGGAGAAGGCGCATGCGCCGGAACTCGAAGCCGCCATCCATGTCGCGCTGGTCAATCGCGGCGTGCTGATCGCGCCGTTCCACAATATGATGCTGATCTCGCCGGCGACGACGTCCGCGCAGGTGAGCCGGCTGATCGCCGCCTTCGCCGCGGTTGCGGCAAGGCTCACGGCGTGAGACAAGCAGTAGGAAGATTGGCGGCCATGGACAATCCGAGCACAGTCACCACCTCCCCTTCCGGCTCGACGCCCGCCGAGGCGAAAGCCTTTCTCGATGCTCATTCCGACATCGAGGCCTTCGATATCGTGCTCACCGACGCCAACGGCATCGGCCGCGGCAAGATCGTGCGGCGGCACGAGCTGATGAGCATTTTCGAGGGCGGAAGGCATATGCCGATCTCGATCCTCGGCCTCGACATCACCGGCGAGGACGTCCACGACACAGGCCTGATCTGGGACACGGGCGATGGCGACCTCAGGGCATGGCCGATCCCCGGCACGCTGGTGCCGCTCTACGGCACCAAGCCGCCACGCGGCCAGGTGCTGATGGCGATGTACCATCTCGACGGCCAGCCGATGTCCTCCGACCCGCGCCTGGTGCTGGCAAGGCAGGTGGAAATGCTGGCGGCCAGAGGCCTGCATCCGGCGGGCGCCTTCGAGCTGGAATTTTTTCTCCTCGCCAATGAGCGCGACGCCGACGGCAAGGTGCAGGCGGCGCGCGCGGTGCTCGACGGCCGCCGCTCGGCCAAGACCGAGGTCTACTCGGTCGACCATCTGCACGGCATGGAACCGCTGTTTTCCGACATCTACGCCGCTGCCAGAGAGCAAGGCATTCCGGCCGAGACGGTAATTTCCGAATATGCGCCCGGCCAGTACGAACTGACGCTCAACTACCGCAAGGACGTTATGCGGGCGGCGGACGACTTGATCATGCTGAAGCGGCTGGTGAGGGCGCAGGCGCGCCGGCACGGCGTCACCGCCTGTTTCATGGCGAAACCAATCGAGACTTATGCCGGCTCGGGTATGCATTTCCATGTCTCGCTGCAGGACGAGGCCGGCAAAAACGTCTTCACCGAGGCTGCCTGCGAGAAATGGTCGCCAAGCCTGCTCAACGCACTTGGCGGCCTGATCCACACCATGGCGGAATCGATGCTGGTTTTTGCGCCGCATGCCAATTCGTGGCGGCGCTTCGTCTCGCAATCCTATGCGCCGGTGGCGCCGACCTGGGGCGTCAACAACCGGTCGGTGGCGCTGCGCGTGCCGGCGGGCGACGCCAAGAACCGCCGCATCGAACATCGTCCGTCCGGCGTCGACGCCAACCCCTATCTGGTGGCGGCGACGGTGCTGGCCGGCATCGTCAAGGGCCTCGACGAGGGCCTGGATCCCGGCCCCGAGACGACCGGCAATGGTTATGAGCAGGCTACGGATGCGTCGATCATGCCGGCGGACTGGCGCGCCGCGATCGAGGCTGCACGGGCATCCAGCTTCCTGAAATCGGCGCTCGGCCCCGACCTGCACCGGACCTTCGTGGCGATCAAGCAGGCGGAATATCTGCGCGTGGCTCGCACCGTCAGCGAGCTGGACTACCACCTCTACCTGCACGAGGTGTGAGGATCGGGAACCATCGCCAGGCTCACCCATTTCAAGTTTGAAAGCGGGCGAGACGGAACCATGGCTACAACACCGTCAACAACGGCCTTGCAGCGCGAAGCGAGGCGTACGGCCAGGCGTATCGCTGCGTCGGAGCCAGAGCCGGCAGCGGGGGAAGATGCCGCCTCCATCGGCGAAGCGCGCGAAGCGGCAAAAGCCTGCCGTCGCTGCCCGCTTTGGCATGACGCAACGCAGACCGTGTTCGGCGAAGGACCGGAAACCGCGGATGTGATCTTCGTCGGCGAACAGCCCGGCGATCAGGAGGATCTGGCCGGCAAGCCATTCGTCGGCCCGGCCGGCAGAATATTCGACAGCATTTTGGACGATGCCGAAGTCGACCGCCGCAAGGTCTACGTGACCAATGCGGTGAAACACTTCAAGTTCGAGCCGCGCGGCAAAAGGCGCATCCATTCCAAGCCCAATGCCGGCGAGATCCAGGCCTGCCGCTGGTGGCTGGACAAGGAACTCGACCTCATCAAGCCGAACCTTGCGGTGGCGCTCGGCGCGACGGCGGCGCAATCGCTGCTCGGCAAGGCGGTGCCGGTCTTGAAGAGGCGCGGTGATGTGATCGAACGCAGTGACGGGCTGCCCGTCTTCATCACCATCCACCCTTCGCTTATCCTGCGCATTCGCGAACCGGTGGACAAGGCTGCCGAGCGCGAGCGGTTTTTGAAGGATATGCGGAAGGTGAAGCAGCTGATGGCGGCTTGAGGTTCTACGCGCCCTAACGGGGCCCCCAAGCAGACATACCATGAATGCTGCTGCACAGGGGTAGCGCGGCCTTGGAGATTGGCCGAAACGCCCGTCGCTTCGTCATCCACGGGCGGAGCAAGGAGCGAAGCGACGCGCGCAGACCCGAGGATCC
>SUGL01000004.1 GCA_004963905.1 Mesorhizobium sp.
CTGCCTACTGCCTACTGCCTACTGCCTACTGCCTACTGCCTACTGCCTACTGCCTGAACCTAAACTCCCTCCCCACCCGTATCTCCCCGCATGAACCTCATCGGCGCCGCCTTTCTCTTCCTCATTGCGCTCCTCTTCGCCCTTGCCGGCATCACCCGTGCCGGTGTCCGGCTGATCGAGCGCCGCAACCCGCCGGTCGGTGAATTCGCCGACATCGACGGCGCCCGCATCCACTATGTCCACATTCCGGCGCCTGCCGGCGCCGACCTGCCGCCGGTCGTCTTCATCCATGGCGCCAGCGCCAACCTGAAGGATCAGATGCTGCCGCTGAGGCCGCTGCTCGAGGGCCGTGCCGAGCTGCTGTTCCTCGATCGGCCCGGCCTCGGCTGGTCCGAGCGCGGATCGGGCTGCAACGAAACGCTGTCGGCACAGGCGGACACCATCGCCGCGCTGATGGATCGCCTTGGCATCACCGGGGCGATTATCGTCGGCCATTCCTTCGGCGGCGCGATCACCACAGCCTTTGCCCGCGAGCATCCGGAAAAGACGCTCGGCCTCGTCTTCCTGGCGCCCGTCAGTCATCCCTGGCCGGGCGGCGCGACCGCCTGGTACTACAAGCTGACGGCCGTTCCGGCGGTCGGCTGGCTGTTTTCCGAGACGGTTGCCTACCCCGCCGGCATGCTGCAGATCGGCAGCGCGACGGCCTGTGTCTTTTCGCCAAACCATATGCCGGGCGATTATATCGGCAAGGCCGCGATCCCATTGGTGCTGAGGCCGCGCGCGTTCCGCGCCAACGCCCGTGATGTGGCACAGCTCTACGATTATGTGCGCGCGGCTTCGCCGGGCTACCGCGAGATCGAGGCGCCGACGGTCGTCATCTCGGGCGATCGCGACAAGGTGGTCTACGCCACCATCCATTCCGTCGGCCTCGGACGCGACATCCCCGGCGCCGAGCTGGTCTGGGTCCGCAATCTCGGCCACAAGCCCGACTGGACCGCTCCCGACCTCGTCGTCGGCGCCGTCGAAAGGGCTGCCGGCGCGCCCGTCGACTTGCAGGCGATGGCGAGCGCCGTGGAAAGCCGCATCGCTGGTGACGCGCAAGGCGCCGGCAGATATCCGGAACTCAAGGTCCCGGACGCCGAACTGGCGCCGGGCTGATGGTACGGATCACTGATGCTGCGGATCAGTGCATCTCCGACCCGACATACGCAATACGCAGCATATTGGTCGAGCCTGGAGTCCTCAGCGGCACGCCCGCGGTGATGATGACGCGGTCGCCCGGCTTGCCGAAGCCCTCTTCCAGCGCGATGCGACAGGCGCGGTCGACCATGTCGTCGAGGTCGGTGGCGTCCTCCGAAACCACGCAATGCGTGCCCCACAGGAGCGAAAGCCGGCGCGCCGTGTTGACGATCGGCGACAGCGCCACGATCGGCACCTGCGGGCGCTCGCGCGCGGCGCGCAGGCCCGTGGTGCCGGAAGCCGTGTAGGAGATGATCGCCGACAGTTTCAGCGTCTCGGCGATCTCGCGCGCGGCGAGCGAAATCGCATCAGCCCCGGTCGCTTCCGGCTCCGAGCGCTGCGCGTTGATGATGCCGGCATAGGTCGGGTCGGCTTCGACCTTGGTGGCGATGCGGTTCATCATGGCGACCGCTTCGACCGGATAGGCGCCGGCCGCGGATTCGGCCGAAAGCATGATCGCGTCCGCGCCCTCGAACACGGCGATCGACACGTCCGACACTTCGGCGCGGGTCGGCACCGGCGCGGTGATCATCGATTCCAGCATCTGGGTTGCGATCACCACCGGCTTGCCGGCGCGGCGCGCGGCGCGGGTGATCTGCTTTTGGATGCCTGGCACCGCTTCCAGCGGCATCTCGACGCCGAGATCGCCGCGCGCGACCATCAGCGCATCCGACAGTTCGATGATCTCGGCCAGGCGGGCGACCGCCTGCGGCTTCTCGATCTTGGCCATGATCAGCGCCCGGCCGCGCGCGATCTTGCGGGCTTCGGCCAGATCCTCGGGCCGCTGCACGAAGGACAATGCCACCCAGTCGACGCTTGCCGCGAGCACCGCGTCGAGATCGCTGCGATCCTTCTCGGTCAGCGCGCCGACCGGCAGGTCGGTGTCGGGCAGGCTGACGCCCTTCTTGTCGGAGATCGCGGTGCCGGCGACGACCGTGCAGACGATCGACTTGCCGTCGCTCTTCACCGCCCTGAGCTCCAGCTTGCCGTCGTCGATCAAAAGGCGGTGACCGGCTTCGACCGAGCTCAGGATTTCCGGATGCGGCAGGTAGACACGGCTGGACGTGCCGGGTTCCGGATTGTCGTCGAGCGTGAAGGTCTGGCCGACGGTCAGCGCTTCCTTGCCGTTGGCGAACTTGCCGACCCTAAGCTTCGGTCCCTGCAAATCGGCGAGAATGCCGATCGGCCGGCCGACGGCCGCCTCGACGGCGCGGATGCGGCCGACGAGCGTGCGCATCAGCTCGTGGTCGGTATGGCTCATATTGATGCGGAAGACATCGGCGCCTGCTTCGAACAGCTTCTTGAGCATCTCCTCGGACGAGGAAGCCGGACCGATGGTGGCGAGGATCTTGACCTTGCGGTTACGTCTCATTGATTGTTTGTTCCCGGAGCGGGGGTCGCTGGCGCGCCTCCCGTTGCGGGCTCGTCGGTCAGCTGGACCATCCAGCTCGCCTGCTCGCCCGTGTCATATTCCTGAAATCCGGCGCGCTGAAAGCCCCGGGCGACGCAATCATTCACGCCGGCGATCTTGAACTCTTTTTCGGCGACGCACATGTTGATCGGGCCGTCCCAACGCCCGCCGCGCTCGGCGTCTTCTGCATAAAGATAGTAAAACCTTGATGACAGCGGACCCTCGATAAGCGTCTTGCAGGTCGACCCTTCGATGTGCCACCAGCCCTCGGTGATCCAGCCGGCCTTCGCCCGATAGCCGATGCCGACGCCGACCAGGTTCTGTGTCGCGTTGCAGACGCGGAAGTCGGCGCGCGCCGGCGAGGTCGCGCAAAGCGCGCCGAGGCCCGCGCCAAAGATCAGGAGCGGCAGGGTCAGGCGCTTGCGCGGCCTGCCGGCGAAACCCATTCCAAATCCCTTCGCGAACCACATCTGCATCTCTCGAAGCCCCTTTTCAGCAAACTCCGGGCGCATGTCAACGCGCCGTTTTGTTTAATTCCAATCGATTTAGAAGGGTCCAGCGCTCGGTAAGTCGTCCCATCAGGGATTCTTTTGCAGAAACCGTGGCCAAACAACGGCATTGCGCCCCAGTCCTCTTCGTGGAATGACGATACCACCCCGCCTGGAAGCCCGCGAACAGACCGTTTTTCAGCCGATGACCCGATCCACAGTTTTCGCGCCTTTCGACATCGTCGAGGGCGACCGCAAGAAAGGCATCGTGCTTCTGGCCGATCACGCCCGCCGGGATGTGCCGGACGAATATGGCAGCCTCGGCCTGCCGGCGGCGGAGTTCGAGCGCCACATCGCCTATGACATCGGTATCGAGACGGTGACGCGCGAGCTGGCGGCGGCGCTCGACGCGCCGGCCGTACTTGCCGGCTTCTCGCGGCTTCTGATCGACCCCAACCGGGGCGAGGACGACCCAACGCTGATCCGCCAGCTTTATGACGGCACCATCGTGCCGGGGAATTATCCGATGGCCGCCGAAGAGCGGGAGAAAAGGCTCGACCGCTTCTACCGGCCCTATCACGACGCCGTCGGCGCAATGATCGCCTCAGTGGCGCACGCCTCCGGCAAGGCGCCGCTCATCGTCTCGGTGCATTCCTTCACCCCACGCATGCAAGGCTTCATCCGCCCCTGGCATGTCGGCATCCTGTGGGACCGCGACGATCGCGCGGCGCGGCCGCTGATCGACATGCTGGCCGAGGACACGGCGCTCGTCGTCGGCGACAACGAGCCCTATGACGGCGCGCTGCGCGGCGACACGATGTTCCGGCACGCCATCGTCAACGGCTATGCCCATGCGCTGATCGAGATCCGCCAGGACCTGATCGCCGATCGAGCCGGCGCCATTCAATGGGCGGAGCGGTTGGCCCCGATCGTTGACGCCATCGACCGCCGTGCCGATATACACGAGGTGAAGATGTTCGGCTCGCGCACCGGCCCGGTGTGACGGGCCTCGACGCATGTCTCCCGAAAGTGGGAACCGGTTTCGGGATAAAGACATGCGTAAATCAAAAACCTAAAGCGCATGGGAGCGAATCTGAAAGATTGCGACGCGCTTTAAGCCCCACGGAGTTCCATGCAATGGCCGAACTCAGCAACGAGCAGAAACGCGATTTCGAAGCCGCCGCCTTTCGCCGGCTGGTCGAGCACCTGCGCGAGCGCGGCGACGTCCAGAACATCGACCTGATGAACCTCGCCGGCTTCTGCCGCAACTGCCTGTCCAACTGGTATCGCGAGGCCGCCGAGGCGGACGGCGTGACGTTGTCGAAGGATGAGTCGCGCGAGATCATCTACGGCATGCCCTATGCCGAATGGCAGGCGCTCAATCAGACCGAGGCCTCCGAGGCCAAGAAGGCCGAGTTCGAGGCCAGGCGGCCGAGGGATCATTGATGATGCCGATCGCCCTCGCGGCTTCGTCATTCTAGGGCGGAGCAGTCGCGAAGCGACGTCGCGGAGACCCTAGAATCCATTCCGTGACGGCTGCCGAAGTATGCCGCGGTCCAGAAAAAAGGACACACGCCGGTGGCGCTGTGGTGAAGGCCCTGCACCGCTGCAGCGCTCCTAGGTCACGGAATGGATCCTCGGGTCTGCGCCGCGTCGCTTCGCTCCTTGCTCCGCCCGTGGATGACGAACGGAGAGGCGCTTCTGCCAAACCTCCGAAGCGGCAGCTGGCCACGAACGACGCCTCGGTCGCTCACCTTGGTCCAAGCACTTCCCCTAACGCGGTTCTTGACCGTAAGTTGAATCGATCTAATTCTTGCTCAAATCCACCAGCGCACCGGATTTCAGAGCATGAGCCTGCAGACCACGATGCAAGCCGCGACGCGCGGCCGCTGGGCCGTTGCCGGCATTTTCCTGGCCAATGGCTTCCTCACCGGCAGTTGGGCGCCGCAGATCCCGGTTTTCCTCACCCGGCTGGACATCTCGAAATTCACGCTCGGCCTGCTGATCCTGCTGTTCGGCGTCGGCGCGGTGATGGCCATGACCTGGTGCGGCCATCTCATTTCCAGGCACGGTTCGCGCACGGTGCTGCGCTTGTTCGGTCTCTGCGGCAGTTTTGGGCTGCTGGTCGTCGCGCTTGCGCCCAACGTGCCGGCGGCGGCAGTCGCCATGCTGCTCTTCGGCGGCTCGATCGGTGGCATGGATGTCGCCATGAACTCCAACGCCGTGGTGGTCGAACGGCGCCTGTCGCGCGCCATCATGTCGTCCTCGCATGGCTTTTGGAGTCTCGGCGGCTTCGCCGGCGGCGCGCTTGGCGGCTACACCATCCAGAGTTACGGTCATCTCGCGCACGCGATCGCCGTGACGGCGATTGCGTTGGCGCTCGTCGCCTTCGCCATTCGCTATCTCGTCGCCGAGGACAGACCGCAGGTCGCCGAGCACCAGAAATTCACCCTGCCGAGGCACACAATCGTCTATCTGGTCGGGCTGATGGCGCTGCTCACCATGGTCTCCGAAGGCGCGGTGCTCGACTGGGCGGCGCTCTACCTCCATCAGGAGCTCGGTGCCGACCTTGCCGTTGCCGGCCTCGCCTACGCCGCCTTCTCCGGCGTCATGGCGCTCATGCGCTTCCTGGGCGACGGCGTGCGCAACCGCTTCGGCGCGGTGGCGACGCTGCGCGGCTCGGCGCTCGTCGCCGCCACCGGCATGTTCGTGGCCGGCCTCTCGCCCTCGCCTTATCTTGCCATTGCCGCTTTCGCCTTCTGCGGCTTCGGCATCGCTAACATGGTGCCGATCCTGTTTTCGGCCGGCGGCAACCAGGAAGGCATGTCGTCGGGCACCGGCATGAGCGTGGTTACCACGATGGGCTATTCAGGCATCCTGGTAGCGCCGTCGGCGATCGGCTTCGTCGCCGAACGGTCCAGCTTCGGCCCGATCTTCATCGCGCTCTCCGGCCTGCTGGTCATCGTGCTGTTGATGGCGAGCCTCGCTCACCGCGCCGAATTCGCTCCCGAGCCCATACCCGCCGAATAGCGCTTCAGCTCCTCGTGCAGGAAATCCGCCACCCGGCGGATGCGCATGCTGGTGCGAACGTCGCGATGCATGGCAAGCCACACCGGCAGGGTCGGCAACGGCACCTCCGGCAGCAGCTTTTCCAGGTCCGGATTGCGGTTCGCCAGCGGCTCCTGGCCGATGCCGACGCCGTTTCCTGCCCGCACAGCTTCCCAAAGGACGATCTGGTTGTCGGTCCTGAAGCGGAAATGGCTGCGGCCGACCGGAATGCCGTAGGCGGTGAAGCCGCGGATGATCTCGTCGCTGCGGTCGAAGCCGATCAGTGAATGGTCGGCGAGGTCCCCAGGCTTTGCCGGGCGACCGCGCCGGTCGAGATAGGATTTCGCCGCGCACAGGCAGAGCGGAATGTCGGTGACCTTGCGCGCCACCAATTCGTTCTGCGCCGGTCTGACCATGCGGATGGCGATGTCGGCATCGCGCCGCAGCAGGTTTTCGACCTGGTTCGAGGCGACGATCTCGACCTCGATGCCCGGCTCCTCCTCGCCAAGGCGCGCCATCATCTGAGGCAGCACGCAGGCCGCGACCACCTCCGAGGCGGCGATGCGCACCGTGCCCTCGATCGCCTCGACCGATCCCAGCGCCAGCAGCGAGAAGGCATTTGCCTGCTCGCTGACCGCCCGTCCGCGCTCATAGAGCGTGCTGCCGGCTTCCGTCAGCTCGTAACCGCGCCGTCCGCGCCGGAATAGCGTCACGCCCAGCGCCTGCTCCAGCTCGGCGATGTGACGGCCGAGCGTCGGCTGGCTGGCCTCCAGCCTGCGCGCTGCGGCCGAAAGGCTGCCGGTCTCGGCAACCGCGACGAAGCTCTTGATCAGGTTCCAATCGAATTCCGCCATTCAGTTCTGAATAACAGATCGCCGATCTCAGTCAATTTTCATTCAATGATGAAGGCATCAAATTAGCGGGGCAACGCAAGCAACGGAGACGAACAATGATCAAGATCGCAATTCTGGGCGCCAATGGCCGGCTCGGCCGCGTAGTCGCCAAGGCCTTCATCGACGCCGGTTTCGACGTCCGCACCGTCACCCGCACCGGCAAGGTGCCGGCCGAGCTCAAGGGCGCAACCGCTGTCGCTGGCGACGCGCTGGACCGCCAGTCGCTGATCCGCGTAACGCAAGGCGTCGACATCGTCTTCAACGGCCTGAACCCGATCTATACCGACTGGGGCAAGTGCCTGCCGATGGCCGAGAACGTCATGGCCGCCTGTCATGCGAACAACGCGCTGCATCTTTTCCCCGGCACCGTCTACAATTACGGCTCGCCGATGCCGCGGGTGATCACCGAGGAAACGCCGTTCCATCCGACCACCGAGAAGGGCCGCATCCGCTGCGCCATGGAGGAGCTGTTCCGCCGCGAGGCCGATGCCGGCCGCGTGCGCACCATTCTTCTTAGGGCCGGCGACTTCTTCGGCGGCACCGGCAGCGGTTCCTGGTTCGATCTCGTCGTCGCCGCCAAGATGGAGAAGGGCGTCTACACCGCTCCCGGTCCGGCCGACCTCGTGCACGAATGGGCCTATCTACCGGACTTTGCGGTCGCCTTTGTCGGGCTGGCGCGCAATCTCGACAAGCTCGGTTTCTACGAGGCCCTCAACTTCCCGGGCCACGCCGTCACCGACCTCGATATCAAGGCCGCGGCCGAGAGGGCGCTCGGCCGCAAGCTGAAGCTCACCTTCATGCCCTGGTGGGTGCTGCGCGCCGGCAGCCCGTTCGTGGCCATGTGGCGCGAGATCGTCTCGATGTCCTATCTGCGCTTCGAAGCGCACCGGCTGACCTCGACGCGGCTCGAAGAGGTCATCGGCGAGCTTCCGCACACCCCGCTCGACCAGGCGGTGGCGCAAGCCATGCAGGATATCGGCATCGCCGTCGCATCCTCGCGTCTGGCCGCCTGATCACGTCCCAAACATCCGGTCGCAAAAGCGCTGAGGTCAGATCCTGCCCATCAAGAGCAGGATCAGCAGCACGATCAGGACGACGCCGACGATACCCGATGGTCCATAGCCCCAAGCGCGCGAATGCGGCCAAGCCGGTACCGCGCCGATTAGGATGAGGATCAGAATGATGATGAGAATGGTGCTGAGCGTCATGAGAAGCCCTCGCCTTGAGATGCCCTCATGGTCAACAATGCGAAAGGCCGCCCGGTTGTTCCCCGGGCGGCCTTATCTTGTTGGTTGAAGCCGGCCTATTCCGCGGCTTTGGGGAAGGCGATCGCCGGCTCGGTTCCAGCCTCGGCGGCCGGCTCTTCGGTCGACACCTCGTCCTTGCCGCGGCGGAACAGCCGGCTGAACAAGCCGCGCCGCGCGCCGGGCTTCACCTTGGCGCGGGTGAACACCATCAGCATCGAGGGCGTCACCACCAGCGTCAGAATGGTGGCAAAGGACAGGCCGAAGACGATCGCCGAGGACAGCGAAATCCACCATTGCGTCGACGGGGCGTTGATCGTCGTCTCGTGATGGAAGATCTCGAGGCCGAGGCCGAAGGCGATCGGCAGCACGCCGAGGATGGCCGAAACCGCCGTCAGCACCACCGGCCTGGCGCGCTCGCGGCAGGTTTGCAGCACCGCGTCCATCTTGTCCCAGCCTTCCTCGCGCAGCCGGTCGTAAGTGTCGATGAGAACGATGTTGTTGTTCACCACCACGCCGGCCAGCGCGATGACCCCGATGCCCGACATGACGATGCCGAAGGCCTCGCCTGTCAGCAGCAATCCGAGGAACACGCCGATCGTCGCCATGACCACGCAGGACAGGACAAGCCACACGCTGGTGAACTTGTTGAACTGCGCCAAGAGCACCAGGAAGATCAGGAAGATCGCGGCGCCGAAGGCCTTGCCGAGGAAGGCGCTGGCTTCCGCGCTGTCCTCGTTGGATCCGGCGAGCTTCCAGCGGATGCCGCTGCCCAGGTTCATGTCAGTGACGGCCTGAGTGACTTCCTGCTGTACGGCCGCTACCTGCGCGCCGGCGCTGACATTGGCTTGCACCACCACGGTGCGCGCGCCGTCGATGCGGTTGAGGATGCCGACAGTCGGCTCGGGTTTCCGCACCACGAAGTTCGAGATCGGCACCGACCCTTGCGAGGTCTGAACCCTGAGCTCGTCGAGCGTCGACAGCGTGCGCCGGTCTTCGGGCAGGCGCAGCCGGATGTCGACCGCGTCGTCGGCGCCGGCCGGCCGGTATTCCGACAGCTTGAGACCGTTCGTCACCAGTTGCACCACCGTGCCCACCGAGGTCGGGCTGATGCCGTATTGCGCCGCCTTGGCGCGGTCGACCTCGAGCGCCCAGTCGACGCCGGGTGGCGGCAGGCCGTCCGAAATGTCGATCACGTTGGGGATCTTGGCGATCCGCGCCGCCACCGCGCGCGCCTTGTCGTCGAGCCCGGCAGGATCTGCGGCCGAAAGCCTGATCTGGATCGGCTTGCCGGTCGGCGGGCCGGCTTCCGGAACGCGAACCTCGACATCGACGCCGGGAATGCCGGCCATCACCGCGCGCAGGTCGTCGAGGATCTGGTTGGCGGACTTGCGCTCGCGCCAGTCGACGAACTCGTACTGGATCACGCCGACGACGTCTTCAGGAATGTCCTGGCCGCCGCCTTGCGTCTTGCCGACGCGCGTATAGACCGACTTCACGCCGGGCCAGCCGAGCAGCCGGTTTTCCGCCGTCTTGGTCGCGGCATCCATTTCGGCCAGCGAGAGGTTGCCGCGGGCATGCACGTAGAGCAGGCCGTAATCCGGCTCGACGCTGGGGAAGAACTCGACGCCGGCGCCGTATTTCGAATAGGCGAAACCGACTCCGACCAGCAGGCCGACGGTGAGCAGGATGACGGTGATCGGGAAGCGCACCGCCTGCTTGACCACGGCCATGTACCAGCCATCGCGATGATCATCCTCGTGATGCGCCGGCGCCTTGGCGAAGATGGCGCCCAGCGTCGGCGCGAAGACCAGCGCATAGAGCATCGAGGCCGACAGCGTCACGATCAGCGTGATCGGCATGTATTTCATGAAGTCGCCGATGATGCCGGGCCAGAAGAGCAGTGGCGAGAAGGCGGCGATGCGCGTCATCGTCGCCGCGATCACCGGACCGGCCATGCGCTTGGCGGCTAAAGCGAAGGCGTCCGCTTTCGGCATGCCTTCGCTCATGCGCCGTTCCGCGAATTCGGTGACGATGATGGCATCGTCCACCAGCATGCCGACCGCCAGGATGAGGCTGAACAGCACGATCATGTTGATCGTGTAGCCCATCATCGCGAGCAGAAGGATGCCGATCAGGAAGGATGAAGGAATGGCAAGGCCGATCAGCAGCGAGGCTCGTCCCGACAGCGCGTAGAGGATGACGATGAACACCAGGATCACCGCGATCATCACGTGGTTCTGCAGGTCGCCGAGCAGCTGGTTGACGAAGACGGACTTGTCCTGCGTGTAGGTGACATGCATGCCTTCCGGCATCGTCTTGATGAAATTGTCCGACACCTCCCTGACATGGTTCAGCGTGTCGATCAGGTTGGCGCCGATGCGCTTCTTCACCTCGATGGCGATGGCCGGTTTGCCATCGAGCCGGGTGACCGTCTCCGCATCCTTGAAGGTCGAGCGGATGGTGGCGATATCCTTGGCCTGGACCACGGCATTCGGTGTGGCGACGACCGGCAGATTGGCGACATCCTCCGGCGTCTCGATCAGCGACGGCACCTTGACCGCGTATTTGCCCTCGGAGCCTTCGAGATTGCCGGCGGCGACAAGGCTGTTGGAGGCGCCGACGCCTTGCATAACCTGGTCGAGCTGCAGCCCATAGGAGGAAAGTTTCACCGGGTCCACGACGACCTCCACGAGATCGTCGCGCGCGCCTTGCAGCGAGCCTTCGAGCACGCCGGGCACCTCCTCGATGCGGTCACGCAATTCGCGCGCCGCGGCGGTCAGCACGCGCTCGGGCACGTCGCCCGAGAGCGTCACGACCAGAACCGGGAATTCGGAGACATTGACCTCGGTGACGGTCGGCTCCTCGGCCGCCTGAGGCAGGTCGGCCTTGGCGTCCTGCACCTTGCTGCGCGTATCCTGCAGCGCCGTGGCCAGATTGGTCTGCGGCTGGAACTCGACCAGCACGTAGCCGCCGCCCTGGAAAGCAGCCGAGCGCATTTCCTTGAGCCCCTTGAGGCTCTTCAGCTTGGTTTCCATCGGCCGCAGCAAGAGCCGCTCCGAATCCTCCGGCGAGATGCCCTGGTAGACCAGGCTGACATACATCATCGGAATCGGAACATCCGGTTCCGCTTCCTTCGGCGTCGACTGATAGGCGACCCAACCCGCGACGAGCAAGAACATCAACGCGGATATTGTGAGCCGGGCGTTGTGGATGGCGAGTCTGACGATGTCCATGACTATGCCTGCTGTTTCCTGGGGAGCTGCGGCATGGGCCAGCGCGGTGCCGGTCGAGCCGGCGCCGCGCGGTCGCGCTACTGCGTGCCGGCGGCGGCTTCGCTGATCAGCTTGTTGATGGTCGCCTGGTCGGCCTCGACGGGCTTTACCAGATCGCCCTCCTTCACCAGCTCCTGGCCGGCGACGATGATGCGGGCGTCCTGCGGGATGCCGCCGAGCACCAGTCCCGTTGGGGTGTCGTCGACAAGGTCGATCGGGAAGAACGCGACCTTGCCGTCCTTGCCGACGGCGCGGATGCCGAGATCGCCCTTGTCGCCCAGGGTGACCACCGAGCGCGGCAAAAGCACCGCGTCGGTCGGCTCGGCGCTGAGCGTGATCTCGGCCGTCATACCGGCGGGGATCGAGCCATCCGCATTGGGAATGGCCACCTCCACACGAAAGGTGCGGGTCTGCGATGAGGCATCGCGGCTGATATAGCGCACCGTGCCGGTGACCTTCTGGTCGTTGACCAGGCGCACATTGGCCTCGTCGCCGATCTTGATGTAGCGCAGGTCGCGCTCGCTGATCTCGCCGCGCGCGATCACCGGGTCGAGCTTGAGGATCGTGGCCACCTCGCCGCCCTGCATGACCGAGCTGCCGAGCTCGACCGGCACCCGGTCGATGACGCCGTCGAACGGCGCCTTCACTTCGTTGCGGTCGAGTTCTGC
This sequence comes from Mesorhizobium sp., assembly GCA_004963905.1. Lineage (GTDB taxonomy): Bacteria > Pseudomonadota > Alphaproteobacteria > Rhizobiales > Rhizobiaceae > Mesorhizobium. Next base: position 12,267 of record SUGL01000004.1, read on the forward strand.
CTGCGCCGTCTCCAGCATCGACTGCGCCGCCGTCAGGTTCGAGCGGGCGGTGTCGAGCTGCAGCTTGGGCAAATTGCCGGTCTTGGCCAGCCGCTCGGCGGCATCGAGCTCGGCCTTGCGCTGCGCCAGGAGCTGCCTGGCGTTGTCGACGTTCGAGATCTTCTCCTCGGCGGCGAGCATCAGCACCAGGTCGCCGGTCTTGACGTGATCGCCCTGCTTGACCGGCAGCTTGTCGATGACGCCGCCGACGCGCGTGGCGAGCACCGCCCGCTTGTCGGCCTCGGTCAGTCCGGAAATGCGGATGGCGCGCGCGTAGGTCTTGCGCGGCGGCGTCACCACCGCGACGGTGCGTGGCGCGGCCTTCGGCTCGGCCTCCGCCGTCTTCGGCTTGTCGGCCCCGCTTTGCGCGGCTTTACCTGCTTCCCCCGCCTTCTGGTGGTCGGCGGCGCTGCCCACGGACGAGAACTCGCCCGTTGCCATCCAGGCAGCGAATCCGATGAGCACAGCAATGGCTGCAAGCTTGTGAAACCTGATTTTCGGCATCGTCATTTTTCCGTTGCAGGCTTGGCGAGGTCGGCGCTTCGACTCCCGGGCGCGCGGCCGATATGGGTGCGCGCAAAGCCGTCTTCAATTTGCCGTGATCGGCGAAGCGCGCTTCTACCTCAAAGTTGCGGCGCAATATAGTGAGAAAAATTGCAGCATCATTGCGCCACCAGCTGTGGTGGATAGGCTTTTTTCCAGTTTTCGACGCTCGACTGGCCGGCTTTTCCCAGTCCAGCCAGATTTTTCGCGTGCTCGAACACCCAATGGCAGTAGGCGTCAGCATGATGCGGAATTTTTTCGCGCCATGACTTGCCGCATTGGCACGAGACACGCAAAGGACGCGCCCACTTCGAAAATAAATGCTGTCAGGCGATCAGGTTCAGCAACCGGAACAGCCGCTCGAAAGTCCTGCCATAGGGTGGCCTGAGCAGGCCGCCGGCGCTCAGCCTGGACTGGACGAAGATCGGCTTTTCCTTGCTGAAGGTCCGAAAGCCCCATTCGCCGTGATAGGCGCCCATGCCGCTCTCGCCGACGCCGCCGAATGGCTGCCGCTCCTGCACCAGATGCATCATGCAGTCATTGACCGTCACACCGCCGGCGACGGTTTCCCGCATCATCCTTTGGCGATTGGCGCTGTCCTTGCCGAACCAATAAAGCGCGAGCGGACGCTCGCCGCGGTTCACATGCTCGACGGCGTCATCGACCGTGCCGTATTCGAGGATCGGCAGCACCGGCCCGAAGATTTCCTCGCGCATCAGCCGCAGGTTCTCGCCGGCATTCCTGACCAGGACGGGCGCCATCTTGCGGTCGCTCACGCCAAGCCTTTCGTTGGCCGGGTTGACCTCGGTGACATCGGCGCCAGCTTCGCGCGCCTCCGCGATCATCTCGCTCAGGCGCCGATGGTGCCGCTCGCTGACGATCGCCGTATAGTCGGGATTGTCGCGCAGACGGGGATAGAGCCGCGCCATCGCGGCGGCGAGTTTGGCGGCGATGGCGGCGCCCTGCCCTTGCGGAACCATCAGATAGTCCGGCGCGATGCAGGTCTGGCCGGCATTCAAGAGCTTGCCATAGGCGACGCTCGCGACGGCCGCGTCGAAGTCGCAGGACGCGTCGAAGATCGCCGGCGACTTGCCGCCGAGCTCGAGCGCAACCGGCGTCAGATTGGCGGCCGCGGCCAGCGCCACCTGGCGGCCGACGGCGGTGGAGCCGGTGAACAGGAGATGATCGAAAGGCATCGACACGAATGTCTTGCCGACGTCGGCATCGCCCACCACCACGCTCATCTCGTCGGCAGAAAAATGCTCTTCGACCAATCGGGCAAGCAGGTCGGAAAACTTCGGCGTCAGCTCGGACGGCTTGAGCAGCACGCGATTGCCGGCGGCTAGAGCGGCGGTCGCCGGCGCGATGGCGAGCTGGAACGGATAATTCCACGGCGAGACGATGCCGACGACGCCCAAAGGTTGCGGCAGAAGGCGGTTGCGTCCGGGCAGGAACGGCAGGCTGGTGGCGACACCGCGCTCGCGCATCCATCCGCGCAGATGCCGGATGGCGTGCCTGATGCCGGCGCGAACGACGAACAGTTCCGCAAGCCGCGTTTCCTGCGCCGCGCGGCCGGAGAAATCGCTGTCGATCGCCGCGCATATCTCGGCCTCATGCTTGTCGGTCAGCGCTAACAGGCGCTTCAGCCGGTCCTTGCGCACCTCTAGGCTCGGGAAGGGCTCCTTCTCGAAGGCCCTGCACTGCGCTTCAAACCTGACCCCGATCTGTCTGGTCTGCAGCATCGCCACCTCCCGTTTACGTCGAGGTAAACTACTCGCGCAGCGGGGGTGAATCCAGCGCGTCGCCGCTTCCGCAAGGGAAGTTTCAGTGCAAGCTAAACCCTGGAAGGAATTCGGAGACGACCTATGCCCGGCGGCGCGTCGCCTCCGGCTTCATATGCGCGGCGAGGAATTCCTTGACCCGCCGGCCCGGCGCCGGGCCGCGCATCGGCTTGAAGCCGTCGTCGAGCTCGCCCGACAGGTCGAGCGTCGCCCGTTTGCCGACGGCGTCGTAGTTCTCCTCCAGCCAGTCGCTGGCGGCACTTCGGCCGAGGTCGCGCAGGTAGGCGAGGAAGGCCCATTCGGCATTGACCTTGGACGATGCCGACAGGTCCTTGAACGCCTCGTCGGCATCGATCCTGTGCATGCGGATGTCGCGGTATTCGCCATGCGGCAGCCGGCCTGCCGCGATCAGCTCCTTGACGAAAGCGATCGAGCGGAATTCGCGCAGGAGTCCGGCGTTGAAGGTGATCTCGTCGATGCGGTTCTGGATCTCGTTGGCGCTCTTCGGCGTGCCCTCGCGCACCACCGGGTTGATCTGCACGAGCAGCACGTCCTCGGTCGCCGCCGTCTTGAAGAAGGGATAGAGCGCCGGATTACCGCCATAGCCGCCATCCCAATAGGGCACGCCCTTGATCTCGACGGCGCGGAACAGTTGCGGCAGGCAGGCCGACGCCATCACCGTGTCGAGGTCGATCTCGCCATCCGAGAAGACGCGCAGTTGTCCGGTCTCGACATTGGTCGCCGAGATGAACAGCTCCATCGACTTGCAGGCGCGCACATTGCCGAAGTCGATTTGTTTCTCGACCACGTCGCGCAGCGGGTTGAGGCCGAGCGGGTTGGCGACGTAGGGCGAGAAGACCCGCGACATGGTGTCGAAGAAGAAATAGCCGGGCGTGTTCTCGATCGACCAGTTGCCCCACACCACGTCCCACGGCATGCGCTGCACCGGGCTGAAGCGGCCCTTCGAGGCCACGGCGCGCCAGAAATCGTCGAGCTTCCTGCGCGCGCCCTCGACGCCGCCGCGCACGAAGCCGTCGGCCAGCGCCACCGCGTTCATGGCGCCGGCGCTGGTGCCGGACACCGCCGCGATTTCCAGCCGCCCGTCCTCGAGCAGGCGATCGAGCACGCCCCAGGAGAAGGCGCCGTGCGAACCGCCGCCCTGGAGCGCGATGTTGATCTTTTTCTTTTCCTCCGCCTTGCCGTTCTTCGCCATGGCGTTCCTTGTCTCGATACCCGGCGTGCCCCAGCGTCATCGCACGGAGCAGCTGCCGTCAGCTTATGTTGCAGTGCAGCATATATGGATGAACCAAGGCAAGAACACGAACACACAAGCGTGATCGGCTGAAATTTCGGTCATGTGTGGGTTCTTTCCTCGCTCCACGAAAGTGGCTAGGGGATGCACACATCTTCTGTGACTGGCGTGACTGATAAGGCCGCGGCTTGATTGCCACGTGGTTCCCCCAATCCGTCGCTGCTTCGCAGCGCCACCTTTCCCCCCTCCGGAGGGAAAGGAAGGGAGTGTTGCTGGACGAGCGCTGACGGCAAAAAAGCTTGGCGCCTTTCCTCTACCCCGTCGATCGGGGGAGAGGTGGCTCGGCGAAGCCGAGACGGAGTGGGGGTCGACCAAACGCTACATTGGACAATGCATGCACCCGAAGTGGGGTGAGGAACTGCTTTCTCAAGCCACCAGATCCGGCACTGGCCCGACATAGCGCGACTGCGGCCGGATCAGCCGTCCGGTCGCCTGCTGCTCGCGTGCGTGCGCGATCCAGCCGGCGACGCGGCCGGCGGCAAAGACGTTGGAGAACGCTTGCCTCGGGAAGCCCGCCGCTTCGAGCAGCAATGCCGTGTAGAATTCGACATTGGTCTGGATCGAACGCTGCGGCTTGGCGACCCTCAGCACGTCGAGCGCCGCCTGCTCCACCCTTTCGGCGAAGGCCAGCCTGCTTCCGGTCTCGTTGCGGGAACCGAGCTGGCGCACGACCGCCTTCAGCACGTCGGCGCGCGGATCGCGCACGCGGTAGATGCGATGTCCGAAGCCCATGATCCGTTCGCCGCGCGCTATCTCGTCGCGCAGCCAGGCTGCGGCGTCGCCACTCGCCTCGATCGCATCGAGCATCTCGATTACCGGTCCCGGCGCGCCGCCATGCAGCGGTCCCTTGAGCGCGCCGAGCCCGGCCAGGATCGCCGAGGTCAATCCAGCCTGCGTCGACGCCACCACGCGCGTCGCGAAGGTCGAGGCATTGAGCCCATGGTCGCAGACCGTCACCAGATAGGTGTCGAGCGCCTTGGCAAGCGCCGGCGATGCGGTGTCGCCGAGCATCCGCAGCATGTCGGCGGCATGATCGGCGCTTGCATCCGGAGGAAGCGGCTTCTCGCTGCAACCGAGCCGCAGCAAGGCCGGCGTCAGCACAGCCGGCGCCGCGATCAGCCTGAGCGCGTCGGCAAGCGCCTCGCCGTCCGGCAGAAGCGCGATGCCGGCACGCATGGCGCTGTAGATATCGAGCGGCGCGAGATGGCCAAGCATCGCCTGCAGCCGTTCGAACACCTCGACGCGCGCTTGGCCGATCGCCTGCTCCAGTTCGCCGTCGCCGGGAAGCTCGTCGAAGAAGCCGTCGAACAGCAGATGGACCACCTGGCCGAAGCGCCAGTGCCCGGCGAGCTCCGTCAGGGAATGGCCTCGAATGGTGAGATGGCCGCCCGCGCCGTCGACATCGGAAAGCACCGTGTCCGCCGCAACCACATCATCGAGCCCGTTCGCCATGACTGTCTCCTTGACCTTTCGTGCAACGCAATTAATGCTGCGCAATCAATGCATCAATCTTGATCAAGATAATCAATCTAAGGCGGCAAATGACGGAATGGCTGACGCGCGAGGAAGCGCTGGCGCGGCTCAATGTCCGGCCGCAGACGCTCTATGCCTATGTCAGCCGCGGCCGCATCGGCATGCGGCCGGATGGGGCCGACCCGCGCCGCAGCCAGTATCGCGCCGACGACATCGCCGCGCTCGCCACTCGCCGGGCGCGCGGACGCAGCCCCCAGGCGATCGCCGAAAGCGCCATCGCCTGGGGCGAGCCGGCAATCGCCACCGCCATCTCGACGGTCATGCATGGCCGCCTCGTCTATCGCGGCAGGGACGCCGTGGCGCTTGCGGCGACGGCGACGCTGGAGGAGACGGCAGGGCTGCTTTGGGGGTCCGGCGCCCCGGTGTCTTTCTCGTCGCTGACCCCTTCGACGGTTCGCGAGAGCGGCACCCCGACGGCCTTTGCGAGGCTCTCGGCGCTTGCAGCCGCCGGCTGGCCGTCGCTCGGTCGCAGGCCGGCCATGCTGCAGCAGGACGGCGCCAGCGCCACGAGCGTGCTCGCGACCTCTCTCGGCGCAAGCCCGGGGAAGGAGCCTGTGCATGAAAGGCTGGCGCACGGCTGGTCGGTCGACGCCGCCGGCGCCGATCTCATCCGCAAGGCGCTGGTGCTTCTGGCCGATCACGAGCTCAACGCCTCGACCTTCGCCGCGCGCGTCGCCGCCTCCACCGGAGCGCCGATCGCGGCCTGCCTGCTTGCCGGCCTCGCAACGCTGACCGGTCCGCGCCATGGCGGGGCCGGCGCCGCGGCGATCGCGCTGGTCGAGGACGCCGAGCGGCTGGGGCCGAACGAGGCGATCGCGCGCTGGCTCGCCCACGATCGGCCACTGCCCGGCTTCGGCCACCAGCTTTATCCCGAAGGCGATCCGCGCGCGGAAGCCCTGCTCCCTGATGTCACGATCGACGACGGCCTGCTGCGCTTGCGCGACGCGGTGTTTGCCGCGACCGGCCAGCACCCGAATGTCGATTTCGCGCTTGCCGCGCTGACGCGCGGCCTGCGTCTGCCCGCCGATGGACCCTTCCGCCTGTTCGCGCTCGGCCGCAGCGTCGGCTGGACGGCGCACGCAATCGAGCAGGTGACGAGCAACAGGCAGATCAGGCCGCGAGCGCGTTACGACGGGCTGGTCGAGAGAGCTGACAGGCGCGTCTAGCGCAGACGACCGCGATTAGCGGAAACCTCTATCAAGTCGTCATCCTAGGGCGAAGCAAGGAGCGGAGCGACGCGCGCAGACCCTAGGATCCATGCCGTGACGCTAAGGCGTTGCAACGGTTATAGAATTCTGCACCGGCGCGCCCTACGACGTCGGTCACGGCATGGATCCTCGGGTCAAGCCCGAGGATGACGACGGGATGGGCCTATCGGCCAATCTCTAGCGTTCGCGACCGCCGCCAAACGGCAGCCCACCCTACGACATAGTATCCAGCTTGCGCTGCATGGCGGCGATCTGCGCCTTCAATTCCTGCAGATCGTCGGACTTCTCTTCCTTCTTCGGCGACTCGGCCGGGGCGGAGGAACTGGTCCCCGCCGACGGGAACGGCGTGAACATGCGCATTGCGTTCTGGAACATCTCGACGTTCCGCCGCGTCTGCTCTTCCAGCGCCTTCATCGGCGTCTTCATCATGTCGATCGGCGTCTTGCCGAAGGCGCCCTTCATCTGCTCGCGGAAGCGCTCCTGCTCCTTGGAGAAAGCGATCATCGACTGTTCGAGGAAGCTTGGCACGATCATCTGCATCTGGTCGCCATAGAACGAGATCAGCTGGCGCAGGAACGGGATCGGCAGCATGTTCTGCCCATCCTTGTTCTCCAGCTCGAAGATGATCTGGGTTAGCACCGGATGCGTGATGTCGTCGCCGGTCTTGGCGTCCTGCACCGTGAACTCCTCGCCCTTCTTGACCATCTCGGCCAGATCCTCGAGCGTCACATAGGTGCTGGTGCCGGTGTTGTAGAGCCGGCGGTTGGCATATTTCTTGATGACGATCGGATCGTCTTTCGCGGCCATCCGTATCCTCCCCAGGATACCGGCGCGTTCAGAGTAAGCGGCCGGTAACGATTGCGCCATTTGTCGAGGATATGCGCAAAAGCGTCACAATTCCAAGTGCTTTGTGCAGTGCGGCATCATTTAATGCGGAATGGGCGGAGCAAATTGTGCCGCGCGGCGACGGCTGCGCCATCACGATAAGCGCCCGACTTGCTTGCCGCGCATGGCGGCCATGCCCATTTCCGGTTTGACTCAGGTCATTGAACGGGCAAGAAAAGTCTTCAACGATAGCCTAAAACACGACACCTCGAAGTCTGGAGAAGAAAATGGCCGCTTCCAACTCAATCGTCGTCGCCAGCGCCGCCCGCACGGCGGTCGGCTCCTTCAATGGCAGTTTCGCCGCAACGCCGGCGCATGAGCTCGGCGCCGTGGTCATCAAGGAATTGCTGGCGCGGGCCGGCGTCGAGGCGGCGGAAGTCGACGAGGTCATCCTCGGCCAGGTGCTGACCGCCGCTCAAGGCCAGAACCCGGCTCGCCAGGCCTCGATCATCGCCGGCCTGCCCAAGGAGACCACGGCCTGGGGCCTCAACCAGGTTTGCGGTTCGGGGCTCAGGGCGATCGCGCTCGGCATGCAGCAGATCGCCACCGGCGACGCCAAGGTGATCGTCGCCGGCGGCCAGGAATCGATGTCGCTCTCGCCCCACGCCCAGCACCTGCGCGCCGGCGTCAAGATGGGCGACTACAAGATGATCGACACCATGATCAAGGACGGCCTGTGGGATGCCTTCAACGGCTACCACATGGGCAACACCGCCGAGAACGTCGCCCGTCAGTTCCAGATCACCCGCGAGGACCAGGATGAGTTCGCGCTTGCCTCGCAGAACAAGGCCGAAGCCGCGCAGAAGGCCGGCAAGTTCAAGGACGAGATCGTCGCCTTCACCATCAAGGGCAAGAAGGGCGATACCGTCGTCGACCAGGACGAATATATCCGCCACGGCGCGACGCTGGATGCCATGACCAAGCTGAAGCCGGCCTTCGACAAGGAAGGCACCGTCACCGCCGCCAACGCTTCCGGCATCAATGACGGCGCCGCCGGCGCGCTGCTGATGACGGAGGCCGAGGCTGCCCGGCGCGGCATCACCCCGCTGGTCCGCATCGCCTCGTGGGCGACCGCCGGCGTTGATCCGGCAATCATGGGAACCGGCCCGATCCCGGCCTCGAAGCGGGCGCTGGAGAAGGCCGGCTGGTCGGTCAAGGACCTCGACCTCGTGGAGGCCAACGAGGCCTTCGCCGCGCAGGCCTGCGCCGTGAACAAAGGCTTGGGCTGGGACCCCTCGATCGTCAACGTCAATGGCGGCGCCATCGCCATCGGCCATCCGATCGGCGCTTCGGGTGCCCGCATCTTCAACACGCTGGTCCATGAGATGCGCCGCCGCGGCGCGAAGAAGGGTCTCGCGACGCTGTGCATCGGCGGTGGCATGGGCGTCGCCATGTGCGTCGAAGCGCTCTGAGAAAGCCAATAGCGAATAGGGAGTAGCGAATAGGGAAGAACGGGCGTCGGCGCGGCGGGACATAAATCCCTACTCGCTATTCGCTACTCCCTATTCGCTCTTCCGACCAAACAAGGGAGGAGCACACATGACCAAGGTAGCAATCGTCACGGGCGGATCGCGCGGCATCGGTGCGGCGATATCGGTGGCCTTGAAGAATGCCGGCTATTCGGTCGCCGCGAACTATGCCGGCAACGACGAGGCGGCCCAGAAGTTCAAGGCTGAGACCGGCATCCCCGTCTACAAATGGTCGGTCGCCGACTACGACGCCTGCGCGGCCGGCATCGCTCAGGTCGAGGCCGATCTCGGCCCGGTCTCGGTGCTGGTCAACAATGCCGGCATCACCCGCGACACCATGTTCCACAAGATGACGCGCGAGCAGTGGAAGGAGGTCATCGACACCAACCTCTCCGGCGTCTTCAACATGACGCATCCGCTGTGGAACGGCATGCGCGACCGCAAGTTCGGCCGCGTCATCACCATTTCTTCTATCAACGGCCAGAAGGGCCAAATGGGCCAGGTCAACTACTCGGCCTCGAAAGCCGGCGACATCGGCTTCACCAAGGCGCTGGCTCAAGAGGGGGCTCGCGCGGGCATCACCGTCAATGTCGTCTGCCCCGGCTACATCGCCACCGACATGGTCATGGCAGTGCCGGAAAAAGTGCGGGAATCGATCATCGCCCAGATTCCGGTCGGCCGTCTCGGCGAGCCTGAAGAGATCGCGCGCTGCGTCGTCTTCCTGGCGTCCGACGAGGCCGGCTTCATCACCGGCTCGACGATCACCGCCAATGGCGGCCAGTATTTCGCCTGAGGTCTTTTGAACAGCGGCGGCAGGCGGTCCGGAACAGCCGGACCGCCTGTTTTTGTCGACGCCTCCACCGCGCATGCCTCAATACGGCACGCAAAAGTTAACGGCCTCGGCATCCCTTGTGCGAAACCCCGTTCACAAGCTGTGAATTTTCGGTGCGCAAGCTGTGGACAACACCATATCTTGGGGTGAACAAACCGGGAAAATTTGTAGATCGCTGATTCGTCGCCGATTCGTTCCGGCTTTGACCGAAAAGTTAACGCGCGGAGCCGGAAACGGCGCCGAAAAGATTAACGGCGATTAAGAAAGATCAACCATTTCATAATCTTGGCGGCTGCGCTCGAGTTGACCATGATCGTTCGCCGGCAAAAGTTAACGGCCCTCCGGAGCCTACCCTGGCCAAGCATGAAACGGGCCAGTTTCCGGATTCAGCATGTGGTGAGACTCGTCGTCAAAAAATCCACATATAGCCGTGAACAAAACCTGAATCAGAACGAGTCAGTGATTCGTCGCCGATTCGTTCCAGACTCGTTCCACCGGTTAATCGACGGCAGATTTTGACCTTACCGGTGAGCGCGCCATCTCTTTTGAGGGAACATTCCGCTTTCGCTTCGCGTCTGAAATCCCTATGTGTCGCCTGTCACATGCGGCGGCACCCCGCGTATCCGACAACAAGCGGCAGAAAGACTCAAATTTCCGAGCCGATGAATATCCAGCCGACACACACCCAGCCGCTGATCCTTTCGGGCCGTGACGTGACGGCCGTGCTGGGTCCCACCAACACCGGCAAGACCCATCTCGCCATCGAGCGCATGGTGGCGCACGAGACCGGCATCATCGGCCTGCCGCTGAGACTTCTTGCCCGCGAGGTCTATGCCCGCGTCTGCGAAAAGGTCGGCGCCAACAAGGTGGCGCTGATCACGGGCGAGGAGAAGATCGTTCCGGTGGGCGCGAAATATTCGGTCTGCACCGTCGAAGCGATGCCGCGCGAGACCGATGCCGCCTTCGTCGCCATCGACGAGGTGCAGCTCGCCGGCGACCTCGAGCGCGGCCACATCTTCACCGACCGCATTCTGCATCTGCGCGGCCGCCAGGAGACGCTGCTCCTGGGCGCCGCCACCATGCACGGCATCCTGCAGCGCCTGCTGAAGGGCGTCTCGGTGGTGACGCGGCCACGGCTGTCGCACCTTGCCTATGCCGGCTCGAAGAAGCTCACCCGCCTGCCGCGGCGCACGGCGATCGTCGCCTTCTCCGCCGACGAGGTCTACGCCATCGCCGAATTGATCCGCCGCCAGCAGGGAGGTGCCGCCGTCGTGCTCGGCGCGCTCTCGCCCCGCACCCGCAATGCCCAGGTGGAGATATTCCAGTCCGGCGACGTCGACTATCTCGTCGCCACCGACGCCATCGGCATGGGGCTGAACCTCGATCTCGAGCACGTCGCCTTCGCCCAGAACCGCAAGTTCGACGGCTACCAGTACCGCAACCTCACCGCCGCCGAGCTCGGCCAGATCGCCGGACGCGCCGGACGGCATCTGCGCGACGGCACCTTCGGCGTCACCGGCCAGGTCGATCCGTTCGACGAGGATCTGGTCAAGAAGATCGAAGGACACGACTTCGACCCGGTGAAGGTGCTGCAATGGCGCACGGCCGATTTCGATTTTACCAGCCTCGATGCCTTGAAGCGCTCGACCGAGACCAACGCGCCGGTCGAAGGATTGACGCGCGCGCTGCCGGCGGTGGACGCCCAGGCGCTCGACCATCTGTCGCGCGACGCCGACATCAGGGCGCTCGCCACCGGCAGGAACCGCGTGGCGCTGCTCTGGGAAGCTTGCGCGCTGCCGGATTACCGCAAGATCGCGCCCGCCCAGCACGCCGATCTCATCGCATCGATCTACATGGATCTTGCGCGCCATGGCCATGTCGACGAGAATTACATGGCCGAGCAGGTGCGGCGAGCCGACACGACGGACGGCGATATCGACACGCTGTCGCACCGGATCGCCCAGATCCGCACCTGGACCTTCGTCTCCAACCGACCGGGCTGGCTGGCCGATCAGCTACACTGGCAGGAAAAGACGCGCGAAATCGAAGACAGATTGTCGGATGCGCTGCATGAGCGGTTGACGAAACGCTTCGTAGACCGCAGGACTTCCGTCCTCATGCGGCGCCTTAGAGAAAATACCATGCCTGAAGCTGAAATCAGCCCAACCGGAACCGTCCTCGTCGAAGGCCATCACGTCGGCGAGCTGCAGGGATTCCGCTTCACCGCCGACCAGAGCGCCGGCGGCGAGGATGCCAAGGCGGTGCGCACCGCTGCCCAGAAGGCGCTCGCGGCCGAATTCGAGGCGCGCGCCGAGCGTTTTGCCGCCTGCGCCAACGGAGATCTGGCATTGGGCTCGGACGGTATATTGCGCTGGATCGGCGCGCCGATCGGCACGCTGGTCGCCGGCGACGAGGCGCTGAAGCCGCGGCTTGTGCTGCTTGCCGACGAGCAGCTCACCGGGCCTGCCCGCGACAAGGTCGCGGCGCGCGCCGAGCGTTTCGTCAATTTCCAGATCGAAACGCTTTTGAAGCCCCTCGTCGATCTGAAGAATGCCGAGCAGATCACCGGCATCGCACGCGGCATCGCCTTCCAGCTCGTCGAGCATTTCGGCCTTATCAACCGCCGCGACATCGCCGAGGAAATGAAGTCGCTCGATCAGGAAGGCCGCGCGGCGCTGCGTCGCCTCGGCGTGCGCTTCGGCGCCTATCACGTCTTCGTGCCGGCGCTGATCAAGCCGGCGCCGGCCGGGCTGGTCACGCTGCTCTGGGCGCTGCAGAACGACGGCAAGGACAAGCCGGGCTTCGGCGATGTCGTCCACGCGCTGGCGTCGGGCCGCACCTCGGTGGTCATCGACCCGGCCTTCGACAAGACCTTCTACAAGCTCGCCGGTTATCGCAATCTCGGCCGTCGCGCCGTGCGCGTCGATATTCTCGAGCGGCTGGCCGACCTCATCCGCCCGGCGACCAACTGGAAGCCCGGCCTCGGCCAGCGGCCCGACGGCGCCTATGACGGCCACGCCTTCATGGTGACGCCGCCGATGATGTCGATCCTCGGCGCCACCGCCGACGATATGGAAGAGATCCTCAAGGGCCTCGGCTATCGTTCCGAACCGAAGCCGGCCGCCGAGGTGAAGGCGAAGCTGGACGCGCTGGACACCGCCGCCCGCGAGGCCGCTGCGGCTAAGCTTGCGGCGGAAGAGGCCGCGCGCGCCGCGCAGGCGGCTGAGGCGCCGGCCGGCGACGGCGCGGCAGAGGGATCGGAAGAGGCCGCCGCGGACGCGCCTGCGGCGGAGGCTCCGGTCCAAACCATGGCGGAGCCTATTGTCGAGACAGTCGCGCAGGATGCTGCGCGACAGGACGCTGAAGAAGCGGAAACGCACGCAGAGCCCGCCATAACAACCCAGCCGGCGGCACAAGGCGATGAGCCAACCGGCGAGATCGCGACGAAGGACGGTGCGTCCGCCAGCCAGGTCGAGGCGTCACCTGCAAGCGAAGCTCCGTCGGCTGAGGCTGCGGCACCGGAAGCCACCGCCGGCGAAGGGGCGGCCGAGCAGGAAGAGCCGAAGCCGATCCTTCTGTGGCGGCAGGCGCGTTTCGATCATCAGCGGCCGCGCCATCGCCATGACGGCCGTCGCGACAACCGCCAGCGCGGCGGGCAGCGTGAGGGTCAGGCGGGCGCGGCGAGTGGCGAGCCCGGAGATCGGCCGGCCCATGAGGGCCGCCGCGATCAGCGCGACGGTGCCGGCAAGCCGCGCTTCGACCGCTCGAAGTTCAAGCCGAGGCCCGAAACCGGCGACCGGCGCGAAGGCGGCGAACGGCGCGAAGGCCGGCCGCAGGGCGAGCGTCCCGATCGCCGTGAGGGCAGGCAGGACTGGAAGGGCAACAGGCAGGACGGCAAGGGCAATGCTTCCGCCGGCAAGCCGGCCTTCCAAGGAAAGCCGCGCGAGGAGCGTCCGCAGCGCTTCGATCCGGATTCGCCCTTCGCCAAGCTCGCCGCCCTGCGCGACCAGCTGAAGAAATAGGCCAGAGCATGATCCCGAAAAGTGGGAACTGGTTTTCGGGCGAGATCATGCTCCGACGAAGAGACAGCATGATCCCGAACCGAAGGACCGCGTCAGCGAAAAGTGGGAACCGGTTTTCGGGCGAGATCATGCTCCAACAAAGCTAGCAGCGATGGTTGGAGAAGGCCGCCAGCGCATCGACAAATGGCTGTTCTTCTCACGCGCGGTGAAATCGCGGTCGCTGGCGGCGAAGCTCGTTGTTGCCGGGCGCGTTCGCATCAATCGCGACAAAGCAGCGCAGGCCTCCGATCTGGTCAAGGCCGGCGACGTGCTGACCATCACGCTCGAGGGCCGGATCCTGGTCTGGAAAGTGCTCGACTGCGGAATTCGGCGTGGTCCTGCCGATGAGGCGCGCCTGCTCTACGAGGACATGTCGCCGGCGCCGACGCCAAGGGGCGGGGCCGTTCCCGACGCCATTCCGGGCTTGCGCGAGGCCGGCAGCGGCCGCCCGACCAAGCGGGAGCGGCGGCAGACCGACCGGCTGCTCCGCGACGACTGAAGATACAACCTGACTTCGTCGCGGCACCCGTATGGAATTCCATTCCGCAGCGCCGGCTCAGGCAGCAAGCCCTACCCTTGCCAGCGGCGGGCAAAGGCGTTACCTCACCTTGAAAAGCCCAGCAAAAAAGGGACGTCCCGGAGCCTGCAATGACCTATGTCGTGACCGACAATTGCATAAAATGCAAATACATGGACTGCATCGAGGTCTGTCCGGTCGACTGTTTCTACGAAGGCGAGAACATGCTGGTCATCCACCCGGATGAGTGCATCGACTGCGGCGTCTGCGAGCCGGAATGCCCGGCCGACGCGATCAAGCCGGACACCGAGCCGGGGCTCGACAAATGGTTGCAGATCAATTCCGAGTATGCCGAGAAATGGCCCAACATCACCGCCAAGAAAGAGCCGCCGGCGGATGCTAAAGCCTTCGACGGCGAGGCCGGAAAGTTCGAGAAATATTTCTCGCCGGAGCCTGGCGAAGGCGACTGACAGCCGGATCGGCCAAGCCGGCATGACGCGACGTAACGGGGCCGATACAATTACTGTCTTGACAGGCAGCGATGGCGCTTGGCGTTAGCGGACGCAGCAAAACCTTGATTCTTCCGACTTTTTGTGTTACATGAGCGGAACATGCCGGTGACACAACGTCGATTTATGGCGCTAACGCCCCAAATCACTGAAAGGTGAGCTTCTCAATCCGGACCAGAGCGATCTGGGGCAGGCGGTCGCTTTTGGGCGGTTAGCCGGCCTCGGCTTATCCGGTGGGTCATCATGTTGCGCGGCTAACGGTCGGCTTTCGCCGATCGCACGGGTTTGGCCGGCATGATGCCGGTGACACAACTAAGGAGTTTAGGGCGTAATGGCAACGATAACCCCGCAGAAGAAGTCCACCGCGGCCCGCCACGGGTTCAAGACCGGCGAGTTCATCGTCTATCCGGCGCATGGCGTCGGCCAGATCGTGGCGATAGACGAGCAGGAAGTCGCGGGTCACAAGCTGGAACTGTTCGTCATCGATTTCCAGAAGGACAAGATGCGGCTCAAGGTGCCGGTCGCCAAGGCGACCTCGATCGGCATGCGCAAGCTGTCGGAAGAGGATTATGTCGATCGCGCGCTGAAGGTCGTGCAGGGCCGCGCCCGCATCAAGCGCACCATGTGGTCGCGCCGTGCACAGGAATATGACGCCAAGATCAATTCCGGCGACCTGATCTCGATCTCGGAAGTGGTGCGCGACCTCTACCGCGCCGACAACCAGCCGGAGCAGTCCTATTCCGAGCGCCAGCTCTATGAAGCCGCGCTCGACCGCATGGCTCGCGAGATCGCCGCCGTCAACCGCATGTCGGAGACCGAGGCCGTGCGCCTCATCGAGGTCAACCTCAACAAGGGTCCGAAGCGCGGCGCCAAGGCCGACAACGAGGAAGCCGAGCAGGAAGAAGCTGCCTGAGCTTTTTCGCCTTTAAGTTACGAAGAACCCGGCCTCGCGCCGGGTTCTTTGTTGCTTGGCCCTCGCATACGGCGCTCCCCCTCACCCAGCCTCCGCTTCGCTCGGCTGACCTCTCCCCGAGGGGAGATGAGGCGGTCGGCGCAGGCGCCAAGCTCTTCTCCCCGCCGGGGAGAAGGTGGCCGCGAAGCGGCCGGATGAGGGAGCCGGCGCTGCCACGTGCGATTGGCCTCCTTACTAAAGCATGTCTCCCGAAAGTGGGAGCCGGTTTCGGGACAAAGGCATGCGCAAAATCAAGAACCTAAAGGCGCAGGGAGCGAATCTGAAAGATCGCGACGCGCTTTAGGTGGAGAGGCGGAAGGCTCAGCCGCCCCCTTCCCTCTGCGCCTCCTCCTGCCGCAGCGAGGCGATGAAGCGCTTGGTCCGCTCGCGTTCGGGATTGTCGAACACGACCGAAGCCGGGCCCTTCTCCACAATTGAGCCGGCATCGAGGAACACCACCTCCTGCGCGATCTTGGAGGCGAGCCTGAGATCGTGCGTGGCCATCACCATGGTCGTGCCCTCGCGGGCGAGCTGACCCAGCACGTCGACCACCTCCTGCGCCAGTTCCGGATCGAGCGCCGAGGTCGGCTCGTCGCAAAGCAACACGCGCGGCGACGGCGCCAAGGCCCGCGCGATCGCCACACGCTGCTGCTGGCCACCTGACAATGTCGTCGGCCAGGCATCGGCCTTGTGCGCCATGCCGACCTTCTCGAGCAGCGCCATCGCCCGCTCGCGTGCCCGTGGCTGCGGCCATTTCAGCACCGTCACTAACCCTTCCATGACATTCTCGATCGCGGTGCGGTGCGGAAAGAGCTGGAAGTTCTGGAACACCATGCCCGTCTGCAGGCGAACGCGCTGCACATCCGCCGCCGGCACCTTGCCGCCAGGCCGGAATTCCAGCGTCTCGTCGCCGATGCGCAAGATGCCGGAGGTCGGCACCTCCAACAGGTTGATGCAGCGCAAAAGCGTGCTTTTTCCCCCGCCCGAAGGGCCGACCAGTGCCGTGACGCTGCCTTCGTCCAGATCGACGGTGACGCCTTTGAGCACAAGATTGTCGCCGAAGCGCTTCTCGATATTGGTGAGGCCGATCATGCATTGGCCTCCAGGAAGCCGCCATAGCGGTTGAGCCGCACCTCCAGCCGCGCCTGCAGCGCCGACAGCACCGAGCTCATTGCTAGGTACAGCGCCGCCGCCTCGACGTAGAGGATCAGCGGCTCATAGGTGGTGGCGACGATGCGCTGCGCGGCCTGGAACATCTCCGGCACCGTTATCGCCGCCGCGAGCGAGGTGTCCTTGACCAGGGAGATGAAGGTGTTGGAAAGCGGCGGCACGGCGACACGGCCCGCTTGTGGAAGGATCGTGCGCCGCATCGCCTGGCTCCAGGTCATGCCGATCGAATAGGAGGCCTCCCATTGACCCTTCGGCACCGAGCCGATGACGGCGCGGATGATCTCCGACGTGTAGGCGCCGATATTGAGCGTGAAGCCGATCAGCGCGGCGGGAAAGGCATCGAGCAGGACGCCGACCGACGGCAGGCCGTAGAAGATCAGGAAGAGCTGCACGAGCAGCGGTGTGCCGCGAAATATCCACACATAGAAACGAACGAGCGCGACCAGCGGCTTCGGGCCGAACAGCCGGATCAGTGCCGTGACCAGCCCGGCGAGGAGCCCAAAGGCGAAGGACAGCAATGTCAGCGGCACGGTGAAGATCAGCGCCGCCCACAGCAGCGTCGGCAGCGATTCCAGCATCAGTTGCAACCAGTGCGGCACGGAGCCTTCTCCTTTCCGGATGCCGCGACCACCTCTGGCCGGCATTGCCGAACGACTATCATGCAAAAGCCGGCGGGCCGTCAAAGACGGCCCGCCGGAACTCAGGCAAAAGGAGGACTAAGCTTACTGCGAGACGTCCTGGCCAAAATAGGTGTCGGCGATCTTCTTGTAGGTGCCGTCGGCCTTGATGTCGGCCAGCGCCTTGTTGATCGCCGCGACCAGTTCCGGATCGCCCTTGCGCACGATGACGCCGGAATAGTCGGCGTTCTCTTCCTGCGCGGCGATCTTCACATTGGCGTCAGGCTTGTGCTTCTTGAAGTCGAGGAAGGACAGGCTGTCGTTGATGGTGGCGTCGGCGCGGCCGGTGAGCAGCAGCTGGATCGACTGGTCGAAGCCGTCGGTGCCGACCAGCTCGGCGCCGTTCTTCTCGGCGAGCTTGCCGAAATTCGAGGTCAGTGACTGCGCGGCCTTCTTGCCCTTGAGATCGGCGAAGGTCTTGATCTCGCTGTCGTCGCCGCGAACGATCAAAACCGCCTTGGACGCGATGTAGGGATCGGAGAAATCATACTTGGCCTTGCGTGCATCGGTGATGCCGACCTCGTTGATGACGGCGTCGTAGCGGTTGGCGTCGAGGCCGGCGATCAAGCCGTCCCACTTGCCTTCGAGGAACTGTGCCTTGACGCCGAGCTTCTCGGCGATTGCCTTGGCGATCTCGACGTCGAAGCCGACCAGCGCTCCGGATTCGTCATGATAAGTGAAGGGCGCGTAGGTGCCTTCCGTGCCGACCTTGATGACCCCCGCCTGCTTGATCTGGTCGAGATTGGCGCCGGCGTGACCGGCTGTGACCGCCAGAACCTGCAGCGTTCCGGCGACGAGGAGCGATTTGAGCCATTTCATTTTTCTGTGATCCCGTTTTGACCGGTGCCCCGGCGCATTGTGAGAGCCGCAAACTGACAGATAGATGTCCGCGGAATAAGGAACCAGATTTCAAAAATTGGCTCAGCCAGAAATCTGATCCTCAAAATCAATGCAAATCACGGCAAGCAAGCGTCCCGGGTCGATAACAAAACGGCACCCGGCGCACTGCATGTGCGCCTCTGCCGCCACGGAACCTTCCATGCGCCTGACACGTTGCAGGCTGTTGTAGGGCGCGGCAGCGTCTTTTCAACCGTCATCAGCGTAACGACCGCCAAGAGGAGCCGGCATGATCGAGGACGTGGCAGGACGGACATTGGTCCGGGCGGCAATGAAGGCTCCCTATCTCGAGCGCGACGAGGAACATCTCCTGGCCATACGCTGGAAGGAAAAGAACGACCAGGACGCGCTGCATCTGATCACCGTCGCCCATATGCGCCTGGTGATTTCCATGGCGTCGAAATTCCGCCACTACGGCCTGCCGCTCGGCGACCTGATTCAGGAAGGCCATGTCGGCCTGCTGGAAGCCGCGGCCCGCTTCGAGCCTGCCCGCGAGGTGCGCTTCTCGACCTACGCCACCTGGTGGATCCGCGCTTCGATGCAGGACTATATCCTGCGCAACTGGTCGATCGTGCGCGGTGGCACCAGCTCGGCGCAGAAGGCGCTGTTCTTCAATCTGAGACGGTTGCGCGCCCGGCTCGCCAATGGCGCCGAGCCGATCTCCAATGCCTCGCTCTATCGCGAGGTTTCAGCGGCGCTCGGCGTGCCCGAAGCCGACGTGGCGATGATGGATTCGCGCCTTTCAGCCCCCGACAGTTCCCTCAACACCCCACTAGCCGACGAGAACGGCGCCGCCGAACGCATGGATTTCCTGGTCTCGGAGGACCCGCTTCCCGACGAGGTGGTGGGCGAAACGATCGATGTCGAGCGCCGCGCGATCTGGCTGAAGAGCGCGCTCGGCGCACTCAATGCGCGCGAGCTTCGGATCATCGAGGAACGCCGGCTGAGCGACGACGGCGCCACCCTGGAATCGCTCGGCGAGGCGCTCGGCATCTCCAAGGAACGCGTCCGCCAGATCGAAGCGCGCGCCATGGAGAAACTGCGGGCGGCACTGGTCAAACAGAACCCCGAATTCCTGGCGGAAGCAGCCTGATCGGCAACTTGAAGTTGCTATAGCGGGATACTTAATAAATAAAAATAGATCGCCGTTGCGGCAAAGCTTTTCTTCTTACTGTATCAGCGTATTGTGAATTCTTTAACAGACGCGCGCGCCGCAACTGGTCTTTGGTGAATCCGACAGACCATAGCGGATGGGGGACTTTGCCATGCTGCGATGCTGCGCCTTCGTTGCAGCCTTGATCCTCGTGGGCTTCGCCACCTTCGAAGCGCACGCTGACCGCAGGGTTGCCTTTGTGATCGGCAATTCGGAATACCGCAATATTCCGGCGCTCAAGAACCCGGACACCGACGCCGAGGATGTCTCGAAGACGTTCCGACTGGCCGGCTTCGACGTGTTCGTCGCCAAGGATGTCACCAAGCTCCAGTTCGAGGAGCAGTTCCGCAACTATCTCGCCGCGGCGGACGGCGCAGATATTGCCGTCGTCTACTATTCGGGCCACGGCTTTCAGATCGGCGGCGAGAATTTTCTCATACCCGTAGATGCCTCGCTCAAGGAGGCCGCCGACATCGAGGTCCAGGCGATCAAGCTCGACGATGTGCTGGAGCAATTGCGCGCCAAATCGAAGATCCAGATCATCATCCTCGATGCCTGCCGCAACAATCCGTTTCCGCGCAAGGACTACTGGCTGCGCGACCAGCTGATCACCGCCGGCGGCACCGGTCTTGCCGAGGTGAAAAGTTCGCAGAACACGCTGATTGCCTTCGCCACCGGTCCCGATGCGATCGCCTATGACGGGACGGGCAACGCCAGCCCGTTCTCATCCGCCTTTTCGCGCCGCGCGCTGGCGCCGAACCAGGAAATACGCGCGGTCATGGCCGCGGTACGCCGCGACGTGGTCGCGGCCACCAAAGGCAAGCAGGTTCCCTGGGAGAACTCCTCGCTGATCGACGAGGTGGTGCTGATGCACCGTGCGAACAAGCCGGCGCTGCCGCCGGTGCTGGAGAAGGTTGTGCCCTCGGGCGTCGGCCCTGTCGCGCTGGACCTGCCCGAGCCGGTCGATGTCGACGGCGGCGCGGTCACCGTCAGCATCGAGAAAGCGCCGGCGTCCGGACGATTGATGCTGGACGGCAAGCCGATCGCCATTGGCGAGCCCATCCAAGGCAAGGATTTGCCTCGCTTGAAGATGGACGCGCCCAAGGTTTCCGGCGAACAGGAACAAGTAGACACACTGGCCTACATCACCCGTAACGACTGGGGTGGCGAATCCCAGGGCATACTGTTGCTGCGGGTCAAGAACGGCGAGGGTGCCGACAAACAGCAAGTGATGGCCTCGCTCAAGGCCGAGCAGAAGCAACAGTTGCTGGAGCGAGGCCTCCACATCGCCGGCGCGGCCGAGGCGATCGAGAACCGCGACGTCAGCGTCCCTGTCGGTGTCGGCCCGGTTCCGCTGAAGCTGGACTTCCCGACCAAGGACCCCACCGTCAGCCTGAAGCTAGCGAGCTATCCAGCGACAGGAACGCTGTCGCTGCCGGATCGCATCCTGTCGCCTCAATCGAGTCTGCTGGCCGATGAAGTCAGCGATTTGCGCTACGAGCCGCAGATCGGTTCGTCAGCTCCCATCGAAGTGGGTTTCGAAATCCGCGCCGGCGGCGCGTCCAAGCCGGCGACGATGAAGCTGTCGCCAAGCGTCGATCCCTGCGACCAGGCAGCCGGCGAGCCGCTCGACCTGCAGGGTGTCGCTCCCGGCAGGCTGGCGAACGAGATCGACGGCGGAGCGGTGGAGGCATGCGAGGCGGCGGTGAAGACCTACCCTGATGTCGCCCGCTTCCAATACGCGCTCGGGCGGGCGCTGCTTGCAGCCGGCAGGGTCGACGAGGCCAGGAAGGCCATTCAGGATGCCGCCGACAAGGGACATGTCCGGGCCGTCTTCGAGCTCGGCTATATCGCCTCGTCAGGAATAGGAACGGCCGTGGATTTCACGAAGGCAAACGGTTTCTATTCGGAAGCGGCCGACAAGGGAGACCCTTACGCCATGGCCGCCTGGGGGCGCGCCCTGTTCAATGGTCTCGGCGTCCGGAGCGATACCCGCAAGGGATTGGACCTGCTGCTCAAGGCAGCGGCAATGGGCCAGATCAATGCCATGAACGATCTGGCGGTGATCTTCAAGGAAGGCCGCAATGGGGTACCCGCCGATCCGGACCGCGCCTTGGCTTTCCTCAAAGCCGGCATCGATCGGCAAGGCGCGTACTCGATGAGCATTCTCGGTCTTCCCGCGCGCAGCGCCGTGACGGTCGCGGTGTGCAAGCCGAAGGTCGTGCGAAAAATAGTCACGAAGATAAAGCTGGTCCCCATACCGACGCCAACGACGCCGCCGGAGGTCTTCGAGACACCGCTTAGGCCAATACAGAACGATACCGGGCCGGCGCCTTGGCGCGGCAGTAGCGGTGATCATCCCGAGCCCAAAGGCGGCGGCAGTGGCAGCTCTGAAGGCAGCAGCACTGAGGGCAGCACTGGCACTACCGACACAGGCACCACCGGCACCACCGGCAGCGTCTCTGATACCGGCAGCACCGTCGGTTCCGACAGCACTGGGTTGTTCTGACGGATGGCAGCAACAACGGCGTGCGCGAGGCAACCGAATAGACAGGCCGAGCCGTTTCCTGGCGGAAGCTATTTGTCGGTGACGATCTTGACCTTGTCGCCGGCCGACACCGTCGCGCCCGGCGACATCGCGTTCAGCACGCGGAACAGGTCGAGCTTGCGGTCGACGCCGACCATTTGCGCTGCGAGCGTGCCCATGTTCTGGCCGGGCTGCACGGTGACCACCCGGATATGCAGCGGCTTCAGCGCCGCCTTCTCGGCCGCGCTCAGCGTGCGGAAGGAACCGCTGACGGAACGCGCGACCGGCTCCAGCGCGGTGCTGGCCGAGGGTGCTGCGGTCAGCAGCCGGTAGACCTGCCCGCCGGCGCGGATCACCGCGATATCGAACTGCCACCCTTGCGCGCTGGCATGCGCCATCGCCGCTTCGTTGCCGTTGACCGTCTCCTGGCGCACGCTGGCGTCGTCCAGCCCGGCGACCCAGCCGCTGCGGATGTAATCCGTCAGCGACACCGATTTGTCGATCGCCACGCCATCGAAGCGGATGGCGATGTCGCCGGGTCCGGTCGCCGTGACGGCGGCCGCCGAATTGTCGATGACGAAACCGTCCGGCACCGCGAACGAGACGCCGAGGCCGGGATGCATGAAGGTCTGGCCGCGCACGTAGCCCTCTTCCGGCGTGTCGCCGTAGAGCAGGCCGTCTATGCCGGCGAGGAAGGCATCGCGATCGCGCGTGCCGACGCCGGGCGGGCCGAAGTTGCGGGCAAGGCGCTGCGCCAGCTCGATGCGCTGCGGCGTGTTGGGGTGCGTGGCCAGGAAGTCGAGGCTGGCATCGGTGGCGCCGCTGACCGAGCGGAAATCGGTGTAGGCCGACATCGACTGCAGGAAGCGGCCGGCCGCATACGGATCATAGCCCGCCTCGCCGATCGACTTGATGCCGATGGCGTCGGCCTGCAGTTCCTGGTTGCGCGAGAACTGCGCCAGCCTCAGCTTGCCGCGGATGAGTGCTGCCTTGGCGGTCGGGCTGTCGCCGAGCACATCGGAAACGACCTTGGTCGCCAGCCCTTCCTCGGCCTCCAGCTGCTGCCGCTGCAACCCGTGATTCGCGGTGACGTGGCCCATCTCATGCGCGATGACGGCGGCAAGCTCGGAGGAGTCGTTGGCCAGAGCCAGCAGTCCGCGCGTCACGTAGAGGTAGCCGCCGGGCAGCGCGAAGGCGTTGACGTTGGGCGAATTGAGGATGGTGATGCGATAGGTTTGCGTCGGGTTGGCCGACACCACGGTCAAGTTGCCGACGACCTTGGCCACCATGCGCTCGAGTTTCGGATCGGAATATTCGCCGCCATAGGTGGCGAGAATCCGCGGATGCTGCGCCTTCGCCATGTCGGCGAGCTTGGCGTTGGCGACGACGTTGTCGACCGTGATCGGCTTGTCCGAGGGCTGGAAGCCGGATTCCTGGACGTCGGGCGGCGTGAACATCTGGCAGCTCGCCAGCGCCACGGCAAAGCCGGCCAACGCAAAGAATCGCGTCAGCGGCTTCATCCACACTTTCTCCGCGCCGGTCGTCAGATCGGCTTCCTTTCGCAATCTTTCGGCAGATCACGGCCCACCCGGACCAGCATGGCCGGACCTAGCCACACTCCCCCGGACAAGGCAAGCAAACGCCGGATCGCCCGTTGCCGGTTTGGGCGTAAATTATGTCCGCTTCCGGGCAATGTGTTGTGATCCGGCAACGCTGCCGCCTCGATCGCCGATATAGCGCCGGAAGGCGTCCGGTCCAGAACGGTCGAAGAAATCCGCGGCCGGCCCGGTCGCGGCGATCATGCCTTCGTCCAGAAACGCCATGTTCTCGCCGATGCGGCGGGCATCTTCCGGCTGGTGCGTGACGAAAAGCACGGTCATGCGCCGCTCGGCATGGATGCCGGCCACGAGATCGAGCATGTCGTCGCGCAGCGCTGGTCCAAGCGAGGCGAAAGGCTCGTCGAGCAGAAGCACCGGACGATCGCGCAGCAGCACCCTTGCCAGCGCGACGCGCTGCCGCTCGCCGCCGGAAAGCTCGCGCGGCAGCCGCTTCTCCTTGCCGGCAAGGCCGACCCGCGCCAGCGCCTCCGCGACCGCTTGGCGGTCGACGGCAGTGAGGTCGAGCGACGGCGAGCGGCCGAGCCCGACATTGCCCTCGACCGAAAGATGGGCAAACAGATTGTTTTCCTGGAACACCATCGACACCGGCCGCGCCGAAGGCGGCGCATCGCCGACATCGATCCCGCCGATCAGCACCTTGCCGGCGCCGGGCGATTCGAAGCCGGCGACCAGATTGAGCAGCGTCGACTTGCCTGAACCGCTCGGCCCCATGATGGCGGTTATCTTGCCGGCGGCGAATTCGGCATCGAAGCGGAACGATGCCTCGCCATAGCTGAACGAAACATCGTCCAGCGTGACGGCCAGAGCCTTCTCCGTCGCTATGCCATTGTTCGTCGTCATGCCTTTGCTTCCCGCCCGAGCCAGTCGGCGGCGACGACCAGCGTCAGGCAAACGAGGCCGAGCAGCAAGGCAAGCCCCGCGGCGTCGGCGGTCCGGTAGCTGCTCATGCGCGCGAGCAGGAGATAGGGCAAGGTCTGCACCGAATCGCTGCCGAACAGCGCGATCACGCCGAGATCGCCAAGCGACAGCGCCATGGCGAAGGCAAAGCCGGTGGCCAAGGGCCGCCGGAGCGACGGCCAGTCGACCAGGCGCAGCCGGTTCCAGCCGCGAATGCCGAGCGCCAGGCAGAGCCGTTCATGGCGCTCGCTCGCCGCGTCATAGGCCGGGCGAACGGCGCGGATGGCGAAGGGCATCGCCATCACCGCATTGACGGCGCCGACCATGGCGGGCGCGACGGCGAAGACATCCGTGACGCCGCGCAAGGCCAGGAACCAGCCGGCGCCGACCACGATCGGCGGCACGACGAGCACGAAACCGGCGCCGGTGTCGGTGGCATGTTCGAGCAGCGACATGGCGCTGCCCGCGCGGCGCCGCAGGGCCAGCGCGCGCCGGGCCGCGATGAGCGAGAGCGACAGCGTCACCGAAAGCAGCGCCGAGAGGAAAGAGAGCGCGGCGCTGGTGAGCGTCGCACGGCGCACGGCCTCCTCGCCGGCCAGCCGTCCGAGATCGGCTTCCAGGCCGGCCAGCACGGTCGCCGCCATCGGACCGGCGACGAACAGCAAGGCAAGTGCGATCAGGCCGGCGTTCACCACCGTTTCAGCCTTGCCCGCCGAAAGATAGCGGCGCGGCGCCACCGGCAGATTGGCGTCGCCGACTGTATTGGCGCCAAGCCGCATCAGTGCCGCGACCACGACGAAGGTCAGGCCGATCTGCAGCAGCGTCAGCACCACGGCCCTAGCCGGATCGAAATCGAAGCGCAGCGCCTGGTAGATCGCGACCTCCAGCGTCGTGGCGGCGGGCCCGCCGCCCAGCGTCAGCACGATGGTGAAGGAGGTGATGCAGAGCATGAACACCAGTCCGGCGACGCCCGGCAGTGCGGCGCGCAGCGCCGGCCATTCGATCAGTCGGAAGGCAGGCCGAGCGCCCATGCCGAGCTGGCTCGCCAGCCGCCATTGGTCGGCGGGCACCGTGCCGAGCGCCTCCAGGAACAGACGCGCGGCCAGAGGCAAATTGAAGAAGACATGCGCGATCAGAATGCCGGACAAGCCGTAGATGCCGGGCCATTCGCCGCCGCCAAGGCTGCCGAGAGCGCCGGCAAAATAGCCGGCATGGCCGTAGAGCGCCAACACGCCGAGCGCGGCAACGATGGCCGGCAACGCCAGCGGCACCGCGAAGAGCTGCAGGATCAGGCGACGGCCGGGAAAGCTCGGATGCCGGGACAGGGCTCGCGCCACCAAGAGCGCCGGCGCCACCGACAGCAACGTCGACAGCAGCGCCTGCCACAGCGTGAAACGGGCGACGCGCAGGAGATAGCCGTCGAAGGCGGCGACAGCGCCGGACGGGTCGCGCGCGGCTTCGAGGATGAGCCCGACGAAGGCGCCGCCGATGAGCACGGCGATTGCCGCAAGGGCGATGATGCCGGCGGTGACGCGGGAGTCAGGACGCGGCGAAGATTGCACGCTGCACCATGTCGGCTTGAATTGGCAGGCGCCGCGTTCCTTCGCGCCCCCCTCTGTCCTGCCGGACATCTCCCCCACAAGGGGGGAGATCGGCCGTGATCGGCGATTTCGCTAACTGCCGACGTTGCAGGAATGAGCGGGGCGCCAAAGCTGCCAATCTCCCCCCTTGTGGGGGAGACGTCCGGCAGGACAGAGGGGGGCGCCGTAGAGCGATCATCTTCGATAGATAGCCAAAGCCGCCTACTTGCTCATCGCCGCTAGCCACTCGTCCACCCAGGCCTTGCGGTTGGCCGCGACCTCTTCCGGGCTGAACAGCAGGGTCCTGGTCGGCTTCACCAGTTTGCCGAAGGCCGGGTTGAGCGGCTTGTCGGTCTTGCCGGCCGGGAACATCCAGTTGGTCTCCGGGATGACGTCCTGGAATTTCGGTCCGGTCATGAAGGCGATGAATTTTTCCGCCAGCGGGTTCTTCGCGCCGGTCGTCGTGATGCCGGCGACCTCGATCTGCAGATACTCGCCCTCCTCGAAGGACGCGGCCTGGTAGCGTTCGGTGTTCTCGGCGACCATGTGGTAGGCTGGCGAGGTGGTGTAGGACAGCACCATCGGCGCCTCGCCCTTGGTGAACAGGCCGTAGGCCTCGCTCCAGCCCGGCGTCACCGTGAGCACCTTGGATTTGAGCTTGGCCCAGGCCTCCGGCGCCTTGTCGCCATAGACCGACTTCACCCAGAGCAGCAGGCCGAGGCCCGGCGTCGAGGTGCGCGGATCCTGGATGACGATCTTGTCGGCGGCGCCACCCTCGACCAGCTCCTTCAGGCTTTTCGGCGGGGTCTTCAGCTTCTCGGTGTCGTAGACGACGGCGAAATAGCCGTAGTCGAAGGGCACGAACGTGTCGTCCTTCCAGCCTCCGGGCACATTCAAATTTGCAACGTCGCCATGCGGCGCGAAAAGGCCGCTCGCCTTGGCATCGGCGGTCAGGTTGGTGTCGAGGCCGAGCACGACGTCGGCCTTGGTGCCGACGCCCTCCAGTTTGACGCGGTTGAGCAGCGCCACGCCGTCGGCGACCGAGACGAATTCGAGATCGCAGCCGCATTCGGCCTCGAATTCCTTCTTCACCGCGGGTCCCGGACCCCAGTCGGCGGTGAAGCTTTCATAGGTGTAGACGGTGAGCTTGTCCTTTGCCTCGGCAGGCCCGGCGGCTGCCAAAAGCGAAACGAGGCCTGTTGCGAGAATAAGCTGGGACAATAGTGAGCGCATCGGCGCCTCCTTCGTTCGCGTGACAAGGAATTGAGGCGTCGGATGGTCCGAAACGTCTAATCCCTCCGCCGGTACAAACCGGATCAGGTTCGGCGGGTTGGCATTGTCGCCTCTCAGCCGGTTCGCGAAGTCAGCGTCCGGCACCCCGTTAGAGCATTTCGAGACATAGGCTCGGCCGATGCGGCGCGCAAGCGGAAGTTTGCCGGGCATCCGATGACTTCGGAACGCAGCGCCATCCGTTTGGATGCGCCTGGCTTCCGTTTCGCGGGCGGGGCTGGTAAGGGCGACGCCCATGGGAACATTCACCATCCTGCTTGGCGGCGAGCTCGTCCGCACGCCTCGGCTCGATCGCCAGATCGAAGGCTCCCGCGTCATCGCCGCCGACGCCGGCATCGGTCATGCCCGCATGCTGGGCCTCGTACCGGAGCTATGGGTCGGCGACTTCGACTCGGTGCCGCCGAACCTGCCGGAGGATCTCGCCGCCGTGCCGCGCAAGATCTTTCCGGCCGAAAAGGACATGACCGACGGCGAGCTCGCCATCGCCGAAGCGCTCGCGCGCGGCGCCACCAGCCTGGTGCTGGCCGGCGCCTTCGGCGGCAAGCGCGCCGACCATGCCTTCCTGCATCAAGCGCTTGGGCATCGGCTGGCCGAGGCGGGCACGACGGTACTGCTGACCAGCGGCGCGCAGGAGGGCGTCCCCATCCTGCCGGGCAAAGCCGCCTTCGATTACGCCGACGGAACGCTGTTCTCGGTGCTCGGCTTCTCCGAACTCGCCGGCCTGACGGTCTCCGGGGCCAAATGGCCGCTCGACCGTGTCGAGGTGGCGTTCGGCTCCTCGCTCACTATATCGAACGAGGTCAAGGGCCGGCTCGAGATCGCGCTCGAGAGTGGCCGGGCGCTGCTGCTCGCTCACCCCTATCCTCTTGCCGAAAGCTGACATGGCTCCGCCTCTTCTCAATCTCGACGGCATAAAATTGACCTTTGGCGGCACGCCGCTGCTCGACGGCGCGTCGCTGAGCGCTTCCGCCGGCGAGAAGATCGCGCTTGTCGGCCGCAACGGTTCGGGCAAGTCGACGCTGCTCAAGATCGCCGCCGGGCTGGTCGAGCCGCAGGACGGCGAGGTGTTCCGCCAGCCATCGGCGACGGTCCGCTATTTGCCGCAGATGCCCGATATGGATGGCTTCGCCAGCGTGCGCGCCTATGTCGAGGCCGGCCTCGGGCCGGCCGACGACCCGCATCGCGCCACGTATTTGATGGACCATCTCGGACTCACCGGCGAGGAACGGCCGAGCGACCTTTCCGGCGGCGAGGCGCGCCGCGCCGCGCTTGCCCGCGTCATGGCGCCCGAACCCGATATCCTGCTGCTCGACGAGCCGACCAACCACCTCGACCTGTCGGTCATCGAATGGCTGGAAGAGGAGCTTGCCCGCACCTCTTCGGCCGTGATCCTGATCTCGCACGATCGCCGCTTTCTCGAGCGCGTCTCGCGCGCCACGGTCTGGCTCGACCGCGGCCAGACCCGGCGGCTGCACAAGGGCTTCGCGCATTTCGAGGAATGGCGCGACCAGGTGCTGGAAGAGGAGGAGCGCGAGCAGCACAAGCTCGGCCGCCAGATCGTGCGCGAGGAGCACTGGCTGCGCTATGGCGTGACCGCCAGGCGCAAGCGCAATATGCGCCGCCTCGGCGAGCTGCAGGCCATGCGCCAGCGCTTTCGCAGCCATCGCGGCACCGAGGGCACAGCGACCATGGTGGCGAGCGACGCCGCCGAATCCGGCAAGCTGGTGATCGAGGCCAAGGGGATCGACAAGAGCTTTGGCGACTTGACCGTGGTCAAAGGGTTCTCGACCCGCGTCCAGCGCGGCGATCGTGTCGGCCTGGTTGGACCGAACGGCGCCGGCAAGACGACTCTTCTGAAAATGCTGACCGGCGAGCTGACGCCGGACGTTGGCTCGGTGCGGCTCGGCGTCAATCTGGAGATCGCGACGCTCGACCAGAAGCGCGAGGCCGTCGACCCGCAGGAGACGCTGGCGCACTACCTGACCGACGGACGCGGCGAGAACCTTGTGGTCAACGGCGAGCAGCGCCACGTCGTCTCCTACATGAAGGATTTCCTGTTCAAGCCGGAGCAGGCGCGCACGCCCGTGCGGGAGCTTTCGGGCGGTGAGCGCGCGCGCCTGCTGCTGGCCCGGGTGCTGGCGCGGCCGGCGAATCTCCTGGTGCTCGACGAGCCGACCAACGACCTCGACATGGAGACGCTTGAGCTGCTGCAGGAACTGGTCGCCGGCTTTGCCGGGACGGTGATCCTGGTAAGCCACGACCGCGATTTCCTCGACCGCACGGTCACCAGCGTGATCGCGCCGGACGGCGGCGGACGTTGGATCGAATATGCCGGCGGCTATTCCGACATGCTGGCGCAGCGCGGCGGCTCGAGGCTGGAGGAACGCAAGGCAAGGCCAAAGGCCGAAGCCGCTGACGCAGGCGCTGCGCCCAAGACTGATCAGGCCGCCCCTAAAGGCCCGGCGAAGAAACTGTCGTTCAAGCAGAAATTTGCTCTCGACTCCTTGCCGAAAAAGATCGAGGCGGTGACAGCCTCGATCTCGCGGCTGGAGAACAACATTGCCGATCCGTCCTTCTACGAGCGCGATCCCGTCTCGTTCCAGAAGACCATTGCCGCGCTGGACAAGGAGCGCACGACGCTGGCAGCACTCGAGGAAGAATGGCTGGAACTGGAGATGCTGCGGGAGGAGATGGAGGGGTGACAAGCTTGCCTACACGCAGATATGCGCTTATTTTATGCGCATAAAGAGGTAGGCCATGCTCCAATCGACTGCAAAGCCACAGCGTAAATCCGTTAACACCTCAATCGATTCCAGATTGATTGAGGAGGCCAAGGCATTGGGCATCAACATGTCCCGTGCTGCCGAGCAAGGAATAGCCAAAGCAATTTCTGCCGAAAAGACCCGCCGTTGGCAGGAGGAGAACAAGCAAGCGCTCGAAAGCTCCAACGACTATGTTAAGCGCAACGGCCAGCCTTTAGCCAAATACCGGCTATTTTGATGGCCCGATACGACTTCTACCGAAATGCGGGAAGCGGCGGTTATCTCCTCGACGTCCAGTCTGACCTGCTGGAACACCTCGACACCAAGATTGTCGTTCCACTTCTGCCACCCAACGTGGCACCCTTGCCAGCTAGCAGGCTGAATCCAATCTTCAGGATTGATGGCGAGGACCATGTAATGGTCACTCAATTCATGGCGGCTTTGACGGCTTCCGAACTGCGGGCGGCAGAAGGGAATCTCGCCAAGCATCATGACGACATCGTCGTCGCCCTTGATATGCTGTTCCAAGGCTTTTGAGCCGCCTTCTCAACCCGAAGTTTTCGTCGCCCAGGCCTTCAGCGCCTCATCGAAGACCTTCTCGCCGGGGATGCCCTTTTCCATGGTGAGCAGCGCACGGCGTCCGGTCTTGTAGACCACCGGCACGTCGATCCAGTCCTGTCCCCTGAGCAGTGTCAGATTGGCGTCCTCGTCGGCCTTGGTGTCGTTGAGCGCGACGAGGAAGAAGCCGTCGGCGATCTTGGCCGGGATGCCGATCAGCGGGCTTCCTGCATCCTGCTCCGAGCTCTTCATGGCGATGCGCAGGATGTTGTCGACGCCGCCGCCGTCGAACCCTTCCGGCGTCAGGAAGATCATCTCGATGATATGGCTGGCCGGCAGGGTCTGGTCGGTGTTGCGCCGGATGGTCATGCGCAGCTGAATGTCCTTACCGGGAATTGTCGCCTCGGCGCGAATCGCCGGCTCGGGCGGCAGGTCGCCGCCTGGCGATTCCTGCACCAGTGACCAGACGATGCTGCCGGGCTCGGCGGTGCCTTGCTGCGTGCTGGTCCGCTCCTCATAGAAGATCGCCTTCTGGCCGACCGGCACGGTCGCCTCGGCCGTCGCCGGCGCGGGCGTGGTTCCCGCCGCGGGTGGCGTCGCGCCAGCCGCGGGCGGAGTGATCGCCGCGGCCGGGGTCCCGGTAGCCGGCGCAGGCAGATTGGCGGCAGCGCCGGTAGGCGCCGGCGGCGTCGCTCCGGCGGCAGGCGGGGTCGCGCCCGGCGTTTGCGCAGCCGGCGGCGTGCCGGCGGCGGCAGGCGGGTTCGTCGTCGCAGGAGCAGCCGGCGGCGGCGTGGTCAGCGCTGCGACGGATTCGCCCTCGCCGATGGTGCTCTGCCCGCCGGCCGGGCCGGGATCTGTCTCCTTGCCTTCAGGGGTCAGGCGCTGGGTGAACTTCGCTTCGGCCGGCTCGCTGGGGGCGGCTGCGTTGGCGCCTCCGGCGGCAGGCGCGGCGGCCGTCTCGGGGGCAGGCTTTGCCGGGGCAGGCTTGACCAGAGGCTCGGTCGAGACCGTCTGGCTGCCGCCGCCTTTCAGGCCGAGCATCGAGCTGAACGCATCCTTGTTCAGCCAGACCCCGTAACCGCCGCCGGCCAGCACCAGAAGCGCAATGACCGTCGCGATCAACCCGCCATAGCTGCGTCTGCGTGGCGGCGGCCGCAGCCGTTGGAAGGTCTCGCCCGCCGGCAGTTCGTCATTGGCGAAGACATCGCTGCCATCGTCCGGCTCGGCGGCATTCATGCCGGGCAGGTTGACATCGTCCTCGCGCGGCGAGGGCATTGGCGGCGGTGCCGCAGGCACTTTGTGCCAGCCGCCGGGCTCGGTCTTCGTTGCGCCTTGCCAGCTTGGCTCGGTTTTTGGGGCGCTTTGCCAGCTTGATTCCGTCTTGACGGGTGCCGGCGCCGGCTTGATGGGCTCGGGTTTGGCGGGCTCGGGCTTAGCAGGCTCGAGCTTCGTCACCGCCGGTTGCCGGACGTGGCTGGGTTGGTTCTTGTTGCGGTCGATCGACGAGAAGATGTGCTCGAGCTCCGCCAGCGGATCTTCTGTCGGAGCCGGCTTGGGCGCCGGAGCAGGCTTGGCATACTCCCGCTCGACGCTGGAAATGGCATCTTCCAGCGAGCGTTTCTGCTTGCTGACGACCTCGGCGGACAAAGGCGGAGAATAGTTGGCGAGCTGCTTCCCCAGTGCCGCACGCGCATTCTCGTAAATCCGCTTGCGCAGCTCGGACGAGGGCTCGCCGTGCTTCTCAAGCTGCTTTTTCAGAACACCAACGAAATCTGCCATGCGTCAGTCGGACCTGCATTCTTTGCCCGGCCTGCAAATCAGTCGTAGCGCCGGGAAGGGCTGTGAAACTAGTCTTGAAACGGGTCGGTCACAAGTATCGTGTCGTCCCGCTCCGGGCTGGTGGAAAGCAGCGCAACCGGGGCGCCGATCAGCTCTTCGATGTAGCGGACATATTTGACCGCTTGCGCCGGCAGATCGTTCCAGCTCCTGGCGCCGGCCGTCGTTCCCTTCCAGCCTTCGAGCGTCTCATAGACCGGCTCGACGCGCGCCTGGGCGCCCTGGCTGGCCGGCAGGTAGTCGATCGGCTCGCCATCGAGGCGATAGCCGGTGCAGACCTTGATCTCGTCCAGCCCGTCGAGCACGTCGAGCTTGGTGAGAGCGATGCCCTTGATGCCGTTGACGGCGACGGCCTGGCGCACCAGCACGGCGTCGAACCAGCCGCAACGGCGCTTGCGGCCGGTGACGACGCCGAACTCGTGGCCGCGCGTGCCGAGGAACTCGCCGATCTCGTTCTTCTGTTCGGTCGGGAACGGACCTTCGCCGACACGCGTCGTATAGGCCTTGGTGATGCCGAGCACATAGCCGATGGCGCCGGGGCCGGTGCCCGAGCCTGCGGCCGCCTGTCCAGCCACCGTGTTGGACGAGGTGACGAAGGGATAGGTGCCGTGATCGATGTCGAGCAGCGTGCCTTGCGCGCCTTCGAACAGGATGCGCTCGCCGGCGCGCCGCTTGTCGTCGAGCACTTTCCAGACACGGTCCATGTAAGGCAGGATCTCGGCGGCCACCGAGGTCAGCTCCTGCATGATCGCCTCATGCGTCGCCTCGGCATGGCCGAGCCCTCGGCGCAGCGCATTGTGATGCGTCAGCAGCCTATCGACCTTCAGGGGGAGTGTCTCCAAATCCGCCAAATCCATCACCCGCACCGCGCGCCGGCCTACCTTGTCCTCGTAGGCGGGGCCGATGCCGCGGCGGGTCGTGCCAATCTTGGTTCCGGAATTGGAGGCGGCGTCTTCGCGGAATCCGTCCAGTTCCCGGTGCAACGACAGGATAAGCGCGGTGTTTTCGGCTATTTTCAGGCGCTCGGGCGTCACGTCCACGCCCTGCTCCTTGAGCTTCGCCACTTCCACGACGAAGGCATGCGGATCGAAGACCACGCCGTTGCCGATGATCGACAGCTTGCCTTGCCTGACCACGCCCGACGGCAGGAGCGACAGCTTGTAGACCTTGCCGTCGACGACCAGCGTATGACCTGCATTGTGGCCGCCCTGGAAGCGCACGACCACGTCGGCTCGTTCCGACAGCCAGTCGACGATCTTGCCCTTGCCTTCGTCGCCCCACTGCGAGCCGACGACCACCACATTGGCCATGTTCTTTTCCCTTGAGATGCCGCCTTGGCGGCTTGAAACGACAGGCCTCTATAGACTCATGTGCAGGCCGATGCGACCCTTTCTTTGCCGCCGGAATCCCATGGTCCCGAACCGAAGGACCGCGTAAGCGAAAAGTGGGAACCGGTTTCGGAAGAGATCATGCTGCAACCAAGTGCTGGACCAGGATGATGATTCAAAGAAATCGTCATCCTGATCCAGGCACAACAAATTCTGGCTTTCGCATCATTTACTTGCCGCGGTCGTCGCAATAGGTCGGCTGCGATCTTCGAACAGACTCCGCGCCGGATTGAGCGATGCATCGAGCTGCCTATCTGTTCCTTCTCTCCACCATGCTGCTATGGGGCGGCAATTCAGTAGCCGGCAAGCTTGCCGTCGGCCATGTGTCGCCGATGACATTGGTTTTCCTGCGCTGGGTGTTGGCGGTCCTGATCATGCTGCCCGTCGGCTGGCGGGCGTTTCGCGAGGACTGGCCCGAGCTGCGCCGGCATTGGCTGCTGCTCGCCGGACTCGGCGCCTGCGGCTTCACGATCTTCAACGTCATCTTCTACACGGCGCTCAACTACACGACCGCCATCAATGTCTCGATCGAGCAGGCCGCCATACCGATCGTCATCATCCTTGCGAACTTCGTGCTGTTCCGCCTGCACGTGCAGCGCCTGCAGATCGTCGGCGTGGCGCTGACCATCGTCGGCGTCGCCCTCACCGCCAGCCATGGCGATCTCAGCCAGTTGCTGAAGCTCGATCTCAATTTCGGCGATGCGATCATGCTGGTTGCGGTGCTCTGCTACAGCCTCTATTCGGTGGGGCTGCGTCTGAAGCCGGCCATTCGCTGGCAAAGCTTCATGCTGGCTTTGTCGTTCGCCGCGCTTTTGACCTCGTTGCCCTTCTTTGTCTGGGAGGTGGCGGCCGGCCGCGTCATCGTCCCGGACGCGCGAGGATGGGCGGTCGCGTTCTACACCGCGCTCGGCGCGTCGGTCGTCTCGCAGATCTTCTACATCCGGGGCAATGAACTGATCGGCGCCAATCGCGCTGGGCTGTTCATCAATCTGGTGCCGATCTTCGGTACGCTGCTTTCGGTGCTGGTCGTCGGCGAACAGTTCGAGCTCTATCAGGGTCTTGCGCTCGCGCTCGTGCTCGGAGGCATCGCGCTGGCCGAATACAGTGGCAGAAGGGCGACCCTGCAGGCATCGCGGCCTTTGCTGCAAGGCAGCGATTGACAATGGCAATACGAGTTTGAACCCAGCTTCCTTGCCGGCAACTTATTGACTTGAGAAAAGGGCCTCGCCTGCCGCGGCAGGCGAGGCCCTTTCGATGACTTAATCAATCGCTCCCGACGTCGAAATGCAGCGGCTTGGCCGAGTCGATCGACTGGTGCGCCCGCAGCTGATCGAGCACCTTTTCCGGGAAGGGCGCGTCGAGATAGAGCAGCGCGATCGCATCGCCGCCCGGCCGGTTGCGGCCGAGCTGGAAGTTGGCGATGTTGACGCCGTTCTCGCCGCAGACGGTGCCGAGCAGGCCGATGATGCCGGGCGCGTCCGCATTGGTCGTGTAGAGCATGTGCTGGCCGACCTCGGCATCGAGGTTGATGCCCTTGATCTGGATGAAGCGCGGCTTGTGGTCGGAGAAACAGGTGCCGGCGATCGAACGCGTCATATGCTCGGTGGTGACGGTGAGCTTGATATAACCGTCGAAGACGCCCGATTTGTCGCGCTTGACCTCGGCAACGATGATGCCGCGCTCCTTCACCATGATCGGCGCCGACACCATGTTGACGTCCGAGACCTGCGGCCGGATCAGGCCGGCAAGAGCGGCGCTCACCAGCGCTCGCGTGTTCATGGTCGCGGTCGAGCCGTCGAACAGGATCTCGACCTCCTTGATCGGATCCTCGGTGACCTGGCCGACAAAGGCGCCGAGCACCTCGGCGAGCTTGACGAAGGGTTTCAGCCTCGGCGCTTCCTCGGCGGTGATCGAGGGCATGTTGATGGCATTGGAGACGGCGCCCTTGATCAGGTAGTCGGACATCTGCTCGGCGACCTGAAGGGCGACGTTCTCCTGCGCCTCGGTTGTCGAGGCGCCGAGATGCGGGGTGGCAACGACATTCTCCAGGCCGAACAGCGCGTTCTGCTCGGCCGGCTCCACCTCGAAGACGTCGACGCCGGCGCCGGCAACCTTGCCGCTCTTCAGTGCCGCGACCAGGTCGGCCTCGACGACCAGCCCGCCGCGCGCGCAATTGATGATGCGCACGCCGTCCTTCATCTTGGCGATCGCGGCCGCGTCGATGATGTTGCGCGTCTTGTCGGTCAGCGGCGTGTGCAAGGTGATGAAGTCGGCGCGGGCGAAGAGATCGTCGAGCTCGACCTTCTCGACGCCGAGTTCTTCGGCGCGGCTGTCCGACAGGAACGGATCGAAGGCAATCACATGCATCTTCAGGCCGACACCGCGCGTCGCGACGATCGAGCCGATATTGCCGCAGCCGATCACGCCCAGCGTCTTGCCGGTGATCTCGATACCCATGAAGCGGTTCTTCTCCCACTTGCCGGCATGGGTCGAGGCGTTGGCCTCCGGGATCTGGCGCGCCAGCGCGAAGATCATCGCCACGGCGTGCTCTGCCGTGGTGATCGAGTTGCCGAAGGGCGTGTTCATCACGATGATGCCCCTGCGGCTCGCCGCGGGGATGTCGACATTGTCGACGCCGATGCCGGCACGACCGACGACCTTTAGCCTGGTGGCGGCATTGATCAGCTTCTCGGTGACCTTGGTCGCCGAGCGGATGGCGAGGCCGTCATATTGGCCGATCACTTCTGCAAGCTTTTCCTTGTCCTTGCCGAGATCGGGCAAGTAGTCCACCTCGATGCCGCGATCCTTGAAAATCTGCACGGCGGTCGTTGAAAGTTTATCCGATACGAGAACGCGGGGCGCCATAACGGCCTCCTTGAAGGGAATTGAGCGTGTTGGGAATTCGTGGCGGCCCACAGGCCGCCACGAATTTCAGGCCGCTGCTTTGAGCGACGCCTTCTGCGAGGCAAAGGCCCAGTCGAGCCATGGCAGCAGCGCTTCGAGATCGGAGGTCTCGACGGTCGCGCCGCACCAGATGCGCAGGCCGGGCGGCGCGTCGCGATAGGAGCCGATGTCGTAGGCGACGCCTTCCTTGTCGAGCGCCGAGACGATGCCCTTGGCGAACGCCGCCTGACCGTCGGCGTCGAGCCCCGCCACTTGCACGTCGGTGAAGGAGAGGCACACCGAAGTGTTCGAGCGCGTCGCCGGATCGACGGCCAGATGGCCGAGCCACGATGACTTGTCCACGAACCGGTCGAGCACCGCGGCATTGGCGTCGGCGCGGGCAATGAGCGCTTCCAGGCCGCCGATCGACTTCGCCCATTGAAGGGCATCGAGATAGTCCTCGACGCACAGCATCGACGGCGTGTTGATGGTCTCGCCCTTGAAGATGCCCTCGATCAGCTTGCCGCCCGAGGTCAGGCGGAAGATCTTCGGCAGAGGCCAGGCCGGCTTGTAGGTTTCCAGCCGCTCGACGGCGCGTGGGCTGAGGATCAGCATGCCGTGCGCGCCCTCGCCGCCCAGCACCTTCTGCCAGGAGAAGGTCACGACATCGAGTTTTTCGAAGTCGAGCCTCTGGGCGAACGCGGCCGAAGTCGCGTCGCAAATGGTCAGGCCCTTGCGGTCGGCCGGAATGAAATCGCCGTTCGGCACGCGCACGCCGGAAGTCGTACCGTTCCAGGTGAAGACCACGTCGCGGTCGAAATCGATCTGCGTCAGGTCCGGCAACATACCGTAGTCGGCCTCGAACTTGCGCACGTCGGCGAGCTTGAGCTGCTTGACGACATCGGTCACCCAGCCGGAACCGAAACTTTCCCAGGCGACCATGTCGACGCCTCGCTCGCCGAGCAGCGACCACAGTGCCATCTCCACCGCGCCGGTATCGGACGCCGGCACGATGCCGATGCGATAGTTGGCAGGAACCTTGAGGATCTCGCGCGTCAGCTCGATCGCCTGTTCGAGCTTCGCCTTGCCGATCTTGGCCCGATGGGAACGTCCGAGCGCGGCGGCTTTCAGCGCCTCGGCCGACCAGCCGGGGCGTTTTGCGCAGGGACCTGAGGAGAAATTGGGATTTGCCGGACGGAGTCCGGGCTTGGTAAGCGTCGTCATCGTGGTCTATCCTTCCAGATAGTGGCCCCTCGTTGGGGAGGGGTGGCCCACGGACGGCGATATGCTTTCAGCCTTCCGGCGTCAAGAGCAAAGTTTTTGTCGCTGGCGGGACATATGTCAGGTTTTTCATCACAAGGCGAAAACGAAAACGGCGGATCGCGGGATCCGCCGTCCGCATATGAGAAGACGCCGTTTTACCAGAGATCGTAGCGCAGCCCGAGCTTGACGCTCTGATAATCGACGCCCTTGTGGATATTGAAGGCTCCGCCGTCATAGGCGACATACTTCGCGCTGGGCACGGCGAAATACTCGTAACCGAGGTCGACAGAGACATTCTTGGTGACCTGGTAGGACAAACCGGCGGCGAGCGAATAGGCGAAATCGTAGCTGGCTTTCGAAGTCACCGCGCCATCGTAGCCGGCGGGATCGTCGCAGTTGAATTGGTCGACGGTCTGGAACCCGCCAGCGGTCGTGGTCGACGTCGTCTCGACGCAGTCACGCTTGCCGATCGCCCTACTGTATTTGCTGTAGACCACACCAAGGCCCGCGCCGATATAAGGCGTCAGACCGACATATGTGCCGAGATCGACATAGCCGTTCGCCATCAGGCTGTAGGCTTTGTTGTTGGCAAGGTTGGAGCCTCTGCAGGGCGCAGAAGCCGGGGCGGTGGTTTGATTGACGACGGTGCCCGTGTTGACGTCCGAGATCGTCGTGGTGATCGAACCATCGCAGGTGGTGACGAAATTGTCGCCGAATCTGTTGGTGGGCAGAATGCCGAAATTCAAATCGCCGCGCAGATAGTCGTTGAAATGGTAGCCCATGCCGATGCTGCCATCGAACAGGCTGTTCTTGGATGTGAAGCCCGCCGCGGTCTCCTCGTTGTTGTAAGGATGGCTGAAGGCGTAGCCGACATCGCCGCGCAGGTACCAGCCTGAGCCGACCTCGACCGGCTGATAGTCCGGCGCCTGGTCGACATAGATCGGCGGGTCGTAGTCGGCCGACACCGCCTGTGTCGCCGGCATCAGCACGATTGCGGCGAGCGCCAGTGCGATACGCGATTTTGATGTCATGGTCCCCGGCTCCTGAAGTTGGCGCCAGTCGCGAACGCGAGCACAGCTGCCGTTTCGAGGAGTATTGTTAACCATAGTGGTTAAGTGCCGGTTAAGGATAACAGGCGGTTACCGAATTGATTTCGATGTGATTTAACCAGCCGCGCACAAAACGAAACCGCCCGGCAAAATGCCGGGCGGTTGACGAATTTCAGGATCTTCGAAGCGACTACTTGGTGTAGATCGGCTCCGGCTCCGGCTGGTAGGCCACCACCGGTGCGGCGCAGCCGTTGTTGCCACCGAACTGGTAGCGCAGACCTCCGCGCACCTCATGCGTGTTGATGCCGTGATCGAATCCCGGCCCTGAGCTGCTCGTATCGAACTCGAACATGCGCCCGCCCTGGATATGGGTGAAGCGGTAGCCCGCGTCGAGGATGAGCTTGTCGGTCAGGCAGTAGGAGGCGCCGGCCATGAGCGCGTAGGCGAAGCGCCAGTTGGACGACCCCGGATTGGTCTCGGTGGTGTTCGGATCGTGGACCGTGTCCCACTTGATGTGCGCGCCGCCGATGCCGGCGCCGACGTAAGGCGTGATGCCGTGATAGGTGCCGATATCGACATAGGCATTGGCCAGCAGCAGCAGGGCGCTCATCCTCGACACCTCGGTCGATGTCGTGGTGAGGTCGGAGGTCTGGCCGTTGAAGTTCGACTTGAACCAGTAGTCGGCGGTCAGATCGGTACGGAAGTAATCGTTGACCTTGTAGCCGACGCCGGCGCCGAGCGAAAAGCCGCCCTTGAGCTTGCCGAAATCGAAATCGTTGGTGCCGGGCGGCGGGCCGTACGTAATGTAGTCGATGCCACGCAAAGTCGACTTGTGATAGTCGATGTCGCCGCGGATGTACCAGCCACCGACGTCAACCGGCTGAGCCTCGACGACTGGCGGCGGCGCCTCCTCGACCGGTGGTGGTTCCGCGAGGTCGGCGGCGAGCGCCGGTCCGGCTACCCCCGCGAGCAGCGCGGCAAAAAATGCCATTCTTGCTGTATCGAACATGCTGTCACCCCTAAGAAGCCTCGGGACGACACCGCCCGAGGTTGAACCTCGGCGTGGATAATGAATTGCAAAGGTTAAAAGCCGTTTAACCGTACCGATTAACCACGAATCCGTACAATTTTAGAGGGAATACCGTTGTGCGGGTCGCTGCGGGCGCATGAAAAAAGCTCGCCGGGCGCGGCGGGCTCGCCTGCGCAATTTTGGACGGAAAAACGTTTACTCAGCGCAGGCGCAGGGGATTGGCTGAGGCCTCCCAACCTCGTCATCCCAGGGCGAAGCAGGAGCGTAAGCTCCGTCGCGGAGACCCTGGGATCCATGCCGTTACCTTGATCGAAGGTGCATCGGAGCAGAATTCTGCACCGCCGCAACGCTCGTATTTCACGGAATGGATCCTCGGGTCTGCGCCGCGTCGCTTCGCTCCTTGCTTCGCCCAAGGATGACGATCGCGATGGACGTTCCGGCCAATCGCCAAGGCCCGCGACCTGTGCCAGGAATCTAGCGGCGGCTGGTCAGGCGGCGCTGCGGGTTTCCGAGATGATGCCGACGATGTCGTTGACGACGGTCTCGACCAGTTGCGGATCGTCGCCTTCAGCCATGACGCGGATGAGCGGCTCGGTGCCGGAGGGCCGGATGACGAGGCGGCCGGACTTGCCGAGACGGTTGCGCGCCTCTTCGATAGCCGCCTTGACCGGTGCCTCCTCCAGCGGTTTGCCGCCGGAGATGCGCACGTTCTTGAGAAGCTGCGGCACCGGCTCGAACTTCTTCGACAACTCGCTGACCGGCCGGTTCTGCCGCTTGATGCAGGCCAGCACCTGCAGCGCCGAAACCAGCCCGTCGCCGGTGGTCGAGAAATCGGAGAGCACGATATGGCCGGACTGCTCGCCGCCGACATTGAGGCCGTGCGCGCGCATATGCTCGACGACATAGCGGTCGCCGACCTTGGTGCGGTGCAGCTGCAGCTTCATGTCGCCGAGGAACCGTTCGAGGCCGAGATTGGACATCACGGTGGAGACGATGCCGCCGCCGGCCAGCCGCCCGCTCTGGTGCCAGGACTCGGCGATCAGCGCCATGATCTGGTCGCCATCGACGATGGCGCCGTTCTCGTCGACTATGACCACGCGGTCGGCGTCGCCGTCGAGCGCGATGCCGATGTCGGCACGCACCTCGTGCACCTTCTTCTGCAGGCCGGCCGGGTGGGTCGAGCCGCACTCTTTGTTGATGTTGAAGCCGTTCGGCTCGACATTGATGGCGACCACTTCGGCGCCGAGCTCCCACAGCGCCTCCGGCGCCACCTTGTAGGAGGCGCCGTTCGCGCAATCGACGACGATACGAAGCCCGGAAAGCGACATCGAGCGCGGCAGCGTGCGCTTGGCGAATTCGATGTAGCGGTCATGCACGCCATCGACGCGCTTCGCGCGACCCAGCCCGTCGGAATCGGCAAGCGCCAGCTCGATGTCCTTGTCGAGCATGCCTTCGATGCGTTCCTCGATCTCGTCGGAGAGCTTGTAGCCGTCGGGGCCGAACAGCTTGATGCCGTTGTCGTAATAGGGGTTGTGCGAAGCCGAGATCATCACGCCGATGTCGGCGCGCAGCGAGCGCACCAGCATGGCGACCGCCGGTGTCGGAATAGGCCCGAGCAGGAACACGTCCATGCCGGCGGCGCACAGGCCCGAGACCATCGCATTCTCGATCATGTAGCCGGAAAGCCGTGTGTCCTTGCCGAGCACGACGCGGTGCCGATGATTGCCGCGCTGGAACGAAAGCCCGGCGGCCATCCCGACCCTCATGGCGACCTCGGCCGTCATCGGAAACTTGTTGGCGCGTCCGCGGATGCCGTCGGTGCCGAAATACTGCCCTGCCATGCCTGCCAATGTCCCCGTCGGTTTCAGCCGCCCGTATTGCCACAATTGGGCCGCATCCGATCATCACATTTCGTGATTATATATTACCATTCCTTAGAAAATGATTGTCGCGGGCGGTTCAAGTGATTCGACAGCCTACCACGACCTCTCACTGTAGCGGCAATATACCAGCCGAGGCGAGCTTTTCCGCCGGATGCGGCTTGGAAAAACCTTGTTTGCGCGACCAGCCGCAAGCAATTCATCACCTTATCGGGAGCAACACACTTTGTGACGGCATCCGCGCCGGAAGCATCTGGCGCAGTCTGAAGTTGAGAGCTATTGATTTGGTATAGGGACACCATCTGGCGGCAGCAAGGGAGAAAACGCCATGCTTATTCATAGACTTGCAACATTGACGGGCCTCGCCGTCGCAGCCTTTTTCGTGGCGGCGCCGGCCCACGCGCTGACCATGGCCGAGTGCAGCACCAAGTACAACGCGGCCAAGGACGCCGGAACGCTCGCCGGCCAGACCTGGAACCAGTTCCGCAAGGCGCAGTGCGGCAGCGACGCTTCCGCCGCGACCGACACCAAGGCGGCGACCGATACCAAGGCAGCCGAAACCAAGCCAGCCAAGAAGACGAAGGCGGCCGCCGCTGCCGATGATGCAGCCAAGGGCCTGAGCTCCAAGGAATGCAGCGCCAAGTACCAGGCTGCAAAATCCGCCGGCACGCTGAACGGCATGAAGTG
The DNA here is from genome assembly GCA_004963905.1 of Mesorhizobium sp. Taxonomy (GTDB): domain Bacteria; phylum Pseudomonadota; class Alphaproteobacteria; order Rhizobiales; family Rhizobiaceae; genus Mesorhizobium. The sequence goes on from SUGL01000004.1 coordinate 55,054, forward strand.
GAACGACTTCCGCAAGGCCGAGTGCGGCCCTGGCGCAACGGCCGCGGCCGCTGCCGCCCCCGCTACCGACACCAAGCCCGCCAAGACGACCAAGACCTCGACCGCAGCTGCCGATGGCGGTAAGGGCCTGACCATGGCGGAATGCAGCACCAAGTATCAGGCCGCCAAGACCGCCAACAAGTTGAACGGCATGAAGTGGAACGACTTCCGCAAGGCCGAATGCGGCGCCGGCGCCGACGACGACGACACCGTGCCGGCTCCGACGGAAGCCACCTACACCAGCGAGCCGGCCAAGCCGTCGGTCGCAGCGCCGAAGGGCGTGAGCTTCCCGAAGGCGATCTCGCCGAAATTCGCCACCGAGACCCCCGCCAAGGGCCGCATGCATACCTGCCTCGAGCAGTACTACGCCAACAAGGACGCCAACACGCTGAACGGCCTGAAGTGGATCCAGAAGGGCGGCGGCTTCTACAGCCTCTGCAACGCCAAGCTGAAGAGCTGATCGCGTAATTATTCAAAGAGAAAAGGCCCGCGCATCGCAAGATGCGCGGGCCTTTTTGTTGCGCGCGAAGACGCCCGCGGCCTTGCTCGCATTCGCATGTCGCGGGACCGTCGGCATCATCGATTCTCCCACACCTGCTCACCGTCAGGTTTTGTCGGCAGTGTCGCAAAGATTCCAGTTGAACATACAGAGAACAAACAGTATACAAAAAGATGTCGAGCTTATTATCAACAATCAGGAGGGTCTCAATGTTCAGTTTAAAATTGGCGGCGTTGGCTGTGACGGCACTGGTCGCATGGAACGTCTCACCTGCGAGCGCACTGACGATGAAGGAATGCGGCGAGACCTATCGGGCAGCCAAGGAAGGCGGCACTCTGAACGGCATGGACTGGGCCGCTTTCCGCAAGGAGAAATGCGCGACGTCCGCCGCGGAGAGTGTCAGCGCGGATTCGGTCAAAACCGCGGAGCAGCAGAAAAAGGACACCAGCGCGGCGGTCGCCCCCACTGTGGCGCCGGCGGGCGTGACATTCCCGACCACCCTCGCCGCCGAGTTCAAGGCCGAAAAGCCCGCGAAGGCCCGGATGAAGACCTGCCTGCAGGGTTACCACGACAACAAGGAGGCAGGTACGTTGAACGGCCTTCGCTGGATCCAGAAGGGCGGCGGTTACTACAGCCTCTGCAATGCGCGGCTGAAAGCTGAATCATAAAAATCGAATACGGCGGACAAAGCGGTTCACTGTTTTTCCCGCAGACGTTGAGCCATCATCCTCGGGCGTGTCCGAGGGTCTGCGGACGAGGGAAGCCTTGCCCTGTCTCCAATTCCCAAACAGAAACGCCGCGGACCAAGCCGCGGCGTTTTTCGATAAGTCTTTCGCGCACCAACCTCAGCTTGAGGGCTGCGGCTCCATGCCGCCTTCGGGCTCTGGGCCCTTCTTGCGGCGGCCGCCGGTACCGGCCTTCGGCACGGCCGAGCCGCGGCTGGGCGGGGTGTCGTCGCCAAGGTCGCGGGCGGGCTTGTGGCCGGCGATCAGCTGCTTGATCTCGTCGCCGGTCAGCGTCTCGTATTCGAGCAGTCCTTCGGCGAGCGCGATCCAGTCCTTCTTCTTCTTGGTCAGCACGGTCTTGGCGGTGGAGTAGGCGTCGTCGATCAGCCGGCGCACCTCGGCGTCGATGATCTGCGCCGTCTCTTCCGAGATGTTCTGCTGGCGCGCCACCGAATGGCCGAGGAAGACCTCTTCCTGGTTGTCGCCATAGGCGACGTGGCCGAGCTTGTCGGAGAAGCCCCAGCGCGTGACCATGGCGCGCGCGAGCTTCGTCGCCTGCTCGATGTCGGAGGAGGCACCAGAGGTGATGTTCTCCTTGCCGAACTTGAACTCCTCGGCGACACGGCCGCCCATCATGATCGCCAGCCTGGAGATCATGTATTTGTAGCTCATCGAGTAGCGGTCGCCCTCCGGCAGCTGCATGACCATTCCGAGCGCGCGGCCGCGTGGGATGATGGTCGCCTTGTGCAGCGGATCGGCCGTGGGCACGTTGAGCGCCAGGATGGCGTGGCCGGCCTCGTGATAGGCGGTCAGCTCCTTCTCGGCCTGCGTCATCGCCGACGAGCGGCGCTCGGCGCCCATCATGATCTTGTCCTTGGCGTCCTCGAACTCGGCCATGGTGACGAGCCGCTTGTTGCGGCGCGCCGCCATCAGAGCGGATTCGTTGACGAGGTTCATCAGGTCGGCGCCGGAGAAGCCCGGCGTGCCGCGCGCGATGACCTTGAGATCGACATTGGGCGCCAGCGGAACATTGCGCACATGCACCTTGAGGATCTTCTCGCGGCCGACGATGTCGGGATTCGGCACCACGACCTGGCGGTCGAAGCGGCCGGGCCTCAAGAGCGCCGGGTCGAGCACGTCGGGCCGGTTGGTTGCGGCGATCAGGATGATGCTTTCGTTGGACTCGAAGCCGTCCATCTCGACCAGCAGTTGGTTCAGCGTCTGCTCGCGCTCGTCATTGCCGCCGCCGAGGCCGGCGCCGCGATGACGGCCGACCGCGTCGATTTCGTCGATGAAGATGATGCAGGGCGCGTTCTTCTTGGCCTGGTCGAACATGTCGCGCACACGGGATGCGCCGACGCCGACGAACATCTCAACGAAGTCCGAGCCGGAGATGGTGAAGAACGGCACGTTGGCTTCGCCGGCAACCGAGCGGGCGAGCAGCGTCTTGCCGGTTCCGGGCGGGCCGACCAGAAGCACGCCGCGCGGGATCTTGCCGCCGAGCCGCTGGAACTTCTGCGGATCGCGCAGGAACTCGACGATCTCCTCCAGATCCTCCTTGGCCTCGTCGACGCCGGCGACGTCCTGGAAGGTGACGCGGCCATGCGCCTCCGTCAGAAGCTTCGCCTTCGACTTGCCGAAGCCCATGGCGCGGCCGGAGCCGGACTGCATCTGGCGCATGAAGAAAATCCACACGCCGAGGATCAGGATCATCGGCAGCCACGAGATCAGATAGCCGAACAGCGAGTTGGAGCCGTCGGTCTCAGGCCGCGCATTGATGGTGACGTTCTTGTCCTGCAGCCTCGAAACCAGCGACGGATCGCCGGGCGAGTAGGTCTGGAAGCCGTTGGCGTTGTCCGTGTAGTTGCCCGAGATGCGGGCGCCGGCGATTGTCACGCTCTTGACCCGGCCGGACGAGACATCCTGCAGGAACTGCGAATAGGCAATCTCGCTGGAGGCACCGCGCGTCTGCGGCGTCTGGAAAAGATTGAACAGGGCGATGAGCAGGACCGCTATGATCGCCCAGAGCGCGAGGTTGCGATAATTCGGATTCATCTATTGTCCTGTTGGCGTCCGCATGCGGACCCACGATGGTGAAGGAAGCTTGGGCCTAACATAGGGAGAGCGCCTCCCCTTGCCAAGCATAACAGCACGCCTCGGTTAAGCTTTCGCCCATGCTCCGTCGCGATCATGGCCGCGAAAAGGCAATGGCGGCAGCGGCGGCGCGCCGATGAGCTTGGCGACCGCCGCGGCGGGCCTGAGATCGAAGGACGGCAGGAAGCTGGCGAAAGGCGACACCACCGGGACGATTGCCATCGGCGGCGGCGCGACACCGCCGCCAGCGGAATCAAGGCGTTCGCCGTCGCGCCAGAGCGCGGGTTCGGCGGCCAGCGCCCTGCGCAGCAGGCTTGCCGGAACGTCGCCTTCCGGGGCGGATCGTCTGGCAGCGACGGCCCCCACGGGCGCGATCACCAACCCGTCCGGTCTGTCGCTCAATGTGATCCTGCGCCGGCCGTCCCAGAGGATCTGGTCCTCCGCAGGAATAGTGGTGGGCAGATTGCGCGCCTCGCGGTGAAGGAAAATGCCGGTCCGGCGCGCATCGACCACCGTCCGCGACAATGTGGCGCAAAGCGTCCCGGACCGCAGACGCTCGAAAAGCGCCCGGCAACGCGCCTCGTCGGCGAGGAACGAGACGCCGCCGACCGTGGCGAGCAGGATGCGCAGCGCATAACGGGCCGCTTCGCTGTCTTCGCCATCGGCGAAAGCGCGGTCGAGACGGATGAGCCCTGGAGCCGGCCTGCTGGCGAAGGCCCCGATCAGCACGGCCGCTCGGCGGCCGAGTTCCGCGCGCTCGGCGGCAGCCTGCCCGGCCTTTGCGATCGCCTGCGTAAAGCGCGCCTCGCCGTCGCCGCCTGCAAGCGAGACGCGCATGCGCGGCCGCTCGAAACGCTGGTCGACATTGGTCGGATCCTCGATCCAGCCGACGCCGCGGCGCTTCAGCATCTCGCGCAATGCCGCACGACGTGTGCTAAGCAGCGGGCGGGCGATCCATGTGCGCCAGCCGTAAAGCGTGGCGGGCGCCATGCCGGCGAGGCCCCGGTCGTCATAGGCCCTTTCGTCACGCGTCCCTCGATCACGAGCTTGCCGCATCAGCACGGTCTCCGCCTGGTCGTCGGCGGTGTGGCCGGTTACCACCACGCGGATGCCTTCCGCTTCGGCCGCCTCCGCCAGCAGTCGGTAGCGCGCCTCGCGCGCGGCGGCGGGCAGGCCGGTCGACGGCTTGCGGTCGGACCAGACGAGTGTTCGATGCGCGATCCCGTGCTCGGCGCAGAGCCGGGCCACGGCTTGCGCTTCCGCTGCCGAATTTGGTCTCAACGCATGATCGATCGTCACCGCCAGCAGCTTTGCCGCGGGCAGGGTTCGCTCGAGATGGTGCTTGAGGAGAAGGAGAAGGGCGGTCGAGTCGCTGCCGCCGGACACGGCTGCAACGGCGCCGTTGGAAAAGTCGAAGTCTGAGAAAAGGCGGTCCGAAAGGTCAGGCTCGATATCGAGCATCAGTGCATGTCGCCCAGAACCGGTCCCGAGTTTGGGACGTGCAGGAGAACAGCTAGCACGACGCCAGTGCCTTCTCCTGCTTGATGCGCTCCTTGAGCGTGCCGGAAACATCCGGATAGCGCTTGCCGATCTCGTTGAAGGTGGCGCAGGCCACATCGTTCTGCTTGAGGCCGACCAGCGACACGCCGAGCTTGAGCAGCATGTCGGGCGCCTTCTTGGCCTTCGGATACTCCTTGCTGGCGCCAAGGAAGACCTCCGCCGCGTCGCGGTATTTCTGCTGGCCAAGCAGGGATTCGCCCAGCCAGTAATGCGCATCCGCCGCCTTGGCGTCCTTGGGGAAGCGGGAGATATGATCGCGGAAACCCTGCTCGGCGGTGGGATAGTCGCCCGACAGGATGAACTGATAGGAGTTGCGGTAGAGCTCGTCCGGATCGTTGGTCGAGGGCAGCGACGCCATCACCGTGCCGCCGGACTTGCCCTTGCCGCTCTTTGTGCTGGTTTCCGCGGAAGGCGCGTTTGCCGTGGCTGCCGGAGCCTGCGTCTGCGAGCCCGCCTGCGGGTCGGATTCGGCGTTGACGACATTGCCGTTCTTGTCGACCGTGATGGTGCCGAAGGTCTTCGGCGGCGCGCCGGTGATCACCTTGCCCGGGTCGCCGGTTTGCGACTCGACGATGACCTCGCCGACGCTCTTGCCGCTGCCAGCCTGCGCGCTCGTATCGGCCGGAGCTTGCGTCGCCGGGGCTTCGGCGACGCCGCTGTCGCCGGTACCGGCATCGCCCATATTCGTGTTGCCGTTGCCACTGTTGCCGTCCTGCGGCGCGGCCTCGGACTTCTTCTGGCCGGTTGGCTTCGCGCCTTGCGAGCCGCCCTCGAGCTGCTGGAAGCGGAACTCGTTGTCTTCCTGCTGCTTGCGCATCTGCTCCTGCATTTGCAGGATCTGGAAATTGAGCTCCTCGATCTTGCCGTTCATCTGACGCAGCTGATCTTCCAGGCCGGTCATGCCGGCGCTGTCCTGCTGCGCCATCTGCGCCTGCTCGGGCTTCTTCTTGTCGCCGAAGATGCCGAGTGTCGGCAGGTGAAAGGTGAATCCGCTGTCGGAGGATTGCCCGCTGTCTGCCGGGGCGGCGACGCCTGGAATGCTTGATACAAGCAGCAGCGCAAGCGTGCCGCTCAGGACCGTTCTGAAATGCATTATGTCTCTCGCCGTGAAATCTGTTGGCCTGATGCGCCTTTCCAAATCGGGATGGGAGGAAGCGCCCTCGCGCTCATAGCAGGACGCGAGACTTCGGCCAAATTTTGTTTCAGGCCGTCGCATATGAAAAAGGCGGCCCTGAGGCCGCCTTTCGTTCCGCGATGTTGTATTTTTGCCGCCCGACTGAGCCTCAGGAACCGGCGCCGGAGAGCGTGGTGACGGCGCGGCGATTCTGCGACCAGCAGGAGATATCGTCGCAGACGGCGACCGGGCGTTCCTTGCCGTAGGAGATCGTCTTCAGGCGGTTGGCCGCGACGCCCTTGGAGACCAGGAAGTCGCGGGTAGCGGCGGCGCGGCGGGCGCCCAGCGCCAGATTGTATTCGCGCGTGCCGCGCTCGTCGGCATGGCCTTCGATGACGATGGCATACTGCCTGTACTGGTTGAGCCACTGCGCCTGGCGCGACAGCGTCGTCTGCGCGTCGGCACGGATCGACGAGGAGTCGGTGTCGAAGAAGATGCGGTCGCCGATGTTGACGGTGAAGTCCTGCGCGGAGCCTGGCGTAGCGGCGCCGGCGCCGTTCAGGCCGAGATCGGCCGCGCTGTTCGGGGTCTTCTTCGAGGCGCAGCCGGTGATGGCGAGAGCCGCCACCAACGCGATCATAGCCGGATTTCTGGTAAGTGCTGCGATACGGCCCATGCCGCCCTCTCCTTAGCATTCGAGTGATTTCGTTGATCACCCAGTAACCACGTTTGGGTTAACCGGCATTCAAGAAACACGGTTAATATTTCGTTTCAGGCCGCCGTCCTCGGCCATTTTTGCCAGGGGCCACGATGCGAGCGCACCGTAGGCGGAAATTTGGCCAAAACATGAAAAAAAGGGGAACTGAGGAACTGAAGAACTGAGGAACTGAGGAACTGAGGAACTGAGGAACTGAGGAACTGAGGAAAAGAAATCAAGTCAGCCTCTCTCGGAGGCTCACGAGCATCCCATGGATTTGGGCATAAGATTGCCGCCAGGCGTCGAGTTGGGGTTGAGAAATGTATTGAAGGTCGAACGCGTAGAATATCCACGTTTCCGCTTCGCTACATGGCCCAATCGCCATCGAAACGAAGCGGGCAAATTCAGCTTTGGAGTGACTCTGCTTGGCAAATCCCTTTGCCAGATTGGCACATATGCCCTTACTCGAGCGGCGCAATTGATCGGCTAGCGCGTATTGCTCAATTTTCGGGAAAGTGAGAGTGGCTTTGTGCACCTCAAGAGAGACTGTGTAAGCACGCTTGTAGACTTCTAGGTCTCGCGCACGCTCAACGAAGCGCCCTGGCCTCTCCATTCATCAGTTCCCCAGTTCTTCAGTTCCTCAGTTCCTACTCCAGCAGCGGCGACCACGCTGGATCCGAGGCGAAGTTCGACGTCGGGATCTGCTGTTCGTTGCGGCCGGTGAGATCGACCGTGACCAGCTTCGGCCCGCCGGCGGAGTCGCGGAAGAACATCAGCACGCGGCCGTTCGGCGCCCAGGTCGGCCCTTCCTGCTGGAAGCCGGAGGAAAGGATGCGCTCACCCGAACCGTCGGTCTTCATGACGCCGATCTGGAACTCGCCGCCGCTCTGCTTGGTGAAGGCGATGAGGTCGCCGCGCGGCGACCATACCGGCGTGGAATAGACGCCGTCGCCGAACGAGATGCGGTGCGGGTTGGAGCCGTCCGCGCCCATGACGTAGATCTGCGACCGGCCGCTGCCGCCGCCGCGGTCGGAGGTGAAGACGATCTGCGAGCCGTCCGGCGAATAGGACGGCGAGGTGTCGATGGCGACCGAATTGGTGAGCCGCGTCGTCGTGCGGCTCCTCAGATCCATGGCGAAGATGTTGGAGTTGCCGTCGTCGCGCAGCAGGCTCATGATCACCTTCTGGCCGTCCGGCGAGAAGCGCGGCGCGAACGTCATGCCGGGGAAGTTGCCGACCAGCTCGCGCTGCCCGGTCTCGATCTGCAGCAGGTAGACCTTCGGCTGCCCGCTCTCATAGGACATGTAGGTGATTTCCTGCCGGTTCGGCGAGAAGCGCGGCGTCAGCACGATGGAGCGGCCGTCCGACAAATAGCGCACGTTGGCGCCGTCCTGGTCCATGATGGCGAGACGCTTCTTGCGCGCGTTCTTGGCGCCGGATTCGTCGACGAAGACGACGCGGGTGTCGAAATAGCCCTTTTCGCCGGTCAACCGCTCATAGATCGCGTCGGCGATGATATGGGCGACGCGCCTGGTGTTGGCGTCATTGGCGAAGAACTGTTCGCCGGCCATCTGCTGGCCGGCAAAAGTGTCCCAAAGCCGGTACTGGGCGCGGATGCGGCCGTCGGCTTCCTTGCCGACGCTGCCGGTGACCAGCGCTTGCGCATTGATCACCTTCCAGTCGTCGAAGCGCGGCGTGGCGTCCGGGCCCGAGATCTTCTCGATGAAGGCGCTCTTGTCGATCGGCGCGAACAGGCCGGAGCGCTTCAGGTCGGCGGTGACGATTTCCGTGATCTGGGCTCCCAGCGCATCGTTGGACTGGAAATCCGTGATGGCGATCGGCAGCGGCTCGACATTGCCCTTGTTGACGTTGAGCTCGACGAGGGCCCAGGCCGGCAATGTGGCGGCGGCCGTCATGCCCAGCGCCATGGCTGCAATCGTCAGGAGCGGCTTGAGGAAAGATCTCATGTCTTCTCGCTTCTCTTCTTTGATGGTTCAGACGCAAGGCCTAGAGGCCGAGCATCTCCCGTGGATCGAACGTGACCCGGATGTCGTTCCAGATGTCCTGCTTGCCGGCGGGAACCTGCAGGCCGGCCACATCGCATTTTTGAACCGCGCGAACGGCGCTTTCGTCGAACTGCCGGTTGCCGCTCGACTTTTCGACCGATGGACGGCCGTCGAGCTTGCCGTTGGTGTCGAGATTGAACCGGACCACGACGACGAAATTCTCCGAGCCTTCCAGCCCCACGGGCAATGTCCAGCAGCCGCCGAGCTGAGATTCCAAGGCCCCCTGCTCCGACTTGGAGAGCTTCTGGCCCTGGTCCTTTTCGCCGCCGAGCGATGACTGCTGTGTCGAGCGCTTGGCGCCGCCGCCGGACGGCTTCTGCTTGTCGAGCAGCGCGGAAATCTCGTCGGCGTTGAATTGCTTCTCATCCGACTTCGGCTTGGAGGAAGCCTCCTTGACCGGCTTTTCCGCGTCCTTGCGTTCCGGCGCCTTGGCGCTCTCGGCGGGAGCGGGCTGCGGCTTCGGCCGCGCCTCGGGCGCCGGGGCGGAATCCGGAAGCTTGGCCTCCTCGGTCGGTTGTTCCTTGGCGATCGCCTCGGCGACGGCGTCGGGCTTCACCTCTTCCTTCTGGATGGCGGCGGTCGTGTCCTTCGGCGGCGAAGGCGTGGGTTCCTTGGCCGGTGCCGGCTTGGGGTCAGTCTGCTTGACCGGCTCGGGCTTGACCTCTTCCTTCGGCGCAGGCGTCGGCGCCACTTCGGTGGCCGGCACCGGCTTCGGCTTTTCCTGCGGCTTCGGCACGTCCTCGGCGGCCGGCTTCTCGGTCGGCGTCGGCGCCGGCGGCGGTGCGGACGTCTTCTCGACCGGCTTCGGCTTGGCCTCGTCCGTCACCGGTTTTTCGGTGTCGACGCTGTTCTCGCCGACCTTCTGGGCATCGGGGACGACGTCGGGGCGCTTGGTCGGCAGCGGCGCCGGCTTCTCATGCATGACCGCTTTCTTGTCGCCCTGCAGCGTCTGTGCGATCGCCTCCATCGGCACGATGTCGACCGCCACCGACTCCACGTCGGCGGCCGGCATGGCGGGCGGCGAGGACAGCGTGAACAGCCCGAAGGCCAGCGCCACGGCATGCAAGATGACCGATGTGGTGAGGCCGGTCCTCATCTTCGTGTCTATTGGTCCTGTTCCTGCAGCGAAACCAGGCCGATGTTCTTGTAGCCGGCCGCCGAAATGCGGGCCATGACCTTCATTGCGGTGCCGTAGTCCGTCGACTTGTCGCCGCGGATGAAGATGCGCTCGTCGTAGCCGGTCTTCGAGATCGCCTGCAGCTTCGCCACCAGTTCCTCGATCGGGATCTCGGTTTCCTGCAGGTAGATCTGGCCGGTCGCGTTGATCGACACGGTGATCGGCTGCGTGTCGACGTTCAGCGCCTTTGCCTGCGTGTCGGGCAGGTCGATCGGAACGCCGACGGTCAAGAGCGGCGCCGCGACCATGAAGATGATCAACAGCACCAGCATCACGTCGACCATCGGCGTGACGTTGATTTCCGACATCAGGCCATGATGGCGTCCACGCCGCCTGTGGCCGCGTCCGCCTCGCCCTATGCCACCTGCGCTAGCAGTAGACATCCCCATGATCGTTCCTCAGGCCTTCTGCGCGACTTTTTCATCGATTTGGCGCGAGAGTATGGCGGAGAACTCGTCCGAGAACCCTTCCATGCGCACCGCGAGCTTGTTCGCATCCGATGACAGCTTGTTGTAGGCGATGACGGCGGGAATGGCCGCAAGCAGGCCAATTGCCGTCGCCAGCAGCGCCTCGGCGATACCGGGCGCCACGACCGACAGGCTGGTGTTCTTCGAAGCTGCGATCGCCTGGAACGAGGTCATGATGCCGATGACGGTGCCGAACAGGCCGATGAAGGGCGCGGCCGAGCCCGTCGTGGCGAGGAAGCCGAGCCGGCCCTCCAGCCTTTCCATTTCGCGGGTCAGCGCCAGGTCCATCGCCTTGTCGATGCGGGTCTGCAGCGCCAGCGGCGATTTCGCGCCCTTCTCGAAGCTCTTCTTCCATTCGCGCATGGCGGCGACGAAGATCGCGCCCATGCCGGTGGTCTTGCGATCGGCGAGCGTGCGATAGAGCTCTTCGAGCGACTGTCCCGACCAGAACACCTGCTCGAAGCGGTTGAGCGCCAGCCGCATGCGGCTGTAGGCGACGAGCTTGTCGATGATGATTGCCCAGGTCCAGATCGAGGCGCAGAGCAAGCCGATCATGACCAGCTTGACCACCCAACTGGCCTGCATGAACAGGGCCCATATCGACAAATGCGCGCCCGGGTCGGCGAGTGCGATGTTTTCCATGGCTACGTCCTTAAGAATTTTCCGGGCATCGCTGGCGGCTGGCCCATGGGCATCCCTTTGGTCCGATCGCGCGAAGCTTGAAGCTTGCGGGACAAGCCCCGAATGCACCGTTTCGCGGCCTTTTCAGGGCAAATATTGGTGAAAGGAAGGCGCACGAATTGCGCCAAACTTCACCAATTCCTTCATGAACCGTTATGGTTAAGGATGGGTTAGGATATGAAGCGCGGCGCATTGCCGCGCCCAGCCCGGTTGGCGCCGTGCCTGGAGCCTTCCGGTTAATGCCTTAAGATCAATCGCTTGCCTTCGGCATGAATGCAGCGACCCACTCTTTGGGAAACCGCCTTGGCCGGCCGTTTTCGCCGATGATCGCCGCTTCGACCTTTGCCTCGACCAGCACCTCGCCGCCGCGCTTCAGTTGCTGCGCCATGAAGATGCGGGCTCCGGAAATGTCCTCGGTGCGCGTATCGATGGTGAGGATGTCGTCCATGCGGGCCGGCGAGCGGAAGTCGATCTCCATGCGCCGCACCACCCAGACGATGCGTTCGCCATGTTTCCCATCCAAAAGCTCGGTGTGATGGACGCCGGCAAGCCTGAGGTAATCCGAACGGCCCCGTTCGAGGAATTCGAGGTAGCGCGCATGGTAGACGACGCCGGAGAAGTCGGTGTCGGCATAGTAGACCCGGGCCATCAGGCGATGGCCGGATTCCGTCAGCGCCCCTGAAAGGCCGGCGCTGAGCGCCGCCGATTCACCATGATCGTCCATCGCGCTTTCCTTTTCAGGCCCGAACGGGCACCTGTTCGTTCGCGCGCGCCCATCCCAGACTGCTTGGCGGCTCGGGGCGGCGCGCATGGCGCGGGAACCGGATGGCACTGTTGGGCGCGATGATCAAGACCTTGATGGTGGTCCTGCTGGCGCTTGCCACCCTGGCGATGCCCGCCAAAGCGGCGACGTTCTCGATGAAGCGCGGTCTCAACCTCGACCAGTGGACGACCTGGACCGGCGAGGAGAAATGGAACGACCCGAGCGCCATCCTGCCCTATCCGGAATGGCGCAAGTTCCTGAAAACGGATGACCTCAAGACGCTGAAGGATGCCGGTTTCGATTTCCTGCGCATGCCGGTCGACCCCTCGCCCTTCCTGTCCGACGAGACGCTTTCGCTGCGCGACGACCTCTACGCCAGCGTGCTGGATTCGGCGCGCATGATCAACCGCGCCGGGCTGAAAGTGATCGTCGACCTGCATCTCATCCCGGCTGGCGGCAACCGCAAGATCGGCATGAGCGAGGTGATGGACGATCCCGCGACCTTCGACGCCTATGTCGAGGTCGTGCGCAAGATGGCGCATACGCTATCGGGAGAAGATCCAAGCCAGCTTGCCTTCGAACCGATGAACGAGCCGATCGTCGATTGCGACGACAACGGCACGAATCTGTGGCCGGACCGCCAGAAGAAATTGTTCGCGGCGGCGCGGTCTTCCGCCACCGGGCTGACGCTCATCCTCACCGGCGGCTGCTACTCGAACGCGGCCTCGCTGGCCAAGATCGATCCGAAGGCGATTCCCGACGACAACATCATCTGGGCTTTCCATTCCTACGATCCGTTTCTTTTGACGCATCAAGGCGCGACCTGGGCCGGCGACTTCATCCGCTACGTCACCGGCTTGCCCTACCCCTTAACCGCAGTGCCACGTGCGCAACTCGATGTGGCGCTGGAGACGATCCGCGACAGGATCAGAGCCGAGGCGCCATGGACGCGCCGCAGCGGCATGCTTGCCTATCTCGACGAGCAGGTCGCCAGCATGGACACACCCGACAAGCTCGTCGGCCAGATGGATGCGCCCTTCAAGATCGTCGAGGGCTGGGCGAAAGCCAACGGCGTCAAGCCGCAAGACATCACGCTCGGCGAGTTCGGCATGATCCGCCAGGAATACGGCAACGCCTATGTGATGCCCGCCGAATATCGCGCCGCCTATGTCAGGGACATGATCGCGCGCGCCGAGGCGCGTGGCTTTTCCTGGTCGGTATGGGGCTATGGCGGCGCCTTCGGCATCGTCGACGCCTTCGACGGCGACAAGGCCGAGCCCAACGTGATGGACGCGATCAGGTCGCTTCACTAAGCAATTCCAGGAAAAGTGTGTAGCGGTTTTACGTCCGGAATTGCGAAAAAACCGAGAGCTAGCCGAGATCGATCTGCAGGATCTCCGGCCGTACGCCGAAGCGCACCGGCATGATGCTGAAGCCGAGCCCGCCCGACACGATCAGGTTGCGATCGTTTTCCACGACGTGGCCGTAGGCGAAGCGGTTGCCATAGGCGGAGGGCACGACCGGCGAATAGCCGAACAGCCGCACCTGCCCGCCATGGGTGTGGCCCGACAGCGTCAGCGAAACACGCCACGGCACCTTCGTGAAAATGTCGGGTTCGTGCGCCAGCAGAATGATGGGCTCGCTGTTTGCCACCTTGGCCAAGGTCCCATCGAGATCATCGAAGCCTTGGAAACCGTGGCGTGCCTTGGCCTTGTTCGGCAGCAGCGCAAGCTGATCGGCTAGCCCTGCGATCCAAAAGCCCTGCCCGTCTTTCTCCAGCCGCACGACATCGTTCTCCAGCACCGGAATGCCGACATGTTCGAGCGCCTGGCGCGACTGAGTTGGACCGGCTTCCGCGCGTTGCGCCCGGATATCCGTCCACCAGTCATGATTGCCGAGGATTGAGAACACGCCGAGCGGCGCCTCGAGTCCGGACAGAGCCTCGGCCCACTCCGCAACTCGAACCCACCCCGTCACCAGGCGGGTTCCTGCCGTATAGTCGCCAAGCAGCACGATGAGATCGGGCTGCAGCGCATTGGCCTCCGCGGCAAGCGAGGCGATCCGCTCCGGCGTCATCCAGGGTCGGCAGGCGTGGATGTCGGCCAGCGCCACGACGCGAAGCTTGAGCCCCGCCGGCCAGTGCGGCGGTGTCAGGGCGTAGCGCTTCACATGCGTAAGCAGCATCGGCTCTATGCCGATCGCATAGGCGCTGAGCGACACCATCGACAGGAACGAGCCGCCGACAAGCCGCAGGAAGCCACGTCTGGTGATCATCGATTGGCGGTGCCCGTTCCGTTGAACCGGAGTGGCGTTAGAGCCGGCGATTGCGCCTTCAGCTTGGCCGAGGCGAGCAGTTTTCGCGCAGACAAGTCCCTTCTGGCGTCGCGGCCGGACAAAATTCCGTTACTCTTCCTGGAACAGGCTGATCTGCTGCTGGGCGAGGTCCTTCGGCGCTTCGAGGCCGAGATGCCGCCAGGCATTGGCGGTCAGCACGCGGCCGCGCGGCGTGCGCTGGATGAAGCCCTGCTGGATGAGATAGGGCTCGATGATGTCCTCGATGGCGTCGCGCGGTTCCGACAGTCCCGCGGCGATCGTCTCGATGCCGACCGGCCCGCCGCCGAAGTTGCGGGCGATCATCGAAAGATAGCGGCGGTCGAGCGCGTCGAGCCCGAGCCCGTCGACCTCCAGCCTGGTCAGCGCCTCGTCGGCGATGCGCTTGTCGACATGGCCGTTACCGGCGACCGAGGCGAAGTCGCGCACCCGGCGCAACAGTCGTCCGGCGATGCGCGGCGTGCCGCGGGCGCGGCGCGCGATCTCCAGCGCGCCGTCGTCGCCGAGCGGCATCGAGAGGATGCGCGCGCCGCGGCGCACGATCTGCTCGAGTTCCTCGACCGTGTAGAAATTGAGCCTGACCGGGATGCCGAAACGGTCGCGCAGCGGGTTGGTCAAAAGCCCGAGCCGGGTCGTCGCCGCGACCAGCGTGAAGCGGGCGAGGTCGATCTTGACCGAGCGCGCCGCAGGCCCTTCGCCGATGATCAGGTCAAGCTGGAAATCCTCCATCGCCGGATAGAGGATTTCCTCCACCGCCGGGTTGAGCCGATGGATCTCGTCGATGAAGAGCACGTCGCGCTCCTCGAGATTGGTGAGCAGCGCCGCGAGATCGCCGGCCTTGGCGATGACCGGCCCCGAGGTCGAGCGGAAATTGACGCCGAGCTCGCGCGCCATGATCTGCGCCAGCGTCGTCTTGCCGAGCCCCGGTGGGCCGACGAACAGCACATGGTCGAGCGCCTCGCCCCGGCTCTTGGCGGCATCGACAAAGACCTTGAGATTGGCGCGCACCGCCGCCTGGCCGACGAACTCGTCGAGCGACTGCGGCCGCAAGCTCTGGTCGGCATCCTCGCCGCGCTTGTCGGGGGCAATGAGGCGGGGCGAAAGGCTCATGCCGCCTTCCTTGCATATGGCCGATGGCGGGACAAGCGCCTCTTCACCGCGCCAATTCCTTCAAGCCGAAGCGGATCAGCTTCGAGGCGTCGGCGCCATCGCCGGCCGACTTCAGCGCCGCGGCCACCGCGTTCGCCGCGATGTCGCGCGAATAGCCGAGATTGACCAGCGCCGAGACCGCGTCGGTGATCGGCGCGGCGGCGACGCCTTCGCCCAGTTCCTGCTTGAGGCCGATCGTGCCGGTCGCGGCGCCCGCATAGGCCGGGGCCTTGGTGCGCAACTCGGTGACGATGCGCTCGGCCACCTTCTTGCCGACGCCCGGCGCGCGCGAGACCATGGCGATGTCGCGCAGCGCGATCGCGTTGGCGAGATCGGCCGGCGCCAGCGTCGACAGCACCGCCAGCGCCACCTTGGCGCCGACGCCCTGCACATTGTTCATCAGGAGGCGGAACCATTCGCGCTCCAGCGCGGTCTGGAAGCCGTAGAGCCGGATCATGTCCTCGCGCACATAGGTCTCGATGAACAGCACCACCGCCTCGCCGGGCGACGGTAGCGATGCCAGCGTGCGCGCCGAGCAGTGGGCGACATAGCCGACGCCATGAACGTCGACGAGGCAGGAGTCCTCGTCGATCTCATCCAGCGTGCCTTTCAGCTTGCCGATCATGTCCTGGCTTTCATGGGTGCGTTTCCGGAGAGATGATTTCGAGGTCAGGAAAATAGCTGCGGTAACGAGCGGGGTCGCGTGTCAAAAGACGGTGCCCGGCAACAGCCGCATGAGCGCCAATGAAAAAGTCGGGCAGCGTCCTTTCCCGAACACCGCCTGCGCGGCGGTAACGGAAATGCGCGACACCGGCCGCAAAAGCCGCTTCCCACGGTACAGGCTCGCGGTCGATCTCAAGCATGTCGGTCGCTCTTTTAAGCTGCGCCTCCGTCGTGATCAGCGGGGCAAGCTCGGACCAGACGATCGTGTTGACCACCAATGCTCCCTCGCGCCGACAGGTGGCGATGGCCTTGGCCGACCATTCCGTCGAGGGTCCGCCTGGACCCCAGACATCGATCAGCACATTCGTGTCAACCAACGTCGAGATTTTCACGCGGACCCCTCAGCCATTCCATGTATTCGTCGGTCGTCATACCGCCCAGATCCAGGGTCCCTTCCATCCTATCGAGAACCTCCCTGAATTTGCGGGAGGCTTCCTCCTCGGACAGGTTTTCATCGACGGCGACGAGCCGAGCCCCGCCGTCCGTGGCGACGAATTCCACTTCGGAGCCAGGGCCGATACCCAGGTGATCCCTGATCTGCTTCGGAATTGTGACTTGTCCCTTGGTGGTCACGCGCATGGTAATACCTCGTTGGTATTACTTACTGTATCAATGAGAACAAGTCAAGAACATCGCTATCCGGCAATCGCCATCCGATAGGCAACGCTCTGTCGGTGATGCGCGTGGCAGATGGCGATGGCCAGCGCGTCGGCGGCGTCGTCGGTTTCGAAGACAGCCTTCGGCATCAGCACCTTGACCATCATGTGGATCTGCTTCTTCTCGCCGTGGCCGACGCCGATCACCGCCTTCTTCACCGCGTTGGGGGCATATTCGGCGACCACCAGCCCGGCGCGCGCCGGCACCAGCATGGCGATGCCGCGCGCCTGGCCGAGCTTCAGCGTCGCCGTCGCATCCTTGTTGACGAAGGTCTGCTCGACCGCGGCCTCGTGCGGCATGGCCTGATGCAGCACCTCGGCCAGCCCGTCATGCAACTGGCAGAGCCTCGTCGCGAGCGGCGCCTTGTCGTCGGAGCGCACGGTGCCGGATGCGACGAAGCGCAAGGAATTGCCGAGGCTTTCGACGATGCCCCAGCCGGTGCGCCTCAGTCCCGGATCGATGCCGATGATGCGAATCGCTTCCCCCATGCGCCAAGTCTAACCTCGGCGCATGGCGATGCCAGCGAATTGTGAACAAACCAGAAACGATCGTGCCAAGTGCTAAGGCATTTTTCCCGAAAGTGGGAACCGGTTTCGGGACAAAGACATGCGCAAAGTCAAAGCCTAAAGCGCATGGAGCGAATCCGAAGGATCGCGACGCGCTTTAAGGCGTGTTGAGATTCAGGTCAGGCCGAGCCGAAAGTGTCGGTTTCTGAGAACCGGAGTGGAGCGTACTTGAAGTACGTGAGCACCGGAAGCGCAGGAAACCGGCGTTTGCAGGCCGGCATCACCTGAATATCAACACGCCTTAGGGGGCGCGGAACTGCCTTGTCAGCCGCGAGCGAAGGCCGTGTTGAGCAGACTGATCTGATCGGAGACGGGGTTGGCGCGGCGGCCCGCGGCCGGCGTGTCGTTGATGGCGCCGCCGTAGATCTCCTCGTCCATCCGCTTTACCAGCGCCTGCAGACGAAGCGAGCGGCTCACCAGGTCCAAGAATTCCTTGGGCAGCTCGTTCCAGCCCAGCGCCTCGTCATGCGCCGAAGCGGTGTCGAGCCGCACCTTGGATTTCTCCGAGGCGACCTGGTCGCGGGTCATCTCGCCCGAATTCGCCGCCCGCTGCAGAAGCAGCCAGGATGCGACCTGCATCAGCCTTGTGGTGAGACGCATCGATTCGGCCGCATAGAGCGTTGCCGCCGTGCGCGACAGCTTCTTGGCTTCGAGCCTGCCCTTGCCGTCGAGATATTCGGCCGCCTGTTCGACCAGGCCCATGCCCTCCTGGTAAAGCGGCTTGAAGGATTGGGAGAAAACCCGGCGTTCCGCGAGCTTTATGGTTTTCGCGCTGCCCTTCGAAGGCTCGGTCATCGATACGCCCCTGCACTGCCGCAAGCCGATTCGGCATCCTTGCCGATACGTCCTGCACCCATAAACGACTGAGGCTTGAAAATGCGCTTCGATGCCCGTGAAGGCAAGCGCATGTTTAACAAACGGTTAACGCCGGACCGCACCCCGCCGGCCACCGGCGGACAAAAAAAGAGCCGCGGATAAGGCGGCTCTCAGGAGTTTAACAGGGAGGCGTCAAACAAAGTGGCTCCAACCACTCGGTAAGAATCCAGAAAAACTGGATGGTCTCAGTAAACGCCTGTAAAGCTTAATGAAGTCTTAACGCCGGACGGATTTTTTGACCGAACGGACGCTCCTGTGCCGGAACGGGACGCCCCGGCGACCAGACCCCTCAGCTTCTCCAGATCGCGGGCAACGCGATGAAGGCGAACAGCAGCATGCCGGCGTAGAACGCCAGCGAGGATATGCCGAGCAGTGGTTCGATCGCCGGATTGCCGGCAAGCAGGATGTAAAGGCCGATGAGCAGGCCTATGCCGCTGATCGCGGTCAGCCAGAAATGGATCGCCGCGAGCCTCTTGTGCGCGACGGCCGGAAACAGGTGATAGAAGAAGGCGAACACTGCCGACATGAGCCAGCCGGCCACCATCGTGTGAGCATGGGTCGGCATCTGGCCATGGTCCTGGCTGATCGCCATGTGGATGCCAAGCGCCATTCCGCACAGGGAATAGATGATGGCGAGCGTAAAGAAGTTTCGGGCTACCCCTTGCATTGGTCCTCTCCAACGGCTGTTGCGGTGCTGAACCGGATCGATCGTCAGGCGATTCCACGCCGGTCTGGGCGTCGATGCCTCGGCGATGTTTCCGGATGATGTCGCGGCCAACCGCGCCAAGTTCCGGATGAAACAGATGTCTGTTTTTCGCGACATCGTTCCGAAACACGCCCCGCGCAAAACCCGCGCTCCTCTCGACGGCCGGCGCAAAACCGATGCCGTCGCAAATGAAGAAAGACATCCAGGAGCACATCATGGACTGGTACTCGATCGTCAAATTCCTCCACGTCGTCTCGGCCATTTTGTGGGTCGGCGGCGGTTTCGTTCTGTTCCTGCTCGGCATGCTTGCCGAGCGTGCCGGCAACACCGGGGACAAGCTGCAGGCGATGCGGGCCAGCGGTGAGCTCGGCGGCCGCTTCTTCGCGCCGATGTCGATGCTCACCCTGATCTTCGGCCTCGTCATGTGCGGCTTCTGGGTCGGCTTTTCCGATCTGTGGATCATCATCGGCCTTGCCGGCTACGCCACGACCTTTTCGATCGGCATGCTGGTCTTCAAGCCGACCGGCGAGCGGATGGGCGCCATGGTCGCCAGGGAAGGCGTGACGCCGGCGGTTCTCGCCATCGGCCAGCGCATGATGAGCTGGGCGCGTTTCGACTATGCGGTGATGCTGGTGATCATCGCCGACATGGTGCTGAAGCCTACGCTCCACGACATCGGCATCCTCGTCGGCATGGCGGTGGTGGTAGCGGCCGGCGCGGCGCTCGCCCTTGGCGGCAGCCGCCAATTGGTGCCGAGCGCCGCTTGAGATGGCTATGGCGGAGCGGCTGATCAGCCGCCCCGTCCATTTCACATCAGGCCGGCGATACCGTCCCAGAGCAGCTTGACCGCCACCACGGCCACCGTCGCATAGGTGAACGGATAAAATACCTCAGGGCGCATGCGGCGCACCAGCCATGCGCCGGCGACCGTCGAGAGCGGCGCCAGCGGCATCAGCACAAAAGAGGCGCTGAGGTTGGTGCTGTCGAACTGGCCGAGCGCGAAATAAGGGATGAGCTTCAGCGCGTTGGTGGCGGCGAAGAAGATCGCCGCCGTCCCCGACAGCACCTTCGGATCGAGCCGGATCGGCAGCGCATAGACCTGGAAGGGCGGGCCGCCGACATGAGCGACGAAGCTGGTGAAGCCGGCGACGGTGCCCCAGAAGGCCGCGGCGATCCGGTTCGGCTCGGCCGCGTGATCGGCGCCGTGGCGGAACTGCAGATAGAGCCAGCGCAGGACGAAGATCAGCGCGACCGCGCCGACGATCAGCCGCACCATCTCCTCGGTGACCAGGGCCGCCGTCAGCCAGCCGACGCCGATGCCGATGACGGCGCCCGGCATCATGTCGACCAGCATCTTGCGGTCGTAGACGCCCCACCATGTCCATACCGAGACGACGTCCATCAGGCAAAGGATCGGCAGCAGGATGGCCGCGGCCTGTACCGGCGGCATGGTCAGCGCCATCAAAGGCACGCCGACGAAACCCACGGCGCCGCCAAAGCCGCCCTTCGACAGGCCGACGAGGATGACCGCCGGAATGGCGGCGGCATAGAACCAGGGATCGCTGAGCAGGCCTGACATTGGATGACCGGAGACGCGGGCGGCTGGAAGAGGGCGGGAGACCGCAATAGACCACAATGCGGGAGATCGCGATAGCCGATGCGCCTCGCGGCAGCCGATCAGCACGATCAACTGTCCGTAACCCGGTCCTTCCGGTTTGCGGGAAGCTCGGAGCCATGCATAAGGTCGCCGGCCCAGCACGAGGTTCGACGATGAGCGAAGTCCAGATCCGCCGCGCGCGGCAAGCCGATCTCCCGGCGATCGTCGCCATGCTCGCCGATGATATGCTTGGCCGCGCCCGCGAGGACACCGGCATGCCGCTGGCGCAGGCCTATGTGGATGCCTTCGCGGCGGTCGACAGCGACCCGAACCAGTTGCTCGCGGTGATGACGGACGGCGCCGATGTCGTCGGCACGCTGCAGATCAGCTTTCTCGCCGGGCTGTCGTCGCAGGGCGCCTGGCGCGGCCAGATCGAGGCGGTGCGCGTTGCGGCGAACCGACGCGGCGAAAGGCTCGGGCAGCGCTTGCTGGAATGGGCGATCGAGAAATGCCGCGAACGCGGCTGCAGGGTCGTCCAGCTGACGACCAACAAGAGCCGGCTCGACGCCCATCGCTTCTACGAACGGCTCGGCTTCAAGGCGAGCCACATCGGCTACAAGCTGGACCTCTAATATGCATGTCGCAGCGGTTTTGGGAGAACGACATGCATCAAACAAAAATTTGAAGCGCGTCGCCTGAATTTGTTTCAGCGCGACGCGCTTTAGCGGTTGGTGTCGGCAATCGTGGCCGCAGTCCTACATCTCGTCCGGTCCCGGGTCGCCACCGGCGGCAGTGATTGCAAGCCGGCTCAGATAGTGCGTCCAGCCCTTCTCATGGCTGTCGCAAATCTCTCGGTCGGCAAGGCCGCTATGGGTGAGCTTGACCCGCGTTCCGCCGGACTCTTCGACCAGATCAATTTCAACAAGGCTCGAACCGGGCGGTGTTCGGTCGTTACCCTCCCAGCCGAAGCTGTAGGCAAGGCGGTGGACGGGTACGACCTCGGTGAATTGGCCGCGTGCCGTGGCTCTTCCTGCCAAATTCAGCAAGTAAAGACCGCCGGGGTTAGGCTCTGCAGTTGCCTCCGTTCCCATCCAGCGCACGATCTTGTCGGGATCCGTCAGGAAGGCGAAGACGGTCGCCGGCGGGGCCGCGATCTGCACCTCGCGACGAACGATCAAGGGTTCAGCCATCGAAATCTCCCGTGTATGCGTGCGGCAACATGGCTTGCCCGACAGGCGGCGCCGGACAGGGCTTTCGATTCGAAGCTAAATCGCCCTTCCGTTCAACAAAAATCTCCTTGGGTTAATTCGCGCTGGTGACAGCAACGGAACACGGAAGCATGATCGTGTCGATGCGGCTTTCTTCAACTCTCGCCTGGCTGGTCGACAGCGCCGGCGGCGCCGTCCAACCGGATGATTTTCTGGCTACGCTCGGCGCGCGGCTCGTTGACGACGGGCTGCCGCTCGCCGGTGGAGCCCTGACGCTCGCCGCGCCGCATCCGATTATAACGCGCCGCGCCTGGCTGTGGCGGGCCGAGACAGGCGTCGTCATGGAGGCGCTGGCTTTTGGTGCCGGCACGATTCCTGGAGCCCGGGAAGATGATCTCGGACGCGAATGGCTGGCGGGACTGGGAACCGGTGTTGTGCACGATTACACGGTTGGGCCTGAGCGTGAGGATTCGCAATCCGAGAATCCAAAGCTGAATTGGGTCCCGGTCCGTCCTCTCGTGGAGCACGAAACGAACACATTGAACCATGTCGCGCGCTTCGCCGCCGCGCCACTTGCCGCTCTCGCCGCCAGGTCGGCGCTGTCGGCCCTGCTTCAGGCCTATCTCGGGCAGCGAAGCGCGGCGCAGGTGTTGGCCGGCCGTTCGCGGCGCGAGGTTGGCGAGACGATCCGCGCTGTCCTGCTCTACAGCGATTTGCGCGACTTTACCGCCCTGTCGGAGGAGACGGACGCCGAACAGGTCGTGGCGGCGCTCAACGCTAGCTTCGACCGCATCGCCGGCGCCGTTCACGTTTTTGGCGGCGAGGTGCTGAAATTCATCGGCGACGGGGTGCTGGCGATCTTTCCCGTCGGCGAGCGCTCGGCTTCAGAGGCTTGCGAGGCAGCATTGCGCGCGATCGGAGCGGCGCGGGCGGGAATGACCCAGCTCAATCAGGTCCGGACCACACAGGGCATGCCCGAGCTGCAGTTCGGCATGGCGCTGCATCTGGGCGACATGGTGTGGGGCAATGTCGGCACAGCCGACCGGCTGGATTTCACCGCGATCGGCCCGGCCGTGAATCTCGTCAGCAGGCTCGAAGGCCTGTGCCGGCCGCTTGGACGGAGTGTGCTGATCTCGGGGACGGTCGCGGCAGAAATATCAACGCCCTTGGTCCGTTTGGGCGAACATCAATTGCGCGGAATCGCCAGATCGTGCGCCGTCTTCGGCCTTCCGGACGGGTGATCCCTAGACCAGGGGGCACCCGGCAGCGGCCCCGGTGCCCAACGATCCTGCTTCGCGCCATGCTCTCGTTCGCTGACCTGGTGGTAAACCTGAGGTTTGGTGCGTGCAACGGGAATACCTCGCTCTCGACCCATTCAAGGCATACGCCGGGCGCCTGTTCCACCCCGCTTTGCGCCTTACGGCTTGCGGCCGATCACGGCGCCGTTCGCGGCGGGTGCGTCGAACCAGACCGTCTCGATGTGCCGGAATCCGGCTTCCTCGAGCCATGCCGAATATTCCGCCGGTGTGTAGTTTCGCCCTTCCGTCTCGATCAGCATGTTGAGACTCATCAGCGCGGCCGGCGCTGGTCCGGTCTTTTCGTCATTGACGAGAAGCTCGCTGATGACGACTGCGCCGCCGCTCGGCAAGGCCTCGAAGGACCGGTGCAGCAAGGCGCGGTCTTTCGCCTCGTCCCAGTCGTGCATGATCATCGACAGGAGATGCACGTCGTGATCCTTCGGAAGCTGCTCGAAGAAGTCACCGCCTGCCGTCTCGATCCGGTCGGTCAAGCCGGCCTCGGCGATCTTTCCCGCCGCGATCGCGGCCACATGCGGCAAGTCGAACACGGTCGCGCTGAGCGTCCCATACTGTTTGCAGAGCTCGATGTCGTACGCGCCCGACCCGCCGCCGATGTCGAGAAGGTGGCGGAAATGACTGAGATCGACGGCTTCGCCGAGCTTGCGCGCAGTCATCGCGGAGAGCGAATGCATCGCCTCCCAGAAGGTTGCCAGCATCGTCGGATCCTCGCCGTCGAATGCCGAGGATTGCACTGCCGGGTCCCACGTGGTTGGCCGGTTCGTGCGCAGCGCCTCGGTAAGTTTGCTCCAGCCCGCGTAGAGCCGCTTGTCGGCCATCTGCACGAAGCCGCCGAAGTAATACGGCTTCCCGCGCACGAGATAGGCTTCGCTCAAGGGCGTATTGCGATAACGGCCGCCCGTTTTCTCCAGAAGCCCGAGCGCAGCGCAGCCGGTCAACAGCATCTCGGCAGGGCGTGGGTTGAGACCGAGCGCTTCCGCCAGCCCTGAGACCGTGATGCCGGCGCCGCCCGCAAGGCGACTGAAGAGGTCCAACTCGTGTGCGGCGGCCAAAGTCTTGAAGGCCCAGAAGCCGGTCGAAAGCGCCATCAGCGGGACAGCGGAGGGAAGCTCCGTCGCGATCGCTGCGTGCCTTTCACGAATTGTCGTTTCCATGATCATCTCCTGCAATTGGTTCGACGACACGCGCATCGTCGAAGAGCGCCGTTGCAGGGTGATTTCGCGACCGAGAAATTCGATTACATCTGAAATCATGGGCCTCCTGGATGAGCCCTCGAAGATTGGTGCAGGCCTTCGCTGTCGCGACGCATTTCGGCGGCTATCTTTGTGCGCCTCCTGTTCAAGCCGGACGCATTGCTTTATGCCGCAATGCAACCATCTTCGCCCGGCATAGGCGAAAACTGGGATCGAAGACCAATGAACGATTTAACGCCGCCCAACCGCTGCCGTATCGTGCTGATCGCGCCGCCGCTCGCGACGGCCGAGCACGTCTGCGCGGCCTTCGACGGCGGCGATATCGCCTCGCTGATCCTGCCCGACAATGGCATGGACGATGCCACCTTCCAGGCCTTCGCCGAGAAGATCGTGCCGGTCGCCCAAGCCGCCGGCATCGCGGTCGTCATCGCCGGCGACAGCCGCATCGCCGGCCGCGTTCACGCCGACGGCCTCCATGTCGAGACAAACCGCCGGGAACTCGCCGAGACGATCGAGCGCTTGGCGGACAAGATGATGATCGGCGCCGGCGGCGCCAAGACCCGCGACGAGGCGCTGGAGCTCGGCGAGGAGCGGCCCGACTACATGTTCTTCGGCCGTTTCGGTTATGACAACAAGCCGGAGCCGCATTCGCGCAACCTTTCGCTCGGCGAATGGTGGGCGCAGATGATCCAGATCCCCTGCATCGTGATGGCTGGGTCCGATCTTGCCTCGGTGAAAACGGTTGCGGCCACCGGAGCCGAGTTCGTGGCGCTCTCCAGCGCCGTCTTTGCCGACGGGCTCGATCCGCGCGCGGCGGTCGCCGCCGCCAACGTGCTGCTCGACGAAACCGCGCCGCGCTTCGAGGATTGACGTGCGCTGGCCCCGGCTTCCCTTCGCGGCTTTGGCCGCCGCCGCGCTGACGGTCCAGGCGGCCGCGGCGGCAGGCGCCGAGACCGTGCCGGTGCCGCGGCCCAGACCGGACACGAGCACGCCGCAGACAAGCAAACCGGACACGGGCGCTCCCAGTGCAGGCGCTCCCAATGCAGGCGCCCCTGACATAGGCGTGCCCAACACGAGCCCGCCGAATACGGCCCATACCGGCAAGCCGATCGAAACGCCGCTGCCGCAGCCGGCGACGCTTCAACCGCCGTCGGCCGACAGCGTCAATCCCGATCGCTTCGGCGCCAAGCCGCCGGATGCCGCCTACGGCGCCTTCCAGCGCGGGCTCTACAAGACCGCCTACAACCTCGCCATGGTGCGGGCCAAGAACGGCGACCCCGCCGCCCAGACGCTGGTCGCCGAGATCCTGTCGCGCGGGCTGGGCGTGCCGCTCAATGCCGCCGAGGCCGCGAAATGGTATGGGCTTGCCGCCGAGCAGGGCGTGCCGGAGGCGCAGTTCCAGTATGCGCTGATGCTTCTCGACGGCCGCTATGTGAAGAAGGACGTCAAGGAAGCCTATGCGCTGATGCAGGCCGCCGCCGAAGCAGGCAACCGCCTGGCGCAGTTCAACTTCGCGCAACTGCTCATCCAGCAGGATCCGGGCGATGCCGGCATCGCCAAGGCCGCCGTCTATTATGAGCGCGCCGCCAGCACCGGCCTTGCCGACGCCGAATATGCGATGGCGCAAATCTACGCCAACGGCGCCGGCGGCAAACCGCGCGACGACGCGAAGGCACGCATCCTTTTGGCGCAGGCCGCCCGGCAGAACTACGACACCGCGCAACTCGATCTCGCCGCCTGGATGATCCAGGGGCGCGGCGGCGAGCGCGACCTGAAGTCGGGCTTTGCCTGGATGAAGCGCGCGGCCGAGGGCGGCAACGTCGCCGCCCAGAACCGCCTCGCCAAGCTCTACATGGGCGGCATCGGTACCGACCCGGACCTGATCCTGGCCGGCGCCTGGTATATCGTCGCCCGCCGCGCCGGGCTGATCGACCCCGAGATGGACGATTTCCTGCAAGGCCTCGACGACGACCAGACCAAGCAGGCGCTGCAGAAGGCGAACCGGCTGCCCTGAGGCCTTCATCGCCGCAGCCGGCTCCGTGCCCCTGGTTTCCGCTCTCCCTTGCCTCCCCGGACGATTTGTGGTCTTGGAGGCGCCAAAGCGCGCTCCGCGCGAAAAATCTCATTCCGGATCAGTTCAACATGGCCAAGATCAGTGGCAGCGAAATCCGTCCCGGCTATGTCATCGAGCACGATGGCGGCCTGTGGGTCGCGGTCAAGACCAACACCGTCAAGCCGGGCAAGGGCGGCGCCTACAACCAGGTCGAGCTGAAGAACCTGATCAACGGCACCAAGCTCAACGAGCGCTTCCGCTCGGCCGAGACCGTCGAGCAGATCAGGCTGGAGATGAAGGATTTCTCCTTCCTCTACGAACAGGGCGACGCGCTGGTGTTCATGGACACCGAGAGTTATGAGCAGCTTGAACTGAACAAGGATTTCGTCGGCGAGCGCGCCGCCTTCCTGCAGGACGGCATGATGGTCACCGTGCAGCTCTACGAAGAGCGGCCGATCGGCATCTCGCTGCCCGACCAGGTGACGCTCACCATCACCGAAGCCGACCCGGTGGTGAAGGGCCAGACGGCTGCCTCCTCCTACAAGCCGGCGGTGCTGGAAAACGGCGTCCGCGTGCTGGTACCGCCTTTCATCTCGGCCGGCGAGCGCATCATCGTCGACACCAACGAAATCACTTACGTGCGCCGCGCAGAGTAAAACGGTCAATACAGGAAGATAAAGAATGGCGCGTTCCGCTCTCCTCAATGTCATGGTCCAGGCCGCGATGAAGGCTGGCCGGTCCCTGTCACGCGATTTCGGCGAGGTACAGAACCTGCAGGTCTCGATGAAGGGACCGGGCGACTATGTCAGCCAGGCGGACCGCAAGGCGGAAGAGATCGTCTTTGCCGAGCTGTCCAAAGCGAGGCCGGGCTATGCCTTCCTGATGGAGGAGCGCGGCGCCGTCGAGGGCGAGGACGGCCAGCATCGCTGGATCGTCGACCCGCTCGACGGCACCACCAATTTCCTGCACGGCATCCCGCTCTTTTCGGTGTCGATCGCGCTGGAGCGCCAGGGCCAGATCGTCGCCGGCGTCGTCTACAATCCGGCGATGGACGAGCTCTATACCGCCGAGCGCGGTGGCGGTGCCTTCATGAACGACCGCCGGCTGCGCGTCGCCGGGCGCGCCAAGCTGACCGATGCCGTGATCGGCTGCGGCGTGCCGCATCTCGGGCGCGGCCAGCACGGCAATTTCCTGATTGAGCTGCGCAACGTCATGGCCGAAGTCTCCGGTGTCCGCCGGCTCGGCTCAGCCGCGCTCGACCTCGCCTATGTAGCGGCCGGCCGCATGGACGGCTTCTGGGAGACCGGCCTCTCGTCCTGGGACATCGCCGCCGGCATGCTGCTGGTGCGCGAGGCAGGCGGGTTCGTCTCCGACATGGACGGCGGACAGGACATGCTCGACACCGGCGGAATCGTCGCCGGCAACGAGCTCATCCAGCGCGCTCTGCTCAAGACGGTGAAGAAGCCGCTCCCGGCTCGCTGACAGAAGCGGCGCGGATGCGCCCTAACGCATGATCCGAAAGTCGCATGACCCGAAAGTCGGAATCGATTTTCAGAAAGGATCATGCGCAAATCAAAGTGCTACAGCGTCCTTTGCGCGTCGAAAGGACGCGCGGCGCCGCAGTCGCAAAACCGCAACCGAAGCTTGAAATACTAATCCGCAACCGCCCAGATTAGGGATTGCAGGATCATTCATGGACGATGCGCGCGGAGATACCCAGATCGAGATCCCCTTCGTGGGGCGCTGGCATTACTCGCGCGCCGAGATGATCGCCGACGGCATCGTGCATGCCGTGGGTATCGTGCTGGCGATCGCCGCCGGCTCTGCCTTCCTGGCGCTCGCAGCGTTCCATTCCGGTCCCGGCGAATATGTCGCCGCCGTCTTCTACGTGGTGTCCCTGCTCACCGTGCTCTCGGTATCGCTGGCCTATAATCTCTGGCCGATATCATGGCCGGCGAAATGGATCCTGCGCCGCTTCGACCATGCCGCGATCTACCTGCTGATCGCTGCTACCTACACGCCTTTCCTTGCCCAACTACGCAACTCGTCGCTGGCCGTGCCCATGATCGTCGTCGTGTGGGCCGCGGCGGCAATGGGCATCGCGATCAAGATGTTCCTGCCCGGCCGCTACGACCGGCTGGCGATCGTCTTCTATCTCGCCATCGGCTGGAGCGGCGTCGTGCTCGCCGGGCCGCTGGTCGCGACGCTGCCGACGGCCTCCGTCGTGTTGCTGATCGCCGGCGGCATCGTCTATTCCTTGGGCGTCATCTTCTTCGCCTGGAAAGGCCTGCGCTTCCACAATGCCGTCTGGCACGGCTTCGTCGTCACCGGCGCGGGGCTGCACCTGGCCGCCATGGTCGACTGCCTGGTCATCAGCCGGTTCTGAACCATGCTGGTCGCGATATTGCCAAGCGCCATTCAATTTGGTCACAATTCCGTTTAGAGTCGCGGCAAATTCGCGGCGGTGGCATCGGAAACGGGGCACGGATGGCTTTTCTCAGATCCTTCGGCAGGCGCTCGGATGTCCTGGTCTACGATCCGCACAAGCTATCGAGCCCGCAGGTCTTCCTGCTCACCATGGTGATCTTCCTGATCATCGTCGCCTTCATCGCCGCCATCCTCACCCGCCAGATCTCGACCGCCTTCTCCAGCAATCCCGGCCTCAACGGCCTGATCATCGGCGTGCTTGCCGTCGGCATTCTGCTTGCCTTCGTCCAGGTCGGCCGGCTGTTCCGTGAAGTGCGCTGGGTCAATTCCTTCCGCGCCGGCTCCGAGACCACCGAGCCGGTGCTTTTGGCGCCGATGAAAGCGATGATCGGCCGCTCGTCGACGATCGCCTTCTCGACGAGCTCGATGCGCACCATGCTCGATTCCATCGCCACCCGCCTCGACGAAAGCCGCGACACTTCGCGCTATCTCGTCGGCCTCTTGGTGTTCCTCGGCCTGCTCGGCACCTTCTGGGGCCTGCTCAACACCATTGCTTCGATCCGCGAAACCATCGAAGCGCTCGACCCCGGCAGCGGCGACGCCGCCGCCGTGCTCGATGCGCTGAAGCAGGGTTTGTCGGCGCCGCTTGCCGGCATGGGCACGGCCTTCTCGTCGTCGCTGTTCGGCCTTTCCGGCTCGCTGGTGCTCGGCTTCCTCGACCTGCAGGCCGGCCGCGCCCAGACCCGCTTCTACACCGAGCTCGAGAACTGGCTGTCCTCGGTCACCGATCTATCGTCCGACATCGTCGTCTCCGATCAGGCCCGCGCCGAGCCGTCGGAAGAAATCAGGCTGCTGTCGGAACGGCTGCGCAGCCTGCAGGAGAATGGCGGCGGCTCCAACCCGCGCGTCGCCACCGCGATGGCCAACCTCGCCGACGGCATTTCCGGCCTGGTCAAGAACATGCGCTCCGAGCAGCAGATCATGCGCGACTGGGTCGAGGCGCAGTCCGACGAGCAGAAGGCCATGCGCAACACGCTGGAAAAGATCGCCGACGCGCTGAAGAAGCAAGGGGTCCACTGACGTGGCGCTGGCAAGACGGCGCGCCGATCGCCGCATCGACTATTGGCCGGGTTTCGTCGACGCGCTGTCGACGCTGCTGCTGGCGATCATGTTCCTGCTCACGGTGTTCGTGCTGGCGCAGTTCCTGCTCAGCCGCGAGATTTCCGGCAAGGACACGGTGCTCAACCGCCTCAACTCGCAGATCAACGAGCTGACGCAGCTGCTCGCGCTGGAGCGCTCGAACAGCCAGGACAAGGAAGACACGCTCGCCAACCTACAGGCCTCGCTGTCGGCGGCGGAAGCGGAAAAGAGCCGGCTTCAGCAATTGCTGGACCAAGGCGCCGGCGCCGGTGACGCCGCCAACAAGCGCGCGGAAGCATTGTCCGGCGAGCTCAGCAACCAGCGCCAGATCAGCCAGCAGGCGCTGAGCCAGGTCGAGATCCTCAACCAGCAGATCGCAGCACTTCGCAAGCAGATCGCGGCGCTCGAGGACGCGCTCAACGTCTCCGAGCAGCGCGACCGCGAATCCAACACCAAGATCGCCGATCTCGGCCGCCGCCTGAACGTGGCGCTTGCGCAGCGTGTCCAGGAACTCAACCGCTACCGCTCCGATTTCTTCGGCCGGCTGCGCGAGATCCTCGCCGACCGCGAGAACATCCGCATCGTCGGCGACCGCTTCGTCTTCCAGTCGGAGGTGCTGTTTCCCACCGGCTCCGATGTGATCAACGATGCCGGCAAGGTCGAGATGAAGAAGCTCGCCGACGCCATCATCGAACTGCAGAAGGAAATCCCGCCCGAGATCAGCTGGGTGCTGCGCGTCGACGGCCATACCGACAACAAGCCGCTGTCCGGCATCGGCCGCTACCACGATAACTGGGAGCTCTCGACGGCGCGTGCGACCTCGGTGGTGAAGTTCCTGATCGAGAACGGCGTGCCGGCCAACCGGCTGGTCGCCGCGGGCTTCGGCGAATTCCAGCCGCTCGATCCCTCCGATACGGACGAGGCACGCAGCAAGAACCGCCGTATCGAACTGAAGCTCACCGAACGCTGAGCGACCGCCGAAAGCCGTTCCGTACGCGTCGCGGCGAGATCATGCGGCCGGCTTTTTAGGGCCTGAAGCACGCGTGACAAGGCCGCGAAACATTACCGTTTTTTAATTCCACTTGGCGGGGTGCCGTTCCTAGGTAATCCACATGGGCCGGGGACCGCCGGCGGTGCCTCCCGCATCGCGACGCGACGGAACCGGACGGCCCGGGCCGGAAGGCAGGTCGTTCCGGCGCTGCCTTCCCCAGCTAGAGGGAGACGCAGCCATGCGCTCTTTCAAGATACCCAGGACCGCGGCGCTCGCCGCGCTTCTCGTCGCCGTTCCGTTTGCCGGCGCCTACGCCGCATCGGCCGGCTACTACACACCCCGCACGGCTGGCCTGATCGACCAGGCGCAGAGCGTGGATCAAGGCATCACGGCCGCGCGGCAGGCGGATAAGATCAAACCGGACGAGGCCCGCGACCTTCACCGGCAGGCTGTCCACATCAGCCGGGTCGCGCAAAGAGAGGCTGCCGAGGGGCATGGCTCGATACCGGCAGCAGAGTATCAGCAGTTGGTGGCACAACTCGATGATGTGAGCCAGAGCCTGCGCAATGCCACGGGCAGCAACTTCCTCATCGGCAACGGCGCGGACGCCGGATATTATCCGAACGGGTGAATCCATTCACTGCGGAGCGTTCCGTCGCGACGGCCCCGCGCGCCTTTCGCGCCCGGGGCGCCGCGTCGCCGGAAGGTTTTGAAGCTCGTGAAAGTCCGGATCGAGAACAGCGTGCCGGCCCGCCGGCCGGTAGCAGCATTTTCTGTCCGCCTCGACCGCCTGGCCCGTGCGGCGGCGCGGACGAGGCGCCTGCATTGAA
This sequence comes from Mesorhizobium sp., assembly GCA_004963905.1. Classification (GTDB taxonomy): domain Bacteria; phylum Pseudomonadota; class Alphaproteobacteria; order Rhizobiales; family Rhizobiaceae; genus Mesorhizobium. The sequence goes on from SUGL01000004.1 coordinate 86,699, forward strand.
CTGAAGCTCACCGAACGTTGATTCCGGATCACGCGAACTCACGCGAAGTTGTTCGCCGGCTCAACTCTAGGGCGCAAAGAATCCGCGGCAAGGCCTGAAAACATTATCTTTTTTTAATTACACACCACGATTTGGGGCTCCTATTTTGCCGCGCAGGGCCGGGGACCGCCGGCGATGCCTCCCATCGCGACGCGACGGAACCGGACGGCCCGCAAGGTCGGAAGGCGGAGCGGAATGGCCGCTCCCTTCCCAGCAGGAGGATGCGCCGTCATGCGCGCTTCGACATCTCTCAAGACTGCAACCCTCGCCGCGGTTCTGATCGCCGCTCCGCTTGCCGGCGCCTACGCCGCCGGCCACCACAAGGGCGCTCTCGACGCAACCGATCCGACCGATATGACTGGACCGCGGGTGACCAGTCTGATCGATCAGGTCCAGGGTGTGGACGAAGGCATCAAGGACGCGCGCGAAGCCAACACCATCTCGGCCGCCGAGGCGCAGCAGCTTCATATGCGCGCCGCTCGCATCAGCCAGGCTGCCGAGAAGGTCGCCGCCTCGGATCACGGCAGGATCCCCGCCACGCAATATCACGCCCTGCTGCGTCGTCTCGACCATGTCGACCAGAAGCTGATGGTCGACACCGGCAGTGGTTTCCTGATGGGCGACGGCGCCGACGGCGGCCACTATCCGAACGGCTGACCGGTTTTCTCGTCGGTAACTGCCCGTTCACGACCCGGAAGGGACCATCTGGCGCCCGAGGGACCCATGCATGTCGCCCAAAAGTGCGCAGCGGTTTTGGGAGAACGGCATGCATCAAGCAAAGATCTAAAGCGCGTCGCCTGAATCCGTTTCAGCGCGATGCGCTTTAGCCCGAGGGCGCCCTTTTTTGCTCACGTCCTTTGTTGGTCAGAGGCCGAGCCAAAGCGCCATGATGGCAAGCACCGCCGGCACCGTCTGGATGAACAGGATCTTCCGGCCGACGGTCGCCGCCCCGTAAAGGCCGGCAACGGCGACGCAAAGCAGGAAGAATATCTTGATCTGCAATCCGTCGGCGCCGAGATAGAGCCCCCAGATCAGGCCCGCCGCGAGAAAGCCGTTGTAGAGCCCCTGATTGGCGGCCAGCACCTTGGATGCGCTGGCGAATTCAGGCGTCAGCTTGAACGCCTTGTGGCCGCGCGGCGTGTCCCACAGCACCATCTCCAGATAGACGATGTAGCAGTGGATCAGCGCCACCAGCGCGGTCAACATATTGCCGGCCATTGTCCCCTCCAGTCGTTTGTTCCCGGCATTGATCACGCAGCGCCGTCCCGAGGCAAGACCGGTGGCTCTGCCGCCTACCGATCAGGGTTGCCAAGCTCGATGCGTTGGTATCTTTTCGCGCCAGCCAATTTGAGCCGGAATCCATCATGTCCTTCCAAAAACTCGATCAACTCGGCCACAAGCTCGAAGCGCTGGAGCATGCGCTGGCCATCCTCGGCGCCGACGAGGCGACCCACATGGCGGTCGGCGGCGGCGAAAAGCGCGCCGAGGCGACGTCGGTGCTGGCCGGCATGCTGCACGCCCAGGCGACCGCGCCGGAGATCGGCGACTGGATTGCCGCCGCCGAAGCCGAGCCGCTGAACGATGAGCAGCAGGCGGCGGTCCGGGAACTGCGCCGGCAATACACCAATCTCACCTGCCTGCCGGTCGAATTCGTCGAGCGCCAGACGACGGCGCGCATGCGCTCCGAGCAGCTCTGGCGCGACCTGCGCGCCAAGAACGACTGGGCAGGCTTCCTGCCGGCCCTGGAAGGGGTGGTGGCGCTGGTGCGGGAAGAGGCGGCGCTGCGCGCCGACGCGCTCGGCCTAGCCCCCTATGACGCGCTGATGGAGCAGTACGACCCCGGCAATCGCGCCGCCGACATCACGCCGGTATTTGCCGAGCTGAAGGCCTTCCTGCGGGACTTCCTGCCGCATGCGCTGGCCGTGCAGGACGCGCGGCTGGCCAAGCATCCGCTAAAACCGCTCTCCGGCAGCTACGCCGTCGAGCGGCAGCGCGAGCTTGGCCTTGCCATGATGGCGGCGGTCGGCTTCGACCTGACCCACGGCTCGCTGTCGGTGTCGCACCATCCCTTCTGTGGCGGCGTGCCGACCGATGTGCGCATCACCACCCGCTACAAGACCTCGGATTTCCTGTCGGCGCTGATGGGTGTGCTGCACGAGACCGGCCACGCCCTTTACGAGCAGAACCTGCCGAAAAGCTGGTCGCACTGGCCGCTCGGCAAGGCGCGCGGCATGGCCGTGCACGAGAGCCAGAGCCTGTTCGTTGAGAAGCAGATCGGCCGCAATCCCGCCTTCTGGTGCTGGGCGCTGCCGGTGGTCGAAAAACATCTCGGCGAAGCCTGGTCGCTCGACGACATCCTGCCGCATGTCCACCATGTCGAACGCGGCCTGATCCGCGTCGATGCCGACGAGGTCACCTATCCGCTGCATGTCATCCTGCGCTACGAGCTCGAGCAGGAGCTTGTCGCCGGCCGGCTGGAAGCCGCCGACCTGCCCGAGGCATGGGACGCCAAGATGCGCGACTATCTCGGCCTGTCGACCATCGACAACCCGGCCGACGGACCGATGCAGGACGTCCACTGGCCGGGCGCCGCTTTCGGCTATTTCCCGTCCTACACGCTGGGCGCCATGATGGCGGCGCAGCAATGGGCGGCTCTGACCAGGGAGCACCCGTCCGCGGACCAGGATCTCGCCAAAGGCGACTTCAGCGCGATCAACCAGTGGCGGCGGGACAGGATCTGGTCGCAGGGCTCGCGCTGGTCGACGCCGGACCTGCTCGAGCGCGCCACCGGCGAGAGGCTCAACGCCGCCTATTTCACCGAGCATTTGCGTCGGCGATATGGTTAACGCCGAGAGCGGAAGTTGATTTTCATACTCCAGAAGCATACATTTTCGTATGAAGAAGGAGAGTGCATCGTGGGTGTTTCAGCTTCGAAAGAACGCGCCACCTTTTCCATCGCCGCGGACATAAAGAGCCGACTTGAGGACGAAGTGCCGAAAAGCGAAAGGTCGCGCTTCGTGGAAAAGGCAATCGACCAGGCGTTGCGTGCAGTTGCGGTCAAGCGCCTCAAGAACATCTTGGATGAATTGCCGCGCGGATCCAGCCACAAAGGCGAAAGCACCACAGATTTTCTGCGCGCCCAGCGCATGAAATGGGATGGCCGGCCACTCGATGTCCTCAAGGGCAGCAAGGAATGATCGTCGTCGATGCCTCGGTTTTCGTGAAGCTTTTTAAGCAGGAAGACGACAGCGAGGCCGCGCGCAGCTTGATCGATCGCATGGTGGAGCAAGGACAAGGCTTTCTGGCTCCGTCAGTGGTGCTGTATGAGGCTCTTTCAGCTGCTTTGCATGTCGAATTACCGCTCACCGCGGTTGGCCAGCTTTTCGATCAATTTCGGGAACTGGGGCTGGCGATCGAAGAACCGACCACGCAGGACTTGGCAACAGCGGAAAAAATCGCGACGTCAGCCGCACCCGGCAACGGTTATCCTACTCTCTTTGACAGTATCTATCACGCGATGGCACTTGAACGCGGCGGGATTTTTGTCACCGCTGATCAGCGCCACATTACCAAGGCCGCGCAATTTGGCAGCGTTGTGCTGCTGGCAGATTGGCAAGCCGGCTGACCTTTCTTTTACTCCGCGGCACCTTTGAAAGCGCTGGCTCCCGTCTCGAACTGCAGCTTGGCGAGCCGCGCATAGGTGCCGCCCTTGGCGACAAGGCTCTGATGCGTACCTTCCTCGACGATGCGTCCGCCTTCCATGACGAGGATGCGGTCGGCCTTGAGCACCGTCGCCAGCCGATGGGCGATGACGATGGTGGTGCGGCCGCGCATCAGCCGCTCGAGCGCCGTCTGCACCAGCGTCTCGCTTTCGGCGTCGAGCGCCGAGGTCGCCTCGTCGAGCAGGAGGATCGGCGCGTCGCGCAGGATGGCGCGGGCGATCGCGATGCGCTGGCGCTGGCCGCCCGACAAGGTCACGCCGCGCTCGCCGACCTGGCTGTCATAGCCCTTTTCGAGCTTGCCGATGAATTCGTCGGCAAGGGCAGCCTTCGCAGCCGCCTCGATCTCCGCTTCGCTGGCGCCCGGCCGGCCGAAGCCGATGTTGTCGGCAGCACTTGCCGCGAAGATGGTGACGTCCTGCGGCACGATGGCGATGCGCTCGCGGATCGCTGCCGGATCGGCCTCGCGCACGTCGACGCCGTCGATGACGATGCGGCCGCTTTCCGGATCGTAGAAACGCAGGATCAGCGAGAAGACGGTGCTTTTTCCCGCGCCCGACGGACCGACGATCGCCACCGTCTCGCCGGGCTTCACCTGGAAGCTGAGGCCATGCACGGCGGCGCGGTCCGGCCGCGCCGGATAGGAGAAGGAGACGTCGTCGAAGCTGATCGCGCCCTTGGCCTTGGCCGGCAGCGGCTGCGGATCGACGGGCGGCAGGATGGCGGGCGTCTCGGCCAGGATTTCGGTCAGCCGCTCGGCGGCGCCCGCCGCCTGCGACAGCTCGCTCCAGACTTCCGAGAGCGCGCCGAGCGCGCCGGCGGCGAACACCGAATAGAGCAGGAACTGACCGAGCGTGCCGGCCGACATCGTGCCGGCGAGCACGTCGCGCGAGCCGAACCAGAGCACTGCCACCACCGAGGAAAAGATCATGAAGATGGCGAAGAAGGTGAGGAAGGAGCGGGCGAAGACCGAGGTGCGCGCCGCCTCGAAGGCGGCCTCGACTGCGGCCGAGAAGCGCCCCGTGACCAGCTTCTCGTTGGTGAAGGCCTGCAGCGTGCGCACGGCGCCGATCTGCTCGCTTGCATAGGCGGTGGCCTCGGCAAGCGTGTCCTGCGCCAGCCGGGACTTGCGCCGCACCGAACGGCCGAAGGCGACCAGCGGCAGCACGATCAGTGGAATGGCGGCGATGACGAGGCCGGAGAGTTTCGGGCTGGTGAACACCATCATCGCCACGGCGCCGAGGCCGAGGATGAGGTTGCGCAGCGCCACGGAAGCCGTGGCGCCGACCGCCGACTTTACTTGTGTCGTGTCGGCGGCAAGCCGCGACACGATCTCGCCCGACTGGGCGCGATCGAAAAAGGCCGGCGAAAGCGTGGTCACATGGGAAAAGACGTCGCGGCGGATATCGGCGACGACGCGCTCGCCGAGCGTGATGACGAAATAGTAGCGACTGGCCGAGGCTGCCGCGAGCAGCGCCGCCATCAGAACCAGCGCGGCGAAATACTCGGCGATGAAGGTGGAGCCGGCCGCCTGGAAGCCATGATCGATCATGCGCCGCACGGCCATCGGCAGCGCCAGCGTCGTCGCTGCCGCGACGATCAGCGAGATGATCGCGCCGACCGCCAGTTTCCGGTAGCGGGTGATGTAGGGAAAAAGGCTTCTGAGCGGCCGGATCGAGCGCCTGCGCGCGTCTCCACTGACACCGATATCCGCCATGAGCGTTTCCTCTGGCCGCTTGCCGGTCATCGCTTCAATATATGCGCTTGCCGCGGCCTTGTGATTCAATTCCGGCTGATGTATAGGCTCGCCGACCGTTTTAGAAGCCGTGGCTTTTCATTAGCTGCGGCTTCGAGTTTTGAAAGGGGGCGCATCGACGCAGGCCATAGGCCCGTCACCAGCGCCGGCAGCCAGGAAACACGACAATGAAGGCCGATATCCATCCCGACTACCACACCATTAAGGTCGTCATGACCGATGGCACCGAATACCTGACCCGTTCGACCTGGGGCAAGGAAGGCGACACGATGAACCTCGACATCGACCCGACCACGCACCCGGCCTGGACCGGCGGCCAGCAGACCCTGCTCGACCGCGGCGGCCGCCTGTCCAAGTTCAAGAAGCGCTTCGAAGGTTTCGGCCTCTAAGCTCATCTTCGCTTTGTCGCAGATCAAAAACCCGCCTCCGAGGCGGGTTTTTTGTTGGCCAGCGCTCCCTTCTCCCCGTGAACGGGGAGAAGGTGCCCGAAGGGCGGATGAGGGGCAGCGCCGGCGTCGGCAAGTTGGTCATCGCCACGCGTCAAGTCTCGGAGAAATCCGGTGACAGTGCACTTCTTCGATGACGCTAAATATCGAAGGCTCGCGCTGCCCCTCACCTGCCTGCCGGCATCCTCTCCCCGTATAGTGACGGGGAGAGGGACGCTCTCGCCGACGGTTTCGCCAATTGTCAACGCTACCAAGGCCTGATCCCTACCTAACCACCAGCTCCCTCAGCGCCATGCGCTTGTAGGCCGCGACCAGCCTGTCGCCTTCTTCCCGGTCGACGGAGATCGCCAGCCGCATGGCGGTTTCACCCATCTGCCAGACAAGGAAGGCGGTCGTCTCCAGCTCGACCGGATCGGCATTGGGCCTGAGCCGCTTCAGCACCGCGACCAGGAATTCGGCATTGGCGCGGCTGTCGGCTAGTTCCAGCTCACGCAGCGCCTTGTCGGCCTGCGTGCCCGACCAGATGTCGCGCATCACCGGCTCGGCCAGGAACAGCCGGTAATAGATGTCGACCAGTTCCGAAAACGCTTGGCTGAGCCCTTCGGCGTCGCCGACATCTTTCAGCGCGGCTGAAATGCAGGCCTGGCTTTCGGCGGTGTAGCGCTCGGCAAGCGCCCAGACGATCGCCCGCTTGTCCGGAAAGAACTGGTAGAGCGAGCCGATCGACACACCCGCCCTTTCCGCCACTTCCCCCATGCGCATGGCGTCGCTGCCCTGCTCGGCAATCAGCGCCGAGGCGGCGGCAAGCATGCGCTCGACCCGCTCGCGGCTGCGCTGCTGGCTCGGCGCCCGCCGCGGCGAAGCGATGGCACCCTGGTCGGTCCTCGCGGCGACTTTGTCATCCATGACTCACTCCGGGCGGTTTTTCGAAACTGGCTTGACTCGCAAGATATGAAGGTTTATCACGTTTTGCAAATGTGAGAGTTACTCATGTTTTGTCGCAACCGTCTACAAATCTGGAGCAACCGACATGATGAAATTCCTTCCCACCCTCACCTTCATTGCCGCGATCGGATCCGGCGTTGTTGGCGGCGTCTTCTTCGCATTCTCGAATTTCGTCATGGCGGCGCTTGCCCGGCTGCCAGTCCCAAGCGGCATCGCCGCGATGAATTCGATCAACGTCACGGTGATCACGCCGACCTTCATGACGGCGCTGTTCGGCACCGGGCTCGTCTGCCTGGTGTTGATTGCCGCCGTGTTCTTGGGCTGGAGCCAGTCCGGCTCGTACTGGCTGCTTGCCGGCGCCGTGATCTATCTCGTCGGCAACCCGATCGTGACCATGGTCTTCAACGTGCCGCTCAACGACGCGCTCGCCGCCGTCGATCCGGAGAGCGCCAACGGCGCCGCCGTGTGGGCGAACCATCTCACCCAATGGGTGATGTGGAACCATGTCCGCACCGTCACCGCGATCGTGGCGATGGCCTGCTTCATCATGGCATTGATCTGAAGACCGCACTCCACAATGCAAAAGACCCCGCGTCAGGCGGGGTCTGTCTTCTTGTGCGTCGTGCGATCGACATGGCCAAGGTCGCGATCTGGGTCGATGACATCGCGGACCAATTGCTTGAGCTTTGCTGCATCCGGAAAGCCGCCGTCGCGCTTGCGCTCCCAGATAAGCTGATCGTTGCAGGTGATGGTGAAGATGCCGCCGGTGCCTGGCACCAGCGTCACCTCGCCGAGATCCGTGCCGAAGGTCGACAGCAATTCCTGCGCCATCCAGCCTGCACGCAACAGCCACAGGCATTGCGTGCAGTAGGTGATGCGGATGGTCGGAAGCGGCTTCTCGCTCATATCGGATCGCGTGGCCGGCTCAGGCCGCGCTGAGCTTGGCCATGGTCTCGTCGTCGACCTCGAAATTGGCGTAGACGCTCTGCACGTCGTCATCGTCCTCGAGGGTGGCGACCAGCTTCATCAGCGACTGCGCCCGCTCTTCGTCGACCGGGACATTGTTCTGCGGCCGCCAGATCGGCTTCACCGATTCCGCCTCGCCGAGCGCGACTTCCAGCGACTTCGACACGTCGCCGAGATTCTCGAAGCTGCAATAGATGGTGTGGCCTTCCTCGTCGGACTCGACGTCGTCGGCGCCGGCCTCGATCGCGGCTTCCATGACCTTGTCGGCGCTGCCGGCCGAGGCCGGATAGTAGATCTCGCCGATGCGGTCCCACATGAAGGACACCGAGCCGGTTTCGCCGAGCGCTCCGCCGGCCTTGGTGAAGGCGGCGCGCACATTGGATGCGGAACGGTTGCGGTTGTCGGTCAGCACCTCGACGATCAGCGCCACGCCGCCGGGTCCGTAGCCTTCATAGCGCACCGCCTCGTAGTTTTCGGCGTCGCCGGCCGACGCCTTGTTGATGGCGCGCTGGATGTTGTCCTTCGGCATCGAGACCGCCTTGGCGTTCTGCACCGCAAGGCGCAGCCGCGGGTTCATCGCCGGGTCCGGCGTGCCGGTCTTGGCGGCGACGGTGATTTCGCGCGCCAGCTTGGAAAACATTTTCGACCGCACCGCGTCCTGGCGGCCCTTGCGGTGCATGATGTTCTTAAATTGCGAATGGCCAGCCATGGCACCCCTGTCGTGTTCGGCTAGAGCATTTTTCGGCCGGGCGCGATCACCCGGCATCGGCAAAATGCTCGAATTCAAATTTTCAGAACGTCTGAGCTATGCCTGCGAAGGCACGCGGCGCTCTCTGTCGGAATGGCCGGCTTATAGATAAATCGGCTCAATTCGTCCAGCCGCGCCGTTGAGCCGGCGACGAACCGGCCTGGCGAGGATCGTGGTCATCCCTCCAGGTCGGACTTGAGCCGGTCGATGATGCTGATGGCGTGGCTGGCATACTGGCTGATCCAGCGGTCGTGGATCTGCTTGATCGGCAGCGCGTTGAGATGGTTCCAGCGTTCGCGCCCCTCGCGCTTCGCCACGACCAGATCTGCCTCTTCGAGCACCTTGAGATGCATCATCACCGTGCAGCGGTCCATGTCCGGGAAAGCCTCGCAGAGCGCGCCCGTGGTCCGCGGCTGATCCTTCAGCCGGTCCAGCAGCTCGCGCCGACGCGGATGCGCCAAGGCCTTGAAAACATGGTCGTCTGCGGTTTGGCTTGACATGTTATATTTCTATAACATATCGTTTTGGCGATCAAGGAAGGAGCTGTGGATATGTCTCTTGGATTCAGGATTTCCGGACGCATCGGCAAACCGGTCGCCGAGGTCTTCGACGCGGTCGTCAATCCGACGAAGCTCAGCGGCTATTTCACCACCATCGGCGGCGCCTCCGCCCCATTGGTCGCCGGCACCACCGTGACTTGGTGGAAGACGGTTCCGGTCGAGGTCGACGAGGTGACCAAGGACAAACGCATCGTGCTGCGCTGGGATGCGACCGACGCCGAAGGCAAACCAGCCTACAAGACCCGCATCGAGATGAATTTCGAGCCATTGGATGACGGCGGGACCTTTGTCACCATCGCCGAAGCCGGCTGGCGCGAAGGCGAGGTCGGCCTGAAGAAGTCCTATCTCAATTGCGAAGGCTGGTCGCAGATGCTGGCCTGCATGAAGGCTTATCTCGAATACGGCATCAATTTGCGCGACGGCTACTATCGCGCCGAGATGAAGGGCGAGCCGGCCAACGAGACCAATATCTGAACCGCAAGAACTGAGCCAAGGGAGGACTGCCGTGAAGGTAACGCCATTCCTGATGTTCGAAGGTAAGGCCGAGGAGGCCATGGTCTTCTATTGCGAGACCATTCCGCAGAGCCGCGTCGTCGACGTCACGCGCTACGGTCCAGGCGAGGATGGGCCCGAGGGGGCAGTCAAGCTGGCGCGCGCATCAATCGGCGGCACGGAGGTCATGATCTTCAACAGCCCGGTGCATCACGCCTTCACCTTCACGCCATCGGTCTCGTTCTTCGTCGACTGTTCCTCCAAAGAGGAACTGGAGCGCATCGCCGAAGCGCTGGCCAAGGACGGCGGATTCCTGATGCCGCCCGGCAATTACGGCTTCAGCCGCCGTTTCGCCTGGCTCAACGACAGGTTCGGCGTTTCCTGGCAGATCAACCTGCCCTGATGAGAAATTGGGAGAACGCCATGGAACTCAAAGAGAACCCCATCGCCGAAGCCGGCATGCTGATCCGCCGGCCCGTCGCCGATGTTTTCGCGGCGATTGTCGATCCGGCGGTCACCACGAAGTTCTGGTTCACGCATTCCAGCGGCCGGCTGGACGAGGGCAAGACGGTTCAGTGGGAGTGGAGCATGTATGGCGTCTCGACGGCCGTCGAGGTCAGCGAGATCGTCCCCAACGAAAAGATCGTCATGCAATGGAGCGAGCCGCCGACCACCGTCGTCTGGACTTTCACCCAGATGCCTGGCGACACAACCTTCCTCGAAGTCCGCAATTTCGGCTTCGCCGGCTCGGGCGACGAACAAGTCAGCCAGGCGATCGGCTCGACCGGCGGCTTCTCGCTGGTGCTCGCCGGTGCCAAGGCGTGGTTGGAACAGGGCCTGACGCTCGGCCTTATCGGCGACCGCCATCCGAAGGGCCTAAAATGAATTCGTCATGCTAGGGCGGAGCAAGGAGCGAAGCGACGCGCGCAGACCCTAGCATCCATGCCGTGACGCCGACGTTCCGCCGCGTCTCAGGATGAAACGCCCAAAAATCCGACAGCTGACCTTCAGCCGTTACACAATTCTGCTCCGCTGCATTATTCGGCGTGGGTAACGGCATGGATTCTAGGGTCTGCGCTCCGCTTTGCGTCGCTCCGCCCTAGAATGACGAAGGTGTGCCAGCATCAATGCCCTTCGCCGGACCTCTGCTTCCTGCGGTGCCGGGCCAGCATGTTGAGTCCCTCGACCAGCGCCGAAAAGCCCATGGCGGCATAGATGTAGCCCTTGGGCACATGGTAGCCCATGCCGTCGGCAATCAGCGTCATGCCGATCATCAGCAGGAAGCCGAGCGCCAGCATGACGATCGTCGGGTTCCGGGCGATGAAATCGGCAAGCGGTCCGGCCGCCAGCATCATCGCGCTCACCGCCACGATCACTGCGATATACATGATTGCGATCTCGTCGGTCATGCCGACGGCGGTGATGATGGAATCGATCGAGAAGACGAGGTCGAGCAAAAGGATCTGAAAGATGGCGCCGGCAAGGCTCATCTGCAGCGCGCCGCCCACCATCGTGTCCTGATGGTCCTGCGGGTCGACCGTGTGGTGGATTTCCTTGGTCGCCTTCCAGACCAGGAACAGGCCGCCGGCGATCAGGATCAGGTCACGCCACGAAAAGCCGTGCCCGAACGCCGTGAACACCGGCGTCGTCAGTTGCACGATGATCGAGATCGTGGCGAGCAGGATGAGGCGCATCACCAGCGCCGCGGAGATGCCAAGCCTGCGCGCGCGGGCGCGCTGCGCTTCCGGCAGCTTGTTGGTGAGGATCGAGATGAAGATCAAATTGTCGATGCCGAGCACCACCTCCAGCACCACCAGCGTCAGCAGCGCGATCCAGGCGGTCGGATCGGAAACGAAGGCGAAATGCGGCGCCAGGAATTCGACAAGCTGCATGGAGGTCGTCCCCTCTACGATCCAAAGCAATTTCAGGAAAAGTGCTTAGCGGTTTTCCGTCCGGAACTGCGCAGAAACAAAGCCTAGAGCAGATTTTCGACGAGTTCCGGGGGAGTTAGGTGCTTGAGGTTCTCATATCAATGTCACGACCAGAAGGACGGCGCCGTTTCCTCCAGCCGCGGCCCGCGACGAAACGGCGCGATCTTCTCGGCAAGACCCGTGCGGTCGGAGATCTCGACGCCGATGCCGCAGAGCGTCGCCGGCCCGCTCGCCGCCTCGAACCGGCCCTTCGGCACTTTCGAGAGGAAGCGGTTGAGCGGTTCTTCCTTGTCCATGCCGAGCGAGGAATCGTAGTCGCCGCACATGCCGGCATCCGAAATATAGGCGGTGCCGCCGTTGAGGATCTGGTGGTCGGCGGTCGGCTGGTGCGTGTGCGTGCCGACCACCAGGCTGGCGCGGCCGTCGACGAAATGCGCGAAACACATCTTTTCCGACGTCGCCTCGGCGTGGAAATCGATGACCGCCGCATCGGCCTGCTCGCCGAGCGGACAGGCGGAAAGCTCGCGCTCGCCGGCCTGGAACGGATCGTCGAGCTCGGGATGCATGAAGACGCGCCCCATGATGTTGGCGACCAGCACCCGTGCGCCGTTCCTGGCGATGTAGACGCCGGAGCCGCGCCCCGGCGTGCCCTTGGGGAAATTGGAGGGGCGCAGGAAGCGCTCCTCGCGTGGCGCGAAGATCAGCGCGTCGCGCTGGTCCCAGACATGGTTGCCGGTGGTAACGACATCCGCGCCTGCCGCCAGCGTCTCGCGAAAGATCTCCTCGGTGATGCCGAAACCGCCGGCGGCGTTCTCGCCATTGACGATGACGAAGTCGAGCCTGAAGTCGGAGATCAAGCCCGGCAGCTGTTCCCACACCGCCGTGCGTCCAGTTTTTCCGACCATGTCGCCGAGGAAGAGAAGTCTCATGCAGCGTTACGCGTACCAAGCGCCCGCGACACCGTCTCCGGTTCCTTGGCGATGACGCGCAGATAGGCCTGCGCCGCCTGATCCGGCTCGGTCCTGCCTTGTTCCCAGTCCCTCAACGTGCCGAGTGGAATGAGATAGCGGACGGAAAACTCCTCCTGCGTGAGATGTAGGGCCCTGCGGATCACCTTGACGCGTGCGACAAGCGACAGGCGCAATCGATCCCTGGTCATGGGCGGATTGTCCTTGTCGGCCAAGGCGCCGGACTCTGCCTCCGCATCACTCATGTTGCGCAGGCGATCCCAATCGCTTTCAGATTCAGCTTTGGCGTGCTTCGTCATATGCTTTCTGCTCATGGCGTGTCGCCCTTCTGGCGGAGATCAGTCTTATTCGGTCGCCACGCTCGGTATAAACCACCGTCAGGACCACGCCGTTGATCATACCGATACCAATGAAGCGCTCTTCCTCATAGTCCATGGAACGGTCGGCATAGTGCAGTCCATGAATGTCATCGAACAGACGCTTGGCATCTGAAAATGCCACTCCATGCTTGGCAAGATTGCTCGCAGCCTTGTCCCCGTCCCATTCGAACTCGAGCATGTTGCCCTACTGGATTTCAGTAGTATTCGCCAGACGGGCGCTTGCGTCAAGCGCCGAACCGGCGCAACCCGCTCTCGGTGAGTATTTCCGGAATGATCACGTCGTGGTTTTCGTCCGGCACCATCGCAACTTCCTGGCAGTCGAAGGCGATGCCGATCATCCGCGGCGTCAGCCCCTTGTCGGCCAGCCTGGCGATCGCCCGATCGTAATAGCCGGCGCCGTAGCCGATGCGATGGCCGCGCGCGTCGAAGGCGGCAAGCGGCACCAGCATCAGCGAGGGGTCGAGCACTTCGGCCTCCTCATGCGGCCCGACCGTGCCGAAGCCCATCTCGACCATCGGCGCGCCGTGCACCAGCTCGCGGAACACGATCGTTGTCTTGTCGAGGATCGCCGGCAGGCAGAGCCTGGCCCCCTTTTCGCGCAGCACGAACATCAGCGGCCGCACGTCGACCTCCGAGCGCATCGGCCAGAAGCCGGAGATGATCTGGCCGGGCTCGACGGCGATCTCGGCCTTCGCGGTCTCGGCCATTTCGAGCGCGATCTCCACCCGCCAGAATTCATCGAGCGCATCGCGGCGCGCCAGCGCGTCCTTGCGAAGCTGTTTTTTCAGGTCTTTTGCCGAGGTCATGCGCGGACGCTAAAAAAGGCCGGATGTGAATGAAGTTGCAGGAGCGACGTTTGCTAGCGCGGCTCCCAAAAAAGTCGGGAGAGTGACGATCCACACAACCGGTGGAGAGGTCGATCCCGGGTGCCTACAAAGTAGGTGGGCGCCGTGTGAGAAAACCCACGGGTCTTCCCAGGGACAGCTCCCTAAGGATCGATAAGGCCCCGGGGATAAGTTTCTCCTGCCGGGAAGCGCAGACCGCCGGCGCCAATATAGGCCGGCGGCTGGCCGAGCGCCAGAAGGACAGCCGGCCGAACGCCGGCAAAATTTGCGTCAGGCATCTTGCGGCGTTGCTATGCCTTGCACAGGCCGGGCGGCGTCCTTACGGTCGCGGCCGAACGATCAGGAGAAAAAATGCGCTTCGAAGGCACCGCGGCCTATGTCGCCGACAAGGATCTGATGGTGGCGGTCAACGCCGCGATCGCGCTGGAGCGACCGTTGCTGGTCAAGGGCGAGCCGGGTACCGGCAAGACGGAACTCGCACGCCAGGTGGCGGCAGCGCTCGATCTCGATTTCATCGAATGGAACGTCAAGTCGACCACCAAGGCGCAGCAGGGCCTCTATGAGTACGACGCGGTCTCGCGGCTGCGCGACAGCCAGCTCGGCGACGACCGTTTCAGCGACATCAGGAACTACATCAAGCGCGGCAAGCTCTGGGACGCCTTCGCCGCGCCGAAGAAGGTCGTGCTTTTGATCGACGAGATCGACAAGGCCGACATCGAGTTCCCCAACGATCTGCTGCAGGAGCTCGATCGGATGGAGTTCTTCGTCTACGAGACCGGCGAGACCATCCGTGCCGAATTTCGACCGATCGTCATCATCACCTCGAACAACGAGAAGGAGCTGCCGGACGCCTTCCTGCGCCGCTGCTTCTTCCATTATATCCGCTTCCCCGACATCGAGACGCTGCACCGGATCGTCGACGTGCATTATCCCGGCATCAAGCAGAACCTGGTGCGGGCCGCACTCACCCAGTTCTACGAGATCCGCGATGTTCCGGGCTTGAAGAAGAAGCCGTCGACCTCCGAGGCGCTCGACTGGATTCGTCTGCTGGTCGCCGACGACATCGCGCCGGAAGATCTGCGCGCCGACCCCAAGAACGCGCTGCCGAAACTGCATGGCGCACTGCTGAAGAACGAGCAAGACGTGCATCTGTTCGAGCGCCTGGCCTTCATGGCCAGGCGGCAGGGATGACGCGGTCCGTGCTCGATCCGGCTTTTCCGTCGCGGACAGCCAGATTGCCGACGCCGGTCGAAGGCAAGCGTTACGAGCGAGCTTTCGCCGCCCTCCGGGCCGAGCCGTTATCTTCCTGCAAGCCGACGCTGCCGGGGCCGAAGATCACGAAGCCGATGACCGAAAGAAGGATGACCCCGATCCCGCTGTAGAGCATCACCCAGCCAAAACCGTTGACCAGGGCGGCGTGCACGATGGCGCCGGACGGGTCGAGCGTGGCCAGCTTGGGCGAAAACTGCGTCAGACCGTCGAGATTCCCGCCAGCGATCCTTTCCGCTAGCAAGCGCAGTTGGTCCCCGTCGATCGCGGCCCCGAATGCGTTTCGCAGATGGGAAACGATCCCCTGCGTCAACAGCAGGCCGAGCACCGCGATGTTGATGGCCAGAGTGATCAGGCGCGCGCTGATGTCGATGCCCGACGCCATGCCCGCGCGATCGGGCGACACCGATCCGGTCGTGGTATGGGTGGTCGGCGAATTGGTCAGGCCGATGCCTATGCCGGCGATCAGCGTGCCGGGCAGCATGGTCAGCCAGCTGGCGCCGTCGAGCCCCGAGCCGATCCGCATGGCGATGAACCCGATCCCCAATGTCAGCAGCCCGAGCGGCACCGCGACCCGCGCCTGATAGCGGGCGCGCAGGCGCTCGGCGATCGGCGGCATCAGCATGAAGGGGAGCGTGTAGGCGAGCAGCAGCAGGCCTGTCGTGGTGCTGTCGTAGCCGAGAACGCCCGAGAAATAGATCGGCAGGTAGATGATGAACGGCCAATAGCTGAAATTCATGCCGATGGCGCCCATGATCGCGCCTGAGAACTGGCGGATGCGGAACACGGAGAAATCGAACATCGGATAGGAACTGATCCTCTCCGCGACGAGGAACGCGATGAAGGAGACGGCCGCCGCGGCCGTTACGCCGACGCGGACACCCAAGCCGAGCTCTGCCCCTTGGGTGATCAGATAGGAGAAACCGAATACCGCGAGCGAGAGCGTCAGCATGCCGGCCCAATCGAGCTTCTGGGCATTGCGGTCGCGCGATTCCGTGACCCCGGCGCCGATGAAGGCCAAAGCGAGGACCGCAAGCGGCACGTGGATCAGGAACACCCACTGCCAACTCGACAGCGCGACGATGAAGCCGCCGATCGCGGGCCCGAAGCCGAGGCCGATGCCCGAGACGACGCTCCAGGCGACAAACGCCTTGCCGCGTTCGCGGCCGTCCTGGAACTGGTGCGACAGCACCGCGACGCTGCAGGTCAGCATCGCTCCGCCGGCGAGGCCTTGCAGGAAGCGCGCGATGATCAAGAGCGGCGCGCTCGGCGCAAGGCCGCACAGCAGCGAGGCGAGCCCGAAGGCGACAGTGGTGGTCACCATCACCCGTTTGCGCCCGAAACGGTCGGCCACCGTTCCCGTCGCCATGAGGACGTCGTGCAGGCAATGGTGTAGGCGTTCATGATCCATTGCAGGTCCTTGAAACTGGCCGCAAGCACGCTTTCCAGCTTCGGGAGGATCACCGGCACGCTGGAGATTTCGAGGCCGAACAGCAGCGAGGCAAGGCAAACGCCCGTAAGCGCGATGGTGTTTCGGTGAAACGTCATGTCGATCACTTTCAGTCTGAGCCTTGAGGGATGAGCACCGCTCTTCAACGGCGGTCGCCGAGGACATAGAGGAGGCTTGACCATGAAAAAAGGCTATGCGTAACTATTTCAGAAATGACAAAATGGAATGCACTCAATGACCAGCCTTGACGTCGATGCCGTGCGGACCTTCGTGATGGTGGCCGACTTGCAGAGCTTCACGCGCGCGGCTGCCGCACTCGGCAGCACACAGGCCACGATCAGCGTCAAGCTGCGCCGGCTGGAGGAGAAGCTGGGCGCACGTTTGATCGAGCGAACCCCGCGTCGCGTGAGCCTTTCGGCAAGGGGAGCCGTCTTCCTGCCCGCTGCGCGCGAGTTCCTTGCCGCTCATGAGCGCGCCATGGCCGAGTTTTCCGCCGCACCGTGCCGCCTTGCGCTCGGCTTTGTCGACCACGTCGCCGGACCGGAGCTTTCCGTGCTTCTGGCGCAGCTTCACGCGCATGATCCGTCGCTAGCGCTCAGCATGAGGATCGAGACCTCCTCTCTGCTGGAGGAAGCCTTCGATCGCGGCGAGCTGGATGCGGTGATCGTCCACCGCGAAAGCGACCGCCGGGGCAAGACACTCTCGCGCACGCAATATGGCTGGTTCGCCGCGCCCACATTCGAGTGGCGGCGCGGGACGCCGCTGCGCCTGGCGCTGTTGAGCACCGCATGCACCTGTCCGGATCGTCTGAGAGCGATCGAGGCGCTGGACCGGGCCGGCATCGCTTGGGACGAGGCGTTCCTGGGCGGCGGCGGCAAAGCCGTCAACATCGCGGTGTCCGCGGGTTTTGCCGTTGCCGCGCTTGCCCATCGCGTCGTTCCTCACGGCCTGGTCGATGTCGGCCGCAAGCTGGGCCTGCCGCCAATTCCGTCTTCCGAGATCGTCTTGCACTCGCACGCCCTGGCGCCGCGGGCGCGAGAGGCGCTCAACATGCTCGCCACCGCATTTCGCGAGTACAATTTGCCGCCGGGATAGGGCAAAGGAGTCTCCTGGCCCTGATTCCATTGCCGGGTTCAGGCTTCGGAGGAGAATGAAATGTCCGAGATCACCGTCCGCCCGCTCGCCCAGTCCGATCACGCCGACTGGCGCCGCCTGTGGACCGCATACCTCACCTTTTATGAGACCAAGCTGCCGGGCGCGGTTTACGACGTCACCTGGAAACGCCTCTTCACGCCTGGCGAGTTCGAGCCGAAAGGTTTCATCGCCACGCTCGACAGCAAGGCCGTGGGCCTGACCCACTATCTCTATCACCGCTCCTGCTGGTCCGAGGTCAACAACTGCTATCTGCAGGACCTGTTCGCCGACCCCGAAGTGCGCGGCAAGGGCGTCGGCGCTGCCTTGATCAAAGCCGTGCAACAGGAGGCCGGCAAGATCGGCGTTAAGAACGTCTACTGGATGACGCACGAGACCAACGCCGCCGCACGCCGGCTCTATGATCATGTGGCAAGGCGCACGGGCTTCATCGAATACGATCTTTTGTGAGGGGCAGCGCCGGTTGAAACCGTTCTTGTTGCGCAATATATTGCGTATTGAGGCGCCACCTTGCCGCTGATCGAAGCCAACACGCGCAAGATCATAGCGAGGCTGCTGCGCGACGGCTGGACGAATGTCGGTGGCGGCAAGCATGATAAATACGAGCACCCGGACAAGCCGGATGTGACGATTATCGTGCCGCGGCACCGCGAGCAATCGCCAGGTGTTGCACGCTCGATCGCCAAGCTCGCCGGATGGATTTGAGGCCTGATCACATGACGCACTATGTTGGAATTCTGGACGGTGTGGAGGACGTTTGGGGAATCCGGATCCCTGACCTTCCAGGTTGCCACGGTGGCGGTGCCAGCCCCGAGGAAGCGATTGTCGATGCAACATCGGCGGTTCGCGAATGGGCTGAAACTCGGTTGGCAAAACGGATTTCGCTGCCCAAAGCGCGAACGGTGACGGACCTGCTACGATCAGGTGAGATTGATAGCGCCGCGGGTGAATCCGCCGTCATGATCCCACTGCTGATCGACTCCGGTCGACCAGTCCGGGCAAATCTGTCGTTGGACGCGGGTTTGCTTGCGGCGATCGATGCCGAAGCGAGCCGCCGGGGCCTGACACGCTCTGCCTTCATCGCAAGCGCCGCACGTGAAAAGATCGAGGGGCGCAGATAGCAGCCTAGCTATGTTCATCCCCTTCTTCCTCGAACTGAAGGCCGCGCGGGTTCCCGTTTCGCTCAGGGAATATCTGTCGCTGCTGGAAGGCCTGGAAGCGGGATTGGTCGACTATGACGTCGAGGCTTTCTACTATCTTGCACGCTCGGCGCTGGTGAAGGACGAGCGCCACATCGACCGCTTCGACCAGGTCTTCGCGCATGTCTTCAAGGGTGTCGAAGCGCTTGCCGGGCCGGATGCCGTCGATGTCGCCCAGATCCCCGAGGAATGGCTGCGACGTCTTGCTGAAAAGCATCTGACCGACGAGGAGAAAAAACTGGTCGAGGCACTGGGCGGATTCGACAAGCTGATGGAGACGCTGAAACAGCGTCTGGAGGAGCAGAAGGGCCGGCATCAGGGCGGCTCGAAATGGATCGGCACCGGCGGCACCTCGCCCTTCGGCGCCTATGGCTACAACCCGGAAGGCGTGCGCATCGGCCAGCACGAGAGCCGGCACCGCCGCGCGGTGAAGGTCTGGGACAAGCGCGAGTTCAAGAACTTCGACGATGCGGTCGAGCTCGGCACCCGCAACATCAAGGTCGCGCTGAAGCGCCTGCGCCGCTGGGTGCGTGAGGGCGCCGAGGAAGAGTTCGATCTGCCCGGCACCATTCATGCCACCGCCGAGCACGGCTATCTGGACGTCAGGACGCGGCCCGAGCGGCGCAACGCGGTGAAGCTGTTGATGTTCTTCGATGTCGGCGGCTCGATGGACGATCACATCAAAAGCGTCGAGGAATTGTTCTCGGCCGCCCGCGCCGAATTTCGCCAGCTCGAATATTTCTACTTCCACAACTGCCTTTACGAGCGCGTCTGGAAGGACAATCGCAGACGCCTCGCCGAGACGATCCCGACCTTCGACCTGCTGCACAAATACGGGCCCGACTACAAGGTGATCGTCGTCGGCGACGCCTCGATGAGCCCCTACGAGATCGCCCATCCCGGAGGCTCCGTCGAGCACTGGAATCCGGAAGCCGGCGGCGTCTGGCTCGCGCGGCTTTTGCAGCAATGGCCGAACGCGGTCTGGCTGAATCCTGAAGCAGAGAAGAACTGGCGCTACACCCACTCCATCGCGATGATCAGCGATATTTTCGGCGGCCGCATGTTCCCGCTCACGCTCGCCGGACTCGAGGCCGCTACGAAGCAGTTGTCGCGCAAGCACTAGACTACTGCCGCTGGCAGCGCCTGTAACAAATGCCTATGTTTGCGCGAATACAGGCTGCCAACCAACAACGAGCCGCCAGGGCCGAGGAGATTTCATGGACACCCACGCCTATCCCGTCACCCGCACCGACGCCGAGTGGCGCGCCCGGCTGACGCCGGAGCAGTACGCCGTCATGCGCAACCACGGCACCGAGCGTCCCGGCAGCTGCGCCCTGCTTTACGAGAAGCGCGCCGGCACTTTCTTCTGCGTCGGCTGCGACCAGCCGCTGTTCGAATCCAAGCTGAAGTTCGAGAGCGGCACCGGCTGGCCGAGCTTCAACGACCCGGTCCCGGGTTCGATCGAGACCACCGTCGACCGCAGCTACGGCATGGTCCGCACCGAATGCCATTGCTCGCGTTGCGGCAGCCATCTCGGCCACGTCTTCGAGGACGGCCCGCCGCCGACCGGCCTGCGCTACTGCATCAACGGCGTGGCGCTGCGCTTCGAGCCGTCGGCCTGACCGGCGCCTGATCGACAGTTCCAAGGAAGGGGCGGCTTCGGCCGCCCTTTTTGTTTGCGCGGAAGCCTGGGTTCGCTCACGCAACAACCGTCGCGATCAGCCAGAGCGCCGAGCCCAGCATCATCAGCGAGGCCTTGGCGCCGCCGGTTCTCTCCGCCGTCCGCCAGACGGCAAGGGTGAGGAAGATGTTGTAGGGTACAGGGAGGAGATGCACCGCAAGAACCAGCCAGAGCGGCAGCTTCAGCCCGAGCAGGACGAGCGCCGTCCCCGACGAGGCGATGTTGACCGCCGTGCCGGTCAAGAGCATGTCGCGCCAGAACAACCGGTCGAGCGGTGCTCGACCTTGCCAGCGCATGCGCAAGAAGCCCGCCGCCCCGCGGTCGGTCTTCGCGGGCGCGGCGCCTTCGAGTCCAGGCTTGTCCATCAATCGAGCCTCATGGAACCACACGAACGTTTCGAACCCGCATGTCGCAATATCCGGCGCAGACGAAACAGAAACTGACTGCCAAAGCACGTATCATCACGAAGCCGTGACCCACATCGTGTTCTGTCATTTGCACCCGCAAACACAGAGAGGTTCGAAATGAGCGGTCAAGTCTACAACGTTCTTTTTCTCTGCAACGCCAACTCGGCCCGCTCGATCATGGGCGAGGCCATTCTCAACCGGCTCGGAGCCGGCCGTTTCAAGGCCTATTCGGCCGGCGCGAACCCCAGAGGCACCGTCAACCCATACACGCTTCAGCTGCTGGAGAGCCTGAACTACGATACGTCCTTCGCCCGCTCGAAGAGCTGGGACGAGTTTTCGGGGCCGGGCGCGCCGGAGATGAACTTCATCTTTACCGTCTGCGACAGCGCGGCGAACGAAAGCTGTCCGGTCTGGCCCGGCCATCCGATGACGGCGCTTTGGGCGGTGCCGGATCCGGCCAAGGCCGCCGGAAAGGATGCCGAGCAGCATCTGGCCTTTGCCGATGCCTTCCGCATGATGAGCAACCGCATCGGCCTGTTCGTAAACCTGCCGATAAATTCGCTCGACCGCATGGCGCTGCAGCAGCATCTCGAAGAGATCGGCCGCGACCAGTCACGAGCGGGTTGAGCCTCAGCGAAGCGCTGGATCTACGACCGGGCTTCGTCGCCAAGAACCGCGAGGATGGCCTGCTCGAATCGCGAGCATTCCGTCACCAGCCAGTCGGCCATGGCCGGCCAGTTGTCCTCGGCGAAACAGTTGACCCGCCACTGCGAATTGATGCCGAGATTCTGCGCGCTCTGCTCCGGCCTGAGCTTCAGCCGCGCCTCGATCGCCGGCTGGAACGGCTTCAGCCGTGTCCAGACCTCCGTCGCGCCGAGCTTCTCGTTGCGGCCGAAGAAGACGCCGACCACGTTCTCGCTGGGCGCGACATACATGGACAGCACCAGAGCGAACTCCGGCAGCCCGCGCTGCCAGAACCAGGGCCCGCGCCTTGCCAGCCGGGCTCTTTGTTCCGGATGCCGCTCGGCGAACAGTGTCCAGAAACCGCGATGGCGGAACTCCGAAGCGCGATGGCCGCCGAAGTCGAACTCGTTCATGGCCGGCTCCCGGCCATGAATCTCAGACCATCCCGAGAGCGGCCTTGTAGAGGTCGAGGATCGACTCCTCCTCCTGGCGCTCGGCCTGGTCCTTCTTGCGCAGCCGGATGATGGTGCGGATCGCCTTGGTGTCGAAGCCGGTGCCCTTGGCCTCGGCATAGACGTCCTTGATGTCGTCGGAAATCGTCTTCTTCTCTTCCTCGAGCCGCTCGATGCGCTCGATGATGGCGCGCAGCTGGCCGGCGGCTACAGTCTGGCTGGTCTCGGTGATCTCGTCGGCCATTTTTCTCTCCACGTCGTTTCCTCTCCGGCGACTCGCAAAGGGAGGCCGGCAAATTCGAGCGGGTTCGATGCCCGAGCCGGCGCGGCGGGTCAAGCCGTTATTGGTGCGGCACGAAGGGTCGGTTTGCAGGTTGGCGCCGCCAGCGTTGGTAGGGTATGGATCAACCGGCTGCAATTATCCGTCCGAAGCCTCACTGCCTTCCAACTAACGTTGGCGCCGCCCCTCATCTGCCTGCCGGCATCTTCTCCCCGTAGAACGGGGAGAAGGGGGCTGGCCGCTACGCCGGCGCCTTTCTGCAACGCTGGTGATTGGCGAAACCGGCCATGACAGTGTCTTTCTCCCCGTCACTATACGGGGAGAAATGCCCGGCAGGGCAATGAGGGGCGGCGCCAACATCGACGATTGGCCCTCGGCCAGTGCGTAGCCTCGTTGTGTCGAGCACTTCCCTCTGGGCAGTCTGCCGCTTTGTCTTAACCGAAGGCGATCAGCAAATCCTTGGCGTCGATCTGGTCGCCGGCCTTGACCAGCACTTCGGCGACCACGCCGTCGCGCTCGGCGTGCAGCGCCGTCTCCATCTTCATCGCCTCGATCGAGAGCAGCACATCGCCGGCCTTGACCGCCTGGCCGGCGGCGACGGCAAGCGCGGAGACCACGCCCGGCATCGGCGCGCCGATATGCGCTTCGTTGCCCGGCTCCGCCTTGCGCCGTGCCTTGGCGGCCGAGGCGCCATGCGCGCGGTCGGGCACCTTCACGCGGCGCGGCTGGCCGTTGAGCTCGAAGAAGACGGTGACCATGCCCTTTTCATCGACGTCGCCGAACGCCTGGCAGCGCACCACCAAGGTCTTGCCCTTCTCGATGTCGACGAAGATCTCGTCTTCCGACTTCATGCCGTAGAAATAGGTCGGCGTCGGCAGCACGCTGACCGGTCCGTAGGTTTCCTGCGCGGCGGCGAAGTCGGTGAAGACCTTCGGATACATCAGCCAGGAGGCGAATTCGAACTCGTTGAGCTTGCGCTCGAGCTTTTCCTCGATTTCCTTGCGGCTGGCCTTGAGGTTCGCCGGCTTGAGCAGCGAGCCCGGTCTGACCGTGATCGGCTTTTCGCCCTTCAGCGCCTTCTTCTGCAGCGCTTGCGGCCAGCCGCCGGGCGACTGGCCGAGATCGCCGCGCAGCATCGACACGACCGAGTCCGGGAAGGCGATGTCCTTGGCCGGGTTCTCGACATCGGCGACGGTGAGGTCCTGGCTCACCATCATCAGTGCCATGTCGCCGACCACCTTCGACGACGGCGTCACCTTGACGATGTCGCCGAACATCAGGTTGACGTCGTGATAGGCCTGCGCCACTTCGTGCCAGCGCGTTTCCAGTCCAAGAGAGCGCGCCTGCTCCTTGAGATTGGTGAACTGGCCGCCCGGCATTTCGTGCAGGTAGACTTCCGAGGCCGGCCCCTTGAGGTCGCTTTCGAAGGCGGCGTACTGGTTGCGCACCGCTTCCCAGTAGAAGGAGATGTGGCGGATCCACTGCGGATCGAGGCCGGGGTCGCGCTCGGTGCCCTTGAGCGCCTCGACGATCGAGCCGAGGCAGGGCTGCGAGGTGTTGCCGGACAAGGAATCCATCGCCGCGTCGATGGCGTCGACGCCGGTTTCGACCGCCGCCAGCACTGTCGCCGCCGACAGGCCGGACGTGTCATGCGTGTGGAAATGGATCGGCAGGTCGGTCTCTTCGCGCAGCGCCTTGAACAGCACGCGCGCCGCCGACGGCTTCAAGAGACCGGCCATGTCCTTGACGGCGATGATATGCGCGCCGGCTGCTTCCAGTTCCTTCGCCAACCCGACATAGTATTTGAGGTCATACTTTGCGCGCGCCGGGTCGAGGATGTCGCCGGTATAGCACATCGCCGCTTCGATCAGCTTGCCCTCGGCGCCCACCGCGTCCATGGCGACGCGCATGTTCTCCACCCAGTTCAGGCAGTCGAAGACACGGAACAGGTCGACGCCGCCGGCGGCTGCCTGCTTGACGAAATGTTGGACGACATTGTCGGGATAGTTGGTGTAGCCGACACCGTTGGCGCCGCGCAAAAGCATCTGCAGCAGAAGGTTGGGTGCTGCTTCGCGCACCCGTGACAGCCGCTCCCACGGATCCTCGGTGAGGAAGCGCATGGCGACGTCGAAGGTCGCGCCGCCCCAGCATTCCAGCGACAGGAGCTGCGGCAGCGCCCGCGCATAGGTGCCGGCGATGCCGGCGATGTCATAGGTGCGCATGCGGGTGGCGAGCAGCGACTGGTGGCCGTCGCGCATCGTCGTGTCGGTGACCAGCACCTGGTTCTGCTCGCGCATCCAGGCGGCGAACTTCTCAGGCCCGAGCGCATCGAACCGCTGCTTGCTGCCATCCGGCACCTTGCCGTTGAGATAGGGCACGACCGGTGCCGCCGCATCGGCCTTGGGCATCGGCCGGCCGCGCGTCTCCGGATGGCCGTTGACGCTGACGTCGGCGAGATAATTGAGCAGCTTGGTGGCACGGTCTTGCCGCTTCACCTGCTGGAACAGCTCCGGCGTCGTGTCGATGAACTTGGTGGTGTAGGAATTGTCGGCGAAGCTCGGGTGATTGATGATCGCTTCGAGGAAAGTGAGGTTGGTCGCCACGCCGCGGATGCGGAATTCGCGCAGCGCCCGGTTCATGCGCGCGATCGTCTCGGCCGGCGTGGGAGCCCATGCCGTCACCTTTTCGAGCAGCGGGTCGTAGAAGCGGGTGATCACCGCGCCGGAATAGGCGGTGCCGCCGTCGAGGCGGATGCCGAAGCCGGTGGCGCCGCGATAGGCGGTGATGCGGCCATAGTCCGGAATGAAATTCTGCTCTGGGTCCTCTGTGGTGATGCGGCACTGGAGCGCGTGGCCGTTGAGCCTGATGTCCTTCTGCGCCGGGACGCCGGATTCCGGCGTGCCGATGGCGAAGCCGTCGAGGATGTGGATCTGCGCCTTCACGATGTCGATGCCGGTCACCATTTCGGTGACCGTGTGCTCGACCTGGATGCGCGGGTTGACTTCGATGAAGTAGAATTTGCCGGTGTCGGCGTCCTGCAGGAACTCGACCGTGCCGGCGCCGATGTAGTTCGTCTCGCGCGCGATCTTCAACGCGTAGCCGCAGAGCTCCTGGCGCAACTGGTCGCCGAGGTAGGGAGCCGGCGCGCGCTCGACGACCTTCTGGTTGCGGCGCTGGATCGAGCAGTCGCGCTCGAACAGATGCACGGCATTGCCGTGTGTGTCGCCAAGCACCTGGACCTCGACATGGCGGGCGCGCTCGATCAGCTTCTCGAGATAGACCTCGTCCTTGCCGAAGGCGGCCTTGGCCTCGCGCTTGCCCTCCATAACCTCGCGCGCAAGGTCTGCTTCCGCGCGGATGGCGCGCATGCCGCGGCCGCCGCCGCCCCACGAGGCCTTCAGCATCACCGGGTAGCCGATTCCCGCAGCGAGGTTCTTCACCGCTTCCATGTCGTCGGGCAGCGGATCGGTGGCGGGCACCACCGGCACGTCGACCTCGATCGCCAGGTTGCGCGCGGCGACCTTGTTGCCGAGCCGACGCATCGTCTCCGGCTTCGGCCCGATGAAGGTGATGCCGGCGGCAGCGCAGGCCTCGGCGAATTCCGGGCTCTCCGACAACAGGCCGTAGCCTGGATGGATGGCATCGGCGCCCGACAGCCTGGCGACGCGGATCACCTCGTCGATCGAAAGATAGCTTTCGATCGGCCCCATGTCCTTGTTGAGATGCGGTCCCCGCCCGACCTGATAGCTCTCGTCGGCCTTGAAGCGGTGCAGCGAATATTTGTCCTCTTCCGCCCAGATCGCCACGGTTTTGAGGCCGAGCTCGTTGGCTGCGCGAAAGACGCGGATGGCGATTTCGGACCGGTTGGCGACGAGGATCTTCGTGATTGCCAAGGACTGGGCTCCAGCAGCGGAAGGTGAGATGAAGGCAGCAATGATTAACGTGAAAATGCTGCAGCGCAAACAAAATCGCGCGACACTTAAACCGATTTAAATCGTTTATTTGCGCCAAACCGCCGCTGCCGTTCCGGCCGCCGGTTCGGGAGCGTCTTGCAGGGCGCCCCGGCAGCGGGACCAGCGGTGGAGGGCCCACGACCACCCGTCAACAAAAATGCCCGGCGCTCAGCGCCGGGCATCGCGAAAAGTCGGCTGCTATTTGCCGGCTTATTTCTCGAAGTAGCTGTACTTGCCGTCCTCGCCCTTCTTCCATTCGTAGATGACATAGTCCGGACGGGTGATGTCGCCCTTGGAGTCGTAGCCGATCTCGCCGATCGCCGTCTTCCACGGACCGCCGGACTTGATCACGTCGGCAACCTTCTGCGCATCGTCGGCCGAGCCGACCTTGGCGATGGCCTGGGAGATGATCTGGATGGCGGCATAGGAGTAGAGCGTATAGGCTTCCGGCTCGAAGCCGGCGGCGCGGAACTTCTCCACCACTTCCTTGGCGGCCGGATTCTTGCGCGGATCCGGAGCGAAGGTGTTGAGCGTGCCGGCAACGGCGTCGCCGGCGATCGAGGCCAGCTCGTTGGAGACGATGCCGTCGCCCGAGAACAGCGGCGCCTTCAGGCCCTGGTCGGCCGACTGACGGATGATCAGGCCGGCTTCGGTATGCAGGCCGCCCCAGTAGATCAGGGTGACGTTGTTTTCCTTCATCTTGGCGATGAGGGCCGAGAAGTCCTTGTCGCCGACGTTCACGCCTTCATACATCACTTCCTTGATGCCGCCGGCGTTCAGGTTCTTCTTGGTCTCGTCCGCGAGACCCTGGCCGTAAGGCGTCTTGTCGTGGATGATGGCGATCTTGGCGTCCTTGAAGTTCTTGGCGATGTAGTCGCCGGCCACCTTGCCCTGCTGGTCGTCGCGACCGCAGGTACGGAAGGTGTTCCACAGGCCGCGCTCGGTGAGCTTCGGATTGGTCGCGGCCGGCGTCATGACGAGGATGCCGTTCTCGGCATAGACTTCCGACGCGGGAATGGTCACGCCCGAGTTGAAGTGGCCGTCGACGAACTTGACGCCGTCAGCGACGAACTTGTTGGCGACCGAAATGCCCTGCTTGGGGTCGGAGACGTCGTCGCCGATCTCGAGCTTGAGCTGTTGGCCATTGATGCCGCCCGCCGCGTTGATGTCGGCGACCGCCTGTTCCGCGCCCTTCTGCAGCTGCGCGCCGAAGGCGGCGTTCGGACCGGTGATCGGACCGGCGACGCCGATCAGGATGTCGGCCCACGCGCTGCCGCTGAACGCGATGAACGCGGTCAGCGCCACGGCGGACAAGAGTGATTTTTTCATTGAAACGCTCCCATTTACGGAGTGGGCGTGGATGATACTTTCATGCGATGCCCACCCTTATCGCAGAAAGCATAGAATGCCGATTTTCAGGCACTTGTCACGTCGATTCATTCCCCTGAACGACGTTAATCATGAACCTCAACCCTTCGGCTTCCAGCTCAATAAGGAAGCTCTTTCGTAGAGCCAGTTATATTGTGTGACCATCTGGTTGGTGCGCGTATATTGATAGCCGAGGAAGCCCAGCACCATCAGCACGATGGTGTCGACGATATAATAGTGCAGCGAGAACATCGTGCCGTCGAACAAGGCGTGATGGATGAACCTGATGCCGATGCCGAGCCCGAGCATGTAGAGGAACAGCCGGACATGGCTGCTCCAGGTCTGCGCCGCCGCCTTGCCGGTCATCCAGGCCGCCCAGCCGCCGAGCAGGCAGGTGACGAACAGGAACTGCCAGATCGAGGCTTCTTCGTAGAGAACGCCTTGCATGATGAAGAACCCCTCTTAGTGATGACCGCCTTCGAGATAGGCGGCGCGCACTTCCGGATTGGCGAGCAGTTCCTTGCCGGTGCCGCTCATCGTCACATTGCCGTTGACCATGACATAGCCGCGATCGGCGAGCTTGAGCGCGCCGAAGGCGTTCTGCTCGACCAGGAACACGGTCAACCCTTGCGTCTTGTTCAGCGCGCGGATGGCGTCGAAGATCTGCTTGACGATCAGCGGCGCCAGGCCAAGCGAGGGTTCGTCGAGCAGCAGCAGCTTCGGCCGCGCCATCAGCGCGCGCCCGATCGACAGCATCTGCTGCTCGCCGCCCGACAGCGTGCCGCCGCGCTGGTTGATGCGCTCCTTCAGCCGCGGGAACAGCGCGAACACCTTCTCGGCGTCCTCGTTATAATGCTGGAGGTTGTCGAGGCTGGCGCCCATCTGCAGGTTTTCCATCACCGTCATGCGCGGGAAGATGCGGCGTCCTTCCGGCGACTGGGCGATGCGCAGCCTGGCAATCTCGTGCGTCGGCATCTGCGTGATGTTGGTGCCGGCGAAGGTGATGGTGCCGGCGCGAGCGCGCGGCGCGCCGAAGATGGTCATCATGAGCGTCGACTTGCCGGCGCCGTTGGCGCCGATCAGCGCCACGATCTCACCCTGGTTGACGGTGACGTCGACGCCGTTCAGCGCCCGGATGTTGCCGTAGTAGGTCTGCACGCCCTTGATATCGAGCAGCGTTGTGCCGGCCATTATTTACGCCCTCCACGCTTGCCCGCCGCGGGCTTGGCCGCCACTTCCTTCGCAAGCAGCTTCGCCTGACCGATCCAGTCCTCGCGCGCTATGCGCCCGTCGAAGGCGAGATAGGCTTCGGCTGCCTCGATGTCGACCTTCTTCCAGGCTGCGATCTGGTCGAAATGGAAGATACCGTGCTCGTTCAGCTTCCTCTCGTTGACCGGGCCGATGCCCTTGATGCGGATCAGGCTGTCGGCCTTGCCGCCGCGTGGTGCATCGAGACGGTTTGAAATACCCGCGGTCTTCGCCGCCGGCGCCTTGGCGGCCGCTTTCTTCGGCGCGGCCTTCGCCGTGCTCGACCTCGCGGCCGGCTTGGCTGCCGCGGTGGACTTCGCCGACGCCGGGGCGACAGGCTTGCTGGCGACCGACGCGGAGCGCGCGTCGACCTGAGCTGCTTTCGACGCGCCCTTCGACACCGTCACTCGCTCGCCCTCATCCGCGTGTTCGACGGTATCGGAAACCGGCCCCGCCATCATCGAAGAGGAATTGCCCGGGCCATGCGCGGAGTCGGGGCCGGTATCGAGCTGCTCGATCACGTCCTCGTCGCCGACTTCGGTGAGCACGGTTTCGACCTCCTCGTCGTCGACGCCGAGATAGGCGGCGATCACGCGCGGGTCGGTCCTGACCGACTGCGGGTTGCCGTCGGAGATCTTGCGGCCATATTCGAGCACGACGACATGGTCGGATATCTGCATGACCACCGACATGTCGTGCTCGATGAGCAGGATCGAGGTGCCGGTGTTGTCCTTGATGTCCATCAGGAGCTCGTTGAGCGAGGCCGATTCCTTCGGATTGAGGCCGGCGGCCGGCTCGTCGAGGCAAAGCAGCTCTGGCCCGGTGCACATGGCGCGCGCGATCTCCAGCCGCCGCTGCGCGCCATAGGGCAGGTCGCCGGCCGGATCGTCGGCACGGTCGACGAGGTCGGCCTTCTCCAGCCAGTGCCTGGCGAGATCGATCGATTCGGCCGAAGCCTGGCGATAGGTCGGGACGCCGAACAGGCCGAGCAAGGTGTAGCCCGAGGCCTTCATCAGCTTGTTGTGCTGGGCGACCAAAAGGTTCTCGAGCAGCGTCATGCCCGAGAACAGGCGGATGTTCTGGAAGGTGCGCGCCACGTTGGCGCGCGCCGGAATTTCGTGGTTGGGCAGGCGCTCGAGCAGATAGGTCGAGCCGTCACGTTTGTTCAGCGTGATCATGCCCTCGGTCGGTTTGTAGAAGCCGGTGATACAGTTGAACACCGTCGTCTTGCCGGCGCCGTTCGGCCCGATCAGCGCGGTGATCTCGCCGCGCCTGGCCTGGAAGGACAGGTCGCCGATGGCGACAAGGCCGCCGAACTTCATCGACAGGTGCTCGACCTGCAGGATGAAATCGCTGTGGGAAGCTTGCGCGTTCATCAGCCGTGGCCCTCCTTGGTGAAGGAGCCTGAGACAGCTCTCCGCTCCTTGAGGAAGGCGGTCGGCTCACGACTGCCGACGAAGCCGCGCGGCTTCCACAGCATGACGATGACCATGGCCATGCCGAACAAAAGCATGCGGTAGAGTTCCGGCGTGAAGTCGGGGCCGAACACGGCCTTGAGGAAGTCGAGCTCGCGCAGGATCTCGGTGCCGCCGATCATCACCAGCGCCGCCACCGCAATGCCGCCGAGCGAACCCATGCCGCCGAGGACAACGATGGCGAGGATGATCGCCGATTCCAGGAAGACGAAGGACTCGGGGCTGACGAAGCCTTGCCTGGCGGCGAAGAACGAGCCGGCGAAGCCGCCGAACATGGCGCCGGTGGCGAATGCCGTCAGCTTGGTGGTGGTCGTGTTGATGCCGAGCGAGCGGCAGGCGATCTCGTCCTCGCGCAACGCTTCCCAGGCCCGGCCCACCGGCAGACGGCGAAGCCTGATGGTGACGAAGGCGGTAAGGAAGCACAGGGCCAGGATCAGGTAATAAAGGAAGATCTTGTAGTAGGCGCCCGATTGGGTGATGTGCAGCACCTTGGCGATGTAGTTCGGGTCGGAGACATTGAACGACATCAGCCCGAAGAAGGAGACCTTCGGGATGCCGGAAACGCCGGCCGAGCCGTTGGTCACCTCGCGCCAGTTGATCAGCACCAGGCGGATGATCTCGCCGAAGGCGAGCGTCACGATCGCCAGATAGTCACCGCGTAGCCTCAGCACCGGGAAGCCGAGCATGACGCCCCAGAAGGCGGCCATGCAGCCGGCGGCCGGCAGCAGGATCCAGAACGACAGGCCGAAATGGGTGCCGAGCAGCGCGTAGGCGTAGGCGCCGACGGCATAGAAGGCGACGTAACCGAGATCGAGCAGGCCCGCCAGCCCGACGACGATGTTGAGGCCCCAGGCCAGCATCACGTAGATCAGGATCTGGATGCCGAAATTGTCGACCCATTTCAGCGAGCCCTGAAAGCCGAACGCCATGACCATCACGATTGGATAGGCGATCAGCACCGTGGCGCCGATCTTGTTGAAGTTGCGCCGCACGAAACCCGGCTCCGCCACGGCCACCGAGGGCGCCTTGCCCTTTTCGGCCTTGGACCGTTCGATCGCCGGAATGGCATAGGCGACATAGAGGAAGCGGCCGACGGCAACGGCGACGACCACGAGGGCAAGCAAGCCCCAGCGCTGCACCAGGATCAGTTCGTTGTTGATGTTCTGATCGGTCCTGAGACCGATGAACAGCACGAACAAGCCGAGCGCGATCGCGCCGGCATAGAGCGCTTCGCGGAATGCGCGTTGGATGGGAGGGACGACGACGTCGCGCTCCGGAGATACGGTAACGGCCATGAGGATCAGACCTTTTCGACTTCAGGCCGGCCCAGGATGCCGGAGGGCAGGAAGATGAGCACGATCGCCAGGATCGAGAAGGCTGCGACGTCCTTGTAGTCGATCGAGAAATAGGCCGACCACATGCTCTCGATGAAGCCGATCAAAAGCCCGCCGAGCACCGCGCCCGGCAGCGAGCCGATGCCGCCGAGCACCGCCGCGGTAAAAGCCTTCACGCCCGGCACGAAGCCGTCGGAAAACACCACGACGCCGTAATACATCAGGAACAGCGTGCCCGCGACCGCGGCAAGCGCCGCGCCCATGATGAAGGTGATGGAGATAGTGCGGTCGACGTCGACGCCAAGCAGCGCCGCCATCTTGCGGTCCTGCTCGCAGGCGCGCTGCGCCCGCCCCAGCGCCGTCCTGTTGACGAGATACCAGAAGATGACCAGCAGCGCCGCGGTCACCAGAACGATGATGATCTGCTTCAGCGAGACGCTGATGCCGTCGACAGTGTAGACCTGGCTGACCAGCGGCGGGATCGGCTTGTTGCGCGGACCCTGCGTGACCTGCACGAAGTTGGACAGGGCGATCGACATGCCGATGGCGGTGATCAGCGGCGCCAGCCGGAACGATCCGCGCAGCGGCCGGTAGGCCACCTTCTCGATCGTCCAGTTGTAGAGGCTGGTGAGCAGCATGCCGACGATCATCATGATCAGAAGCGCCACCACCACAGGCACGGAATAGAACATCGCGCCGAGGATGAGGAAGACGATGAGGGCCGTGAAGGCGCCGACCATGAAGATGTCGCCATGGGCGAAATTGATCATGCCGATGATGCCGTAGACCATCGTGTAGCCGATCGCGATCAGCCCATAGATAGATCCCAGCGTCAGCCCATTGATAAGCTGCTGGACGAAGTACTGCATATTTATGCGGCTCCCCTGGAATGTCGCCCGTTTCCGGGTCGCACTCCTTTTCGTATTTCCCCTAGTCGTAAAGTTTCGAGCCCGGATTGCAACGTGATTTTTCAATCGCCGGGCGTGTTTTGGAAGCACGCCGCCCGATTGCCCGTTTTTTCGCACCCAGCCCCTGGACTATCGCGGACCCTATCATTGGCACAACGCAATGTCTTTGACGATTCAGCCGTATCATGCGCGCCGTTTCGAAGAAATCTCCGTCAAAATAAGTTGATGAGACGATTCCTTGCGTCGGCAAACGCGGTCGGTTTTGCGATCCCGCCCCTTCCGCTGGGTCAGGATTCCGCGAGGTGTGACAGTCATGCGACAGCGAGGCGACACCGCCGGCCTCCTCAGTTCCAGACGGTCGACGCGAGAAAAGGCGGCACGCGGTCGAGCGTCGGAAAAACCGCGTCCGGGGCGTAGTCGGGCAGCGGTTTGCGGCCGGTTCCCCTGTCGATCCAGATACATTGGAATCCGAGATCGCGGGCGGCAGCGAGATCGAGATGCGGGCTGGCGCAGATATGCACGATATCGCCGCGGCCGACACCGAGCGCATTGTGGGCGAAATCGAAGATCTGCCGGGCCGGCTTGTAGGCGCCGGCCTGCTGCGCGGTAATGACGCGGTCGATGTGGCCGCCGAGCTGCGCGACATTGCCGGCGATGATGTCGTCATCGGTGTTGGAAATGATGCAGAGCTTGAATCCTTGCGCTTTCAGTAGCCCGAGCGCGGACACGACTTCAGGGAATGGCGGCATTCGGGAGATGGTGCCGGTCAGCACCTCGACGTCGTTCGGCGAACAGGCGAGCTTCAACTCCTGCATCGCCAGGCGCAGCCCTTCGCCGGCCACGCTGCGGAAGGATCTATGCGGCCGCTCGGCCTCCAGCGCATGTTCGTATTTGTCGTAGACGCGGATCAATGTCTGGGGCTCGACATTGGAGCCTGGATGGTTGGCGAGGATGGCGTCGACGGCAGCCAGCAAACCTTCGTCCCACTGGATGAGGGTGCCGTAGCAATCGAAGGTCAGCCATTCGGGTTTCGGGCCGGAAAGCATCGGATGTCCTTTCTTGACGGTCGAATAGCGGGTGGCCGTCGAACGGCCGCCCTTCCATTGTTGTCAGAACCTCGGCATGACCGCGCCCTCGGATGCCGGCGCCACATGCTCGGAATAGAATTTCAGGTAACCGCGCTTGATCCTGGGCTCCAGCGCCACGTGGGTCTTCCAACGGGCGTCGATCTCGGCCTGAGGCACGTTGAGGTCGAGCTTTCGCGCGGCGAGATCGATGCGGATCTCATCGCCGTCCCGCACCACGGCGATCACACCGCCGCGGGCCGCTTCGGGGGTCACATAGCCAATGGCCGGCCCGTGGGTCGCGCCGGAGAACCGGCCATCCGTGACGAGCGCGCAGGTTTCGCCGAGCCCGGCCCCCATCAGCGCGGAG
The DNA here is from genome assembly GCA_004963905.1 of Mesorhizobium sp. Lineage (GTDB taxonomy): Bacteria > Pseudomonadota > Alphaproteobacteria > Rhizobiales > Rhizobiaceae > Mesorhizobium. The sequence continues at coordinate 120,788 of SUGL01000004.1, forward strand.
GTCGCGCCGAGCATCTCCCGCATGCCCGGGCCGCCCTTGGTGCCCTCATTGCGGATGACGATACAGGTTCCCGGCTCCACCGTTCCGGCGCGCAGCGCATCGATCGCGCCCTCCTCTTCCTCGAAGACGCGCGCCTTGAGGGTTGTCTTCCACATGCTCTTGGCAACGCCGGAAGCCTTGACCACCGCGCCTCCCGGCGCAAGCGACCCTTTGAGGATAAAGAGCGAGCCCTCGGGCTCGACCGGGTCGCTGTCCGTATGGATGACTTCCGCGTTCTCGATCGACGCCTCGTCGACGATCTCGCCGGCGGTCTTGCCGCTCGCCGTCAGCGCGGAACGGTTGACCCTTGCGCCGAGCGCCTTGAGCACGGCCGGCACGCCACCGGCGTCGTTGAATTCGGTGACGCCCCATGGGCCGGACGGCGCCAGCTTCACCAGCGTCGGCGTCGTTCGCGAGAGCTCGTCCCAGCTATCGAAGGAAACGTCGACGCCGGCCTCCTTGGCCATAGCCATGAAGTGCAGCACCATGTTGGTCGAGCCGCCGACCGCCATGCCGACGCGCATCGCGTTCTCGAAGGCCTCCCTGGTCAGGATCTTCGACGGACGAACGTCGTCGCGCACCAGATCCATGACGCGCATGCCGGTATATTTGGCCGCCCTGAGCTGATAGTTCGACCCGGCCGGAAGCGTGCCGGAATGCGGCAGCGCCAGGCCCAGCGCCTCCGTGTAGATGCCGGCCGTGTTGCCCGAGGTGGCCGTGTCGCAGGCGCCCGAGAAGGGGAAATGGTTGTCCTCTAGGCCCTTGAGGTCCTTGCGGGAAAGCTCGCCGCGCAGGTGCTCGCCGACCCCGTCATAGACGGTTTCGAGGAAGACCTTGCGGCCACGATATCTGCCGACCGGTGTCGGGCCGCCATAGATCATGATCGACGGCAGATCGAGGCGGGCAGCTGCCATGACCATGCCCGGCATCACCTTGTCGCCCGAGCCGATCAGCACCATGCCGTCGAAGCGATGCCCTTCGACCATCAGCTCGATCATGTCGGCCACGACATCCCTGCTCGGCAGGACATAGCGCATGCCGACGGAGGCGAAGGTCTCGGAGTCGGTGACGTGGAAAGTGTTGAATTCGCAAGGGGTGCCGCCGGCCATCCGGATGCCTGCCCGCACCGCTTCGCCGATCTGGCGCAGATGAAAATTCTCCGGCGAAAAATCCTGATAGGTGTTGACGACCGCGATCATCGGCCGTTCGAACTCCTCGTCGATCAGCCCCGCTCCCTTAGCCCATGCACGCTGCAGCGAGCGCTCCAGCCCGGTGAATTGCTTTTCGCTGCGCCTGCGCCTGTCGTTCTTTTCCATGATCGCCTTCCCTTGCTTCTCGCTCATCGCGTTTGGATGGCGCAAAGCTGGCATCTTCCAAGGTGATTGTCAATCGATTGTCTGACAATCGACATTCGAGGCGTGATGCGATTGTGTCATGTGTCATGACGTGGGACCGACGATCGGTGCGGACCGGTGATTCTGCGTAGCGGCAGTTTAAGGGGCGGTGGCTTCGGCCTGGCGCAAATGCGCCTCCAGCTTGGCGCCTTCCTGCTCGTTGTGTTCGACAGCGGTGCGAACGGACCGCTCCACATCGCCAGCTTTCAGCGCCTCGATGATCGGGATGTGCTGATCGAGGATCGCCTTTGGCTCTGCCACGAGCGAGTCGCTCGATGCGATATAGATGCGGATCTGCTGTTCCACCTCGCCATATTGTTCGGCGAGCCGCCGGTGCCCCGCGAGATCGATGATGGTGCGGTGAAGGGAGAAATCTGCCGCCGCGATCGCCTTCCGGTCGCCGGACGCGCAGGCGGCCTTCAGCGCCTGGAGTGCCGCATCGAGCCGAGCGTTTTCGGCGGCAGCCGGGCCGGCGGCCTTGATCTTCATGGCCACCAGTTTCGAACCGAGCGCCTCGAAGCTGGAACGCAGTGTATAAAGTTCCCAGGCGTCGCGGGCGCTGAGGGACATCACCGACCAGCCCGTGTAGGGAATCTGGTCGATGAGGCCTTCCTGCGTCAGCTGGTGGAACGCCGTGCGGATGGTCGCCCGCGAGACGCCGAGTTGCTCGGCCATCCTGATTTCGGTCAGGCGCGCGCCCGGCGGAATCTCGCCGGACAATATACCCTCGCGCAACGCGTCCGCGGCCTGCACCTCGGCGCTCAGCTTGCGCACCTTCCTGATCTTGAATTCGCCCGTCATGCAGGGAGCAGATATCAGACCGATTGGCTATTGTCGACAATGCGACCTCCTCTCTTCCGGCTCTGCGGGGCAATGCTTGACCGGCAGACCGTGGTTCTGCGCTCAGTAAGCAGAGCCTCCGTCTCCGTTGAGGACATGCCTCTCCGTTCCGTTGAGCGGCGGATTGAAGACGCTGACCAAAACCATGTCGCCGGCGCTGTCGGCGCGCAGGAAATGGTCGTCGTGGGCATCAAGCACATAGATCGTGCCCGGCTCGATGCGATGGACGCTGCCGGCCATGTCCTCGACCTCGCCGCTGCCCGAGATGCAGTAGCAGGCCTCCAGATGCCGCCGGTACTGCAGGCGCGATTCGCTGCCCGCGCGAACGACGGTGTGACACACCGTGAACCCCATGCCGTCATGCCGCGTCAGCAGCCGGTGGCTGGTGCCGTTGCCCCAGTCGACGAAGAAGTCAGTTTTTTCTACATCTGCCAATTGCCGGGTAAACATGGGAGCCTTTCCAATCGAAGTGGGCTGGGAAGCGCTGGCGCTTCGGAACGGCAGGATTGATCGACTTCTCCGACGATCTCGGATAGAAGTTCAAGCTGCGGCAGGATCAATGGCGCAGCATGGGCTGCGCTTCAAATGATGGATTTTAGCGCTACCTGTTAGAGATTTTTACAGATGGACTATCTGCCGCTGAATGCGATCCGGGCTTTTGAAGCGACCGCCCGCCACCTCAGCTTTTCCGCCGCTGGTGAGGAGCTCCACGTCACCCACCCTGCCATCAGCCACCAGATAAGGCGCTTGGAGGAATGGCTCGGCGTGGCGCTGTTTCATCGCGATGCCCGCAAGGTGCGCCTGACCGACGCAGGGCTTGCCTTGCAGGCGTCGGCGAGCGCGGCGCTCTCAGATCTGGCGATCGCCTGCCGGCGTATCCGCAGGAACGCCGTCGCAGCGTCGCTGTCGGTGGGCTGTATCCCGTCCATTGCCAGCCGTTGGCTGGTCCCGCGCCTGTCGGACTTTACTGTCCGTCACCCCGAGATTGCGATCCGCGTCGCCTATGCGAAGGCCGAGGATCGGCTCGATGACGACAACGACATCCTGATCACGCTCGGCGCGGATCCGTCTCCGAGGGCCAGCAGCCTCAAGCTCTTTTCCCGCATCAGCAAACCCGCCTGCAGCCCGCACTACCTGGCTCGCAAAGGCCGGCTCGGCGCGCCGGCGGACATTGCCGCGGCGGACCTTTTGCATGACGAAACTCGGCAGGGCTGGCGCGACTGGTTCTCGCAGGCCGGCATGGCCGGTGCCGATGTCGGCAACGGGCCCGTCTTTGCTGATTTCAACATACTGGCGACGGCCGTCATCGCCGGCCACGGCGTCGCCCTCTGCCCGATCGAAGTCTTTCGCGAGGAATTGCGGCGCGGCGATCTTGTTGTCGTCTCCGACATCGCGACCGACGAGGACAAAGGCTACTATCTCATCATGTCGGCGCAGCCCTCGGCGGCCGAGATCACATTTGCCGACTGGTTTCGCGATCAGGTTTCGACGGACGGCGAAGCGGCCTGACGCCTCGACCGGGAGCGATTATTTGACGATGAATCCATGCGCGAACGGATCGCGGTCGTCGATGAAGATGGTGTTCAATCCCGTCATGCGCGCCCAGCCGCCGATCGAGGGGATGATCGCCGGCTTGCCGGCCACGCTGACCTCTTTTTCGACCCTGCCCTTGAACAGCGAGCCGATGATCGATTCATGCACGAAACTGTCGCCGGGCTTGAGCTTGCCCTTGGCGTGGAGCTGCGCCATGCGCGCCGAGGTTCCGGTGCCGCAAGGCGAGCGGTCGATCGCCTTGTCGCCGTAGAAGACGGCGTTGCGCGCATCGGCCTCGGCATCTCTCGGCTTGCCGGTCCACAGCATGTGCGACAGCCGGTTGATGCCGGGATTCTCCGGATGCACGAATGAGTATTTCTCGTTGAGGCGCTGGCGCACCACCGGGCTCCAGGCGATGAGATCGCCGGCCGAATGGTCGGCCATGTCGCGATAGTTCTTCTGCGGCTCGACGATGGCGTAGAAATTGCCGCCATAGGCGACGTCGACGCTGATCTCACCGAGCACCGGGCATTCGACGGTCAGTCCTTCGGCATAGAGGAAGGACGGCACGTTGGTGATGCGCACTTCCTCGACATATTCGCCGACCTGTTTGTACTCGGCGATGACGAGGCCGGCCGGCGTGTCGAGTCTCAGCACGCCCGGCGTCTTCGGCTTCACCAGCCCATGCTCGATCGCCATCGTGACGGTGCCGATCGTACCGTGGCCGCACATCGGCAGGCAGCCCGATGTCTCGATGAACAGGATCGCGATATCGCAGTCCCCGCGCGTCGGCGGATAGAGGATCGAGCCCGACATCACGTCATGGCCGCGCGGCTCGAACATCAGCCCGGTGCGGATCCAGTCATACTCGGCAAGAAAATGCGCGCGCCGCTCCATCATCGTCGCGCCCTGGAGCAGCGGCCCGCCGCCGGCGACCAGCCGCACCGGGTTGCCGCAGGTGTGGCCGTCTATGCAGAAGAAGGATTTCTTGGCCATGATGGCTCCCTGAAATATCAGAATTCTTGGGGAATGTCAGAACCGTTGCGGACGGAAAGGGGTGAGGTCGAGCGATGGAGCCTGCCCGAGAACGAGATCGCGGATCAAGCGGCCGGTCGCTGCCGCCTGGGTCAGGCCGAGATGGCCGTGACCGAAAGCATAAAATATGGCCGGCGCCCGCGCCGCGCCGATCACCGGCAGCGAATCCGGCAGCGACGGTCGAAACCCCATCCACTCGCGCCCGCCCGATGGGTCGAGGCCGGGCAGGAAGCGCCGTGCTTTTTCCAGCATCGCCTTCGAGCGCGCGTAGTTCGGCGGCCGGTCGATGCCGCCGAGCTCGACGGCGCCGCCGACGCGCAGGCCCGTTTGCAGCGGCGTGATGACGAAGCCGTGACCGGAAAAGATCAATTGCCGCTTCACGTCGAAGGCCGACACCGGCAGCGTCGTGTTGTAGCCGCGCTCGGTCTCCAGCGGGATGCGGTCGCCGAGGTTCTTGGCCAGCAGATGCGACCACGCGCCGGCCGCAATGACGAGTCGCCTCGCTTTCCGCGTCGTGCCGTCGGCAAGCACGATCGTGGCGCCATCCGCGCCGGCTTCGACGCGATCGATGCGGCCCCGCTCGAAGCGGGCGCCGAGCCGCTCCGCATAGGCCCAGACCGCCTTGCCGAGCAGCTTCGGATCTGCGACCGTCTTCCAACTCGGCACGAAGGTGCCCTTGACGAAGCGCGGTGACAGGCCGGGCTGCAGAGCCGCCATCTCCTCGCCCTCGACATGGCGGAAGCCGATGCCGAAGCGCTCGCGCGCCGCCCAGCCAGACAATGAGGCACGGAACTCGGCTTCGCTTTCGTAGAGTTCGAGCGAGCCGTCCTCGCGCAGCATCGGCCTCGTGCCGGAGCGGTCGAGCAGGCCCATCCATTCGGCCTCGGCGAGCTTCATCATGCCGACCTGCGCCGCGAGGCTCGCTTCGTAGTGCTTGCCGGCACCGGCGCGCCAGAAGCGGATCAGCCAGGGCAGGAGTTTGGGCAGATAGGCGGGCGGAATGGTCAGAGGCCCGAGCGGATCGGCAAGCCATTTCGGCAACTGCCTGATCATGCCCTTATGTGCCAGCGGCAGCACGTCGGAGAAGGCGAAGGCGGCGGCGTTGCCCGAGCTCGTCTCCTCGCAGATGCCGGTGCGGTCGAAGACGGTGACGCCGCGGCCCGCCTCGGTGAGCAGCGCCGCCGCGCAGATGCCGATGATGCCGCCGCCGATGACGGCGATGTCTTCACCTTCTCCCCGTTCACGGGGAGAAGGTGCCCGAAGGGCGGATGAGGGGCGGCGCCCCTCTTGTGAAGACTTGGAATTCCCCTGCACGTCGGCGCTGCCCCTCATCTGGCTGCCGCCATCTTCTCCCCGTGAACGGGGAGAAGAAAGCCAATCAAAACGCCGGCAGTTCCGGCCGCACAGCCAGCGCATCCCTGACGGTCTTTTCCACCGCCTTGCGGCGCTCGCCCGACAGCGGCTGGCGCGGCATGCGAACGCGGTCATTGGTATCGATCGCCAGCACTTCAGCAAGCTTGATGTTTTGGACCAGATAGGTCGAGACATCGAGGTCGAGCAACGGCCGGAACCAGCGGTAGATCTTCAGCGCTTCCTCGCGGCGGCCTTTTCTCATCAGCTGGTAGATGGCGACGGTCTCGCGTGGGAAGGCGGTGACCAGGCCGGCCACCCAGCCGATGGCGCCGACCGACAGCGCCTCGAAGGCGAGGTTGTCGACGCCGGTGAAGAGATCGTAGCGGTCGCCGAGGCGGTTGATGATCTCTGTCGAGCGGCGGATGTCGTCGGACGATTCCTTGATGGCGACGAAGCGCTTGTCGGAGGCGAGCTCCTCCATCAGGTCGACGGTGACGTCGACGCGATAGGCGAGCCGGTTGGAGTAGATCATGACTGGGAGGTCGCCGGCTTCCGCGACGGCGCGAAGGGTCGCGACCGTCTCTTGGCGGTCGGTGTGGTAGATCGGGCTCGGCACCACCATCAGGCCATTGGCGCCTTCCCTGGCGGCGCGGCGCGCGATGCTTGCCGCCTCGCGCGTGCCGGGCTCGTTGACGGTCAGAAGCACCGGCTTGTTGCCGGCGACCTTCTGCGCCGTCTTCAGCACCTCGATCTTCTCGTCATGCGACAGCATCGGCCCTTCGCCGAGCGAGCCGCAGACGATGATGCCGTCGCAGCCGGCCTCCATCTGCAATCCGTAGCAGCGTTCCATCTCGGCATGGTCGAGGCGGTCGTCGGTGGTGAACTTGGTCGTGACTGCGGGGAAAACTCCGGCCCACATGGCTGATCTCCATCTGATATATCAGCCGTATATTTATTAAGAATTGGCCTGTCAACGCTGAATCCGCTATGATATATAAAAAATATATCAGGAGCCTGCCTTTGATATCCCCACTGATATCCATCGAGACGAACCCGCCCTTCGAGCCGGTCGCGACCAAGGCCTACCGCGTGCTGGAACACATGATCGTGACCCTCGAACTGGCGCCGGCGAGCTTCGTCACCGAGGGCGCGCTGATCGAGCGGCTTGGCCTCGGCCGCACGCCGGTGCGCGAGGCGATCCAGAGGCTGGCCTGGGAGGGCTTGCTCGACGTCAGGCCGCGCGCCGGCATCGCGGTCGCGCCGCTTCACCCCGGCGACTGGCTGCGCGTCATCGACGCCAGGCGCGGCATCGAGGTGGTGCTTGCCCGCTCCGCCGCCCGCTTCGTCACCCGCGAGGCCGCGGACCTGTTTCACGATGCGGCGCTGGCCATGCAGAAGGCAGTGATCTCCGGCAACGTGCTTGCCTTCATCCAGGCCGACAAGGCGCTCGACGAAGCGCTGGCGATCGCGGCCGACAACCCCTTCGCGGCGCGCGTTGCCGCCCCCCTGCAGACGCACAGCCGCCGCTTCTGGTTCCGCTATAAGGCGGATACTGGCCTTGCCGAGTCGGCCGAGCATCATGTCGCATTGATCCGCTCGATCCTGGACGGCGACGAGGAAGCCGCCGCCAAGGACGCCAAGAAGCTGATGACGCTGCTGCGCGGCCACGCCGAGGTGGCGGCGACGCGTTGAGCCGGCAGGTCGTCACCTTCAACCGCCCGGCTGCCTGACCGCGGTGGCCAGCGTGTCTTCCCATCCGTCGCCCGCCGCCAGGATGCAGCTTTGGCCTTTGACGTCGGTCATCAGGATGGTCCAGGTTCCGCTTGCCGACACAAAGACCTCGAAGATGGCGGCTTCTCCGGCCACGCCGTAGCCGAGCCGTTTCTCCTCGAATGCCGCCGCCAGTCTCGAGACCAGATAGTCATGGCCGCCGCAGATGACTTGCGATTGCGCGGGGAATGACGACAGCATCATCACGGAGCCGATGGCCGCCGGCTTCACCCATCGATACGAAAAAATGCGTGCCATAGGGCACCTCCTTTGCCTTCGCATTCCGGCAAGGGAGGCACATTCGGCCGCCTCAGTGTGCCGGAACGCTCCAGGCCGGATTGGACGTCTTCATCGCGTCACTCCTTCTGGTTTCCGGTCTGTCGCAGGGAGATCATGACTCCCTGGATTCGATATGGTGAACCCCGGCCTCGTAAACAAGCAGGCGTCGAGAGCGCCTCGGCCGATGTTCGCTCAAGAGCCATGAGGGGCCTTTAGCCAGGCCGCCTGGGTGTTCAGGCGCCTGGCAAGGCAGCCGTGATCGAAGGACTGTCCCAGCCTTCGCCGACGGAAAGGATGCAGCTTTGCCCCTTGGTGTCGGAGGCAAGGACGGTCCAGCTGCCCTGGTCGGAGACAAAGATCTCGAGCACGACATTCGGATTGATCAGCCCGCGCCCTGCTTCGCTTTCGTGGAACTTGTCGCCGAGCGCCTTGATGATGTCGGCGCGCGGTGCGCATTGCGCGGCCGCATTGGCCTGACCGCCGGCCACCGCAGCCGCAGCAAGGAACGTCGTCGCCAAAAGAAATCGTGTCATCTGACACCTCCTCGCGCCAGACGAGAACCCCGGCAGCAACCGGCGCTGTTGATTAGCCTGCGCGCATCGCAGGAATACAGGCTAAGGCGGATGATGGTCTGTTGGTTCCATCACACGGCAACGGAATCATTAGAAAACGCGGATGCTCTATGGACGTGCAGGCCAAATCGTCCCCCTCCGCGGGTCCAAAAAAGAAAAGCGCGGCTCGCGCCGCGCTTCCTCAGTATTGGCCTTCAGAAACTATCCGGTCAGTTCATCGTCGGAATGACGAATTCAGCGCCATCCTTGATGCCCGACGGCCAGCGCGAGGTGACCGTCTTGGTCTTGGTATAGAAGCGGAACGCGTCAGGCCCGTGCTGGTTGAGGTCGCCGAAGGACGAGGCCTTCCAGCCGCCGAAGGTGTAATAGGCGATCGGCACCGGGATCGGCACGTTGACACCGACCATGCCGACCTGGACCCTGGAAGCGAAGTCACGCGCGGCGTCGCCGTCGCGGGTGAAGATGGCGACGCCGTTGCCCATCTCGTGGTCGTTGGCGAGCTTGATGGCGTTCTCGTAGGTCGGCGCGCGCACCACGGACAGTACCGGCCCGAAAATCTCTTCCTTGTAGATGCGCATGTCCGGCGTCACGTTGTCGAACAGGCAGCCACCCATATAGTAGCCGCTCTCGTAGCCCTGCATCTTGAAGCCGCGGCCGTCGACGACGAGCTTGGCGCCTTCCTTGACCCCGAGGTCGACGTATCCCTTCACGCGCTCCAGTGCCTGCGCCGTCACCAGCGGGCCGAAATCGGCGGAGGAATCCGTCGACGGACCGACCTTCAGGCTTTCGACGCGCGGCACCAGCTTCTCCATCAGCCGGTTGGCGGTGTCGTTGCCGACCGGCACGGCCACCGAGATCGCCATGCAGCGCTCGCCGGCCGAGCCGTAGCCGGCACCGATGAGGGCGTCGACGGTCTGGTCCATGTCGGCGTCGGGCATGATGATCATGTGGTTCTTGGCGCCGCCGAAGCATTGCACGCGTTTTCCCGCCGCGCAGCCGCGCGCATAGATGTACTGGGCGATCGGCGTCGAGCCGACGAAGCCGATGGCCTTGATGTCCGGATCGTCGAGGATGGCGTCGACCACTTCCTTGTCGCCGTTGACGACGTTCAGCACGCCTTCCGGCAGGCCGGCCTCGATGAACAGCTCGGCGATGCGGATCGGCACGCCCGGATCGCGCTCCGACGGCTTCAGGATGAAGGCGTTGCCGCAGGCGATCGCCGGCGCGATCTTCCACAGCGGGATCATCGCCGGGAAGTTGAACGGCGTGATGCCGGCGACGACGCCGAGCGGCTGACGCATCGAATAGGTGTCGATGCCGGGGCCGGCGCCGTCGGTGAACTCGCCCTTCATCATGTGCGGCGCGCCGATGCAGACCTCGACCACTTCGAGGCCGCGCTGGATGTCGCCCTTGGCGTCGGCGATGGTCTTGCCGTGCTCGCGCGCCAGGATGTCGGCCAGCTCCTCATAGTCGCGCTGGACCAGCTCGAGAAACTTCATCAGCACGCGCACGCGGCGCTGCGGATTGGTGGCGCCCCACTTGACCTGCGCGGCCTTGGCGTTCTCGACCGCGGCGCGCAGTTCCTGCGCCGAGGCCAGCGCCACCGTGGCGCGGACGGAGCCGTCCATCGGCTGCATGACATCCTGCTTGCGGCCGCTGGTGCCGGCGACACGTTTGCCGCCGATGAAATGACCGTATTCGATCATGGTTTCTCTCCCTGTTTGGTGATGAGGCATTGTCCGCCTTTGCAGCGGCGATGGCAACGCGAGCCAGAACGCAACCGTTGTGCGGAAAATAGACAACGGTGCGAAGCTGTGCATTAATTGCCGCAAATGGTGAGATACTCATGCCGTCGATAGGATCGCTTACGTTGAGCTTCGTCGCGCCCCCCTCTATCCTGCCGGACATCTCCCCCACTTGGGGGGAGATTGCGCTCTCATTTTTGCCTTCGCCAATTACCAACGTCGGAACAGATGAGCCGGCGGGGGAGCTGCCGATCTCCCCCCTTGTGGGGGAGATGTCCGGCAGGACAGAGAGGGGCGCGAAGGAACGCGGCTTTGACCGTTATCATCAAGGTCATCCCCATGAACTGGGATGATGTGCGCATTTTCCTCGCCGTGGCCCGCGCCGGGCAGATCCTCGGCGCGGCAAAACGCGTGGAGCTCAACCATGCCACCGTCTCGCGTCGCATCGCGGCGCTGGAGGAGGCGCTGCGCACGAAACTCTTCCGCCGCCTGACCACCGGTAGCGAGCTGACGCCTGCCGGCGAACGCTTCCTCGACATTGCCGAGCGCATGGAGAGCGACATGATCGCCGCCCGTTCGACCATCGCCGGCGAGGGCGACGACGTGTCCGGCACGGTGCGCATCGGCGCCCCCGACGGTTTCGGCGTCGCTTTCCTCGCCAAGCGCCTGGGCGAGATCACAGCCTTGCACCGCGAGCTCACCATCCAGCTGGTGCCGGTGCCGCGTTCCTTCTCGCTGTCGCGGCGCGAGGCCGACATCGCCATAACCGTCGAGCGGCCGACCGAGGGACGATTGGTGGCGGGAAAGCTGGTCGACTACACTCTCGGCCTGTTCGCCTCCCGCGCCTATGCCGAGGCGAACGGCCTGCCGAGGACGGCCGCCGATCTCGGCCGGCACACGCTGATCGGCTACGTGCCCGACCTCATCGTCAGCCCGTCGCTCGACTACGCCGCCGAGTTCAGCCCGGACTGGCGCTCGAGCTTCGCCATCTCCTCGGCGCTCGGCCAGGCGGAAGCGGTGCGCTCGGGCGCCGGCATCGGCATCCTGCATACTTTCGTCGCCCGCTCGATGCCCGAGCTGATGCCGGTCGACATCGTCGCGCCCATCCGCCGCGCCTACTGGCTGGTCTATCATGAATCGGTGAGGCCGCTGCGCCGCGTCCAGCTCGTCGCCAATTTCATCACCAAGGCCGTGGAGCGGGAAAAGGGGTTGTTCGTCTAATGCCCCCAAAAGCGAGACGCGCTTTGGGTCCACCCTTCAAGGCGCATCGAGGACGAACGAGTTCACGACCTTCTCGGCCTCATCGTCGAGCGGCGACCATATCCGGGCGGTCTCCTCGGCGCTGGAGGTCATAAGTCCGCAGGTGACGAAGCCGTAGTGGCCGTCGCGTATCGAAATCGCGATCCTGGCATGCCCGTAGAAGCCGGCATCGCCGTCGCTGAGCCGGAAATCCATGTCGGCCATCCGCACTGGATAGCCGTCCGGAAACCGCGCCAGCCTGTCGTTGCTGAAACTGGCCGAACCGAAAGCCGAGCCGACCATTGCCTGCCAGCTCTCCAGCGACCAGTCCTTCTCGATGAAGGCCCTGAAATCGGACGGATTGTCCGGGGCGGCAGGGTCGTAGGGATTCTCCGACACCCTGCAGGTCAGGCCCTTTTCGCCGGATTTGACCTTGAGCCGTATGGAATCGCTGGACGGGGCTTCGCTCGTCCATTCCTCAGGATAGGTGAGCGAGAAACCATGCTCGTTGTCGTGAACCGTCTTGTCCGCGGCAAGCGCTGCCGAGGCGCAGCCCAGAAATCCGCTCGCTGCAATCAAAAGAAATGGCCGCATCAAACGTCCCCCGCCACAGCCGACGATAGCACAACCCGCGCTTCGACACCTTAAAGCGCGACGCCAGAGCCCTTTTTCGCCGCGACGCGTATGCCTTGACGTACCGATCCGGGCTGAGGTCGAGCGCGTTGATCTCCGGCAAGCCTTCTCCAATTGACAAAACGATGCAAATTTGTAATACGGTGTATTACAAATGGAGAAGTAGGATGGCTAAACCAAACCTTTCCGACCCGATTACGATGCGCTTGCCGGAGGATGTCCTGGCCGCAATTGAGCAGATTGCTGAAACCTGTGAAAGATCGCGCAGTTGGGTCATGGTCAGGGCGTTGAAGTTATACCTCGCAGGCGAAGGGGCCGACATCCTCGCGGTCAGGAAAGGCCGGGAGCAGGTGGCCGACGGCGATGTCCATGACATGGATGAAGTTCTCGGAGAGATCCACGAAATCGTCAACCGCAAGGTCGCTTGATGAAGGTGCGGTTGTCGGGGGACGCCCGCGCCTATCTTCGGCGGGAAGCCGCATATCTTCAGAAGTACAGCCAGAAAGCAGCTAAGGCATTCATCGACAGGATGGCTGAGGCCCGCAAGAATCTGGCTCGGTTTCCAGAGATGGGTAAAACATTCGATCGCCTGCCGATCCCTGGCTCCCATCGATTGGTAGTTGGAGACTATCTTCTCGATTATGATCTAACCGATGACGAAGTGGTGATCCTTTCAATACGCCACTGTCAACAGCAACCGCTCACTCCGGAAATCGAGGACGATTTCGATTACGAGGCGGGTGCCGCGAAGCCACCCGACCCTAAGCCGTAAGTGGGCTTCGCCCAGGCACCATATCGACTTCTGGCCGCGACAATCAGAGACTAATTTAAGCCTTGACGTATCGGTCCGGGCTGAGGTCGAGCGCGTTGATCTCCGGCACCCGGTTGGACATGATGTCGGACAGCACTTTGGCCGAGCCGCAGGCCATGGTCCAGCCCAGCGTGCCGTGACCGGTGTTGAGATAGAGGTTGGATAGCTCGCTCTGCCCGACCAGCGGCGGCCCGTCGGGCGTCATCGGCCGCAAGCCGCACCAGAAGGTCGCCGCCTTGAGGTCGCCGCTGCCCGGAAACAGATCGCCGACGGAATGCTCCAACGTGCGACGGCGCGATTCATGCAGGCGCAGGTCGAAGCCCGAGATCTCCGCGGTGCCGCCAACACGGATGCGGTCGCCGAGCCTGGTGATCGCCACCTTGTAGGTCTCGTCCATCACGGTCGATACCGGCGCCGCTTCCGCATTCGTGATCGGCACCGTGATGGAATAGCCCTTGACCGGATAGACCGGGATCGGCCGCTTCATCTTGCGCATGAAAGGTGCCGAATAGCTGCCCAGGGCCATCACATAGGCGTCCGCCTGGCGCCAGCCCTTGTCGGTGCTGATGCTTGCAACGCGGTTGCGGTTCCTGATGACGCGCTTGATCGTCGTGCCGTAGTCGAAAGTGACGCCGCGCGCGACACAGAGCTCGGCCAGCTTCTCGGTGAACATCCTGCAATCGCCGGTCTCGTCGCCCGGCAATCTCAGCCCGCCGACGAATTTTTCCCGCACACTGGCCAGCCCCGGCTCCGCCGCGATGCAGCCGTCCCGGTCTAGGATCTCGTAGGGCACGCCATATTTCTTCAGCACCTCGACGTCGCCGCCGGTGCCGTCGAGCTGCTTCTGCTTGCGGAACAGCTGCAGCGTGCCCTTGGACCGCTCGTCATAGGTGATGCCGGTGGCGGCGCGCAGCGCCTTCAGCGTATCGCGGCTGTATTCGGCGACCGGCACCATGCGCGATTTGTTGAGCGCATAACGCTCGGCCGTGCAGTTGCGCAGCATCTTGAGGAGCCACGTCCACATATGCGGATCGAAGGCGGGGCGGACCACCAGCGGGCCGTATTTCATCAAGAGCCATTTGACCGCTTTCACCGGGATGCCGGGTCCGGCCCAAGGCGAGGCATAGCCGGGCGACACTTCGCCGGCATTGGCGAAGCTGGTTTCCAGCGCGGGCCCCTGCTGCCGGTCTATCACCGTGACTTCGTGGCCGGCCTCCGCAAGGAAGTAGGCGGTGGTGACCCCGATCACGCCACCGCCCATCACCAGGACTTTCATTCTATGCTCCCTCAAAGCCGATCATGCCGCCGAAGGGCCCGGATCGTCGCCTTCTGTCTGCCGGATTTTGCCGGCCTCGCCAAGGGGCCAATGATCGGCTGCGGCGCTGTAAACCAGCCTGAGGCCGTGGCGTCGCTGTCCGGCAGCCCGAGCCGCCCGACGCGCGGCTTCCGGCTGGTAGGCCACATCCTCCAGAAGGATGCGCTGGCCGCTGCCGTCGGGGCGCTCGGCCAGCACCGACTGCCCTGCCCTGATGCCAAGCAGGCAGAGGCCGCGCCATGTGCCGACCGGCAGGCCGGATCCGACAGGAGCGGAGGTGTCGCCCCACATCAGGGTCCGCGTCTCGGCCTGTCCGTCGCCGACGCGGAAGATCACCCGGCTGTTCAGCGTGGCGATGTCGGGCTCGACCGTGCCGACAGGGACGACGCTGCTCTCGGCGAGCTTGCGTTCGATGATCGGCACGAGGGCGTCGGCAAAGGCGCGCCGGCGCATCAGCATCGTTTCGAGAACCGCGAGATCCTTCGTCGTGAGACGATAAATGATCCCGTTCATGGCGCTCTCCGCGACGGGGATTGCTCGACGGCATGGATGGTCGCCGAAAGCACCCGGCCGTCGCGGCTTCGCCAGGACACCGTCCGGCCGGCGCGGACGCCGATCAGCGCCGTTCCGAGCGGCGTCAGAACCGAGATGCGTTTTTCGGCGATGTCGGCCTCGGCGGGATAGACCAGTGTGACCCGCTGGACGCTCCTTTCGCCGTCATGAAGCGTTACAGTCGTGCCCATCCGCACGACATCGGCAGGCATCGCGGATTCTGCGGCGATCCGGGCGCGGTCCATCTCGGCGAGCAGGTCCTCGGCCATCTCGGGCGTCCGCTCGAGAAAGGTTCTGGCAAGGCCGCTCAGCCGGTCGTGGTCCGCGTCGCTGACGAGGATCTGGTTTCGGGGACGCGATTGGGTTGTTGCATTCATGGCAAAACATCCTGGGTTGGCGCATCGACGACCGATGCGCGCTGCCGCCGGCTCCCGGTCTTGCCCGGGAACAAAGGCGGCGAACGAGAGCCTGCAGCCGCGAAAGGCTGACTGGCCCGATGACGATGTCAGGAATTCAAATGCCCCGGCTGCGCGGCCGCAAAGGCGGCCACACCGGAGCTACGCTCCCGCGATGGGGCAAACCCTGAAAAAGGTTCTGCTATGGGCGAGGTTGCTCATGACCCGACCCTTGCCGAGATACACCGGCTTGTCAAGCAAGCCGCCGATTTCACGAGCAATTCCAGGAAAGTACGCAGCGGCTTTCGGTCCGAATTGAAAAAAACTGATGATTAGACGCCGACATAGCGGCGGTGAAAGCGCGCCCCCAGGCTGGTCAGCACCTCGTAGCCGATGGTGCCAGCATGCGCGGCCGCGTCGTCGACGCTTTGCGACGGGCCGATGAGCTCGACGAGGTCGCCCTCGCCCAGCCTGCCGGCCGGAAGCGCCGAAATGTCGAGGATGATCGAATCCATCGATACCCGCCCGACGAAAGGCAGCCGCACGCCCTCGAACCAGGCGGCCGAAGCGGCGCGCCGGTGCCAGCCGTCGGCATAGCCGAGCGAGATCGTCGCCAGGCTGAGCGGTCCGCGCGCATGATGGGTGTGGCCGTAGCCGATGCCGGCGCCGTCTTCGACGCTGCGCGTCTGCGCCACCTTCGCCCGCAGCCGCACCACCGGCAGCATCGGGTTGGCCTCGCCCGGCGTCGGGTTGATGCCGTAGAGCGCGGCGCCCGGACGGGCGAGATCGTAGTGGTAGGGCGCCCCGAGGAAAATGCCGGACGAGTTGGCAAGCGAGGCAGGGGCCGTGGGCAACATCCCGCGCAGCCGTTCGAACGCCAGCCGTTGTGCCTCATTGGCGGGATTGCGCGGCTCGTCGGCGCAGGCGAGATGGCTGATCACGAACCGGATGTCGATGCCGTCGAAAGCGTCCTTCGCGAGGGCTTCGACTTCGGCCGGCGGCATGCCGAGCCGCGACATGCCGCTGTCGACCTGGATCGCGGCCGCCAGCTTTCGACCGGCGGCACGCGCCGCTTCGCGCCACGCCTTCAACTGAGCGACGCTGTTGACGACGGGATGAAGTCCGGCCGCGAGAGCTTCCGGTTCCGAGCCCGGCGGCAGGCCGTTGAGGACGAAGATGTCATGTTCCGGCCCGAGCGCCTCGCGCAACCCAATGCCTTCGCCGAGCAGCGCGACGAAGAAGATGTCGCAGCCTTCCTTCATCAGCGCTAACGCCACCTGCGCGGCGCCGAGACCATAACCGTCGGCCTTGAGCACACCGGCGCAGCGCACGCCCGCCAGCCGCGCCTTGAGCCGCCGGTAGTTCTCGCGGATGGCGCCGAGATCGATGGTCAGGATCGCGCCGGCGGCTGCCTCGCTCACCGTCGAACTGCCGGTGGCGGTTGTTTGCAGCAAAGGCGCTTTGGTGTCGCTCATCGAAGCAATCGCTTTGGACAAAGACGGGTTACACTTGTTGCAGAGACGCGCGCTTTTCGACGCCAGCGCTGCCCCTCACCTGCCTGCCGGCATCCTCTCCCCGTATAGTGACGGGGAGAGGGGCGCTCTCGTCGCCGGTTTCGCCAATCGCCGGCGTTGCAAGAACGGCGCCGAGGCTGCGGCCAGCCCCCTTCTCCCCGTCACTATACGGGGAGAAGTGCCCGGCAGGGCGATGAGGGGCGGCGCCGACGCTCCGCTAAAGTAGGCTTGCAGCGCGTCGTCCATGTTTGCTTCTTGGCTGCGGCGCATTTGCATCAACAAAGCATGATCTCGACTACGGCGCCAACCTCTTCGCTAACCGAACTTCGTTGGAAGCACGCCTGCCAACGTCTAGCGGACTAGATGCTGGAAAGCCCCCACCACCTGCTCGTAGACCTCGCGCTTGAACGGCACGATCAAATCGGGCAGATCCTGCATCGGCAGCCATGACCATTGATCGAATTCGGCCTTGTGGCCACCCGGGGGCGGGTTGATCTGGATCTCGCTCTCGTCGCCCTCGAAGCGGTAGGCGAACCATTTCTGCGTCTGGCCGCGGTAGCGCCCCTTGAAGGCGACGCCGACCAGATGCGGCGGCAGGTCGTAATTGATCCAGTGCGGCGCCTCGGCCAGCAGCGACACGCTGCGCATGCCGGTTTCCTCGTGGAGCTCCCGCTCCGCCGCGTTGAGCGGCTCCTCGCCCTCGTCGATGCCGCCCTGCGGCATCTGCCAGAGTTTCGTCGTGCCGGAGAATTCGCTGTCCGGCTCCGCGATGCGGTGCCCGACCCAGACGAGCCCGGCGCGGTTGAGGATCATCAGTCCGACGCAGGGACGATAGGGCAACGTGTCGGGATCGATCATCTTCTTGGACATTTCCGGGTTCCGGCATCGGCGGGAACCCGATGACTAGCCTTTTTGCGGATCGATGGCCACGGCCGATATCGGCACGATCTCGATGCCGCGCTTCTTCGCCTCGGCGACCCACGACGTCACGGTGTCGACGGTGATATCGAAGGCCGAGCCGATGCCGACGGCGCTGCCTTTTGCCCGCGCGGTCGCCTCGAGGCTGTCCAGCTTCTTGAGGATCTCGCCGCGGTCCTGCACCGCGTCGATCGCCATGTCGCCGGCCACGAAAGGCACGCCGTCCTTGAGCGCAAGGTCGGGTGCAAGGCTCCGCGCCGACGAGCCGTCGTCGACATAGGCAAGGCCGCGCTTGCCGAGCTCGGCCATGAAGGCTCCCATCGCGTTTGCGTCGGCCGAAAACCGCGCGCCCATATAGTTCATGACGCCGGTGTAGTTGGTCGTCCTGGACAGCGCCCAGTGCAGGCTCTTCAGGTTCTCGTCCTGGCTCGCCGAGACCGTCAGCGTGTTGCGCCCCGGATTGACGTTTGGATAGTCGAATGGCTCGAGCGGTATCTGCATGACGATCTCATGTCCGCTCTGCCGCGCCGCCTTCATCCAGCGGTCGATGCTGTTGCCCTGCGGCGCGAAAGCCAGCGTCACCTCGGCCGGCAATTTGGCGATCGCCGCCTGCGTGCCGGTCTGCGAGACGGCGAGCCCGCCGATGACGATCGCCACGCGCGCGCCGCGCGCGCCGGACCACGGCCGCGCATAGACGTCGAACGGCCGCCTGCCGTCGGCGGAGCGGACAGGCAGCGGTCCGCTGTCGCTGGCCTCGATCAGCGCCCTGTCCGGGATATGCGCGACCTTCAGATTCTGTCCGAGCGCCGAAGGATCGCGGATGACGATGCCCGCTTTGGGCGGGCCGTCGCCCTCTTCGGTCTGGACGTGGATGATCTGCGGGCCACCGCTCTTCATCGGCGTGCTCGCGCCGGGTTTCGCCGTCGCCACCTCGGCCGGTGCCGGCGGCGGCGCCGGCGCCGGCGCCGGCGCGGGGGTTGGCGCCGCAGTCACCTTCGGCGTCGAAACGGCCATCTCGTCCGGCTTGCGGAAAGGTTTCTCACGCAATGCGATCGCACCGGAAATGCCGATCACTCCGAGGACGGCAACCGCCGCGCCGAGCATGCCGGCGCTGATGCGGCGCGAAGCAGGGCGCTGAGCCCGGAGCGTCTGTCCGAGCGGGCGTTCGATGTCCTTGCCGATGTCAGCCAAGCCGCGTCCCCAAGCCCGTGATCCAGCCGATCGGATCGTCAGCGGTCACGTGCGAAATCCAAAACCCTCGGCGTCCCCCGGCGCCCGTTCGCGAATCAACTTGTCCCCGAATCAAACTGCCGGAACCTCGCGAGTCCCGGCAGCATTGCATCGCTTCGGTCGATCGGCCAGAGGCTTGCCCCGGCCAATACGCCTTTACTGGTTCAAAACGGCCTTGTCCGGGTTCGGCGGGAACGACGGATCGGTCTTTTCGCCGCGCAGCAGCTGCTCGGCATAGATCAGCTGCAGGTCGTCCTTCGGTTCCGGCGGCACATAGGCGGCCGACCCCGAACCGGTGGCGCTCTCGTCGGCGCCCTTGATGTGGCCCTTGAGGTCGGATTCGCCACGGGTCAGATCCCTGCCCTGCAGGTCCGGTGGCAGCGGCTGCTCGACCTTGACGTCCGGCGTGATGCCCTTGCCCTGGATCGACTTGCCGGACGGCGTGTAATAGAGCGCCGTGGTGAGCCTCAGCGCGCCGTTCTCGCCGAGCGGGATGATGGTCTGCACCGAGCCCTTGCCGAAGGACTGGGTGCCGACGACGGTGGCGCGGCGCAGATCCTGCAGCGCGCCGGCGACGATCTCGGACGCGCTCGCCGAGCCGCCATTGACCAGCACGATCAGCGGCTTGCCGCCGATGTCGTCATTCTGCTTCGGCTTGGCGTCGAAGCGGGTGACGTCCTTCGGGTCGCGTCCGCGGGTCGAAACGATCTCGCCGCGCTTCAGGAAGGCATCCGACACGCTCACCGCCTGGTCGAGCAGGCCGCCCGGATTGAGGCGCAGGTCGAGCACATAGCCCTTCAGCTTGTCGTTAGGCACCTGCTTCTTGATGTTCTCGATGGCGTTCTCGAGATCGTCATAGGTCTTCTCGGTGAAGGAGGTGATCTTCATGTAGCCGACGTCGTTCTCGACCCGGTACTTCACCGCCTTGACCTTGATGATGTCGCGCACCACCGTCAGCTCGATCGGCTTGTCCGCGCCCTGGCGCAGGATCGTGAGCTTGATCGGCGTGTTGACCGGGCCGCGCATCTTCTCGACGGCGTCATTGAGGGTCAGGCCGCGCACCTCCTCGCCGTCGATCTTGGCGATGTAGTCGCCGGCAAGCACGCCCGCCTTGGCGGCCGGCGTATCGTCGATCGGCGTGATCACCTTGACGAGATCGTTCTCCATCGTGACCTCGATGCCGAGGCCGCCGAACTCGCCCTTGGTCTGCACGCGCATATCCTGCGCCTGCTCGGCATTCATGTAGGAGGAGTGCGGGTCGAGCGAGGCAAGCATGCCGTTGATGGCGTTCTCGACCAGCGACTTGTCATCCGGCGGCGTCACATATTGTGCGCGCACGCGCTCGAAGATGTCGCCGAAGATCGCCAGCTGCTTGTAGGTCTCGGAGCCCGCAGCGTTCGCCGCCGAGCCGGGTGCGCCGTAGACCAGGCTCATTGCCGATGCGCCCATCAGCGCGCCGGCAAACAGAAGCGACAATTTCCGCATCATTTCACGTCCTTCCAGAAAATCGCTCCGCCCACCAAGGGTTCGGATCGACGGGTTTTCCATCCTTGCGGAACTCCACATAGAGCTCCGGCGTCGCATTTCCATTCTGCGAGGCCGAGGTGCTTGCCACCCGGGCCTCTCCCATCGCGCCGATCGGCTCTCCTGCGAGCACCGACTGTCCGGTCACGACGCTGATTCTGCTCATCCCCGCCAGGACGACATGATACCCATCGCCCGCATTGAGGATCAAGAGTTGACCATAGGAGCGAAACGGCCCCGCATAAAGCACGTTTCCATCCGCCGGCGCGGTGACGATGGCTCCCGATTGTGTCGCAACCATGTCGCCCTGCATCATTGCGCCATTGCCGTCGTCGGCCCCGAAGCGCCGTTTGATCTTGCCTATGACCGGCAGCGCGATCTGGCCCTGCAGCGCCACGAACGGGGCGGAAGCGGTCAGGCGGTTACCCTCCGGCACCGGCGGCGCGGCGGGCTCCGTCGTGGACGCCGTCGTGTCGCCATCTGCCGATTTCTGCTCGCCCGCCTTGGCCTGGTCTGCCGCCTTTCGCGCCTTGTCGGCTTCGAGCGAGGCGATGAGGTCCTTGAGGCTGCTGGCCTTGGCCGCCAGCTGCTGCGAGCGCTGCTGCTCGGCGGTCAAAGCCGCTTCGGTATCGGCCTGCAGCCTCTGCTTGGCTTCGAGCAGCATGGTGAGCCGCTTCTTTTCCGCCGTCTGTTCGGTGACCGCGGCGGTGAGCCGCGCCCGCTCGGCCTCGATCGACGCCGTCACCCGGGTCTGCTCCTTGAGGTCGGCCATCAGCCTGTCGGTCTGCTGACGCAGTTCCGGCACCACGGCGCCGAGCAGGATGGCGCTGCGCACCGACGACAGCGCGTCCTCAGGCTTGACCAGGATCGCCGGCGGCGGGTTGAGCCCCATGCGCTGCAGCGCGCCGAGCACTTCGGCAAGCACGTCGCGGCGCGCGACCAACGAGGCGTGCAGCTTCTCTTCCTCGGTCTTCAGCCCTTCCAGCTTGGCGCCGATATCCTCGATGTCCTGGCCGAGCTTCTGCTCGGTCATGGCCGATTGGATGAGCGCCGCGCTGATCGAGGCATGGTCCTTCTTGACCGTCGCGACATCGGCGGCAAGCTTGGCCAGCCGCTCGGACGACAAGGTGATTTCCTTGGAAACCTGCTCGTATTCGGCCCGGCTCTGGTCGGGATCCGGCGCGACGTCGAGCGTGTTTTCCGCCGCCATGGCCGGCCCGAACGCAATCATCGCGGCGACAAGTGTCAAGCCGCGGCGGCTGCGCCAGGCGCGCGTTCTCGAATTCCAGCCTTCAGACATCAGGCCTCGAGTCTATCCGCCGCATCGTTAACGAACCATCAACCATGTTGGACGAGCCCCAACCATTGGGATGATGTTGAGCGCCATTGGGGCGGAAATTCGGGCACATGCATGCAATCCCCAGCTTTCGTCGGGGTTCCGTCCCTTCCCTCACGAACGGTGATAGGGATGTCCGGACAGGATCGTGGCGATCCGGTAGAGCTGCTCGCCCAGCATGACGCGCACCAGCTGATGCGGCCAGGTCAGCACCCCGAACGACACCACCAGATCGGCCTCTTCGCGCAAGGATTTGTCATGGCCGTCGGCGCCGCCGATCGCGATGACCAGCGCCTTGCGCCCTGCGTCCCGCAACTGGCCGATGCGGGCCGCCAGATCCTCGGATGACAGCGCCTTGCCGCGTTCGTCGAGCAGCACCAGCACGGTGCCCTGCTGCAGCTGGGCTTGCAGCTTCTGGCCCTCCTCGCGGCGGCGCTCGTCGGCGCTCTGGCCGCGGCTCTCGGGAATCTCGACGATGCCGGCAAATTCCAGCCCGACCGCGGGCCCGCTCTTGCCGAAGCGCTCGAAATAGCGGTCGGCGAGTTCTCTCTCGGGGCCGGTCTTCATCCGGCCCACGGCATGAACGGTGATCTTCATCCTCGCCTCGGCGAGCCTCGATCGGCGCCGGACCGGAACGGTCACGGCACGCGATACGGCTCAGTGCAAGGTCTCTTCCTCGAGGTCCGGCGCCTGCCACATCTTTTCGAGATTGTAGAATTCGCGGACTTCGGGGCGGAAGACGTGGACGATGATGTCGCCCGAATCGATCAGGACCCAGTCGGCGCTGGCCAGCCCCTCGACGCGCGCCATGCCGAGACCGGCATCCTTGAGCGCCTTGAGGAGGTGATCGGCGACAGCCGAGACATGACGGTGCGATCGGCCCGACGCGACGACCATATAGTCGGCGAGGCTCGATTTACCCTGGATGTCGATTGAGACGATGTTTTCGGCCTTGGAGTCTTCCAGACTGGCAAGGACTGTCTTGATGGCGAGGGAGGCAGCATCGTTTCCGCTGATCCCGGCCGGCGAAGGCACGATATCGGCCTTCTTCCGCAGTGCTGTTCTCAGTGTGTTTCCTTTCCCAATAAGAACAACCAAATCACCCCGCAAATCAGGTGACACCACTTAGATAGGCAGAGTTCCGTTGCAGTTTCAAGACGGGCACCCTGCTCGCGCCAACGCGGTCCGCCTCGACAGGTTCCGTAGTCCTGAAAAAATCGGAACCCTTTGCGCTTGGCACGGGTTATCGGCTCACTGACCATTGGGGACTTCATTCATGCCAACCGACCCGCAAAGCGCCCTCTTCACCATTCAGGCCGGGCTGGCGCAGCTGAGCACGCTGATCGTTTCCTATTCCTTCTCGGCAATCGGCGCGGTCATCCTTCTGATTGTCGGCTATCTTGTCGCCGGCCTTGCCGAGCGCTCGATCTTCGCCGCCCTCGGCCACATCCGCGGCTTCGACGCCACCTTGCGCCATTTCTTCTCGAAGATCGTGCGCTATGCCATCCTAACCCTTGTCGTCATCATGGTGCTCGGCCAGTTCGGCGTGCAGACGGCCTCCATCATTGCCGCCATCGGCGCCGTCGGCCTGGCCATCGGGCTGGCGTTGCAGGGCACGCTGCAGAACATCGCCGCCGGCATCATGCTGCTCGCGTTGAGGCCTTTCCGCATCGGCGAAAATGTCGAGGTCGGCCCGATCGCCGGCACGGTCGAGGAGATCGGCCTGTTCGCCACCACGCTGCGCACGGTCGACGGCGTGTACATACTGGCGCCCAACCAGACGCTGTGGAACCAGCCGGTGCGAAACTTCACACGCAACGGCGTGCGCCGCACAGACATCACGCTCAACATCGGCTCGTGGAACGACATCGACCGCGGGCAGAAGACGCTGCTTGGCATCGCCGGCGCCGAGAAGCGCATCAGGCGAGAGCCTGCACCGATCGCCTTCGTGGCGGACCTCGGCGAGAGCACGGTTTCGCTCACCCTGCGCTACTGGACGACGGCGGCCGACTATTTCGCCACCCAGGCCGACATGACCAAGCGCGCCAAGCAGGCCTTCGACAATGAGGGCATTTCGATTCCGCTGCCGCCGCCCGAACTGCCGGCTGCGGAGGCTCGCAAGCAGTAATGCATGTCGCGCAAAAGTGTGCAGCGGTTTTGCGAAAACGACATGCATAAAAACAAAGACCTAAAGCGCGTCGCCTGGATCCGTTCCAGCGCGACGCGCTTTAGAGCAATTCAGTCCTTGACCGGCATTGTCGGCTCGTCCGGCGCGAAGGCGAGCTCCACCGGCAGGGGCGTCTGCGCCGACATCGGCGCGAAGCTGCCGGTTGCGGCAGCAGGCGTCGGTCGCGCCGCAAACACTCGCCACAGCACGAACAGGCAGAACGCCGACGCGATGAAGATGCCGACATAGATGAAGGTCTCGGTGCCGAAGACGGCTGAAAGCGCCGTAACGATGCCGGGCACGATGAAGCCGGACAGCGACCAGGCAAAGAGCAGCGAGCTCGACAGCGCCAGCAGCTCGTCCTTCCTGGCGCGGTCGGCGGCATGCGCGCTGGAGAGCGAATAGATCGATTCCGATGCGCCGTCCCAGATGAGATAGATCACCACCAGCGCCATCAGCGCTCCGCCGTCGAAGGCGATGGCGAGCAGGCTCGCCACCACCGCGAGCGCCGCCGCGCCCGACAGCACATAGCGCCGGTCGGTGCGGTCGGAGAGCCAGCCGAGCGGTATCTGCAGGATCAGCGTGCCGACCGGCATCGCCGACAACAGCAGCGCCACATCCGCTTGGCTGTAGCCCTTGGCGGTGGCGTGGATCGGCGCGAAGCCGGAAATGATCATCGACAGGCCGCCGACCGCGAGCATGCCAACGACCCCGACCGGCGAGATCTTCCAGGCCTGGCCGAGCGCCACCGAAGCCGCCTGCGGCGCGGGCGGCTGGGCAAGCCGCGTCATGCCCACCGGCAGGATGGACAAAGCGGTGAAGGCGATGCCGATCAGCGGCGCGGCCGCCGTATGGATGTCGATCGTGGCAAGCGTCGCATAGCCGACGCCCAATCCGCCGATATAGGCGACATAGAACACCGCCATGACCCGGCCGCGTATCGCATTCGGCAAGGCATCGTTGAGCCAGCTCTGCGCGACGATGAAGAGGCCGCAGATGGCAAAACCATAGAGCGCCCGCGCCGCGATCCAGAGCAACGGGATCGGCCCGGCGCCGATCGCGACGTTGGAGAGCGCGATCAGCGCCGAAAGCACCATGAACGCGCGGGCATGACCGACCCGGCGCACCAATGGACCGGTCAGGATGCAGCCGGCGAGCCCGCCGGCCGAAAGGCCGGTGACGATCAATCCGGCCCAGGTCGGATCGAAGCCGTCGGCGCCGAGCCGCACGGGAATGAAGGCGAACATCAGCCCGTTGCCGATCGCGATCAGCGCCATCGACACGATGACGCTGGCAATGGCGATCAGCGGCGCCGATTGCGCGCCCGGATCGGTCGTGATGCGGCTCTTCTCCAGCATGGCTTTGCAGCTTGGCTTACCGACGAGCAAAAGGCCGCCGCAAAAGCGACATGGCCAACCTTCCCTTCCCTCCTTGTGGGGGAAGGTGGATTGCCGCGAAGCGGCAAGACGGATGAGGGGTGTTGGAAGGATCTCTGCGTTGCAGAAGTACACTCAAGATCTTTCAATCGTCGAGGTCGCACTCCGCTGGAGCACCCCTCATCCGACCGAGCTTCGCTCGGCCACCTTCTCCCACAGGGGGAGAAGGGGGAGCTCATCTACCCCTTCCCCGCCTTGCGGATCGCGGTGGAGGAGAGCGACGAGCGCGGACCGTGGATGAAGGTCCAGGCCGGCGCCCGCATGCGGGCGAGCAGCGGCGCGTCGCCCTCGTCGATGCGGGCGTAGTCGAAGGTCTTGGCGACGACCGACGACAGGAAGGAGAGCGTGGCGCCCGGGCGGTCGATGACCGCGATCGGGAAGGTGAGCACGATCTCGCGCCAGCGCTGCCAGCGATGGAAATCGCGCAAGCTATCCGCGCCCATGATCCAGACGAAGTCGACACCCGGATTGCGCGCCTTGATCAGCGCCAGCGTGTCGGCGGTGTAGCGGACATGATGCGCCGCCTCAAAGGCGGTGACCTTGATCTTCGGATTCCTGGCGATCTTTTCCGACAGCACGATGCGCTGGGCGAGCGGCGCCAGCTCATGTGCGCTTTTCAGCGGATTGCCGGGCGTCACGATCCACCACAGCTGGTCGAGCGCCAGCCTTCTCAGCGCGATCTCGGCGACCAGCGCGTGACCGGCATGCGGCGGGTTGAACGAGCCGCCGAACAGGCCGACGGCCAGCCCCCTGCCGGCATGCGGCATGCGAAGGTAAGGCGCGGGGACGGCAGGTTCGGTTGGGGAAAGCATGGCGCTAGGCACCCCCCTCTGCCCTGCCGGGCATCTCCCCCTCAAGGGGGGAGATCAGATGTCGCCGCGACTTTCGCCAATCACCGGCGTTGCAAGCCGAGCGCCGGCGCCGAAGCTGCCAATCTCCCCCCTTGAGGGGGGTGAGGAGTGGTCCGCGCAGCGGACGCAAAGCCAATTGCTTGGCTTTGCGAACGACGAACGCCCGGAGCGACAGCAAAGGGCCGGGTCCGGCAGGCAAGAGGGGGGGGCCTGGGCGCAAGCTTTCAACCCCTCAAGGCAAGCGACATCAAGGCCTCACCTGTCCCGACCCGCGCACGCGGTACTTGAACGAGGTCAGCTGCTCGACGCCGACCGGTCCGCGCGCATGCATCTTGCCGGTGGCGATGCCGATCTCGGCGCCCATGCCGAACTCGCCGCCATCGGCGAACTGCGTCGAGGCGTTGTGCAGGAGGATCGCCGAGTCGATCTCGTTGAAGAATCTTTCGACCGCTTGCGCATCCTCGGCGACGATCGCCTCGGTGTGATGCGAGGAGAAGGTCTCGATATGTTCGATCGCGCCGGCGACGCCGTCGACCAACTTCACCGCGATGATGGCGTCGAGATACTCCGTCACCCAGTCGGCGTCCGTCGCCGGGCTGGCATCCGCGAACGCCTTCATCACCTCGGCATCGGCGTGGATCTCGCAGCCCGCCGCACGCAGCGCTTCGAGGATCGGCACCAGATGGGTGGAGGCCACGGCGCGGTCGATCAGCAGCGTCTCAGCCGCGCCGCACACGCCTGTGCGCCGCATCTTGGCGTTGACCGCGATCGTCACCGCCATGTCGAGCTTGGCCGAACGGTCGACATAGAGATGGCAGATGCCTTCGAGATGCGCGAAGACCGGCACCCGCGCCTCGTTCTGCACGCGTCCGACCAGGCTTTTGCCGCCGCGCGGGATGATGACGTCGAGACTCCCGCCAAGCCCCTTCAACATCTCGCCGACGGCGGCGCGGTCGGTGGTCGGCACCAGCTGGATGGCATCTTGCGGCAGGCCGGCGGCTTTCAGCCCTTCGACCATGCAGGCATGGATGGCCGAGGACGAATTGATCGAATCCGAGCCGCCGCGCAGGATCACCGGATTGCCGGCCTTGAGACAAAGCGCGCCGGCATCGGCGGTCACGTTCGGGCGGCTTTCATAGATGACGCCGATGACGCCGAGCGGCGTGCGCACGCGCTCGATATGCAGGCCGTTCGGCCGGTCCCATTCGGCGATGACATCGCCGACCGGATCCTTGAGCGCGGCGATCTCACGAATGCCGTCGGCCATCGCCTTGATGCGCGACGGCGTCAGCTTCAGCCTATCCATGAAGGACGCCGAAAGCCCGGCTTCCTCGCCGTTCGACATGTCGACGGCGTTGGCCTCGAGGATCGCCTGCTCGTTGCGCAGGATGGCGTCGGCCATGGCGGCCAAGGCGTCATTCTTGGCCTTGGTGGTTGCGACCGCCAGCGGTCGGGCAGCAGTGCGGGCGCGGCGGCCGATGTCGGCCATCAGCGCTGCCGTGTCTTCCCCGGATTTTTCATGCAGCTTCAGCATGGTTCATCCTCCGCTGGTCATTCGCTGGCCAATACTTGGTCGCCGGCGACACTTACCACAAGGTCGTCGCGATGGATCATCGCCGAGCGCGCCTCGTAGCCGAGCACGGTTTCGATCTCGGCCGTCTTCAAACCCGCGATCCTTACGGCATCGGCGGCATCATAGGCAACCAGCCCGCGCGCGATCTCGCGGCCCTCGGGCGACAGGATCGCCACCGTGTCGCCGCGCGAGAAATTGCCGCTGACGAGCTTCACGCCCGCCGGCAGCAGCGACTTGCCCGATTTCAGCGCGCCGACGGCGCCGGCATCGACGGTGAGCCGCCCGGCCGGCTCGAGCTGGCCGGCGATCCAGGTCTTGTAGCCCTTCACCGGGTTGGCGCTCGGACGGAAGAAGGTCGCGCGCTCGCCGCGCTCGATCGCCATCAGCGGCGACAGCCGCGTGCCGGAGGTGATGATCATCGCCGTGCCGGCGGCATTGGCGATCTTGCCGGCATCGAGCTTCGTGCGCATGCCGCCGCGCGACAATTCGGAAGCGGCGGCACCCGCCATCGCCTCGATATCGGGGGTGATGCGGTCGACCACCGGGATGAACTTCGCCTGCGGGTCCTTGGCCGGCGGCGCCGTGTATAGCCCGTCGATGTCGGAGAGCAGCACCAGAAGGTCGGCGCCCATCATCGTCGCCACGCGGGCCGCCAGCCGGTCGTTGTCGCCGTAGCGGATTTCTGAGGTCGCCACCGTGTCGTTCTCGTTGATGACCGGCACCGCCTTCATCTTGAGCAAGGTCGAGATCGTCGCGCGCGCATTGAGGTAGCGGCGGCGCTCCTCGGTATCGCCGAGGGTCAGAAGGATCTGGCCAGATTTCAGCCCGTTCTTGCCGAGCGCGTCCGACCAGGCGCCGGCGAGCGCGATCTGGCCGACGGCGGCTGCGGCCTGGCTCTCCTCGAGCTTCAGCGCCCTTTTTCCCAAGTCGAGAATGGTGCGACCGAGTGCGATGGCGCCCGACGAGACGACGAGCACCTCCGCGCCGGCTTCGGCGAGCGCCGCGATGTCGTCGGCCAAGGAGGTCAGCCAGTCGCGCTTCAAGCCGCTCGCGCGGTCGACAAGCAGCGCCGAGCCGACCTTCACGGTGATGCGCCGGTATGTTTTCAGCGATTTCATGGGTTTTGCTGCCAGCGCGTGTCGACAGGAGCGGGGACGGCGTCACGGGCCTCGGCGACCACCGCCATCAGTGCGCGCAGAACGGCCCCGACGCCTTCGCCGGTGACGGCCGACAACAGCATCGGCGCGCGGCCGGCGGCGCGCTTCAGCGACGCCGCCTTCTTCTTGCGGGCGTCCGCGTCGAGGATGTCGACCTGGCTGAGCGCGACGATCTCGGCCTTCTCGGCCAGCCCATGGCCATAGGCTTCGAGCTCGGCGCGCACGACCTTGTACGCCTTGCCGGGATTTTCCTCCAGCGCCGAGACCAGATGCAGCAGCACGCGCGTGCGCTCGACATGGCCGAGGAAGCGGTCGCCGATGCCGACGCCTTCATGCGCGCCCTCGATCAGGCCTGGAATATCGGCCAGCACGAATTCGCGGCCGTCGATGCGGGCGACGCCGAGCCCGGGATGGAGCGTGGTGAACGGATAGTCGGCGATCTTCGGCTTCGCTGCGGTGACTGCCGCCAGGAAGGTCGACTTGCCGGCATTGGGCAGGCCGACAAGACCGGCATCCGCGATCAGCTTGAGCCGCAGCCAGATGCTCAATTCCTCGCCCGGCTGGCCCGGATTGGCGCGGCGCGGCGCCTGGTTGGTCGAGGTCTTGAAATGCTGGTTGCCGAAGCCGCCATTGCCGCCCTTGGCGAGCAGGAAGCGCTGGCCGACCTCGGTCAGGTCGCAGATCAGCGTCTCGTTGTCCTCGGCAAAGATCTGGGTGCCGGCCGGCACCTTCAGCGTCACGTCGGCGCCCTTGGCGCCGGTCATGTTGCGGCCCATGCCGTGCATGCCGGTCTTGGCCTTGAAATGCTGCTGGTAGCGGTAGTCGATCAGCGTGTTCAGCCCGTCGACCGCTTCCGCCCAGACATCGCCGCCGCGGCCGCCGTCGCCGCCGTCCGGGCCGCCGAACTCGATGAATTTCTCGCGCCGGAACGACACCGAACCGGCGCCGCCGTCGCCGGAACGGATGTAAACTTTGGCCTGGTCGAGGAATTTCATCGGATTTTCGAGGTTTCTGCTGATTGCTTTGCGCGATTGCTCTAAACCAAGGCGGGGCCAAGGGCGAGGCTGTTTTGTGACGAAAGCGCTGGCACACGCTTTTGGGCGCGCGGTGAACATCCCAGCACTGCCCGATTGGGGATAATTCCGCGCGGCGATCGTTTCCGGTTTTCGCCGCCCCGGGTCAGCGTTGGAGTAGCGGAATGCAGCTCGTCACCTACAACATCCAGTACGGTATCGGCCTCGACGGCCAATACGATGTCGGCCGCATCACTGATGCCGTGCGAGGCGCCGATGTCATCGCCCTGCAGGAGGTGACCCGCAACAACCCGCGCAATGGCGACCGCGACATGGTGGCCGAGATCGGCGAGGCGCTGCCGGACTATTTCGTCGCCTATGGCAGCAATTTCGAGGTCAATATCGGCTCGCGCCTGGATGCCGGCCGCGCCGTCACCCGGACCTTCCAGCTCGGCAACATGGTGCTGTCGAAGACACCCATTCATCTGTCGCGCAATCTCCTCTTGCCGCGCAGCCGCAGCCTGGAGCGGATGAACTTCCAACGCGGCGCGCTCGAAGCGCTGATCGAGACGCCGCTGGGTTTCATCCGCTTCTACTCCACCCATCTCGACCATCGCAGCCCCGTCGAGCGCCAGGGCCAGATCCGTTTCCTGCGCCAGCGCCTGCTCAACTATGCGCTGGAAGGCGGCGGGCTTTCCGGCATTCCCGAGATCGGATTGCCGGACCTGCCCTATCCGGAGGCCTTCGTCGTCATGGGCGATTTCAACATGCTGCCCGGATCGCCCGAATATGTCGAACTCGCCGGACGCCCGGACCATGAATTCGGCATGCCGCTCACCGCCGACCTCGCCGTCGACGTCGCCCAGCGCCTTGACGTTTCCGATCTCGTCACCTGGATCGACCCCAAGCAGCCCGACGATACCGGCCGCCACAAATGCATCGACTATGTCTTCACCAGCGCCTCGCTCGCGGGCTCGCTGAAGCGCCTGTGGGTCGACCGGCAGGCGCGTGGCTCGGATCATCTGCCGGTCTGGGTCGAACTGAGCTGACGGATCCTCATCCGGCTGCGTTTTCGCGTTCGACGATCGCCATCATGATCGTATCGCCGTATTGCCCGTCGATGCAGATGGCGTCGCGCTGCACGCCCTCCCTGACAAACCCGACCTTGTCGTAAAGAGCGATGGCGCGGGGATTGTCGGCATGCACGCACAGCTCGACGCGGACAAAGCCGGCCTTGCGTGCCTGCGCCAAGGCCGCATTGATAAGCCGCAGTCCGAGGCCACGCCCGCGATGGGAGGCAACAATCCCCATTCCGAGAGTGCCGCGATGGGCATGGATGAGCCGGTCGTGGCGTGAGATATCGCACCACCCGACGACCTCGCCACGAACAACGGCAACGAAGCCTGGATCGCCTGCCGCGATACGGTCCAACACGAATCGCCGGGTTTGATCGAGTGGTGGCGCCTCCAGGAAAGACAGGTACTTCCGCTCACGCGCAACGAGATCGAGCGCGTGATGAAAGCTTTCGATGTGACCCGGCGTTATCGGCGCGATCGCGATCGTTTCGATATCGTTTCTGTCATCGGCCATTGGCTTGACTGGCGTCATCCATCAAAAATGCACCCAGTTGCGCAGGCTCGTCCACGTCTTCCGATCCAGTCGGTAGCGCTCGACCGGCACCTGGCCGGCGACGATCGAGTTCAGCATGCCCTGGCCGGCATACTGGAAGCCGCACTTGTGGATGACGCGGCGCGAGGCCGGATTGATGACCCTGGTCGAGGCATGCAGCACCTGGATCGAGGTCTTCTGGAAGGCGAGGTCGACCAGCGCATGCGCCGCCTCCGTCGCATAGCCGCGCTTCCAGTAGGGTTCGCCGATCCAGTAGCCGAGCTCCAGCCCGCGATCGGTGATGTTGAGCCCCGCACAGCCGACGAAGGTGCCGGTGCCGGCAAGCGTCAGCGCATAGACGATGCCGGCGCGGCGGGAGGCCGCCATGGCGAGGAAGGCTCTGGCTTCGGCTTCGCCGTAGGGATGCGGCATGCGGGCCAGCATTTCCGCGACATGTCGGTTGTCGGCCAAGGCAACGAGTTGCTCGAGATCGCTCTCGCGCGGGGCGCGCATGACCAGGCGCTCGGTGGCGAGCACCGGGCAATCGATCGCGTAACTTTCGTCTTCGGTGTCTTCCGCTTCGGCAACCATTTTAGTCCTCCAGGGCAAAGAAAAATAAAAAAGGAAAGATGGAAGCCCATCTCTCCTGATCCTTTTCCTGGCCTGGCCAGACACCGGTTCCCGAGATGGGCGCCGGTGTTATGGTGCGGAACCGGCTACTCCGCTGCTTTGGTAATCGGGTTTACCGACACGTAGGTTCGGCCGTTGGCTTTCTTGTTGAAGGCGACTGCGCCTGCTTCGAGTGCGAAAAGGGTGTGGTCCGTGCCCATGCCGACGTTGGTGCCCGGATGCCATTGCGTGCCGCGCTGACGAATGATGATGTTGCCGGCAACGACTGCTTCGCCGCCGAACTTCTTCACGCCGAGCCGCTTGGAGTGCGAGTCGCGACCGTTGCGCGACGAACCGCCAGCTTTCTTGTGTGCCATCTAACTAACTCCGATGCGCCATGAGGCGCTTGAATGGTCTTATGAACGCGTTCGCGTTCCGTTTCAAGTCCGTACCGGCGATGATTGTCGCCGGAAGAATTACTTCTTCGTCAGTTCCTTCGCCTGCTCGCGCCAGTCCTTGATCTGGTCGGCGCTGAACGGCATGTGCTCGTCGATCTTGGCGACATCCTTGTCGGTGAGCTTGGCGAGCTGCGCGAAGGTGACGATGCCCTGTTCGGCGAGGTCCTTCGCCGCGACCGGGCCGATACCCTTGATCACGGTGAGGTCGTCCGGCTCGCCCTTCGGTGCCTTGAACAGCGGCGCGGCCTTGGCCTCTTCGCTCGAAGCCTCCGCCTTGGCTTCCTTCTTGGCCTTGGCCTCCTTCGGCGCGGCTTCTGCCTTCGCCCCGGCGGCGACCTCAGCCTTGGCCTCCGGCGCCTTGGCCTCGGCCTTCGCGGCGGCCTTCTTCGACGGCTTGGCGCCACCCAACAGGATCTCGGAGATCCTGACGGTGGTCAAAAGCTGCCGGTGGCCGATCCGGCGGCGCGAATTCTGGCGCCGGCGCTTCTTGAAAGCGATGACGGTGCGGTTCTTGCCCTGCTCGACGACTTCCGCCGTGACCATGGCGCCATCGACGAACGGCGCGCCGAACGTCACGTTCTCGCCCTCGCCATGCGCGAGCACCTGGCCGATTTCGACGATCTCGCCGACCTTGGCTTCGACTTTCTCGATCTTCAAGAGATCGTTGGCGGCGACGCGATACTGCTTGCCGCCCGTTTTGATGACTGCGAACATTTTTTGCCTTTCGCTGTTCGGTCGGCCTTGATGAGCCGCTTGAAGCGGTTCGGCCGTCTTTTTGTCAGTCTGCGGGTTCAAAAAACAAGCGGCGCGGAGAAGCCCCCACGCCGAATGCGGGCTGTCCCTAACCGAAGGTTGCGAAAGAGTCAAGGCAAGCGGACCCTGCTCCCGGAGAATGCCGCGAGCCGCGTTGCTGGCGAAGATCGGCGTCGCCTCGCCGACGCTTTCCCAAGAAGCGGGAAATCGGTCGAATAAGGCCTTGTAACTGCGGCAGCCAGCCGTTATCTAGTGCGCCGCGCCGGCAACGGCCGACCATGACCTCGCGGAGAGGTGGCAGAGTGGTCGAATGCACCGCACTCGAAATGCGGCATACTCGCAAGGGTATCGGGGGTTCGAATCCCTCCCTCTCCGCCATCCTGCATTCGCGCTGCGCGCTTCGCAGGACAGGTCCGGCGAACTATCCTTCCAGACGCGACACGGGATCAAGGGACGCCGCCTGGCCGAACGTGACGTGCAGCAGGGGCACCCCGCGCCGATCACTCCGGCACGCCGGAGATGCCCAGCGCCTCGACGTAACGCTCGGCGAACGCCTTGTCCTGCCACGGGTTGATCTGCCTTTGCAGGGTGAGCGTGTAGGTCGGGAACGCCTCCATCAGCCGCCGCGCCGCCGCTTGCGCCTCGTCCAGCCGGTCGAGTTTGACCAGCGCCATGATCACCACCCGGTGCGAAGAGCCGTAGTTCGGCATCTCGTGGAGCGCGCGCTCTCCCCATGCCAGCGCTTCCTCGTAGCGCTCCAGCATCAGATAGCTCATCCCGATGCCGGAGAGCGCGATGCCCTTCTCAGGGTCGACCGGACTTAGCCGCATTGCCCTGTGAAAGTGCTCGATCGCGACCAGCGGGCGGCCGGAATGTGCGTTCACCCAGCCGCTGCCCGTATGGCCCTGCGCCGAATTGGGGTTGAGCAGCAGGGATCGTTCGATCGTGCGCAGCGCCATCTCGTACTCCTTCGCGCTGTAGGCGATCACCTGCGCGGCGAAGCGCAGGCTCGTGGGGTCGTCGCGCGCTTCCGCCAATACCTCGCGCGCCATGCGCGCGGCGACTCTGGTATCGTCGGGTTCGTGCCAGCACTGGCTCACGGACAGGCTGCGGATATAGGCGCCGAGCGCCTTCGCCAGGCTGAAGCCGGGGTCGATGCTGAGCGCCTCGTTGGTGAGCCGGCGCACGTCGGCAAAGCCTTCGCGCGTCATGCTGTAGAAGCGCGGCAGCGCGCGTAGGTAGAGGTCGTAGGCGCTGATGTAGTCGGTTGGCTTCATGCGCGCCTGCTTGATCTCCTCCAGCCGGATGCTCGGCTCGACAGCGCCGACGACGCTCTCGGTCACCTTGTCCTGCAGGTCGAAGATGTCGCTCACGTCGCCCTCGAACCTGTCGGCCCAGACATGGTGTCCGCTGATCGCGTCCACCAGCTGCCCACTGATGCGCACCCGCGATCCGGCTCTGCGGATGCTGCCTTCGAGCACGTAGCGGACGCCCAGCTCGCGCCCGACCTGGCGCAGGTCCACCGCCCGGCCCTTGTAGGTGAAGGACGAGTTGCGGGCGATCACGAAAAAGGAGTTCACCCGGCTCAATCCCGTGATGATGTCCTCCACCAGCCCGTCGGCGAAGTATTCCTGGTCTGGGTCGCCGCTCATATTGGTGAAAGGCAGAACCGCGATCGAGGGTTTCTCGGGCAGGGGAGGCGGCGCAGCGCTGGCGTCGGCCTCGACGCGGTAGGCGCGCACAGGCCGCTCGATGTTCTTGAGGCGCAGGTCGCCGAGCGGCGTGAAGCCGCAGTCGAGCTTGCCCTGAAGGTGGTCGTAGGCGGTGCCCGAGACGACCACGCTGCCGGGATCGGCGATGCCTTCGAGGCGGGCGGCGATGTTGACCCCGTCGCCGTAGAGGTCGCCGTCCTCCTCGCAGACCACGTCGCCGAGATTGATGCCGATGCGGAAGCGAATTCGCTCTTCCTCGGGCGTCTCCGCCTCATGTTCCGCCAAGGCCTGCTGGATCGCCATCGCCGAGGTCACCGCGTTGACGACGCTCGCGAACTCGCACAGCGTGCCGTCGCCGGTGAGCTTGACGATCCGGCCCTGGTGCTCGCGGACCAGCGGTTCGAGGAGGTCCTTGCGGTAGATCTTCAGCCGCTCGAGCGTGCCGCGCTCGTCGCGTTCCGTCAGCCGCGAATAGCCGACCACGTCGCAAGCCAGGATCGCCGCGAGGTGGCGCTGCGTTGCACCGCTCGGCCAGGCGCTTGCACGCGGGCCGCCGCGTGTCCATGTCCTACCAACTTCCAGACGCGCCACGCGCATGGTTACCATCTCTCCCAATCTCCGCCCGTCACCGATACAGAACGGAGAACGGAGCTTGACCTTGCCTTCACGAGATTTCGCTATCCCGCTTGCGAGGCGTGGAGCGTTCCGGTCGCCGCTAACAGCCAACCGACGACACGCCCACGCAGCCTCTGGGGACGCTGACACGCCACTCCCAGAAGGCCGGGGATATTTCCTGCTCTGTGTAACCGGTTGACGCCACCGTGGCGGCGCCTTTGTATCGGGGCGTCACACCAGACGCTTGGCATCGAGACGCGCCAGCCCATCGGCCGGTGGCAGGACGAAAAGCGGCTGCCGCCGCACCCCCGGGGCGAACCAGCATGCACATTCGACCCCGCTGATGTGTTATATATTTCATGGAAGGGGCTCCCCCCGCATGAAATGCGACTGGAAACGAGCAGGCAAAGCCGCAACTTGATTGAGAGTGCGTGCGATGAGGTTCTGGGCCGTCATTGTTGGTTTGTTCTTCCTGGCCGCGGCCGATCTGCTGCAGGCAGGCGCTCTTGCGGCCGGCGGCAATCGGGTCGCCCTGGTCATCGGCAACAGCAAATATGTCTACGCGCCCGCCCTTCCCAATCCGGCCGGCGATGCCCGGCTGATGGCCGATGTGCTGCGCAAGGCGGGGTTCAACGTCATCGAAGGCGTCGATCTCGACTATGCCGGAATGCGTGACCGGCTGAACAAGTTCACCGAGGCCTCCTACGACGCCGATACCGCGCTGATCTACTACGCCGGCCACGGCATGCAGGTGAACGGCAAGAATTATCTCATCCCGATCGATGCCGAGCTCACGGCTCCGGCGCATCTCAGAACCCGAACCATCCAGATGGACGAGCTGCTCGCCGCCCTGCCGCCCGACCCGGCCGTCGGCATCGTCATTCTCGATGCCTGTCGCGACAATCCGCTGGCGAGGACCCTGGCGGCCGCGTTGCCGAAGAGCCGCTCGACCACCGCGCCGGGCTTGGCGCCTATCGATGTGAGCTCGGCCGAGGTCGGCAGCGGCGGCGTGCTGATCGCCTTTGCGACCGATCCCGGTTCCGTGTCCTACGACGGCAATGGCGCCAACAGCCCTTACACGATGTCGCTGGCCAAGCATCTCGCCGAGCCGGGCGTGGAGATCCAGAGCGCGCTGACCCGCGTTCGCGGCGAAGTGACGGCGGAAACGGATGGGCGTCAGCGGCCATGGCACAATGCCTCGCTCGGCCGCGAGGTCTTTATCGGCCCGCAGGCGCCGCCACCGGCCGCCGCTGCTCCGCAGCCGTCTGCAACCGAGACTCCGGCCGAGCCGCCAAACTCGGACGCGCGCGGATGGGAAATCGAGCAGCGCGTGTGGGACGAAGCCTCCAAGCGCAACACGCTGGCGCACTACGAGGCCTATCTGCAGCAATTCCCCAACGGAGCGTTCGCCGATCTCGCCCGCCTCAACATCAATCAGTTGAAGAAGCCGCCGATCACTGTCGGAAATACGCCGGCTGCCGACGCCAAGACAGAGGCCGACGCGGCGCGATCGGCCGCCGCGGCGACGGAACCTCCGGCCGCGGCCGCCAGTCCGGAAACCGACGCCGGAACCGAACTGACGGAAAGCGCGATCGGGCTCGATCGTCAGGCAAGGATTGATCTGCAGGAGAGGCTGCTGGCCATCGGTTACGACCTGGCCGAGGCCGACGGCGATTTCGGTAGCAAGACGCGCCAAGCCATCGGCCGGTGGCAGGAAGAAAACCGCTTGCCGGCGACCACCTACCTTACGCAAAAGCAATATGCTCGACTTAAGCTCGACACGGACGACGCCCTGAAGAGCTACCGCGCCCAAAAAGCGTCGGAGGCCGAAGCGAAGAAGCAGGAAAGCGCCACGTCGCAAAAGACGCAGAAGCCGCAACCAGTCGTCCGCGCGAAGCCGAGACGCGAACAGCAACGCGAAGCCGCCAATCCAAGACCGGCGCGGAAATCGAAGCCGGCGCAACGAAAGTCCGGATACCGCACCTGCAGCGGCATCGACGGCACCTTCGAGGTTCCCGCATCACAGAGATGTCCGCTGAGCGGCTACGCGCATTATTGAATGAAGGAGCAGCCAGCGGACCTATTCCAGCGTCGCCAGACGTTCAATGAAGCGTCCTTCGCCCGCATGGGCGCTCCCGGATCGATTGAAGCCGGAGGCATCGTGCAGGATGAGCAGGATGAAGATGGGAACTTCTATGTCATTGAAATTGCTCGATGTGGGTCACGATAGAAGGGCTTTGCTTGTGAAGGGTTACGATGCCGGCCTTCTGTGAGAGGTGCCGTGCGCTGGGGCCGGCGTCCGCAACTCTTCACAGAAGCGGCTGCAAAAGGTCTGGATTTCAAGAAGATCAGGGCATTGATTTTGCCCAGTTGAAGAACTCCTCAATGACAGTCTTGTTGGGGTGATCGGCGCGATAGAGAACGTAATAGCCGGAGCCGGCTCCCGCTATCTCGCGGTCGATGGCCTTGACCAATCTGCCGCTGCGCAGCTCCTCGCCCACCAGACGGTCATCGCAGATGGCAATACCCTGTCCTGCGATCACGGCATCGATCGCATGCAACTCCTCCCGAAAAGTCAGCTGGTCGAGCTCTTCGAGGAAGGGGACCGTGTGATCCTCGGCGCGAAGGCTGTCCAGCCACCAGCGCCACGTCGGCGGCTGAGTTGTCTGGGGCGACCAGTACCAATGGATCACCGTGTGGTTCTTGAGCTCATGGTAACCGGCGAGCGGTTTGCCATCGGGCAGCGCATTCGGGCTGCACAGGACGAGAAATTTGCTCCTGAAGAGTTCCTTGGTGGCGAAATCGGCGGGCGGATCCCACGTCCAGCGGATGGCTATGTCGCACTCGCCGCCCTGCAGGTTGAGCACGCGGTCGGTGCCAATGATTTCCAGTGAAATGCCCGGATGCGCCGCGCGCCACATGGGCAAGCGTGGCACCAGCCACCGGCTCGCAAAGGCATTCGTGGTCGACACCTTCAAGGAGCGCTCCAGGGGCGATTCGCGGATGGCCGACAGCACATTGGCAAATGAATCGAGCCCTTCGCGAATGACCGGCAAAAGGCGGGCCCCGGCCTCGGTCAAGGCGAGTGGCCTTGGGCGACGCCGAAAGAGGGGACGCCCGCAATAGCTTTCCAGCAGTTTGATTTGGTGGCTGATCGCCGTCGGCATGACGGCCAGCTCGTCAGCTGCTTCCTTGAAACTCAAAAGGCGTGCGGCCGCCTCGAAAGCGCGAAGTTGAGCCAGTGGGGGCAACGACCTCATCGCCCTGAATCTAGATGAACTGAATTCACCTCACACCTGATTTTTTCGATTTTGCCCGGACCCGGTCATCGCACCTATGATGACCATCGATCGTAAATCTCTATCCATCGGGAGGCGTCATGCTCACCATATCCGGCATCGAAGCATTCGCAAAGGGACTGCGCGGCCAGCTGCTACGCTCCGGGGATGAAACCTACGACGAAGCGCGAAGGGTCTGGAACGGCATGATCGACAAGCGCCCCGCGCTGATCGTGCGCGCTCGGGGCGTCGCCGATGTCATCCAGGCGGTCGAATTCGCCCGCGACAGCGGCCTCGTGCTTGCGGTGCGAGGGGGTGGTCACAACGTTTCCGGCAACGCTGTTTGCGATGGCGGATTGACGCTCGATCTGTCCTTGATGCGGGGCGTTCGAGTGGATCCGGAGCGCCGGAGCCTTCGCGCGGAAGGGGGCGCGCTGTGGCGCGATGTCGACCATGAGGCCGAGGCCTTCGGCCTGGCAACGACGGGTGGTCTGATCAGCAGCACAGGAATCGCCGGTCTGACTTTGGGTGGCGGACTTGGTTGGTTGATGGGCAGCTATGGCTTGGCATGCGATAATCTTCTCTCGGTCGATCTCGTGACCGCGGCGGGGGAACTGATCACGGCCAGCGCCCGCGAGAACGCCGATCTCTTTTGGGGTCTGCGCGGCGGCGGAGGTAATTTCGGCGTCGCCACCTCGCTGGAGTATCGGCTTCATCCGGTGGGCCCGATGCTGGGCGGTCTCATTATTCACCCGCTGGAGCAGGCTGCCGGTCTCTTCAGTTTCTACGAGGGCTTCACGCGCGATGCGCCGGATGCGCTCGGTTCGATGCTCCTCTTTGTTACCTCGCCGGAAGGCAAAAAGGTCGTCGCCGTTGCGGTGTGCTACAACGGCTCTCCCGAACAAGGCGAGGCCCTGCTGGCGCCGCTCCGGGCCTTCGGCTCGCCGCTTGCCGATACCATCGCCCCCATGCGCTACACGCAAATCCAGCAAATGTTCGACGGAGGCTTTCCCGCCGGATTGCAGAACTACTGGCGGTCGAGCTTCCTCGAGCATCTCGATGGCGACGGGGTCGAGGACATCGTCGAACGGTTCCGGGAAGCGCCCTCAGCCCAGGCCGCGATCGCCATCGAACAACTGGGCGGCGCGGTGGCCCGGGTTCCGGCCGGCGATACGGCCTTCAACCACCGTGCTTCGCGCTTCAACCTCCTGATTCTCGGCATGTGGCCCGAGAGGCACGCCAAGGCAGAGAACGTCAGCTGGGTTCAGAGCATCTCCGAAACCCTGGCGCGTCACGCTTCGAGCCGGGTGTATGTCAATTACCTGGGACAGAGTGGCGATGAAGGTGTGGGGCGCGTCGAGGCCGCCTATGGGCCGGAGGCCTATGCCCGTCTGGCGGCCTTGAAGAACCAATATGATCCAGAGAATCTCTTCCGCCTGAACCAGAACATCGAGCCGAAGGCGAAAGGCTGAACTAAGGAAGGGAGGGAAAATGGAAAACTTCAAAGGAACTCACGCGGGTGGCTGCTTGTGCGGAGCAGTACGCTATCAGTCAGCGGCAAACCCATCTGGGTCGGTTATTGCCACTGCCACAGCTGTCGCCGGCACTCGGGCGCACCGGTCGTGACCTTCGCCGCGTTCAGCGCGAGCCAAGTCGATTTCACTTAGGGCTACAACTCTTCACCCGCGTGGGCCGAGCCTTCTGCGGCGCGTGCGGAACGCCCCTCAAAGCCGGCGCAGCGAAAGTCCGGATACCACACCTGCAGCGGCATTGGCGGCACCTTCGAGGCTCCCGCGTCCCAGAGATGTCCGCTGAGCGGCTACGCGCATTATTGAATGAAGGAGCAGCCCGCAGACCTATTCCAGCGTCGCCAGACGTTCGATGAAGCGTCCTTTGCCCGCATGGCGCTCCCGGATCGATTGAAGCCGGAGACGGAATTCCTCGACGCTGCCCTGTTTTTCGGCGAGCGCCTGGAGATCTGAAAGAAGCGCTGCTGCGCTCGGACCGGATGCAAGAGGCCGTCGGCTTCAAGGATTCGCAGGGCGTCTGCAAGGTTTATTCCGTGTGAAGCGCCACCGTCGCCCGTCTGCCGCGCCCAGGGCGCCGCCCTCAGCAGTCATGCACATTCTTCAGAAACGCCGAGCACGCCATCAAAATCGTGAAACGAAGCGCATCCGCCGTGGATCTGCGTTTGCAAGGCGGATGATCCGCCGTAGACTTGGCGGGAACCAGCGCGCGAGGATGACATGAAGAAGGAAGAAGTCGAAAGGCTCTTCGGTGATGGCAGGGAGGACTTCGACCTTGGTCCGATAGAAGACTACCTTCATGCGGTGGCGACCGAACGCGAGGTACCGGATGTAGCGATCGGGCTCTGCACGATGAGGATCGAGGAATCCGCTCCCCCGCTGCGCGCGGTCCTCGAGCGCGCCGCCAATGGAGAGCCTCTGTCGGACGATGAAGAGATGCTGGTCTTTAGAGGCCTGTACATTCTCGGCGGCGCCCGCGACACCCAGGCATGCCAGCCCTTGCTGCGCCTGTTGCGCCGCCCCACGGAGGAAACCAACTGGCTGCTAGGCGATGCCATAACAGAAACCTTGTCGCGCATCGTCGCGGGCGTATTCGACGGCGACGCCGACGCACTGTTCGGCATCATCGCTGACCGCTCCGTCGACGAATTCATCCGCGACGGGGTGTTTGGCGCGGTGACCTTTTTAACCTGGGAAGGTCGTATCGAGCGTGATCGGACACGGCATTTCGTGGAGCGGTTCTACCAGGAGAGGCTGGCCGACGATTGGGA
Source organism: Mesorhizobium sp. (assembly GCA_004963905.1). GTDB lineage: Bacteria > Pseudomonadota > Alphaproteobacteria > Rhizobiales > Rhizobiaceae > Mesorhizobium. Next base: position 162,842 of record SUGL01000004.1, read on the forward strand.
CTACGCCTGGGTCGGCTGGTTGCAGGCGATCGCGATGCTAGACCTGCGAGACCTTGTTCCGCTTGTCTACAGCGCCTGGGACGAGGGCCGCATACCGGAAGATGTGCTTGAACGCAGCGATTTCGAAAGCGATCTGCGGGACGCCGCGCAGCAGCCCGACGACATCGGCCGGTTCGACCGCGCCAGTTTGAGCTACATCGAGGATGTTCTCGTGGCGCTGGACTGGACTCGCGGCCTTGGCGATGGCGACTTTGACGAGGACGACGACTTCGAGCTTGGCGAGGACGACGACTGGCAGCCCTCGGGGCTGGACTGGGCCTGGCCGGACACTACGCCGGTTGCGAACCCCTGGCGCGACGTCGGGCGCAACGATCCGTGCCCCTGTGGCAGCGGCAAGAAATTCAAGAAATGCTGCCTCACCAACTGAGGATCGTAAGGCGTCTGGTCGGCTGAGTCGGCGAAGATTCAGCCTCCAGAATTGTGCCCCGCGATCGCGCTCAGAAAAATCTCGCCGAACTCCCTGAGCTTGGCCTCGCCGACGCCGTTCACTTGCGCAAAGGCGTCGAGGTCGCGCGGGCGGCGCTCGGCCATGTCGATCAGCGTGCGGTCGGAGAAGACGACATAGGCCGGCACCTGGCGTTCCTTCGCCAGACGCAGCCGCAGCGCCTTGAGCGCTCCGAGCAGCCCGGCGTCCACATCTTCCGTGCCGGCGGCAGCCTGGGCTGAACGCGCCTTGTTGCGCAGGGAACGGTGCCGTGTCTCGACGCGATATTCGAACGCGGTCTCGCCGCGGCCGAGCGCGCGGCCGCTTTCGGAAATGGCAAGGCCGCCATAGCCGTCCGGGTCCGGCATCAGGAACCCGCCCGCCACGAGCTGGCGGATCAGCGACAGCCAGGCGGGCCGCTTGTGCGCCGCGCCGGTGCCGAAGCTGGCAAGCCTTTGATGGCTCCTGGCCAGCACCTTCTCGGTCTCGTGGCCGAGCAGGATGTCGACGATATGCGAGGCGCCGAACCGCTCGCCGGTTTGCGCGACGGCCGAAAGGATGATGCGCGCCTCGGCGCTGCCGTCCGCGCGCGGCGCCTGGTTCAGGCAGTTGTCGCAATTGCCGCAAGGCTGCGCCGTCTCGCCGAAATAGCCGAGCAGGACCTGGCGGCGGCACTGCGCCGTCTCGCAATAGCCGATCAGCGTGTCCAGCCGGCCGTGTGAACGCCGTTTGTGCTCGGGCGAGGCATCCTCGTCGTCGATGAACAGGCGGCGCGTTCGGATGTCGCCGAGGCCGTAGAGCATATGCGCTTCGGCCGACCGCCCATCGCGGCCGGCGCGGCCGATCTCCTGGTAATAGGCTTCTAGGCTCGCCGGCAGGTCGGTGTGGAAGACATAGGCGACGTCCGGCTTGTCGATGCCCATGCCGAAGGCGATGGTCGCCACCATGACGACGCCCGAGAGCGTCATGAAGGCGTTCTGATTGGCCTCGCGCGCCTCCTTGCTCATGCCGGCATGGTAAGCGAGCGCGGTGACGCCGTTTTTTTCGAGGAAGGCCGCCATCTCCTCGGTCTTGCGGCGCGACAGGCAGTAGACGATGCCGCTGCGCCCCGGATGACGCTCGACGAAGCGCAGCAGCTGGCGCTTGCTGTCCTGCTTCGGCTCGATGGCGAGCCTGATGTTCGGCCGATCGAAGCCCAGCACCAGCGTGTCGACGCGGTCGGCAAACAATCGCGCCGAGATGTCGGTGCGCGTCGCCTCGTCCGCGGTCGCCGTCAGCGCGATGATCGGCACCTTCGGAAAGATGTCGCGCAGCCGCGCAAGGTCCTCATATTCGCGCCGGAAGGCCGGTCCCCACTGCGAGATGCAATGCGCCTCGTCGATGGCGATCAGGCGGATATCGAGCCTGGCGAGCGCGTCGAGCATCCGTTCGGTCATCAGCCGCTCCGGCGCGAGATAGAGCAGGCGCGTCTGGCCCGACGCGACCCGGCGCCACACCGCGACATTGGCGTCACGATCGAGCGAGGAGTTGATCGTGTCGGCGGCGACGCCGGCGAGCCGCAGCGCCGCGACCTGGTCCTGCATCAGCGCCACCAGCGGCGAGACGACGATGGTCAGCCCGCCGAGCACAAGCGCCGGAACCTGGTAGCAGAGCGACTTGCCGGCGCCGGTCGGCATGACCGCCAGCACGTGACGACCGGAGAGCAGCGTCTCCATGACGTCGGCCTGGCCGGGGCGAAAATCGTCGAAGCCGAACACATCCTTCAGCACGCGCCGCTTCGGATCCGCCGGCATGCCCTCCGTCGATGTCTGGTCCGCCATCGATGTTTGCATGAATGTGATTCCCGGATTCGGCTGAGGCCACGTTCTTAAGGCGCTGGTTGCCCAAACACCACCGCAACCTTGTTTGTCCGCCGTTTTGCTTGCGGCGCCGCTGGCACGCCGCCATTCGCATTGCCTTTCCGCGCGAAGGATGGCTTCCTGTCACCGACCTGCAGCGGAGGGACCCGGCGATGATCGATTTGGCCACATTGGCGACCTATGTCGCGATCGTGCTTGGCTTCGTCTTCATTCCGGGGCCTGCCACGCTGCTTACCGTGGCGCGGGCGACCAGTTCGGGAACCAGGGTCGGCATCGCGACCGGCGCCGGCATCGCTGCGGGCGATGTCGTCCACACCGTCATGGCGATCTTCGGTATCTCGGCTATCATCGCCACCTCGGCGATGCTGTTTTCCGTCATCAAATATATCGGAGCGGCCTATCTCGTTTACCTCGGTATCCGCGCCATCATCGAGAAGGCGCCGGCCGATCTCGCCAGGGGCGCCTTGCCGATACCGGCCGACAAAGCGTTCCGGCAGGCCATATTGACCGAGGTGCTGAACCCGAAGACGGCGCTGTTCTTCCTCGCCTTCCTGCCCCAGTTCGTGCGCCCGGAACATGGATCGGTCGTTCTGCAGCTGACGGTCCTCGGCGCCGTCTTCGTCCTTCTCGGCCTCTTCAGCACGGTGGTCTTCGCCGTCTCGGCCGGAGGTCTGGGCTCCTTCCTGCGCCGCAAGCCGGCCGTGCTGAAATGGCAGGGCAAGGTGGTCGGCGGCATATACTGCGCCCTCGGCGTGCGGCTGGCGCTGCAGCAGCGCTAGAGCTGCCCCTGTCGACATCACCTGCAGCGGGCGCCGTTAAACCTATCTTCACCATGTTGCGGCACCGTCATCGTCCTGCGGCGATGTTTTGAGTACCGCGGCGGCGCCACGAGCGCCCAGGCAACAAACCCGCGCCTCACGGCGCGGGTTTTCCTTTGGAAGATGGGTTCTCAGGCGAGGAAGTCGGCCCGGCAAGGCGCAAAACTGTCGACCAGCCGTCCCGCTTCCAGCGCCTTGACGCCGTGCACCAGATTGGACGGCACGATGAAGCTGCTTCCCGCTTCCAGGATGTCCGACTTGCCGTCGATGGTGACCTCGAAGCGGCCCTCGGCGACGTAGCTTGCCTGCACATGCGGGTGCGAATGCAGCGCGCCGACGCCGCCCTTTTCGAAGGCGAACTCGACCATCATCAGTTCGTGCGTGTGCACCAGGACGCGCCGCCTGTTGCCGTCCGGCGTAGGCTCCCAGGCTTTTTCGCCTGGATGGGAAAAGAAATCGGTCATCACCAGCTTCCGTTCAGAATTGAAATGTCACCGTGCCAGCCAGCCGCCGTCCACCGGTATCACCGCGCCGTGCATGTAGTCCGACGCCGGCGCGAGCAGGAAAACGGCCGCATCGCCGATGTCCCCGGGCTGGCCCCAGCGCGCCGCGGGAATGCGCCCGAGGATGGCAGCGCTGCGGTCGGGATCGGCGCGCAGGGCCTCGGTGTTGCTGGTTTCGATATAGCCCGGCGCGATGCCGTTGACGTTGATGCCTTTCGACGCCCATTCGCAGGCGAGCAACCGCGTGAGACCGAGCACGCCATGTTTCGAGGCGGTGTAGGAGGCAACGCGGATGCCGCCCTGAAAACTCAGCACCGAGGCGATGTTGACGATCTTGCCGCGCCGGCCGGGCTCTGCCAGCACGCGCCTGGCAAAGCTCTGGCAGAGCCGGAAGACCGTCTTCAGATTGATGTCCATCACCTCGTCCCAATCGGCCTCGCTCAGGTCGACCGCATCGGCCCGTCTAATGATGCCGGCATTGTTGACCAAGCCGTCCAGCGGCCCGCTCTCGTCCCAGACCCGGTCGAGCATGGCGGCGGCCTTGGCGGGATCGCCGAGATCGGCGGCCACCCCCTCGAACCGTCCCCCAACGGCCGCGACCTTCTCCACCGTCTCGTGCATCGCCGAGCGACCGACACCGACGACGGTGCCGCCGGCACGTGCCACCGCCACGGCGATGCCCTGGCCGATGCCCGTGTTGGCGCCGGTGACGAGGATGCGCCTGCCGGCAAGGCTGAAGGCGGAGAGATCGCTCACCTGAGCTGATCCATCGCCACCTGGTCGACATCGGTATAGTCGACATTGTCGCCGGCCATGGCCCAGATGAAGGCATAGTTCGAGGTACCGGCGCCCGAATGGATCGACCAGCCGGGCGACAGCACCGCCTCCTCGTTGCGCATGACGATATGGCGCGTCTCTCCCGGCTCGCCCATGAAGTGGAAGACGCGCGCATCCTCGGCCAAGTCGAAATAGAGATAGGCCTCCATGCGCCGGTCATGCACATGGCAAGGCATGGTGTTCCAGACCGAGCCCGGCGCGAGCTGGGTCATGCCGACGACGAGTTGGCAGGTTTTCACGCCGTCCGCATGGATGAACTGGAAGATCGAGCGCTCGTTGCTGGTCGCCTGGCTGCCGAGGTCGAGCCGCTTCGCGTCGCCGACGCGGATCAATTGGCTGGGATGCGACTGATGCGCCGGGGCGCTCAGCAGATAGAACTTGGCCGGCTTGTCCGGCTCGGCCGAAGCGAACGAGAGCTGCTGCGTGGCCATGCCGAGATAGACCATGTCGCGCGCCGCCATCTCATAGGGCAGGCCATCGGCCGTCACCGTACCGGCGCCGCCGATATTGACGGCGATCATTTCGCGGCGGTCGAGGAATGCCTGGGTGCCGGTCGGCTTGATGGCTTCCAGCGCCAGCACCGAATCCACCGGCATGGCGCCGCCGACGATCATGCGGTCGTAATGCGTGTAGGTCAGGTTGATACGGCCGGGCTGGAACAGCCCTTCGACGTGGAAATTGTGGCGCAGCTCGTCGGTTCCCATTGCCGCGGCCGCGGTCGGGTCGATGGCGAAGCGCGAGGAGAATTCGGTGTGTTTCTGATCCATCATCTTGCTCGAATGATCATCCGGTCGATGCCGCCGCCACCGACTTCGCGTAATAGGCCTGCCGCGCCTGCAGGCGCTCGCGGTAGCGCTGCTGACTGGCCGTGAGATGCGCCCGCATCGCCTCGCGCGCGGCATTGGCGTCGCCCGCCGAGATCGCGTTGAGGATCACCAGGTGCTCGCGCTGCAGGCCGCGCTGGTAGTCGTCGGACTGGACGAGTTCCGTCGACCAGGGCGAGGTCACGTCGCAAGGAATGGCGCGGCGGCCGAGCACGTCGAGCATCTCGACATAGAACGGATTGTTGGTGGCGCTGGCGATCGCGCGGTGGAAGGCGAGGTCGGCCGGGCCGGTCGGCTGGCTGCCGAGCAGGAGCCGCTCGAATTCGAAGAAGGCCTCTTGGATCGCCGCCTCCTGCGCGGCGTTGCGGCGAATGGCGGCAAGGCCGGCCGATTCGATCTCGATCGCCAGCCGCACCTCGAGCACGTTGAGCGCGATCGAGTCCTTGCTCGCCATGTCGGCGGCCAGCACGCCGAGGGTGGTGGAGATGTGCTCGGTCACGAAGACGCCGGCGCCCTGGCGCGGCTCGACGAGGCCGTCGGCGGCGAGCTTGGCCAGCGCCTCGCGGATGACGGTGCGGCTGACGCCGAAGGTTTCCGTCAACTGGCCCTCGGTCGGCAGCTTGTGTCCGGGCGGAATCTCGCCCGCCAGGAGCTGCTTGCGGATCGCCGCGACCACCGTTTCCGATAGTTTCGGCTTCCGTTCGACCCTGAGGTCGGTTGTGGTGTCGGCCACGTCGCACTCCCTATTTGAACGCGCCCTATTTGAACACGCTGGGCAGCCACAGCGAGATCGCGGGAATATATGTCACCAGCCCCAGAACCACGATACCCGCGCCGTAGAACGGCCAGATCGAGCGCATCGCCTCCCATACCGTGATCTTGCCGACGGCGCAGGCGACGAATTGCACCGTGCCGACCGGCGGCGTGTTGAGCCCGATGCCCAGGTTCAAAATGGTGATGACGCCAAAATGCACCGGGTCGACGCCGTAGTGCTGGACCAGCGGCAGGAAGATCGGCGTGCAGATGATGATCATCGGCCCCATGTCCATGAATGTGCCGAGGAGCAGCATGACGACATTGAGGAGAAGCAGCACCACCAGCGGATCGGTCGAGATGGCGTTCATGCCGGCGATCAGGAGCACCGGCACCTTTAGATAGGCCATCAGCCAGCTGAACGACGCCGCCATGCCGATGATCAGAAGCACCATCGAGGTCGTGCGCACCGCGCCCAACGTGGCATGGACGAAATCGTTCCAGCGCATCGAACGGTAGACGAAGACCGTCACCAAAAGGGCATAGAGGATGGCGATGCACGAGCTTTCGGTCGCCGTGAAGATGCCGGAGCGCACGCCGCCAAAGATGATGCCGACCAGCAACAGTCCGGGGATGGCGATCAGCGCCAATTGCCCGACGCGGGCGAAGCCCGGGAAGGTTTCGACCGGATAGCCGCGCTTGCGAGCGACGAGATAGGCGGTGACCATCAGCGAGGCGGCAAACAAAAGCCCCGGCAGGATGCCGGCGGTGAACAGGTCGGCAATCGAGATCTTGCCGCCGCCGGCGATGGAATAGATGATCATGTTCTGCGACGGCGGCAGAAGCAGCGCGATCAGCGCGGCCATCGAGGTGACGTTGACGGCATAGTCGGCGCCGTAGCCGCGCGCCTTCATCTGTGGGATCATCAGCCCGCCGACGGCAGCCGCTTCCGCCACCGCCGAGCCGGAGATGCCGCCGAACAGCGTGCCGGCGATGATGTTGACCTGGCCGAGCCCGCCGCGCACATGGCCGACCAGCGAGCCGGCAAAGGAAACGATGCGCTGCGCGATGCCGCCACGCACCATCAGGTCGCCGGCATAGATGAAGAACGGGATCGCCATCAGCGAGAACACGCTCATGCCGGACTTCAGCTGCTGGAACACGACCAGCGGCGGCAAGCCGAGATAGAGCACCGTGGCGAAGGATGCCGCGCCAAGGCATAAGGCGATCGGCGTGCCGGCGAGCATCAAAAGCGTGAAGACGCCGAACAGGATCCAAAGCTCCATCTAGGCCTCCTGCACCGCCGGCATCTCGGGCACGTCCTCGAGATTGAGGTCCTTGTCGACATCGACGCCCGACCAGCGCAGCGCGATGCGTTCGAGCGAGAACAGGCAGATCAGCGCGCCGCCCGTGACCAGCGGCAGGTAGTCGAAGCCGCCCGGCAGTTCGAGCGCCGGAATGATGGTGTGCCAGGTGAGCCCGACCAGCTTGCAGCCGTACCAGACCATGCCGACGCCGAAGGCAAGCGCGATCAGGTCGGACAGCGTGCGCAACACCCCCTTGCTGCCTTTCGGCAGGATATAGACCAGCACGTCGAAGCCCATATGGTAGTTCTCGCGCACGCCGACCGCCGCACCTAGGAAGATGAACCAGTTCATCAGCATGATGGCGCTGGTCTCGGTCCAGCTCGGCGAGCTGTTGAGCACGAAGCGGAAGAACACCTGATAGGCGACCAAGGCCGTCATCAGCACCAGCCCGAAGCCCGCGAGATAAAGCGCGCCGTCGCAAATTCGCGACAGAACGATGCTGAAGCGCGGCGGCGCTTCGCTTGCCTTTGTTGTTGCCATCCGATCCCTCCCGATCCTCAGAATGTTGCGGGACGGACGCGCGGCCCATCCCGCAAGCCATCTCATTTGGTCGCCTGGATGCGGGCGGCGAGGTCCTTGAGCTCGGGCGTCGCGAGATACTTGTCGTAGACCGGCTTCATCGCGTCGATCAGCGGCTGCTTGTCGATCTCGCTGATCTTGACGCCGGCCTTCTCGACGATGTCGCGCGACTTCTTCTCCTGCGCGTCCCACAGCTCGCGCATCTTGACGACGCTGTCCTTGGCGGCTTGCCTGACAATCGCCTGGTCCTCCGGCGAAAGCTTGTCCCAGCTCGCCTTCGCCATCACCAGCACTTCCGGCACGATCTGATGCTGGTCGATCGTGTAGTGCTTGGCGACCTCGTAATGCTTGGCGGATTCGAAGCTCGGCCAGTTGTTCTCGGCGCCGTCGATGACGCCGGTCTCCAGCGCCGAATAGACCTCGCCATAAGCCATCGGCGTCGCGTTGGCGCCGAGCGCGTTGACCATGTCGACGAACACGTCCGACTGGATGACGCGGAATTTCATGCCCTTGAGGTCGGCGATCGAGGTGATGTCCTTCTTGGTGTTGTAGAAGGAACGCGCGCCGGAATCGTAGAAGGCGAGGCCGACGAGGTCATGCGCCTCGAAAGCCTTGAGGATCTCGTCGCCGATCGGCCCGTCCATGACATGGCGCATCTGGTCGACGGAGCGGAACATGTAGGGCAGCGACGGCACCTGCGTCTCCGGCACGATGCCGTTGAACGGACCCATCGAGACGCGGTTGAGATCGATGACGCCGGTCTGCGTCTGCTCGATCGTGTCCTTCTCCTCGCCGAGCTGCGCCGAATGATAGACCTCGATCGAATAGCGGCCATTGGTCCGCTGCTTGATCAGCTCGCCCATGTATTTGACCGCCTCGACGGTCGGATAGCCGTCGGGATGCGTGTCCGCCGAACGCAGCACGGTCTCGGCATTGGCAATGCCGATGAGCAGCGAGCCGAAGGCCAATGCGGCCGCCGTCAATTTCGAAAAATGCAACATGACTTCCTCCCTTTGAAACCCTGGCGTGCCGGCTCTCAGAGCCGGTACGCTTTCTTGGCAAGCGTATAGGCAAGCTCCCGCGCCAGCTCATGCGCTTCCTCCTCGCGCAGCCGGTGCTCGGCGACGAGCCGCGCCAAAAATGCGCAGTCGACGCGGCGGGCGACATCGTGGCGCGCCGGTATCGACGGAAAGGCGCGCGTGTCGTCGTTGAAGCCGACGGTGTTGTAGAAGCCGGCGGTCTCGGTGGTCATCTCGCGGAAGCGGCGCATGCCTTCCGGGCTGTCGTGGAACCACCAGGCCGGTCCAACCTTCAGCGCCGGATAGACGCCGGCAAGCGGCGCAAGCTCGCGCGCGTAGCTCGTCTCGTCCAGCGTAAACAGGATGATCGTGAGGTCGCGCTCCAGCCCGACGCAGTCGAGCAATGGCTTCAGCGCCGTCACATAATCGGTCCTGGTCGGGATATCGAAGCCCTTGTCGCGGCCGAACTTTTGGAAAATAGCCGGCGAATGATTGCGCCATGACCCCGGATGGATCTGCAGCACCAGGCCGTCGTCGCGGCTCATCTTGGCCATTTCGGTCAGCATCTGGGCGCGGAACAGTTTTCGCTCGCGCTCGTCCTCCGAGCCGCGGCGGATGCGGTTGAACAGCTCTTGCGACGCGGCATCGGAAAGATTGGCGGTCTCGGCGGTTGGATGGCCGTGGTCGGACGAGGTCGCGCCGAATTCCTTGAAATAGGCGCGGCGCTGCCGGTGCGCCTCGAGATAGCCGGCCCAACTGCCGGTGTCGCAGCCGGTGATCTCGCCCAGACGGTCGAGATTGGCCGAAAAGCCTTCGAAGTCGGGATCGACCACGGCGTCCGGCCGGTAGGCGGTGACGACGCGACCGCTGTCGCGGATCATCCGGTGCCATTTGAGGTCGTCGAGCGCGCCTTCGGTCGTCGCGATGACCTCGATGTCGAAGCGCTCGAACAGCGCCCGCGGGCGATAGTCCTCGCGCTGAAGCAGCGCCGCGATCGTGTCGTAGTGGCGGTCGGCCGTGCTCGCATCGAGCGGCTCGTCGATGCCGAACAGATGTTCGAACACATGGTCGAGCCAGAGCCGGGTCGGCGTGCCGCGGAACAGATAATAATGCTCGGCGAAGCGCCGCCAGATCACCCTGCCGTCGGTCTCGACCGGAGCCCCACCGGGATCGAGCGTTGGCACGCCGAGCTCTTCGAGCCGCACGCCCTGGCTGAACAGCATGCGGAAGATGTAGTGGTCCGGCACGATCAGCAATTGCGCCGGATCGGGAAACGGCTCGTTGAGCGCATACCAGCGAGGGTCGGTGTGACCATGCGGGCTGACGATCGGCAGGTCCTTCACCCCGGCATAAAGGGCACGAGCCAGCGTTCGCGTCTCCGGCGCGAACAGCAGATCCGGATCGGTCAGTGCTGCCACTTGGCTCCTCCCAGGCTGGCCTATTGGTAGATCGGGCGGAGATAATGTCAACATACAAAAATCATCAGGTTGTATGATGACTTTTACATAAGCAGCTGCCATTGTACCGGCCGGCGACGGATGCTACGCCGCAGCCGTCCCGTTGCTGCCCAGCGAGCGGTTCGACACGCCGATCGGAGACCTCGGACGCCAATGAACAGCCGTCTTTCCAACGCCACTGTCGCCAAGCTGCCAGGCGCGATTGCCATACCGCGCTACGATCGCGGCGCCGTGACACCCGGCATCGTCCATCTCGGCGTCGGCGCTTTCCACCGCGCTCACCAGGCGGCTTATGTCGACGCCTGCCTGGCGGATGGCGAGGCGGATTGGGGCATCGTCGGCGTCTCGCTGCGCAGCCCCGACACGCGCGATGCGCTGGCGCCGCAGGACGGGCACTACACGCTGGCGGTGAGGGACAGCGCCGGCGAGCAGCTGCAGGTGATCGGCTCGATCCTGTCGCTGCTGGTGGCGCCGGAAGATCCCGGCGCGGTGCTCGCCGCGCTCGTCGACCCGCGCACTCGCATCGTCACGCTGACCATCACCGAAAAAGCCTATCTGAGGGCGGCCGACGGCAGCCTCGATGAGAACCATCCCGACATCGTGCACGACCTGGCAAACCCCGGATCGCCGAAGACCGCGCATGGTTTTCTCACCGAGGCGCTTCTGCGCCGCCGCGCCGCCGGCGCGCCGCCTTTCACCGTGCTCTGCTGCGACAATCTTCCGGCCAACGGCGCCACGCTGCACCGGCTGCTGGTCGAGTTCGCGAAACTGCGCGACGCTCGTGAAGGCACCATGTCGTTAGCCGGCTATGTGGCCGACGAAGTGGCCTTTCCGTCGAGCATGGTCGACCGCATCGTGCCGGCGACCACCGATGCCGACCGTGCCCGCATCGCTGGCGAACTCGGCCTCGAGGATGCCTGGCCGGTAATGACCGAGCCGTTCCGTCAATGGGTGATCGAGGATCGTTTCCCCGCCGGCCGGCCGGCGTGGGAAAGATTCGGCGTCACCATGGTCGAGGACGTCGGTCCCTTCGAGGATATGAAGCTCAGGCTGCTCAACGGCGCCCATTCGGGCATAGCCTATCTTGGGCTGCTGAGTGGCCATGCCACCGTCGATCGCGCCTTTGCCGATCCGGCGATCCGGCAATTCGTCGATGCGTTGTGGGCCGAAGCCATCCCGACCCTGCCGGAGGGTGCCGGGCTCGACACGACCGCCTACACCGCCGAGCTCGCCGAGCGCTTTTCCAACACGGCGCTTGCCCATCGCACGGCGCAGATCGCCAATGACGGCAGCCAGAAGCTGCCGCAGCGCATCATTGCGTCGGCCTTGGAGTGCCTGGAGGCCGGCACTGAGCTGGTCCATCTGACACTGGTGGTGGCCGCCTGGATCGCCGCCTGCGCGGCACGGGGAAACACCCTGCCGGAGGGCCATTTCACCGATCCCCTCGATGCTGCGTTGACCTCACTTTTGGCCCGGCAACTGCCGGCGAATGAAACGGTGACGGAGGTGTTCGAGCTGGCCGGCTTCGCCAAGGGCCACGCCGAACGCCAGACGTTGATCGAGCTCGTGGCCGTGCATCTCGTCCACTTGCGGCGGGAAGGACCGGTGCTGGCATTCGCCGCGCTCGGCATAGATGGCCGATGACGCTCGCGCCTATTTGCCCGCGGCCCCGTTCACGACCTGCCGTGCGGCATAGTCGGCCCCGTTCGAGTTCCAGAACAGCCGCACCGCCTTGCCGACGAGATTGCCATACGGCACCGTGCCCATGGCGAAGCGGCTGTCGGCCGAGTTGTCTCGGTTGTCGCCGAGCACGAAATATTCTCCCGCCGGCACCGTGATTTCCGGCGTGTCGTCGCCGGCCGAGCTCACGTCGTAGTCGATCACCAGGTAGGAGACACCTTCGGGCAGCGTCTCCCGCTGCAGCCGGGCCGAGCGTATGTCCTCAGTGGAATATTCGCCGAGGTCCTCGAGCTTCACGGGAGCGCCGTTGATGTGGAGCCGGCCGTCGACCATCTGGACCCGGTCGCCCGGCAAGCCGACGATGCGCTTGACGTAATCGGTGTCGGGATCGCTGCGTGGCCTGAACACCACCACGTCTCCCCGCTTCGGCGGGCTGCCGAGGAACCGGCCCTCGAACGGCAGCAAGCCGAAGGGGACGCTGTAGCGGCCATAGCCATAGGCGGATTTGGAGGCGAAGAAGTAGTCGCCGACTTGAAGCGTCGGCTCCATGCTGCCGGACGGCATGGAGAACGGCTGGAACAGGAAGGTGCGGATCGCGAGCGCAGCGCCGTACGAGGCGAGAAGGACCAGGACGAGGACCCAAAGCCCGTGTGCGTACCACTTGTCCGGCCTGAAGCGCGGTACGAAAGGGACGACGATCGCCGCCGATAGAACCGCCATGCCGAGCCCTGAAAGATCGGCGGCCCAAGCGAGATCGATGCCCGGAAAAACCGGAAATCCGATGTAGCAGACGGCTAACGCAGCCAGGCCGAGGACGATCAGGCAGGCGACGGCCAACCTGCCCGCGCCGATCCACAGGAAGCCGCCGAACGGTCCGCCGAATACCGACACCAGCGCCGTCGACCATCTGGATCGTGAGCCTGATTCGCTGGACATCCGGCGCCCTCAGAGCAATTCCGGGAAAAGTGCGAAGCGGTTTTCCGTCAGGGATTGCGTCAAGACAAGGAGATGGAGCGGCTCGCCGTTTCCGTGAAACGGCAAGACGCCCCGACGAGCAGGGCGGACTGTCTCGCAAACCAGAAAATGGGGCAAACAAAAAAGCGGGGCAAGCCCCGCCTTTTCAATCATCTGTAAGGAGCCGTCGTCAGGCTGGAATAAGCGCGCCTTCCAGCGTGGTGAGCTGGCTGAGGAACTGCTCTGCCTTGGCACGGCTCTCGTCGTCCTTGGCGTCGGCGGCGTCTTCCCTCGCCTCCTGGATGCGGCGGGCGATGTCGGCGCGGTCGATGTCGTTCACATGCGTCGCCGATTCGGCGAGCAGCGTGCAGCCGGAAGGCAGGATGTCGGCGAAGCCGCCGAACACCACGTAGCGCTCTTCCTTGCCTGCCGCGGTTTTCACCGTGACGACGCCGGGCTTGATCGTGGTCATGACCGGAGCATGCTGCGCCATCACGGTCATCTCGCCTTCGGCGCCCGGAATGACGACGGACTCGACCTGCTCGGAGACGAGCAGCCGTTCCGGCGAGACCAGTTCGAACTTGAAAGCTTCAGCCATGACAATCTAGCGAGTAGGGAATAGTGAGTAGCGAGTAGTGAAGAACTCTGCCGGCCCACGGATCCCTATTCGCTACTCCCTATTCGCTATTCGCTTCTTTACGCCGCTTCAGCCGCCAGGCGCTGCGCCTTCTCGACCGCTTCGTCGATGCCGCCGACCATGTAGAAGGCGGCTTCCGGCAGGTGGTCGTAGTCGCCGGCGCAAAGGCCCTTGAAGCCCTTGATGGTGTCGGCGAGGTCGACCAGCTTGCCCGGCGATCCCGTGAACACTTCGGCGACGAAGAACGGCTGCGACAGGAAGCGCTCGATCTTGCGGGCGCGCGCAACGGTCTGCTTGTCCTCTTCCGACAGCTCGTCCATGCCCAGGATGGCGATGATGTCCTGCAGCGACTTGTAGCGCTGCAGGATCGACTGCACCTGGCGAGCGACCTGGTAGTGCTCCTCGCCGACGACCATCGGGTCGAGCATGCGCGAGGTGGAATCCAGCGGATCGACGGCCGGGTAGATGCCCTTTTCCGAAATCGCGCGGTTGAGCACGGTGGTGGCGTCGAGGTGGGCGAACGAGGTCGCCGGCGCCGGATCGGTCAAGTCGTCGGCCGGAACGTAGATGGCCTGCACCGAGGTGATCGAGCCCTTGGTCGTCGTCGTGATGCGCTCCTGCAGCGCGCCCATGTCGGTGGCGAGAGTCGGCTGATAGCCCACGGCCGACGGGATGCGGCCGAGCAGCGCCGACACTTCCGAGCCCGCCTGCGTGAAGCGGAAGATGTTGTCGACGAAGAACAGCACGTCCTGGCCCTGATCGCGGAAATACTCGGCGACGGTCAGACCGGTCAGGCCGACGCGGGCGCGGGCGCCCGGCGGCTCGTTCATCTGGCCATAGACGAGCGCGGCCTTGGAGCCCTGGCCGCCGCCCTTCTTGTTGACGCCGGATTCGATGAACTCGTGATAGAGGTCGTTGCCTTCGCGGGTGCGCTCGCCGACGCCGGCGAACACCGAGAAGCCGCCATGGGCCTTGGCGACGTTGTTGATCAGCTCCTGGATCAGCACGGTCTTGCCGACGCCGGCGCCGCCGAACAGGCCGATCTTGCCGCCGCGGGCGTAAGGTGCCAGCAGGTCGAGAACCTTGATGCCGGTGACCAGGATCTGCGCTTCCGTCGACTGGTCGACATAGGCCGGAGCCGGCTGGTGGATGGCGCGCATTTCGACGGCATCGACCGGGCCCGCTTCGTCGACCGGCTCGCCGATGACGTTGATGATGCGGCCGAGCATGCCCGGACCGACCGGAACCGAGATCGGCCCGCCGGTGTCGAAGACGTCCTGGCCGCGCACGAGACCCTCGGTCGAGTCCATGGCGATGCAGCGCACGGTGTTCTCGCCGAGATGCTGGGCGACCTCGAGCACCAGGCGGTTGCCGACATTGTTGGTTTCGAGCGCGTTCAGAATGGCCGGCAGATGGTCTTCGAATTGCACGTCGACGACGGCGCCGATGACCTGGCGCACCTTGCCGGCGGCCCCGACTCTCTTCGCCGCGACGTTGGCCGTCTTCGCTGCCGCCTTGGCGGGTGCTGCTGCCTTGGCCGGAGCGGCCGTCTTCTTGGCCGGAGCGGCCTTCGCTGCTGCTGCCGGAGCCTTTGCCGCTTCCTTGGGGGCCGATGCCGCCTTGGCGGTCTTCGGGGTAGCTGCTTTCGCCATCGTCTTTGCCCTTTTCGTCTATCTGTTGTTCACGCCATCGCCGCGAGATCGATGACCTCGCGCGGCGCGCCTAGAGCGCCTCGGCGCCCGAAATGATTTCGATCAGTTCCTTGGTGATCTGCGCCTGCCGCTGGCGGTTGTAGGTGATCGACAGCCTGTTGATCATGTCGCCGGCGTTGCGCGTCGCATTGTCCATCGCGCTCATCTTGGCGCCCATCTCGCCGGCCGCGTTCTCGAGCAGCGCGCGGAAGATCTGCACCGCGATGTTGCGCGGGATGAGGTCGGAAAGGATCTCGCCCGGCTCCGGCTCGTATTCGTAGACGGCGGTGGCGCCGTTGCTCGTTTCGGCGGCGGCGGAAGCCTGGGCCGCTGGAATGATCTGCTGCGCCGTCGGGATCTGGCTGATCACCGACTTGAACTGCGAATAGAACAGCGTGCAGACGTCGAAGCCGCCCTGGTTGAACAGGTTGATGACCTTGCGCGCAATCGCATCGGCATTGACGAAGCCGAGCGTCTTGACCTCGCGCAGGTCGACACGATCGAGGATCAGCGAGCCGTATTCGCGGCGCAGGATGTCGTAGCCCTTCTTGCCGACGCAGATGATCTTGACCTGCTTGCCGTCGGCGAGAAGCCTGCGGATATGATCGCGGGCAAGACGCGCGATCTGCGAGTTGAAGCCACCGCACAGGCCCCGCTCGGCGGTGCAGACGATGAGCAGTTGCACGTCGTCCCTGCCGGTGCCGGTCATCAGCGCCGGGGCGTCGCCGCCGCCGCCGATCGCCTGGGTGATGTTGGCCAGCACCGCGCCCATCCGCTCGGAATAGGGCCTGGCGGCTTCCGCCGCTTCCTGCGCGCGACGCAGCTTCGCCGCGGCGACCATCTGCATCGCCTTGGTGATCTTCTGCGTCGCCTTGACCGAGGCGATACGGTTACGAAGGTCTTTTAACGAAGCCATGCTTCAAACCCGATCCCGTCCGGCTTCGTTCAAGCAAAGGTCTTGGCGAAGGCGTCGATTTCCGCCTTCAGCTTGGCGCGCAGGTCGTCCGACAGCGCCTTCTCCTTGCGGATGCCGTCGAGCACGTCCTTGCCGGCCGAGCGCATGTGGCTGAGCAGGCCATGCTCGAACTTGCCGACCTGGTTGAGCGACAGCTTGTCGAGATAGCCGTTGACGCCGGCAAAGATCACCGCGACCTGCTCCTCGGTCTTGAGCGGCGAGAACTGCGGCTGCTTCAAGAGCTCCGTCAGGCGCGAACCGCGGTTCAAGAGGCGCTGCGTGGCGGCGTCGAGGTCGGAGCCGAACTGCGCGAAGGCCGCCATTTCGCGGTACTGCGCGAGCTCGCCCTTGATCGAGCCGGCGACCTGCTTCATCGCCTTGATTTGCGCCGACGAGCCGACGCGCGACACCGACAGACCAACGTTCACCGCCGGGCGGATGCCCTGGAAGAACAGGTTGGTTTCGAGGAAGATCTGGCCGTCGGTGATCGAGATCACGTTGGTCGGGATGTAGGCAGACACGTCATTGGCCTGCGTCTCGATGACCGGCAGCGCGGTCAGCGAGCCGTTGCCGTTGTCGTCGTTGAGCTTGGCGGCGCGCTCGAGCAGGCGCGAATGCAGGTAGAAGACGTCGCCCGGATAGGCTTCGCGGCCCGGCGGGCGGCGCAGCAGCAGCGACATCTGGCGATAGGCGACGGCCTGCTTCGACAGGTCGTCATAGCTGATGAGGGCATGCATGCCGTTGTCGCGGAAATACTCGCCCATCGTGCAGCCGGCGAACGGCGCCAGGAACTGCATCGGCGCCGGGTCGGACGCGGTGGCGGCGATGATGATGGAGTAGTCGAGCGCGCCTCGCTCTTCCAGCACCTTCACGAACTGCGCGACGGTCGAGCGCTTCTGGCCGACGGCGACGTAGACGCAGTAGAGCTTCTCCGCCTCGGGGCCGTTGTCGTGCACCGACTTCTGGTTCAGCATCGTGTCGAGGATGATGGCCGTCTTGCCGGTCTGGCGGTCGCCGATGACCAGCTCGCGCTGGCCGCGGCCGACCGGGATCAGCGCGTCGATGGCCTTGAGGCCGGTCGACATCGGCTCGTGCACCGACTTGCGCGGAATGATGCCCGGCGCCTTGACGTCGACGCGGCGGCGTTCGGTGGCCTTGATCGGGCCCTTGCCGTCGATCGGGTTGCCGAGAGCGTCGACGACGCGGCCGAGCAGGCCGGGGCCGACCGGCACGTCGACGATGGCGCCGGTGCGCTTGACGGTGTCGCCTTCCTTGATGTCGCGGTCGTTGCCGAAGATGACGACGCCGACATTGTCGGCTTCGAGGTTCAGCGCCATACCGCGGATGCCGCCCGGGAATTCGACCATCTCACCGGCCTGGACGTTGTCGAGGCCGTAGACGCGGGCGATACCGTCACCGACGGACAGAACCTGGCCGACTTCGGAGACCTCGGCCTCCTTGCCGAAATTCTTGATCTGGTCTTTCAGAATTGCGGAAATTTCCGCGGCGCGGATGTCCATCAGCCGACCTCTTTCAGTGCAAGCTTGAGCGAATTGAGTTTGGTTTTGAGCGACGTATCGATCTGGCGCGAGCCCATCTTGACGATCAGGCCGCCGAGCAGCGACGGATCGACCGTCATGGCGATGGCCACGTCCTTGCCGGCGATGCTCTTCAGCGTCGCCTTGAGCTCGTTCTGCTGCGCGGCCGTCAGGGCATGCGCCGAGGTGACCTCGGCGGACGCCTCGCCACGATGGTCGGCGGCGATCTGGCGGAAAGCCTTGATCATGCCAGGCACGGCGAACAGGCGGCGGTTGCGGGCGACGACGCGCAGGAAGTTGCCGACGAGGCCGGTGATCTTGGCCTTACCGATGATCGCGCCGATGGCCTTGGCCTGATCGTCGCTGGAGAACACCGGGCTGTTGATCAGCCGGGTAAGATCGGCGCTGCCGTTCAGCATCGCCTCGAAGTCGTTGAGGTCGGCTTCGACCTTGGCGACCGAATTTTCCTGCAGCGCGAGCTCGAACAGCGAGCTTGCATAGCGTTCTGCGACAGCTGAGATTGGCGATGACGATTGGGCCACGGACCGTCTTTTCTCTTGTCTGACAGGCCGCAGATTGTTGGCGCGAGCAAAAACTCTGGCTAAATCTTTGACCTTACTGCGATTTTTCCAAGCACGGAGGCGCGGCTTCCGCTATCCCCGGCCGAAAGTCGATTGCCGTCTAGCACAGGCCTTTTAAGACCGCAATGCATCGTCCGGCATGGTTTTCAGGCACTTTTGTCGCATCAGGCGGCGGAGGCCAAGCTCAAGCGCCAGATTAATGCATGTCGCCCAAAAGTGTGCAGCGGTTTTGGGAGAACGACATGCATCAGAACAAGGACCTGAAGCGCGTCGCTTGAATCCGTTTCAGCGCGACGCCCTTTAGTCGCGAATTCACGGCACGAAGCCGAAGGCGAAGGCCAGCGGCAGCGCCGCCAGCGCCAATTCAACCACGATGGAAGCCCAGTTGAAAGGGGTGTTGGCGCCGTCCGACATCATCGACAAAAGCCGGCCGAAAGCGGTGAACAGCCAGGAGAAGCCGAGCGCCATGTAGAGAAGCGGCTGCGCCAAGAGGATGCAGCACAGGCTGACGCCGAGATAGAAGCCCGACATGCGGCCACGCCCCTCGGCGATCGCCGCGGCCTTCTCCGGCTTGGCCTGCAGGCGCAGGATGCGGAAGGCGAGGTTGGGCGCCAGGAATAGAAGCAGGCCGATGAGCAGCGTGACGACGGCGCTCGACCAGGCCAGCCACTCGCCCTGGCTCGCCGGCCACGGAAACGCGAATTCCATCTGATCCCTCGTAAAGTCTTGTTCTGAAATTGCCGGCATTCTAGCGGAGGAAAAGCCGCGCGCCAGATGGCGGCCGGCACATTAGAACAGGCGCAAGAAAGACACGTCGGAATGGCGTCTGATCAGGAGAGCGCGAAGTCGATCGCGGCCTCGGCATGGATGCGCGTGGTGTCGAACACCGGGATATCGAAATCGCGCTGACCGATCAGCATGGTGATCTCGGTGCAGCCCATGATGACGCTGTCCACCTTCTCGTCGCGTCGCATGCGGCCGACCTCGGCGATATAGGCGGATTTCGATTCGCCTTTGACGATACCCTGGCAGAGCTCGTCATAGATCACCTTGTGAACCATGTCGCGGCCGGCCTTGTCCGGCACCACCGGCTCGAGCCCGTATTTGTCGACGAGACGCCCCTTGTAGAAATCCTGTTCCATGGTGAAGCGGGTCGCCAGCAGCGCCGGGCGCCTGACGCCAGCTTCAACGACGGCACGCCCCGTGGCGTCGGCGATGTGGATGAGCGGAACCGAGACGGCCGCCTGCACCTGGTCGGCCAGCTTGTGCATGGTGTTGGTGCAGATCACCAGGCCCTTGGCGCCGCCCGCCTCCAGCCTGCGCGCGGCTTCCGCGAGAAGGGCGCCGGCGCCATCCCAATCGCCCGCATGCTGGCGTTCGGCGATCTCGGCGAAATCGAACGACCACAAAAGCAGCTTGGCCGAATGCAGCCCGCTCAGCCGTTCGCGCACGATCTCGTTGAGCAGGCGGTAGTAGATCGCCGTCGATTCCCAGCTCATGCCGCCGATGAGGCCAAGGGTTTTCATAAGGGAATACTCCAGCAGGATTGCAAGATGTCTCTCACAGAAAACTCTGCGGGTCGATGTCGACCTGCACGCGCACCGAGCCGCGCAGCTTCGGCCCGTCCGCCAGCATGGCGCGAATAAAACCCTGCATGTCGGCGCGCCGTTCGCCCTGCACCAGCAGGCGGAAACGGTGGCGGCCGCCGATCAGCGACAGTGGCGCCTCGGCCGGTCCGAGCACGAAGAGATCGGACGCATTGGGCGCGGCGCGCCGCAAGCCCCGCGCATGGCCTTCCGCCTCGCCGCGCGTCGCGGCGCTCACGATGATGCCGGCGAGCCGGCCGAACGGTGGCAGGGCCGCCCGCTCGCGCTCGGCGATCTCGCGCTCGTAGAAAGCTTCCGAATCGCCGGACACGATCGCCCGCATCACCGGGTGTTCCGGCTGGTAGGTCTGCAACAGGCCGAGGCTCTTCTTGCCGGTGCGGCCGGCGCGCCCCGTCACCTGGCTGAGCAGCTGGAAGGTGCGCTCGGCGGCGCGCGGATCGCCATTGGCGAGGCCGAGATCGGCGTCGACCACGCCGACCAGCGTCATGCCGGGAAAATTGTGGCCCTTGGCGACGAGCTGCGTGCCAATGACGATATCGGTCTCGCCATTGGCGACGGCCTCGAGCTCGAGCCTAAGCCGGCGCACGCCGCCTAAGAGATCGGACGAGAGCACGATCGTGCGCGCCTCCGGGAAATGCGCCACCACCTCCTCGGCGATGCGCTCGACGCCCGGCCCGCAGGCAACCAGGTGATCGAGCGTGCCGCATTCCGGGCAGGCTTCGGGCCGGCGCTCGTTGTGGCCGCAATGATGGCAGACGAGCTGGCCGCGAAAGCGGTGCTCGACAAGCCAGGCCGAGCAGACCGGGCAGCCGAAGCGATGGCCGCAGACGCGGCAGAGCGTCAGCGGCGCATAGCCGCGCCGGTTGAGGAAGAGCAGCGACTGCTCCCTTTTCTCCAGCGTGCGCTGCATCTGTTCAAGAAGGACAGGCGACAGGAAGCCGCCGCGCGCCGGCGGCGCGCGCCGCATGTCGATCGACTTCAGGTCGGGAAGCGCCGCTTCGGCGAAGCGCGACGACAGCACAGCGCGATGATAGCGGCCCTGGCTGGCGTTGACTCGGCTTTCCACCGAAGGCGTCGCCGAGGCGAGCACGACCGGGAAGCCGCCTATACGGCCGCGCACCACCGCCATGTCGCGCGCATTGTAGAAGACGCGGTCCTCCTGCTTGTAGGCTGGGTCGTGCTCTTCGTCGACCACGATCAGGCCGAGCTCCCTGAACGGCAGGAACAGCGCCGAGCGCGCGCCGGCGACGACGCGCACGCCGCCTTCCGCCACCTGCCGCCAGACGCGCTCGCGCATCCTGGGCGGCAAGTCCGAATGCCACTCCGCCGGCTTGGCGCCGAACCGGTCCTGGAAGCGTTCGAGGAACGCATGCGTCAGCGCGATCTCCGGCAGCAGGATCAGCACCTGCCTGCCCTTGTCGAGCGCCGCCGCCACCGCCTCGAAATAGACTTCCGTTTTGCCCGACCCCGTGACGCCGTCGAGAAGAGTGACGTTGAAGGCATCGGCGGCGATTGCCGCGCGCAGCTTCTCGGCCACAGCCTCCTGGTCCGGCATCAGCTCCGGCACGGCATGGCCGGGGTCGGGCGCGGCGACCACCGGCCTTGGCGGGATCATCACCGTCTCGAACACGCCTTGTGCCCTCAAGCCGTCGATGACGGTGGAGGAAACGCCCGCCGCATGCGCGAGCCCCGAGCGCGTCCAGGCCAGGCCGCCCTCGGCCGTCTCCAGCACGCGGCGCCGGGCGTCGGTCAGTCGGTCGGGTTCCGCGAGGGTGCGCTGCAATCCCTCGATCCACGGTTCCGGGTCGAAGGCTTCGGGTGCCCGGAGCAGCATGCGCGCCACCATGCCGGGGGCCGACAGCGTGTATTGCGCGATCCAGTCGACGAAGCGGCGCATGGCCTTGTCGATCGGCGGGCAGTCGAAGACCTCCTCGATCGGCCGCAGTTTTTTCGGATCGACCGTTTCGACGATGCCGTCCCAGACGATGCCGGCGACCTGGCGCGGTCCCAGCGGCACGCGCACGATCGAGCCCGGCACCACGCGCATGCCGGGCGGCACGGCATAGGTGTAGGGCCGTTCGGCCGGCATCGGCACCAGCACCGGTGCGGCCGCGACAAAGGGCGAATCTTCCATCATGAGGCGTGACCTTGCCCCGACTTTGCTCTAGATCAAAGGGGGACTCTCGAACGTGCCAGACCGGCACCATGAAATCCCCAAGGAGACCGCCATGAAGTTTTTTGTCGACACCGCCGACATCAAGGAGATCAAGGAACTGAACGACCTGGGGCTGCTCGATGGCGTCACCACCAACCCCTCGCTGATCCTGAAATCTGGCGGCAAGATCTCCGAGGTGACGAAGCAGATCTGCGACATCGTCGAAGGCCCGGTCTCGGCCGAGGTCGTGGCCACGGAATTCAAGGACATGATGGGCGAGGCCGAGGTTCTGGCCAAGATCGCGCCCAATGTCTGCATCAAGGTGCCGCTGACGCTGGACGGTCTGAAGGCCTGCAAGACGATCCGTACCCAGATGAACCGCATGGTCAACGTCACGCTCTGCTTCTCGGCCAACCAGGCGCTGCTTGCCGCCAAGGCCGGTGCCTCCTTCATCTCGCCTTTCGTCGGCCGCATCGACGACACCGGCTCGGACGGCATGGAGCTGATATCCGAGATCAAGCAGATCTACGAAAACTACAACTTTAAGACCGAGATCCTGACCGCTTCGGTGCGTACGGTGAACCACGTCAAGCAGGCCGCGCTGATCGGCGCCGACGTGGTGACCGCGCCGCCGGCGACGCTGAGGGCGCTGGTCAACCACCCGCTCACCGACAAGGGCCTTGCCGCCTTCCTCGCCGACTGGGCCAAGACCGGCCAGAAGATCAACTGAGGCAACACCCCTCGAATAGCAAAAAAGGCCGGGTGACCGGCCTTTTTCGCGGCAAGGCGCCTACGCCTTGGCAGGTCGCGTGTCTTGGCGATTGGCTGGACGCCCATCGCGATCGTCATCCTCGGGCGAAGCAAGGAGCGAAGCGACGCGGCGCAGACCCGAGGATCCATTCCGTGAAATACGAGCGTTGCGGCGGTGCAGAATTCTGCTCCGCTGCACCTTCGATCAAGGTAACGGCATGGATCTCAGGGGCTCCGCGACGGAGCTTACGCTCCTGCTTCGCCTTGGAACTAAGCCTTTTTGCCGTGCTTGGCCAGATCCTGTGCGATCGCCAGGCGCAGCAGATCGGCGAGCTCGCGGGCGGCGCGGTTCTCGGCGTCGATCTGCGCCCGGTAGGCCGCGAATTCCTGGCGCGGCCGGTCGAAGGACGACGGGATCGAGCGCTTGCCGACCGCGACCACCGTGCCGGTCACGGAATCACGCAGGACATAATTGGCGGTGAGCGTCACGGTGCCTGCCGTCGGCTCGTCCTCTTCGGTCTGCACCTGGACGATAGCCGCCGATTCGACCAGCTCGCTGACGCCGAGATCCAGCGTGTAGGCAGGCGATGCCGGCTCGCCCGAGCCCTGGCCGAAGGCGAAGATCAGATTGTTGCGCACCTGCTGGCCGTAGCGCGTTCCGACAGGCTTGATCGAGATCGATGCCAGCTCGGCGGCGGCACCGACCGTCGAGCCGACGGTAAGCGGCGCGCTGGAATAAAGCGGCCGCACCGTGCAGGCCGAGACCAGCGCCAGCGAGGCGACCAGGCCGCCGATAGCCGCGCGGCGCAGCAAATGCGCCGCCTGTGACTTTTCTGGATCAGGCAACGACATTGACGATCCTCTGCGGGACGATGATCACCTTGCGCGGGGCCTTGCCATCGAGCGCTTTTTGCACGAAGTCGAGAGCCAGCACCGCTTGTTCGACGGCACCTTGATCCGCGTCGCGGGCAATTGTCAAATCCCCGCGCTTCTTGCCGTTGACCTGCACCGGCAGCACGATCTCGTTGTCGACGACCAGAGCCGGATCGTAGACCGGCCACGGCCGTTCGGCGACCATGTCGGTGCCGCCCAGCGCTTCCCAGCATTCCTCGGCCAGATGCGGCATCACCGGCGCGATCACGTGCACCAGGATCTCGACGGCCTCGCGGCAGGCGGCTTTCAGCGCCGCGTCCGCCTTGCCCTCGGCGACATCGTTGAGCGGCGTGGTCAGCGCGTTCGCAAGCTCGTAGATGCGCGCGATAGCCCGGTTGAAGCCGAGCTTCTCGATGTCCTCGCCGATCGCCTTCAGGATCTTGTGCGCCGCCTTGGAGACCGCGCCCGCCTCGCCGTCCTTCGCCGGGGCCGGCTTCACGCCGGCGAGCTGCTCGGCCGCGATCTGCACCAGGCGCCAGACGCGCTGCACGAAGCGATGCGCGCCGGCGGCACCCTCGTCCGTCCATTCGACGTCGCGCTCCGGCGGCGAGTCCGACAGCATGAACCAGCGCGCTGTGTCGGCGCCATAGCCGTCGGTGATCTCTTCCGGGCTCACCGTGTTCTTCTTCGACTTCGACATTTTCTCGAGCGCGCCGATCGTCGCCTCCTCGCCGGTCGCGATCTCGACGGCGCGGCGCTTGCCGCCGACATCCTCGATCCTGACCTCGCCCGGCGACAGCCAGCGCCCATTGGTCGACGAGCCGCCGACACGATAGGTCTCGTGCACCACCATCCCTTGCGTGAACAGGCCCTTGAACGGCTCGGCGAGGTTGAGATGCCCGGTCTCGCGCATGGCGCGGGTGAAGAAGCGCGAATAGAGCAGGTGCAGGATCGCGTGCTCGATGCCGCCGATATACTGGTCGACCGCCAGCCATTCGTCGGCCGCCTTCGGTTCGGTCGGCTCGTTGGCCCACGGCGCGGTGAAGCGGGCGAAATACCATGACGAGTCGACGAAGGTGTCCATCGTGTCGGTCTCGCGCCGCGCGTCCCGGCCGCATTGCGGGCACTTCACATGCCGCCATGTCGGATGGCGGTCGAGCGGATTGCCCGGACGGTCGAACTCGATGTCGTCGGGCAGCCGGACCGGCAGGTCGGCCTTCGGCACCGGCACCACGCCGCAGGCTTCGCAATGGATCATCGGGATCGGGCATCCCCAATAGCGCTGGCGCGAGATGCCCCAGTCGCGCAGGCGGAAATTCACCTTGCGCTCCGCCATCGGCCGGCCGCCGATCGTCTTCTGTTCGAGCAGCTTGGCCACCTCGTCGAAGGCCTGCTCCGGCTTCATGCCGTCGAGGAAGCGCGAGTTGATCATCACGCCGTCGCCGTCATAGGCCTCTTCGATGATCTGGAAGCTTCCTTGATTTTCGCCTTCCGGCATCACCACCGGGATCACCGGCAGGCCGTATTTGTTGGCGAAGTCGAGGTCGCGCTGATCGCCCGACGGGCAGCCGAAAATGGCGCCGGTGCCGTATTCCATCAGCACGAAATTGGCGACATAGACGGGCAGCGTCCATTTGTCGTCGAAGGGATGGACGACGCGGATGCCAGTGTCGAAGCCCTTTTTCTCGGCCGTCTCGAGCGCCGCCACCGAGGTGCCCATGTGGCGGACCTCGTCGATGAACTTGGCGAGCGCCGGATTGTTCTCGGCGGCTTTTTTGGCCAGCGGATGGTCGGCGGCGACCGCCATGAAGGAGGCGCCGAAGATCGTGTCCGGCCTGGTCGTGTAGACCTCAAGCTCGTGCATGTCGCCGCCAATCTTGCCAGAACTTGGTGTTGCCAGCGGCCAGCGGATCAGCAGTCCTTCCGAGCGGCCGATCCAGTTGTGCTGCATCAGCTTGACCTTTTCCGGCCACTCGTCGAGGCGGTCGAGCGACTCCAGCAGGTCCTGCGCATAGTCGGTGATCTTGAAGAACCATTGCGTCAGCTCGCGCTGCTCGACCAACGCGCCCGAGCGCCAGCCGCGGCCGTCGATGACCTGCTCGTTGGCGAGCACCGTCATGTCTTCCGGGTCCCAGTTGACCTTGGAGGATTTGCGCGTCACCAGCCCTTTCTCGACGAAGTCGAGGAACAGCATCTGCTGGCGGTGGTAGTAGTCGACGTCGCAGGTCGCGAACTCGCGCGCCCAGTCGAGCGACAGGCCCATCACTTTGAGCTGCTCGCGCATGACGGCGATGTTCTCGTAGGTCCAGTCCTTCGGATGAACCTTGTTCTGCATCGCCGCGTTCTCGGCCGGCATGCCGAAGGCATCCCAGCCCATCGGGTGCAGCACGTTGAAGCCCTTGGCCCGCTTGTAGCGCGCCACGACGTCGCCCATCGTGTAGTTGCGGGTGTGGCCGATATGGATCTTCCCCGACGGATAGGGGAACATCTCGAGCACGTAGTATTTCGGCTTCGGATCGTCGTTCCTGGCCTCGAACAGCTTCTTTTCGGCCCAGGCCTTCTGCCATTTGGGCTCTGACGTGCGCGGATTGTATCGTTCGGTTGCCATCGGATGTTTTTCACTTAAAAGCGGGTGCACGGTGCTGGATTAAGGCGTGTTGATATTCAGGTCAGGCCGCGCCGAAAATGGCGGGTTCCGAGAACCGGAGCGGAGCGTACTTAAAGTACGTGAGCACCGGAAGCGCAGGAAACCGGCATTTGCAGGCCGGCATCACCTGAATATCGACACGCCCAGGCCGGCAGCCGAGACAATGTCGTCGCGGTGTTCACCATGGATTGCCGGACCCGTCAACTGTGGCGATCCGGCGTTGGCGCTAAACTATAGGCAGGATATGGGCATGACGAGTGCCGTCGAACAGCTTCTCGCCGTCAAGGCGAGGATCGTGAATGCCGAGCGCGAGGCCGGGCGCGAGCCTGGCGCCGTCACGCTGGTCGCGGTGTCGAAGACCTTTGCCGCCGAAGATATTCGCCCCGTGATCGAGGCGGGCCAGCGGGTCTTCGGCGAGAACCGCGTGCAGGAAGCCCAAGCCAAATGGCCGGAGCTGAGAGCAGCGTTTCCCGATATCGAGCTGCACCTGATCGGGCCGCTGCAGTCCAACAAGGCCAAGGAAGCGGTGGCGCTTTTCGACGTCATCGAGACGGTCGACCGCGAGAAGATCGCCGCCGAGCTTGCCAAGGAGATTGCCAGGCAAGGTCGCATGCCAAAACTCTACGTCCAGGTCAACACCGGCTCCGAACCGCAAAAGGCCGGCATCGAGCCACGCGAGGCCGTCGCCTTCGTCGAGCGTTGCCGCGATGTGCACGGCTTTGCCATCGAAGGCCTGATGTGCATTCCGCCGGCGGACGAGAATCCCGGCCCGCATTTCGCGCTGTTGGAAAAGATCGCCCGCGAAGCCGGCGTCGCAAAACTCTCGATGGGCATGTCCGGCGATTACGAGACCGCGATCGCCTTCGGCGCGACCAGCGTCAGGGTCGGCACGGCGATCTTCGGCAGCCGGTAGGCCTTCGCTTCGATTGATAATGGGGAACTGTCGCTTTATATCTAGCCAAGCTAGCTAGGAGCGACCCATGAACTGGCATCTTCAGGACGCGAAAAACAATTTTTCGAAAGTGGTACAGCGGGCGCGAACCGAGGGGCCGCAGACCGTGACGCTTCGCGGCGAGCGCGCTGCGGTCGTGCTTTCCGCCGAGGACTACGATCGCCTGGCCGGGAAAAAGAAGTCGCTCGCCGAATATCTTCTGAGCGGTCCTGGCTGGGACGATGAATTCGACAAGGAAATCACCCGTCGCCCGGATACGATGATCCGGGACGTCGATCTCTGATGTACCTGCTCGACACGAATGTTGTTTCGGACGTGCAAAGGCGGCTGCCGAAGCCGACCGCCTGGATAGCTTCGATCGATCCGGCGTCAATCAGCCTCAGCGTCATTACACTCGGCGAGATCGAGCGGGGAATCGTCAAGCAGCGTGAGGTCGCCCCTGAAAGAGCCACCCGGCTTGATATCTGGCTGCGAGAGTTGCGAAGAGACAATGACGACCGCATCCTTCCGATCACCGAAGAGATTGCACTGGCATGGGGACGCATCACGGCAGGTCGCACGCGAGGCGGCGCAGACTCCCTCATTGCCGCCACGGCGCTGGTCCATGACCTTATTTTGGTCACGCGCAATGTCGCGGACTTCGAATATATTGGCCTGACAGTCCTCAACCCTTGGGAAAGCTTATCCTGAGCTTCGCCGGATCGCTGGCGGCAAAGGCAGGCGCGTCATACCACCGCATTGTCGCGCCATGTCACCTCACTAGGTGCGGGTGAAGGACCGAGCGCGTGGCTCCTCAAGTCAAAGGAGGCTCCGATGACTGTCCCACGCCACGACCAGGAAATCACACAGGACCGGCAAGCCTCCCGCGGGCTGCACCGATGGGTCTACTACGCAATGGTGGGGCTTGCGGCCTGCTATGCGCTGTCGGCCTGGATCGGCTTTGCCGGCGGCTATGACGAATATCTGCTTTTTGTCGTCACCGGATTCATCGTGATGTCGGTTGCGCTGCCGGCGATCGCCGGCCGCGTCTGGCGCCATCACCGGCTCAGCCGTCCCGGCAAGGTCAAGACTTTCCCCGACTGGATCGCAGGCGAGTTCGATACGAGCGATCATCCGGTGAAAGCCAGCACCGCGACAATTGAAATTCTCCTGCCGCTTGCCGCGGTCGCATTCGGCATGACGCTGTTCGCGATCCTTGCTCTCGTGGAGAACTGATCCGCCCTTCGTCACGATCTCGTTACCAAGCCCGTCAGCGGGGCGATTTCGTAGCTTCGGCGCTTGAAACGAAACGGGCCGTTCCTATTTCCCTCGTGTCATTCAGACAAACCTGTCATTCAGACATCACCCAATCCTTCTCTCGGGGAAATCTCACCATGCGCTACAACCAGCTCGGCAACACCGGCCTGTTCGTCTCCGAACTCTGCCTCGGCACGATGACCTTCGGCGCCGCCGGCGAGAATGCTCAATGGGGCTTGATCGCCAGCCTCGACCAGAAAGGCGTCAACGAGATCGTCGGCCGCTCGATCGCCGCAGGCATCAATTTCTTCGACACTGCGGACGTCTACTCTTTCGGCCAGTCGGAGCGGCTTCTCGGCCAGTCGCTCAAGGATCTCGGCGTCAAGCGCTCGGACGTCATCATCGCCACCAAGGTGCATGGCGTCATGGGCGAGGGGCCCAACCAGCGCGGCTCCTCGCGCGGCCACATCATGGATTCGATCGACGGCAGCCTCAAGCGGATGCAGACCGACCATATCGACCTCTACCAGCTGCACGGCACCGATACTGTGACGCCGATCGACGAGACGCTGCGCGCGCTCGACGACCTCGTCGCCAGCGGCAAGGTGCGTTACGTCGGCGTCTCCAACTGGCAGGCCTGGCGCATCGCCAAGGCCCTCGGCATCGCCGAGCGCAAGGACTATGCCCGTTTCGAGACGGTGCAGTCCTACTACTCCATCGCCGGCCGTGACCTCGAACGCGAGATCGTGCCGCTCATCAACGAGGAGAAGCTCGGCCTGATGGTCTGGTCGCCGATGGCCGGCGGGCTGCTCTCCGGCAAATACGGCCCAGGCGCACCGGGCAATGGCGAAGGCCGCCGCGCCAGTTTCAACTTCCCGCCGGTCAACGAGGACCGCGCCTGGGCGGCGGTCGCCGTCATGCGCGAGATTGCCAGGAAGCACGATGTCAGCGTCGCCACGGTGGCGCTGGGCTATGTGCTGGCCAAGCCCTTCGTGATGAGCGTTCTCATCGGCGCCAGCCGCATGGACCAGCTCGAACAGAACCTCGCCGCCACCGGGTTGAAGCTCGACGCCGACGATCTCGCCAAGCTCGACGAGGTCAGCGCGCTGCCTTCCGAATATCCCGGCTGGATGCTGGAGCGGCAGGGCGCCGGCCGGCGTCCGGCGCCCTTCGTGCCGAAGGCGTAACCAGCTTTGAAGAGCCGCGTGCCCCCTGTGGCGCGCGGCTCTTTGACGTTTTCAGAGACGCACGGCCGCGGCGAGAAAATCGAGGAAGGCCCGCACCCTGGCCGGCAGATACTTGCCTTGGCCGACATAGACGGCGTGCGTTAATTCCTCGTCGCCGGGATTGAACTCTTCCAGCAGCGGCACCAACCGCCCGGCGGCAATGTCGGGCTCGACATGCCAGCGCGCCAGGCGCGCGACGCCCGCTCCGGCCAACGTTGTCAGCCGCATCGCCTCGCCGTCGCTCACCGTCGCGTTGCCGACAATTGGGACGATGATCGGCGCGCCATCCGGGTCGATGAACGGCAAGCCATCGATATGCCGCACAAAGCCGAAGTCGAGCAGATTGTGATTGCTCAGGTCGGCGGGCGTGCGTGGCGTGCCGCGCGCTTCGAGATAGGAGGGCGCAGCCACCACCACCATCCGACTTTGCCCGAGCTTGCGCGCCACCAGCCGCGACACGCGCAGCGGCCCGGCACGGATGGCAACGTCGGCACGCTCTTCCAAGAGGTCGATGACGCTGTCGGTCAGCACCGCCTCGACCGAAATCTCCGGATAGCGTTCGAGGAAGCGTGGCAGCAGCGGCATCAGCCGGTGCTGGCCGAAAGGCACGTAAGAGTTGACCCTTAGCCTGCCGCGCGGCGCCGCACCCGCCGCCGCTTCGCGCTCGGCGGCGTCGAGGTCGGCGAGGATGCGCATGCCTCTGTCGTGAAACGCCACTCCTTCCGGCGTCAGCTGTAGCCGCCGCGTCGAGCGGCTGATGAGGCGCGCGCCAAGCCGCGCCTCCAGCCGGGCGATCAGCTTGCTCACTGCCGAGGGCGTCATGCGCAACGCCCTTGCCGCAGCCGAGAAGCTGCCCGCCTCGACGACGCAGACGAACACTTCGATCTCGCCGGAACGATTGATTTCAGGTCTCGCCATTCATGAATCTATTTCACAGAAAATGTGCCTGATACAAGGCTGGTTCACAGCTTGGCGGATCACGATGTTCGCAATCAGGGCGCGGGACCGCGCGTCCTTCCAGATCAACCGGACGCACCACTGCCATGCCTCTTGCTCTCTATGCCCTCACCGCCGGCGCCTTCGGCATCGGCGTCACCGAATTTGTCATTATGGGCCTCCTGCTCGACGTCAGCGCCGATCTCGGCGTCTCGATCTCGGCTGCGGGCATGCTGATCTCCGGCTATGCGCTGGGCGTCGTCGTCGGCGCACCGCTGCTTGGCGCGCTTACCGGCCGTCTGTCGAAGAAGACGCTGCTGCTTGCCCTGATGGTGGTCTTCACCGTCGGCAACCTCACCTGCGCACTGGCGCCCGACTACTGGACGCTGATGGCGGCGCGCGTGCTCACCGCTTTCGCCCATGCCTCCTTCTTCGGCGTCGGCTCGGTCGTCGCCACCAGCCTCGTCGCGCCCAACCGGAAGGCTTCAGCCATCGCGCTGATGTTCACCGGCCTTACCGTCGCCAACATCCTCGGCGTGCCGTTCGGCACCTGGCTCGGCCAGGCCTATGGCTGGCGCTCGGCCTTCCTGGCCGTCACGCTGGTCGGCGTCATCGCCTTCGCCGTGATCGCGCTGCTGGTGCCGCATGACGAGCCGGCCGCGGCGGACGAGGAGGAAAGTTCCGAAAGCGCGCTTGCCGTGCTTGGCCGCCGGCCCGTGCTGCTCGGCCTGTTGACCACGGTGCTGAGTTGGGTCGGCGTCTTTGCCGCCTTCACCTATCTGGCGCCGATCCTCACCCGTATCAGCGGCTTTTCCGAAGTCGCCGTGTCGCCGATCCTGCTCGTCTTCGGCGGCGGGCTGGTCGCCGGCAACCTGCTCGGCGGGCGCCTCGCCGACCGGCGTCTCGTGCCGACCGTCATCGGCACGCTGGTCGCGCTGTCGGCCGTGCTGTTCGTCATGACCGCCGCGATCCATCAGCCGATCGCGGCAATCGTTGCCGTCGGCCTGCTGGGCGCGGCCGCCTTCGCCACCGTGGCGCCGCTGCAGATGTGGGTGCTGGACAAGGCCAGGGGCGCCGGCCAGGGCCTCGCCTCGTCCTTCAACATCGCCGCCTTCAACCTCGGCAATGCGATCGGCGCCTGGCTCGGCGGCTTCGTCATCGACCATGGCCCCGGCCTCGGCGCCGTCACCCTCGTCGCCGGCCTGGTGCCGCTCGCGGCGCTCGCCGTGGCAGCGTTGGCGCTGCGCCTGGAGCGCGGCCGCAAGCTCGGAGCGCCGGTCACCGCCCAGTGTTGACCAGTCCAAAAAGTGCTGACCAGCCCAGAAGTGCTGACCAGTCCTAATCCGTCTTCGACACTCAAGGAGTAGAACCATGGAATATCGACGTCTCGGCGCCTCCGGCCTGCAAGTGCCAGCGCTTTCCTTCGGCGCCGGAACCTTCGGCGGCTTGGGGCCGCTGTTCGGCCATTGGGGCAACAGCGACGCCACGGAAGCCCGCCGGCTTGTCGACATCTGCCTGGAAGCAGGCGTCAACCTCTTCGACACGGCGGACGTCTATTCGAACGGCGCCTCGGAGGAGGTGCTCGGCGAAGCGATCAAGGGCCGCCGCGACGCGGTGCTGATCTCGACCAAGACCGCGCTGCCGATGGGCGACGGCCCGGCCGATTACGGCTCGTCGCGCTCGCGGCTGATCCGCTCCGTCGACGCGGCGCTGAAGCGCCTCGGCACCGACCATATCGACTTGCTTCAGCTCCACGCCTTCGACGCCGCGACGCCGATCGAGGAGGTGCTGGCGACGCTGGACGACCTCGTTCGCGCGGGCAAGCTGCGCTATGTCGGCGTCTCAAATTTCTCCGGCTGGCAGGTGATGAAATCGCTCGGCCTGGCGGAAAAGCATGGCTATCCGCGCTATGTCGCGCATCAGGTCTACTACTCGCTGGTAGGTCGCGACTATGAATGGGAATTGATGCCGCTCGGCCTCGATCAGGGCGTCGGCGCCCTTGTGTGGAGTCCGCTCGGCTGGGGCCGGCTGACCGGCAAGATCCGTCGCGGCCAACCGCTGCCGAAAACGAGCCGGCTGCACGACACGGCAAGCTTCGGCCCGCCCGTCGAGGACGAGCATCTTTATCGCGTGATCGATGCTCTGGAAGCGGTTGCCGCCGAAACCGGCAAGACCGTGCCGCAGGTCGCGATCAACTGGCTGTTGCGGCGGCCGACCGTGTCGTCGGTGATCATCGGCGCCCGCAACGAGGAGCAGTTGCGTCAGAACCTTGGCGCCGTCGGCTGGACCTTGACGCCGGAACAGATGAAGGCGCTCGACGACGCTAGCGCGGTGACCGCGCCCTATCCTTACTTTCCCTATCGCCGCCAGGAGGGCTTCGCCCGGCTGAACCCGCCGGCGGTGTGAACGGTTCTCTTCAAATGGCCCGCTCCATCAGAATGCAAGGCAGCATGGGTCCCGAGCCAATACTTCGATCGCTTCACCGATCGGAAGCCCGACGCTTTTGCGTTAAGGCTTGCCTGGCATTCGAAGCGGCGCGCGCCCAACGACCGTGCATCTTCTTCGCACCGGCCGCAAAGCGCGCGCCCAAGACTAGCACTTCATCTCGATCCGGATACCATGGACGAGCTTGCCGCTTTTATTGAGCACTCGTCCGGCCGGCTGCGGGGCCATCGGGTGGACAACCAGACACCCTTTGCCATCCCACGCCTCAATCGCCCGGATGACGTCGCGATTGTCCGGCAGCACGGTGCCATCCGGGGAAATATCATGGATCGGCCCGCCAACGGAGTCGAAGACGAAGACAGAAGGCCAGCGATGGTGGTGAACCGGTTCTTCCTCTTCAGCCTGCAACGTAACCTCAAGCACTCGCAAATTGTCATTCTCGAAGAGTACTTTGTGATTCGCAGGCGCGGCCGCAACCGCATCGAGCGCTGGATCCCATTGAGCTGGATCGATCTGGTTGATGTTACCGGTCGTCATGGCCATGTTCTCCTCCATCGGAGCCACCCATGTTTTGATGGGCGGCCTATTTGTCCTGTATGGCGTGGGGTGGGCAGCTCTGACAGTCGGTCAATCTCAAACCGCCGTCACCGGTTGGATCGCACCTTGCGCGCAGAAGATCTGCCCATCCGCCAGCCGGGCATAATTGTGAACGATCTTGTTCTCATGGTCCTGGACCTGGACGACGAAGTTCCCACTCTGTTCAGCCCAACTCATGACGAAGACGCCTGGGCGCACGCCTGTCAGATCGTTCTTCACCACCTCGTCGATTTCCATGTCACCGATCGTCGCCTGCACGCGCAGTTCCGTCGGCGAAAGAACCGTCAGTCTCGGCGCGAACGGGCCAAATACGCAGTCGAAGCACTTCCCGACCAGCGAGGTCGGAATACCATTGATGGTAGCCATCACATCCTCCGTTGGTAAGTCGGCGCAAACGGCAAGCTCACGCGCCTCTTCAAGGCACGAATGCAAAAGATCGGCTAATTCTGCTGTTTGGAACGCTCCAAGCGCAGGCTCTGCCTTTTTGCATGCTGAGTCAAGAAAAAACTTGGAACGCTCCAAAAAGATGTCTAATTGGAAGGAATGAGCCTTTCAAAGATGCCAACCTTGGCTGATGTCGGAAAGGTCGCCGGAGTTTCCCGCGGCACCGTCTCCAATGTCTTCAATCATCCAGAGCTGGTGCGGTCCGATGTACGCGAGCGCGTTGAAACCGCGGCGCGCCAGCTCGGCTACGATGGCCCCGATCCTAGAGGACGAGTGCTGCGTGACGGCAAGTTCAACGCTATCGGGTTGATGCCGCCGGGTGCCTATGCCATTGCCGACATGATGAGAAGCCCATACCTGCGAGAACTGGTGCTGGGTGTTTCGCTCGCCTGCGATAAGGCCGGCGTAACGCTCAGCTTGGTCAATGGTATGGACGAGTCGCGCACCTCCACCATCAGAGAAGCCCTGGTTGACGGCTTCATCCTCGGCCACAGCGCTGATATTGATCTAGTCGGCTCGGCGAGGCGCCGGCGCCTGCCCTTCGTAATCCTCGAAAGCGCCGGCCAAGACATCAATTCGATCCGGATCGACGGCAGGAGTGGCGCACTGATGGCCGTCCGGCACCTGATCGATCTTGGGCACCGGCATTTCGCCATCCTGTCCGTCCGGCGCACAGCCGGACCGCCGATCGTCCATATGCCTGGCGGGCGTCAGCAGGCGATCACCGCGGGATTTGCACTTGACTATGAACGGCTTGAGGGTTTCGCCAACGGCTTGGCGGAGGCTCAGCTATCGATCGACGATGTTCCCATTATTGAAACCACTCCCGGGGACCCTACCGCCGGAGCTGTCGTGTTCGATCGGGCTCCGGACGCGACGGCGATCCTGACCATGTCGGATTGGCAGGCAATCTCCGTGCTTGATGAAGCGGTTCGTCGTGGCATAAGCGTGCCGGAGCACGTATCGGTCGTGGGCTTCGACGGCACCGCAGCATCTGCACGCACCACGCCTCCACTCACGACCGTGGCGCATGACATCGTCGGAAAGGGCCGGCTTGCCGCCGAAATGGTGCTCGCAAACGCCGCCCCGAAGCAGGTCGTCATGCCGGTCGAACTGGTGGTCCGGGACTCGACCGCGCAGCCCCGCGGCTAGATTGACCCAGTAGATCATGTACTGTGACGACGTCTGGATCGAAGGATCGGCGGACATGGGCGAAGAGGACTTGGACGAGACCGCGGCCCGGTATGTTCGGTTTGCCGACACAGAAGCCCACGCTCGCTCACCAATTTACGAGGGGTTAGCGCGCGCGGTGGCTGGAGACCGGGAGACACTCGGCTTCTTGTCGACCTTGCCGGATATCAAGCGGCAACCGAACCTTCTGCTTGCAGCAATGCGTCACCTGTTCGGCACGCCGACAGGGTGGGGCGAGTTTCGCCAGGCGCTTCTGGCGCATCCTGACAGCGTCCGCTCGCTGATGCTGGAGCGGTCGACGCAAACAAACGAGCCGGGGCGGTGCGCCGCGTTGCTCCCGGTTCTGGCGCGGTTTCCGCAGCCGCTGGCCCTCCTCGAGGTCGGGACCTCCGCCGGGCTCTGCCTCATGCCCGACCTTTATGGCTACGACTACGGGCGCGGGGTGATCCGCGCACCCGCGATGGCCTCGGAACCACCTGTCTTCAGGTGCTCCGCCAGTAAGACGACGCCGCTGCCGACGACCGTGCCGCACGTCGTATGGCGAGCGGGGCTGGACCTGAGCCCGATCGACGCTGCGGTTCCCGCACAGGTCGCATGGCTCGAGACGCTGGTCTGGCCGGAGCAGACGGCACGGCTCGCCAATCTGCGGGCGGCCGTAAAGGTCGCTACCTCAGTCAAGCCTCGGGTGGTGAAGGGCGACCTGCGTGGTGGCGATCTCGTGCGCCTCTGCAGTGAAGCTCCAAGGGACGCCACCCTTGTCGTCTTTCACACCGCTGTCCTCGACTATGTCTCCGACCCCGCGGAATGCGCCTCGCTCCGTATTGGGTATCGAACGAATTTCCTCGCGTATTTCCATCCATCGCGGCGCGCGCCGGAACAGACTGGCCGTCCGGCCGATTCCTTCTGTCCGTCAACGGTTCCCCTGTCGCCTGGACTGACCCGCATGGCGCATCGATCGAATGGATCGAGGACCGGGCCTAGTCTAAAGCATGTCTCCCGAAAGTGGGAACCGGTTTCGGGACAAAGACATGCGTAAAATCAAAAACCTAAAGCGCAGGGAGCGAATCTGAAAGATCGCGACGCGTTTTAGGCGCAACCATTCGGGATGAGTGGCGAGATGTCCTATGTGCTCCGAGGCAATAGGTGCCGGCGGCAAGCAACGCCGGGTTTGCGCGCATGATCAAGGGCAGTGCAGCCTCAAGAATAGTCTGATCGTATGCTGTGCACATCAGGCCTGGGCAGGACGCACGCAGCAGCTAGCTTACCCCGGACTCGTCGCCCGGCGTGGTTCGTTCGCCTGGCAGTGAAGGCGAGGCGTGCCCTAGTGCAGCACGAACTCGCCGTCCACCTTCCGCCACTCGTTCGGCGCGATCAGCTTCTGGTGCGTGTAGGTCACCGAATGCAGCGGGCCGTCGAGCTTGGTCTTCCAGAATTCGATGAAGCGGATCAGCACCGGAAATTGCGGCGCGATGTCGTAGTCCTGCCAGATGAAGCTTTGCAGCAAATGCGGGTGATCGGGAAAATGGTAGAGGATCTTGGCCGTGGTCAGCCCATAGCCCCTGAGCATCAGATCCATTTCGGAATGGTCATGCATGGCAGCCCCCTTAAGGCTCGATCTCCTTTCCTCCCGATCTCCGATTCTGCGCTCGGTTGCTTAACTGTCTATTGATTTTCGCACATCTGACCCAAGTTTTCCATCGGAAAAACAAGCGGTTAGCAGCCCTGGAGCGAGAGTGCTAACAGGCGTTTGGACTTGCCCCTGCGTCATCCCGCCGCGCGAATCCAACGTCTAATATTGCCGTGAAGGCGGAACTGTTAATAATGCCGGCGAATTCGCGGCCGCTTCGCCGCGATACCGCCGGCACTTCAAGCCGGCGGAACGGTTCTGGAGGAAAGCTGAAAAATGTCCGATGTCCATGTCCACCGCGTCCAGCCGGCGTGGAAGAAGAACGCGCTGATCGACAACGACACCTATCTCAAATGGTACGCCGACAGCGTGAAGAACCCGGACAAGTTCTGGGGCAAGCACGGCAAGCGCATCGACTGGTTCAAGCCCTTCACCAAGGTCAAGAACACTTCCTTCGATGGCAAGGTCTCGATCAAGTGGTTCGAGGACGGCCAGACCAATGTTTCCTATAACTGCATTGACCGGCACCTGAAGAAGCGCGGCAACCAGACCGCCATCATCTGGGAGGGCGACAACCCTTACGATGACCGCAAGATCACCTATAACGAGCTTTATGCGCATGTCTGCCGCTTTGCCAACGTGCTGAAGAAGCACGGCGTCAAGAAGGGCGACCGCGTCACCATCTACATGCCGATGATCCCGGAAACGGCCTATGCGATGTTGGCCTGCACGCGTATCGGCGCCATCCATTCGGTCGTCTTCGGCGGCTTCTCGCCCGACGCTCTCGCCGGGCGCATCGACGACTGCAAGTCGAGCGTCGTCGTCACTGCGGACGAGGGCCTGCGCGGCGGCAAGCCGATCCCGCTCAAGGACAACACCGACAAGGCGATCGACATCGCGGCCAAGGCCGGCACCAAGGTAGAGAAGGTGGTGGTCGTGCGCCGCACCGGCGGCAAGACCGGCTGGGTGCCGGGTCGCGACGTCTGGTACCACGACGAAGCCGCGACCGTTAAGGCCGACTGCAAGCCGGAGAAGATGAAGGCGGAGGATCCGCTGTTCATCCTCTACACCTCGGGCTCGACAGGCAAGCCGAAGGGCGTGCTGCACACCACCGCCGGCTATCTCGTCTACGTCTCGATGACCCACCAATATGTCTTCGATTACCATGACGGCGACATCTACTGGTGCACCGCCGATGTCGGCTGGGTCACGGGCCACAGCTACATCGTCTATGGACCCTTGGCCAACGGCGCCACGACGCTGATGTTCGAGGGCGTGCCGAACTACCCGTCGCAGTCGCGCTTCTGGGAAGTCATCGACAAGCACCAGGTCAACATCTTCTACACCGCGCCGACGGCGCTGCGCGCGCTGATGGGCGCCGGCGACGGCCATGTGAAGAAGACCTCGCGCAAGTCGCTGCGCGTGCTTGGTACCGTCGGCGAGCCGATAAATCCGGAAGCCTGGGAGTGGTACTACAACGTCATCGGCAACGCCAAATTGCCGATCGTCGACACCTGGTGGCAGACCGAGACCGGCGGCATCCTGATCACGCCGCTGCCGGGCGCCACCGACCTCAAGGCCGGGTCGGCGACGCGGCCGTTCTTCGGCGTCAAGCCGCAGCTGGTCGACGGCGACGGCAAGGTGCTCGAAGGGGCGGCCGACGGCAATCTCTGCATCATCGATGCATGGCCCGGCATGATGCGCACGGTCTATGGCGATCACGACCGCTTCGTGCAGACTTACTTTTCGACCTACAAGGGCAAGTATTTCACCGGCGACGGCTGCCGCCGCGATGAAGACGGCTATTACTGGATCACCGGCCGCGTCGACGACGTCATCAACGTCTCCGGCCATCGCATGGGCACGGCGGAAGTGGAGTCGGCGCTGGTCAGCCACGACCTGGTCTCGGAAGCCGCGGTCGTCGGCTATCCGCACGACATCAAGGGGCAAGGAATCTACTGCTACGTCACGCTGATGGCCGGCAGCACGTCGAGCGAGGATCTGCGCAAGGAGCTTGTCGCCCACGTCCGCAAGGAAATCGGCGCCATCGCCACGCCGGACAAGATCCAGTTCGCGCCGGGCCTGCCCAAGACCCGCTCGGGCAAGATCATGCGCCGCATCCTGCGCAAGATCGCCGAGGACGATTACGGCGCGCTCGGCGATACCTCGACGTTGGCCGACCCGGCCGTCGTCGACGATCTCGTCGCCAACCGGCAGAACAAAAGGGCCTGATGAACGCTCAGGCCGCACTCGGCACGGTCAGCCAGCTCTGGCGCTATCCGGCGAGCTCGCTCGCCGGCGAGCGGCTGGACGCGATCTCCGTCGGCACATCGACTGTCGGCGGCGACCGGCTGTTCGGCCTGGTCGATGCTTCCGACAACGAAATCGCCCGGCCGGACCGCG
The DNA here is from genome assembly GCA_004963905.1 of Mesorhizobium sp. Classification (GTDB taxonomy): domain Bacteria; phylum Pseudomonadota; class Alphaproteobacteria; order Rhizobiales; family Rhizobiaceae; genus Mesorhizobium. Next base: position 202,407 of record SUGL01000004.1, read on the forward strand.
GGCCGAAATGGCACAAGGTGCCGCTGATCCGCACCCGGCTGACCGAAGATCGCGAGCTTGAGGTGGCCGTGCCCGGCGGCGACTGGCTGCCGGCGCCCGACCCGGAGAGCGACCGCGCCGTTTCCGCTTTCCTCGGCTTCGAAGCCTCGATCCGGCCTTACTTCCGCGAGAACGCGGCTCCCAGCTATTCCGGCCCGCTCACCGTCGAGCGTTACACCAGGGCGCCGATCCACCTGCTGACCACCGCCTCGCTGGCTCGGTTGAAGGCGCTGCATCCGCAAGGCGTGCCCGATCCGCGCCGTTTCCGCCCCAACATCGTCGTCGACATGGACCCTGTCGAAGGCTCCTTCCCGGAGACGGAATGGATCGGGCGCAAGCTCGCGGTCGGCGATCTCATGCTCACTGTTTCGGAGCCCTGCCGCCGCTGCGGCTTCACCATCATCGCCCAGGACGGCTTCGACAACGATCCCGGCATCCTGCGCAACCTGGTCCGCTACAATGCCCACAACATCGGCGTCTATTGCACCGTCGACCGGCCGGCGCGCGTCGAGATCGGCGCGCCGATGCGCTTCGTCTGATCGGTCGCCCTCGTCCTACCGATAGAGATCCGCCCGCGTCGGCGGCAGCCCGCTCGGGCCACGCGCGCGCTTTGTGGCGACGGTCTGGAAAACCTGCGCCGAGGCGCGCTCGAAGGCGATCGAGCAGCCGCTGAGATAGAGCAGCCAGAGCCGCGCCTTCGCCTCGCCGACCTCGGCGATCGCCTCGCCGAAGCGCGCATGGAGACGCTCCGCCCATAGGCGGCAGGTGCGCTGATAATGCTCGCGCAGGTTCTCCACGTCATGGACGAGGAAGCCATGCGCCTCGAGATTGCCGAGCGTCATGCCGATCGTGTCGAGCTCGCCGCCAGGAAAGATGTATTTGATCAGCGCCTTGTATTCCGGCCCCTTGCGCAGCGTCTTCCTGATATCGCCCTTGCTGCGCCTGGTGATGGCGTGGTGCAGGTAGATGCCGCCGGGCTTGAGCAGACGATGGACGGCCGAGAAGTAGGCAGCGTGGTTGGCAAGCCCAAGATGCTCGAACATGCCGATCGACGAGATCTTGTCGAAAGTGCCGGAGAGCTCAGCATAGGATTTGATCTCTATGGTGATGCGATCCTCCAGCCCCTCGGCGCGAACGCGCTCGCGGGCAAGGTCCGTCTGGGCTTGCGACAGCGAGACGCCGTGGCCGACGACGCCGTAATTCTTCGCCGCATGGATGAGCATCGCGCCCCAGCCGCAGCCGATGTCGAGCAGTTTTTCGCCAGGCTTCAGCCTGAGCTTGCGGCAGATATGGTCGAGCTTGTCGACCTGCGCCTGGTCGATGCCGTTGGCGAAATCTGTAAAATAGCCGCAGCTGTAGACCATGCGCTCGTCGAGGAAGAGCCGGTAGAAGGCATTCGAGATGTCGTAGTGATGCTGGATCGCCTCCTTGTTCGATCCGCTGACATAGGGGTTACGGCCGGAGAGATCGCCGCGCGCCGTCATCTGCTTGCGCGAAAACAGCACGCTTGGCAGGTCGCGCAGGATCGCGAGCTTGGGCAACGATCTGAGCTTCGTCTTGAGCTTGCCCTGCGAGGGCAGGGCGTAGAAATCGAACAGCGTGCCCCCTTCGATATCGACGGTCTTGGAGATCCACATCTCGACCAGCGTCGAGAAGGTCGGCCGGCGAACCAGCTGCCAGACGATGTCCTGATCGTTGATGGCGAGCACCGGACCGTCGGCGGGCCCGATCCGCTCGCCGGTCCACAGCCTGACCGCAAAGCCCGGCTTCAACGTTTCGACCACCGTTCGCACGATCCGCGCGGCCCTGTCGGCGGCATTCATTCCCACCTCCCGATGCGTCGAACTCGCCTAGGGCCACTGTCGTCCACCGGCCTGTGGACCGCAATCCCGATCTGTTGCGCAAAAGCACCGCGGAAGCAGGATTTCCCAGCCGGGCTACGGCCATTCCGTTACGGCATCTTGCCATTTGCCGCGACGCACCCCATTCTTTGGGCCGTGTTCAACCAATCGAAAGGAGGTGATCCGATGTCGAGTGATTTCGTTTTCCATAACGTGAGCTCAGCGGATTGCACTTCCGGGAAGCAGTCTTCCCGTTAAGGCGCGAGACGCGCGGCAGGTGACCCGATGGGGTCGCCGCCATGAGCCGCGTCATGGACGGAAACACGGAAGGCCGCCGGCTTCGTCAAGAAGCGGCGGCCTTTTCCTTTGGTAGCTGATCTGCGCTCGCCTAAGGCAATTCAGGAAATGCGCCGCGGAACCGGCGCCGCTACTTGGTCACTGTGAGGTTGTCGATGTTGCGTACGATCGACTGGAAAGCCTGGTCGAGCTCCGTGCCGTTGGCGGCCTGATAGAAATGCTTGATGCTCGCCGTGTCCGGGCTGGCGCAAGCCTGCAACGTCGACTTGGCGTTCTTTTCGGTGAGGTCGAAGCCGATCGTGAAGATTTCGATACCCTGGTCGCGCATCGCGGAGCACAGCGTCGTCGCGGCTGTGCGTGTCTGTTCCTTGCCGGCGGCGTTATAAACCTGGCCCACGCTGGTGGCATCGAAATAGGAAAGGTTGAACTCGCCGTCGGTCATCAGGATCACGTATTTGGCGACCTTCTTCGGATCCGTCTTGGCCGGCCGCTCCGAAACCTTCATCACGCTGCCCCAGTTCTCGGACAGCATGTACCAGGCCCACTGCACGCCGATATGGCCGGCGGTGCCGCCGGAGGCGACAAAGCCCTTGATGACATTCTTCAGCGCCGTGGCGTCCGCTGTCAGCGGCTTCACCGCCGCGGCCGGACAAGCGGACGTGCCGGTCTGTTGGGCGAACGGGGACAGGAAATAGTCGCGGTTGACCATGCTGATGTCCGGTCCGGCATCCGAATACTGATAGGTGCCCTTGCGCTCGGTCGCGCAGGTATCGGGCCGCGCCGGCGCCGACACAATTTGCGGGTCGCCATTGCCCGGCGCCTGCTTGCGCTCGCTGATCTTGGTTTCGACGAAGACGGTGCTTGCGGCAAGTGAACCGACATTGACGGAATTGGCGTAAGGAACGATCGCCACCCGCACACGAGGATTGGCCGAGTCCTGGCCGGTAAGGAACGAGTCGACCGCATTGCCGGCTGCCGTCTTCAAATCCTTGATCTTCTGGCCCGCCATCGAGCCCGTGATGTCAAGCATCATCGCCACCTCGACCTTCTTGTCTGAATAGAGCGCGGTGGTCGAAGTTGTCACGCGCCGCATGTCGCCCACGCTGAAGATCGGAAAATAGAGGCCGACATCGGCATGCACATCCGCCTGCACGGTTTTCGCCGTTCTGTCGATGGTGAGCTTGTCGAGCACGATCTGGTTGGCCTGCAGGATACCGGCGGTGCTGTTGGCGTCGAGAAATGCCTGCACCGATCGATTGGCATCGGTTTCCTTGATGACACCGAGGGTGAGATCGCGTGCCGTCGAGGTCACGGCGGCGTCGACGACGCCCTGCAAGCTCGACTTCGCGTTGTAGAGCTGCGAGATATTGACAGCGAATCCCACCCCCAGCGCCAGGACCGATGCGGCAATCCCGAACAGAACCGCGAAATTGCCTCCGCGATTCCGGGCAAAGCCGTCCACCCCACGAACGAGACCCCCGCCAACGAGACCCCCGCCAACGAGACCCCCGTGAACGAGACCTTTGAACTGCCGCATCCTTCCGCCTCCAGTGTCTGCGGCATCGAAGCCGCTCGGTGGACGCTTTGCAGGATTTCGGCCAGACCTGTCGAATGCCGGATGAACCGCGCGCTCGCTGATCAAGTCCTTGTTTTTGCTTGGTACCAGGGCGCAAGAAGGTGAATGACAGGTAAACGAAATCGTGGTGGCGGAAGATCGTTTACGAAGCACTTACCATGACCGTTCCGACGGTCTCGGCCGATCCCGGTTCGGCACAGCCGGACTGTGCCGAACCGGATCATCAGGGATCGCAAGGCCGTTGCGAAACAACGGTCCGGAGGAGCCCAGAGCAACTCCAGGGAAGATGTGTGACGGTTCTTCGCCCTAGGCCAGCATCTGCGCACTGACCGTCCTGTCGATGCCGTGATGCGGCGGATTGAACCGGTTGCCTTCCTGCTCGTAGGTCCAGACCTTGAACAGCGTGAGCCTGTGCCGGCCGAAGCTGTGCAGCAGCGGCACGTCGGTCGCGTCGCGGCCGCGCGCGATAACGACGCGACCGATACGCGGTCGGTTGTGGCGCGGATCGAATGTGTACCATCTGCCGTCGAGGAAGACTTCGATCCAGGCCGAAAAATCCATCGGCGCCGGATCGGCCGGCGCACCGATATCGCCAAGATAGCCGTTCACGTAACGCGCCGGAATGTTCATCGAACGGCACAGCGCGATCGCCAGATGCGAGAAATCGCGGCACACGCCGACGCGCTCCTCATGCGCCTGCGCGGCGGTGCGGGTGGCGCGCGCATAGCCGTAGCCGAAGGAAAGCCGGCTGTTGACGTAATCGACGATCGCCTGCACGCGTGTCCATCCCGGCGGCAGGTCGCCGAACAGCTGCCAGGCAAGACTGCCGAAATGGTCGGTTTCGCAATAACGGCTGCCAAGCAGATAGATCAGCACATCGTCGGGCAGTTCCGCGACCGGCGTCTCGCGCGCCAGCGTGTTGACCTCGTCGGTTTCGCCACTGTCCTCGACGGCTGCGTCGTAAAGGATGCGGAAGCTCCCGGCCGGCGCCGTGAACCGGCGGCAGATATTGCCGTGGCGGTCGCGATAGATCCTGATCGGCACCGAGGGCGATGTCAGCACCCGCGTCTGCCGTTTGATGTCGGATTGGCGTTCGGTGTGGATGTCGAGCAGTGAAATGATCGGTGTTGGCGCGACACATTCAATGGCGATCTCATAGCCGAGCCGTATCAGCATGAAGGTTCCCCCCTTTTGGCGTTCTTTGATGGCCCGTTCAACGCGACAGACCGTCCGTTGTTCCGGCGGCGGAGCGAAATCACCGGCATTGCGCCTTCCCATGCGGCAGCGTGAAGCTTACGATAGTACCGCGTTTCGCCCTCCCCGAAAACCATCCTCAGGATTTCCGATGTTCGCAGGCAGAAAGTTCGCCGCCTTCCTTTTCGACATGGACGGCACGGTGCTCAATTCGATCGCGGCGGCGGAACGTGTGTGGACGCAGTGGGCGAATCGCCATGGCCTCGATGTCGCGAGCTTCCTGCCGGCGATCCATGGCAGGCGCGCGAGGGAGACGATCGCCGCTCTGCAACTCCCGGACATCGATCCCGTGGCGGAGGCCGAGGCGCTGCTGAAGGCCGAGGCGGCAGACCTCGACGGCATCGTGCCGATTTCGGGCGCCGTGGCGTTTCTGCAATCGCTGCCGCCCGAGCGCTGGGCGATCGTCACTTCGGCGCCGCGCGAGCTGGCGCTGCTGCGCATGGCGGCAGCCGGCATTCCGGTTCCGGCCATGATGGTGTCGGCCGAGGACGTCACCCGCGGCAAGCCGGCGCCCGACTGCTTCCTGCTGGCGGCAAAGCGTCTCGGCGTCGAGGCGCACGATTGCCTGGTCTTCGAGGATGCTCCGGCCGGTATCGCGGCGGGCGAAGCTGCCGGCGCCTCGGTGATGGTGATCAGCGCCACGCACGTCCATGCGATGCAGACGCAGCACGCCAGCTTCGCCACCTACGACGCGCTCGGCGTTGCCGTGGACGACAGGGGCTGGATGGTCGTCGAGCCGCAGCGCGACGCGGCTTAGTTCCTCGACAAAGCGATTTTGAAAGGTTCCAGGCAGGTCAGCGAGCAAGATTTTCACCGCGCGTTTCCGTGAAATCAGCGCAAGCGCTGGGGACTGGCTGAAGCCTCCCCAACCTCGTCATCCCAGGGCGAAGCAGGAGCGAAGCTCCGTCGCGGAGACCCTGGGATCCATGCCGTGACCCTGATCGAGGGGCGCAAGCGGAGCAGAATTCTGCACCGCAGCAGCGCTCCGAGGTCACGGCATGGATCCTCGGGTCTGCGCTGCGTCGCTACGCTCCTTGCTCCGCCCGTGGATGACGACGGGATGGGTGTTTCGGCCAATCGCCAAGGCATGCGACCTGCTAAAAGTCTTTGTATTTACGCATGTCGTTTCCCAAAACCACTGCGCACTTTTGGGCGATATGCGTTAGAAATCGCTGGCGAGACCCTTCACCTCCCAGTCGCCGTAGCGCCCGGGTTCCTTGCCGCCGCGGCCGCCGATTTCCTTCGGCAGTTGGGCTTCCGCCTCGCGGTATGCCTGTCGCCTGGCCTCGGCCTCTGCCAGCGCGCGCTCGGCCGCCGGCGTCAGCGTCCTTTGTGGCTTGTCGCCTTCGGGAGCGGTTTCGATTTTGCTGGGGCGTTCGGTCATGCGATATGCCTTGCCGATTAAAATTGGGGGCCAATTAAAACACGGGGCCGATTAAAACACGGGGCCGATTAAAGCAGGGGGTCGATTGAAACGGGGGCCGGCCTTTCCCATCATATAGCCATGACAACCTCAGGATCGACCCCTATTCGCCACCACGCCAAACGGAAGAGACGATGAACACGCTTCGCACCGCCATGCTTCTTGCCGCGATGACCGCGCTGTTCATGGGCGTCGGCTTTCTGATCGGCGGCACGGGCGGCATGATGATCGCGCTCTTGATCGCAGCCGGCATGAACCTGTTCAGCTATTGGAATGCCGACAAGATGGTGCTGTCGATGAACCGCGCCGTCGAGGTCGACGAGAAGAACGCCCCCGAATATTATGCGATCGTCCAGGCGCTGGCCAAGCAGGCCGGCCTGCCGATGCCGAAGACCTATCTGATCGACAGCCCGCAGCCCAACGCCTTCGCCACCGGCCGTAACCCTCAGAACGCCGCGGTGGCCGCGTCGACCGGCCTGCTGGAGCGGCTCAGCCACGAAGAGGTTGCGGCGGTGATGGCGCATGAGCTTGCCCATGTCCAGCACCGCGACACATTGACCATGACGATCGTCGCGACGCTCGCCGGCGCGATCTCGATGCTCGGCAATTTCGCCTTCTTCTTCGGCGGCAGCCGCGACAACAACAACCCGTTCGGCTTCGTCGGCGTGCTGGTGGCGATGCTGGTCGCGCCTTTTGCCGCCATGATCGTGCAGATGGCGGTGAGCCGCACCCGCGAATACGAGGCCGACCGACGCGGCGCCGAGATCTGCGGCCACCCGTTGTGGCTGGCCTCCGCGCTCGACAAGATCGCGCGCGGCGCCGAGCGCATTCCCAACCCGGACGCCGAGCGTAATCCGGCCATGGCGCATCTCTTCATCATCAATCCGCTTCACGGCGAGCGCATGGACAACCTGTTCTCGACCCACCCGAACACCGAGAACCGCATCGCCGCCCTGCAGCAGATGGCCAGTGAGATGGACGGCGGCGCGCGGGCCGCCCGGCGCGAAGCGCCGACGCCAGCCCAGCCAGACGAGCCGCGGGCGGGCCCATGGGGCAAGCGGCCGGCTGAGTCCGCGCCGCCGGCTGAGCCGGAGCGGCCGAAGCCCAATCCGTGGGGCCGCAACCCGACCGGCCCCCGTGGCGCGGGACCCAAAGGTCCGTGGTCGTGAGCGGAACAACACGCCGACCGCAAATCCCAGGCAGACATGACGGCAATGCGGGCGAGCAGATCGCCGGCCTTGCCGCACGCAAGGCCGCCGCGCGCCTGCTCGCCGCCGTCATCGATGCGCGCACGCCGCTCGACGGCCTGACCGACAACGAGCACGGACACCCGCAATACAAGGCGCTCGACCAACGCGACCGCGCGCTGGTGCGCGCCATCCTGGTCACGGCGCTGCGCCACCGCATGACCATTGCCGGGCTGCTGGCCAAACGTCTGGAGAGGCCGCTGCCTGCCAACGCAACCGCGCTCTCGCACATCCTGCACGTTGCCGCGGCGCAGATCCTGTTCCTCGACATTCCCGACAGCGCCGCCGTCGACCTTGCCGTGACACATGCCAAGTCCGATCCGCGCACGCTGCGTTTCTCCGGCCTCGTCAACGGCGTGCTGCGCGCGCTCGCGCGCGCCAAGGAGGCCGAGCTTGGTCCCGCGCTTGCCGCGACGAGCGAGGCGCCGCAATGGTTCGCGGACCGGCTGACCTCCGCTTATGGCGCCGACAAGGCGCGGGCCATCCTTGCCGCGCATCGCCATGAGGCGCCGGTCGACTTTACGGTCAAGTCAGACCCGGCGGCCTGGGCAGAGAAGCTGGGTGGCATCGTGCTGCCGACCGGCACGGTGCGGGTCGGTAAGCTGCAGGCCGGCGTGACCGAACAGCCCGGCTTCGCCGAAGGCGCCTGGTGGGTGCAGGATGCGGCGGCAGCCCTGCCCGCGCGCCTGTTCGGCGACATCGAAGGGCAGCGCGTTGCCGATCTTTGCGCCGCGCCCGGCGGCAAGACGGCGCAGCTCATCCTCGCCGGCGCGAGCGTCACCGCGGTCGACACCTCGAAGAACCGGCTGGCCAGGCTGGGTGAGAACCTAAAGCGCCTCGCCCTGTCGGCGGAGCTGCTGCAGACCGATCTGCTCGACTACCGGCCGGCGGAGCTCTTCGACGCCGTGCTGCTCGACGCCCCCTGCTCGTCGACAGGAACCGTGCGCCGTCACCCCGACGTGCCGTGGACGAAGACCATGGCCGATGTCGAGAAACTCGCCGTGCTCCAAAAGAAGCTCCTCGCTCACGCCGTCAGCTTCGTCAAACCCGGCGGACGGATCGTCTTTTCCAACTGCTCGCTCGACCCGATCGAGGGTGAGGAGCTGTACCGCGCCTTCGTTGCCGAGACTTCCGGCGTGGCCGCCGATCCGATCCAACCGGGCGAATTCGCCGGCCTCGACCCGTTCCTGACGCCCGACGGCACGCTGCGCACGACGCCAGCCGACCTGGTGCTGGACTCGCCGGGGACTTCAGGCCTGGACGGCTTCTATGCCGCCCGGATGCGCCGGGCGGTCTAGAGCATATCGTCAAGGCTCCAGTGATTGCCCCATCGGGCATCGATTTCGTCGTCGACATTCTGATAACGAATGTCGGTCGACAGCCGGATCAGACCATTGATGCTCTGGTTGGTCGTGGAGGCGTGGATCATGTAGGGCGAGTGAAGGACGACATCGCCTGCTTCGAAATCCGCCACCAGCCAGCGGCTGTCGAACCGTTCCGCCATTTGAGGCAGGTCCTTCGACACCCAGCCGCCCTCGGCCATGTTGCGGTTATAGGCGCTGATCCGCTCCTGCGGGCTGAGCCCGGCATTGTCCTTGCTGGACTGCGCTTCCATGGCGACGCCGACGGCGTGCGATCCTTCCAGATAGATGAGGCCACCCATGTCGATGGACGTGTCGCCGATCGGTATCCAAGCCGTCACCACACGGTCGGTGCCGCCGCGCAGGTAGACGAGGTCGTAATGCGCGGGCGTCGCGGCGGCGGTTCCCGGCAAGGTGAAGCGCATGATCTTCCGCTTGTGCAGATAGGACAGGCCGCCGACGAATCCGTCCATGAGACGGGACAGGCGCGGTTGCGCGCAGAACCCTTCATAGGCGGTCGAGCGGACCAGCGACATCAGCCGGCGATCGGCAATCTGGCGATCGAATGCGCCACCGGAAGCGACACCAAGCGAAGGGTCGGTCCCCGGCTTCAGAAGCCCGCTCTCCGCCAGGTGAGAAAGCACCCAGCCGCGGAAGTCGATAACCTCCGCGCGCGGCAGGAGGCCCTTCAGCCAGACATAGCCTTGCAGTCCGAAAAGATGGCGTATGGCCTCGACGCCGGCCGAAGGGTCGGTCGGCGTCAGATATCCCAATCGGTTCGGCGCGGTCGACAGGATCCTGCCATTGGCCGCCAGAGCGACCGGAGGAGCATGCGGCGGCACCGGTTCCCACGCCGATATTGACATTTCAATCACTCGGAATTCTTCGATTCAGGGAAGAATGCCTTATCTTTCTGGCCTTTCCCATGGACATTATGCCCTTGCACCTGTCGCCGCCGTTGTGGCGTGGCTGGCTGGAAACCAGGGACGACTCCGCGTGGCACCGCGTGAAGCGCTTCACTTCGGTGAAATCGGCCTTCGCATAAGTTCTTGAATCATATAGCTTGTGCTTAGGGGCTTGAGGACAATCAGGAGGGGTTTTGGCACTTGCTGCCGGCAGCACGACGCGTCTGTGGACGCTTGTCGCGAGGGAGTTCTGGCGCAAGACGCGCCGGCGCCTGCGCGCCGGTCCCATCTATCGCTGGCGCTATTCCGGCCGCACGCCCGAGCGCGTCCTCATCGCGCCGCCGGATCTGAGGCTCGCCGATCCGCAGATCGCGCTCGAAATCTACTATGGCCGCTATCCGCTGTCCGGCCACATGGTCGAGAGCGGCGGCAAATCGCCCTTCCAGATCAACGTGCCCAACCGCGGCTGGCAAAAGTCGCTGCACGGCTTCCGCTGGCTGCGCCACATGCGCGCCGCCGGCACCGAGCTCGCCGCCGCCAACGCCCGCGCCCTGGTTTCGGACTGGATCGCCCTGCACGGCAATCAGATATCCGGCGTCGCCTGGGAGCCGGGCACGACGGCCAAGCGGGTGATCGCCTGGCTGCAACATTCCTCGGTCGTGCTGCAGGGGGCCGAATTCCCTTTTTATCGCGCCTTCCTCAAGTCGCTCGCCATGCAGATCCGCTATCTGCGATCGATGGCGCGCGAGATGCCGGACGGCAAGGACAGGCTGCGCGCCCGCATCGCGCTTGCCTTCGCCGCCCTGTCGCTGCCCGCGCCGGCATCGGCGCTGCGCAGCGCCACGCGCAATCTCGCCGAGGAGCTCGACCGTCAGATCCTGCCTGACGGCGGCCATGTCTCGCGCAATCCGATGACGGTGCTGGAATTGCTCGCCGACCTTTTGCCGCTGCGCCAGACCTATGCCAACCAGGCCGAGGCGCCGCCAACCGCCTTGATCAACGCCATCGACCGCATGCTGCCGGCGCTGCGCTTCTTCCGCCACCAGGACGGCAGCCTCGCCCGCTTCAACGGCATGGGCGCCACGATCCACGACCGCATCGCCACCATCCTGCGCCACGACGATACGGTCGGCGCGCCGCTGCTGCACGCGCCGCATTCCGGCTACGAGCGCCTGTCGATGGGCGGCGTGACGGTGATCGCCGATACCGGCCTGCCGCCGCCGATCGACGTCTCCAACGCCGCCCATGCCGGCTGCCTCGCCTTCGAGCTTTCTTCCGGACGCCAGCACTTCATCGTCAACGCCGGCATCGACACTTACGGCGCCGCCGAATTCCGGCCGCTCGCCCGCGCCACCGCCGCGCATTCGACCGCCACCGTCAACGATACGTCCTCGGCGCGCTTCAGCCATTCGCTGCGGGTCAGCGACCTGCTCGGCTCGCCGCTGATCGGCGGCCCGCAGCACGTGCCCTGCAAGCGCATCGACCAGAAGGGCGTGCACGGCTTCGTTGCCCGCCACGACGGCTATGCCGCGCGCTTCGGCTTTCTGCACGAGCGAGAGCTGAAGCTGGCGGAGAACGGCAATGTGCTCACCGGCCGCGACCGCTTCCTGCGCCCAGGCGGCGCGGCGATCCGCAACAATGGCCGCGACTTCGTGACCGTGCGCTTCCACATCCATCCCGACATCAACCTGCTGCAGGACGAGCAGGACCGCCTGACCTTGGCGGCCTCCCAGGGCGACACCTGGGTCTTCACCTGCGCGGAAGTGGTGCCCGAGATCGAGGAATCGATCTATTTCGCCGGGCTTGGCGGACCGCGCCGCACCCGCCAGATCGTGCTTGCCTTCAAGGCCTCGGAGATCGCGGAAGTGCGCTGGCAGCTGACGCGCACCGTTGTCGCCGGCTATCCCGAGAACAACTGAGCGTCTCCGAACAAATCCGGCTGCGCGCTTGATTTCCGGGCCTCATATGCTAGGGCCCGCGAACGCTCTCCAACCAGCCTCGAAAGGCCGCAAGCCCATGGCCGTCCCCGCCAAGAACATTCCGGCACCCGACCTCGTCCCGGTTCGCCGCGCGCTGCTTTCCGTCTTCGACAAGACGGGCCTGATCGATTTCGCCAAGGCGCTGGCCGCCGCCGGCGTCGAACTGGTCTCCACCGGCGGCACGGCGAAGGAGATCGCCGGGGCGGGTCTTGCCGTTCGCGACGTTTCCGAGCTGACCGGCTTTCCCGAAATCATGGACGGACGCGTCAAGACCCTGCATCCGTCGGTGCATGGCGCGCTGCTCGGTGTCCGCGACGATCCCGAGCACGCGAAGGCAATGCACGATCACCACATTCAGCCGATCGACCTCGTCGTCTCCAACCTCTACCCGTTCGAGGAAGTCCGCCGTTCCGGCGCCGGCTACGCCTCGATCGTCGAGAACATCGACATCGGCGGCCCGGCGATGATCCGCGCCTCGGCCAAGAACCATGCCTATGTCGCCATCGTCACCGACCCGGAGGACTACGCGGCGGTGCTCAACGCGCTGGAGATGAATCTCGGCTCGCTGTCGCTCGATTTCCGCAAGAAGCTGGCGGCCAAGGCCTTTGCCCGCACCGCGACCTACGACGCGGCGATCTCCGGCTGGTTCGCCGAAGCGCTCGAGATCGAGCATCCGACCTGGCGCGCCTTCGGCGGCCGTCTCGACCAGGTGATGCGCTATGGCGAGAACCCGCATCAGAGCGCCGGCTTCTACCTCTCGGGCGACAGGCGGCCGGGCGTGGCGACGGCCAGGCAGCTGCAGGGCAAGCAGCTCTCCTACAACAACATCAACGACACCGACGCCGCCTTCGAGCTGGTCGGCGAATTCGATCCGGTCCGCTCGGCGGCGATCGCCATCATCAAGCATGCCAATCCCTGCGGCGTCGCCGAAGGTGAAACCCTGAAGGCTGCCTACGCCAAGGCACTGGCCTGCGACCCGGTCTCGGCCTTCGGCGGCATCGTCGCCATGAACCGCATCCTCGACGCCGAGGCGGCCGAGGAGATCGTGAAAACCTTCACCGAGGTGATCATCGCGCCCGATGCGACCGACGAGGCGGCCGCGATCGTCGCCGCGAAGAAGAATTTGCGCCTTCTGGTCACCGGCGGGCTCCCCGATCCGCGTGCTGTCGGCACCACGGTGAAATCCGTCGCCGGCGGTCTCCTGGTGCAGAGCCGCGACAATGCGGTGGTCGACGACCTCGAGCTGAAGGTGGTGACCAAGCGCGCGCCGACGCCGGCCGAGATGGCCGACCTCAAATTCGCCTTCCGCGTCGCCAAGCACGTCAAGTCGAACGCCATCGTCTACGCCAGGGACGGCGCGACGGTCGGCATTGGCGCCGGCCAGATGAGCCGCGTCGATTCCTCGCGCATCGCTGCCCGCAAGGCGCTCGACGCGGCGCAGGCGGCTGGCATGGCCGAGCCGCTGACCAAGGACTCGGTGGTGGCTTCCGATGCCTTCTTCCCCTTCGCCGACGGCCTGCTGTCGGCGATCGAGGCCGGCGCCACGGCCGTGATCCAGCCCGGCGGCTCGATGCGCGACGACGACGTCATCGCCGCCGCCGACGAGCACGGCATCGCCATGGTGTTCACCGGGATCAGGCATTTCAGGCATTAGCGCTTCCCTTCCCCCCTTGTGGGAGAAGGTGGCCGCGAAGCGGCCGGATGAGGGGTGCTGGACGGAGTGAGGCGGCGGCGATCCGGGTCGCCGTGAGTCGTTTGGACAAGCGTGTTTGCCAAGTTGGAGCACCCCTCATCCGTCGCCTTCGGCGATACCTTGTCCCACAAGGGGAGAAGGAGAAGAAGCGCTACTCCACAGGCTTGTCCGCCGGGTAAGGCGTCCTGACCAGGATCGCCATGCCGAGGCCGAGGAACAGCGCGATCACCGCCATGCCGAGCCGCGCCGAGCCGCTGGCGAGCGTGATCGTCGAGACCAGGAACGGCGCCAGGAAGCTGGTTGCCCGTCCGGCAAGCGCGTAGATGCCGAAATAGCGGCCGGACTCGGCCGCCGTGACGCTGCGCGCCATGTAGGAGCGCGACGAGGCCTGAACCGGCCCGAAGGCGAGGCCGATCAGCAGCCCATACAGGATGTAGGCCTTTTCGGCCGCGGTGCCGAACAGGCCGCCGGAATCGGTGGTGGGCAATTGTATCAGGCCGAGCAGCGTGAAACCCGGTCCGGTCGAGACGACGCCGACCGTCGCGAGCAGCAGCAGGACCAGCGCGATGATCACCACCGCCTTCGAGCCGAGCGCGGTGTCGAGGCGGGCGGCGATCCAGCAGCCGAAGATGGCGACGATGTTGAGGATGATGCCGAACATGCCGATCTCGGTGATCGACCAGTTGAACATGCCGGCCGCGAAGGTGCCGCCGAGCGCCAAGAGCGCATTGACGCCGTCCTGATAGATCATGCGCGCTACGAGGAAGCGGAAGATGCCGGCGCGCTTGCGCACCTCGAAAAGCGTGGACTTCAATTCCGACAGGCCCTCGCGCACCGCGGGGCCGATCGAAAGTCCTTTGGTGGCGTCGGGCGTGAAGAAGAACATCGGCAGGATGAACAGGAAGTACCAGCCGGCCGACATCGGTCCGGTGAAGCGCGCGTCTTCTCCCAGCTTCGGATCGAGTCCGAACAGCGGATCGAGGCCGATGATCGTCTTGCCGGTTTCCAGATTGCCGGCCAGGAACAGCACGACGAAGATCAGCGCCACCATGCCGCCGAGATAGCCGAGCCCCCAGGCGATGTTGGAGATCTTGCCGATCTCCGCCTTCGGCACCAGGCGAGGCATCATCGAATCGTTGAAGACGGTCGAGAATTCCGCCGCCACCGAGGCGAGCGAGAACAGGAGCACGATCAGGAACAGGCTGGAGCCGGGCGCCGCGAACCACAAAAGCGTGAGGCTGGTGATCTTGATCGCCGCGAAGAAGGCGATCCACGGCTTGCGCGGCCCGGTCTGGTCGGCGATCGAGCCGAGCACCGGCGAAAGCACCGCAATGACAAGACCCGCGGCGGCGATGCCGTAGCCCCAGGCTGCCTGCCCGGTGGTCGGGTCGCTCGCCATGCGCGAGACGAAATAAGGCCCGAAGATGAAGGTGGTGACGACGGTGAAGAACGGCTGCGCCGCCCAGTCGAAGAACATCCAGCCCGAGATGCCGCGCCCCGTCGCCCGCTGCACTGCTACTTCGGCCATGTCCCCTCCGGCATCATCCGCTCCGCCCGCGCGCCATGTCTGCATGTTTTCAGGCAGCGATGCAAATGAACAAGCATGGCGCCACGTTCATAGGGCTGCCTCACTTCCACTTCTGAGTGGACGCGAACGAGGGCACCAACCCCTACCTCCCCCTTGTGGGGAGGTCGGACCGAAGGTCCGGGTGGGGGTCGGTGCAGCCCAACCCGCCGCTTCGCGGCGACCCTCCCCACAAGGGACCCACAAGGGGGAGGGTAAGAATGCTCACATCCCAGTCAGGTCGCTCATCAGGCCCGAGGCCACCGACAGCCGCGACACGGTGATGTCGCCGCCTTCGGTCAGCGCCTGCAGCCGCTCGCGGATGCGCGCCACGCGCTCGCCGCCGGCTTCCAGCCAGGCCGCCACCGGATCCGGTGCCTTGCCGTGGCTGGTGAGCGCTGCCACCGCGATGCCGCGCCTGGCCATGCCGATCGTGTCGGTCGCGCGCGACAGCGCCAGCTGATCGTAGTAGTCCGGCGGCATGATCGAGCGCGCGGCCTCCTCGACGCGCGGGATGCGGAAGGCGTCGCTTACGGCGAAGAAGGCCTTGGCCGCGCTGACGATGTCGGCGTTGCCCGTGCGCGCGGTGAGCGCGATGTCCGGGATCAGCTCGCCCACCTCGGCGAGCGCCAGCTTCTCGGCCAGTTTCTCCGGAGCGCCGCCCTTGAACAGGCCGTGACGCCGCTCCTCGATCCGCTCGCGCGAGAAGGCGGGCAACAGCGAGGTAAGCTTCGGCTCCAGCGCCTTGCGTGCCTCCTGCAGTTCGGCGATGCGCTGGCTGAGCGGCGCGGAACCCGCATCGTGCTTCAGGTACCAGCCGCTGGTTACGAAAATGAGCCGGCTGACCGACTGGTAGAGATCGAGCTGGGTCTGGCCGTCGATCTGGTTGTCGAGCCCGTCGATCTCCTTGTAGAGCGAAGGCAGCGAGAAACCGTCGCGCACCACGGCGAAGGTGCGCACGACAGCGGCCGCGGTGCGGCCCGTCGCCTCCTGCAGCCGGTTGACGAAGGATGGTCCGCCTCGGTTGACGAGGTCGTTGGCGACGACGCGCGCGATGATCTCGCGCCGCAGCCGGTGGTCACGGATCTCGCCGGCGAATTTCTTTGCCATGCGCTCCGGGAAATAGCCCATCAGGTCGCGGTCGAAATGCGGATCGTCCGGCACGTCGCTGGCGACGATGTCGGAGAAGAGAACGATCTTGGCATAGGCGAGCAGCACGCCGAGCTCGGCCCTGGTCAGCGGCTCGCCACGTGCCTCGCGCTCTGCAAGGGCGGCCGGCGAGGGCAGCGTCTCGACGGCGCGGTCGAGCAGGCCGCGTGCTTCCAGTGCCGTCATGAAGCGCGCCTGATGCGCGATGTCGGCCAGCCCGCGCTTGCGCGCCAGCGAGAGCGCCAGCGTCTGCTGGTAGTTGTTGGAGAGCACCAGCGCACTCACCTCGTCGGTCATCTCGGCGAGCAGCTTGTTGCGCGCCGGACGGCTCAGCGAACCCTTGCGCATGGCCGACGCCAGCGCGATCTTGATATTGACCTCGACGTCGGAGCAGTTGACGCCGCCCGAATTGTCGATGGCGTCGGAATTGCAGCGGCCGCCGCTCATGCCGAATTCGATGCGCGCCCGCTGCGTGACGCCGAGATTGGCGCCCTCGCCGATGACCTTGGCGCGCACGTCGAGCGCGGTGACGCGGATGGCGTCGTTGGCGCGGTCGCCGACATCGGCATTGGTCTCACCGGAAGCCCTCACATAGGTGCCGATGCCGCCGAACCACAGAAGGTCGACCGGCGCTTTGAGGATGGCGTTCATGATCTCGACCGGCGTGGCCGTGGTCTTCCCCAGCCCGATCGCCGCGGCGGCCGCCTGCGGCAGGGTGATCGACTTCTGGCTGCGCGAGACGATGACGCCGCCTTCCGACAGCTTCGACTTGTCGTAGTCCTGCCAGGACGAACGCGGCAGCGCGAACATGCGCTGCCGCTCGGCCATCGAGGCCGCCATGTCGGGATCGGGATCGATGAAGATGTCGCGATGGTCGAAGGCGGCGATCAGCCTGGTGGCCGGCGACAGGAGCATGCCGTTGCCGAACACGTCGCCCGACATGTCGCCGACGCCGACGACGGTGAAGGGCTCGGCCTGGATGTCGCGGTTCATCTCGCGGAAATGCCGCTTCACCGCCTCCCAGGCGCCCTTGGCGGTGATGCCCATCTTCTTGTGGTCGTAGCCGGCCGAGCCGCCGCTGGCGAAGGCGTCGTCGAGCCAGAAGTCGTGCTTTTCGGAAATGGCGTTGGCGGTGTCGGAGAAGGTCGCCGTGCCCTTGTCGGCGGCGACGACGAAATAGGGATCGTCAGGATCGCGCCGCACGACGCCGGCCGGCGGGATGACGCCGCCTATGCCGATATTGTCGGTGATCGAAAGCAGACTGGAGACGAAATTCTTGTAGGCCGAGGTGCCGGCCTCGAAGATCGCGTCGCGCCCGGCGCTCATCGGCAGCCGCTTCGGATAGAAGCCGCCCTTGGCGCCGACCGGCACGATCACAGCGTTCTTGACCTGCTGCGCCTTGACCAGCCCCAGCACCTCGGTGCGGTAGTCCTGGGCGCGGTCGGACCAGCGCAAACCGCCGCGCGCCACCGGGCCGAAGCGCAGATGCACGCCCTCGACCTCCGAGCCGTAGACGAAGATCTCGCGCCATGGCCGCGGCGCCGGCAGACCGTCGACCGCCTGCGAGTCGAGCTTGATCGCCAGCGACTGCCCCCTCTCCTTCGTATCGGCTACGAAATGATTGGTGCGCAGCGAGGCCTCGATGAGGTTGAGGTAGCGTCGGATGATGGTGTCGTCATCGATGTTGGGCACCTCTTCCAACGCGTCCTTGATCTTGGCTTTGAGGTGCTTGGCGGCGACCACGCCCTCGGTTTCGGCCGTCGGCCCGAGGCGGGCAACGAACAATTGATGCAGGCCGCGTGCGATGTCGGGATAGCGGTTGAGCGCGGCGGCGATGAAATCCTGGCTCTGCGGAATGCCGGCCTGCTGCAAGTAGCGGCCATAGGCGCGCAGGATGGTTATCTCGCCCGACCACAGGCCCGCGGTCTGGGCCAGGCCGTTATAGCCGTCATTGTCGACATCGCCACGCCACACCGACAGGAAGGCGTCCTCGAACAGCGCGCCGCCGTCGGCAAGATCTATTCGCGCGCCGTAACTGTTCTCCAGCTCCATGTCGTGGATGAAGACCTTGCCGGAGCCCGTGTCGGCGACCTCGAAGGTGCGCTCGCTGATGACGCGGAAACCGATGTTTTCCAGCACCGGAACGCGACGCGACAGCGCCACAGGGCTGCCATAGTGATGGATTTTCAGCGCCGCCTGATGCGGCTTCTGGTCGGCATGGCGGTAATAGTCGATGGCGATCGGATTGTCGGGGCCGATCCTGGCGATACGACCGGCATCGGCCAGCGCCACCGCTGCCGAGAACGAGTCGCGATAGCTTTCCGGGAAGCGAGCGGCGATGCTCTTCAATGTCGGGTCGCTGCTGGCCGCTTCCGCGGCTTCGGAAAGCGCGTCCTCCCAGGTGCGCACGATATCGCGGATCGCCGCCTCGATGGTCGCCTGCTCGATCTTCGGCGTCTTGCCGCCGGAGCGGCCGATGATGAAGTGAACGCGCGCCAGCCCGCCTTCCGGGAACGCCGGATAATAGGCGGAGAGCCGGCCCTCGAACACGGTCTTGAGGTAAGTGCCGATCTTCTCGCGCACGACGCTGTCATAGCGGTCGCGCGGCACGAAGACGAGGATCGAAACGAAACGATCGAACTGGTCGACGCGCACCAGCGCCCTGATCCGCGGCCGCTCGATCAACCCGAGAATGGCGTTGGCATGCTTTCTGAGGATCGGCACCGGGACCTGGAAGAACTCATCGCGCGGATAGCTCTCCAGCACGTTGATCAGCGCCTTGCCGGAATGGTCGTTCGGATTGAAGCCGGACTTGGCGATGATCGTTTCGGCCTTCGAGCGCAGATAGGGGATTTTCATCACCGAGCGCGTGTACGCGGTCGAGGTGAACATGCCGACGATGCGCAGCTCGCCGGCAAGCGCCCCCTTGGCCGTATAGGTCTTGACGCCGATGTAATCGAGGTAGATGCGGCGATGCACGGAGGACTTGGCATTCGCCTTGGTGACGATCAGCGGTTCAGGCCCGTGCAGGAAGGCGCGGATTTCCGGCGTCGTCGTCACCGCCTCGGTACCTCGCCTCAGCACCAGCACGTCGGGATCTGTCAAGATGCCGAGGCCGGGCTTGTCGGCGCGCTCCAGCGTGCCGCTCTCCTCGCCGCCGACATATTTGAATTCGCGCATGCCGAGAAAGGTGAAATTGTCGTCACGCAGCCATTCGAGAAAGGCGATCGCCTCGGAGACGCTCTTCTTGTCGAGCGGCACGGCCGAATAACGGAATTCGGAAATGGCCTGGTCGAGGCGGGCGAGCATCCGCTTCCAGTCGGTGACAGCGGCGCGGACCTGATTGAGTATCTTGCGCAGACGCTCGGTGAGAGCGGCCGCCTGTTCCGCGGTCAGCCGCGGGATATGGACGTGGACGACGCTTAGCCGGTCGTCGTCTTCCTTGCCGGCGTCGCCCAGGACCTGCGCGACGCCCGCCTTGTCGTGCCGGACTGTGACGATGGGATGGGTGACCAGGGTCGGTTCGCCGGAGGACTCGGCGATCTCGCCGAGGATGGAATCGAACAGAAACGGCATGTTGTCGTTGACGACGGTGATGACCGTGACCGGCCTGCCGCCGCAGGCAACGCCCGAATCGGCCTCGATCGCGACGACGCTCTCGCCCTTCTTGTGGCCGGCGACTGCTCGGGCGGCGAGTTCGCCCGCGCGTTCCAGGTCGGCCACGTCATAGGCCGCGACGTCCTCCGCCGGTGCGCGGGCAAGCAGGTAGTCGGCAAGCCTTGCCGGCTTGTCTTCCATCTTCGCGGCGGCCGCAGCTTTCTTTTTCGGCTTGGATTTTACGCTGGCCATGACGCCCTCCCGTGGCATGCTTTTGCGACTATGGTAGCAGATGAGCGCTGTTTGGCGACAAAGGTTTGACGACGCTTTAAAAAATTCGAACCGACGCCATCGCCCTGCAAGGAGAACGACCATGACCGACAGAATTACGGCGCTCGACCTGGTCCAGGCGGAGCTCAGCGAGGCGACGAAAGCCTATTTCGCCAAATGCGAGGAGAAGCTCGGCCTCGTTCCCAACGTGCTTCTGGCCTACGCTTTCGACGAGAAGAAGCTGCGCGCCTTCACCGACATGTACAACGATTTGATGCTGGGCGAATCCGGCCTGTCGAAGCTGGAGCGCGAGATGATCGCGGTGGTCGTGTCCTCGATCAACCATTGCTTCTACTGCCTGACCGCGCATGGCGCGGCGGTGCGCCAGCTGTCGGGCGAGCCCGCGCTGGGCGAGATGATGATGATGAATTTCCGCGCCGCAGAGCTTCCCTCTCGCCAGCGCGCGATGCTGGAATTCGCGGTCAAGCTGACTGAAGAGCCGGCCAAGATCGTCGAGGCCGACCGCGCCGCGCTGCGTGAAGCCGGCTTCACCGACCGCGACATCTGGGACATCGCTTCCACCGCCGCCTTCTTCAACATGTCGAACCGCGTGGCGGCCGCGGTCGATATGCGGCCGAACCCCGAATACCACGCCATGGCCAGGTGACACCCTTTACATTAGCGGATCCGAATTTTTCATTGCCCGCCCCGCCGTTTGGTCCGATGATCAACGATCGCGGCTGCCGCGTATCGGATTGCGGCACAGCCGCATATCCGGTTGCGGCACAGCCGCATATCAACGATTGCAAGCGGCGTGGCCGCATGCCGGTTCGACGCCGCTGACCAAGGGAGGAGAACATGGCGAAATTTCTCTATGTCTATCACGGCTCCGGCAAGATGCCGACCGAAGAGGCCGAACGCAAAGCGGCCATGGACGCCTGGACCGGCTGGTACGACAAGCTCGGCTCGGCCGTCGTCGACGGCGGCAACCCCGTCGGCATGTCGAAGACGGTGCTGCCCGGCGGCAAGGTCGAGAGCAATGGCGGCAGCAATCCGGCCGCCGGCTACACGATCGTCGAGGCGAAGGACATCGATGATGCTGTCGCCAAGGCCAGGGATTGTCCGATCCTGACGAACCCGGCGTTCAGCGTCGAGATCGCGCCGATCATCGAGATGATGTGACGCAGGGGCGCGGCGGCCGCAGCCAATCGGTGGTGAAGAAGGGTGGGCAGCGCACTGGCCTTGCTTGCCCGCTGCAGCACGGCTAGAAGAGCCGACCCTTTACCGATTTCGAGCTTCACTTTGCCTCAGTAACCGCCGGTCTCGTCAACTCCCCGAAAGCACCGCAGGCGCAGCTTTGGCGGCACCTGCATCATTTCATGTGTTCTTCAGGCGGCGGTTTCGAGACCGGTTTGGCATTGCTG
This sequence comes from Mesorhizobium sp., assembly GCA_004963905.1. GTDB lineage: Bacteria > Pseudomonadota > Alphaproteobacteria > Rhizobiales > Rhizobiaceae > Mesorhizobium. Next base: position 224,026 of record SUGL01000004.1, read on the forward strand.
AGCCCGTCGCGCATCCGCGCCGACGCCTGATTTCCAATATCGCAGCCTTTCGCCACGCCGTGCCCGCATGGGCATGATCCCGGAAAGGATCATGCTCGAGCAGAGAGGGCATCTCGAACGTCGCCGGCCTGACGGACTTCCCGACGGGAAGGGCCTACCGGCATGTCTGGATTGTTGCGTATCCGCTGGGCGATCGCGCCGAAAATCGCGCCTCGACCTCTCATCAACTGCAACCGCTGCGGCGGCATCAGACCCTATCGATGCAGCGGCAAATTCCGCGTCAACGCCAACGGCAAGCGCATCGATGCCTGGCTGATCTACCGCTGCGCGGACTGCGACAATTCCTGGAACCGGACCATTTTTGAGCGCTGCAATCGCCGTGACGTCGAGCCGGCGCTGCTTGCGGCGCTCGAAAACAACGATCCATCGCTCGTGCGGCGTCATGCGTTCGATGCCATGGCGTTACGGAGCCGGATCGGACGGATCGAGGAATTTCCAGACGTCACGGTCCGAAAAGAGCTGCCGGACAGCAGGCCGGACTGCGCCACCGCGCTTTGGCTCGAGCTTCGGCTCGACGCCGTAACGCCCTTGCGGCTCGACCGGCTGCTCGCCGGCGAGCTCGGCATCTCGCGGTCGAGGCTGCAAGCTTGGGAAGAGCGGCAGAAACTCTCCGTCGAGCCGGATGGCGCCAAAGCCCTGCGCAGGCCGGCGCGCGACGGCGCGGCGGTCCGCATAGACCTTGCCGGCGAAGCCGATCGCGACGCCATCCTGTCGGCTGCATGCGGATGAAAACGAAAAGGGAGGGAGCAACCGCTCCCTCCCCAATGACTGCCTGCGAAAAAGGCTTACGCCGCGCCCATCACCTTGGTCGCCTTCTCGAAGCGCTTGCGCTCGTTCGGGTCGAGATAGAGCTTGCGCAGGCGAATGGTCTTCGGTGTCACCTCGACCAGTTCGTCGTCCTGGATCCAGGCCAGCGCGCGCTCGAGCGTCATGCGGACCGGCGGCGTCAGCTTCACCGCCTCGTCCTTGCCGGCGGCGCGGATGTTGGTGAGCTTCTTGCCCTTCAGAACGTTCACTTCGAGGTCGTTGTCGCGGCTATGAATGCCGATGATCATGCCCTGATAGACCTTGACGCCCGGATCGATGATCATCGGACCGCGGTCCTCCAGGTTCCACATCGCATAGGCGACCGACTCGCCCTGCTCGTTGGAGATCAGCACGCCGTTGGTGCGGCCGGGCAATTCGCCCTTATACGGCTCATAGGCATAAAACAGCCGGTTCATCACGGCAGTGCCGCGCGTGTCGGTCAACAGCTCCGACTGGTAGCCGATCAGGCCGCGGGTGGGCGCATGGAAGACCAGGCGCTGACGGTTGCCGCCGGAAGGACGGAGCTCGACCATCTCGGCCTTGCGCTCCGACATTTTCTGCACGACGACGCCGGCATGCTCCTCGTCGACGTCGATGACAACTTCCTCGACCGGCTCGAGCAACTGGCCGTCGTCACCCTTCTGCATGACGACGCGCGGCCGCGACACGGCGATCTCGAAGCCTTCGCGGCGCATCGTCTCGATCAGCACCGCAAGCTGCAATTCGCCGCGGCCGGAAACGAAGAAGGAATCCTTCTCCGCCGATTCCTCGATCTTGAGCGCGACATTGCCTTCGGCCTCGCGCAGCAGCCGGTCGCGGATGACGCGGCTGGTCACCTTGTCGCCCTCGGTGCCGGCAAGCGGGCTGTCGTTGACGAGGAAGGACATGGTCACCGTCGGCGGATCGATCGGCTGCGCATGCAGCGGCTCGGTCACGCTCGGGTCGCAGAACGTGTCGGCGACGGTGCCCTTCGACAGGCCGGCGATCGCCACGATGTCGCCCGCCTGCGCTTCCTCGATCGGCTGGCGCTCGAGACCGCGGAAGGCGAGGATCTTCGAGATACGTCCGGTCTCGATCTGCGTGCCATCATGGTGCAGCACCTTGACCGCCTGGTTGGGCTTCAGCGTGCCGGACTCGATGCGGCCGGTGATGATGCGGCCGAGGAACGGGTTGGCCTCCAGGATGGTGCCGATCATGCGGAACGGACCGGGATGCACCGTCGGCGCCGGCACGTGCTTGACGACGAGGTCGAAGAGCGGCGCCAGACCCTGATCCTTCGGACCTTCCGGATTTTCAGAAACCCAGCCGTCGCGGCCGGAACCGTAGAGGATCGGGAAATCGAGCTGCTCGTCGGTAGCGTCGAGCGCGGCGAAGAGGTCGAATACCTCGTTGACCACCTCGATGTGGCGGGCGTCGGGGCGGTCGATCTTGTTGATGACGACGATCGGCCTCAAGCCCACCTTGAGCGCCTTGCCGACGACGAACTTGGTCTGCGGCATCGGGCCCTCGGCGGCATCGACGAGCACGATCGCCGAATCCACCATAGACAGGATGCGCTCGACCTCGCCGCCGAAGTCGGCGTGTCCGGGCGTGTCCACGATGTTGATGCGGGTGCCTTTCCAGTCGACCGAGGTCGCCTTGGCCAGGATGGTGATGCCGCGTTCCTTTTCGAGGTCGTTGGAATCCATGGCGCGCTCGGCGACGCGCTGGTTGTCGCGGAAGGCGCCGGACTGTTTCAGGAGCTGGTCGACGAGGGTGGTCTTCCCATGGTCGACATGCGCGATGATCGCGATATTGCGGAGGTTCATTGTCTGGTCTCGGGAGCGTTGCAGGCAGCAGGCCCAAAAGCGCCGCCTTTTTCGGTTGCGCGGCTCATACAAGGTTTTTCGCAATTGCGAAAGGGGAGGCCCCGCCCCAAATACATGGTCACTGATTCTTAAACGTCTTGGTGTGAAATGATTCTGTTAACCAAGGCGGAACCTTTGAGGGGCCGGGCAGTTCGATGTTCATGACCGATCAGATGTCCAGATTGCGTCCGGTTTTGGCTTGGGCGGCGCTTGGCGTGCTGGTTGCGGCTGGCGCGGCACAGTCGGCGGCGGCCCTCAAGGAAGCCAACCCGGCGCGCTCGTCCGACACGCGGACGGCCGAGCAGATGTTCGCCGACGCTCCTGACGGCGTCGACCCGATCGTCACCGGCCCGGTCAGCGCCGCCTTCAAGCAGCGGCAGAAGGATGCCAACTGCGATACGGCGGTATGGCCGAACGTTCCTGCTGCCTGCTATCCGGATTGACGACTGCAGTCTTACGAACGCGGCAAACGTTGGCGGGACAGCACCCCCCTCTGGCCTGCCGGCCATCTCCCCCTCAAGGGGGGAGATTAGCAGCTTTGATCTCACCGCCAGTCCTGCAGCGTTGGAAATTGGCGAAAGCCGATGCGAAATCCGATCTCCCCCCAAGTGGGGGAGATGCCCGGTAGGGCAGAGGGGGGCGCTGTCCCGCCTGCCTTACCAATTTTCTCAAGGCCTAAGCCGACCGCACCGGATCGAGCGTGACCTTGTAGAGCTCGTTGTCGTCGCGATCCATCAGCCGCACGGTGAGCTGCTCTGTGGCGCCCGAAATGTCCACTAGGCCGAAAAACTGCAGCCCCGCCGACGGCGGCAGGTTCTGGCCTTGCTCGGCCGTCGGCGCCTTGATGAACTTCAGCTCCGGACCGAAGGTCATGTCGAGATCGTTGGGACCGAAGGTGCCGGCATGGATCGGGCCGGAGACGAACTCCCAGAACGGATTGAAATCCTGGAACTTGGCCTTGTCCGGATTGTAGTAATGCGCCGCCGTGTAGTGGACGTCGGCGGTAAGCCACACCGTGTTGGTGATGCCGGCGTTCTTGATGTAGCGCAGCAGATCGGCGAATTCGAGCTCGCCGCCCTTCGGCGCGCCGTTGTCGCTGTTGGCGACGGCTTCGAAGCCGACCTTCTTCGCCGCATCGTCCCAGACGACGAGACTGAGCGGCATGTCGGCGGCGATGATCTTCCAGGTCGCCTTCGAGTTCGCCAGCTCCCGCTTCAGCCACTTGGTCTGCTGCTCGCCGAGCATGCGCGACTTCGGCGTCAGCGTTTCCTCCAGGTCCGGGCCGTTCGGGCCGCGATAGGAGCGCATGTCGAGGAAGAACACGTCGAGCAGCGGCCCGTAAGCGATCTTGCGGTAGACGCGGCCAGGCTCCGAAGGCTCGTAGCGGATGGTCGTCATCTCGTGGAAGGCGCGCGCGGCACGAGCGGCCAGCACGTGGATCGACTTTTCCTTGTAACGGTCGTCCGCGGTCAGGTTCTTCGAATCCGACCAGTTGTTCAGCACCTCGTGGTCATCCCACTGGTAGAAGGTCGGGCAGATGGCGGAAAGGCCAAGCACGTGCTTGTCCATCATGTTGTATTTCCACTGGTCGCGGTACTCATCGAGCGTCTCGGCGACCTTGCGCTTGCCGTCGATCATGACGACGTTCTTCCACTTGCCGCCGCCGGGCAGGTCGACCTCGTCCTTCATGGCGCCGTCGGCATAGATCGTGTCACCCGAATGCAGGAAGAAGTCCGGCGTGTGCTTGGCGATGGTCGAATAGGTCTTCATGCCGGTCTCGTCGATGCCCCAGCCCTGGCCGGCGGTGTCGCCCGACCACGCGAAACGCACGTCGCGCTTCGAGGCCGGCGCAGTGCGGAAGCGGCCGACGATCGGCTCGGAGACGGCGTTGACGTCGGAAAGGTCGGCAGCGGTCATGCGATAGAAGATGTCCTGGTCGGCGGCGAGATCGGTGAGCAACCGCTTCACCGTGTAGTCGCTGGCAGGCGAGGTATCGAGCGGCGCGAGCTTGACCGCGTCGGCGAAGCTTTCCGTCGTCGACACTTCATACATCACGCGCGCCGGGCGGTCGGTGCGGGTCCAGACCATGCCGGAGGTTGCGTCGATGTCGCCGGACTGGACGCCATGGGTGAAAGCCGGCCGCTGATTGGCGCGGGAATAGTAAGGCAGCGCGAGGCCGGAGGCGCCGACGAGGCCAAAGGCGCTGGCTGAGGTGACGAAAGCGCGGCGGGTCAACGAGAGCTTGTTCATGGCTGTCTCCGGATGGCGTTGAACGGGACCGCCAAGCTCTCGCCTCAATGTTTCAGGCGCATATCGGAACCATGAAGTTTTGATAACAGTGAACAGGCCTTGCCTTCTCCCCTTGTGGGAGAAGGTGGATCGGCGCGCTAGCGCCGAGACGGATGAGGGGTGTTCCAGCGGAGTGAGACGTCGATGTTCCGGCTGAGTGAAGCGCTGGCGTTCCCTGGAACACCCCTCATCCGACCGAGCTTCGCTCGGCCACCTTCTCCCACAAGGGGAGAAGGGAAGAGCAGCCTAAGCCGCCTGCGGCTCCGGATCGAAAGCCGGCTTGCTCGTGTTGATCAGCAGCGAGATGCAGGCTGCGGCAATGCCCGTCATGCCGGCGATCATGAACGCGAGCTCGTAATTGCCCTGCAGTTCGCGCATGGTGCCGCCGAAAGCAGCCGCGGCCGCCGCGCCTACTTGGTGGCCGGCGACGATCCAGCCGAAGACGATCGGTCCGCTGCGGTCGCCGAAGGCTTCGTTGGCGAGCCTCAGCGTCGGCGGCACGGTGGCGATCCAGTCGAGCCCGTAGAGCACGGCGAAGACGATCAGGCTGACCGCCGAGAAGCCGGAATAGGGCAGGTAGATCAGCGACAGGCCGCGCACGGCGTAGTAGACGCCGAGCAGCTTGCGCGGATCGAAGCGGTCGGTGAGCCAGCCGGACAGCGTCGTGCCGATCAGGTCGAATATACCCATCATCGACAGCAGCCCGGCCGCCTGTACCTCACCGATGCCCATGTCGCCGCAGAAGGCGATGAGATGCGTGCCGACTAGGCCATTGGTGGTGAAGCCGCAGACGAAGAAGGTGGCGAACAGATACCAGAACACTCTCGTACCTGCTGCTCGGCGCAGCGTGGAGAGCGTATGCGTCAGGAAATTGCCCTGCGAGGCCGGCGACACCGGCGGCACGTCGTCCGCATCGGCGCCGTAGCGGACCTGGCCGATCGAGGCCGGGCGCTCCGGCACCAGCAGGAACACGATCGGCACCAGGGCAGCAGTAGCAATGGCAACGGCAATCGCCACCGGCTTCCAGCCGCCGGCCTGGGCCAGCGAGGCGATCAGTGGCAGGAACACCAGCATGCCGGTGGCGCTGGACGCCGACATCAGGCCCATCATCAGGCCGCGATTGGTCTTGAACCAGCGGTTGACGATCGTGGCGCCGAGCACGCTGGCCACCGCGCCGGAGCCGATGCCGGAAAACACGCCCCAGGTGATGAAGAGATGCCATGGCTCGGTCATCAGCAGGCTGAGCGCGGTCGAGCCCGACATGATCAGCAGCGCGGCAAGCAGCGTGCGGCGCAGCCCGATGCGCTCCGTCAGCGCCGCGGCGAACGGCCCGGTCAGCCCGTAGAGCAGGATGCCGACGCCGGCAGCCATCGAGATCACGTCGCGACGCCAGCCGAAGCTCGCCTCCAGCGGCAGCATCATGACTGAGGGCGCGGAGCGAAGCCCAGCGGCGATCAGCAGACAGAGAAAGATGACGGCGACCACGACGAAGGCGTAGCGCTGGCCAAACGGACGGGACTGGGCTATCATGTTACTGACCGGTACGTTGCAATGGGGTGGCGCCATACATACGTACCGGTCAGTAACATTGTCAAGCGGGTTTGCTGAATGCCATCGGACAATAAAATTGAAGCATCGGTGAACGAGGCGCCAGCCGCGCCGACGCCGAAGGCCGCCGACAAGATCCTTGGCGTGGCGCGCGACCTGTTCTACCGCGAAGGCATCCGCGCGATCGGCGTCGACGAGATCGTCAAGCGCGCCGGCGTCACCAAGCCGAGCCTTTACCGCAGTTTTTCGTCGAAGGACGAGCTCGCCGCCTCTTATCTGCGCCAATACGACCTCGAATTCTGGCAGCGTTTCGACGAAGCCGTCGACGCGCATCCCGGCGACCCGCGCGCCCAGATCATCGCTTTCCTCACCCGCGTCGGCAAACGCACGCAGCGGCCGGACTATCGCGGCTGCGGCATGACGAATGCGGCGGTCGAATATCCCGAGCACGGCCATCCGGCGCGCGTCGTCAGCGAGGCCAATAAGCAGGAACTTCGCCGGCGCCTGCGCGCCATGGCGACAGCGATGGGCGCGAGCGATTCCGACACCCTCGGCGACGGGCTGCTGCTCCTCATCGAAGGCGCCTATATCAGCGGCCAATTGTTCGGCCTCGGCGGGCCGGCGGCATCGGTCGCCCGTAACGCCGATCTCCTGATCGAGGCCAGCTTGAAGCAGTAAGACTTTCGAACGCAGGCGCCGCGGACGTCGACAATTGGCGCTTGGCAGCCCCGCGCCCTAGACTAGGCCTGCGCCAGTTTTGACGCTACGCTCAAGCACCCTTTACTGGAGTTGTCAGCGATGCGTGCGCTTCTGATCCCGCTTGCTTTCGCCGGTCTTTGCGGGGCAGCGCGTGCCGGCGACATCTCCAGCGCCTATACCGATCTCGACTGGAAGAAGGACTGCGTGACCTACGCGCAGTCGGAAGAAGGCGACGGTGACTGGGCGAGCCTCGCCTGCGCCGGCTATCGCGGCTATCCGGTGCTGATCGGCTACGACGACGCCCGCGAATCCGTCTACTACGGCTTTCCCTCCGACGACATGACCGCTGTCTGGGAGAGTTTTTCCGGGCTCAACACCGCTGGCCCGAAGGTCGAGTGGCGGATCGAGACCAATGGCGACAAGGCCGTGCCCTTCGCGGTCATCCATCGACGCGAGATCAGCGATCCCGAAGACGAGAACAAGCCGACCGAAGTGCTGGTCGTCGCGAAAGTAGCACAGCCGGAGGAGCATGAAGGCTGCACCGTCGGCCTGGTGCTCGCCACCGGCAACCCTCGGGCCAACGACCAGGCACGCAAGCTCGCCGACGAGAAGGCGAAGGGTTTTGCCTGCGGCAAGGACAAGCGCGAGGTGATCGGCAAAGTGCCGGACTTCGGCCGGGTGGACAACTAGAGCTTGATCCCAAAAAGTGGGACCCGGTTTTTGGGTAAGATCAAGCTCAAAACAAAATGGCCTACTTCGCCGCTTTCGCCCGTTCGATCGCGTCGACGATCATCTTCTTGGCGTATTTGGAATCGTGCCAGCCCTCGATCTTGACCCATTTACCGGGTTCGAGATCCTTATAGTGCTCGAAGAAGTGCTGCACCTGATGGCGGGTGATTTCCGGCAGGTGCGTGTATTCGGTGACGTTCTCGTAGCGCAGCGTCAGCTTCGGCGACGGCACCGCGATCACCTTCTCGTCCTGGCCAGCATTGTCTTCCATGATCAAGACGCCGATCGGCCGCACATTGATGACGCAGCCCGGCACCAGCGCGCGTGTGTTGCAGACCAGGACGTCGATCGGGTCGCCGTCGCCCGACAAAGTGTGCGGCACGAAGCCGTAATTGCCGGGATAGCGCATCGAGGTGTGCAGGAAGCGGTCGACGAACAGCGTGCCGGCCTCCTTGTCCATCTCGTACTTGATCGGCTCGCCGCCGATCGGCACCTCGATGATGACGTTGACGTCCTCAGGCGGGTTCTTTCCGGTGGCAATCGCTGCGATACGCATGGCTCAATCCCTCTCAAATCTGTGAGACCGATAGCGGGGCGCGCGTCATGGTGCAATGCGGCGAATGGTGCTGAACGCTGATGGAAGTGCACACTTTGTAATGGATTGTAACCAGATGCATGTCGCCCAGAGGCGCGCGACGGTTTGCGAGACATGCATCCAACAGAGACTTGAGACGCGTCGCCTGAATCTGTTTCGGGTGCGGCGCTTCAGGCGGTGCCCGTCATTCCCAGACGAACGCGACCTTCTTCAGCGCCTTCTGCTCGAAGACTTCCACGCCTTCGGCGATATCGCGGCCGCCATTGCCGGCATAGAAGGCCAAAGCGTTGTAATTGTCTTCCAGCGCCCACACCACCAGACCCCTCAGGCCGTGGTCGGCAAGGCGCGTGCGCGCCGCCTTGAACAGCCGGCTGCCGAGCCCAATGCCCTGATATTCCGGGCGCAGGTAGAGCTCGTAGATCTCGCCCTGCTGCCTCAACTCCTTGGCGCGGTTCTTGCCGATCGTGGCATAGCCGGCGATCGTGCCGCCGATCTCGACCACCAGCACGGTGGCCGCGCGGCGAATCGCGTTCGCCCACCAGTCGGGGCCGCGGCGGTTGATCATGGCCGTCAGCGTCCGGTGGGGGATGATGCCGGAATAGGCGCCGCGCCATGCCTCCTGATGCACCTCCGCGATGGCGATGGCGTCGCGAGGGTCGGCTTTCCGGATATCGATCGTCAGCGTGTTCATGATTTGTTAACCATAGACCCGCTTCGGTCGATTGCAAAGAGTCCGCTCTGTCGCGCCCGCGCTTTTCGCACAGGCGAACTTGCCGGCACCGGAAGCACGGAAAATCGCGTCCGGCAGAGTGCCTTTACAGGCCGGCTCTCAGATCTCGACGAGGTGGTCGTCGAGCTCGTTGACGTCGCCTTCGGTAACCGGGAAATGCTCGGCGAGCACCGCGCCGACCGATTCGATCGCCTTGACGAACCCGTCGGCGAGACGACCGTCGCCGGCGTGCCGCGTCAGGTCCCGCACCACACCGTCCCAGACATGCTGGCCGACCTTTGCATTGATGCCGCTGTCGGCGACCACCTCGGCATAGCGTTCGGCGATGGAGACGAAGACAAGCACACCCGTCCGCGCGCTCGTGCGGTGGACGTTGCGGGCGAGAAACTGCCTCAGCGCATTGGCATGCGCCGCCTGGTAGCGCAGCCGTCTTGGCACGAAATGGATGCGTAAGGCGGGCCAAAGCCCCAGCAGGGCAAGTACAGACGCCAGCGCCAGCAGCTGGGCGAAAACGAAATGCGGCAGCCGCATGGTCAGCCACCACGCCTCCAGCCCGTAAGCGACGGCAAGGCTGGCGACGAGCATGCCGATCGTCGCCAGGAAAGCGGCCGCGAAGAAATAGCCGTCGCTGGCATGGGCGACGACGCAGTAGATTTCACCGTCGGTCTTTGCCTCGGCGGCGCGGATCGCATTGGCGATGCGGTCATGGTCCTGCGGGTCGATCGGTCGCGTTGCCATGGTCCCTCACCAGCTTCCCGACGAACCGCCACCGCCCGACGAGCCACCGCCGCCGGAAAACCCGCCGCCACCGCCC
>SUGL01000050.1 GCA_004963905.1 Mesorhizobium sp.
AAAGTGTTACCCATGTGTCCGGTACAAAACGTCACCTATGTCTCGGGTCGCTCACTCGATAACTTTGCTGGGAAAGCCGATCCTGCCACTCTGCCGGCACGGTCACTCTTGGACGACAATCTGGGCTACATCGCATTAGCCTGAACTTCGCTTACAACCCATTTATCATGCTCCCAGGCCTCGTACCATGTTCCCGGGCCTCGGCGAATTTTGCCTCCGCGACCGGAAGCTCGGCCGCGAGCGATGGCAACTCCGGATTTTCCGGTGCTGACGGAGCGGCAATGGATGTCGGGATCGCCGCAAGCGCGCTGATGGCCGCCTGGCCATATTTGTGATGTTGCGCTGGCCGAAAGGCATCGTCCGTATGGATGCGTCCCGGCCGTTCTTTGGATGTGTTCCGGTCACATTAGCGACAACGTATAGAAGGAACTCGCCGGGCGAGACCCCAACTCCCTCAAGCCCGGCGAGCCTACTACCTGACCAGAGTACGCGATCAGGACCGGGATCAACCGGCAAGCTTTGCCCTGCAAGACAGATGCCAGAGATCTGTTCCGAAATGAGACGAGTGACCCCGCGTCAAGACTCGGCTATGGCTGCGCGTGCGCACTCCCTGGCCGGCGCCAGCGTTTCAGGCAACCTCCACCGACAGGCGCCGGTCATTTTTCGGCAGAGGTCTCTGGAGGACCTGTTTCTCTCTTCCTCTCCAGTTCCAATAGGATGCTGAATACTGAAGCAAAGGCCCCCGCATTGTTCGAGTCCTTGCTCCGTAGGTGGAAGTACGGCAGAGCGAATGCCAAAATCATCGTGACGATGGTCGCCCCTGTCATGTGGCTGCTGCCGACAAGCCAGCAAAAAAACGCGACCACGCCACCGGCTATCGTCGCCCCAAACGCACCTGCCAGCAAAGGATTGTATCTAGGCGGTGGCGCTACCGAGTCTGCCCAGCGCTTGGCCTCTAGGTAAATGCGCAGCGGATCCATACGACACTCCCCGATGTCGAGGAGTCTTAGCAATTTCTGATGAACCGGCTAAGGGCCATACGTGGCATTCGACCCTGCGACCGACGTCCCTGCCCGCTGATATCACGGTGGGACATTGGTCCGTGACATCGCCGGAAAACGTTCCTTCGTTCGACTGCAGGCGTGGCACGGTTCTTGCGATCGTATTTTCAGGCACGTCGGGAATTTAGGCACTGTTCCATATCAACACCGGCGTGTGTGAGGTTGGGACAATGACGAAGCGTAAGGTTCTGTTTGGCCTTCCCGTAGCATTTTTGGCCACTGCCCTCGGGATAGCCTTCTTTTCGTCCGAGACCGCATGGAGACTTGTGACAGCGATCCAATCCCATTCCGTCTTTTGTTCGAGCGGTCCTTCGCTCGCGACCGTACCGGCGTCGCGGATTTTGCCGCCATGTCCGCCGGCCGTCACAAGGTCATAGGGGCGTTCGATGTGGACCTTGATCGCTCGGTTGGCATCGGCCTTTCGCGAATTCGTTGCACCAAGCTACCGGCCAGAACTTTACTACATGCGCGGCCCCGGGCCGGCCTCCGCGCGCCGCGCAATCTCGCGCTGAGCGCGTGTTGGCCGCCGCTGTCCAACGGCTCCGAAGCCGCATTTGTCTCGTGGTTCGCAACTGGGTCACGTTAGGAGGCGTGCCTTCCGCGATCGCACCATACCCTTTCGAGGTAAGTTAGCCGATTTGCATATGCGGCGGACCTAATAGGCCGCCAGGCCGGCGCACACTTCAGGCAATCTCCCCAACGAGAGGCGCCGGCCACCCTTCCGAGTGTTTCGTTTCTGGACCAAAATGCTGGCACCTGTCTTGCATCGAAGAGATTGCCGGTGCTCCTCCCATCGGTCCTGATCGGGGATCAGGAAGTAACCTCTCGCCGGGCTTGAGGTATTGGGGTTCCCTCGCCCGGCGAGTCTTTCTTCAGCACATGGCGCCGACGAGGAACTGAAGACGCCATAGGGAGAGATGGGCCCCTGAACGGACCCAGCCCCGCCGCGAAGAGCCGGCACCATGGCCGTTTCGCATGGCCGAAGTACTGCCGAGATGGTTGACCGCCTGGGTCCGTGACCTAGCTTACCCTCACGATGGACCGTCCAGACTCCGAAATGGCGGAATGGCACGCACCGTGGGAGACCTCTCGGGACATTGAGGATGGCGAGGTGCGGGCCGGTTTTTCGGAGTTCTGCACGCCCTCGGCCGCCGACAATCGGCAGTCACGGCGTTTTCTAGTTTCGTTTCAGGCAAAAAATCATCGGCGCGGGCATGTCTGTCGGCGCACGTCCTATCCTGTGCGATGCAATGACAAATTCGCACAGCACTGGGCGGCCCGAAACAGCAACAGCTTCGAGGGCAGGCAGAAGCTTTAGCCAGCACCAAGGCGAGGACGCACACAAAGCCTCACGAGACTGAATTTCACCGAAGACCGCACAGGCACTGCGATGTCAAATCATCTTGCCGGAATTTACGCAGATAACACGGATCTCGCCCTCCTGGGCGGGATGACGATATTTGTCCTGATAGGCGTCTGCCTCGTACTCCGCCGTATCCTCATCGCTATGCGACGGCGTCACGCGAAACCAAATGCGTACCTGAGCGAAAGCAGGATTACTCCCCTCGATGAGGCTTCTTGGGCTTGGGACCGCCCAGCCGACCTTGCAGCCAAGCCTGCTTCTTCCCAGGCTGCCGGGCCCCCGGCCCCTGATGGCAGACCTCAGGATGATCTCGGCGATCGGCAGTCAGGGTTGCGAAACGAGTATTTCGACACGACGTCCGAAGCAGGCGAGAGCCCGCCTGGGGTGCAGCCCAATACTTTCGCTTCGGCGACCAGCTTCGCTATGGCCTCGCCTCCCCGCGTTCACAGGCCGACCAGTGTCGCGCTACGCCTGGGCGTTGCCGCGATCTGTCTGGCCGTGCCGCTCGGTTATGCGATGACGAGGCAAAACTTGGTCGAGAACGTCCCCGTCATTTCGCAGGTCCTGGACCATCCCGATCTTTCGCGCCCCTCCGAGGTTCCGGCCGGTGCTGCATTGGATATGCTTGGACCGGCTCAGGAAGATGGGCGCACGAATGTCGAATTGCCTGGACCGGATGCTACGGCCGCCAAAGCACAAGTCGAGGCGGCTCTTGCTCAGGCGTCCGCTGCGAGGGAATTGGCCAGCCAGGAACACCAAGCTGTCGAAGAAGAGCGTGCCAGGAGCGCCTCTCTGCAGAGCGCGCTCTCCGAGTCGCGCAAACAGATCGACGCGCTGAAGACGAGCATGGCAGCCGCCGGCAAAGCCAGCGAGGAGCGTTTGCGCAACGAACTCTTGGCAGCCCGCACGCTCGATGCATTGCGCTGGATTGTACAAGACGCCCGCGCGCTGCTGGACCGGACCATCGACAATGTCCTTACTCGGATGCCCGCCGCTTATCTGGAGCGTCAGCGAACCGAACGGATGGCGCGCGACCTGTCGCAAGCACAGATGCAAACCGAACGGCTTGAGGCCAAGGCCGCCGAGGATCGCGCCACGGCAAAAGCTTCGCTGGTGCAAGCGAGCCGAATGCTCGACGAGGAGCGCCGGAAGTCGAAGGATCTTCGTGGCGACATCGCCGAAATGGAGCAGTCCAAGGCCGCGATCGCGGACACCGCCGAGCGGCAACGGACTGGTGCAGCCACGGCGAGAGAACGGGTTGAGCAGACCGCCGCCGAAACCGCGCGGGCCCTCGCACGGGAACAGGCTTCGGCCGTCTCGATCCAAGAGAATCTCAATAAAGCCCGCATCGAGCGCGACGTGGCCGAACAGGAGCGGGCCAAGGCTGTCGCGGCGAGAGAGCGCGCGGAGCAGATTGCAAAGGAGACAGCGCAGGCGCTGGAACACGAGCGCGCTTCAGCTGTCTCGACCCAGGACGACCTCAACAAGGTCCGCCTCGAGCGCGACGCAGCTGTACAAGAACGAGCCAGGGCTGTCGCGGCGAGAGAGCGCGCGGAGCAGATTGCAAAGGAGACGGCGCAGGCTCCGGAATACAACCGCGCTTCAGCAGTCTCTACTCAGGAGGACCTCAATAAAGCCCGCATCGAGCAGGAAGCGGCTGAACAGGAGCGAGCCAAGGCTGTCACAGCCAAAGAGCGTGCCGAGCAGGCTGCGGCCGAGACGGCACAAGCTCTGGCACGAGAACGTGCTTCGGCAGTCTCGACCCATGAGGACCTCGAGAAAGCCCGCCTCGAGCGCGGCACGTCCCGAGCACTTTTGGGACAGGTCACCAGGTTGAACGAGGCCTTGGACAAGCAACGCGAAGCCACTGTTTCTGTAGCCCGCGACCTGGCCGCCGTGCGCGCGGACAATGACAAGCTCAGGGCTGAGCGCCGCAGCGCGCAGGTTGAGCCGCCGCTGAAGCCGCGCTCTGGCCGTGCATCGGCCGGCAAAGACCAAGTGAAGGCGGTCAGTCAGAAGACTACGCGCAACAAGGTTCGCAACTCGCGGGTGATCCGCGTGCGTTCTATCACGCTTCCGTTTTCCCTCCGGCCGAGCCGCCCGACATTGGACTGAGTTCCAGACGACTTCACGGGCCCACGGTAAAGGCTCTTGTCTTTGCCGCGCCCCTCTCGCAACACGGCGAAGGCAGGGAAAGACCACGACGTGGCCGTACGCTATGTCAGGCCGATCACTTTGCCTTTAGCGTTCAATTCGCATCCGATCGCCGCCTGACGCGTCTCGACGCTGCCGTCACGCACATAATCGATGCTGACCTGAATCGGGGCCGACATCTTAGTCCGGCTTAGCCGATGTATGGAACCTGCGCTGCTGACGCCCACACTGGTCGCGCCAAATGAGGCGGCGGCCTGCACGACGGCGTCATGGCAGGCGCGAACGACGCTGTCCGGGACGCCCGGCAGCACTTCGATTGGATGAACCGCTGGTGGAACAATGCCGCTTTCGGGAGGCTGTAAGGCGAGCGGAAGGTCGAGCGAATGTCCGCCGCCTGCGGGCGGGTCGGCAGTGGCGGCTGGAGTCGACGGTACTGCCGCCGTGCTGATCCCGTCATCGTTCGGCGGCGGATCGTTCGACAGTGGGTCGCTAATGTCGCCGACGGGATCGCCGGCAAGTCCTTTGTGCGGGCCGCCGTTGCCGCCTTCGTCATGATTGCCGCCGGCGTCATGACCTTCGCCATCGCCTTGATGGTCGCCAGCGTCATGCCCTCCGCGCGGGCCGCCGGCTGCTGGCCCCGCGCAAGCCATCGCGATCGAGCAAGCGAATGCGAAATATGCCAAGCTGGATCGAGGGGATCGACGCACGGGAGCCTCCAAAGCTGCGTCGGCCCGGCCGTCCTTCCGCGACATGCGGTCAGAACGTCGCAACCGTCGCTGCCCCCAAGCAATCCGCGACTGCGGCGCCCACGGAATAACTAGGGGATGAATCCGGTGTATCAAGAACCTGGCGCGTGGCGATGGCCGGCACCGCCCAAGGATCACCAGCAGGGCTTGGGCAAGATCTGATCGTGCCGCCTCCCACTTGCGCGCGGATGACGCCTGCGCGATCTTGCCGACCATTTTTGGGAGGAAATCGTGCGCAATATCCTGGCATCGGCGCTGCTCTTGGCAGCAGCGCTTTCTTCAGACACCGCCAACGCGCTGGACAGTTCCGGCACGCCTGTCGTGGTGACGCCGCTGGCGTCCAAGACGACGACCGCTTCCGGCCAGCCGATCACGCTGCCGCAGAAGAATGTCGATGTTCAGGTTTCAGCCTATCAGATCGCGCCCGGCGCGACGCTCCCGGTCCACAAGCACCCCTTCCCGCGTTACGCCTATGTCGAGGCAGGCACGCTCAAGGTCACCAATGTCGAGACCGGCAGCAGCAACACCTACAAGACCGGCGACTTCATCGTCGAGATGATCGGGCAATGGCACCAGGCCACCAATATCGGCACCGATCCGGTGAAGCTCCTGGTGATCGACCAGGTCGAACAAGGCGCCAAGAATACGATCTTGAAGCAGTAGCCAGGCAACGGCGCGGCTGCCCGCGGTCGGGCGCCGCCCCAAGGCGGACGCCCGACCATCCATGTCAGCCCCAGGCGCCCACCGGCTGCCGGGTCGGCGCGTTCAGTTGAAGGCGTTGATCAGCGCGATCTGGATCACCAGCGCGGCAAGCGCCTTGTCGTCATAGTGGCGAGCTGCCTCGTCCCAGACATCGTCGGGCACGGCGTCCGAGCGGTCGGCCAATCGCGTCGCGGCCTCCGTCAGCGCCAGGGCCGCGCGCTCCGCGCCGGTGAAGTAGGGCGTTTCCCGCCAGGCGGATACGGCAAAGATCCGCTCGTCCTTCTCGCCGGCCTTTTTAAGCTCGCGCGCGTGCATGTCGACGCAGACGCTGCAGGCGTTGATCTGGCTGGCGCGCAGATGGACGAGCTTGCGCGTCACATAAGGCAGCTCGGCGGCCTCGGTCGACTTGTCCAGCGCCAGCAGCGCCTGCAGCGCGCCGGGGATGAGCATCACCGGGTTCTTCAATCTGGCTTCCATGGTCCATCTCCTTGGACGTGGTTTTCACGAGCCCTGGAATGCACTGCATCAGGGTTCAGGTCTGGTTTGCCGTTGCGCGCCTCGGCTGGCGCAACGCCGGGAATGTCAGCCCTGCCCGGCCGCGACTTGTTCGAGCTGCTCCAGGATGCGGGGCCAGCCGCTTCCCATGCCTTTGTAGCCGGCCGCGTCTTGCGGCCTGAAACCGGATTGCTCCATCCGCACCCGCGTGGACGGCCCCTCTGGCGTCAGTGACCAGGTCACAATGGTCTTCAAGCCGCTGTCGGACTCGCTTCCGTCGCCCCAGCTGTAGGCGAGCAGATGCGGTCGAGAGACCTTCAGCACCACGCAGTTGACCACACCTGACCAGCCAGGGATCGGCTTCGCGCGGAAGGTGAAACGGTGGCCTTCAACGGGTTCAAAATCGTTCTCCATCAGCCACTCGGCGACCAGATGCGGAGAGGTCAGCGCGCGCCACACCTTGTCGACCGCGTGCGGAAGGAGCCGCTCGACAAGGATCGATTTGGTCTCGGTAGCCATCGTTCTTTCTTCGATGTCATTCACGGCATCCTCCTTGTCCGGTTTCTCCAACAATGTCTCCAGAGCCAAGACATGCCGCTGCCAGGGGTCTCTGGTCGGGTTCGACGTCCTTATTCGCGGACTCGCTCGCCCGATCAATAACCTGCCAGCTATGGATTTATTTATAACCATAGGGTTATTGATGTCAACGGCTTTGCACGCTTGGACATGACAAATGCTCCAAGGCTGGACCGATCGTTGCGGCTTTCGCCGCAGTCGCCCCAATGCTAGGGCTGCGCTTCTCTTCAATATGGATGGATGCCGGTGACCGACGCCCAAAAACCCCTGATCGAACTCTGCGTCGAAGGCATTGACGGGCTGCTCGCCGCGCAGGCCGCCGGCGCCGACCGGGTCGAGCTCTGCGCGAGCCTTGTCGAAGGCGGCATCACCCCGAGCCTGGGCACGGTGCGCGCGGCGCTGGAACGCGCGACCATCCCATTCCATGTAATCGTGCGCCCACGCGGCGGCGATTTTCTTTATAGCGAGGCGGAGTACCAATCGATGCTTGCCGATGTCGGCGCCTTGCGCGATCTCGGCGTGGCCGGCGTCGTCGTCGGTTGCCTGACCGCCGAAGGCGCCATCGACGAGGCGCGCATGAGCGCATTGGTGCGCGCCGCCGGCCCTCTCAACGTCACCTGCCATCGCGCCTTCGACATGACGCGTGATCCCGCCGAGGCGCTCGAAGCGCTGATCCGCTGCAAGGTCGGCCGCGTGCTGACCAGCGGCCAGCGCGACACGGCGCTGCAAGGCATCGACCTGCTGGCGCAGCTCGTTCGTCAGGCGGGCGAACGCATCATCATCCTCGGTTGCGGCGGGCTGGCGCCCGACAACATCGGCGAAGTCCGCAGACGCACCGGTCTGAGCGAGATGCATTTCGCCGCGCTTGCCGACGTGCCGAGCGCCATGCGCTACCGCAACCCGCATGTCGGCATGGGCGGCACCGATCTCGATCGCGAGTACCGCAACACCGTGACCGACGAGACCCTGGTGGCGGCAACGATCGCGGCCGCGAGGGCCTGATGCCGGACCTGGCTATGTCGAAAGATCGGCCGCCGATCGAACGCGTTTCGCCCGCCGACGAGCCGGCCATCCTCGTCCTCAACAACGAGCATGCCGCCGAACTGTCCTGGCTCGAGCCGGAGCGGTTGTCCTTTCTTATCGGGCAGGCTTTCTACACGCGCCGCATCGGCGCCCTCGAAGCCTTCATCATGTGCTTCGATCAGGACGCCCGCTACGACAGCCCAAATTTTGTGTGGTTCCGCGAGCGCTATCCGCGCTTCGTCTATGTCGACCGGGTGGTGGTCGCCGCCGAAGCGCGTGGCCACGGCCATGCGCGCCGCCTCTACGAGGATCTATTCGAGCATGTCCGGCGCGCCGGCCACGCGATCGTCACCTGCGAGGTCAACGCCGATCCGCCCAACCCTGCCTCGGATGCCTTTCACGCCGCGCTCGGCTTCGCCGAAGTCGGCGATGCGGTGATCCATGGCGGCAAGAAGTCGGTGCGCTACTACGCCAAGCCGATCGGGTAGCGCACAGCCCGAAAGCCGCCACTGGTCACAAAAACAAGCTGCAGCTAATGTAAATGCTCCGCTGGTTTGGGGCGTGACATCATGCCAAGCAACGTCTTCCGCTTCGACGAGAGTTGGGAAATCCCGGAGGGGACACCGCAGGAAGTGTGGGACGTCCTGTCAGATGCCGAGCTTCTGCCGCACTGGTGGGGCGACGCCTATAAGGAAGTCGAGCCGCTGGACAAGAAAGGCAAGGGCGTCGTCGGATCACGGGCCAGAGCCCGGGCGCGGGGCGCCCTGCCCTATGAGTTGAACTTCATCATCGAGGCCGCCGAGCTCGAGCCAGGCCGTCTGGTGGTGGTGAAGACCTTCGGCGATTTCGACGGCCTGTGGCGGGCGGAACTGTCGCCGTCCGGAACCGGCACGCATGTGAAGCTCACCTGGCAAGTCATCGTCGAGAGGCCGATCCTCAAATTCCTGGCGCCCTTGCTCAGGCCGGCTTTCGCGTGGAATCACCGCTGGACCACACCCCGCGGCGAAGCTGGACTTCGGCGCTATCTCGCCGCGCGGAAGAACGGCAAGGCCTGAACTTCACCAATTGCGGTTGAGCCAGCCGCGGGCCGGCTTTTCGACGATGTAGTAGCTCGCCAGCGCGCAAGCGAAGACCGCGGCCAGCATCGGGATCGGCGCGCTGTCCCGGTCGTAGACGAATTTGTAGAAGGGCTGCTGCCACAGATAGAGCGAATAGGACCACAGCCCAAGCATCACCATCGGCCGCGACGACAGCAATCCGGTCAGATAGCCGCCGGCGAAGTCGAGCGTGTTGACGGCAAGCGCAAGCAGCGGCACGCCCAGCAGATAGTGCACCGGCGTCGGCACCGGATCGAGAAACAGCAGCACCGCGCCCGCGGCCGCCGCCAGCGCCGCATGCCGGTTCCTGAGGAATGCCGGCAGTCGTCCGTCGGCCTTGAGCAGGCAGATCGCCGCCGAAAGCAGGATCGAGGCGATATGCACGTCGGTGCGCCAGTAGCTCGTCTCGTAATCCATGCCGAGAACCCAGTAGGAGATCGCGCCGTTGGCCATCGCCAGCAGCGAGAGCGCCACAAGCAGCCGCACGACATTGGCGCGCCCCGACACCACCACGCTGATCAGCGCCAGGATGACATAGGAATGCTCCTCGATGGCGAGCGACCAGATATGGTCGAGCGCGCCGGCGCGATTAACGAGAATGCCGGCATAGTTGTAGGTGAAGGTCAGCGCCGTCAGCGCCGCCTTCCATTTGAAGGCGATGAAGGTGCCGGAAAGGCCGACCATGGCGGCAATCACGAACACCAGCAGCGCCGGATAGATGCGCGAGAAGCGGCGCTTGAAGAATTTCTTCAGCGGAAAGCGCTCGATGAACAGGATCTCGCCCATCAACCGGCCGCTGAGCACGAAGAAGAACTCGACGCCGAGCACGCCGAGATTGATGCCGGGAACCGGAAAGAAGTGGCCGATCAGCACCAGCGCGATCGACAGGCCGCGCCAGCCGTCGAGATAGGCCAGCCTTGAGCGAGCCGCTTTGTCGGCTGTGGCCCGTGGCAGGATACCGGCCGTCGCGGAGATGTCGGTCATGCCCGTCCTTCGCAACTCGAGGCCCGGCACGGACAGCCGCACCCGGAACCGCTTCGTTTCCCGCCGCATTTATTTTGCAGTGCGGAATAATCTTGTGCAAGTGCGAAGCCGCGAATTCTCAGGTAATTCCTGCCAACCAATTGCGAATACGAAAGAAAAAGGGCCGCCGCGGCGGCCCTTCCTTTAGTTCAGGACCAGGGCGTTCAGGCGTTGGCCGCAGCCACCGCGCGCTTCGCCATCACCGCGATCAGATTGGCGCGGTAGTCGGCGGAAGCATGCATATCGCTCATCAAACCCTTGGCGGACACTTTGAGGCCATCCAGCGCCGAGGCGTCGAAATTCTTCGCCAGCGCCGCCTCGATTTCCTTGGAGCGGAAGACGCCGTCGTCGCCGGCGCCGGTCACCGCTGCCCGCACGCCGTCCTTGCCCTTGGTCACGAACACCCCAACGATCGCGTAGCGCGAGGCCGGGTTGCGGAATTTCTGGTAGGCTGCCTTGGCCGGCGCGGTGAAGGTCACCGCCGTGATGATCTCGCCGTCCTTCAGCGCCGTTTCGAACAGGCCCTTGAAGAACTTGTCGGCCGCGATCTCGCGCTTGTTGGTGACGATGGTCGCACCCAGCGCCAGCAGCGCCGCCGGATAGTCGGCCGCCGGATCGTTGTTGGCGATCGAGCCGCCGATCGTGCCCTTGTAGCGCACCGCCGGGTCGCCGATCAGCGAGGCCATATGCGCGAGCGCCGGGCAGACCTTCTTCAGCTTCTCGTCGGCAGAGACGTCGTAATGCGTCGTCGCAGCACCGATGGTGACCGTCTTGCCGGACACCTTGACGCCCTGCAGCTCCTTCAGCCTCGACACGTCGACAAGGTCGGAGGGCGCTGCAAGCCGCGTCTTCATGGCGGGGATCAGCGTCATGCCGCCGGAGAGCAGCTTGGCGTCGCCATTCTTCAACAGCTTGGCGGCGTCGGAGACCGAGGCGGCGCGATGGTAGTTGACTGAGTACATTTGTCTTCCTCCCTTCGGGAAAAAGCGAATAGGGAGTAGCGAATAGCGAATAGGATCCATCCCTTCGCATCGCGCTTTTCCTCTATTCGCCACTCCCTATTCGCTATTCGCTCTTTCAGTGTTTCTTCGCGCGGATCGCCGACCACACGGTCGACGGCGACGCCGGCATGGCGATATCGACGACGCCGAGCGCGTCTGTGATGGCGTTGATCACCGCCGGCGGCGAGCCGATGGCGCCGGCCTCGCCGCAGCCTTTGACGCCGAGCGGATTGCCGGGACATGGCGTGTTCGAGGTCGAGACCTTGAACGACGGCAGGTCGCCCGCGCGGGGCATCGTATAATCCATGTAACTTGCCGTCAAAAGCTGGCCGCTGGCGTCGTAGTGGGCGCCTTCGAGCAGCGCCTGGCCGACGCCTTGCGCGATACCGCCATGCACCTGCCCCTCGACGATCATCGGGTTGATGATGTTGCCGAAATCGTCGGCCGCGACGAACTGGATGATTTCCGTCATTCCGGTTTCCGGATCGATCTCGACCTCACAGATGTAGCAACCGGCCGGGAAGGTGAAGTTGGACGGATCGTAGAAGGCCGTTTCCTTAAGACCCGGCTCCATGCCGGCGGGCAGGTTGTGGGCGGTGTAGGAGGCAAGCGCCACCTGGAACCAGGGCAGGCTCTTGTCGGTGCCGGCGACCTTGACCTCGCCATTCTCGATGACGATGTCGCCTTCGTCAGCCTCGAGCAAATGCGCCGCGATCTTCTTGGCCTTGGCCTCGACCTTGTCGAGCGCCTTGGCGACGGCCGACATGCCGACGGCGCCCGAGCGCGAGCCGTAAGTGCCCATGCCCATCTGCACCTTGTCGGTGTCGCCATGGACGATCGAGACCGAATCGATCGGCACGCCGAAGCGCTGGTTGACCAGCTGCGCGAAGGTCGTCTCGTGGCCCTGGCCATGGCTGTGCGAGCCGGTCAGCACCTCGATCGTGCCGACCGCATTGACGCGCACTTCCGCCGATTCCCACAGCCCGACGCCGGCGCCGAGCGAACCGACCGCCGCCGACGGCGCGAGGCCGCAAGCCTCGATGTAGCAGCTCATGCCGATGCCGCGCAGCTTGCCCTGCTTGGCGGCGTCCGCCTTGCGCTTGGCGAAGCCGGCATAGTCGGCGGCCTTCATCGCCGCGTCGAGAGAGGCGCCATAGTCGCCGGCGTCATAGTTCATGATCACCGGCGTCTGGTGCGGGAACGATGTGATGAAGTTCTTGCGCCTCAACTCCGCCGGCGACACGCCAAGCTCGCGCGCGGCGGTTTCCATCATGCGCTCGAGGACGTAGGTGGCCTCCGGCCGCCCTGCTCCGCGATAGGCGTCGACGGGTGCCGTGTTGGTGTAGACGGCGCGCACATTGGCGTGGATCGCCGGGATGTCGTACTGGCCCGACAGCAGCGTGGCATAGAGGTAGGTCGGCACGCAGGACGAGAACAGCGACATGTAGGCGCCGAGATTGGCTATCGTGTCGACCTTGAGGCCGGTGATCCGGTTGTCCTTGTCGAAGGCCATCTCCACCGTCGAGACATGGTCGCGGCCATGCGCGTCGGAGAGGAAGCTTTCGGTGCGGTCGGCGACCCATTTGACTGGAACCCCGGTCTTCTTCGACGCCCAGAGACAGACGATCTCCTCCGGATAGATGTAGATCTTGGAGCCGAAGCCGCCGCCGACGTCCGGCGCGATCACTCGAAGCTTGTTTTCCGGCGCGACATTGTAGAAGGCGCTCAGCACCAGCCGCGCGACATGCGGGTTCTGTGAGGTCGTCCAGCAGGTATAGTGGTCCTCGGCCTTGTCGTAGTGGCCCAGAGCCGCGCGTGGTTCCATCGCGTTCGGCACCAGCCGGTTGTTGACGATCTTCATGCGCGTGACATGGGCGGCCGACTTGATTGCGGCGTCGGTTGCCTTGCCGTCGCCGAGTTCCCAGTCGAAGATCAGATTGTTCTCGGCCTCGGCATGGACCTGCGGCGCGCCCTTTTCGAGCGCCTTGGTCGCCTCGACCACCGCCTTCAGTTCCTTGTAAGTGATTTCGACCGCTTCAGCGGCGTCGCGCGCCTGGCCCTTGGTGTCGGCGATGACGATCACGACGGCGTCGCCGACATAGCGCACCTTGTCGACCGCGAGCGGCGACCAGGCGCCCATCTTCATCGGCGTGCCGTCCTTGGAGTGGATCATCCAGCCACAGATGAGATTGCCGATCCCGTCGGCCTTGAGCTCCTTGCCGGTCAGAACGCCGACGACGCCCGGCATCGCCTGCGCGTTCTTCACGTTGATCTTCTTGATCTCGGCATGTGCGTGCGGGCTTCGCACGAACACGGCATGCTTCATGCCGGGAACCACCATGTCGTCGACATAGCGGCCGCCACCGGTGATGAACCTCTTGTCTTCCTTGCGCGCCACGCGGGCGCCGACACCTTCGATACCCATTGGGAATTCCTCCGGAATTTAAGGGAATAGGCAGTAGGGGTTAGGCAGTAGTGAGGAGGCTCGTTTTGCCTAATCCCTACTGCCTACTGCCTACTCCCTAAGCTGCCTGCTTCGCCTTGCCCTTCGACCCCTTCGCCATCGCTTGCGATGCGGCGAGGATCGCCTTGACGATGTTGTGGTAGCCGGTGCAGCGGCAGATATTGCCGTCGAGCTCGGCGCGCACCGTGGCCTCGTCGAGGCCTTGCGGGTGGCGGGCGATCATGTCTGTCGCCGCCATGATCATGCCCGGCGTGCAGAAGCCGCATTGCAGACCGTGGTGCTCTTTGAAGGCTGCCTGCACCGGGTGCAGGTCGACGCCGTTTGCCAGTCCCTCGATCGTCACGACGCTCGAACCCGAGGCCTGCGCCGCGAGCATCGTGCAGGACTTCACAGCCTTGCCGTCGACAAGCACGACGCAGGCCCCGCATTGCGAGGTGTCGCAACCGACATGCGTCCCGGTGAGACCGAGATTCTCCCGCAAGAAATGAACCAGAAGCGTTCGGTCTTCGGCAACGCCGCTGACTCGCTTTCCGTTCACCGTCAACGATATGTCCGACATGAATCCTCCCTAGGTATTACCTTGGTAGTCCCGGCGCGGGTTATTGCCCGGCTGCCCCGGCTATCCGCTATTCCTATACCGTATAGTGCACCGGAAGAAGTGCCCCCAAAGCACCACGCTGCGAGAATGCAGTTCGTCCGAAACTCCGCATATTGTACTTTCGGTCACGCAGCACGAGGCCCGCCCATTGCCAAAATGACGGTTGAAGACAACAATGCCTTTCGACGCAAGCGCGCTGAACGCACACAAAAAAGCGTCGGAGGAAATGCAGGGAGGAAGTCGCTGGCCAGTTCACGGACGCACTATGCTTGCGGCCTTTCGGCGCTCACCACGGATGAGCCCGACGCGAACGCTTTCGCCCGAATGGTCGCGACGGAGGCCGCGGCCATGGACGCCGGCTTTGCGCTGCTTTTCTTTTCCCAGAGCCTCGTCGATGCGGCCGCCCTGTCGGAAGCACTCAAGACACATGCTCCCTCGCTTGACTATGCTGGCTGCTCGACCGCCGGTGAAATCACCCCTCAAGGCCTCGAGGAAGGCCATGTCCTTGCACTGCTGCTTCCCACCGCGTCCTTTTCGACGGCAAGCATCATGGTCGACAACCTCTCTTCGTCGAGCATGGACCGGATTACCGGCGAGGTTGCGGCGCTGAGACGTTCGCTGCGCGACCGTGTCGGACCTGGGCGGGCCAAGGACACTTTCGCGCTCTGCTTCATCGACGGGCTGTCCTATGCCGAGGAAGCGGTGACCTCGGCCATCCACTGGGGGTTGGACGACATTCCGCTGATCGGCGGTTCGGCCGGCGATAACCTGAAATTCGAGACCACCAGTCTTATCTCGAACGGCAAGGTCGCTTCCGACAGCGCCATCGTCGTGCTGATCGCGACCGAGATTCCCTTCCACGTCTTCAAGACCGACAATTTCATTCCCACCGACGAGAAGCTGGTGGTCACTCAATCTGATCCCGACCACCGCATCGTGCGCGAATTCAACGCAACCAACGCCGCGGAGGAATATGCCGCCTCCGTCGGCATCGTGCCGCAGATGCTGACACCCTTAAGCTTTGCCTCGCACCCCGTCGTGGTGAAGGTGGGCGGCGAATATTACTGCCGCTCGATCCAGCGGATGCATGCCGATGGCTCGCTGTCCTTCTTCTGCGCCATCGACGACGGCGTCGTTCTGTCCATCGCCCAGCCCAAGAACATGGTCGAAGCGACGCGCGCCGCCTTGCTGGATGTCGAGCGCAAGCTCGGCGGTATCGACATGGTGCTTGGCTTCGACTGCGTGCTGCGCCGGCTCGACGCGCGCAACCGCCAGGTCTTCCGCGATATTTCCGAGCTCTACCGGACCAACAACGTCATCGGCTTCGGCACCTATGGCGAGCAATACCGCTCGATGCATCTCAACCAGACGTTCACCGGCATCGCCTTTGGTGAGCGTCGGGCGGCCGAGTGAACCGCCATGCCGCTTCGCGATATCCATGACCTCGAGAAGCTGAAGAAGATCAACGCCGCTCTCGTCAGCCGTGTCGAACGCTCGATGGACCAGCAGGTCAACGCCTTCTCTTTGTTCCAGACTGCGATCTCGCTGGAGAACCAGGTGCGCACCCGCACCGAGGAGTTGCATACGACGCTGCGCCGGCTCGAGCGGTCGAACATCGAGCTCAGCGCGGCAAAGGAAAACGCCGAGCTGGCGAATCTTTCCAAGACCAGGTTTCTCGCCGCCGCCAGCCACGACGTGCTGCAGCCGCTCAACGCCGCGCACCTGTCGGTCTCGGCGCTCGCCGAAGTGCAGACCAGCGAGGAAGGCAAGAAACTGGTGCGGCAGGTCGAGCGCTCGCTGGAGACGATGGAAGACCTGCTGCGCACGCTGCTCGACATCTCCAAGCTCGACGCCGGCGTGGTGCAGCCGGAAATCGTCGACGTCAGCCTGGAGGCGCTGTTTTCCTCGCTGCGCTCGGATTTCCTGCCTGAGGCGCAGAACAAGGGGCTGTCGCTGAAATTCCGGCCGGTCAATGTCGTGGTGCGCTCCGACCGTACGTTGCTGCGCCGCATCCTGCAGAACATCCTCTCCAACGCGCTGCGCTACACCCGCTCCGGCGGCGTGCTGGTCGGCACCAGGCATCGCGGCGACACCATCCGCATCGACGTCGCCGACACCGGCTGCGGCATTCCCGACGACCAGCGCGAGGCGGTGTTCGAAGAGTTCCATCGCGGCATCTCGACCCTTACCGAGGCAGGACTTGCGGGCGGGCTGGGCCTAGGCCTGGCGATCGTGCGCCGCATGGCGGCCGCACTCGGCCACCCCGTCACCTTCTCCTCAAAGGTCGGGCGCGGCACGATCTTCCACATCGACGTGCCGGTCGGCATGAGCGCCGCAGCCGAGCCGGCCGCGGGCGCCGCCGACATGGAGCGGCCGCGCGGCTACGGTCTGTTCGGCACCAAGGTGCTGCTGGTCGAGAACGACACCGACGTGCTGAGCGCCATGACCTCGCTGCTCGAGCGCTGGCAGTGCCTGGTACGTGCCGCCACCTCGACGGACGACGCTCTCGACCTGATCGGCGATACCGACTGGGTGCCCGACATCGTCATCGCTGACCAGCATCTCGACGGTGGCGATCTCGGCACCGCAACCATCGCCGAAGTGCGCAACTATCTCGGTCGCCCCGTGCCGGCGCTGATCGTCACCGCAGACGGCTCGGAGCTCGTCGCCAAGGCCGCCCGCGCCGCCGGCATCGAGCTCATGCGCAAACCTCTGAAACCCGCGCAACTGCGCGCGCTGTTGGCGCATTTGCTGGCCTAATGCATGTCGCCCAAAAGTGCGTAGCGGTTTTGGGAGAACGACATGCATCAAAACAAAGAAACTACGCTCAAAACCCCGTCTGATCCCTGAACAGCTCCGTATTGTCCAGCTTCGACACCTCGATCACCGCCTGCGTACGGCTGTAGACATTGAGCTTGCGCAGGATCTCCGAGACGTGCGCCTTGACGGTAGTCTCGCCCACCTGCAGCTCATAGGCGATCTGCTTGTTGAGCATGCCCTGGCGCAGCATCTGCAAAACCCTCAGTTGCTGCGGCGTCAGCGTCGCCAGCCGCTGCACCATGTCGGCGCGGTCGGTGCTGTCGGCGTCCGACGGCTGGCCTTCGTAATTTTCCGGCACATAGACCGCGCCGTCCATCACCGAGCGGATGGCGGCGGCGAGATCGCTTTTCCTTGCCGATTTCGGGATGAAACCGGCGGCGCCGTAGGACAGCGCCTCGGAGATGATCTTCGGTTCCTCGTAGCCCGAAACGATCACCACTGGCAGGCGCGGATAACGGGTCCTGAGTTGCAGCAGCCCTTCGAAGCCGTGCACGTCGGGCATGCTCAAGTCGAGCAGCGCCAGGTCGAATGGCTTTGCGTCGGCGAGAAGCTCGATCGCTTCGGCGATCGAGCGCGCCTCGACGGTGTCGACATCCGGATAGGCCATCTGCACGGCGCTGTGCAGCGCCTCGCGAAACAGCGGGTGATCGTCGATTATCAGGAAGCGGGCGCGATCGCTGACGGCGGTCATTGCATAGGTTCGAGCATCGGTTCGGTTTTGTCGGACACAGGATAGTCCCGTGACCATGGCCAGATTATTGCCAAATAGTACATCGCCAGGAAGTCGCTTGTCGGCAAAACGACAGGGCCAATAGTTTCCAGGGCTTAATACCTTGCCCGCCCGACGAAATCGGCCGAAGGTGCGGACGGATTCACGATAACGCAGAGACCATCCATGGCAGACTTCGCCCTCCCTCCGCCCGCGATCGCCTCGGTCGCCGTCGCCGGCTCGGCGGAGCGGTTTGCCGTGCGCCGCATCTTCTGCGTCGGCCGCAACTACGCGGCGCATGCGCGCGAGCTCGGCAATGACGAGCGCGACCCGCCCTTCTTCTTCACCAAGCCGGCCGACGCGGTGGTCGACAGCGGCGCCGAGATCCCCTACCCGCCCTTGACCGCCAATCTCCACCACGAGATCGAGCTGGTCGCGGCGATCGGCAAGGCTGGGTTTCGTATTGCCCGCGCCGAGGCGCTTGCCCATGTCTGGGGTTACGGCGTCGGCGTCGACTTGACCCGCCGCGACCTGCAGGACCAGGCGAAGAAGGCGGCCCGCCCCTGGGACTGGTCGAAGGCTTTCGATCTGTCCGCGCCGTGCGGTCCCCTGCTTCCGGTGGCAAAGTCGGGCCATCCCGAAAAGGGCCGCATCTGGCTCGCTGTCAACGGTGAGGTGAAACAGGACGGCGACCTGGCCGAGCTGATCTGGCCGGTCGCCGACGTCGTCTCGATCTGCAGCGAAGCGGTCGAGCTTCGGCCAGGCGACCTGATCTTCACCGGCACGCCGGCCGGCGTCGGCGCGGTTCGGGCGGGCGACAGGATCACCGGCGGCGTCGACGGCATAGGCGCCATAGAGGTGGCCATCGGCCAGCCGAGACCCTGATCCGATGAGCGACCTCGTCCTTCATAACTACTACCGCTCCTCCACCTCCTACAGGGTGCGGATCGCGCTGGAGATGAAGGGGCTGAGCTACACCTATGTGCCGCACCATCTGCGCCATGGCGAGCATCTCGAGCCTGCCTACCTCGCGGTCAACCCGCAAGGCTTGGTGCCGGCGCTGGTGCTGGACGACGGCACACTGTTGACCCAGTCGCTGGCGATCATCGAATATCTCGACGAGACGGTGCCCGAGCCGCCGCTGCTGCCCAAGGATGCGCTGGGGCGCGCCCGCGTCAGGATGCTGGCGCAGATGATTGCCTGCGACATCCATCCGGTGAACAATCTGCGTGTGCTGACCTCGCTGCGCACCTTGTTCGGCGCCGGCGACGACGACGTCGTCAACTGGTTCCGGCATTGGGTGAACGAGGGCTTCCAGCCGCTTGAAAAGCTGCTGGCTTCGTCGCCTGAAACCGGCACATTCTGCCATGGCGAGATACCGGGGTTCGCCGACATCTGCCTTGCCGCCCAGGTCACCAACAACGCCCGCTTCGGCGTCGACATGGCGCCCTACCCGGAGATCTCGCGCATCCACGCCGCCTGCATGGCGCTTTCCGCCTTCCAGAAGGCGGCACCGCAGAACCAGATCGATGCCGAATAACAAGGACCTCCCATGAAAGCTGTCGTCTTCGAGAAATTCGGCGAGGCGCCGATGATCCAGACCGTTCCCGACCCGAAGCCGGCGGCGGATGGCGTCGTCATCAAGGTCGAGGCGACCGGCCTCTGCCGCAGCGACTGGCATGGCTGGATGGGTCATGATGACGGCATCACCCTGCCGCATGTTCCGGGACATGAGCTGGCGGGTGTCGTCGTCGCCGCCGGCAAGCAGGTGAGCCGCTGGAAGGCAGGCGACCGCGTCACCGTGCCGTTCGCCGTCGGCTGCGGCCGCTGCTTCGAATGCACCTCGGGCAATCATCAGGTCTGCGAGCATCAGACCCAGCCTGGCTTCACCGGCTGGGGTTCGTTCGCCGAATATGTCGGCATCGAGCATGCCGACACCAATCTGGTGCGCCTTCCCGACGAGATGGAATTCGCCACCGCCGCCAGCCTGGGCTGCCGTTTCGTCACCTCCTTCCGCGCCATCGTCGACCAGGGCCGGGTGACGCCGGGCGAATGGGTGGCGGTGCATGGCTGCGGCGGCGTCGGCCTCTCGGCGATCATGATCGCAAGCGCCATGGGCGCCAACGTCATCGCCATCGACCTCACCGACGAGAAGCTGGACTTCGCCAAAAAAATCGGCGCGGTGGCGACGATCAACGCCTCGACGACGCCGAACGTGGTCAAGGCGGTCAAGCAGATCACCAATGGCGGCGCGCATATGTCGATGGACGCGCTCGGCCACCCGACGACATGCTTCAACTCGATCGCCAATCTGCGCCGGCGTGGCCGCCACGTTCAGGTCGGGCTGATGCTGGGCGAGCATTCCCGCCCGCAAGTGCCGATGGACAAGGTGATCGCCTTCGAGCTCGAAATCCTCGGCAGCCACGGCATGCAGGCCTACCGCTATTCCGCGATGATGGAGATGATCCGCACCGGCAAGCTGAAGCCCGAGCTTCTGGTCGGCAAGAAGATCAGCCTCGAGGAGGCGCCGGCGGCGCTGATGGCGATGGGCGGCTTCGAGGGCATCGGCATCGGCGTGGTGACGAAGTTTTGAGTAGGAACAACGCCCTCATTGCTCGGCTGCGCGCAGTGGCGGACCCGGCTTTGCAAACTTCTTCGCGCCGAACACGCACACCACCACTCCAAGCGTGACGAACACCATCAATGGGCTGACCTGCTCATGCAGCAGCGTTGCCGCCAGCGCCAGGCCGAAGAAGGGTTGCAAGAGCTGCAATTGCCCCACCGCCGCGATGCCGCCCTGCGCGAGGCCCCGGTACCAGAACACGAAGCCGATCAGCATGCTGAACAGCGAGACGTAAGCGAGACCGATCCAGGCGCCCGAGCCGATGCCGGCGAAGGACGGCGGCAGCGTCGCAAAAGCCAGCGCCAGCATGACCGGCAGCGACAGCGCAAGCGCCCAGCAGATCACCTGCCAGCCGCCGAGCCTGCGCGACAGCGCCGCCCCTTCGGCGTAGCCCAACCCGCAGGCAATGATGGCGGCAAGCATCAAGCCGTTGCCGACCGTTGACGCGGTGACGCCTTGCGTCAGGGCAAAACCCGCGACGAGCGCGCTGCCCAGGCATGAGAACAGCCAGAAAGCCGGGCGCGGACGGTCGCCGCCGCGCAGCACGCCGAATATCGCGGTCGCCAGCGGCAGCAGGCCGACGAAGATGATGGAATGCGCCGCGGTGACATGTCTGAGCGCTAGCGCCGTCAACAGGGGAAAGCCGACTACGACGCCCAGCGCGACGACCACCAGCGAAACCAGGTCCCCTCGCTGCGGGCGCTTCTCACGGAACAAGAGCAGCATCGCGATCCCGAGCAGGCCGGCGATCGCGGCGCGGGCCGACGTCAGGAATGTCGGGTCGAAATCCACCACCGCCACGCGCGTCGCCGGCAGCGAGCCGCTGAAGATCAGCACGCCGATGAAGCCGTTGAGCCAGCCGTTGAAACTCTTGTCCATCATCCGCTCCGTTTGCGCTTCCGTACCGGTGCGGCACATGGCATTGCCAGAGACAATGGGGTACAATTTCACAAAACTGTAATGGTCCGCAGGGAAGTACAGATGGACGTATCGGGCCCAAATGCCAGTGGCGCCACTCTCGTCGAAACCATCATGGCGGCGATCCGCCAGCGGATCGCCGCGCGCACGCTGACGCCGGGAGCCCGCCTGCCGTCGATACGGGCCATGGCCAAATCCATGCAGGTTTCGAAGTCGACTGTGGTTGAAGCCTATGAGCGCCTCGCGGCGGAAGGCACGATCCGTTCGCGCCCGGGCTCGGGTTTCTACGCAGCCGGCCAGCTTGCGCCATTGTCCCTGGCCGAGATCGGCCCTCGGCTCGACCGCGCCGTCGACCCACTCTGGGTTTCCAGGCAATCGCTGGAAGCAGGTGAGATGCTGAAACCTGGCTGCGGCTGGCTGCCGGCGTCCTGGATGCCGCAGGCCGCCTTGCGCCGGGCGCTGCGCACCGCCGCCCGCGCGGACGACGTGGCGCTTGCCGATTACGGCACGCCGCTCGGCCTGCCGCCTTTGCGCCAATTGCTGGCAAGGCGCATGGCCGGTCACGGCATCGAGGTTTCGCCCGACCAGATCATGTTGACCGATTGTGGCACCCAGGCGATCGATCTTCTGTGTCGCTTCCTGATCGAGCCCGGCGATGCGGTCCTGGTCGACGATCCGTGTTATTTCAACTTTCACGCGCTGTTGCGCGCCCACCAGGCCAAGGTCGTCGGCGTGCCTTACACACCTTCGGGACCGGACATCGAACTCTTCGCCGAGGCGCTCGGCGAGCACCGGCCACGCCTCTACATCACCAATTCCGGCATTCACAACCCGACGGGCGCGATCCTGTCGCCGGTCACCGCGCATCGACTCCTGAAGCTTGCCGACCAGGCGGACCTCACCATCGTCGAAGACGATATTTTCGCCGACTTCGAGCACAGCCCTGCCCCAAGGCTCGCGGCCTTCGACGGGCTGCAGCGCGTCGTCCAGATCGGTTCCTTCTCCAAGACGCTGTCGGCGTCAGTGCGCTGCGGCTTCATCGCAGCGCCACCCGACTGGATGGAAGGCCTGACCGATCTCAAGATCGCCACGACATTCGGCGGTGCGCGGCTGTCCGCCGAACTGGTGCTGACCCTGTTGAAGGACGGCAGCTACCGCAAGCATGTCGAGCAATTGCGCACCCGCCTGTCGCGCGCCATGGCCGAGACCGCCGGCCGGCTGAAGGCGATGGGCATCGTGCCCTGGATCGACCAGCTTGCCGGCATGTTCCTCTGGTGCCGTCTCCCCGACGATATCGACGCCGCCGATGTCGCACGCCATGCGCTTTCGGCCAATGTCGTGCTGGCGCCCGGCAACGCCTTCAGCCTGTCGCACACCGCCGGCCGCTTCATGCGCTTCAACGTCGCACAATGCGAGGACGAGCGTATTTTTAAAGCGCTTGAGACAGCAATGGCCGCGTCTCATCAGAAACTTGCTTAGCCCTGCCTGGCGACTCCCCGCTCCGGGTCAGTCGAGATTCAGGTCAGGCTGAGTCGAGAACGGTGGCTTCCGAGAACCGGCCTACGCCGGCCGTAGCCTTCATCGAGTGGAGACACTTGTAAGGGCTTCGGCCGGCAAAGGCCGGAGCGGAGCGTACTTGAAGTACGTGAGCACCGGAAGCGCAGGCGACGCCATCAGATGGCCGCAGGAGTCCAAAACGGCTCTAGGCGCCTGCCCGTTTGCGGCGCTCATACATCATCACCAGCGTCTCGGCGGTCAGCGCCGGCTTCTGCTCGCCTTCGATCTCGACGGTGTTCGCGGCCTTCATCAGATACTGGCCGGGACCGCGGTCCTCCATGGAAAGCAGCGTCGTGCGCAGCCTGATGCGCGCGCCGGACTTCACCGGCGCCAGGAAACGCACCTTGTCGAAGCCATAGTTGAAGGCGGCCTGGGTGTTTTCCGGCACGATGCCCATCTCGAGCGCCAATGCTCCGATGATCGACAGCGTCAGATAGCCATGCGCGATCGTGGTGCGGAACGGACTCTGTCGTTTCGCACGCTCCGGATCGACATGGATCCACTGATGGTCGCCCGTGCATTCGGCGAACTGGTCGATGCGCTGCTGGTCGACCGTCGTCCAGTCCGACACGCCGATCTCCTGGCCGGCCATTGTCCGCAACTGTTCGAAGGTCGGCGGCGTTCTCGGCCGATTTTCCGTCATTCCTGCTTTCCTGGTGGCTTCTGCCAGTCTCCCGACCATGAACCGGCGGCTCCTGTCAATTCGCGGCGCGGCGATTTCACGCCTAGACGCGATTTCGCTCCTGGAGTTGACGGTTTTACGGCAGGCAGGAACGCGCAGTCCCGCGCTCCGATCGTTCAACGCCCGAACCCGATTCGGAAATACTGGAAACCGGATGGCTCACTTGCCGTCGTAGCCAGCCCGGATTTCCGCCATCGCGTCCTTGATCCTGTCGCGTAGGATTTCGATCGATTCGGTGCCGGACTTCCGGACCAGGTCGGCGACCTCGCCGGCATTCTTCAGCGTTGTCTCGAAGGATTTCCTGGCGAAATCCACCTGTTTTGTCATCAACTCCTGCGGATTGCCCGGGGCTTGGTAGTTCTGTGCCATCCGGGTGATTTCACCGAGCGCTTCCTGCACCATTTCGTGCTGCCTCGACAGAACGGACGACGCGCCGGCGGCACTTGCCCTGGCCGACTTCTCCAGAGCCTCGAGATTCTTGCGGTGATGATCGAGGATCGCCTGAACGTCGACCTTGGGCAGCTTCAGGTCGCGGCCGAACCTGCTGAAGATGTCGAGGAAAGAGTCGGATTCCGGTCGTCTTGCCATATCGTCGCCTCCCGATCTGCCGCCTTTTGCGGCGCCCGTTAGGGAGAATAGTGCGCGCCCGGCCCGCGTCAATTGAGGAGAAACAGCCACTCGGCCGTATAGAGCACCAAACCGGCCAGGCCGCCGATCATCATGCCGTTGAAGCGGATATATTGCAGGTCCCTGCCGATGTTCATCTCGATCAGTCGCGTCAACTGGGCCAGGTCCCAGCGCTTGACCTGGTCGGCGATGAATTTCGACACGCCGCTCTTCTGGCTTTCGACGAAGGAGGCGAGCGCGACGACGAAGCCCTGGTTCATGTCGGCCCTGATCTGCGCATCGTCGGCCAGATGCCGGCCGACCTCGACGAACATGTTGGCAAGATGCTCGCGGATCATCGAATTGGGCGCGTCGGCATCCTGCTCGATGAACAGGCGCAGGCTTGCCCACGTGTCGCCGGCCAGCGCCCTGACTTCCGGACGGCCAAGGAAATCACGCTTCAGCTTCTCGGCGCGTCTTGCATATTGTTTCGACGTCCGCAGCTGCTCGATGAACCCGAGCACGAAACGGTCGAATTCGGCGCGCATCGGATGATCGGGATCGGCCCGTACCTCCTCTAGCAGCGATCCGGCGGACGCGACGATCTTCTTCAGGAGATAGGCGTCGGCACGGAACAGGTTGAACAGCGACGGCAGTTCCTCGCGGATCTTCTCGCGCATCGTCGCCAGGGCCTTCTCGTCGTTCAGGAAACGCCCGACCACCCTGGTGAACTCGTCGAACAGCTTCTGATGACGACGGTCGTCGGTGAGCGCCGACAACAGGTCGGCGGCTAAAGGCGCCAGCGGCACCTTCTCGATCTGCTCCAGCATGCGGCTGGTGACGAAGTCGCGCAACCCGGACTGCTCCACCGCGGCAAGCGTCTGCGGCACCAGCCGGGCGACGAACCGCGACAAGTCGGCGGCGCGTTCGGCATCGGCCAGCCAGTCGGCGACGAGAGCTGCAAAGTCGACCTCGGCGAGCTTTTCCCGCACCGGCTCCGGCGCGAGGAAATTGGCCTCGATGAAACGGCCGAGATTGTCGGCTATGCGGTGCTGGTTTTCCGGGATGATGGCGGTATGCGGGATCGGCAGGCCGAGCGGCCGCCTGAACAGCGCGACGACCGCATACCAGTCGGCGAGCCCGCCTATGATCGCCGCCTCGGCAAAGGCGGCGACGAAGCCGAGCCATGGATGATTGCCCTGGAAAGACTTGGCGAGCGCGAAGACGAGGATGCACAAAGCGAGCGCGGCCGCGGCGATGATCTTGATCCGCCGCAATGCCGACAGCTTTGCCTGCGCATCGGCGTCGAATCGAACCGGCGCGAGGGCCGGAGCTGATTGTGACATGGAAAGGCCGTTTCCTATTTGCACCCGGACTTATCTAGTGCCTGCGCCGGCGAAACGCCCGCTCAAAGGCGTATGAGCCATATCGGGCTGGCCATGCGCACCGGCAAGCACAAAAAGTTGACACGATTATTCAGCTATGTGGTGGTGCAGTCTGGAATTGTTCCAAACTATGGGCCATATTCGGCTCAAGCTAATATTTTCGCGAGGATACCATGCGGCTCACGCGCCAGACCAACTATGCGATGCGCATACTGATGTATTGCGCTGCGAACACCGACAGGCTGAGCCACATCCCCGAGATCGCCGCCGCCTATTCGGTTTCGGAGCTGTTCCTGTTCAAGATCCTGCAGCCGCTGGTCGAGGCCGGCTTGGTCGAGACCGTGCGCGGCAGGAACGGCGGCGTGAGGCTCGGCCGCCCGGCCGAGCAGATCAGCCTGTTCGATGTGGTGCGCGTCACGGAAGAGAGCTTCGCCATGGCCGAATGCTTCGAGAACGACGCCGCCGAATGTCCGCTGGTTGACAGCTGCGCGTTGAATTCGGCGCTGCGCGAAGCGCTCAATGCCTTCTTCGCCGTGCTCTCCCGCTACACGATCGCCGACCTCGTCGCGGCGCGCCCGAACGTGCGCCACCTGCTTGGCATAGACCTCTTGGACCAGCGCGCTCCAGCGGCCTAGACCGCCGATTGCGGCAGCACGAACGGCACGCTAGCCGGAGGCAGCACGCCGACCTTGAGGCGGCAGTCGAAGACCTTTTCGATCAATTCGTCGTTGAGCACGTCTTTCGGCGAACCGGCAGCCGCCACTTGGCCGCGATGCAGCACGAAGATGCGGTCGGCATACATGGCGGTCAGGTTGAGGTCGTGCAGGATCGCCACCACGCCGCCGCCACGCCGGGCGAAATCGCGCGCGATATTCATGATGATGAGCTGGTGCTTCACGTCGAGGCTGGAAACCGGCTCATCGAGGAAGAGATAGCGCGGCCTGCCCTCCAGCACTGGCGTCCAGACCTGGCACAGCACCCGCGCAAGCTGCACACGCTGCTGCTCGCCTCCGGAAAGCTCCTGGTAGAAGCGCCCGGCAAAACCGCCGAGATCGACGCGCGCCAGCGCTCGCTCAGGCAGGCGCGCATCCTCGCCGGGCAGCACGCCCGAACGGCCTCCGATCAGGCCGAGGCGAACGATCTCACGCACGGTGAACGGAAAGGATAGACTGGTCGACTGCGGCAGCACGGCGCGCTGCGTCGCTGCCTCGACCGGCTTCATGGTCGATAGATCGCGGCCGTTGAGCGTGACCGTGCCGGTATAGCCGAGCTCACCCGTCAGCGCCCTGAGCAGCGTCGTCTTGCCCGACCCGTTCGGCCCGACGATTGCCGTCACCTCGCCCGGCCGCGCCGCGAAATCGACATGGGATACGATGCGCTTGTTGCCGATCGCCACGAAGATGTCGCGTGCATCGATCATGGACAGCTCACAAATCGACGATGCCGCGCTTGCGCAGCAGTATCCACAGGAAGAACGGCGCACCGGTCACTGCCGTGACGATGCCGATCGGCAGCTCGGCCGGAGCGACGATCGTGCGGGCGACCGCGTCGGCGAGCAGTAGAAGCGAGGCGCCGAGCAAGGCCGAGGCCGGCAAAAGGTAGCGGTTGTCGGGACCGATCGCGAGACGCAAGAGATGCGGCACGACGATGCCGATGAAGCCGATGCCGCCGCTGACGGCAACCGACGCGCCGACCGCCGCCGAAACAGCGACGATGGCCGTGTATTTCAGCCGCTGCACGGGGATGCCGAGATGGCCGGCGGTCGCCTCGCCGAGCGCCAGCGCGTTGAGGCCGCGCGACAGGAAGGACATGGTGGCCAGCGCCAGCACGATCACGGGCCCGACCGTGCCGATCTTCGGCCATGTCGCGCCGGCGAGCGAGCCGAGTTGCCAGAAGGTCAGGTCGCGCAACTGCCGGTCGTCAGCCATGAAGATCAGGATGCCGGTGAGCGCCATGGCAAGGGCTGCGATGGCGAGGCCCGCGAGCAGCATCGTGGCGACCGACGTCCGGCCGTGCCGCGTCGCAATCGCATAAAGCAGCAACGTCACCGCCAGGCCGCTGAAGAAGGCCGCGAGTGGCAAGGCCAGCGTGCCGAGGGCAAGCGTGACGGGCGCAAGCCATGTCGTGCCGAGCACGATGATCGCCACCGCGCCGAGGCTCGATCCGGCAGAGACGCCGATCAGGCCGGGATCGGCAAGCGGATTGCGGAACAGGCCCTGCATCACCGCGCCCGAAACGGCGAGAGCGGCGCCGATCAGCACACCGAGCAGGACACGCGGCATGCGGATGTCATAGACGATCAGCTGATCGCGGGCGCTGAGCGCCGCATCGACTGGCACGGCTCCCGTTAGCCAGTCACGAATGACGCGGACGGCGGACGCGTCGGAGGCGCCCGAGGTCAGCGACAGGAACACGGACAGCGCAAGCACGAGCAACAAAAGCAGGATGACGACCCTGGCCCGTGCCGAGCGGTCGCCGGCGGCTGCCATCACCCTGCCCGTTGGACCGGCTATCGACTGTTCGGCCATGGCCGCTCAATCCGTGACCTGGCTGCCGTAGAGCGAGACGGCGAGATCGTGGATGGCCTCCGCCGTGCGCGGCCCAAAGCCCAGCAGATAGCCTCCGTCCATGCTGATCACCTTGCGGGCGGCGCCTGCAGGCGTCGAGGCGATCGACGGATTGGCAAACAGCTCATCTTCAGAGATTGGCGGCCCGGCGTTCTTCATGGTCAGGATCACATCCGGCCGGGCGGTGACGATCGCCTCGTCCGACATCTGCTTGTAACCGGAGAAGCCCTCGACCGCGTTGACCGCGCCGGCGAGCTTGATGATGCCGTCGCCGGCGGTGTCGCTGCCGGCGGCCAGGATCTTGCCGCCCTGCGTCGACAGCACGAAAAGGATGCGCTTGCGCTGCTTGATCGAAGCCGTCTGCTTCTCGGCCGACTTCAGCTTCGCATCCATCTCGATCGCCAGTTTCTCGGCCTTGGCGTCGACGCCCAGCGCCTTGCCGACGATGCGGATCTTTTCGAGGATGCCTTCATGGCTGTAGCGCTCGGGCACCTCGATGAGGGGCACGCTCGACTTTTTCAGCACATCGACCGCTTCCTTCGGGCCGCTGCCATGCAGCGCGAGGATTCCGCTTGGATTGACCGACAGCACGCCCTCCGGCGACAGCGCACGCATGTAGCCGACATCGGGCAGCTCGAGCGCGGCTTGCGGGAAAGAGCTGGTCGAATCGCGGGCGACGAGATGGCCTTCCTCGCCAAGCGCGTAGACGATCTCGGTGATCGAGCCGCCGATCGAAGCGATCCGCGACTTATCCGAGAAGACGGCCGTGTTTTCATTGGCTCCGGCAGGTAGAGCGGTGAAAGCAAGCAGAACGCCAAACATCGGCGCAAGCGCCGAGCGGAAACGGAAGACAACACGCATCGGGCCTTGCCTCATGCAGCGGTCGGGCTTGG
Source organism: Mesorhizobium sp. (assembly GCA_004963905.1). Classification (GTDB taxonomy): domain Bacteria; phylum Pseudomonadota; class Alphaproteobacteria; order Rhizobiales; family Rhizobiaceae; genus Mesorhizobium. The sequence continues at coordinate 29,064 of SUGL01000050.1, forward strand.
AATGCGGGGCAGGTTCTCGGCAAGGAAGCGCCAGTCTTCCCGCTCGCCCTCGCCTTCATGGCGCTTGCCGAAGAACTGGATGATCATGCCGCCCTTGGCGTCGTAGGCCTCGAGCGAGGTGACATGGCCGTCCTTGACCGGCTTGCGCACCGCCCAGACTTCATGGATGTGATCGGTCCTGAGATGCAGGTGGAAGGTCTCGTCCAGCACGTTGATCCACGGGCCCATCGGCTTGACAGACTTGATCGGGCCGGAATGGATCTGGATGCAGCCGCGGTTTCCGACGAAGCACATGATCGGCATTTCGCCTTCGGCGGCGTGGTGGAACATGGCGCCGACGGCATCATTGTCGAGCAGCCAGGCATAGTCCTGGCCGACCATGCGCACCGCCTCGCGGCGGCTGAGCTTCAACGTCTTCAGCATGCCGAAGAATTGATGCACATCGGTCATCCGACTCCAGCGGTCGCGCAGGTCATCGATGGTCGCAACCGAGCCTTCCACTTCGCCTTCCGGCGCTCTTGGGGCGATTGTGACGCTTGGTTCCTGGTTCGACGCTTCGAGGTCCGCCACCAGCTTCTGGTAGGCGTAGAGGTTTGAGGCCGGCCGCGGATGCACCTTGTGCACCGCCTCGCCGGCCGCATCGAAGAACTGCAGGCTGCGGCGGATCTCGCCATCGTCGCGCTTCTCGACAGCGAAGCCATGCGCCCAGATTTTCGGGAAGATGCGCAGGTCGATGTTTTCGCCAAGCACCATGGCGTTGTGGTTGCCGGTGACGACCTTGTCGTAGACGCCGATCTTCTCGTGCACGGCGCTTTCGTTGCGGGTCAGCGCCATCACCTCGCCGACCGCTTCGAGGCCGGTCAGCAGATCGTTGACGCGCGGCTCGACGCGCACCGCGCCAAAGCCGCAATGCGCCGCGACCAGCTCCGCTTCCGAAATGCCGAGCTGGGCCGCGAGATCGCGCTCGCGCAGCTTCGGATTGTCTTCCCGCGCCCGCCGGATCTCGTCCGGCGACGGCTTCACGCGCTGGTCCATGTCGTCCACCTGCCCACTTCCTGTCTGCTCTGTTTGGCCGCCCGCCGGCCGCGCTTACTTGTTGAGGATCAGCTTGCCCTGGCGGGTGATCTTGAGGCGGTAGAGCGCGCCGTGATGTTCGATGCCGATCTCATGCTCGCCCTGGAACAGCGTGTTGCTGGAGAGCGTGCGCACCACCATCGGCACCCGCTCGAATCGCGTTGGCGTGTCGTCTGAACGGCGGACGCGATAGCGGAAGTCGTTGGGATTGTACGTGTTCATCTCGTTCGGTCCTTTCCTGTGCCGGCCACCTGGCAGGCGCCTCGTCAAATGCCGATTCAATTCTTGACTCGAATAATCATGTTTACTAGTCGTGCATTACCGGACTAAATGAGTCAACATTTAAGACGCCGGATGTGATCAAAAATGCGAGCGAGCCCCGCGCCAGCCAGCATCGAGCCTAAAAATTTGGAGTTGGGGCATGGGGCTGATGAATTGGGGACGGCCGGATCTGACAGATCGGTCGACGACGAAGGGAATGGCGGCGCTGCTCGCCGGCGCTGCGGCAATCGCGCTCGGCATGCCGGCGGCCAAAGCGCAACAGGCCACGCAGCCGGCGGCTGACCAGCAGACGGATCAAGCAAAGAAGACTGGCGAGAAGCCTGCAGGCGACTCGACCCTGCTCGACAAGATCCTCGTCATCAGCCGCACCGGCGAAACGGCGATCCAGTCGCTGGCATCGGCCAGCCATGTCGATAGGGAACAGCTCGACCGCCGCATGGCGACGACGCCGAACGAAATGCTGCTCGGCGTTCCGGGAGTCGCCGTCCAGGCCGACGCGCGGCGCGTCAGCTCCAGCATCAACATCCGCGGCCTGCAGGATTTCGGCCGCGTCGCGGTGATCGTCGACGGCGCCAGGCAGGACTTCCAGCGCTCCGACCACGGCACGCGGTCGACCTTCTATGTCGATCCCGAGCTCATCAAATCGGTCGACGTGATCCGCGGCCCGGTCGCCAACACCTATGGCTCCGGCGCCATCGGCGGCGTCGTCTTCTTCGACACCAAGGATGCCGAGGATTTCCTCAGGCCGGAGGAAAGCTGGGCCGCCTCCGTTACCGGCCGCTATGAAAGCAACGGCAAGGGCTGGACCACCAGCGCCAGCGGCGCCTATCGCTTCAACGAGAACTGGGATGTTCTGGGCAACATCGTCTATCGCGACTACGGCGACTACAAGAATGGCGGCGGCGACACCGTGGCCGGCACCGGCTTCGATGTGCTGAGCGGTCTGCTCAAGACCACCATTCGTCCGAGCGAAAACAGCGAGCTGAAGCTCGGCTGGGTCGGCTCGAGCGACGGCTGGACGGAGACCAGCAGCAGCGTTCCCGCCAACGATGTCGACCTCAAGTCGAACACCTTCACCGCCCGCTACAACATCACCGACGATGCCAAGAGCTGGCTCGATCTCCACATCAACGCCTCCTACAACAAGACCAACCTCGATCTGACGACGCTCGTTCCGCAGAACCGCTTCGACCCCAGCACAGGTCTGCCCGTGGTGCTGCCCGCCGGCTCGCTGTCGACCTTCGACGTCGGGACGACCGGCATCGACATCTGGAACACGTCGCGCTTCGAGACCGCCGGCATCGCGCATGAGCTGACCTATGGCGGCGACTGGGTGGGCGACGATGTCGAGACCGGCGGCACCGCCGGCGGCGACAGCTTCTACACGCCGTCCGGCAAGCGCAACGTCTCCGGCGCCTACATCCAGGACAAGCTGACCTGGGAATGGCTCGAGGTCATCGCCGGCCTGCGCTACGACAACTACAGCCTGAAGGACTCCGACCACGAGACATCGGGTGACAGGCTGTCGCCGCGCATCACCGTCGGGATCTCACCCTTCGAAAGCGCCGGCCTCGCGGGTCTGCAGCTCTATGGCACCTATGCGGAAGGCTACCGCTCACCCTCACTGACGGAGACGCTGATCAGCGGCAACCACCCCGCCGGCGTCACCTTCCCGTTCCTGCCCAACCCCAATCTCAAGCCTGAAACCGGTAAGACCGTCGAGTTCGGTGTCAACTACAAGCAGAACGATGTTTTCGAAGTCGGCGATGCGCTGCGGCTCAAGGCCGCCTACTTCAACAACAATGTCGAGGACTATATCGACGGCGTCACGCTCTCGGCCTTCGATCCGACCAGCGGCTGCCCGTTCGGCCCGGGCATCCCGATCTGCTTCCAATACCAGAATTTTGCCAAGGCCAAGATCAACGGCTTCGAGTTGGAAAGCGTCTACGACGCCGGCTGGGGCTTTGCCGGCCTCTCGGCCTCGATCATCAACGGCCACACCATCTCTTATGAAGGCGAGCGGGCCGACCTCGCCACCATCCCTTCTTCGCAGGTGACGGCGCAGCTCGGCCTCCGTTTCCTCGAAGACAAGCTCACCGTCGGCGGCGAAGTGCAGTACAACGGCAAGCCCAAGGGAAATCCGGTGGCCAAGGACTATACGCTGGTCAACGCCTTTGCCACCTACCAGGCGACGGACAATCTCAAGGTCGACTTCCGTGCCGACAATCTGTTCGACGTCAAATACACCAACCCGCTCAACGGAAGCACGACCGCGGTTCTCTACGAACCCGGCGTCACGCTGAAGCTGGCGGCAACCATGCGCTTCGGAGGCTGACCGGACATGCCACGCTCGACGACATCGCTTCGTCTCTTGACCTCGGCGCTGGCGATGTCGCTCGGCCCGGCGCCGGCGTGGGCCCAGTCCACACCGGCGCCGGCCCTAAGTCTTGAGCTCAACGCCGCGCAGCCCTCCGACAAGGGCTGCCGGCTGGCCTTCGTCGTCAACAACGCGCTCGGCGCCGACCTCTCGAAGGCGGCTTTCGAGATCGCGCTGTTCAACGAGGCCGGCGTCGTCGATCGCCTCACCGTGCTCGACTTCAAGGATCTGCCGGCCGGCAAGACGAAGGTCACGCGCTTCGACCTCGCCGGCGCCGATTGCGGAAAGATCGGCCGCGTGCTGATCAACAGCGCGACGGAATGCGTCGGCACCGGCGTCGATCCGGCGGCTTGCATGCGCGGTCTGAAAACCTCGACCAAGACCGGCATCGCTTTCGGCGTATAGAGATGGGACTGCATCCGGCCCTCCCGCAGGACACCATGGCATGGCCCGCTCCCGGCACGCTGCCATGCGCGGCAATCGATCTTGATTTGACAACTCCCTATCGCGCGCGGCAGGTCTCGACGCCAGATATGCAGGACATCGATCACCCCTCCGACGCAGGCAGCGAATTGGCGGTCACGCCGGCCGAGCAGCTTGTGCAGCCGCGGCAAACGGCCAGGCGGCGCAAATGGCCAGTGGCCATCGTCGCCTCCGGCCTGCTCCATGGCGCCGCGGCGGCGGCGTTTCTGATCGCGCCCGCCGGAACATTCGACTCCCAAGACGCGATCCAGGCCGAGGGCACCGACCAATCAGGCGCCGACGCCCAGGGCAGCGCCTTGAATGACGCCGCGTCCGGCGCGGTGGATGTAACCTTGGTGCCGGATCCGCGGCCGGTGAAACCGCGGGCCGTAAAGCCCACTCCGCCAGCCGAAGCACTGCAGCCGGCAAGCGAACCGGTGACATCTCAGCCCAAGCCGGAAGCTGTCAAAGAGCCAACCCCCACGCCGAATATCCTGGCGGCCGCCGCACCGCGCCAGGACGATCAGAGTGTTCCCTCGGACAGCAATCCGACGGCAGCGATCGAACCTCAAAGCGCCGAAGCGCGCCCCGCCGAGCCCGAGCAGCCGCCGGTCCCGGCTGCTGCGCCGAGCGCACCAGCCGGATCGGCAGGGTCGAGCCAACCCGTTGAAACGCGCGGCACGGAAACAGCGGATGGCGATGCACGCGATGCGCCGGTCATCGCCAGCAGGGGCAAGATAAAGGCGGCCGCCGGCAACGCCCTGGAATCCCGCTACAGCGGCGAAATTCAAAAGAAGCTTGCCCGCGCCAACCGTCGGGTTTCGAAATCGGTCCAGGCCAAGGCTCGCAACAATGCCAGGGTGGTCTTCATCGTCGCGGCCGATGGCAGCATCAGCGACTTGCAGCTCGCCGAAAGCTCAGGGTCTGCCGAGCTCGATGAATTCGCCCTGACGCTGGTGCGCAAGCAAGCCCCCTTCCCTCCCATTCCACCCGAGACCGGAAGGTCAAGCTGGCTGTTCAAAGCGCGGATCGGTCCCTTTTAACGCCAACCGTTGAAGCCGTCTTGAACGTCAGGATTCGTCCATTTCGAAAGGAAAACCAATGTACATCGCCATGAACCGCTTCAAGGTCCAGAACGGCTCGGAAGAAGCCTTCGAAGACATCTGGAAGAGCCGCGATTCCAGCCTCTCCGACATGAAAGGTTTTCGGGAATTCCACCTGCTGCGCGGCCCGGTCAACGAGACCGAGGGTTACACGCTGTTTGCTTCGCACACGGTCTGGGCGAGCCAGGATGACTTTGTCGCCTGGACGAAGTCGGAGAATTTTCGCGCCGCCCACCGCAACGCCGGCACCTCGAAGGTGCACTATCTCGGCCATCCCCAGTTCGAGGGCTTTTCGGTCGTCGAAGGCGCCTGACTATCGCGGCAGCCGTTGACAATCTTCGCTGCCGCTATGCGGCCGCAAGCAGGCTGGCATTGCCGCCGGCCGCCGTCGTGTCGACACAGACAGCGCGCTCATGGGCGTAGGCCGCCGGGTTGAGCACCTCGCTGACCAGCGGCACGATCGGCCCGGCGCGCTCGGCGATCACCTTGCGCACGACGCGCGCCGCCTCCGGAGTGCCGGAGAAGGCGACGACGTCGACGCGCAGCGACCGTGCCTCGACCGGGTCGGGCCGGCCGTCGATCGCCGCGAGCGGCAGCCCCTTGCCGGTCAGCGCCGAGAGTGCTGCCGGCGCGCCGGGCGCCACCGCCAGAACGGCATTGCCGGCGGCCAAAGCCTGGATCGTCTGCGCAAGCAGCGTGTCGGCATCCGGCCCGAGGCAGAGCACACGCCCGCGCGGCGCCAGCGACAGTGTGTTGGCCTCGCCGGTCGGGCCCGGCAGGTCGACCTGGCCGAAATCGAGGCCAGCCGCAGCGGCGATTGCTGCCGCGCCCTTGCCGCGCAGATGCTTTCGCAGGATCGCCACGCGATCCGGCCGTGTCGACCAGCCGCCAAGCGTCGGATCCGGCATATTGTCGGCGAGTTCGGTGGCGGTGACCTTATGGCCCTCGCCCACTTCCGTGCCGGCCTCCGGTCCCTTGCGGAAGCGACGCAGGTAATGCGGCCCGCCGGCCTTCGGCCCGGTGCCCGACAGACCCTCGCCGCCGAAAGGCTGCGAGCCGACGACGGCGCCGATCTGGTTGCGGTTGACATAGATGTTGCCGGCATGGATGCCGTCGACGAAGTGTTGGACGCGGCCTTCGATGCGGGTGTGCAGGCCGAAGGTCAGGCCGTAGCCTTTGCGGTTGATGGCCGCGATTACCGCGTCGATGTCGTCAGCGTCGAAACTGGCGACATGCAGCACCGGGCCGAACACCTCTCGCTCCATCTCTTCGATGCCCTTGACGCGGAAGACATGCGGCGCCACGAAGCGGCCGCCCTTCGGCGCCTCCAACTTGGCGATCAGCCGGCCTTCCAGCCCCTTCTTCGTGCAATAATCGCTGATCGAGGCCTGCGCCTCGTCGTCGATGACCGGGCCGACATCGGTCGAGATCGCCCAGGGATCGCCGACATTGAGCGCTTCCATCGCGCCCTTCAGCATCTCCAGCATCTTCTTCTCGACATCCTTCTGGACATAGAGCACGCGCAGCGCCGAGCAGCGCTGGCCGGCACTCTGGAAGGCGGACGCAAGGATGTCGCGCACCGCCTGCTCGGGCAGCGCGGTGGAGTCGACGATCATGGCGTTGAGCCCGCCGGTTTCGGCGATCAGCATGGCGTCGGGCGCCGCCGTCTCGGCCAGTTGCTTCTCGATCAGCTTGGCCACCTCGGTCGACCCGGTGAAGCACACGCCGGCGATGCGCGGATCGGCGGTGAGCGGCGCACCGACCGACGGACCGTCGCCGGGCAGAAGCTGGATGACGTCCTCCGGCACGCCGGCCTCGCGCAGCATCTCGACGGCGCGGAACGCAATCAGCGGCGTCTGCTCGGCGGGCTTGGCGATCACCGAATTGCCGGTGACCAGCGCCGCGGCGATCTGGCCGGTGAAGATCGCCAGCGGGAAATTCCAGGGCGAGATGCAGACGATCGCGCCGCGCGCTTCGGTGCCCGCTTCGGCATTCGCCGCCTCGGCAGCGTAATAGCGCAGGAAGTCGACCGCCTCTCGCACCTCGGCGACACCGTCGGCCAGCGACTTGCCGGCCTCGCGTGTTGCGAGCGCGAAGAACTCGGCGGCGTTGGCCTCGTAGAGATCGGCGGCGCGGTTGAGGATCGCGGCGCGCTCGGCAACCGGGCGTCTTGCCCAGGTCGGCTGCGCGTCGACGGCGATGCGCACGGCGGTCGCCGCCTGCTTGGCCGCCGCCTCATGCACGGTGCCGACGATTTCGTCGGGCTTGGCCGGATTGACGATCTGGCGCTGCTTGCCGTAGCCGGCGGCGCGCGTGACAGGCTTGGCATGCCAGCGGTCCGTACCGGAAAACTCTGCCCTCGCCCTGTCGATGGCTGCGAGCGTCACCGGATCGGTAATGTCGAATCCTTTGGAGTTGCGCCGGCCGGCGCCGAAGATTGCGGCGGGACGCGCGATCGCGGGATTGGCGGCGGGACCCTGTTTCTCGACGGCCACGAGTGGATCGCGGGCGATCTCCTCCGGCTCGACCTCCTCGTCGGTCAACTGGTGCACGAAGGACGAGTTGGCGCCGTTTTCCAACAGCCGTCGCACCAGATAGGCGAGCAGGTCGGAATGCGCGCCGACCGGCGCGTAGATGCGGCAGCGGGTACCTTCAGACTTGCGCACCGTCTCGTGCAGGGATTCGCCCATGCCGTGCAGGCGCTGGAACTCGAAGGAATCGCGGTCCTTCGCCATCGAGAGAATCGCCGCAACCGTATGCGCGTTGTGGGTGGCGAATTGCGGGTAGATGCGGTCGGTCATCGACAGCAGTTTTCGCGCGCAGGCCAGATAGGAGACGTCGGTGTTGGTCTTGCGGGTGAAGACCGGATAGCCGGCGAGCCCGAGCGTCTGCGCCCGCTTGATCTCGGTGTCCCAATAGGCGCCCTTCACCAGCCGCACCATGATGTTGCGGTCGTATTTTTTGGCGAGCGCGTAGAGCCAGTCGATGACGAAGGCCGCGCGCGGGCCATAGGCCTGGACGACGACGCCGAAACCGTCCCAGCCGGCAAGTTCCGGCTCGGCCAGCACACGCTCGATGACGTCGAGCGACAGATCGAGCCGGTCGGCCTCCTCCGCGTCGATGTTGAGGCCCATGCGCGAATGCCGTGCGGCAAGCGCCAGCGACAGAAGCCGCTCGGCCATCACCGGCAGCATCTTTTCCTTCTGCGCCACCTCGTAGCGCGGATGCAGCGCGGAGAGCTTGACCGAAATGCCGTGGTTGTAGCGGATGTCGGGTCCGTTCGAGCCGGCGTCGAGCGAGGAAATCGCATCCGCATAGGCCTTGTGGTAGCGCAGCGCATCGGTCTCGGTGCGTGCCGCCTCGCCCAGCATGTCGAAGGAATAAAGATAGCCCTTCTGCGTCATCGGTCGGCCGCGCCTGACGGCCTCGGCGATGGTGCGGCCGAGCACGAACTGCTCGCCCATCTCGCGCATCGCCGCCGCAACGGCTTTGCGGATGACCGGCTCGCCGAGCCTTCTCACCATGGCGCGAAGCGTGCCTTCGATGCCGCCCTCGCCTTCGTCGAGCACACGGCCGGTCAGCATCAGCGCCCAGGTCGAGGCATTGACGAAAATGGAGCTCGAGCTACCCGAATGCGCCGACCAGTCGTGCGGCGCGATCTTGTCGGCGATGAGATCGTCCATCGTCTCGGCGTCGGGCACGCGCAGCAGCGCTTCGGCGAGACACATCAGCGCCACGCCTTCCTTGGTCGACAGGCCGTAGGCAGAGAGGAAAACCTCCATCAACCGAGGGTCCGATGAGCCGCGCACCGCGCGCACCAGGTCGGCCGCCCGGGCCGAGATCGCCTTGCGCTCTTCCGCCGAAAGCCCGGCCGCCGCAGACAATCGCTTCACCGCCTCGTCTTCGTCGGGCATGTAGTTGGCGCGGATCTGCTGGCGGATGGCGTCGAGCGGCATGTCGGGTCCATGAAAGCGAGCGTTAGCGAGCGGTCTGGCGGTCGCCGGACCGAATGGCGCAAGCTAGCACAGCTGCGGACTCCGATCGGTCCAAAGAAATCGACAGGATAGTTCGATTGAACTATCATATTGGGTCATTCACCGTCATTTTGACCACCAGATCGATGACCGAAGACCAATTGGACCGCATAGACCGCAACATCCTGTCCGCGCTGGGCCGCGACGGCAGGCTTTCCATGTCGGAACTGGCTTCGAAGGTCGGTCTGTCGAAGACGCCGGTGCAGGCGCGGGTGAAGCGGCTGGAGAAGGACGGCTATATAAGAGGCTATCGCGCCATCATCGACCGCGAGCGCATGGGCGAAGGCCATGTCGCCTTCGTCCAGGTGAAGCTTTCCGACACGCGCTCGGCCGCGCTCGATGCCTTCAACCGCGCGGTGCAGGGCGTGCCGGAAATCGAGCAATGCCACATGATGGCGTCGAGTTTCGATTATCTCCTGAAGGTCCGCACCACCGACATCGCCGCCTATCGCCGCGTGCTCGGCGAGCGCATCTCGGCCCTGCCGCACGTGGCGCAGACCTCGACCTTTGTAGCGATGGAGACGGTGAAGGACCGCTAGTTCCCCGATATGGGGATTTTGAAAGGTCGCCGTTTGTCTTGCTGCAAGATTTTCCGTTCATTACCGTGAAATCAGCGCAAACGCCGGGGATTGGTTGAAGCCGCCCCAACCTCGTCATTC
>SUGL01000051.1 GCA_004963905.1 Mesorhizobium sp.
CGGGTTCCTTCCTCGGGGACTTTCGTACGCCTGCCGGCGCCCGAAACTCTTCACGCTTGCCGACAGTCCGGTTGTGGCTGAAGAATTCGGTAAAGCGGTCATTCGACTGAGGAGCCAAGTCTCGTCGTTTAGCCAATTTGATGGCAACGCCGAAAGCAGCCGTTGCCGGACGGCCAACGCACCGAGTGCTTAATCTCGGACGATCAGGTCAGGGTTATGCAACGAAGCGCACAACGCCGCCTTCCACGCGCAGCGCCGCAAAGGTCGTCGCGGAGGCATGCTCCGAGCAGGCAAAGACGATCATGTTGGCGACCTCGTCGGTCGTCGCGAAGCGCCGGATGAGCGTGGTCGGGCGCATCGCGTTCAGGAAGCCCCGCTCGGCCTCCTCCTGTGTGACCCCGTTCGTCTCGGCCTGCTTAGCCAAGAAGTTGCCCATGATCTCGGACCTGGTGGGGCCTGGCAGGACGGCGTTGACGGTGACGCCCGTGCCCGCGACTGCTTCGGCCAGACCGCGCGAGACGGCGAGTTGCGCGGTCTTTGTCATGCCATAGTCCAGCATCTCCTTGGGAATGTTGACTGCGGATTCGCTGCTCACGAACACGACACGGCCCCAGCCTTTCCTCACCATGCGCGGCAGGTAATGGCGCGCCATCCGCACGCCGCTCATCACGTTGAGCTGGAACAGGTTGAGCCAATCCTCGTCGGCGATTTTCGCGATGTCCTCGATGCCGTTGTAGTCGCGGATGTATGCTGTCCCGACGTTGTTCACGAGGATGTCGGCGTCGGGCGCCTGGGCGAAGACGGTCTCAGCGCCCGCCGCCGTCGACAGATCGGCGGCGACGCCGGAAATGTCGCCATCCGGGAATGCATGTCGCATCTGCCGCACCGCCTCATCGACGCGGCCGCTTCCACGCCCGTTGACGACGACCGATGCGCCGGCGCGCGCCAGTCCTTCCGCGGTGGCGCGGCCGATGCCCGCGGTTGAGCCCGTAACGATCGCCTTGCGGCCCTTGAGTTCGATATTCACGTCATTCATCTCCGATTGTATTTGGCCCGCTAGCCCCAGCGTCAGAACAGGCGCGTTACCCTGCCATTCGCGACTTCCGCTTCCGCCGCGCGGGCGAGGCTTTCGACCCATAGCTGGTGATAGCGGTAGAGCGCGCCGGGATGCTTGCGCCCGAGCTCCTCGAGGAACCAGGAGCCCTGCTGCGTCTCCTCGGTCAACACATGACAGCCGTCGGCCGTGGGCGTAATCACCCAGCCGTGGTAGGCGCTCGAACCTGTTTCGTCACCGTCGACCGTCGTCGCCCAGGCGAGCCTGTGGCCAGGCACGCATTCCGTCACTACAAGGCTCATCGGAAAGCCGACCGTAACCCGGCTGTACCGCGTCCCGAGCCCCAGTTCCCTCCCGCCGCTCAGGATTTTGACCTGATCTTCGGCAGGAAAATAGCGCGACCAGTTCTCGGCATCGACGAGCAGCTTCCAGACCACTTCGGGCGGAGCTTCCACGTCGATGTCATTGAGCGCGTAGATGGCCGATATTCTCGGGCTGTACCGCTCGGGCCAGATTACACGGTCATACATTGTTCACGACGCTCTCTTGAACAGATCCTGGAAGATGAGAGGCGCCCAGCTACTTCCGCGCGCCTGGACTAGCAGCCCACCTTCCGAAAGCCCGCCAAGTTTGACCGGCGCGAAACCGAGATTTTCCGCAAGCGCACCAATCTCCGCTGCGGCGGCGTCATTGTCGCTCGCCAGGAAGACGGCTCTCCTGCCGCCATGCACGGCTGGGTCTTGATCCAGGACGGCAGCGACCAGATGGTTGAAGCCTTTCACCAGCTTGGCTCCGGTGAATGCCTTCGCAACGACGGCAGAGGACGGGAGACCGCCCAGTTCCTCATCCGGGGCCTGCGTGTTCATCGCGTCGATGACGGTCTTTCCCTGCCAGGTGGGCAGCGCCCTCGCGACCTCCGGGTGCGACTCGAAGCGGACAGCCAAAAGATGATGTCCGCCTTGACCGCCTCCGACAGGGTCTTGGGAATGATCTCCGATCCGATTGCGGCTGCATCGGATGCAAAGCTCTCCGGGTCGCGCGTGGTTGCAACGAATACTTCGATGCCTTTGCGGGCGAACGCCCTGGCCAGGGCCCGGCCGACGTTGCCGAAGCCGATTATCGCATAGCTCATGATAGTCTCCTTTGGTTTTTCGGCGCGGTCAGAGCTTGTAGCCGCCGCTCGCCTCAATCGTCTGGCCGGTCACCCAGTGGCCGGCGTCGGAAGCCAGGAACGCCACGACGGCGGCGATTTCCGAAGGCTCGCCAAAGCGTCCAAGCGCGATTTGGGCCTCGACCGCCTTTACGAGTTCGGGATCATTCTCCCGGAAGTCGGCGTTCGCGTCGGTTCGCGTGTAGCCCGGCGCCACGGCGTTCGCGGTGATACCGCGCGGCCCCAGCTCGGACGCGAGCGCATGGGTCAGGTTGTTGATGGCCGCCTTGGCCATCGAGTAGATCGGCGCGGCGGTCACGGGCTTCGTCGCTGCTGCGGAAGAGATGTTGATGATGCGTCCGCCATCGGCGAGACGATTCAGAGCGGCCTGAACGATGAAGAAGGGCGCGCGGGCGTACACCGCGATCAGCGTGTCCCAACTGTCCGGGGTCGCGTCCTTGAAGCCGACCCAGCCGGTATTGCCGGCGTTGTTGACCAGGATGTCGAGGGCTTTGCTTCCGTTCCGCCTGGTGAACTCGTCGTCGAGTCTCTGGAACAGGGTCGGGACGGTCGCCGGGTCGCCGAGGTCCGCCTGGATTGCGAACGCAGTGCCACCATCTTTCTCGATGGCCGCAACCGCCTCGTCTGCGCCGGATTTGCTGGCGTTGTAGGTCAGTGCCACCGTCGCTCCATCCTTTGCAAGACGTTCGGCGATGGCGCGGCCAATGCCCCGCGATGCCCCGGTAACGAGAGCAGTCTTTCCTTTAAGAGATTGTTCCATTTTGTTTTCTTCCATGGATGTTCGACTAATGGGTGCGCTGGGGTGACCGGTCGGGCGCGGCGCGTCAGAGCTGCGCCAAGCCGCCGTCGACGGCGACCTCGCTGGCGATCATGAAGCTGCTGTCGTCCGACGCGAGGAAGGCCGCCACAGCTCCAATCTCCGCCGGATCGGCCATGCGCTGCAGGGGGGGCATCGCGCCGTAGGCGCTCTGGCCCTCCTCGCCTAGCGCTTCCTTCGCGAGTTCGGTCGCAGTCGCCCCGGGCGACAGCACGTTGACCCGGATGCCGGTGCCCTTCAGGTCCTCCGCCCAGGTCCGCGCGAGGTTGCGCACTGCAGCCTTGCTCGCGCTGTAGGCGGTGAATGCCGGGGCACCAGTGGTGCCGGCGCTCGATCCGGTCAGGATGATCGAAGCACCCGGGCCCATCAGCGGCAGTGCCTTCTGGACCGTGAAGATCGTACCCTTCACATTGGTGTCGAAGGTTTCGTCAATGTGCTGGGCGGTGATCTTCCCGAGCGGGAGCGGACTTCCAGCCCCGGCATTGGCGAAGACGATGTCGAGGGTTCCGCGCTCGGCCTTGACCTCCGCGTAGAGCCGGTCGAGATCGGCCTCATCCGAGACCGAGCCCTTGACCGCGCGGGCATTTGGCCCGAGGTCGGCCACAGCTGCGTCGAGCGCGTCCTGCCGGCGGCCGAAGATGAAGACGAAGGCGCCCTCTTCGATGAATCGCTTTGCAGCAGCGCGGCCAATGCCGGTAGCGCCGCCCGTAACGGCCGCAACCTTGCCCCTAAGCTTTCCCATGACTTCTCCTTGCGTTGTGTCGGGACAGCGTCTGTCCCCGAGAACCTCGAAATGGGTCCGCCGGCGTCACTCGTTGAGTGCGGAAACGCGCATATCGGTGGTGCGAAATCGATCCGGCTGGACGACTAACGGCGGCCACGACGATCGCCGGGTTGGGTCGCGCTCGTCGGCATGGGCAATAATGACCGCCCGTATTGCCGTTCGATGTGTTAGACACAGGCTTTGAAGGCGCACCATTGGTGCGGGATTGCACCAATGATCGAATGGGATGACGTTCGCTACTTCCTTGCCGTCGCGCGCGGAGGCTCCGTACGGGCCGCCGCCAAGCGCCTCGGTGTGAATCACGCGACCGTGCTGCGACGCATCGCCCAGCTCGAGGAAAGCTTGGGAACGCATATGTTCGAAAAGCTGCCCTCGGGCTACCGCCTGACTTCTGCGGGAGAGGAGGTCGTCGATCTCGCACACCAGATGGAGGCGTCGTCGCATCTGCTGGAGACGCGCGTCTTGGGTCGCGACCAGAGCGCGCGCGGGCTTTTGCGGGTGACGCTTCCGCCGTTCCTCGCCACACACCTGCTCATGCCCGATCTCGCCGACTTCGGGCGTCTGCATCCGGATATCGAGATGGAAATCTTGACTACTGGCGAGGTGGCGAACCTGACCAACCGGGAGGCCGATGTCGCTATCCGCATTGTTACGGACCGTAAGACCCTGCCGCTCAATCTTCACGGCCTGAAGGGGCCGGAGCTGTTCAGCGGCGTCTACATGTCTCGTGAGCGACTGGCCGCGTGGCATGCGGGCGCGTCTGATCCCGTCCGGTGGATCGCGATAGACGATCATGGAATTCCGCGATGGGTTCGCGACGGAGAGGTTCACACCACTGGAATTCCCTTCAGGACCCCGGATGCCCAGACGCAGATCGTAGCGGCGCAGCAAGGAATCGGGATGACGAAACTGCCATGCTTCGTCGGAGATTCCGACCCCCTGCTGGCGAGAGTGCCGGGCACCGACCCGCCCATGCATGGAACGCTTTGGCTTCTGACACAGGGGGAGACGCGCAAGACGAAGCGCGTGCGGCTCTTCACTGAGTTCGTCTCCCGCAGGCTCGCGGCATACGCTCCGCTTCTCGCGGGACTGTCCGCATAGCGCGACTGACGCGCGGCAGTTTAGCCGGTGGCGCTTGCAGCGCATAAGAAATGACTTGCCTACAGTGCTGCCTCCACGAACAGGACCGTGCTCCAACCGCAGAAGCCGACACAGAACTCACATTGGCATCGCCGTGGCGAAAGTGCAGCCGTCGCCAGCCAGATGACCGCATGGCATTTGCAGGAACAAGGAACCTTGGCTCGAATGACCGAATGGAGGCGCAAATTGTTCACGGCTCCACTCGTGAAGTGGAGCCGCTCTTGATCAAACCTCAATTGCCTCCGCAAGTTCGAGAGCATCCTCTACATCGAAGCCTTGGTGCGACGCAGGGAATGAGTGCCGTATTCCTGGGGTCGAAGCCCGATCGCTTCGACCCATTCGTCAACGAGGCGGGCATATTGCCTTGTGCTCATGTGAGCCCTTGGATCGATCCTGCTCGGAAATGCGTAATCATCCACAGTCCCACCGCGTCGTTCCAGCCATGCGAGAAGGCTGGAGCGTGCGTCGCTCATCAACTCGAACTGAACAGGTCGACCGGTCTTCTGTTGGGTGACCATCGCGCGAGTTCGGATTTCCTGCCCCACAACAAGGTTGCCCATTTTGATCTTGACGAGATCGCAGCCGCGCAACTTGCTATCGATCGCCAAATCGAAGAGCGCTCTGTCTCGCAGACGTCGTTCCCGATCGAGAAAGAAGCGTATCACCCATATCTGAGGTTTCAGAGGGCGTTTCGTTCCGACCTTTTTGCCTGCATTCCATGCCCGGCGATCGGAGGCAGTGAGATCGTAGCACGAGTGTCCCATTTCGTTTCTCCTTCGGGCCATGATTGGCCACCGGAGAAAACGCCGGTAGACGGTTGAGGGCCGGAGGCGGACGATCGGTTGTCAGTCCGTCGATCCCAGCAAGCCGACATTTACAGATTACTCCACGCTCAACCTAGAATCTTTCGACGGTCTCGGCCTAACAGCGCACACTTGTGGGCAACAGATGAAAATGGGAGGATGCGCGATGTCGAAAGAGCCATACGATACCGCCGCCTTCATTTCCGAACTCATCCGCGCAGCGAACGAAACGGATCAGCTAACCAAGTTGCAGCGCGCGAGGTTGCTACAACGCGCGGCCGTCACGCTCCGTCGCGACTACCAGTGCAAGGTCGATTATTCCGGAACGCCGGCAAACATCAAATGGCTGGGACACGTAATATACAGCTGGCCAGAAATGCCTCGTCTGATCGACATGTTCTCGGATGAGGAGGTGTCAAACGAGTTGCTTTACGCAGCATGGCTCTTCAAACAAGAGATTGCTGCGATTGAGGCCGGTAAGCCAAAGGTGTTGCCAGCCAAGACGAAGCGTTGACCCGGCTCTGGTCAAGGGTTTCGTTTTGGGCGGCTACCGGCAGACTTTTTTCGCTGAGCTCTGGTCGACCGCGAACCGACGCCCTCGGGGCAAGTCAGGAAACCCATTGCAAGTTTGGTAAGAGATAACAATATTGACCAGGCCCTGCGGGTGCGAAAAAAGAAAATGCAAAGAGAAGGGAGCTTTCGTGAAATGAGAGCGCGAAAGGCCTACGAAAAACCTTCGGAACGTCGCGGCCGAAAAAACGAAGCGATCAGACCGGCGAAAAAGTTGGTAAGAAAGCGGGGCGCAGCGCGAAGGTCTTCTTCCCGCGCCAAGAAGAAACCTATTGCTCCTCGCACAGCGCCACGACCTGCATAGTTGTTTCAGAATCGTGCCAACCCGCCCCCGCTTCGGCGGGGTTTTCAGTTCAGCTTTGCCTTCGACCGCCTACGCGGCGCCTTAACCGGGACTGCCGGCTGAGCCGCTTCATGCGCCAGCCTTGCCAGCCTCAACCTTTCGGTCTTGACCTCGCGGGCTTCCGTCTCAGCATCAATGATCTGCTGAGCGGCCTTGGTGGTGGCATCACTCTTCTTTTCGCCAGTTGTTGCCTTCGGCTTGAAAACGCCATCTGGAACGGTTTTCATCTGTTATCCTTCACATAGTGAAAAGGCCGGGACATTGCCCGACCTTCCCCATTCGCCTCAATGGCCAGTGCCAGTACATCCGTGGTCAAAGACCAGAAGCGAGACGTTTTACGCAGCTTGAAGGTTTTCGGCCGCGCTTTTGCCCTTGCGCTCATCCTTCACGATATCGAACGAGAGCTTCTGGCCCTCGACGATTGAGCGCATGCCGGCACGTTCAACGGCGGAGATGTGAACGAACACATCAGCGCTGCCATCTTCCGGAGCGATAAAGCCGAAGCCCTTGGTAGCATTGAAGAACTTGACAGTTCCTGTGGTCATGACGATTTCCTTTCAATCGGCATAGAGTTTCGTCGCCTGGCCGAATGCCAAGCGCCGTAATGGTCGAAATTGAGAGGAAGATCGGTTGGACGCCGAAGCGCAAAAACAAGCTCAACAAGCAAGATCGATAGGCTGCATATAGACGAGCACCGTCCATGACGCAAGGGCTTGTGAAATCACGCCTATCCCTGCATCGGTGCGGATGCGATCGGCGTGTGGCTAGACTCCGCTCCGTAAATCGACACTGCGAACCGACAGGCCAAGTGATGATACCGGTGGCGCCGATGGGATCGATCAAGCTCGCGCTGTGCTGAGCTCTCTCACTGGCAACTCGAAAATAGCAGCCCCGGCCATAAACGAGTTTCTGATAGAGATGATGACACTGGCTCTCCTGGGCGAGAGCGGTCGAGAAACGGTAGCGCAGCTTGCCTGTGTGACCTCCAGAGCGCTACATGGTAACCATCGTCGACAAGGAATCTAAGGACATCGGCGGCTGAGAGACAGTGACCGCGCTCCCGTCTGCACGAAATCTTGGGGAGCGATGTCATGCCAGATGAGGAAAAACCTGCGATTGCTCCTACCCGCGAGCGCCTAACCGCGAGCCATGAGCAATTGCTTGCCGAGACGAAAGAGTACATCGCGCATTCAAGGCTGATGATAATCGAGGCCGAATCGCTGCTTGATCCGAGCAGGTCGCAGCCAGCGTCGTAAGTCGGCAAACGGGATTCAACAAATGGCCTACACTGTCATCTGGTACGGTAGACAGGGTATCGTTGAAAAGACGCCCTTCGATACTGAGAAAGCAGCGCGGGACCATGCGCTGGCGGCCTTTCAAGATCGAAAGTCCGGTATCGTTGCGGTTGAAGTCCGCAAAGACAACGGCACGGTCGTATTCAGCCAGGCAGGAGGCTGAGAGGGGGGCGCCGCTGCTAAAGATCCTTTTGCCCTATTCCGAGGCGAAGCCGGACCGAACCCTCCAGTTCCTTGGCAAAACCAAGTGCGGACTGAAGAACCGTCGTTTCATTCAAAGCGACAGATCCTTGGTCGCTGATCGTCATCGGCAGTTCCATCTTTGCCTGCGGCCGCGGTTACCCGAACATTAAATAGAAATTGCCCCATCGAGCCGCTGCTCAACTTGTGTCAGTTCGACATTTGCCATTAATGCCTCTCCCGGTGCCAGCAATAGGCGCTGGCACAACGGTCACGGCAATCGTATTTCGTTCCGTGCCTTGCGTGCTCGGCAGGTTCCTAGAAGTACTTGCGGGCCTGAAACGCGAGCGTGAACACTGTCTTTCGATCCTCGTCGACCACGGTCATGCTCCAAGGACACTCCGCCATCATGCCGCCACTTGCCTCCTCCCCATCGATGGAGGCTTCACCGTCCAAGACATGAAAGAAGTAGCGGGGCACGGGTGCTCCTTGTGTTCGGGCGGGAGCTCTGCCGGGTCTCTCAGGCGGACGCGCCAGGAAGTAGCCTCCGATCCAAAGAGGGTACGCGCCTAATCACACCGCAGCAATCATCTTTATCAAGGCAGAGCCGGAACGATAGCCGTACCCGGATGTTGAGGTGCTGAGCCCGCTGATTGTTTGTCGTAAATCCTTCGGGGAGGTCGAGAGCCGAGGGATGCCCCAGGGAGGCGCTTCTTTCGGCTCCCCTGTCTTTAGGAGAAGGCCGTGAACCCCAATCCGCCTGTGGTCATGGGTAGTCTTGAAGTCCGCGCGCAAGTGGCGAGCTACTTCCTCTCGCATGAGTTTTCCACGTGCCGACCGATCAGCCTGAGAAGCTAGTGATGCTCTTGAGAGCGCCTGCCCTGACTTCAAACTCAGATACTGCCGGCCTGTAGGTCCGGTGGGCATTCATCTTAGCGGTCTGTATGATCTGATTGAGCTGCTTGCGGAGAGCTGTTCCCTCCATTTTGCCTAAGATCGTAGCCTTCTGCCTTCAGCTTCGTACATACGTCAGTCACAGTCGCGCACAGTACGGACCGGGCCAACTCGAATGCGCGTTCCAAGGTCGATCTTCGTTGGTCCATAGTACCAGCATATAGGGCTTCGAAGTGCGGACAACAGTCAGTTTCGAGGGTGGAAGATTGTCCGCTCCTGCAGCCCCCACTGGGTGACGAGATGCCTCAGCTTCCGGCAGAAGCGCCGGGGACTAGCTAAGCGAGAGCCAAGGCCTCAGCCATTCGGCCTTTTCCTTCGCAAGCCCCTTCGGCGGCGGAGCACCCGTCTTGCCTGTACTCGATTTCACAGAGCTTGCGGCTTGTCCGCTTTGAAGGTCACAAAGGCGCCGCCCATGAAGCGGCCGTTGTCTGCCATCATCGCCGGCTTTCCCCGCTCGCGCTTTACGCCGACGATGTCCATTTCCTTTTCGGCGTAGCATTTTATCTTGCGCCAGTTCATGGTCGAGCTTCGATAGACGCTGTCCAGGCGCTTCGAGACAATGCCCTCAAGATTGGCTTCGCAGGCATGGTGGTAGACCGCGGCGCCAGCAGCGGTTCGCTGAACTGGATTGCGCCCGCCGGGATAAGCGCCTGTAGCACCTCCCTGAGGTGTCCTTTAGAGGCATGTCGCGCGGAACGTCGACGACGAACTCGATCGAAATCTACAATTGCCTCGCCATCCACGTGGCAATGCCCTATGGACAGCAATGCAAAATCCCAAATTCACTCGGCCCGTGACTGTTCGGGCTGGCACCCAAGACCTCGAGACAGTCATCACCGACGTCTACGAATGCTCGTCGTTTCTGCTTCGGAAGTGGCCGGGCAAGCGTGGGCCGTCACATCGCGCCGCGCTTCAGGCTTGCCACGATGCGAGCGCGGACAGGAAGCCGATATCGAGTGTTCGGCGGGCGTTCGCTTTGGCGGCGCGCGAAGCTGGGATTCTGGTCGGGCAGTAAACGGACCTCGTGCCGAGCACAAATTCGCACCCGAACATATCTGTTCCCGGCCCGAAGAGCGGGCTGCCTGACCAACGGACACGAAGGAATGACCGTCTTCGTGAGGGCGTTGGCGGACAAGTCAAAGGACGTCCCAATGTCAAACCCGTCCCGGGCATTCTACACAAGCTCGAACGGCGACCGCTGGCTGGTCGTCAGGGTCGGCGAGCGCGACGAGATTTTCGTGAGGGACGAGCCGAACCTGGCCTCGGGCGGTCAACCTTCCGAGGTTGACATCGAGACGTTCATGGCCCGCGGACCTGGCTCACCCGAAGGCAAAGCCTTGATCGATCTGCTCGACCGATTGCGCGCCGAACAGGATCGCGAGGGCGTGGAAAAGTCAGGCGATCGATAGGCGGCCAAACCATAAGGACCGCCGGTATACGTGGCCCGTAGCGATCACGTCTTGCGCCTCCCCCCTCGCGCGGCCTCCGGTTTGATTCTGATGCGCAGCGTTCCGCCCTCGGGTCGTTCGATCTCGAATGCGTTCGTCTTGCGGACGAGATCGCTCAGCTTGCGAAAGCCGAAGGTGCGGGGATCGAAGTCGGAGGCCAAGTTGGCAAGCTGCGTGCCGACCGCGCCGAGCGGAACCCAGCCATCCTCGCTTTCCATTTGCGCGATGATCTTCCGGATGATCGGCACGGACGCTGAGGGCGGCTGCAATGGCTTCATGCTCGATGGGGCCTCGGGCTCGTTCGCGGGCGCGGACGGCAGCAGGTTCTCGGTATAGACAAATCGCCGGCATGCCTGGCGGAAACTCTCGGGTGTCTTCTGCTCGCCAAAGCCGAACACGTCGATGCCCTGCTCGCGAATGCGGGCCGCGAGACGGGTGAAATCGCTGTCGGAGGAAACCAGGCAGAAACCGTCGAACCGACCGCTGTGCAGCAGATCCATCGCGTCGATGACAAGCGTGATGTCGGAGGCGTTCTTGCCTGTCGTGTAGGCAAACTGCTGCTGGGGTATGATTGCGTGCTTCGAAAGGACGTCGGCCCACGCTTTCGAGCGCGAGCTGGAAAAATCGCCATAGATGCGACGCACGCTGGCCTCGCCGATCTTGGCGATTTCCTCGAACAGCCCATCGGCGATCTTGGCCGAGGCGTTGTCGGCATCGATGAGAACGGCGAGGCGTGGCGAGCGCGGCTCTGGCGGCATCATGGTCTTTTCCTTAGCGCTGTTCATGCGACCTGAAGTTCTTGCTTTCAATGTCAATGATGTCGCCGCAGTTGGCGCATTCCATCTGGGTGTGGGTTCGAATCCAGCCGACGAGCGTCTTCGCCTGATGATGGCAACGGGGACATTCTACGTCGATTTCGAAGCTGTCCGTCTCGCGCTGCGTCATCGCCATGCCTCAGCTTTCGTCAGCAGCGGGCTCTCGCTGTTCTTTCTGCTCTATGGACGAAGGTTTCTCCTTCGCAGCTTTCCCCGCAAGCTTGGCTTGTTTCTTGGCCGCCTTGGCCTTGTCTCGTTGACTGCGCTCGTATCGATAGTTCGGCTTCATCGCCATTCGAAACTCTCCGTACTGGTAGCTCTGTTAGGTCGAAAGCTGGCTGAGGATCGCAATCTCAGCCAGCGCGGCTGAAACCGCGCAGTCGCTGTCGCCAAGTTCAGTAGATCTCTACCGTGCGGTCGTAGCTGGTCCCCGCCCCCTCAAGCGCGGTGAGGAATGCGGCACTCGCGTCATCGGCAGCACCATCTTCGGCGCAGCGCTTAATCGCGTCGGTCCAAGCCAGACTGTCGTATCCTGGCCAATGGTCAAACAGGAAATCCGAGGCCCGTGCGACGGACTCAATCAGAGTGAAGCCGATCGGACCGGCCATATAGACAACCACGGGAACCCGGAATTTTTTGCCAGCCATCGTGCACCCTACGCCCGATTGCATGGAAAGACGAGCATGGCAGGGGCATATTGTTTACCCGCTTTGATCGCACCCGGATGCTGCTATCGGAAATCGGCGGCGGTCAAAGTGTAGGAGTCGCGGCGGTGGCGGGCATAGACCTTGCCTGCCACGTCCTGGATGGAGGTCCGCAACCCATCGAATGCCGAAAGGTAGGCCGTCTCTATGCTAGCCTTCCCACCCAGGACAATGCCGTTTTTGGCCAGGGCCTCGGCCTCTATGAAGAAACGGATTTGAAACATGCCGTCATGACCGATGAAGTAGACGCCGTTGCGCTCCTGATCGAAGCTTCGGCTGGGGTTCGGGAACGCCAGCGTCATGACTGTTCTCACGGTTTCTCGGGCGCAACGAAGAACCGCGCGGCGATCCTCTCCTTGCGGCGCTCGCCGTCGCGAAGGTTGAGAGACAGCATGCTTTTCGTCGCTTCTGAACGGCTGAGCCCGATCATGAAGGCACCGTCCACATGCGCGGGAATGCCGGTGAAGACGTGATAGACGGTCCAGGAACGATCGACTTCTACGCGGCGGCCATATTGGTGGTCTCTAAAGTCGCATGCCTGCGCGCCGCCTGCATTTTCCTCGCCGGGATGAGCCCAAGCGTTGCGAGCGGCATCGGCGAGGTGGTTACTGGCGTTCATGATGTCGGCCCTTTGTTTATGTCCGCCTGCGCGTCGATGACGCTGGAATAGATCGTCGCGCCGTCGGCGTCGGCGATGGCGACGGCATCCGGCCACTGCGGCATGTTCAGCCTCCTTGCCAGAAGCCGTGCGATCTCGATCGCGGCGTCGAGGTCGGCTGCTTCCACTATCTCGCGGCCGATGACCGCGTGCGCGTCGTCGGCAACGCGCGTGCGATAGAATTCGATCACGACCTTCATAGGAGTCCGCCTCGCGCAAACATCTGCCGTCAGCCCTTGCTCTTGCTTTGTGCGTGGGGTCCACCGGCACCTTTGATTTGGCCAAACGCATTCTCAGGCTTGACCGGAATCTTTTCCTGCTTCGGCTTCCTGATCTCTCTGTTCGAGCGTTTCTGTCCCTTGGCCATGTCCGAATGTCCTTTCGATGAGCATTATGCCGCCGTCCGACACCTCGTCGACCGGTTCCAGCCTGTCCTCCGTCACCACCCGCTCATGCGGTTCGGCGTCGCTGCGGATGCGGTATTGCGGCGAATTTCCCCTCGGCGGCAGGGTACGGGTGACATGGTAGATTTCACCGGTCTTCGGACCAACCCCGGGACCGCCTTTGAGCCGGACCGCCTGTCCGATGTCAAAAAGACGTGTCAGGGCTCCGTGCTGGATTGGTCGTGCGTTGCGTTGCGTGAGGGTCGTCATGATTGCCTCCGGTCCTTGTCGAGCGCGGCCTCGAGCGATGCCGGTTCGATCGGCACCATTTGCTGCGTGGATCCCTTAGCGGAGATCGCCGGCAGGTGAATGAAAGTTGCCACGCGGCGCCATGCGGTGCGAGAAGCCCCTTCGAGAGATTCCTCGTCGAGATCGACGCGATACTCTCCGGCTGGCTGCGGCTCATCGAAGCCCGGCAGCATAAACGCCGCATTGAAGCGAACGACGGTCGGCGTGGTGCGAGTGGTCACTTGCGGCTTTCTGCGGAAATGCGCGCATGCGCCTTCCGCTTCAGTTCGAGCCGAACCGGCAAAACAATGTCGGATATCGCCAGCACATCCGTGGCTAGAGCCGGCATCATTCCAAGGGTTCGAACGAAGCGAGATGCCGCGCCGGGAGCGGCGCAATGCATTCACTATCGAAAATTCGGAGGCGGATGGCGAGGCTTCATGATCACGAAAGCCACCTCGACCAAATCGACGAATTTTACATATGCGCCCCAATTGCGCTGCGAACAAGACGGTGATGGCGTTTATTTTTATCGGTTGAGTAAAAATTGGAACACTGAGGTCAAGAAAATCGGCAGAAATTCTCCGCATCCAACACGATATTTTAGGTGCCTCGCAGTTATTGGGGCATATAATTTTGCCGGCCTGGCAGATAATTTCGGTTCTCCTATCTATCGCGGAGCAAGCAGTCTATAGAAGGGTATGCGCACCCGTTCCGCCGTAAGGAAGAAGTTGCCGTCAAAGCTTGGTCGCCCGACAGCCGCGCCAACCGTGAAGCCTAGCATTTTGGGCACATCGGAGATCTCGTCGAAGCGCGAACCGCCTCGCGCTTTCGGCAAGCTTGGCACCAAGGCGCCGCTCGCTGTCGCGACAGGGCGCGCTAGTGCGAACGCGACGGTTGGGACGCGCATGGGGTTGGCGCTCCCTTCATATGGACCACTCGCATTGAAGGTGTGTGTCGCGCTCTGGATTGTCGCTGTGCTGGCCTCGGTTTTTGTCATCATAAAAGCCTGACCCCGGTCGGCATTCGTCAGAGGCGAAAACGAGAAGGATGCCAGCATGGCAAAGCGCTACGCGCTTCGGATGGACAAGGCGAACAGTTGGACCGTTATCGACATCTTCACCGGCCAACCTGCCGAGTTTGAGAAAAAGATGATGATCGGCATCAAGACGCGTCGAGCGGAAAAGATCGTTGGCGAATTGAACATTCAGGACGCCAAGCGGCGGGAAGAGGCCGGCTGGGAATCCTGATTGAGCAGCAAGGCCGATATTGCGGTTCAGCACTCCTGGCCCGGTCATGTGGAGCGATCGCTGCCTCCTATAGTTATTCATTTGAAAGGATAAGGCCCATGAGAACCATGAAAACACCGGATGCCCCGCCCCCCGTGATCGTGGCGGTCGCCAAGTCATCCAAGATTATCTCAGCTCGGCTGACCATCAGGACCGACGAAGCAGCAAGGCGCCGGATCGCTGACACCGACGGCACTCTAAGGCGGGCACGCGAACTCGCGGAACGCAACCGCCTGCTTTGAACCAGCCCTTCGTTGGCCCAATGGTGCTATCGCTACAGACGCCATCGTGATTAGAGCGGAAAACTGTATTTCCCAGCGAGGCAAGCTTGGGGTTCAGGGGATCGGCTGACGAGTGGGAGAGTGACAATGGCAACTATCGAATTGATACCAGTTGAGGAGCGGCCCGGTGGCCAGCTTCTATTTAATGTTCGCGTGACCTCAACCGCTGGCAAGATAGAACTGCCGATCGCCATCGAGGGCCAAGGATCTGTCGCTTCAAATGAAACGACGGTTCTTCAGTTCGCGCTTGGTTTTGCCAAAGACCTAGAGGTTTCGGTTCGGCTTCGCCTTGGAGTGAAGCAATAGGGGTCTTAAGCAGCGACGAGTCACTGAAAGCCAATGATCTGGTCCGGACACGATGCAAGACCTAGCAGGTTGCTTTGGGCTAGAAAGCCGACCGTTCATCCAGCGACCGATTCGCGCCCAGGCGCTTCGTCGGGAACCGACGTCAAAAGTCGACGGCTTGGGCTCTGATAGTGGAGGAACCAACATCATGAGGATCATCGGCGAGACGGTGGCCGTCCAGAACGCCGCCTGCCGCTTTTTTGTCGCCAGCAGCGGCTTCCACGACTAACGCCGACCGAAGCCTTGGCCCTGCTTTCGGATCCAACGCCCGCCGAGGCGTGGCTTGAAGCAATAGGAACTGCTCCGCCGGGTAGCCATCGGGGTGTCGACGTTGGCCCTGTCGCAACCACCTCGGCCATGTCATAGTTGAGTCCTTCAAGGCATCTCGGATTTGCATTCCTTGCTTTGCCAACCTTTGTCCTTCACCTGGCCGCGGGGTTTCTTCGCTGCGCCCTTAATTTCGTCTTTGTGCATCGTTCTCTCTTTTTGAGCAGCGATGTCTGCTTACGGGCGACGGTTAAGCTGGCTCCAATGGCCGGGATTTGGCGCTTAGCATCCGTGGCCCCACTCGGATATGGAGCCGCGTCTGGTTAGACTTCCGTGGCCTCGGCGAGTTCGAGGGCATCTTCGACGTCGACGCCGAGATACCGGACCGTGTTTTCGATTTTGGTGTGACCCAGCAGAATCTGAACAGCGCGGAGGTTACCTGTCGTCTTGTAAATAATCGACGCTTTGGTACGCCGCAGCGAATGCGTTCCGTATTCCTGAGGTCTAAGCCCAATCGCCACAACCCATTCGTCCACGAGGCGGGCATACTGCCTTGTGCTCATGTGACGCCTTGGGTCGATCCTGCTCGGGAACGCATAATCGTCGACCGTGCCGCCGCGCCGTTCTAGCCATACGAGAAGACTGGAGCGCGCATCGCTCATCGACTCAAACTGAACCGGTCGCCCTGTCTTCTGTTGCACGACCATCGCGCGGGTTCGAATTTCCGGCCCGAGAACCAAGGTGCCGATCCTGATCTTCACTAGGTCGCAACCGCGCAACTTGCTGTCGATTGCTAGATCGAAGAGGGCTCGATCGCGCAATCGCCGCTCTCGGTCGAGAAAGAACCGGATCGCCCAGATCTGTCGAGGTTTCAGCGGCCGTTTCGTTCCGACCTTCTTGCCCGCGTTCCACGCGCGGCGATCGGGAGCGGTGGGGTCATAGTGTGAATGTCCCATTTCGCTTCTCCATCGGCCATGATTGGCCACGGGAGCAACGCCCAGGCACTGCCTCGGATGGGATTGGGGCCACGAAAGCCGACCGTCCGCTTTCCGGATGTCGCTAGATAACCGACTTTCGCATCCAATACGGTGTCGAGCGCCTTGGCTCCCGAGTCGCCGTGGTCGGGCATCTTACTTTGCCAATGATCGCCACCTTGCCTAGCCCGACAAAGCACCCGGCACGACGGAGACCGCTGGCACGACCTCCCGAAATGTCCAGGCATGGCAATCGAACGCGACACCGTCTCCTCGCCCTCGGCCCGTGGGCTCCGATGCTTCCATATGGATCCGACTCTCCAGCCGTGGGCTGTTTCCTTATCATTCCAGTGCCCAAGTCCAACATGGAGATAAACAATGAAGCACATCACGTTTGCTGCTGCCTTACTTCTCGTTTCTGTGGGAGCCGCCTTTGCCGGCAGCGACCACTATGGGTCACAGACAGCGGTGCCCCCCGACAACACCCATACCTCCTCGACAAGCATTGTTGAGGGGCGCGCCAAAGATGACGTCCGTCAAGCGGTACGAAAGCCAGCGGCGCCGAACGACAATTATGATCGGGTATTTGGGGGCGCTAGTCTGGCAGGTAAATTGAACAGGGCCGCTCGGTCTTCCCCCGGATCGAGCGGCCCGTTTTCGCAGGCGCATCGTGCGGGGCAGAGTCGGACCACAAATCGGGTCCGCGACATGATCGTTGAAGCGTGCTCGATGCGTCGTCCTGGCAAAATGCCAAGCTTTGGCTCGGAACAGCGCGACCGAAGAGAATGGACCCTTCCTTCCTCGTTCCAATTTCGAAGCAGGTCCTTTTAATTGGAAAGCATCGGACACCGCGGAATAAGTCATCGCGAATCTGCCGTATTGATCCCTGATCGCAATCGATGGCGCGCGGGCAGCCGTGATGGCGCCCTCGACAACCTGTGCCAGTCCTCCATTCATGAAATCATAGACCAAGGTATGGAACGCCCGATTCCTCGGCACAATGGTTTGCACCTCGCAAGGCGCGGCATGGTTGAGACCTTTCCAACCCAACGGAGGGAGAGGCAAAATGGAGCTCCGTTCTGCGCTTTTGAAGGTTCGGCAGATCCTCCTGAGGCTCTGGGGTATCGACCCGGCGGCACCGCCAGCAAGGCGCGCCAGGCGCGCTGGCCAGTTTGCTCACGCGAAGCTACAGCGAGTTTATACACGTGATGGGGTGAGAGTCCCCGTCTCTCCAAGGACTCATCGGGATTGCGGGTGAATTCACCCCCCGCAGCGGGAACCAAACAAGGAGTCCTGGCCGATGTCGATTTCAGGAATCCTAGAACCGGAGGCGATGCGATGATCGGTAAACGTTCGACCTATGTGCCCAAGACCAAGATCGGACGCTGGTTCGACGCACGCCTGCCGGTGCCTCGGTTGGTGCACGATTCCTTCATCGTCTATCCCGTCCCGCGCAACCTGAACCTCGCCTATACGTTCGGCGGCATCCTCACGATGATGCTGGCATTGCAGATCGTGACCGGTGTCGTGCTGGCCATGCACTATGCGGCGGATACGACGCTGGCCTTCAACTCCGTCGAAAAGATCATGCGCGACGTCAACTCCGGCTGGCTGTTGCGGTACCTGCATTCGAACGGTGCGTCATTTTTCTTCATCGCCGCCTACGTCCACATATTCCGAAGTCTTTATTACGGCTCTTACAAGGCCCCGCGCGAGTTGCTGTGGGTGCTTGGCTGCTTCAATTTTCTGCTGCTAATGGCAATTGCGTTCATCGGATATGTGCTGCCCTGGGGTCAGATGTCGTACTGGGGCGCTACAGTCATTACCAATTTCTTTACCGCGATACCGCTGGTCGGCGACTGGATATCGCGACTGCTGCTCGGCGGCTTCACGGTCGACAATCCGACCCTCAATCGCTTCTTCGCGCTGCATTACCTGCTGCCGTTCATCCTTGCCGGTGTTGTCGCTCTCCACATCTGGGCGCTTCACGTCGTCGGCCAGAACAATCCGACAGGCATCGACGTGAAGTCGGCAACCGATGTCGTGGACTTTACACCTCACGCTACCGTCAAAGACGTGTTCGGCGCCGTGATCTTCCTGCTCGTTCTCACCTATTTCGTCTTTTACCTTCCGAACTATCTGGGGCACCCGGACAACTACTCCATCGCCGACCAGCTGAAGACGCCGGCGCATATCGTGCCCGAATGGTACTTTCTGCCGTTCTACGCGATGCTGCGCGCCATCACCTTCAATATAGGACCGATCAGTTCCAAGCTTGGCGGCGTGCTCACCATGTTCGGCGCCATCGCCGTGCTCTTCTTCGTGCCCTGGCTCGACGCCTCGAAGGTACGCTCGGCGATCTACCGACCGTGGTACAGGCGGATCTTTTGGCTGTTCGTAGCCAACGCAGTCTTCCTCGGCTGGCTGGGCTCGCGACCGGCAGAAGGCATCTATGTTGGCCTGGCTCAGTTCGCCACGCTTTGCTATTTCGCCTTCTTTGTCGTCGCGATGCCGTTGCTCCGTTTCATCGAGACCCCGCGCCGGCTGCCGAACTCGATCACGGAAGCGGTTCTCCAGAAGAACAACAGCGGCGGGGCAAGCGTAATCGCAGAGCGAGAGATCGAACGTCGTCGATGACTGATGGCGATCGTCCTCTCACCTGTCTGACCTGGTGCCGACAGAAGCCGCGCGTTGCAGCGCCTTTTACGTTTTGACCGAACGACGGAAGGCCCTGTGCGGCCGGCCTCGCCGTCAAGGGACGATCGGCGTGAAGGCTGATCCCCAGGAGAAATATCTCGTGCCCCTGCCGGAGGTCGCGTCGAAACGGTTCGGACGACGCGCCTCAACCGTTGCTTGATTTATGTCGTTCCCACAGACCGCTACGCGCCTATGGGCGACGTGCGCTAGGTGTTCAGGACAACAGCGCTTGCTTCCGCGGACGCTGCCGTGCTTCGGGCTGGCGACAGACTGCGGTCAATCATCGCGACATCGAGCGGATCTGGCTCATGGTATCCTCATCGAGCAAGCCGTCGAACCAGACATCGAACATGGTTTCCAGCAGGAACTCGTCGTAGCTGGCTTCGGAAAACAGCGTCAGGGATGCGTGCAATTTCTTCGCATCATCGTCACCGAAAACGGCGCGAGCGCTGATGTTGGAGAGCCTTTGCAAACTGCCGACGCATTCCCGGTAGCGGCCTCCCAGGAGCGGAGACGAGATATAGGCATTGGCTTCGTCGAGCGATGCTATCGCGTACGGCTCTGGCGCGCCGCGGCTTTGTCCGGACGACAGCCTGGGAAATATGAATTCCATATAGGGAGTGCACATCATGCCGCGACGCAGAATGCCGATCGCATCCTCATAGATCGGATCCTGCGCGTGCACGAACCTTTGCAGATTATATTCATCGTTCATGACGGCCCACCAATCTCGCTGTAGTTACCCGGTGACTACGTCGGCATACTCCGGATGTCTGATCAGGAAGCGGACCATGAACGGGCATTTCAGGACTGCCTTGCGACCGGTTTTGCGCAACAACTCAAACAGCCCTTGCGCCAATTGCGACCCGATACCTTGCCCTGAAAACGCCGAAGGAACCTCCGTGTGGATCAGAACAACCAGCCCGTCTTCAATCCGATAGTAGGCGGCTGCGAGCGCACCTTCGGCGATCGGTAGTTCGAACCGATGCTGTCGGGCATTTTCCCTGACCTTCGCGTCCATTTGTAAGCACTCAGCCATTCCCGAGCGTGGGTTGATCGGTTTCTCCAACGTCAAGTTCCGGTGGCACGGCCGGCACGCGCAGGATTACGGTCGTGCCAACGCCCAGGGTGCTCTCGATGTCGATGCTTCCACCATGCTCCAGCGCGAAATGCTTCACCATCGGCAGGCCAACGCCGCCCAGGCCGCTGGCCCTGGTGGTGAAAAATGGCTCGAAGGCGCGGGCCACGGTCTCCTGCGTCATTCCGATGCCGCCATCAACGATACGAAGCTCGATGAAGGCGACATGGCCTTGAACGGCCGTCGCGTCGATCGAGATCAAACCGCCGTCTGGCATGGCATCGCGAGCGTTGAATACGAGATTCAAGACCGCATTCTGCAGGCCCAGCCGATCGCATTTCGCGGAAGGCAGGCCGGATGCGACCCGGACCTCAAGCTGGATGCGCGGATCGCACACGCACCGGATGAGAGCCTCGACCTCGGTCAGGCAGGCACTTACATTGGTTTCTTCAACATCGCGACGGCTCGCTTGAGCCCTGCTCATCGTCTCACGGACAAGCGCACCCGCTCGCAGTAAGGCCGTCCTGGCGTTGGCGATCACGGGCTCGAGCGAGGGAGACACCGGGACGGAAGGGTCCCGCACGATTCGGTTGATAGCGGATAGCGCGATCTGGATGAGATTGCCCAGATCGTGAACCGTGCCGGCTGTCGGCTGTTGCGTGCTCAGGTCGCGCCGAGCGGCTTCGGCATATGAGTCACGGACATGCTCGCCCATTGGGTCGGCTTTTGTCTCCGCGCGCAGCATCTCAGCCCCGTCTGTTCGTTAGCGGCCCTTGTATCCCGGGACGCTACATCGACAGGAATTTGCGATCGATTGGATGGAGAGAGAGGCCCGACCATACCGCGGTATATGTCTTGCTCAGATCTCGTTGGACTAAGTCGGTTCGATTTGTGACCAGGACTGTACTGACGGTTTCCCACCATCGTCCGATCGATCGATGCTGGTGCGCTGCTCTTTGCCACCTGTCGGCTAGAAACACCCACTCTCCGGATCGATCGGCCCTAGACCTTCGCATCGCAAGACCGATGCCCCCGTAGAATAGTTCAGCAAACAGGCCCGGCGCATTCTTCACTGCAGTTGACCACGTCCTGGTCGTAGAGGAGCAGGAAAGTGCAAAGGATCACGAGAATTCTGATGCTCGCCGCGGTGGTTGGCGGCTCGGGTGACGCCATGGCTCAGCCCACGGGTCCGCAGGTCAAGCCGACAATCGTGCTGGTACACGGCGCCTTCGCAGAGTCGTCGAGCTGGAACGCGGTGATCACCGACCTCAACAAGGACGGCTACACAGCCATCGCGGCAGCCAATCCTCTTCGCAGCGTCGCGGGCGATGCAGCGGCGGTTTCGGCCGTCATCCGTTCGATCTCGGGACCGGTCGTGTTGGTCGGCCATTCCTATGGCGGGCCGATCATCACCGAGGCAGCCAACGGAAAGAACAATGTGAAGGCGCTGGTCTATGTGGCCGGCTTTGCGCCTGAGACCGGCGAGTCCAGCCTCACGCTTTCGGCAAAATTCCCCGGCAGCACGCTGGGCGACGCGCTTCTGCCTGTGACGCAGTCTGACGGAGGCCTGGACCTCTATATCCAGTCGGAAAAGTTCCACGAGCAGTTCGCGGCCGACGTGCCGTCGGCCGAAGCCAGCCTGATGGCTGCGACCCAGCGTCCCGTCGCCAAAGCCGCTCTGGCGGAGCCATCCGGTGCCGCCTCATGGAAGACGATCCCCTCTTACGCAATCTACGGCTCGGCCGATCGAAATATCCCGCCGGCGGTCATGAAGTTCATGGCTGAACGTGCGCATGCCGTGAAGACCGTGGTCGTCGAGGGAGCTTCCCACGCCGTGATGGTTTCGCATCCCGACGAGGTCGCCGCGCTCATCGAGGACGCTGCCTCGGCTCAGTGAAGAGCCCGTAACGGCTGGCATTCCGTTCCGCAACGCAATTTAGAACGCAAGACAGGAGCTTGGACATGAAAATCGTCATCATAGGCGGCACCGGGCTAATCGGCTCGAAAACCGTCGAGAGGCTGCGCAAGAAGGGTCATGAAGTGCTCGCCGCTTCACCGAACAGCGGCGTCAACACCGTCACGGGCGAAGGCCTGACGGAAGCTCTCGCCGGGGCGCAGGTCGTCATTGATCTCGCAAATTCGCCTTCGTTTGAGGACAAGGCCGTTCTCGAGTTCTTCGAGACCTCCGGCCGGAATCTCCTCGCAGCAGGCAAGGCGGCCGGCGTCAAGCATCACATCGCACTCTCGATCGTGGGCGCCGAGCGCCTGCCCGATAGCGGCTATCTGCGCGCCAAGATGGTGCAGGAAAAGCTGATCCGGGAGTCTGGAATTCCCTACACCATCGTTCATTCAACGCAGTTCTTCGAATTCCTGGGCGGCATTGCCCAGTCGGCAACGGTCGGGGACACCGTGACCCTCCCGTCGGCGTACTTCCAGCCGATCGCATCGGACGACGTCGCCGACATCATGACGGACGTTGCGCTCTCCGCCCCGACCAACGGGACCATCGAGATCGCCGGGCCCGAGCCGATCCGCATGAGCGATCTCGTCGCGCGGTTCCTGAAGGCGACCAACGACCCGCGCAAAGTGGTCGGCGATTCGCACGCGCGCTACTTCGGCACGGAGCTGGAGGACCGCTCACTCGTTCCCGGTGATCATCCGCGCATCGGCGCGATCCGCTTCGAGGACTGGTTCAGCCACGCTTCGCTTCCACGACAGTGATCCGTAACCGCCGCGGCTCGCGCATCCGATGACACGCCACCCCCGAGTTCAAATGCGAAGGAGCGAAACGATGAAAGACGACCTTCCTTCCGCCGCCAGACCATCGCGGCGGGACGTCTTGTCGGGCGCACTGGCCGCCACCGTTGCGGCTTACCTGCCCTGGACCGCGCCTGCGCAAGCGCAGCAGGCGAGAAAGCTGCCGTCTCCGAGACCCTACAAAGGAGCAATGACCATGAGCACGATCACCACTAAGGACGGCACGGACATCTACTACAAGGACTGGGGTCCTAAGGATGCCCAGCCGATCGTTTTTCACCACGGGTGGCCTCTGAGCGGCGACGATTGGGACGCGCAGATGCTCTATTTTCTCGGTAAGGGCTACCGCGTCATCGCTCATGATCGGCGAGGACATGGCCGCTCGGCGCAGGTGAGCGACGGGCACGACATGGATCACTACGCCGCCGATGCCGCCACGATGGTCGAGCATCTCGACTTGAGAAACGCCGTCCATATCGGTCACTCCACCGGCGGCGGCGAAGCCACTCACTATGTCGCGCAGCATGGTCAGCGCCGGGGTCGTGTCGCGAAGCTCGTGCTTATCGGCGCGGTACCACCGATCGTGGTGAAGACGCCTGCCAACCCTGGCGGCCTGCCAATCGAAGTTTTCGACGGCCTGCGCAAGTCACTCGCCGGAAATCGGGCGCAGTTCTATCTCGATTTCGCAAGCGGCCCATTTTACGGTTTCAACCGGCCGGATGCGAAGCCAATTTCGGGCGTCATACAGAACTGGTGGCGGCAGGCCATGGTGGGCGGCGCCAAGGCACAGTATGACGGCATCAAGGCCTTTTCGGAGACCGATTTCACCGAGGATCTGAAGGCCATCGAGGTGCCGACACTCGTGATGCACGGCGACGACGACCAGATCGTTCCGATCGCCGACTCGGCTCTGCTCTCCGCCAAGATCCTGAAGAACGGGACCCTTAAGGTCTACGAGAAATTCCCGCATGGGATGTGCACCACCCATGCCGACACGGTCAATCCAGACCTGCTTGCCTTCATCAAGTCATAGGCTCGCGCGCCCGTCCCCAGCGAGAGCCCGATCGCCGGCCGGCCGCCCTCCCTCTGGCCGGCGATCACTCCATCCGTCCGCAACCACAAACTGGAGCCAAGACAATGATCAAATCCATCCTCTGCGCCGCCGCTCTCGTGGCCACCTTCACGACCGGTGCGCTCGCCGGCAATTCGCAAGGCGGCAAGGTCACACTGGTCTATGACCATCCGCTCCCTAACGTACCGGGCAAGAGCGTGCGAGGCGTGCTGGTCGAGTATGCCCCCGGTGGCACTTCCCCCGCCCATACTCATGCGAAATCGGCCTTCATCTATGCAACGGTCCTCGAAGGCGCAATCCGCAGCAAGGTCAATGACGGGCCGGTAAAGACCTATCGCGCCGGCGGGAATTGGTCCGAATTTCCCGGCGACCATCACGCCGTCAGCGAGAACGCCAGCGCAACTGAGCCCGCCCGGCTGCTGGCCGTGTTCGTCGTCGACACTGCCGAAAAGGAGCTGACGACGTTCGAACGCCAATAAATCGAGCGCTCCGTATTGGTTTGAACAGAGAGCCGCGCCGCCAGTGAATCCGACAGGTTCGGCGGTGCGGCTGATGAGACAAGGATGGCAGCAATGCTAATCAACCAACTGCATGCCTTGACCTCGTCACGCCTTGCCGTGATCGATATCGACGCCGGCGTGCAGGCGGCAGCCCGTTTGCTTTCCAGGCCCGGCATCGGCCTCGTGGTGGCGTGCAATGCCAGCGGAGGCGCGGAAGGCGTCCTGAGCAAATCCGATCTCATCCGTCACCTCACCAAACCGACATTGTCGGCGCTGCCGGTGTCCGCCTTGATGAGCCGATCCGTCGTCTCGTGCAGTCCGCAGGATGACGTCCACGCGGTGTGGCAAACCATGGCCGCACGGAATCTGCAGAACATTCCCGTGATCGACGGTGCCGCCAGCCCTCTCGGCATATTGGACGCGCGTGACGCGATGAAAGCTCTGTTCCAGCAGGAAGAAATGCAGGAGCAGATGCTCTTCAACTACGTCACCGGCCTTGGATATCGCTGAATCAACCCTCAGCAAAAAGCGACCACCTCAACTACATCGGAAGGACAAAGAACGTGAAACTATATTACAGCCCACTAGCCTGCAGCCTGGCCGACCACATCTCTCTGGTCGAGGCAGGGGCTCCGTTCGAGCGGGAGAGCGTTGACCTCAAGACCAAGCGCACTGCCTCGGGAACCGACTACCGCGGCATCACGCCCAAGGGCTACGTTCCGGCGCTTGTGCTCGACGACGGAGAAATCCTGACCGAGAACATCGCCATCCTCGACTGGCTCGCCGCGAAGTATCCGGCGCTCGGCGTTCCTGGCACCCTGGGCCGTACGCGACTTCTCGAAGCCTTGGCCTTCATCTCCACTGAGGTACACGGCAACTTCAAGCCGATATGGCACGCTGAGAACGAAGTCGAGAAGGCGCGAGCGCGGATGACGATTTCTGGGTTCCTGGACATTCTCTCGGAGAGCCTCAAGGGCGACTACCTGTTCGGCGCCGCGCCCAGCGTGGCGGATTTCTACCTCTTCGTGATGCTGCTGTGGGCCGAACGCTTCGATGTCAGCACCCCCGCTCCGTTGATCGCGATGCGACAGCGCATAGCGCGCCGTCCGGCCGTGCAAACCGCCATGCAGCACGAAGGCCTCGTCTCGGCAATTGGGCAACAAGCAGACGCGGCCGCATGAGGCGGCAATACCCGAGCGCCTTCGTCCGTCGACGATTTGTCGGACGCACCCGCGAGCGTGATCACGTTAGCTGAGCTTCGCGGGTGCCCCGTCAGCTACTGAGCTTCATCTCTCTCAGGAGGGCAACCGTGAGCCGAGCCCGAAAATTCGCAATCGCCGTTGTTGGCCTTACGGTAACCTCGCTGGCAGCCATATGGGGCTGGCAATGGTTGACGAGGGGCCGCTTCGAGGAAACGACAGACAACGCTTATGTCCGTGGGGACATCACCAGTATTGCTCCGAAGCTCGCGGGCTATGTCGTTGAAGTCGACGTGGATGACAATGCCAGCGTCTCAAAGGGTGCCGTCCTGTTCCGCATCGACGACAGCGACTACAGGGCCAAGGTGAAGCAGGCGGAAGCCAACGTCGCCGCCCGGCTGGCGGAAAGCGTCAACATCGAGGCGACACGGAAACTTCAGTCGGCCTTGATCGCGCAAGCCGAGGCGCAGAAACAGGCAGCTGCCGCTGACCTGCAGTTCGCGCGCGCCAATCTCACCCGCTACATCACGCTCCAGAAGAATGGGACCGCAAGCGACCAGAAGCTCCAGGATGCACAGGCTGCCAACGACAAGGCGCAGGCATCACTCGACGGGGCAGAGGCCAACCTGTTGGCTCAACGGCTGAAGCTTGACGTCCTCGATGCACAATTGTCCGGCGCGCAAGCAGCCCTGTCGCAAGCAGAGGCCGCGCTCGACCTGGCCGAGCTCGACCTGGCCAACACTGTCGTAAGGGCCCCGGTCGACGGCGTCATCGGCAATCGCCAGATCCGCATCGGCCGCTATGTCAGCCCGGGAACGGCAGCGTTGGACATTGTTCCCGTCAACGTCTGGATCGTCGCCAACTTCAAGGAAACGCAACTGAAAGAGGTGAAGATCGGCCAGCGGGTCCGCGTGACGGTCGA
Organism: Mesorhizobium sp.; assembly: GCA_004963905.1. GTDB lineage: Bacteria > Pseudomonadota > Alphaproteobacteria > Rhizobiales > Rhizobiaceae > Mesorhizobium. The sequence continues at coordinate 26,789 of SUGL01000051.1, forward strand.
CCAGTTTCCAGACCTGGAAATCGATGGCCTCGTCGACAGCTTCGCTCCGGGCAGTGGCGCGGCATTCAGCCTGTTGCCGCCGGACAACGCCACCGGAAACTTCATCCGCGTTGTCCAGCGCGTGCCGGTCAAGATCAGGATTACGCGCAACCCGCTGCCCGGCCGGCTGGTCCCAGGCCTCTCGGCTCGCGTCGCCATCGCGGTCCGCGCAGGGAATTCTCCAGCCTTGGCGCTGGAAACGCGGGCCGGCAGAACCGCACACGGACGCTCAGAGCTGTGACACATCTCGCAGAAATCAGGGCCATGCGTCATCGTCTCGAGCCACCGTTGCGCGCTTCGATGATCGCGACCGGCGTTGTACTCGCCGCTTTCATGGATGCAGTAGCAAGCACTGCCCTGTCCATCGGCCGGATCGACATGCTCGGCGATACCTACGCCACTCCGGACGAGCTGGCGATGATCGACATTGTCTTCATCGCAGCGAAGCTGACGGCTTTCCTCATCGCGCCGCTGTTCGTCATGGCAGCCAAGCCGACGGCGTGCCTGCGCGCGGGAACGGTCGCGCTCCTGCTGGCGTCCGCCGCGATGACGTTCTCGGTGGACCTCACCTGGATTTGGATCTGCCGCATCGTCCAAGGGCTGGCTGGCGGCACAATCCTGGTTGCTGGCCAGACGCTGCTGTTTTTCCGCTTTCCGCATCGACACCAACCAATCGTTCAAGCCGTTTTCGCTGTCGGCGCCGTCATGGCCCCGACCACCGTCACGCCGGCTTTGCAGGGCTGGCTCGTCGACCATCTAACCTGGGACTGGATTTTCCTGAGCAACATTCCGCTCGGCATCGTTTCTCTTGCCCTTCTGGCGGCGGACGGCAACCGGACCTATTGGCTGGAGACCAAGCTTCCGGTCTTCAAGATCTTTCTTCTAAGTATCGGCGCCGCGCTGCTCACTTATGTCCTGTTACAGGGCAGCAGATTCAACTGGTTCGACGATGCCGACATCACCGTCCTCACCGCGATCGGGGTGGCGGCGGGCGGTCTTTTGATCGTCTGCGAAACCTTCTTCCGGTCACAAGGCCAACTGCTCCCCATCTCTCCACTTGCCAACCAGGACTTCCGCTTCGGCCTTCTCGTCAGCCTGGTGGCGGGCTCTGCCCTTTCAGGCAGCACCTATCTCATCCCTGCCTTTGCCCTCAATGTCCTCGAATTTACGGCCACGAAGGCTGGAGTGCTGCTGCTGCCCAGCGGAGCAATGCTGGCGCTGGCCCTTATGCTGTCCGGCCTCGTCGTCCAGACGATCAGGATTCGGCCAATTGCACTTGTTCCTTTTGGCATTCTGCTCTTCGCCGGAGCCATGTGGCTCCTCTCCGGTTCAACGAGCGGCAGCGGATCGCCCGACCTGAGCCTTCCCCTGCTTCTTCGGGGATTCGGCCTCGGAATCCTGTTCGTGGCATTGACGCTGGTTGCGTTGCAGGGACTTGCTGCCGACGCTCTGCCCTTCGGCATTGGGCTGTTCAACTTCGGCAAGCAGGTAGGCGGCCTGATCGGCACGGCCCTCTTGCAGACCTACATCGATCACCAGAACGCCTTCAACCGAACCATCATGACCGCCCACCTCGCGAGAGGCGATCCTGCTGTGGACCATCGCTTGGCGACCACGGCGGGCTTTCTCGCCACGAACGGTTTCGACAGCGCAGCGGCGGCCAAGGCTGCGCTCCCGATGTTGCAGCGCGCTCTCGAGAAGCAGGTCGCCACGATCTCATTCGACGACGCGTTCTTCGCGCTTGTCCTGCTGTTCGCGGTCGCGGCGCCCTGTCTCATTCTCGCCAAGCGATTGTTGGGTCAACAAGCCACTCCGCGCAACCAAATCGATCGACATTAGGCGGTCCTTTTGGACAGAGGCGCGGATTGGAGGCCTGTGCCAGAGTAGATCGCACCGGCGTCACGCGTCAGCGCGGGTAATGTCTCCCATGCCCGGATCAGTTCGCCGATGGAGGCGGCCTCCATCTTACGCATGACGTTGCCGCGATGCAGCTTGACCGTCACTTCGCTGATGCCGAGGTCGAAAGCGATCTGCTTGTTGAGGCGACCGCGCACCACTTCATGCAGAACTTCGCGCTCGCGTGGCGTCAGCATCCCGAGCCGTTCGAGGTTGCGTTTCACAATCGCGCCTTGTGCCCGACGCTCCGCATCCATTGCCACGGCGGCAATCACGGCATCGAGCAGGGTCTGGTCGCGAACCGGCTTGGTGAGGAAATCGACAGCTCCGGCCTTCATCGCCTGGACGGTCATGGGAATGTCACCGTGTCCGGTCAGGAAGATGATCGGTTTTGGATTGCCGCTCCCGGCCAATTGATGCTGCAGATCGAGCCCACTCGCTCCCGGCATGCGCACATCTAGGATCAAGCAGCCGGGACTGTCCAATATGCCGGCGTCAAGCAATTCGCGGGTCGAGGCGAAGCAGGCCGACTGGAATCCCGCCGACAGGATCAACTCCGAAAGCGCCTCTCGGACGGACGCTTCGTCGTCGACGATAATCACAACCGGCTCCCCCGTATCGTCCCCTTGGTGCATCGACGGCGCCGGCGGTTTCCGCCGAGGGGGTTGGTCAACTCGCATCTTCAGCCTCCATTTCTCGATTCGTACAAGGTGTCGCCGATGGCCGCCAGCAAGGCTTGGCCGTCGAAAGGTTTGCAGAAAAGGCCATCAACGCCTTGGGCGCGGACGTGATCCGCAATCTCGTGACGACCGGTGATCAGGAACACCGGCAGATCCGGACGCGCCTTCCTCACCACGTCGCGAAGTTCAAGACCATCCATACCGGGCATCCCAATATCGGTGATGAGCACGTCCAGGCCCGACAGCCCGCTGGTAAGCAGCGATCCCGCCGACGAGAAGCTGCGGGCCACGTAGCCTGCGGACTCGAGAAGGTTCTCAAGCGACTCGATCAGCCTGGGATCGTCATCCACAATTGCTACGACAGGTCTTGTCTTCCTCATGTTCGGTTCCCTCCCGCTCGACGCGAGTGGGTTATCGGTATTTCCAACCTCTCCGCGAAACGCACGAGATCGGCGAGCGACGCTGCCGCCATTTTCTGCATCACATTCCTTCTATGGATTTGTAGTGTGACCTCGCTGATTCCCAGCTCGGCGGCCGCCTGCTTGTTGAGAAGACCGCTCACCACCAGCGGCAACACCTCGCGTTCGCGCGGCGTTAGTTCGAGATAGCGTTGCTTCAATTCGCCAACTTCGGCGCGTTCCGATCTCTTCTTCCGGTCCTGAGCGATTGCCGCCTGGATTGCCGCCATGAGGTTCGCATCACTGAACGGTTTGGTCAGGAAGTCCACAGCGCCATGCTTGATCGCACGCACCGATGATGGGATGTCGCCATGCCCAGTTAAGAAGACGATCGGCGGGTGGTTCTCATCCGCTATCTGGCTCTGCAGCTCGAGGCCATTGATATCAGGCAGCTCGACATCGAGGACGAGGCAGGCCGGGACGTCCGGCTTGTCTGCGCGCATGTACTCGGTGGCCGTTGCGTACGCGGCAGTGGCCATACCATGCGACGCCAGAAGTTCGCCGAGCGCCTCCCGGATGCGTTCATCGTCATCCACTATGAAGATGATATGGTCCTGTGCCGTCATGCCGCCGCTTTCGCTTCCGCCGGCAGGGTGAAGATGAACCTCGCTCCGTGCGGCTCGTTCTTCTCCGCCCACAACCGACCTCCATGCGACTCGATGATCGAACGGCAGACCGCGAGCCCCATGCCCATCCCATGTTCCTTCGTCGTGAAGAACGGCTCAAAGATTCTGTCGAGAGTTTCGACGCCTGGGCCGCGATCGCTGATCTCGGTCCGTATGTCGTCTCCCATTCGGCGGACCCGGATTGCGATGACCTTATCGCCCGCAGCCGAATCCATCGCCTCCATGCCGTTCCTGATGAGATTGATCAAAACCTGCTGAATCTGGACACGATCCAACGCTACCGACGGAAGGTCGCTTTCGACATCCACGTCCAGGCGAACGCGCCGCCGGACCGCCTCCTCGGCCATGAGGTTTCGCGCTTCTGCGATGATGCCAGGGAGCGTCGTGCTGTTCCTCGGTTCCGCCGATTGTCTGAACAGGGCGCGGATGCGGCTGACGACGTCCGCCGCCGAGTTGGCATCCCGGATGATGCGCTCAGCCGTTATCTTCGCGCGCTCGACGTTCGGGGGGGCAGCGGACAGCCAGCGATGGCATGCATGCGAGTTCGCGACAATCGCGGCCAGCGGCTGGTTCACCTCGTGCGCGATGGAAGCCGAGAGCTCAGCAAGGCTTGCCGCCTGAGCAGCCCGAGCGAGCTTGTCGGAGGCTTGCCGAAGCGCCTCCTGCGCGCGCACCTCGTCGTCAACGTCAAGGTTGACGCCGTACCACTGGACAATCTCGCCTTCATCGTTCCGGAGCGGCTCGGCCCTGCCTTCGATCCAGCGGTACACCCCATCGTACCGCCGCTGCCGATAGCGCATCGCGAACGGTTCACCTCTACTGAAGCTCTGCTTCAAAGCCTGGTGGACAGCGGGCCTATCGTCTGGATGGACGAGGACGCGCACGGACCGGTCCATGCGTGTCTCGCCCGGGACGTCGAATTCCTCCTGCTGAAAGCCGTGAAATTCCGTCAGGCGCTTGTTGGCATATATCGGATCGCCGGCCGGAGTCGCGAGAAAGATCAACACCGGCACCGTGTCGATGACCTGCTGAAGACTCCGCTCGCTCCGTCTGAGTGCTTCTTCGGCGCGCAGCCGATCGTCGATGTCGTGCGATAGGCCGTACCACTGGACGATGCGTCCGCTCCCATCCCGAAGCGGCTCGGCACTGCCTTCCACCCAGCGATACACGCCATCCGCACGCCGCAGGCGATACTTCTTGGAGAAGCGCTCGCCAGTGACGAAGGAATTATTGAGTGCCTCCGCGAGGCCGGCTGCATCATCGGGATGGACGGCGGTCTCTATGATGGACCCCAGCCTGCTCATGCCCGGCCTGTCCGCGTCGGCTATGTCCAGGCCAAAGAAATCGATCAGGCGCCTATTGAAGAAGGTGGGTTCGCCGTCCGGATTCAACCGCCACAGGAAGCTCGGAACCATGTTGACGAGCTGCGAGAGTTCCCGCTCCCGGTCCTGCAATGCCTGCTGCGCGCGCACCTCGTCGTCGATGTCGATGGAGGCTCCGTACCATTGCACGACCGTTCCGTCTTCGTCACGCCGAGACTCCACCCTGCACTCCGCCCAGCGATAGGCGCCATCCTTTTCGAGCCAGCGGAACCGGATCGCGGACCCGCCTCCCGTTTCGAAGCAGTGCTTTAGCGTATGCTCCACCTTGGGAGCATCTTCGGGGTGAACCAGCTCCTTCATGAGTCTTTCGATGCTCGGGTCTTCGAGAGCTTCGAAGTCCGGGATAACGGCACGGAAATGATCCTTGTATCGTTTGTTGAAGTAGGCTGTTTCGCCGGCCGGCGTAGCACTCCAGATGCGGACCGGCAGGGCGTCGATCATCTCTTGAAGCTGCCGCTCGCTGCGCCGCAACGCCTCTTCGGCCTTCGTTTGGTCGTCTACGTCGTGACAGAGGCCGTACCACTGGACAATGCGGCCATCGTGATCCCTCAACGGTTCGGCACGGGTAGACATCCAGTGAAAGATGCCGTCGGCGCGGCGCAATCTGTATCGCATCGCGAAGCTCTCGCCGGTGGCAAGAGAATGACGAAGCGCGTCGCCGACTGCTGCTGCGTCGTCCGGATGGATGGAGCCTTCTATCATCGCCGCGAGGCGGGTGATGCCCGGCTTGTCCATGTCTGCGACGTTCCGCCCGATAAAGTCGACCATGCGTTTGTTGAAGAAGATGGGCTCGCCGTTCGGTGCGAGCCGCCAGACGTGGCTAGGAACCAAGTCGACGAGTTGAGAGAGCTCCCCCTCCCGCTCCCGCAACGTCTCCACACTTTGGCGCAATGTGAGCAGAGCTTGTTGGTGCTGCCGGGATATGGCGGCTACGATGAGCGCCGAAAACGCCGAGATGGCCAGAAAAAGCTGCAGCATAATCTGCTTTTGCCTCTGGGACTCGGGATCGCCGGCAAATTGGCTGACACCACTTATCGTGAACACCGTTGTGATCAGCGCCAGGAGCGCCAAGGTGATAGCGGCGCCTTTGAACTCAAAGCGCACCGCAGCCCAAAGAAGAGGTGGCATGACGATGTAGGCGAAGGGCAGGTAGCCGCTCAATGAGAGGGCGGCGACACCAAGGAAGATGAGCCCCACCACGGAAGCTTCGATCCATCGCGCGGCCAGGAGTTGGACCTCGCCGCGCCAGTTCTGAAATACGACGAGCACGAGTGGCGCCACGATCAAGATACCAGTGGCATCTCCGATCCAAAAGAGAGGCCAGGCCGCGGCGAAGGTTTGGGACTGTACGCCAAACCAAGCAAGAGTCGCACTTCCCACCGTCGCGCCTATGACTGGTGCAACTCCAGCCCCCAGCACGACGAATGCGAGAACTTCCGGCAAGGTTTCCAGCCCGACTGGCCGCCTCAAGATTCGGGTCACGAGCCATGCGCCCGTCGCCGCCTCGGAAGCGTTCCCCAAATAGATCAGCAAGGCCGCAGGCAGCGGGCTGTTGAACCATAAGAAGTTGCTGAACAGTTCAGCGAGACAGCCCGCCAACACCCACCACGGCCAGCTTTGCCTGGAACCGAGGATAAGCGTAGCCATGAAAAGCCCGCTCGGAGGCCAAATGGAAATGCCGGTTCCAGGTACTATTGCCAGCACCTGAGCGAACCCGCAGCCCATGACATAAGCCACAAAAAAAATCGCCAGATGCAAGAAATGGGGGCGGTTCAACCAGACGCGCGTCAAGGGATTCTCCTCCCGGACAAAGAAGGCCTGGGGACTGTCAGCGCTTGGTGTAGCACCTTTCCGTGATATCTGGGCTGGCGAACTCACACGCCCACTCTAGTCCAGAGGTGGCTCAGCCACATCTAATGGAAATCCATGAGCTATTGACGAACTCAGGAGCGGCGTGCCTAGCGTGAAGTTGGGTATTGCGCCGGAGCGGGAAATAGCCTCCTCGCATGCGGACCGCCCGCTCCGACATCTGGTCGCCGATCACGTACGACCGGCAACGCCAGGCATTCCTACGGCGGAGGCCCAGGAAGGCCACACGGCCTGGGTTCACGGCATGCCTGCTTTAGGAAAGTGACAATTTGGTCTTTGGTCTGATCATGGGCGCATTGCGGAATGGCAGCCTTGGGATCGAAGAACGAACCCGCTGCGCGGGATGGGCGCGTGGGGTGAGGTAGAGATCACGAGCCG
>SUGL01000052.1 GCA_004963905.1 Mesorhizobium sp.
CAGCCAATCTCCCCCCAAGTGGGGGAGATGTCCGGCAGGACAGAGGGGGGCGCGACAGAACGCAAGCCTCCGAAGCACTGGGAGAACCTGATGTCCAACATGATGAAGGCGCTGGTGAAGGCCAAGGCCGAGCCGGGCATCTGGATGGAAGAGGTGCCGGTGCCGGAGATCGGCCCCAACGACGTGCTGATCAAGGTCAGGAAGACCGCGATCTGCGGCACCGACGTCCATATCTACAACTGGGACCAGTGGGCACAGAAGACGGTGCCGGTGCCGATGGTGACCGGCCACGAATTCGTCGGCACGGTCGCCGATTACGGCGCGGCGGTCACCGAATACAAGGTCGGCCAGCGTGTCTCGGGCGAGGGCCATATCGTCTGTGGACACTGCCGCAATTGCCGCGCGGGCAGGGGCCACCTTTGCCGCAACACGCTCGGCGTCGGCGTCAACCGGCCCGGCGCCTTCGGCGAGTACATGGCGATCCCGCAGCACAATGTCGTGCCGATACCCGACGACGTACCCGACGAGATCGCTGCCATCTTCGATCCATTAGGCAATGCCGTTCACACGGCGTTGTCCTTCGATCTGGTGGGAGAGGACGTGCTGGTGACCGGCGCCGGCCCGATCGGCATCATGGGCGCACTGGTGGCGCAATGCGTCGGCGCGCGGAAAGTCGTCATCACCGACATCAATCCGGTCCGCCTGGACCTGGCGCGCAAGCTCGGTGTTCAGCATGTCGTCGATGCCTCGAAGGAAAAGCTGCGCGACGTGATGCCGTCGATCGGCATGACCGAAGGTTTCGATGTCGGGCTGGAGATGTCGGGCGCAGCCCCGGCCTTCCGCGACATGATCGACACCATGAACAATGGCGGCAAGATCGCCATCCTCGGCATAGCGCCGACCGGCTTCGAGATCGACTGGAACAAGGTCATCTTCAAGATGCTGCATCTGAAGGGCATTTACGGGCGCGAGATGTTCGAAACCTGGTACAAGATGATCGCTTTGGTGCAGGGGCCGCTCGACGTCTCTGGCCTGATCACCCACCGCATCGGCATCGACGATTTCCAGACAGGCTTCGACGCGATGCGGAGCGGCAGTTCGGGCAAGGTGGTGATGGATTGGTAGTGGCGCGTCGACGGAGACGCAGAGTTCCTTCGCGCGCCCCTCTGTCCCGCCAGCATATCGGCATTTTCGCTTTACTTCTCGCCCAACGCCACCTCCAGCGCCGCCAACCCGCCGACAACCGCCGCCCTCTCCTCCACACTAAGCTTGGCCAGCAGCTCCCCTTCAAACGCCTTCGCCAGCGGCACCATTTCGCGATAGGCGGCTAACCCCGCCTTGGTCAGCGCAAGGTGCTCCACACGGCGGTCGTTCTCATCCGTCTTGCGCGTCAGCCAGCGTCGCCGCTCGAGTTCAGCTACAGCTCTCGACACCTTGGTCTTGTGCATGGCCGACTGCTCGCCGAGCTCCGTCGCCGTCATCGTGCCGAGTTGGCCGAGGCCTGACAGCGTGCGCCACTCCGGCCGGGTCAGGCCGTGGCGGTCCTTGTAGATGCGCGAGAATTCCCGGCTGACGGCATCGGCCAGCCGATAAAGCCGGTAGGGCAAAAAACTTTCGAGCTCGAGGATTTCCGGTTCCATCAAACCCACCATCGATGCGGCCTTCGGCGTTGATAGTTACATTTTCAATGGTTACAAATGAAACCAGTTTGGTCAACATCCCCGGGAAATCCGCCGCTCCAGGAGGTGGAGAGCCCGGGCCAGGGAGGATCGGATGGCCTTTTCCTACATGCCGGGATTCGGCAACGACTTCGAGACCGAGACGCTGCCCGGCTCGCTGCCGCAGGGTCGCAACTCGCCGCAGCGGCCGGCTTATGGTCTTTATGCCGAGCAGCTTTCGGGCTCGCCCTTCACGGCGCCGCGCGGCACCAACGAGCGCTCCTGGCTCTATCGCATCCGCCCGAGCGTCCGGCACACCGGCCGCTTCAAGGGCGCGAGCTACCCGTTGTGGAAGACCGCGCCCAACATCGGCGATCATGAGCTGGCGCTCGGCCAGTACCGCTGGAACCCCTTGCCGATGCCTGCCGAGCCGACGGACTTCATCTCCGGCATGCGCACCATGACCACGGCCGGTGATGCCGTCGGTCAATCCGGCATGGCGGCGCATGTCTATGTCGCCAACCGCTCGATGGTCGACGACCATTTCTTCAACGCCGACGGCGAGCTCATGATCGTGCCGCAGGTCGGCGCGCTGCGTTTCGTCACCGAGATGGGCGTGATCGAGCTTCGCCCCGGCGAGATCGCCGTGCTGCCGCGCGGCCTCGTCTTCAAGGTCGAGCTCGCCGACAAGGAGGCGCGCGGCTATGTCTGCGAGAATTACGGCGCGAAATTCACCATGCCCGATCGTGGCCCGATCGGCGCCAATTGCCTTGCCAACCCGCGCGACTTCAAGACGCCCTGCGCCTGGTTCGAAGAGAAGGAGACGCCGTGCCGGCTGATCGTCAAATGGTGCGGCACTTTCCATGTCACCGAACTCGGCCATTCGCCGCTCGATGTCGTCGCCTGGCACGGCAACTACGCGCCCTACAAATATGATCTCGCAACCTTTTCGCCGGTCGGCGCCATCCTGTTCGACCATCCCGATCCGTCGATCTTCACCGTGCTGACCGCGCCGAGCGGCGAGGAGGGCACGGCCAACGTCGATTTCGTCATCTTCCCGCCGCGCTGGCTGGTGGCGGAAAACACTTTCCGCCCGCCCTGGTACCACCGCAACATCATGAGCGAGTTCATGGGCCTGATTCACGGCCAGTACGACGCCAAGGAAGAGGGGTTTGTCCCCGGCGGCATCAGCCTGCACAACCAGATGCTGGCGCATGGGCCGGACGCGTCAGGTTTTGAGAAAGCCACCCGCGCCGACTTGAAACCGGTCAAGCTCGACAACACTATGGCCTTCATGTTCGAGACGCGTTTTCCCCAGATGCTGACCCGCTATGCCGCCGAGCTCGACACCTTGCAGGACAACTACATCGACTGCTGGGCCGACCTGAAGAAGCGCTTCAACGGGACGCCCGAAGGCGACTGGTCTTGAGCGCTGCGGAAACGTCGGGTCGCCTCGTCCTTCTCGGTTCCAAGGGCGGCCCGGCCGTGCGACCGGGCGGGCCTTGGCCGAGTTCTTCCTTGCTCGAGATCGGCGGGCGGTTGATCGTCGTCGATTGCGGGCTGGGGGTCACGCGCGCCTTGACCGATGCCGGCGTCGCCCTGAAGGCGCTCGACCTCGTCTTCATCACTCATCTCCATTCCGATCATGTGCTGGAGCTCGGGCCGCTGATCCACACCGCCTGGACGGCAGGGCTGGCAACGCCGGTGATTGTCTACGGGCCGCCGGGCGCCGCCAATTGTTGGCAGCACTTCTGCCGGGCGATGGAGTTCGACATCGAGACACGCATCATCGACGAGGGCCGCCCGGACATCCGCGAGCTGGTGTCGGTCGAGGAATTCGGCGAGGGATCGGTGCTGGACGAGGGCGGTCTGAACGTGAGGGCGCTGCGCGTCGACCATCCGCCGGTGACCGACTGTTTTGCGCTCCGCTTCGAGCATGGCAGCCGGAGCGTGGTGTTCTCCGCCGATACCGCCTTCTTTCCGCCGCTGGCCGGCTTTGCCCGTGGCGCCGACATCCTCGTCCATGAAGCCATGCTCGCGGAAGGCGTGGAAAGGCTGGTCGCCAGGACAGGCAACGGCGCGCGGCTGCGCGAGCACCTCTTCGCCAGCCACAGTCTCGCGGAAGAGGCGGGCGGCATCGCCAGCGATGCCGGCGTGAAGCGCCTAGTGCTCAACCATCTCATTCCAGCCGACGATCCTCTGGTCGGCGAAGACGACTGGACCGCTGCTGTCAGGAAAACATGGGCCGGTGACTTGACGATCGCCCGCGACGGCCTTGTTGTACGGTTAAGCGGCGACCAGGCCGCGTCAGGAGAGGAAACCGCATGAAGCTTGCCACATTGAAGAACGGGACACGCGACGGAAAACTGGTCGTGGTCTCGCGCGACCTGACGCGGTTCACCGATGCTTCCTTCCTGGTGCCGACGCTGCAGGCGGCGCTCGACGACTGGCGCCGGATTGCGCCGCACCTGGCGGCCATGGCGGAATCGCTCGAGACCAACGCGGTGCCTTCGGCGCGCTTCCACGAGCATGACGCGCATTCGCCGCTGCCGCGCGCCTATCAATGGGCGGACGGCTCGGCTTACGTGAACCATGTCGAGCTGGTGCGGAAAGCGCGCGGCGCCGAGATGCCGGCGAGCTTCTGGACCGATCCGCTGATCTACCAGGGCGGGTCCGATTCCTTCATTGCGCCGCGCGATCCGATCCGCATGGCGGACGAAGCCTTCGGCATCGACATGGAGGCCGAGGTCGCCGTCGTCGTCGACGACGTGCCGATGGGCGCCGGGCTGGCCGAGGCAAGGGACGCGATCCGCCTCGTCATGCTGGTCAACGACGTGACGCTGCGCGCCATCACCGGGCCGGAATTGGCAAAGGGCTTTGGCTTCTTCCAGTCGAAACCGTCTTCGGCCTTCTCGCCGGTCGCGGTCACGCCGGATGAGCTGGGCGATGCCTGGGACGGCGGCAAGGTCAACCTCGCGCTGCTGGTCGATCTCAACGGCAAGCCGTTCGGCCGGGCGAACACCGGCATCGACATGACGTTCGATTTCCCGGCGCTGATCGTGCACGCCGCAAAGACGCGGCCGCTCGCCGCCGGCACCATCATCGGTTCGGGCACCGTTTCCAACAAACTGGATGGCGGGCCGGGCAAGCCGGTTTCGGCCGGCGGCGCCGGCTATTCCTGCATCGCCGAGCTGCGCATGATCGAGACCATCGAGGGCGGCGAACCGAAGACGCCTTTCCTGCGTTTCGGCGACACGGTGCGCATCGAGATGAAGGACAAGGCCGGCCATTCGATCTTCGGCGCCATCGAACAGAAGGTCGAGAAATACGAGGGGGAGAAAGGAACCTGAAAAGGTGACCCTGCTCGAGCACTTGCGCCGCATGGCGCGCAACAATTTATGGTCGAACGACCGGCTCTACCGCGCCGTGCTGGCGCTCCAGCCCGGCGAGTTCGAGGCCAAGCGAACCAGCTTCTTCCCCTCGATCAAGGAGACGCTCAACCACATCATCGCGGTCGATCGTCTCTATCTCGATTTCCTGACCGATGGCGGCCTCGGCGCCGCGGCCTACGACACCTTCGTCCCGTTCGACGATGTGGCGAGCCTGGCGGCGGCGCAGGCTGATTTCGACCGAAAGCTGATCGCCTTCTGCGATCGTCTGTCCGAAGCCGATCTCGACCGCCGCGTCATCACCGATCGCCGCGAGGACGGCATGATCCCGGAGAGGATCGGCGACATCCTCGCCCATGTCTTCCTGCACGACATCCATCATCGCGGCCAGGTGCATGCCATGCTTTCGGGCACCTCGGTGGCGCCGCCGCGAGTTTTTGCTCGACTACGACATCAAGCTCAGGAAGGACGAGGTCGAACGGCTGGGGTTGTGAACGAGCGAGAATGTCGCAGGAATTATCGTAGTTACGAAAATTATTGACTTAATTATTGTAGGTACATAAATTCCGATGAAGATCGTTTGGGATGAGATCAAGCGGCAGGCGAACGTCTCGAAACACGGGATGGACTTTGTGGATCTCGAAATGGATTTCTTCTATGCCGCCACCATCTTGCCGGCCCGTGGCAAGCGCTTCATGGCGATCGGTAATATTGGCGAGGCTGCGGTTACGGTGGTCTTCTCCCGCCTCGGAAACGAAGCCATTTCCATTGTTTCCATGCGGCACGCCAGCGGGAAAGAAAGGAATGTCCGATGACAGCGAAGAAACTGAACATTACCAAGCCTGACAAGGAATTCACGTCAGGCAAGGGCTTCACCAAGGCGGACTGGGATGCTGTCGACAGCCCGGAGGCCACTGATGAGCAGCTTGCTCAAGCCAGGCCCTTCGCCGAGGTCTTCCCCGACCTTGCCGAAAGCATACGCCGCGCGCGCGGCCGGCCGGCGCTCGACAATCCGAAGAAACAGGTGACGCTGCGGCTCGACAGCGACGTCATCGCCCGCTTCCGCGCCGGCGGACCCGGCTGGCAGAGCCGCATCAACGACATTTTGCGGAAAGCCGCCGGCCTCCAAAAGTAGGTCGACTGCATGGCAGTCAGGCCAGAGCCGCCTCGTATCGGGCAAAATGCGGATCTGATGTCAGGATAGTCAGGTTTTCCACTTGCGCCTGCGCGATCAGCAACCTGTCGAAAGGATCGCCGTGGTGAGGAGGCAGATCGCCGACCGCATGCGCGTGCTGAAACGTGACGGCAAGCGGCTGAAATCGCATCCTTGGAAGCAATGCCGGCAGGTCGTCTGGCGCTTCAAGCTTTCCAATTGAACGTTTGATTGCAATTTCCCAAACGCTTGCCGCGCTCGCGAACACCACTGCGTCCGATGCGAGGATGGCGCGGTGGTGTTCGTTGAGGCGTCGATCGTCCGAAATAGACCAGAGGATGATATGCGTGTCGGCAAGAAAGCGGCCGACCGTCATTTCACGTACTCGTCCCATTCGGGGCCGAGTTTGTCAAAGTCGTCCGCAATCCAGATCTTGCCCTTTAAGGCGCCGATACGTGGCAGGGGTTCCGCTGCTGCCGGCGGTACGATACGCGCGGCAACCTTGCCATGGCGCGTTAGCACGATCTCCTCACCGGCTTCTGCCCGGCTTACAAGTTCCGACAATTTAGCCTTGGCCTCGGCGATGGAAACATTCATGGGTTCGGTCCATTATGACCATAATTTAGGTCATAATGGATCACGCCGCAAGACATCGCCTCGGGTCGCCCTACGCCGCCTTGCCGTCCAGCTTGATCACGCCGCGCTTGATCTGGTCCTGCTCGATCGACTCGAACAGCGCCCGGAAATTGCCTTCGCCAAAGCCTTCGTCGCCCTTCCTCTGAATGAACTCGAAGAAGATCGGCCCGATCACGGTTTTCGAGAAGATCTGCAGCAGGATCTTGGTCATGCCCCCGTCGACGACGCCTTCGCCGTCGATCAGGATGCCATGTTTCTTCATCCGCTCGATCGGCTCGTCATGGCCGTGCACGCGCTCATGCGACATCTCGTAATAGGTGTCGGGCGGGCCGGGCATGAATTTCAGCCCATTGGCCGCGAGCTTGTCGGTGGCTTCGTAGATCGCATCGGTGCCGACGGCGATGTGCTGGATGCCCTCGCCATTATACTTCTTCAGATATTCGGCGATCTGGCTGGTCTCGTCCTTGGACTCGTTGAGCGGAATGCGGATCTTACCGCAGGGCGAGGTGATGGCGCGGCTGACCAGGCCGGTGATCCTGCCATCGATGTCGAAGAAGTGGATCTGCTTGAAGCCGAACAGGTCGCGGTAGAAGTCCCACCACTTGTCCATGTTGCCGCGATAGACATTGTGGGTGAGGTGGTCGAGATAGTAGAAGCCGACGCCTTCGGGCTTCGGGTCGCGCTCGCCCAGCCACTCGAACTCGGCGTCATAGGCCGAGCCCTTCTCGCCATAGGCCTCGATGAAATAAAGCAGCGAGCCGCCGATGCCGACGATGGCCGGCACGTCGAGCGCCTTGTCGGTGCCCTCATAAGGCGTGGCGCCTTTCGATACGGCATGGTCGAAGGCGTGCTTGGCATCGACCACGCGCCAAGCCATCGAGGCGGCGCAGGGGCCGTGCTTGTCGACGAACTTCATCGCATGCGAGTTCGGCTCGGCATTGACGACATAATTGATGTCGCCCTGGCGCCAGACGGTGATGTCCTTGGTGCGGTGCTTCGCCACCGCGACATAGCCCATGCGGGTGAAGAGCTCGGCGAGTTTTGCCGGCTCCGGATGCGCGAACTCGACGAACTCGAAGCCGTCGGTGCCAGCGGGATTTTGCTTGCTGATCTTGGCGGGCGGTGCGTCATGCGGGAAGGGACCCATGGCAATTCTCCAAGGCTGTTGCGGCCGACCAATTTCCATCTTCATCCATTTTAGCGCGAAGCGGTCGCACAGTGCTTGCATTCAACCGCTTGAAATGCTCGAATTATGCGCAAGTCATGCACATTTTGAGGAAAATCCATGGATGATGCGCGTCTTGATCAGTTTGACCGCAAGATACTGGCGCTTCTGCAGGACGATGCACGGCTCACCAACAACGACCTGTCGGAGCGCGTGAACCTGTCGGCCTCGCAATGCTCGCGCCGCCGCCAGCGGCTGGAGGAGGATGGCTACATCACAGGCTACCGCGCCGTGCTCGACCGCGATCGTCTCGGCTTTTCGCTGGTCAACGTCATCTCGGTGACCTTGGCCACCCATAACCGCGACAATGCGCGCCGCTTCGGCGAGCTGGTGGCGCGGCTGCCCGAGGTGCAGGAGGCGCACGCGCTGACCGGCGAGATGGACTACATTTTGAAGGTGGTGACGCCCGACCTCAAATCGCTGTCGGAGTTCGTCAACGGCGTGCTTCTGCCGCATGAATCGGTGCAGCATGTGAAGACGGCGATCGTTCTGGAGACGCTGAAGGAAACCGGCGCGCTGCCGATTTAGTTTCTCGGTCGTATTGGATGCGCCGGCAGGACAGAGGGGCGCGAAGGATCGCCAAGCTGCGTAATTGGCTTCCCCTAAGAAGCCATCACCCTCTCTGCTGCTGGATCAGCCCGTAAAGGTTGGTGCAGCGCGCGCCTGAACGGCAATAGGCAAACACCGGCCCTTCGAGCTCGTCGAGCGCTTCGGCCTGGTCCTCGACATTGTCGATGGTGATCTGGCCGCTGATGACGGGGATGTAGCGGAACGCAAGCCCCGCGGCTTCCGCCGCCGCCTTGACGCTGTCGGCCGAGGGCTGGCCCGGCTGCTCGTTGTCCGGCCGGTTGCAGATCACGCTTTTGAAACCGGCGTCCTTGATGGCCGCGATGTCCTCGGGCTGGATCTGCCCGGAGACCGAATAGTCGTCGCTGATCTGGCGGTATTCCATCGTCTTGTCCTCGCAATCTTTGGCAGCAGTCATGCCACCCTGGGAGATGGGCGGCAATCCGTGCCAGCGGATTTCTCTGCCAAATAGCGATGCCGGACCGGAAAATCCAACCGGGTCAAAATCGACCCGGTTGGGGCAATTCCGCCCTCAGCTTCCCATTATAGCGCCTTTTATCTGCGTGATGTTGTTGTGCATCATGTCGATATAGGTCGAGGCCGGACCGTCGGGCTGCGACAGCGCGTCCGAATAGAGCGTGCCGCCGACCTTGATGCCGGTCTCGCCGGCGATCTGCTCGATCAGTCGCGGATTGGTGATGTTCTCGACGAAGATCGCCGCCGCCTTGTCCTGCTTGATCTGCTCGACCAGCTTGGCGACGTCGGCGGCCGACGGTTCGGAATCGGTCGAGATTCCCTGCGGCGCCAGGAAGGTCAGGCCATATTCGTGCTCGAAATAGCCGAAGGCGTCGTGCGAGGTGATGACCACGCGCTTCGCTTCAGGGATCGACTGGATCGCCGCCTTCACTTCGGCCTCCAGTGCATCGAGCTTGGTGGTATAGGCGGCCGCATTGGCCTTGTAGCTGTCGCAACCCTCGCTATCCGCAGTGCAAAAGGCATCGGCGATATTCTTCACATAGATCTTGGCATTGGCGATCGACTGGAAGGCGTGCGGGTCGGTGACCGTCTTGCCGCCGCCGGTGCCGGCTCCTTCGGCAGCGTCCGCATCGGCGAATTCCGGCTTGAAGTCGATCGGCGTGATACCCTTGGTCAAGGTGACGATCGAAGCCTTGGTGGCGCTGGCGTCGACCAGCCGCTGCAGGAAACCTTCGAAATGCAGGCCGTTGACCAGCACGACATCGGCCTTCGCCATCGCCACCGCATCGGCTGGGCTCGGCTCATAGACATGCGCGTCGCCGTCCGGCCCGACGATGGTGGTGATGTTCACGCGGTCGCCGCCGACATTTTTCGCAAAGTCGGCAATCACCGTGAAGCTCGCCACCACCTTGAGCGGCGCCGCGAAGGCCGATGCGCTTGCGAAGGTGCTTAATGTTATAACGCTCATCGCTAGGGCGGCGCGGACGGATTTCAGCATTGTGAAGGTCTCCTTGCTTGGGATGGGGTCAGGCGGTCCGGTGGCGATGATGCACGATGCGGGCGCGCAGCGCGCCGCGCGAGCCGAACACGATCGAGAAGAAATAGACGACGCCGGCCGAAAGGATGATCGCCGGCCCGGAGGGCAGCGATGCGTGGTAGGAGAGCAGCAACCCGGCGATGCAGGAAGCAAAGCCGATGAGCACCGCCAGCCCGCACATCGGCTCGACGCGCACCGTCCAGAAGCGGGCGGCGGCGGCCGGCAGCATCATCAGCCCGACCGACAGCAGCGTGCCCAACGCCTGGAAGCCGCCGACGAGGTTGAGCACGACCAGGCCGAGGAAGATGAAATGCACCGGGCTGCCCATACGGCTCACCGAGCGCAGGAACAGTGGATCGAGGCATTCGGCGACCAGCGCGCGCCAGAAGACGGCGAGGCTGGCGAGCGTCACCACAACGATGCCGCCGATCAGGATGAGCGCCTCGTTGTTGAGCGCCAGCACGGTGCCGAAGAGCACATGCATGAGGTCGACGCTTGAGCCGCGGATCGACACCATCAGCACGCCGACGGCAAGCGAGATGAGATAGAAGGCCGCCATCGAGGCGTCCTCGCGCTGGATGGTGAAACGCGAGACGGCGCCGGCGCCGAGCGCGACGATAATGCCGGCGATCAGCCCGCCGACGGTCATCGGCAGGATTTCGAGGCCATAGAGCAGGAAGCCGGCGGCCGCACCCGGCAGGATGGCATGTGCCATCGCGTCGCCCGAAAGGCTCATGCGCCGCAGCATCAGGAAAACGCCGACCGGGCAGGCGCCGAGTGACAGCATAAGCGAGCCGAACAGCGCCCGCTGCATGAAGGCGAAATCGGCAAAAGGCGCGATGAACAGGCCGTAGAGGAAATCCATCACGCCGCCCTCGGTCCGGGGCCGTGCTGATGGTCATGATGGTGATCATGCGCATAGGCGTGCTCGCCATGCGCGTGGTCGTGGCCATGATCGTGTTCGGAGGGCTCGCACCAGGGCGCATTCTCTTCCCAGGCCTCGTGGAAGCGCCGCGCCTTAAGCAGGTTCTCCGGCCGCAGCGTCTCGCGCGTCTCGCCCCAGGCGACGGGCTGGCGGGCAAGCAACAGGGTTTCGGGAAAATTCTGCCGCACGAGATCGAGGTCGTGCACGACGACCATGATCGTGCGCTCCTCGCCATGCCAGCGCTTTATCAGCTGGATGAGGTCGCCGACGGTCTTGTGGTCGACCGCGTTGAACGGCTCGTCGAGCAGGATGAGGTCGGCGTCCTGCAACAGCACGCGGGCAAACAGCGTGCGCTGCAGCTGGCCGCCGGACAGCGTGTCGATCGGTCGCTTCTCGAAGCCGCCGAGGCCGACCGCCATCAGTGCCTTGCTGACGGACTCGCGATCCTCTTTGGTGTAGCGGCCGAGCATGCCGCGCTTCGGCCACAGGCCGAGCGACACCAGGTCGACGACCCGCGCTGGAAAACTGCGGTCGAGCTCCGACTGCTGCGGCAGGTAGGCGGTGCGCGCGCCAGGCATACGGACCACCGCGCCTTCCATCGGCTTCAGCACGCCGACGATGCCCTTCATCAGCGTCGACTTGCCCGAGCCGTTGGCGCCGACAACGGCGGTCAGCGAGCCTTTGCGGACGATGCCGTTGAGGTGATGAATGGCCGGATGGCTGTTGTAGCCGAGCGTCAGGTCGCGGAAGGTCAGGCAGGCATTGGTCATCAGACGATCCGGGTCGGGCCGTAAATCTCAGGGGCTTTGTCGATATGTGATGTTATTACATTAGTCAACAAGGCAGATCGGCGGATCCGTCTCACGGCCGGTCAACTCGCCGTGTAGCCGAAAGAGGTGGGAGCCGGACAATTGGCTCAATTGGTTTCGCGCCTGCGGCCTTGCTCGGAGCCGGCACGGACTCTAAAGAAGCGCGACTCCAGAGAAGAAGGAACCTCCCATGAGCATTCGTCGCATCGATGTCGGCCCGCGCATGAGCCAGATCGTCATCCACGGCAACACCGTCTATCTGGCCGGCCAGGTCGGGGAACCCGGCGGCAACGTCGCCTCGCAGACCCGCGACATCCTGAAGACCATCGACGAATTGCTGGCCAAGGCCGGCACCGATAAGACCAAGATCGTGCAGGCGATCATCTGGCTGGCCGACATGGGCACCTTCGCCGAGATGAATTCCGAATGGGACAAGTGGGTGCCGAAGGGCCACACGCCCGCCCGCGCCACCGGCGAAGCCAAGCTCGCCGGCCCGGAATATCTGGTCGAGATTATTATTACGGCGGCGATCTGAGGCGCCGACTTCCCCTTCTCCCCTTGTGGGAGAAGGTGGCCGCGAAGCGGCCGGATGAGGGGTGCTGGAAGGATCGCCGCGTTGAAGATCTTGGCGCTTGAGTGCCTGGATTTTCTGGCGCCGAGTTCCTTCCAACACCCCTCATCCGTCTCGGCGCTGCGCGCCGATCCACCTTCTCCCACAAGGGGAGAAGGGAGCGCCGGCGCTACCCCTGCGACGGGGTAAACCTTGCCACCAGCGTGTGGCTTTCCGCCGGATAGATGAAGCGCACATGCGTGACCGGGTGTTCCGCGCTCCACGTGCGGCGCTCGACCACCAGGCAGGGCGCGCTCGCGTCGATATCGAGCGCGTCGGCGATATTCTCGTCGGCGGCCATGGCACGGATGCGGTGCTCGGCCTCGCTCCACGGCACGCGGCCGATCAGCCAGGGGCCGGGCGCGATTTCCAGGAATTCTTCCTCGCCGGCCCCGGCCACGGCTGAAAGATTGATCAGCCGCTGCTCGAGCGCGAACGGCCGTTCGCCGGCAAAATGCAGGCTTTCCAGCCAAAGCACCGGACCTGGGGCGGAGAGCCCGAGCAACGCGCGGTCCTCGGCATTGCTGCGCCGCCTCAGGCGCTCCAGCCGCTCGTAGCGATAGGGCAGGCCGAGCGCCTCGACCTCGATCCTGATGTCGTGCAGTTCGAGCACCGCCGCCTGCGATTGCGGCTGGCGCACGAAGCTGCCGGAGCGGCGGCGACGCTCGATCAGCCCGGCCTTGGCGAGCTGCGACAGCGCCTTGTTCACCGTCATGCGTGAGCATTTGTATTCCGCCGTCAGCTCGTGCTCGAACGGGATGCGATGGCCGGGCGCCCAAGCGCCGGACAGGATCTTTTCGCGGATGTCGGAGAGGATGCGCTGGTGCAGCGAGAGGGTCTCGCCGTCCTCCATCTCTGCCGTTTCGGCCATGCTCATCGGGATCAGCCCTCGGAAAGCGCCGTAATCACTTTGCGGAACCGCTCGGCGACAGCCTCGCGCTTCGCATGCCTGCCGCCGCTGACCTGCTTTTTGCCATGCACCCAGACGCAATCGACCTTGCTGCCATTGGCGAAGATCCAGGCGTCGAGGATCGCGTCGCCCGTCTTGCCGGCAAGCGAAGGGTGATTGCCGTCGAGCGAGACGAAATCGGCGGGACCACCGGCGGCAATCCGCGACGGACCGGCGCCGAGCGCCTGGCTGCCGCCGTCGAGAGCGGCATCGAACAGCGCGCGCGCCGTGGAGCCGCCTGCGCGTGCCAGCACGTTGCGGGCGCGGTGTGCAAGGCGCTGCGAATATTCGAGCTGCCTAAGCTCGTCGGGCAGGCCGATCAGCACGTTGGAATCCGAGCCGACGCCGAAGCGCCCGCCATGTTCGATGAACAGCGGCGCGGCGAAGGTACCGTCGCCGAGATTGGCCTCGGTGACCGGGCACAGCCCGGCGATCGCGCCACTTTTGGCCATGGCGATGGTCTCGGCCTCGGTCATATGCGTGGCGTGGATCAGGCACCAGCGCTTGTCCATCTCCGCCTTGGACAGCAGAAACTCGACCGGCCTCGCGCCCGACCAGGCAACGCAGTCTTCGACCTCCTTCACCTGCTCGGCGACATGGATATGGATCGGACCGTTCGGCGCCATCGCGGCGACCGCTGTAAGCTCGTCCGGCGTCACGGCGCGCAAGCTATGCGGCGCGACGCCGACGACAGCTTGCTCCAGGACGCGGACGCCTTCGCGACTTTTCTCAAGCAGGCTCCCGAACCGCTCGACATCATTGATGAATCGTCGCTGGCCTTCGTTCGGCGTGGCACCGCCGAAAGCGGAATGGGCGTAGAAGACCGGCAGCAGCGTCAGCCCAATGCCCGTCTCTCCGGCTGCCGCCGCGATATGCTCGGCCATCTCGGCGATGTTGGCATAAGGCTTTCCATCGCGATCGTGATGCAGGTAGTGGAACTCGCCGACGCGCGCAAAACCGGCTTCCAGCATTTCGACATAAAGCTGCGCGGCGACCGCCTCGACCTGGTCCGGCGTCATCGACAGCGCGAAGCGGTACATCACCTCGCGCCAGCTCCAGAAACTGTCGGCCGAAGGCCCCCGCAGTTCGGCCAGCCCCGCCATGCCGCGCTGGAAGGCGTGGCTGTGCAGATTGGGCATGCCGGGCAACAGGATGGCGTGCCGCTCGTCACCGGCCTGCGGCGAGGCGCCAGCCTCCACCGCGGAGATGCGGCCGGCAGCGAAAGCGACCCTCACATTGCCTCGCCAGCCCTCTGGCAGCAGCGCCCGTTCCGCAAAGATCGCCGTCACGTCCAACTCCCGAATCTGAATGCCAGGGCGACATTATCACTTGCGTCGCGTTTCAATATGTATATACATAATTGCCATCCTTTCAAATGGAAAAGACGATGGGTGGAGAAAACGGGAAGAGCGGCCTTCGTCTCTGGCGCAACGCGCGCCTGGCGACCATGGCCGAAGGCGCGGCAGGCCTGGGCATCGTCGAAAAAGGCGCGGTCGCCGCCCGCGACGGGCTCATTGTCTACGCCGGCGCCGAGGCCGATTTGCCGGTGGCGCTCGGGCAGGGCGCCGAGAACTTCGACTGCGAGGGCCGCTGGATCACGCCCGGCCTGATCGACTGCCACACGCATCTCGTCTATGCCGGCAACCGCGCCAACGAATTCGAAATGCGGCTGGCCGGCGCCACTTATGAAGAAGTGGCCCGCGCTGGGGGCGGCATCGTCTCCTCGGTCAAGTCGCTGCGTGCCGCCAGCGAGGACGAACTGGTCGCCGAGACGCTGCCGCGCCTCGACGCGCTGATGGCCGAGGGTGTCACGACCGTAGAGATCAAGTCCGGCTACGGCCTCGATGCCGACAACGAGAAGAAGTCGCTGCGCGCCGCCCGCCGGCTGGCCAGTGAACGCCCGGTCACGGTCCGCACGACCTGTCTCGCCGCCCATGCGCTGCCGCCCGAAGCCAAAGGCGACAAGGACGCCTTCATCGATCTCGTCGCCGATACGATTTTGCCGGCGGTTGCCGCCGAAAAGCTCGCCGACGCCGTCGATGGTTTTTGCGAGGGCATCGCCTTCTCGCCGGAACAGATCGCGCGCGTCTTCGACAAGGCGGAGGCGCTCGGCCTGCCGGTAAAGCTCCACGCCGACCAGCTCTCCAACCTTCATGGCGCAGCACTGGCTGCCCGCTACGGCGCGCTGTCGGCCGATCACCTGGAATACACCGACGAGGAGGGCGCCGCGGCGATGGCAAAGGCCGGCACGGTCGCGACCATCCTGCCCGGCGCCTACTATTTCATCCGCGAGACCAAGAAGCCGCCGGTCGATCTGTTCCGCCGGCACGGCGTGAAGATGGCGGTCGCCACCGACTCAAATCCCGGCACCTCGCCGCTCACTTCGCTGCTGCTCACCATGAACATGGCAGCGACGCTCTTCGGCATGACCGTCGACGAATGCCTCGCCGGCGTCACCCGTGAGGCGGCGCGCGCGCTGGGGCTTCTGGGCCAGACCGGCACGCTGGAAGCCGGCAAATCGGCCGACTTGGCGATCTGGGACATCGAGCGCCCGGCCGAACTCGTCTACCGCATGGGCTTCAACCCGCTCCATGCCCGTATCTGGAGAGGACAATGACCGAACTGATCCTGAAGCCCGGCAGCGCGACGCTTGCCGACTGGCGCGCCATCTATCGCGGCGCCGTGCCGAAGCTTGATGATGCCTGCCGGCCGAAGGTCAAGGCCAGCGCAGAAGCGGTCGCGCGCATCCTCGCCAAGGGCGAACCGGTCTATGGCATCAACACCGGCTTCGGCAAATTGGCCAGCGTCCGCATTCCGGCAAACGATCTCGAAACGCTCCAGCGCAACATCGTGCTCTCGCATGCCGCGGGCGTCGGCGAGCCGATGCCTGTCGCGGTGGTGCGGCTGATGATGGCGCTGAAGCTTGCAAGCCTCGCCCAGGGCGCATCCGGTGTAAAGGCCGAGACCATCGACCTGCTTCAGGGGATGCTCGCCAACGACGTCATCCCGGTGGTGCCGGCGCAGGGCTCGGTCGGCGCGTCCGGCGACCTTGCACCGCTCTCGCATATGACAGCGGTCATGATCGGCGTCGGCGAATGTTTTACGCCGCACGGCCGCTTCCCGGCCAAGGTCGCTTTCGTCTCGCACGGGCTGGAGCCCGTCACGCTCGGCGCCAAGGAGGGGCTGGCGCTGCTCAACGGCACCCAGTTCTCGACCGCTTTCGCGCTGGCCGGCCTGTTCGAGGCCGAGACGCTCTACCAGTCGGCGCTTGTCGCCGGCGCGCTGTCGACCGACGCCGCGCGCGGCTCCGACGCGCCCTTCGATCCGCGCATCCATCTTCTGCGCAAGCACCGCGGCCAGATCGAGACGGCCGACGCGCTGCGCAATCTGATGGCCGGCAGCGCCATCCGTGAATCGCACCGCGTCGG
This sequence comes from Mesorhizobium sp., assembly GCA_004963905.1. Lineage (GTDB taxonomy): Bacteria > Pseudomonadota > Alphaproteobacteria > Rhizobiales > Rhizobiaceae > Mesorhizobium. The sequence continues at coordinate 16,863 of SUGL01000052.1, forward strand.
CGACGAGCGCGTGCAGGACCCGTACTGCCTGCGCTGCCAGCCGCAGGTTATGGGCGCCGCGCTCGATGTGCTGCGCAAGGCGGCCGATACGCTCGAGACCGAAGCCAATGGCGTCACCGACAATCCGCTGATCTTCGCCGAGGACGACACCGCGCTGTCGGGGGGCAATTTCCATGCCGAGCCGGTGGCCTTCGCCGCCGACATGATCGCGCTCGCCGTCTGCGAGATCGGCTCGCTGTCGGAGCGGCGCATCGCCATGCTGGTCGATCCGGCGCTCTCCGGCATGCCGGCCTTCCTCACGCCGAAGCCGGGCCTGAATTCCGGCTTCATGATCCCGCAGGTGACGGCGGCCGCCCTTGTTTCGGAAAACAAGCAGAAGGCCTATCCGGCGAGCGTCGATTCCATCCCGACCTCGGCCAACCAGGAAGACCATGTCTCGATGGCCGCCCACGGCGCGCGCCGGCTGCTCGGCATGATCGAGAACGCGACCGCCGTCATCGGCATCGAATTGCTGGCCGCCGCTCAAGGCTGCGATTTCCACGCGCCGCTCGTTTCGAGCGATGCGCTCGAAGCCGTGCGCAAGCTGGTCCGGACCGAAGTGCCGCATCTCGACAACGACCGGCATTTCCACCCCGACATGGAAAAGGCGATCGCCATGGTGCGCAGCGGCGCCGCGGTGAAGTCGGCGAGCGCGGTGACGTTGCCGGGGATCGCGTCGTGAGATTTCACGCCATGAGAGGTCGAGTTCCTTCGCGCCCCCCTCTGGCCTGCCGGACATCTCCTCCACAAGGGGGGAGATCAGCCGTCGCGCCGGCTTTCGCCAATCTCCAAAGCCGCAGGACCAAGCGAGGCGCCGAAGCCGCCAATCTCCCCCCTCGTGGGGGAGATGTTCGGCAGGACAGAGGGGGGCGCCGTAGAGCGCCAACTTGCGGAGGCCTCGCATGACACCTCCCTGGCTCACCGTAACCCAAGGCACCGCACCTCTGCTGGTCTCGATCCCGCACACCGGCATCGACCTTGCCGGGCTCGACAGCCGGCTGGTCTCGACCTGGCTCGGCCGCCGCGACTGCGACTGGTGGATCGACAGGCTCTACGACTTCGCCACCGACCTCGGTGCGACCGTCGTGCACACCGCCATTTCGCGCACCGTCATCGACGTCAACCGCGACCCGTCCGGCGTCTCGCTCTATCCTGGCCAGACGACGACCGGCCTGTGCCCGACGGACACGTTCGACGGCGATCCGCTCTACCGCATGGGCGAGGAGCCGACGCCGACCGAGATCGACGAGCGCCGCGAGACCTATTTCGAGCCTTATCATGCCGCCCTGCAGGCCGAGATCGACCGGCTGCGCGGCATGCACGAAAAGATCGTGCTCTACGACTGCCACTCGATCCGCTCGGTGCTGCCGCGGCTGTTCGAAGGCACGCTGCCTGTCTTCAATCTCGGCACCAACGACGGCAAGAGCACCGATCCGTCGCTGCAGGAAAAGGTGGCCGCGATTCTCGCCGCGACCGGCGAAAGCTGGGTGGTCAACGGCCGCTTCAAAGGTGGCTGGATCACGCGCAGCTTCGGCCAGCCGCGGAACGGCATCCACGCGCTGCAGATGGAACTCTCCAACCGCGGCTACATGCGCGAGCCCAATGAAAAGGGAGCGCCGGAAAACTGGCCGGTGCCTTACGACCCGAGCTACGCCGCGCCGATCCGCGCCACACTGAAGACCATTCTCGAAACCGCGATTGCCTGGGCCGCGCGCTGACGCGCCCGCCGCACCCCATCGAAAGGGAAGTGACCATATGACCGATCCCCGCCACAACATCCGCGAAGTGCGTGCCCCGCGCGGCGACAAGCTCAACGCCCGCTATTGGACGACCGAGGCGCCGCTGCGCATGCTGATGAACAATCTCGACCCTGAGGTCGCCGAGAACCCGAACGAGCTGGTCGTCTATGGCGGCATCGGCCGGGCGGCGCGCACCTGGAACGACTTCGACCGTATCACCGCCTCGCTGAAGACGCTGGGCGAGGACGAGACGCTGCTGGTGCAGTCCGGCAAGCCGGTCGGCGTCTTCCGCACCCACAGGGACGCGCCGCGCGTCTTGATCGCCAACTCCAACATCGTGCCGCACTGGGCGACCTGGGAAAAATTCAACGAGCTCGATAGGAAGGGCTTGATGATGTACGGCCAGATGACGGCCGGCTCCTGGATCTATATCGGCACGCAAGGCATCGTGCAGGGCACCTACGAGACCTTCGTCGAGGCCGGGCGCCAGCACTATGGCGGCAACCTCAAGGGCAAGTGGATCCTGACCGCTGGTCTCGGCGGCATGGGTGGCGCTCAGCCTCTTGCCGCCGTCATGGCCGGCGCCTGCTGCCTCGCCATCGAATGCAATCCGGACTCGATCGATTTCCGCCTGCGCACCCGCTATCTCGACGAGAAGGCCGGGACACTGGACGAGGCGATGGAAATGATCGAGCGCTGGACGAAGGCCGGCGAGGCGAAGTCGGTCGGCCTGCTCGGCAATGCGGCCGAGATCGTGCCGGAAATGTTCAGGCGCGGCATCCGCCCGGATATTCTCACCGACCAGACCTCGGCGCATGATCCCATCAACGGCTATCTGCCCAAGGGCTGGACGATGGCGCAATGGCGCGAGAAGCGCGTCAGCGATCCGAAGGCGGTGGAGAAGGCCGCCCGCGCGTCGATGCGCGAGCATGTCGAGGCGATGGTGGCGTTCTGGAACGCCGGCGTTCCGACGCTCGACTATGGCAACAACATCCGCCAGGTCGCCAAGGACGAAGGATTCGAGAACGCCTTCGCCTTCCCGGGCTTCGTGCCGGCCTATATCCGGCCGCTGTTCTGCCGCGGCATCGGCCCGTTCCGCTGGGCAGCGCTCTCCGGCGATCCGGAGGATATCTACAAGACCGACGCCAAGGTGCGCGAGCTCACGCCCGGCAACACGCATTTGCATAATTGGCTCGACATGGCGCGCGAGCGCATCTCGTTCCAGGGCCTGCCGGCGCGCATCTGCTGGGTCGGCCTCGGCGACCGACATCGCCTCGGCCTCGCCTTCAACGAGATGGTCGCCAGGGGTGAGCTCAAGGCGCCGGTCGTCATCGGCCGCGACCATCTCGATTCCGGCTCGGTCGCCTCGCCGAACCGCGAGACAGAGTCGATGAAGGACGGCTCGGACGCCGTTTCCGACTGGCCGCTGCTCAACGCGCTGCTCAACACGGCGTCCGGCGCCACCTGGGTGTCGCTGCATCACGGCGGCGGCGTCGGCATGGGCTTTTCGCAGCATGCCGGCATGGTGATCGTGGCCGACGGCACGCCGGACGCGGCAAGGCGCCTGGAGCGCGTGCTGTGGAACGACCCGGCGACCGGCGTCATGCGCCATGCCGATGCCGGCTACGACATCGCCATCCAATGCGCGAAAGAGCACCAGCTCAACCTACCGGGCATCCTGGGCTGACGCGATGCGCATTCTTCGTGCCGCCGGCTACCGCGTCATGCCGTGGAAGAACGGCGGCGGCACGACCACCGAGATCGCCGTTTCGCCCGACGGCGCCGGTCTCGACGATTTCGACTGGCGCATCTCGATGGCGCGCGTCGAGACCAGCGGGCCGTTCTCCAGCTTTGCCGGGATCGACCGCACGCTCGCGGTGCTGGAAGGCGAGGGCATCGTGCTCGACATCGCCGGACGGCCGCCGGCGAGGCTGACGGCGGCCGCATCGCCGCTTTCCTTTCCGGGCGACGTGCCGACCAGTGCCACCCTGATCGACGGCCCGATCACCGACCTCAACGTCATGACTCGGCGCGGGCGCTTCAACCATGCGGTCGAGCGCTTGTCGTCCCCCGGGCAGGTGGAAATCGAGCTGGGCGAGGGCACGACGATTGTCTTGCCGGTTGGCGGCAGCGTCAAAGTTCCGATGGATGGCGTCTCGAGCCTCGGATCGCTCGATACGCTCATCCTCGATCGGACGAGCCCGAAACTGCGCCTCGAGCCCGAAGGGCAGGGGCACGTCTTCGTCATCAGGCTCGTGGGGCTTGCCGCCAACGATTAACGGCTGTTGCCAAACATGATCGCGGCACCGGCGAAATATCGCCCGGCCCCTTGCATGTATCACGAAAAAGCCTGAATCCTTTCCCTGATCGGAACCCGGGGCGGGAAGCGTGGGGCGTTCGCCCTTGAGTTGTCGAAAGGGGACGCCCCTGTCATGGAGCGCAAAAAAACTTTCGGCCGAACCTGACATGCAACCAATTGCATTTGAACCGGTTTTAGGGCCATTGCCGTGGCGGTGACGCCGCATCGCGCCCGCCTTACGGAATAATCAATGAACATTCAGACGAACCCCACCAAGATCGAACAGACAAGCACCGGCCTCCCGACCGTCACGGAAGCGCCGATACGCTCCAATTTCCTGCCTGAAGACCGGCTGCGCGTGCTTGGTGCCGCGCTGGCCAAAGGCGAGGTCAGGGACCTGTTCGGGCTCTCGCCGTTCGAATTCCAGGCCCGCATCCGCGACAGCGCCAGGAAGATTCTCGAAGTCTACCGCTCGACCAATGCCGCCCAGGCCAAGGGCGAGACGATCACGCCGGCGGCGCAATGGCTGCTCGACAACAATTATCTGGTCGAGGAGACCATCTTTCAGGTCAAGCGCGACCTGCCGCGCCGTTTCTACCGCCAGTTGCCGACGCTCAAGCTTGCCGACGGCACCGCGTTGCCGCGCGCCTTCGCCGTCGCCTGGAGCTATGTCGAGCATTCCGACAGCGCGGTCTCGGCGACCATGTTCAAGGCGATCGTCGAGGGCTTCCAGTCGGTCGAGCCGCTGAAGATCGGCGAGCTCTGGGCGCTGCCGTCGCTGCTGCGCTTCGTGCTGATCGAAAACCTGCGCCGTATCGCCGTGCGGGTCGAGCGCACACGTAAGATGCGCCATATAGCCAACGAGGTCGCCGATCGCGTGCTCGCGACCGACGACAATGCCGATCGGACCAGGATCCTGTCGACCTACGCCGCGCATGCGCAGGATACGACTTTCGCCACCCAGCTCCTCTATCGCCTGCGCGACGGCTCGCAGAACGCCGGCCGCGCGCTGGAATGGCTCGAGGGCGAACTGGAGAAGACGGGCTCCGACGCCGAGGAGATCATCATCTCCGAGCATCAGACGCTCTCCAGCGGCAACGTCACCACCGGCAACATCATCCGCGGCCTGCGCCTCATCAACGACGTCGACTGGACGGTCTGGTTCGAAGGCGTCAGCCGTATCGACACGCTGCTGCGCGAACGCACCGATTTCGCCGCGCTCGATTTCTTCTCGCGCGACCAGTACCGCACCGCGATCGAACAGCTTGCGCGCCGCTCCGACCTCTCCGAATACCGTGTCGCCGAAAAGGCCATCGAGCTTGCGGGCCACACCCCTGGGGTCACCGATGCGTCCGGCGTGCCGGAGACTGCCGATCCCGCTGTGCATACCGATGTCGGCTTTTTCCTGGTCGGGCCGCGCCGGCAGGAACTGGAAGAGGCAATCGGCTACCGGGCTCCGTTCTATGTGACCTTCAAGCGGGCCTTCGCGGCCACCGGCTGGCTCGGCATTGTCGTGCCGGTTTTCCTTTTGACAGCGCTGCTCCTCCTCCTTTCGGGCAAGGCGCTTGCCAATCTCGGCCTCTCCGTGCCGTCGATCACGCTGATGCTGGCGCTGTTTGCCGTGCCCGCCAGCGAAGGCGCGCTGGCCTTCTTCAACACCGTCGTCTCGCTGTTCCTGAAGCCGACCCGGCTTGTCGGCTATGACTACAAGCACGGCATCCCTGCCGAGGCGCGCACCTTGGTCGTGGTGCCCTCGCTGATCGGCTCGCGCGACGACGTCGAGGAAAACATCCGCAACATCGAGGTGCATCACCTCGCCAACACGGCGGAGGAAATCCATTTCGCGCTCTTGTCCGACTGGCCGGATTCCAAGACCGAGATCGACGCCGCCGACATCGAGATCCTGCAATATGCCCGCGACGAGATCGCCAGGTTGAACGCCCGCTACCCGTCCGAAGGCGCGCCACGCTTCTACCTTCTGCACCGCCGCCGTCTCTACAACCAGGCGCAAGGCTGCTGGATGGGCTGGGAGCGAAAGCGCGGCAAGCTGCACGAGCTCAACCTGCTGCTGCGCGGTGACAGCGATACCACCTTCCTGCCGCTCGACATGCCGCTGCCGGACAAAGTCACCTATGTGATGACGCTCGACGCCGACACGCGCACCACGCGGGACGCTGTCTCGACGCTCGTCGGCAAGCTCGCGCATCCGCTGAACCGTCCGCATTTCGATCCGGCGAAGCGCGTCGTCACCGCCGGCTACACCATCCTGCAGCCGCGCATCACCGCCTCGCTCACCAGCGGCGACGACGCCTCCTTCTTCCAGCGCGTCTTCTCGGCCAATCGCGGCCTCGACCCATACGTTTTCGCCGTCTCCGACGTCTACCAGGATGTGTTCGGCGACGGCTCCTTCACCGGCAAGGGCCTCTACCATATCGATGCCTTCGAGACGGCGCTGAAGAACCGTATCGAGGAAAACACCATCCTCAGTCACGATCTGCTCGAAGGCGCCCTGGCGCGCGCCGCTTTAGTCACCGACGTCGAGTTGGTTGAGGACTATCCGACCCGCTACTCCGTCGACGCTTCGCGCCACCATCGCTGGGCGCGCGGCGACTGGCAATTGCTCGGCTTCATGTTCGACCCGCGCTCCGGCGTGCCCGCGCTGTCGCGCTGGAAGATGGTCGATAACCTCCGCCGCTCGCTCACCCCGATCTTCTGGGTGATGGCCTGCGTCGCCGGCTGGACGCTGCTGCCCTTCACCCAGGCCGCGCAGTGGCAGGCGCTGTTGATCCTCAGCCTGTTCATGGCCCCTACCTTCGACATCGTGAACGGCATCCTGCCGAAGAGCGGCGACCAGACGCCGCGCGGCCACTTCTCGGCGCTAGCGCGCGACACCGTCTTCGGCACGGCGCTGGTGGCGCTGAAGGTGCTGCTGATGGCGCATCTTGCCTGGATGATGGGCGACGCCATCATCCGCACGCTCTACCGGCTCTTCGTCAGCCGCCAGAACCTCCTGGAGTGGCGCACGGCCTCGCAGGCGCACAAGAGCGGCGGCAGCGATCTCGGTGCCTATTACAGCATGATGTACGGCGCGGTGATCATCGGCGTCATCGGCCTCGCCATCCCGGTGCTTGCCGATTCCACCGGCGCGTTCGTCGCCTTCTTCTTCGCGATTTTCTGGATCGGCTCGCCGGCGGTTGCCTGCTGGATCAGCCGCTCCGCCGAAACCGAGGACCGGTTGCGCATCTCGGCCTCCGACATCCATGCGCTGCGCACCGTGGCGCGCCGCACCTGGCACTATTTCGAGACCTTCGTGACGGCCGAGCATCATCATCTGCCGCCCGACAACTACCAGGAAAGCCCGGCGCCGGTGGTGGCGCCGCGCACCTCGCCGACCAATATCGGCGTTTATCTGCTCTCGGTGGTGTCGGCGCGCGACTTCGGCTGGATCAGCCTGTCCGACGCCATCACCCGCATCGACGCCACGATGACGACCATCGAGAACATGCCGCGCGATCGCGGGCATCTCTACAACTGGTACGACACGACGACGCTGAAGCCGCTTTATCCGCTCTATATCTCGGCGGTCGACAGTGGCAATCTTGCCGGCCATCTGGTCGCGGTGGCCGCGGCTTGCGCCGAATGGGCCGAGGCGCCGTCCGTCCACCTGCAGGGCGATTTCGAGGGCATCCTCGACACCGTCACCATCCTCGACGAGAGCCTGGAGGAACTGCCCGACGACCGCCGGCAATTGCGGCCGCTGCGCCAGCGTCTTGCCGATCGGCTCGACGGTATGCGCCGCGCGGTGATGACCATCAAGGCGCAGCCCGAGATGGCCTCGATCCGCACCATCAACCTCGCCGTGCTCGCCGGCGAGATCCGCAAGCTCGCCACCGCGATCCACACCGAGGCGGCGTCGCCGAAGAGCGACGTCATCGCCGACTGGGCGGCAAGGCTGGAGGCGACGTGCGAGGCGCATGTGCACGATTCGCACAATGACGAAAGCGCCGTGTCGGCGCTGCGCACCAAGCTGCTCGCGCTGCGCGGACGCTGCCGCCGCTACGCCTTCGAGATGGATTTCTCCTTCCTGATGCGGCAGGAGCGCAAGCTTCTGTCGATCGGCTACCGCGTCGAGGAGCACCAGCTCGACGAGAGCTGTTACGACCTGCTGGCTTCCGAGGCGCGGCTGACCAGCCTGTTCGCCATCGCCAAGGGCGACCTGCCGACGGAGCACTGGTTCCGGCTCGGCCGGCCGATCGTCGAGATCGGCTTCAAGGGCGCGCTGATGTCCTGGTCGGGCTCGATGTTCGAGTACCTGATGCCGCCGCTGGTGATGAAGGAGCCGCACGGCTCGATCCTCAACCAGACCAGCAAGCTCATCATCAAGCGCCAGATACAGTATGCGCGCTCGAAGAACGTGCCCTGGGGCATCTCGGAAGCGGCCTACAACGCCCGCGACCGCGAGCTCACCTACCAATACACCAATTTCGGCGTGCCTGGCCTCGGCCTGAAGCGCGGCCTCGGCCAGAACACCGTGATCGCGCCTTACGCCACCATCCTGGCGGCGCAGTTCAATCCGCGCGAGGCGGTGCAGAACCTCATGCGGCTGCGCTCGATCGGCGCGCTCGGCCGCCACGGCTATTACGATGCGGTCGATTTCACGCCGCAGCGCGTGCCGGAAGGCACCGACCACGCCGTCGTTCAGAACTACATGGCGCACCATTCCGGCATGTCGATCGCCGCCGTGGCGGATGCCATCTTCGAGGGCCGGCTGCGCGAGCGTTTCCACAGCGATCCGGTGATCGAATCGGCCGAGCTGCTCCTGCAGGAGAAGGCGCCGCGCGACATCCCGACAGCCACCGTCAGGACCGAGGCCGACGAGCGCGCCAAGGATGAGACTGAGACCGAGAGCCCGGACACCCGCATCATCCTCGATCCGATCAAGGCGCTGCGCGCGACCAGCGTCATGTCCAATGGCCGCTACTCGGTCATGGTCACAGCCACCGGTTCCGGCTACAGCCGCTTCGGCGAGCTTGCCGTCACCCGCTGGCAGCCGGACCCGAGCGAGGATCGCCTCGGCTCCTACATCTTCCTGCGCGACACCGCGACCGGCGACTGGTGGTCGGCCACCGCCGAGCCGAAGCGCGCCGAGGGCGAGCGCGTGCAGACGCTGTTTGCCGACGACAAGGCGAGCTTCACCAAGTCGGTCGGCTCGCTGCGTTCGGAAGTCGAATGCATCGTCATTTCCGAAGGCAATGGCGAAGGCCGCCGCATCACGCTCTACAATGACGGTCCCACCGACCGGCACATCGAGGTGACCTCCTTCGCCGAACTGGTGCTGGGCAACGAAGCTTCGGACAACGCCCATCCGGCGTTCTCGAAGATGTTCGTCGAGACCGAGATCGCGCAGAACAATGGTGCGATCTTCGCCACCAGGCGCAAGCGCGACAAGAACGAGCCCGACCTCACCATGGTGCATTTCGTCACCGACCCGTCGGGTCCGTCGCGCGATGCGGAGGCCGAAACCGACCGGCGCGCCTTCATCGGCCGCGGCCGTACCATCGCCAACGCCGTCGCCTTCGATCCCGGCTTCAGGCTCGGCGGCGGCCAGGGTTTCACGCTCGATCCGGTCGCGGCTTTGCGCCGCCAGGTTCGTGTGCCGGCGAACAAGAAGATCTCGCTGACCTTCTGGACCGTCGTCGGCGCCAATCGCGGCGAGCTCGACGAGGCGATCGGCCGCCTCGACCATCAGGAAAGCTTCGCCCGCCAGGCCATGCTTGCCTGGACGCGCAGCCAGGTGCAGACGCGCCATCTCGGCCTCAGCCTGACCGATGCCGCCAACGTGCAGAAGCTGGCGCGTTACCTCATCTATCCCGATCCGTTCCTGCGCCTGCCGGCCGAATCCATCGCCTCGGGCCTCGGCCGTCAGTCGAGCCTCTGGCCGACCAGCATCTCCGGCGATTTCCCGATCTTCCTCGTGCGCATCGGCGACGTCGCCGACCTCGAGATCGTCGCCCAGGCGCTGCGCTTCCAGGAATACATGCGCGCCCGCGGCATGATGATCGACTTCGTAGTCGTCAACGAGCAGGCGTCCTCCTATGTGCAGGACCTGCAGCGCGCCGTGGAAACGCTGTGCGAGAACAGCCGCTTGCGCGGCCGCGAGCTTGGGCCTCGCCAGCACATCTTCGCGGTGCGCCGCGACCTGATGGACGAGCCGACCTACAAGACCCTGCTGTCGGTCGCGCGCGTCGCGCTCCACACCCGCAACGGCACCATCTTCGACCAGCTCGAGCGGGCCGAGACGGCGGCATTGCAGGCTCGCGACGCCTTGCAGCAGGCGGAAGGCGTTCCGGCCCGCCAGCCGTCGCCGCCTTTGCCTGAGCCGGCGCCGGCAAGCCAGGGCGCCGATATCGCCGCCGACGGTACCGGCCTCAGCCTGTGGAACGGCTTTGGCGGCTTCGACGGCGACGGCCGCCATTATGTGACGCGGCTGACCGGGCGCCGCACGACGCCGCAGCCCTGGATCAACGTCATCTCCAACGCTTCGTTCGGCTTCCACGTTTCGGCCGAAGGCGCCGGCTTCACCTGGAGCCGCAACAGCCGCGACTACCAGCTGACGCCGTGGTCGAACGATCCGGTGTCGAACCGGCCGGGCGAGGGCTTCTATATTTACGACCAGTTGAGCGGCAAGGCGTTCTCGCCGATGGCCGCGGTGGTGCGCGACCCCGCGATGACCTACGAGACCTGGCACGGCCAGGGCTTCTCCACCTTCCGCTCGAAGCGCGGGCCGCTGTCGATGGACCTGACACAGGTGGTCGACCCGGTGGATCCCGTGAAGATCACCCGGCTGCGCATCCAGAACACCGGTTCGGCGCCGGCAAGGCTGCGCGTCTATGCCTATGCCGAGTGGGTGCTCGGCGGCCATCGCTCGCGCACGGCGGCGACCATCGTGCCGACGCGGGACGCGGCGACCGGCGCCATGCTGGCGCAGAACCCCTACGGGCTCGACTTCGGCGAGCGGGTGGCCTTCCTCGCCGCGACGGCGCCTGTCCATTCGGTGACCGCTGACCGCGCAGAGTTCATAGGCAGGCACGGGACCACGGAATATCCGCAGGCCGTGCTTGGCGGGGTCGGCTTGTCCGGCCGCGTCGAGGCTGGCGACGATCCGTGCGCGGTGATCGCCAGCGACATCGACATTCCGGCCAGCGGCGACGTGACGCTGTTCTGGCTGCTCGGCGACGCGGCGACCGCCGCCGAGGCGAGCGCCTTGGTCCAAACCCATCGCGGCAAGGATTTCGACCAGCGTCTGGCCGACAACGAGCGCGTCTGGCGCGGCTTCCTCGACACCATCCAGGTCGAGACGCCGGACAAGGCGCTGAACGCCATGGTCAACCACTGGCTGCCTTACCAGAGCCTGGCCTGCCGCATCCGCGCCCGCTCGGCCTTCTACCAGGCAAGCGGCGCCTTCGGCTTCCGCGACCAGTTGCAGGACACGCTGGCCTTGCTGGCGCACGATCCGAAGCTGGCGCGCGACCAGATCCTCAATGCCGCCCGCCGGCAGTTCCCGGAGGGCGACGTGCAGCACTGGTGGCTGCCGCGCACCGATGCCGGCGTGCGCACCATGATCTCGGACGACGTGGTTTGGCTGGCGCACGCCACCGCCCGCTACGTCGAGGTGACGGGCGATTCCGCGATCCTCAAGGAGCAGATCCCCTTCATCGACGGGCAGGAGCTCGGCGAGGGCGAGCACGACGCCTTCTTCACGCCCGAGATCACCAAGACCACCGCCTCGCTTTACGACCATTGCGCGCGGGCGCTCGATCTTGCCATCAAGCGCAGCAGTCCGGCCGGCCTGCCGCTGATCCTCGGCGGCGATTGGAACGACGGCATGAACCGTGTCGGCGAGGGCGGCAAGGGCGAGAGCGTGTGGCTGGGCTGGTTCCTCTTGAAGACGCTGGGCGACTTCGCCCCCGTCGCCAAGGGGCAGGGCGACGGCAAGCGGGCGCAAGCCTGGACGAAACACGCGGACCTCCTGAAGCGGGCACTGGAAAGCACGGCCTGGGACGGCCAGTGGTATCGGCGCGGCAGCTTCGACGACGGCACCCCACTCGGCTCGCGCAACTCGGACGAATGCAAGATCGACTCCATCGCCCAGTCCTGGAGCGTGCTTTCGGGTGAGGGGGATCCGGCGCGATCGACCACCGCCATGGAACAGGCGACGAAGATGCTCGTCGACGACGAGCTCAAGATCGTCAAGCTGTTCACGCCGCCCTTCTCGAACAGCCGCAACGATCCCGGCTACATCAAGAGCTACCCGCCGGGCGTGCGCGAGAACGGCGGCCAGTACACGCATGCCGCCACCTGGTTCGTGATCGCGCTGGCAGAGATGGGGCGCACCGACGAGGCCTATCGCTGCTTCTCGATGCTGAACCCGGTCAACCATGCTTCCGACGAGGCGGCGGCCGAGCACTACCGCGTCGAGCCTTACGTCGTGGCGGCCGATATCTACGCCGGCGAAGGAAAAGGCGGCCGCGGCGGCTGGACCTGGTACACGGGCTCCGCGGGCTGGCTCTACCGGGCCGCCGTGGAAGGAATCCTGGGCATCGAGCGACGCGGCAAGCAGATCACGTTTAGGCCGAAGCTGCCTGGACACTGGGATGGCTACGCCGCCACGCTCAAGATGTTCGAAGGCGAAGTCAAGGTTCGCGTCACCCGCGACAAAAAGACCAAGTCGATCTCGCTCGAAGTCAATGGTTCGAAGACGAAATCGGGGTCTTTCGAGCCGAAGGCCGGCGAGAAGACCGAGGTCGTCGTCAAGATACCTGCGTAAAATCAACGGCTTGGCTGACAGGCCGCGCATCCCCTGGGATGCGCGGCCAAGCTCGGCGTTTTACTTGGCGGTGATCCTGCGCCGCGTGTCCCGAGTTCCTTTAGAACCGGCTAAGCAAGAGCCTTGTGATTAAAAATGTGGCAGCGCGGGGCACGTGCCATTATTTTGCCGCAAGGCTGACATTTCACCTTTTATCTCAAACCGTTAGGTGATCACGTCAGATTTCGCACCGTCGTCATCTTTTGTTCGCTAAATGGGAACGGAAGCGATAGACGGGCATTGTTTTGCGACGCGTTAACCGGTACGTGTCAAAAAATGGTGCAGTGCACAAATCCGGAATTGAGCACGACCGAAGAGTTTGGCGGAGTAGCTGAAGTGTCACTTCTGCAGATCTACTTTAGAGCGCTGGGTTATCTGGCGGCCGACAAGAAGCGCGTCGCGCTGATTTGCGGCGCCAACGTCGCGCTCGCGGCGATCGCGATCCTCGAGCCGATCCTGCTTGGCAGGGTGATCGGTGCCATCTCCGAAAAAGGCGCGGTGTTTTCGACGCTCGCCGTCTGGGCCGCTCTCGGCGCGTTCAACGTCGTCGCCTTCGTGCTGGTGGCGCGCGGCGCCGATCGCTTCGCCCATGCCCGCCGCTCCGAAGTGCTGTGCCAGTCCTTCGAACGCGTGATCACCATGCCGCTCGCCTGGCACCACCAGCGCGGTACGTCCAATTCGCTGCATACGCTGCTGCGCGCCGTCGAGACCCTGTTCAGCCTGTGGCTCGAATTCATGCGCGTGCATCTGTCGACGGCCATCGCCCTGGTGCTGCTGGTGCCGACGGCGCTTGCCATGGACATCCGCATGTCCGTCGTGCTGCTCGGTCTCGGCGTGCTCTATGTCGGCATCGGCCGCATCGTCATGCGCCGCACCAAGTCGGGGCAGACCGCCGTCGAGCGCCACTACCACACGGTCTTTGCGCATGTCTCCGACAGCGTCAGCAATGTCGCTGTGTTACAGAGCTACAACCGCATCGGCCATGAGACCGCGACGTTGAAGCGTTACGTCAAGGACCTGCTCGATGCGCAGAACCCTGTGCTCGACTGGTGGGCGATCGCCAACGCGCTGAATCGCCTATCGTCGACCATCTCGATGATGATCGTGCTGTCGATCGGCGCGTATCTCGTCACCCGTGGCCAGCTCCGCGTCGGCGATGTCGTCGCCTTCACCGGCTTTGCCGGGATGCTGATTGCCCGTCTCGACCAGATGTCGGCTTTCACCACCCAGATTTCCGAGGCACGCGCCAAGCTGGAGGACTTCTATCGTCTTGAAGACTCGGCGGCCGAGACCATCGAGCCGGATGGCCTGCGTGAGCTCACCAACGTCACCGGCCATGTACGCTTCGAGGATGTCAGCTTCGAGTTCGCCAATTCGGGCCACGGCATCGAGGATGTCTCGTTCGAGGTCCAGGCTGGCCAGACGGTCGCCATCGTCGGCCCGACCGGCGCCGGCAAGACGACGCTCATCAATCTGTTGCAGCGCGTCTTCACGCCGGCCAGCGGCCGCATCCTGATCGACGGCGTCGATACCCGCACGGTGACCCGCAGGTCGCTGCGCCATTCGATCGCCACCGTCTTCCAGGACGCCGGCCTGCTCAACCGCTCGATCGAGGACAACATCCGCGTCGGCCGCGCCGATGCGAGCAATGACGAGGTGCACGCCGCCGCCAATGCCGCCGCCGCCCAGGACTTCATCCTGGCCAAGAGCAGCGGCTACGACACCGTCGTCGGCGAGCGCGGCGGCCAGCTCTCGGGTGGCGAGCGTCAGCGCATCGCCATTGCCCGCGCGGTGCTGAAGGATGCCCCGATCCTGGTGCTCGACGAGGCGACCAGCGCGCTCGACGTGGAAACCGAGGACCGCGTCAAGGAAGCGATCGACGAGCTGCGTCGTGACCGCACGACCTTCATCATCGCGCACCGCCTCACCACGGTTCGGGACGCTGACCTGGTCGTCTTCATGGACAAGGGCAGGGTAGTCGAGATGGGCGGCTTCACCGAGCTGTCGCTGCGCAACGGCCGCTTCGCCGCCCTGCTGCGCGCCGGCGGCCTGCTCAACGACGAGGAGGTCCGCCGCCTCAGCCGTCCGGTGACCGAAGCGGCGTAAGTTCAGGTCTTCCCTTCTCCCCTTGTGGGAGAAGGAAAGAGTGCGACAACCGTCCAATTGCCCCGAACCCGTTGCCGGTCTATTTAGGTCGGCATGAGCGACACCACCTCACGCCTCGCCGGCTGGATCGATCTCGCCAACCCGACGCGCTTCGTCGGGCTGGCCGACAAGGTCATTCCGTGGCTGGCGGCGATTGCCGCCATCCTGCTCGCCGTCGGCCTCTACATGAGCTTCACCGCGCCGGAAGATTTCCAGCAGGGCATCACGGTGCGCATCATGTATATCCACGTGCCTTTCGCCTGGCTCGCCATGATGTGCTACACGATCATGGCGATCTCGGCGCTCGGCACGCTGGTCTGGCGCCATCCGCTGGCCGACGTGGCGCTGAAATCGGCGGCTCCGATCGGCGCCGTCTTCACGGCGCTGGCACTGATCACCGGCTCGATCTGGGGCAAGCCGATGTGGGGCACCTGGTGGGTGTGGGACGCGCGGCTGACCTCGGTCTTCGTGCTTTTCCTGATGTATCTCGGCATCATCGCCCTGACGCGCGCACTGGATGATGCCGGCCGCGCCGCCTGGGCCGCGGCGATCATCACGCTGGTCGGCTTCATCAACATCCCGATCATCAAATTCTCGGTCGACTGGTGGAACACGCTGCACCAGCCCGCCTCGGTCTTCCGCCTCGGCGGTCCGACCATCGACCCATCGATGCTGTGGCCTTTAGCCGTCATGGCGCTCGGCTTCACCGTTTTGTTCTTCGCGTTGCACCTGATGGCGATCCGCACGGAGATTTTCCGCAGGCGCGTGACGGCGATGCGGCGGGTTGCCGCAAGGCAGGCGGAGCGGCAGTAGATTTTCGGATCGATAGCGGTCCATCGCGTTCCTTCGCGCCCCCCTCTGTCCTGCCGGACATCTCCCCCACAAGGTAGGGGAATCGCACATGAGTAGAAAAGGACTCTTGTGCGGTATGTGGAAATCG
>SUGL01000053.1 GCA_004963905.1 Mesorhizobium sp.
CCCCCGCCTTCGCCCACGCCTCCGACCGTGGCCACGTGCTGCTTCTTCCGACCGGCTACTACATCGCCGGCGGCGCTCTTGCCGTGGCCGTCAGCTTCCTCGTGCTGGCGCTGCTGCCGCCCGCCGATCTCGACCGCTTCTGGCGCAGGCGCCTATCCCTGTTCGCCTTCGGCGATGGCCCGCGCACCATCGTCAGTCTCATTTCCTTTGCCGGCTTCGCCCTGCTGATCGCCGCCGGCCTTTTCGGCAGCCGCGACCCGCTGTCCAACCCGCTGCCGCTGGTCGTCTGGACGCTGCTCTGGGCCGGCTTCACGCTGCTGCAGGGCGTCTTCGGCGATCTCTGGTCTTGGCTCAATCCGTGGTACGGACCTTGGCGCGTGGTGAGCCGGCTTGCCGGCAAACGCGGGAGCGAAACCCGGCCCGCGAGCCTGCCGCGATGGTTCGGCTTCTGGCCGGCCTTCGTGCTGTTCTTCGCCTTCGCCTGGTTCGAGCTGATCGATCCGGCGCCCGACGATCCATCTCGCCTGGCCTTTGCCGCCGGCGGCTACTGGCTGGTCAGCTTCCTCGCCATGCTCCTTTTCGGCTACAGTGACTGGAGCCGGCGCGGTGAATTCCTGAGCGTCTTCTTCTCCATGGTCGCCCGTTTCGCACTTTTCGAGCGTAGCGAAGGCCGGCTGAGGCTCTGCTGGCCCGGAGCGAAACTGCTCTCTGCCGAGCCGCTGCCGCCAAGCGGAACAGCCTTCCTCTTGCTGGCGCTGTCCTCCGTATCCTTCGACGGCCTGTCGAAGACGTTCTTCTGGCTGGGCCTGTTCGGCATCAATCCGCTGGAATTTCCGGGCCGCACCGCACTGATCGGCATCGGCAGCCTCGGCCTCGTGCTCTCCTTCGTCCTGCTTGCGGCCGTGTTCGCGCTTGCCATCTTTCTCGGCCAGCATCTTGCCGGCGACGGACATTCATTCCGGGAAACTGCCGGCTTGCTGGTGTGGTCGATCGTGCCGATCGCGCTCGCCTACCACATCGCGCATTACCTGACGGTGCTGCTCGTCGACGGCCAGTACGCGCTGGTGGCCTTTTCCGATCCCTTCGCGCTCGGCTGGGACCTGTTCGGCACAGCCGATAGGATGGTCGAGGCGGGTGTCGTCGCCGGTGCAGAGTCGGCCTGGTGGCTGTGGAACCTGCAGGCCGGCGTCATCATCGCCGGCCACGTGCTGGCCGTGCTCGTCGCGCATGGCCTTGCCTGGCGTCTTCACCCGCAACCGTCGCGAGCCGCGCTGAGCCAGTTCCCGCTGACGCTTCTGATGATTGCCTACACGATATTCGGCCTATGGCTGCTTGCCACGCCGACGGCGGGATGAGACAAGGGCGCCTCTCGCTACGCAACTCCGGACGGAAAACCGCTAAACACTTTCCTGGAATTGCTCCGAATGCCGTCGGGGAAGCGCGCTTGCCACGCCATGGCTTTGGTGATTTAGTTTGTACACATGCAATTTTCGCGTCCTCCGAGCGAGGAGGATCGAGCCGCCTTATCGCTGGTCAAGACTGCAAAAAACGGGGAACGGACATGGCTGACAAGAACGGATTTTTCGACCTCTCCAAGACCACGCTTTCGCGCCGCGTCGCGCTGAAGGGTCTGGCCGCAGGCGCCGGCCTTGCGCTGGCGCCCGGCTTCGTCCGCTACAGCCAGGCGCAGAGCTCGGCGCCGATCAAGATCGGCTTCCAGTTGCACCGCACCGGCATCGGCGCCGCTTACGGTCGCTGGTACGACAAGACGAGCGCCGCCGCCGTCAAGGCGATCAACGACGCCGGCGGCATCAATGGCCGCAAGGTCGAGCTGGTGATCGAGGATGACGGCACCGATCCGGCGCGCGGCGCCGAGGTAGTCGGCAAATTCGCCAAGCAGCACAAGACCGACATCGTCTTCGGCACGCTGTTCTCGCATGTCGTGATCGGCTCGGCGCCGGCCGCCGGCGAGAACAAGATCCCCTATTTCGTGGTCAGCGAAGGCCACCACGTCGCTTCGACCAAGCTCAACCGCTACGTCTTCCAGCCCGGCATCACCGATGTGAAGAGCCAGATCCAGGCGATGGCGCCGTGGATCGCGGCGAACGCCGGCAAGAAGGTGACGCAGATCTTCCCCGACTTCGCCTTCGGCTACGACCATCGCGACTACCTGCCGCCGGCGCTGAAGGCGCAAGGCGCCGATGTGATCGCGCAGATCGCCATCCCGCCGACGGAGTCGTCCTTCACCAAATACTTCCCCCAAATTCCGGCCGAGACGGAAGTCATCTACCACGTCATGGTCGGCCCGGCCGTGCTTACCTTCGTCAAGGAGCTCGGTGAGTTCTATGGCTCGCAAAGGCCACAGCTTTTCGGCTTCATCGACTCGCTCGAAGCTGTCGACATCAACAGCCCCGGCCTCGAATTCCTCGACGGCAGCCATTTCTGGGAAGGCTCGCCGCGCTACGCGCAGCCTGACGATTCAGCTGCCCAGAAAGCCTATCGCGCCGCCGTCGGCATCGACGACAACGGCGCCGCCGTCGGCGACCCCAAGGACGTCTCCACCGCCGCCCACATGTTCGGCTGCTGGGAGACGCTCTATGTCGTCAAGAAGGCGATGGAGGATGCCGGCTACAAGGGACCGGAAGACCGCGCCAAGCTGGTCGAGGCGACCGAGGCGCTGAAGGAATTCGCCGAAGGTCCGGAGCATCCGCAGGGGCCAAAAACCTTCAACGGCAAGATCCACCAGTGCTTTGGTATCCAGAACATTTCCAAGGTCGAAGGCGGCAAGCTCAAGGTCGTTCACAAGACCAAGATCGAGGACGGCCTCTACGAGCCGGAAGGAGATTACACGACGCAGGCGCTGTGAGCGTTGCCCTTTCAGCAAGCGTGAGCGCCAGGCCACCCCCCTCTGTCCTGCCGGACATCTCCCCCTCAAGGGGGGAGATCGGATTTCGCCGCGGGTTTCGCCAACCGACGACAGCAGATGGTCGCCTTCGCAGGAACTGCCAATCTCCCCCCTTGAGGGGGAGATGGCCGGCAGGCCAGAGGGGGGTGCCTCGCGCATCCGCCGGTATCTAGCCCATGCACTTTGGACCCCATCTCCTGCTCGCCGCCCTCGAAGGCCTCGTCACGTCCGCCGTGCTGGCGCTGACGGCGCTTGGCCTGTCGCTGGTGTTCGGCGTCATGCGCATCGTCAATGTCGCCCATGGCGAGTTCTTCATGCTGGGCGCGGTGCTCGCCTGGGCGATCTCGACGGCGATCTCGGGCCACCCGGCGATCGGCTTCGTCGCCGCGCTGGTGATCGCGCCCCTGCTGGTCGGGCTGGTTGCGTTTCTTGCTGAATGGCTGGTGCTGCGCCGGCTGAATTACAATCCCGAAAGCACCATCGTCGCCACCATCGGCATGCTCTACATCATCCAGCAGCTGGCGCTGACCTTCTACGGCCCGGAGGCGCGCCCCGTGGAACCGCCCTTCAGCTACCGCATCCTTTTGCCGTGGTTCGGCTATTCCGGCTACAAGCTCTCGGTGGTCGCGGCCTCCGCCGTTCTGCTGGTGATCACCTGGCTGGTGCTTACCCGCACCAAGATCGGGCTGATCATGCGCGCGACCCAGTATGACCGCGAGACGGCCCAGGCCTTCGGCATTCCGGTCGAGCGCGTCTATGCCGGCGTCTTTGCCGTCGGCGCCATGCTGGCGGCGATCGCCGCCGTGCTGATTGTGCCGATCAGCCAGGCGCACTATCTGATGGGGCAGGACCCGCTGCTGTTGTCCTTCATCGTCGTCATCATCGGCGGTCTCGGCTCGCTGCGCGGCACCGTCGTCGCCGCCATCCTGATCGGCCTGTCCGACGGCATCATCTCGGTGTTCTTCTCGCCGACGCTGGCCAAGATCATCGCCACGCTGGTCGTCGCCATGGTGCTGGTGTTCAGGCCTCAAGGGCTGTTCGGGACGACGCAGCGATGAGGGATGCTTCGCCGGCAAAGACCTACGCGTTGCATATCGGCGTCATCGCGTTGCTGCTCGGGCTGAACTTCGTCCTGCCCGACTACCATCAGGCTCTCTTCGCTCGCATCATGGCGCTGGCCGTCTTCGCCATGGGCTACAACCTGCTCTTCGGCTATGTCGGCCTGCTCAGCCTCGGCCACGCCATGTTCTTCTCCGCCGGGCTCTATGGCGCCGGATTGACCGTCTACCATCTCGGCTGGGGCGTGCCCGAAGCCTTCGTCGTTGGGGTCGCATGCGGCGCGCTGCTTGCCTTGGTCATCGGCCTGCTGGCGCTGCGTACATCGGGTGTGGCGTTCATGATCGTCACCATGATGTTCGCGCAGGTGTTCTATCTGCTCATCCTCTATTTCGCCGCCTGGACCGGCGGCGACCAGGGCCTGGTCATCCAGCAGGCGTCGCGCACGCTCAGTCTCGGCGGCGCCTCGCTCGACCTGACCAATCCGACCGTGCGCTATATGACCGCGCTGGCGCTGTTCTCGGTCGTTCTGATCGCAACCCTTGCCGTGGTCCGCTCCCGCTTCGGCCGCGTTCTGGTCGCCATCCGCGAGAATGAGGAGCGCACCAAGATGCTGGGCTACGATACCGTCGCCAACAAGCTCGGCGCCGTCGTCGCCTCCGGCGCCATCTGCGCGGCCTCGGGCGCGGCCTATGCGCTGCTCTTCGGCTATATCGGATCGAGCTTCGCCTCGGTGCAATATTCAATCCTGCCGCTGCTCTGGGTGCTGCTCGGCGGCGCCGCCACCACGCTCGGGCCGCTCATCGGCACGCTGTTCATGTATTATGTCACCGACATCACCAGCGGCTTCACCTCCGCCTATCTCTTGATCGTCGGCGTGGCGCTCATCCTGCTGGTGCTGTTCTCCCCAAAGGGGATCCTGGGCAGCATTCGCCAGCGCTGGCTGGGGTGGCTGCCATGATGCCGCTGCTCACCACCAAGGGTCTGTCCCGCCATTTCGGCGGCCTGCGCGCCGTCGACGGCGTCGACTTCGCGCTGATCCCGGGCGAGATCCGCGCCATCATCGGCCCCAACGGCGCCGGCAAGACTACCTTCGTCAGCCTGCTCAGCGGCCGCATCCGGCCGTCGGCCGGCATGATCGTCTTCGACGGCGCCGACATCACGACGATGCCGGCTTACAAAAGGGTTCGCCTCGGCGTCGCCTACACCTTCCAGATCACCAGCGTCTTCGCCAACCTCACGGCATTCGACAATGTCGCGCTGCCGGTGCAGCGCACGCTGACCGACGGCCGCTCGAAGGGACAGGTGAGGGCCGGCGTCATGGCGGCGCTGAAGCACACCGGCCTCGCCGACCGGGCAGGCACGCTGGCCGCGCACCTTTCCTATGGCCACCAGCGCTTGCTCGAAGTCGCGATGGGCCTGGCGCTGAAGCCGCGCCTCCTGATTCTAGACGAGCCGACGCAAGGCCTGGCCGATAGCGAGATCGACAATTTCATCAAGCTGGTGCGCGAGATCGCCAAGGACGCAACGGTGCTGCTCATCGAGCACAACATGCCGGTGGTCATGCAGCTTGCCGACCGCATCACCGTCTTCAATTCGGGAAAGATCCTCGCCGAGGGCACGCCGGAACAGATCCGCGCCAACGCGGCGGTGCAAGATGCCTATCTCGGAGCGACCCATGGCTGATCCGCTCGTGGTCGATCGAAGTCTGCTCGCCATTTCCGGCCTCGACTGCTTTTATGGCGAGGTGCAGGTGCTCTACGGCCTCGACCTCGTGCTGAACAAGGGCGAGGTGCTTTGCCTGTTCGGCCGCAACGGCGCCGGCAAGACGACGACGCTGAAGGCGATCATGGGGCTGGTGCCGGCGGCGGCCGGCTCGATCGCGCTGGATGGCAAGGAACTGACCGGCCTCGCCGCGCATGACGTGCCGAAGGCCGGCGTCGCCTATGTGCCGCAGGGCAGGCGATTGTTTGCCGACATGACGGTGGCGGAAAACATCGAGATCGGCTTGATGGCGCGGGGCAGGGGCAAGCAGACGCGCGAGAACGTCCTCGACCTCTTCCCGCTGCTGCGCGAGCGGCTGAAGCAGCGCTCAGGCACGCTTTCGGGCGGCGAGCAGCAGATGCTGGCCATGGCGCGCGCGCTCTGCCTCGAGCCGCAGGTGCTTCTGCTCGACGAGCCGACTGAAGGGTTGATGCCGTCGATGATCGCCAAGATCCGCGAGACGGTGGCGAAGCTGCGCCACCTCGGCGTTTCGACGATCCTGGTCGAGCAGCGCGTCGACGCCGTGCTTTCGGTCGCCGACCGCGTCTCATTCATCGAGAACGGCCGCAACCGCGAGACGGTCGATGTCGGGGAACTGCGCGCGGATCCATCGGCGGTGCGGAGATATGTGGGGGTGGGATAAAGCGCTGAAATCGTTGCCCCGCCAAGATTTTCTGAACGTCGCGCTGCCCCTCATTGCCCTGCCGGGCATTTCTCCCCGTAAACGGGGAGAAAGAAGCTGGCCGCGACCTTGGCACTCATTCTGCAGCGTCGGCGATTGGCGAAATCGGTGATGCCAGCTCCCTTCTCCCCGTTCACGGGGAGAAGATGGCGGCAGCCAGATGAGGGGCGGCGCAGACGCTGGAAATTGAGTAGCTCAGCTCATCGAAAAAAGAGGAACCCCGCGATCAAAAAGGTCGGGATCAGCACCAGGCCCGACCATGCCATGTAGCCGAAGAAGCCTGGCATCTTGAAGCCGCGATGCCTGGCGATGGCAAAGACCATGAAGTTCGGCGCGTTGCCGATATAGGTATTGGCGCCCATGAACACCGCACCGGCCGAGATCGCGGCGAGCGTCGAGGCGGCCTCCGTCATCAGATGCTTCGCGTCGCCGCCGGCAAGCTCGAAGAACACCAGATAGGTCGGCGCGTTGTCGAGGAAGGACGACAGCGCGCCGGTCAGCCAGAAATAAGCGAGGTCGTTGGGCTGGCCGTCGGCGGTTGTGACGAGCGCCACCAGCGGCGCCAGCGCGCCGTCGTGCCCGGCCCTCAGGATGGCGACGACCGGCACGATGCAGATGAAGATGCCGGCAAAGAGTTTCGCCACCTCGGCGATGGGGCCCCAACTGAACCCGTTCGCTTCGCGGTGGCTCTTGTACGAGACTTTGAGCGACAGAAAGGCCAGCGCCAGGATGATCGCGTCGCGCACCAGGTTCTGCAGTTCCAGACCGACGCCGAAGACGGAAAAGCTCACGCCGGGCTTCCAGCTCGCCGAAAGCAGGATCGCGCCGATCACGCCGGCAAGCAGCGGCAAATTGGCGAGGCCCCGCAGGCGCACCTTCGTGTCCGGCGTCGGGTCCTTGATCTTCGGCAAGCCGGCCTCGCGGCGATGCAGGACGATGTCGAACACGAGGAAGATGAGCAGCACCAGTCCGCCGACGAACAGCGTGTCGGGCAGGATGTGCACCGTCGTCCAGAAGAAATCGACGCCGCGCAGGAAGCCGACAAACAGCGGCGGGTCGCCGAGCGGCGTCAGCGAGCCGCCGATGTTGGAGACCAGGAAGATGAAGAAGATCACCACATGGGCGTTGAACGGTCGGTTGTCGTTGGCGCGCAGGATCGGCCGGATCAGGATCATCGAGGCGCCGGTGGTGCCGATGATCGAGGCAAGGATCGCGCCGATGAGCAGCAGGCCGGCATTGACCAGCGGCGTGCCGTGGATGTTGCCGGCAACGAGGATGCCGCCGGAAATGGTGAACAGCGCGAACAACAAGATGATAAAGGAGAGATACTCGGTGAGCAGCGTGTGCAGCACCGCTTCGCCCGCCATGGGCACGCCGAAGGCGATCGCCAGCGGCACCACCACCAGCGCCGCCCAGGCGGCGGCGATCTTACCGTAGTGATGCTCCCAGACATGATGGAACAGCAGCGGCCCGGTTGCGATGGAGAGCAGCAGCCCGGCAAAGGGCAGCGCCCACCAGAGCGACATTGCCGCGCCGGGCAACTCGTGGATTTCGGTGGCTAGCGCCTGTGCAGGAAGCAGCAGCAATACGGCAAGCGAAGCGAATGAGAAAAACCCCTTCATCCAGCCGCCGCGCCCCTTCCCTTCTCCCCTTGTGGGAGAAGGTGGATCGGCGCGATAGCGCCGAGACGGATGAGGGGTGCTCCAGCGGAGTGAGACGCTGGCGTTCCCTGGAACACCCGGCGCCGCAAACTGGCGACATCCTCGCCCCACGAACAAGAAATCTTCGCCTGCCCCACCGGCGGATCAGTCCGCCGAATGGTCTTCGAGCGTCACGCCGGCCTCGCGCATGAGCGCAGTCATCGTGTCGAGCGAGCCGTTGAGGTCGATGCCGCGGCAGGCGTCGAGCCGCACGGTCGTCCTAAAACCCTGCTTCACTGCGTCGAGCGCCGAATAGGCGACGCAGTAATCGGTAGCGAGCCCAACCAGCGTGACGGCATCGATGCCGCGTTCCTTGAGATAGCCGGCGAGGCCGGTCGGCGTCGTATGATCGTTCTCGAAGAAGGCCGAATAGGAGTCGATGGCCGTGCGGAAACCCTTGCGGATCACCAGTTCCGCCTTGGTCCATGCGAGCCCCGAATGGAAATCGGAACCGAGGCTGCCCTGGATGCAGTGATCCGGCCAAAGCGTCTGCGGCCCGTAGGGCATCTCGATCGTCTCGAAGGGCTGCTTGCCGGGATGGCTGGAAGCGAAGCTCGAATGGGCGGCGGGATGCCAGTCCTGCGTCAGCACGACATGCTCGGTCCGCCGGATCAGGTCGTTGACTAAAGGCACGATCTCGTCGCCGCCGGAAACCGCCAGCGCGCCGCCAGGGCAAAAATCGTTCTGCAGATCGATGACGATGAGCGCTTCGTCGGCCATGGGCTCCCCTTCGGTTCGGCTCGGGCTCCAATCAGATGCCGCTGACGCGACCGGAGGCAGACCCTCGACCAGATGGCTGGCTGCGTCAACCTCTACAGGCATAACAAAGCCGTGGCGAGAGCCTCCGCTTTGACAATTGCGACGAAGTTGATATCATTTGCATACGAATGAATTTGCCCCCGCCCGGCGCTGGCAGGTTCCCTCGGAAAGGCCCCTTTTCGGGAAGGCAAGGCGTGATCCGTTACGCAAAACCCACCACGGTCGACGAGGCGCTCGCTCTGCTCGGCGAGGATCGCTGGCGCATCCTTGCCGGCGGCACGGATTTCTATCCGGCGCAGGGCGCAAAGCCTTTTCGCGACAACATCCTCGACATCAACGGACTTGCCGCGCTGCGCGGCATCGCCGAGACGGGCGAGCATTGGCGGATCGGCGCCCGCACCACCTGGACCGAGATCGTGCGCCACCCGTTGCCGGCGGCGTTCGACGCGCTGAAGGCGGCCGCGCGCGAGGTCGGCTCCGTTCAGATCCAGAATGTCGCGTCCGTAGCGGGCAATCTTTGCAATGCCTCGCCCGCCGCAGATGGCGTGCCGGCGCTGCTGGTGCTCGAGGCGGAAGTCGAATTGCGGTCGGCGAAAGCCATGCGTCACCTGCCGCTCGGCGAGTTCATCCTTGGCAATCGCCGCACGGCGCTACAGCCGGGCGAGATCGTTACCGCCATTCGTGTCCCCAAGCGTTCCGCCGTCGGCGCGTCGGCTTTCGTCAAGCTCGGCGCGCGGCGCTATCTCGTCATCTCGATCGCCATGGCGGCGGCTCGCCTCGTGATCGCGGGTGGGGCGGTCGCCGACGCGGCGATCGCCGTCGGCGCCTGCTCGGCCGTTGCCCGCCGCCTTGCCGGCGTCGAGGCGGTCCTTCGCGGCCAACCCGCGACCGCCACGCTTGCCGATGCGGTGCTGTCCGCGCCGATCGACGAACTGTCGCCGATTGCCGATGTGCGCGGCAGCGCCGAATATCGGCAGGGTGCGGCGCGCGAGGTCGTTGCGCGTGCCGTGCGCGCCGCCATCGGCCTCGGCGAAAGCAAGGTGGCGGCATGAGCCTGACCCAACCCTCCATCGAACGCGCCGACATCGCCTTCGAAGTCAACGGCGCCGCCGTCAGCGTCTCGGTGCCGCCGGTGCGGCGGCTGTCGCAGGTTTTGCGCGACGAATTGCGACTGACCGGCACCAAGGTCGGTTGCGATGCCGGCGACTGCGGCGCCTGCACCGTGCTCGTCGACGGTGATCCCGTCTGCGCCTGCCTCGTGCCGGCGGCCTCCGTCTCCGGAGCGTCCGTCACCACGGTCGAGGGCCTTGCCAATGGCAGGCTGTCAGCCTTGCAGGCCTCGTTCCTGGAGCACGGCGCCGTGCAGTGCGGTATCTGCACGCCGGGCCTGCTGGTGGCGGCCACCGCGCTTCTGGAACGCAACCCTACGCCGAGCGAGGCCGAGACGCAGGATGCGCTGGGCGGCGTGCTCTGCCGCTGCACGGGCTACCGGAAGATCATCGCTGCGGTGATGGATGCGGCGCGAAGCGAATCGTCGGCGGTCGGCGCTGCCCCTCATCCGCCTGCCGGCACCTTCTCCCCGTATAGTGACGGGGAGAAGGGAAGCGCTCCCACGCTGGCGACTCCCTCTCCCCGTTCTTCACGGGGAGAGGGTAAGGGTGAGGGGCAGCATCAACCTTGCCGGCTGGACCGCGATCTTGACCATCGCTCGCCCGACGTCGGCCACGCCGTCGGCGCCTCGCCGATCCGTCTCGACGGCGTGCCGAAGGTCACCGGCGGCGAAAGATTCGGCGGCGACAGCTTCCCGGCCGATGCGCTTGCCGTGCTTGTGGTTCGCTCGCCGCACCATCATGCCCGCTTCAGCTTCGGTGACCTGCGGGCATGGGCGGACGCGCATCGCGGCATCGCCGGTGTCTTCACCGCCGCCGATATTCCGGGCAAGAACTGCTTCGGCGTCATCGGGCCCTTTGCCGACCAACCAGCGCTCGCCGAAGGTTTCGTGCGCTTCCGTGGCGAGGCGGTGGCGCTGGTGGCTGGCGAGCGCGAAGCGATCCTCGATCTCGACCTCGATGATTTCCCGATCGCCTGGACGGAGCTGCCGCATGTGCTGCAGCTCGATGAGGCGAAAGCCGACGGCACGGCTCTGATTCATCAGCATCGACCTGCGAACCTGCTCACCTCGGGCGTGGTCGAACGCGGCGATCCCGATGGCGCGCTTGCCGGCGCTGCTTTCACCGCCTCCGGAGTCATCGAAACCTCCTTTGTCGAGCATGCCTATATCGAGCCGGAAGCGGGCTTCGCTTACGTGGATGGCGATACGCTGGTCGTCGTCGCCTGCACCCAGGCGCCCTATATGGACCGCGACGAGACGGCAAAGGTGCTCGGCCTTGCCGTCGACAAGGTGCGCATCGTGCCGACCGCCACGGGTGGCGGCTTCGGCTCGAAACTCGACGTCTCGCTGCAGCCCCTCATCGGCCTTGTGGCGATGAAGACTGGTCGACCGGCGGCGCTCGCCTACACGCGCAACGAATCGATGATGTCGACCACCAAGCGCCATCCCGCCGAGATGAAGGCGACCATCGGCGCCGATGCCGAAGGCCGCGTCACCGGCATGGTGTTCTCCGGCGATTTCAATACCGGCGCTTACGCCAGCTGGGGTCCGACGGTCGCCAACCGCGTGCCGGTGCACGCCTCCGGCCCCTATCTGACGCCGAACTACCGGGCGACGGGTTACGCGATCCACACCAACGGCCCGATCGCCGGCGCCTTCCGCGGCTTCGGCGTGCCGCAGGCGACGATCATGCAGGAGACGCTCTATGACGAGCTCGCCGGCAAGCTGGGCATGGACCGGCTCGATTTCCGGCTGAAGAACTGTCTGCGCAACGGTTGCGAGACGGTCACGGGCCAGCGCCTGGAGTCGGGCGTCGGCATTGGCGAATGCCTGGAAGCGCTCCAACCGCACTGGTCGCGCGCGCTTGCCGAAGCGGAAGCCTTCAATGCGACCAACACGGCAAGCAAACGCGGCGTCGGCGTCGCCTCCTGCTGGTATGGCTGTGGCAACACCTCGCTGCCCAACCCATCGACCATCAAGGTCGGTATCTCGGGCTCCGGTGAGGTCGTCCTGCACCAGGGCGCCGTCGACATCGGCCAGGGCTCCAACACGGTCATCACCCAGATCTGCGCCGACGCGCTCGGCCTGCCGCTCGATAAATTCCGGCTGGAGAGCGCCGACACCGCCATTACGCCCGACGCCGGCAAAACATCTGCCTCGCGCCAGACTTTCGTCACCGGCAAAGCCGCGGAGAAGGCGGGCCGCGCGTTGCGCGAAAAGATCCTGCGCTTTGCCAATGTGTCCGATCAGGCGACGATCGCGCTCGATGGCGCGAATATCTCCATCCGCGAAGGCGAAGCGGCGCGGCGGGTCGATCTGTCGGCGCTGAAGGCCGATGCCGACGGCTTGGTGTTCGTAGCGGAAGAAACCTATGACCCGCCGACGCTGCCGCTCGACGCCAAGGGCCAGGGCAAGCCCTATGCCGTCTACGGCTATGGCGCGCAGATCGCCGAGCTCGAGGTCGATCTCAAGCTGGGCACCGTGAAGCTGATCAAGATCACCGCCGCGCATGACGTCGGCAAGGCGATCAATCCGGTGCTGGTCGAGGGCCAGATCGAGGGCGGCATCGCGCAGGGCATCGGCATGGCGCTGATGGAGGAGTACATCCCCGGCCGCACCGAGAACCTGCACGACTATCTCATCCCGACCATCGGCGACGTGCCGCCGATCGAGCACATACTGGTCGAGGTTCCGGATCCGGAAGGACCTTTCGGCGCCAAGGGTCTGGGCGAGCATGTGCTGATCCCGACGGCGCCGGCGATCCTCAACGCCATCCGCCATGCCACAGGCGTCTTGATCTCCAAGGTGCCGGCGACGCCGAGCCGAATCCTGGCGGCGATCCGTGAAAAGGAGGCGCGCCTATGAGCGAGCTTGCCGAACGTTTCGAAACCCATGATCCCGGCGAGAAGCAGGTGGCGGAAAAAATCCGCTGCGATGCCTGTCCGGTCATGTGCTACATCGCCGACGGCCGCACCGGCGCCTGCGACCGCTACGGCAATGTCGGCGGACGCATCGTGCGCATGGACCCGCTGACCATCCTCGACCACGCGGCCGAGACCGGCGGCGCGGTCGTGCCTTTCGTCGCCGAGGGCGAGGAGTGGGACGGCGAACTGGTCAACACCGGGCGCCGCTTCGTCACCGCGATCGGCGCCGGCACCACCTATCCCGACTACAAGCCGGCGCCCTTCATCGTCAGCCAGGAGGTCGAGGGCGTCGATCTCGTCACCGTCGTCACCGAAGGCATCTTCTCCTACTGCGGCGTCAAGGTGAAGATCGACACCGATCGCCATATCGGCGACGAGACGGCGACCGTGCGGTCGGAAGGCGAGGCGATCGGCCATGTGACGACGGGCGAGTACGGCTCGCAGATGCTGTCGCTCGGTGGCGTCCATCATCTGACCGGCGGCTCGAAGGCGGAGGGCCGCGCCACCTGCGATGCGCTGCTCAATCTCTGCAACCGCAAGCCGGTCGAGCTCACCATCGACGGCGGCGCCACCGTCATCGTAGAGGCCGGCAAGGCGCCGGTGATTGACGGCAAGGTCGAGCATCGCATGCGCGTCGGCTGCGGCTCGGCCACCATCGGCATGTTCGCCACGCAATGGCGCGGGCTGGTCGACGAAGTGGTGGTGGTCGACGACCACATCACCGGCGTCGTCTCCGAGCATCAGGCCGGCAAGGTGCTGGGTTGGGAAGAGACCGGGATAAAGATCATCGGCCGCCGCTCGACGCCCGGCCGCTACTTCAAGGTGTCGGAGCCCGGTCTCGGCTGGGGCGGCACCACGATCTCCGATCCGCTGTCGATCCTCGGCGACTGGAATGCCAAGAAAGGCGCCCGTCCCGGCCTGTCGCTCATGATGGTTTCGACCACCGGCGAGCAGTTTGCCTACTACGAGCTCGACGAGCAGCTGAAGCCGGTCGAAAAGCCATTCCCGGATCGACTGCAGAAATCCGTCGGCCTGATCGAGGACAATTGCGAGCCGGCGCTATGCACCGTTCTCTTCATCGGCGGCGCCGGCGGCTCGTTGCGCGCCGGCGTCACCGAGAACCCGGTCAACCTCACCCGCTCGGTGCAGGGCTTGAAGACCTATGTGACCGTGGGCGGCGCGCCGGTCTATGTCTGGCCGGGCGGCGGTATCACGCTGATGGTCGACGTCACCCGCGTGCCCGAGGGCGCCTTCGGCTATGTGCCGACGCCGGCGCTGGTCGCCCCGATCGAATTCACCATGCGCCGCGACGACTATGTCCGTTTGGGCGGCTATGAGAGCGAGATCCGCAGCGTCGAGGACATTCTTGCCAAAGGCGGCGAGTACCTCAATCCGCGTCGTGGCGCCGGCGCGCCTGCCGGCAATCCCTGGCCGCCGCTGGCGCAATTGCGCCGCGGCCGGGTCAACGGAGCCGAGTGATGAACGGCCCGCAGGCGCATTGGCTCGCCGACGGTAGGCGGCTTCATCTCAATCATGGGCCGATAGACCTGATCGTCGAGGCCTTCGGCGAGGCGGGTGAACGCCGCGCCGCCTATGCCCAAGCTGTCGAACGCTTCCAGACGATCTTGAACGAGCTGGTGGAAGAACTTCCCGAGTTGCGTCGCCCGGCGTCCTTGACGCCGCGCGCTTTCGCCGGCCCGACGGCGCGGCGCATGGAAGCGGCTGTTTCGCCGCTGGCGGAAAGCTTCATCACGCCGATGGCCGCCGTTGCCGGCTCGGTAGCCGACGAAATTCTGATGGCAGCGCTCGTTGGCCGCCGCCTTGATCGCGCCTATGTCAACAATGGGGGCGACAGCGCCATCCACCTCGGCGAGGGTCAGACGATGACACTGGCCATCGCCGGCACCGGCCATGGCATGGTCGACCGCATCACCATCCGTGCCGAAGACGGCGTGCGCGGCGTCGCCACCAGCGGCTGGCGCGGCCGCTCTTTTTCGCTGGGCATCGCCGATGCCGTCACCGTGCTCGCGCGGAGCGGTGCCGAGGCGGACGCTGCGGCGACGCTGATTGCCAACGCCGTCGACCTGCCTTTCCATCCGGCGATCCATCGTGTGTCCGCGCGCGATCTCGCGCCCGACAGCGATCTCGGCGATCGGCTGGTGACGCAAGGCGTTGGTGCGCTCGCACCCGGAGAGGCGGCCCGGGCGCTGGACAACGGCCTTGCCGTCGCCGAAGATTTTCGCCGGCGCGGCCTGATCGCCGCGGCGGCGCTGTTCCTGGCGGGCCAGTCCCGTATCAGTGGTCCCGTGGCGCTGGCCGCGCCCAACAAGCATAAAGCGAAGGAAACTGCCCATGCCTGACTTTCCGATCCGCAAGGTCGCGGTTCTGACCGAAGAGATTTTTCATGACGGCGGCCCCGTGGCCAAGGAGCCGCGCCGCCGCGCGGCGGCTCTCGCCGTGGTCAAGAACCCGTTCGCCGGCCGCTATGTCGAGGAGCTGCAGGGGGCGATGGAGGACCTGAAGCCGCTCGGGCTTCTACTGTCCGACAAGCTGATCGCGGCACTTGGCGGCGACGTGAAGAAGATCGACGGCTACGGCAAGGGCGCCATCGTCGGCACGGCGGGCGAGCTCGAACACGGCGCGCTGTGGCATGTGCCGGGCGGCTATGCCATGCGCGAGCGCCTCGGCGACGCCAAGGCCATCGTGCCCTCGGCAAAGAAGGTCGGCGCCTTCGGCGCGCGGCTCGACGTGCCGCTCGGCCACATCAATGCCGCCTATGTGCGCAGCCATTTCGACGCCATGGAGGTCGGCGTCAGCGACGGCCCGCGTCCCGACGAGATCCTGTTCTGCCTCGCCATGACTTGCGGTCCGCGCGTCCACAATCGCATGGGTGGCCTCGCGGCCGAGGACATCAAGGCATGGGATGGCCTGAGATGAGCGGTGAGGACAATCTGCTGCGGCTGGTCGAAGGCGAAGAGCCGGACGAAAACAACTACCATCTGCAGGACCAGGTCGGCTTCATCCTGCGCAAGGCGCATCAGCGTCATGTCGCGATCTTCGCCTCGCACATCGCCGATCTGACGCCGCCGCAATTCGCCGCTTTGGCCAAGCTCTACGACATCGGTGAGACCTCGCAGAACCAGCTCGGCGCCCTGATCGCCATGGACGCCGCCACCGTGAAGGGCGTCATCGACCGGCTGAAGGCGCGCGGGCTGGTCGAGCTTTCCAAGCACGAGGTCGACAAGCGGCGGCTCTTGGTCAATCTGACGCCGGAAGGCCGCGAGGCGATTGAGCGGCTGATCCCGCTCGCCCGCACGATCACCGAGGAGACCCTTGCGCCGCTGACAGCCAAGGAGGCCGCGACCTTCCTGCGGCTGCTGGCGAAGCTGGCTTAAAGCGTCGTCGCTCGAATCCGTTTCGACGCGACGCAGCTTTAAGGCTGCCTGCCCGATGC
This sequence comes from Mesorhizobium sp., assembly GCA_004963905.1. Classification (GTDB taxonomy): domain Bacteria; phylum Pseudomonadota; class Alphaproteobacteria; order Rhizobiales; family Rhizobiaceae; genus Mesorhizobium. The sequence continues at coordinate 16,356 of SUGL01000053.1, forward strand.
ATCCACGGTCGAACCGGAGGCGCCGATTTTGATATCGGCGATGCCGGCGGTGCGTCGCCAGATCACGGCGACGACCAGCATCGCGATGTAACCGTCAACGGCATAGTGCCAGCCGGTATAGAAGGAACCGAACAGGATGAAGATCGCGAACGCCCAGCCTGCCACGCCGAGCCAGCGGTTGAGTTGTGCGAGGTAGAAGGCGTTCAGCGTGGCGATCGCCACGTGCATGCTGGGCATGGCCGAAATCCCAGAGCCAAGCGCGGGCATGTCGGCCTTGTAGCTGGCAAGAAGGTAGTGGGAATATTGCAGCGCAAGCTCGTTGTGCTGCCTCACCACCTTCAGAAGCTCCGCATAGCGGTCGCCGCCCAAGAATTCATCGTAGAAGATAGGCCCGACGGAGGAAAGCAGCGTTGCCAGAAGCGTTCCGACGACCATGGTGACGAGCGCAAGGGCAGTGAGATAGCGCAGGTGCATCAGCTGATTGGCATACAGCGCCGCAAAGAACACCATGCCGAACCATTCGACAAACCAGATCTTGGAGTAGACCGTCCCTATGACCAGGGCCAAAATGTCGGAATCGAATGCATGTGCGATTTGCCACGGCGCCTGACCATGCAGGAATTCGTCGAGGTCGGCCAAGGCCTCATCGCTATAGAAAGGCACGATATCCGGGATGTTCACCTTGCAGGTCGTGTATGCGGCAAGCAACAGGATGAAGACCGTCACGACGAGTGCGGCTCGTATCCCGTTCGCTCGAACCAGAGTCACGATGAATCCGATCGGCGCCTTTGGCGAAATGATTATTGCCGCCGGGATCATCACGGCGAAGAAACAGATCGGGCCCCCGACAACGAGTTCCGACAGATAGATTTGCGCAATGTCGGAGTACATCGACGGCCAGATCAGGGCCGCTCCGAGGATGTAGAAGAGGCAGAGCGCGAGCAGTTTACGCGAAACATCGTCTAGTTTTGCGACATCCGCCAGCTGACCAGACCGCGATCGCGGCTGGCTCGGCAAACTCGCATCCTCAAGCACCCCGTCGGACAAGCCCATGAACGCCCCCTGCTCCGCCGGGGCTTCTATTTATAGTTGCGGGCTTAATATATTCTTATCCAGTTGGGTCGGTTTGAGGTAATAAGGCAAGAAGACCTTTCCTAGAACTGTCATCGCGCTTTATCTTGTTGCTTGAGCATGACTTTTCTGAAAGTCGCCGCACAATCTTCGGCATCGTGTTTTAGAAATAGGTGATTTAGACAAATCGAATATAATGGTGCGATATTTGCGAGCCGGCCGACAGTTCGTCAGTCCACGCCGAACATCTCCCGCGCCTGTTCGGCCGTATAGTAGCCCAGCCGCACATCCTCGGCGACAAGCTTCGGATCGCGCTCGCGCGGGTCGCCATAGCCGCCTCCGCCGGGCGTGCCGACGCGTACGCGGTCCCCGGCCTTGAGCGAAATATCCTGCTCCTTGGAAAGATGTGGTGGCACATGCGCTTCGCCGCCCCGGAACACGGTCACGCTGTTGGGCGCGCCGTCCTTGCCGCCGAGCGCGCCCTGCGGCCCGAAGCGGCCGTGATCCATGACGAAGGACGCGCGGGCTTCGCCCCGCAATATCTCGACCTCATAGGCAAGCCCGAAGCCGCCGCGATGCTTGCCCGCGCCGCCCGAACCCTCGCGCAGCGCGTAGTGCCGGTAGAGAACCGGAAAAGCCTGCTCCATGATCTCGACCGGCGGCGATTTCGAAATGCCGATGGTCGAGCAGCCGTTGCTCAAGCCATCATGGCCGGCATTGCCGCCATAGCCGCCGCCGGAGATCTGGTACATCACATAATCGCGCCCGCGCGCCGGGTCGTTGCCGCCGAGCGCGAAATTGCCGCTGGAGCCGGCGGGTGCCGCCGTCACCTTCTCCGGCAGCGCCTGCACCATCGCCGCGAACACGGCTTCCGCGATGCGCTGCGAGACCTCCGCCGCGCAGCCCGACACGGGGCGCGGATATTTCGCGTCGAGGAAGGTGCCTTCCGGCCGCTTGACGTTCAGCGGTTCGAAGGCGCCGGCGCTGATCGGCACCTCGGGAAAGATATGGCGCATGGCGAGATAGACCGACGACAGGGTCGTCGCCAGCACGCTGTTCATCGGTCCTGCGCAGGGCTTTGACGAGCCGGCGAAATCGAAGGTCAGCGTGTCGCCCTTCTTCTCGATGGCCAGATTTATGGTCAGTGGCTCGTTCACCACACCGTCGGAATCGACGAAGGCCTGCGAGCGATAGACGCCGTCCGGTATCACCGCGATCGAGGCGCGCATCTGGTCGGCGGCTCGTCGGCGCAATTCGGCGATCGCTTCGATGACGGTTTCGTCTCCGTAACGATCCAGTATTTCGTTCAGCCTGTCCTGGCCGATCAGCAACGCGGCAGCCTGCGCGCGGATATCGCCGATGCGCTGGTCGGCGACGCGGATGTTCGAGCAGATGATGGCGTAGATCTCCGGGTCGAGCACGCCCTTCTTGAACAGTTTTACCGGCGGCAGGCGCAGGCCTTCCTGCTCGACCGCGGTGGCCGACGCCGAGAAGCCGCCCGGCACAGAGCCGCCGATATCAGGCCAATGACCCGTGTTGGAAAGCCAGCAGAAAATCTTGCCGTTCCGATAGACCGGCATGACGAAACGCACGTCCATCAGATGCGTGCCGCCGAGATAGGGATCGTTGACGATGTAGATGTCGCCGGGCTCCGGCGCCAGGCAACGGCCGTCGGCGATCATCTCGATCACCGTCTTGGTCGAATACTGCATGACGCCGACGAACACCGGCAGGCCCTGGCTGCCTTGCGCGATCAGCGAGCCGTCGACCGCCGAATAGATACCGTCCGAACGGTCGTTGGCCTCGGCGATGACCGGCGAGAAGGCCGCGCGGGAAAACGTCAGATCCATCTCGTCGCAGACCTGCTGCAGCGCCGCCTGCAGCACCGAAAGCGTGATCGTGTCGAGCTTTGCCCCTTGCACTGGCATTGTCAGGCCTCGCCGATGTCGATGATGATGTTGCCGTCGGCGTCGGAACGCGCATGGTCGCCCGGTTCCAGCACCGTGGTTGCGTCCATCTGCTCCAGGATAGCCGGCCCTTCGATTGTCGCATCGAGCGGCAGTTTTTCGCGGTCATAGACCGGGGTGTCGTGCCAGCGCCCACTGTACCAGACCGGCCGGATTTCGCGCAGCGCCTCCTCGAGCGTTGCCGCGCGCCCCGCCGGGTCGATCAGCTTCGACAGATCGATTTGCGGCCGCACGCCGGTGACCGAGGTGTTGAGGTTGACGAGATTGGCGCGGATCTCGGGCAGCTCGACCTTGAAGCGCGCGAAATAGGCCTTTTCGAAGAGTTGCTGCAGCGTCGCGCGCGTCACCGATGAGGACGGCAGCGGCACGTTGATGATGTGCGTCTGGCCGACGAACTGCATGTCGGCGGAATGGGTAACGCGGATCGCGTCCGGCTTTACCGCTTCCTTGGCGATCAGCGCCAAACCTTCGTTCCGGTGCCGTTCCAATAACTCGTGAAGCGAAGCTTCATCGAGCAGCTTGACCGGCTGGTTGATCGTGTTGACGAAATCGTGCCTGAGATCGGCGACGACGCAGCCGAGCGCGTTGGTGATGCCGGGGCGCGCCGGCACCAGCACACGTGGCAGGCCGAGCTCGCGGGCGAGTGCCGTCGCGTGCAGCGGCCCGGCGCCGCCGAAGGCGAACAGCGCGAAGTCGCGCGGATCGTGGCCGCGCGACACGGACACCATGCGGATGGCGCCCGCCATCTTCATATTGCCGAGCCTCAGGATCGCGCCCGCCGATTCGACGCCGGAAAGGCCGGTGTGCTTGCCGATCCTGTCTTCGAAGATCGCGGTAACGCGCTCGACGGTGACCGGATTGTCGACGGCGAGCAGCTTCTTCGGCGCCAGCCGGCCCAGCACCAGATTGGCGTCGGTGATGGTCGGTTCCGCGCCGCCGCGCCCGTAGCAGATCGGGCCGGGATTGGCGCCGGCGCTTTCCGGGCCGATCTGGATCAGGCCGGCCGCGTCGACGCGCGCGATCGAGCCGCCGCCGGCGCCGACGGTGTGCACAGCCACCATCGGCACATGGATCGGCATCGCATACTCGATCTCGATCTCGTTCGAGACGGCGGGCTCGGCATTGCGGATGAGCGCCACGTCGGTCGAGGTGCCGCCCATGTCGTAGGTGACGACATTGCCGAAGCCGGCGCGCTTTCCGGTATAGGCGGCGGCAATCACGCCAGAGGCGGGGCCGGACATCACTGTCTTGGCCGATTCCAGCGTGACGAAGCGGGCCGAGATCATGCCGCCATTGCCGTTCATGATCAGGAAGTCGCGCGCATAGCCTTTCGCGCCCAGTTCCTTGCGCAGCCGCTCGACATAGCGTTCCAGGATCGGCTGCACCGAGGCGTTGACCGCGGCCGTCACGCCGCGCTCGAACTCGCGCGCTTCCGAAAGCAGCGCGTGGCCGGTGGTGATATGGCCGTTCGGCCAGATCTCCGCCGCGATCTCCGCCGCGCGGCGTTCATGCGCCGGGTTGGCGTAGGAATGCAGGAAATGGATGACGAGCGACTCGCAGCCGCTATCCAGCAGCCGCTTCACCGCGTCGCGCATCTCCGCCTCGTCGAGCGGGACGCGAACGGCGCCGGACGCCTCAACGCGCTCCGAGACCTCGAGCCGCAGATCGCGCGGAATGACCGGCACGAAGGTGCCAGTCATGCCATAGGCTTGCGGCCGGGTGCGCCGGCCAAGCTCGATCACGTCGCGAAAGCCGCGCGTGGTGATCATGCCGGTCCTGGCCAGCCGGCGCTCCAGCACGGCGTTGGTGGTCGTCGTCGTGCCATGGACGATGAGGTCGATGCCGTCGACCGGAAAGCCGGTGGCGGCAAGTGCGGCGACCACGCCGAATGCCTGGTTGTCCACCGTGGTCGGCGTCTTGGCGATATGCACCTTTCCGCCTGCCTTGCCGTCGATCAGCAGCAGGTCGGTGAAGGTTCCGCCGACATCGATGCCTGCGACAACATTTCCCGCCGACGCCGAAAATTTCTCATCCATTGTCGAAACCCGAAATGCTAAAACTACGGACATGTCCCAGTTTGGAAAGGTGTTTTATGCCTCGATCTTGACCTCAAGATCGTTTGTATACTAATAAGTTTCCAACACAAGGGCTTACTGCTGGCAGTGTGTGAGAAGCACGTCGGGACCCGACCGTTCGGACGCGCACGGAACAGTTTGGCGCCAGAACCTCGCGTCTGGGCCGGAAAGTTGGGTTGATGAACACGACATCCGCGGTCAACATCGCCGGCGCTAGGCCGGTCCAGTTCCCGATCCCGGCCAATGTCTATGCCGAGACGGTGGTGTCGGTGAAGCATTACACCGATCGTTTGTTCTCCTTCCGCATCACCCGCCCGCAGTCGCTGCGCTTCCGCTCCGGCGAGTTCGTCATGATCGGCCTGCCCAATGCCGAGAAGCCGATCTTCCGTGCCTATTCCGTCGCCAGCCCCGCTTGGGACGACGAGCTTGAATTCTTCTCGATCAAGGTGCCGGACGGTCCGTTGACCTCCGAGCTGCAGAAGATCCAGGTCGGCGACACCGTCATCATGCGCCAGAAGGCGACCGGCACGCTGGTGCTCGACGCCCTTACGCCCGCAAAACGCCTGTTCATGATCTCGACCGGCACCGGCATCGCGCCCTTCGCCAGCCTGCTGCGCGATCCCGAGACCTATGAAAAGTTCGACCACGTCTTCCTGACCCACACCTGTCGCGACAAAGCCGAGCTTGTCTACGGCCAGGAACTGGTGGCGGCTCTGGAAAACGATCCGCTGATCGGCGAGCTGACCGGCGGCCGCGTCACGCTCTACAATTCGACGACCCGCGAGGAGTCTCCGCGCATGGGCCGCATCACCGCGCTGATCGGCTCGGGCAAGTTCTATTCCGACCTCGGCATCGACAAGCTCAATCCCGAGACCGACCGCATCATGATCTGCGGCTCGATGCACATGCTGAAGGACGTCAAGGAACTCGCCGAAAGCCTCGGCTTCCAGGAGGGCTCGCTCAGCCATCCGGCAAGCTTCGTCGTCGAGCGCGCCTTCGTCGGCTGAGCGTATCGGATACTCGGGTCAAGCCCGAGTATGACGAAGGATGGGCGTTTCGGCCAATCTCCAACGCCGGGAGCGCCTACTCAGGATGATGTTTTGACCATGCGGTCAAAAACCTGCTGCCTTGCCGGCCTTTTTCCGCTATGACCCCTTGAAAGACTCGTGAAGCATTGCTTCACGAGCTACATTCGGCGTCAACTCGCTGAAATGAAAGGGCAGGAGATGAGCAGCACGATCCGCGAGGCCGGCGCAGGCGCCGGCGCATCCAAGGTTATGCCGCTGCCAGCGCGTGCCGCCGCCAACACGCCGATGCCGCTGGAACACGGCATTGCCCGCAATCCTGGCATGAAGCTCGACCTCGGTTTCCTGGAATCGGTGCGCAGCGTCAATCGCTCGGCGCTGGAACGGCGTGTCGCCACGCTCACCAAACGGCGATCGATCAAGGCCGACAACCAGGCCGCCTGGCTGCTGCGGGCGATCGCCTGCATGGATCTCACCACGCTGAACTCCAACGACACCGACGAGCGCGTGCGCCGGCTCTGTGCCAAGGCGATCAATCCGCTGCGCAAGGATATCGTCGAGGGCTTGGGCATCGCCGGCGAAACCATCCGTCCCGCGGCGGTCTGCGTCTACCATCCCTTCGTCGCCACCGCTGTCGAAGCGCTGCGCGGCACGGGCGTCCATGTCGCCGCCGTTTCAACCGCCTTCCCGCATGGCCTGGCGCCGCTCTCGACCCGGCTGCAGGAGATCGAGGCCTCGGTGCGCGACGGCGCCGACGAGATCGACGTCGTCATCCCGCGCGGCCTGGTCTACGGCGCCAAGTGGCGCGAGCTGTTCAACGAGATCGTCGCCATGCGCGCCGCCTGCGGCGATGCGCATCTCAAGGTAATCCTCGGCACCGGCGATCTCGCCACGCTGCGCAACGTCATGCTCGCCTCGATGGTGGCGATGATGGCGGGCGCCGACTTCATCAAGACCTCGACCGGCAAGGAAAGCGTCAACGCCACGCTCCCCGTCGGCCTCGCCATGGTGCGCGCCATCCGCGCCTATTTCGAGGAAACCGGCTATCTGATCGGCTTCAAGCCGGCGGGCGGCATCTCCACCGCCAAGGCTTCGCTCGACTGGCTGGTGCTGATGAAGGAAGAGCTTGGCCGGCCCTGGCTCGAGCCGGAGCTGTTCCGCTTCGGCGCCTCCAGCCTCCTCACCGACATCGAACGCCAGCTCGAGCATCACCTGACCGGTCACTATTCGGCCAACCATCGCCACGCGATGGCGTGAAGGGCGAGTGAAGGCCTTGAAAGTCGAGTTCCTTTGCGCCCCCCTCTGTCCTGCCGGACATCTCCCCTACGGATGGGGAGATTGGCCGTCACCTATGATTTCGCCAATCGCCGACGTTGCAGATTGGGCGCCTACGGCCGCGAAGGCTGATCTCCCCCCCTGTGGGGAGATGTCCGGCAGGACAGAGGGGGGCGCGAAGGATCGCCAACCTCACCAAAAATCTCCTCATAAAAGGAGCCGTCCCATGAACATCCTCGAACGCTATCACGCCATGGATTACGGCCCGGCGCCGGAAGCCCGCAACGAGGCCGATGCCTGGCTCGCGGGCCGCGACTTCTCCAAGGCGCTGTTCATCGACGGCGCCTGGAAGGCGGCGGCGAGCGGCAAGACATTCGACACCAGCGAGCCGTCCTCCGGCAAGCTGCTCGCCAAGGTCTCGGATGCCGGCTCCGCCGACATCGACGCGGCGGTCGCGGCCGCCGCCAAGGCGCTGCCAAAGTGGAGCGCGAGTTCCGGCTACGCCAGGGCCAAGGTGCTCTACGCCATCGGCCGCGCCATGCAGCGCCATCAGCGCCTGTTCGCCGTGCTGGAGACGATCGACAACGGCAAGCCGATCCGCGAGAGCCGTGACATCGACGTGCCGCTGGCGATCCGTCATTTCATCCATCATGCCGGCTGGGCGCAGACGCTCGAGAAGGATTTTCCAGACCACAAGGCGGTCGGCGTCGTCGGCCAGGTCATTCCGTGGAACTTCCCGCTGTTGATGCTGGCCTGGAAGATTGCGCCCGCACTCGCGGCCGGTTGTACGGTGGTGCTGAAGCCGGCCGAGTTCACGCCGCTCACCGCCATCCTGTTCGCCGAGATCTGCGAGCGGGCAGGCGTGCCGAAAGGCGTCGTCAACATCGTCCAGGGCGGGCCTGAGGCGGGTACGGCGATCGTCAATCATCCCGGTGTCCAGAAGATCGCCTTCACCGGCTCTTCCGAGGTCGGCAAGATCATCCGCAAGGCGACCGCCGGATCGGGCAAGAAGCTTTCGCTGGAACTCGGCGGCAAGTCGGCCTTCATAGTCTTCGAGGATGCCGATCTCGACAGCGCCGTCGAGGGTCTGGTCGACGGCATCTGGTTCAATCAGGGCCAGGTCTGCTGCGCCGGTTCGCGCCTGCTGGTCCAGGAAGGCGTTGCCGAGGCTTTCATCGCCAAGGTCAAGGTCAGGATGAGCCGGCTGCGTGTCGGCAGCCCGCTCGACAAGAATACCGATATCGGCCCTCTGGTCGACCGCACCCAGCTCGACCGCGTCAAGGGTCTGATCGCCGAAGGCGCGAAACAGGGCGCGGTCTGCTGGCAGCCCGACGCCGCCCTGCCAACGACGGGCTACTTTCACCTGCCGACGCTGGCGACCTCGGTTTCGCCGGCTAATATATTGGCGCAGGAGGAGGTTTTCGGACCGGTATTGGCGACGATGAGCTTCCGCAACACCGAGGAAGCGGTCGAGCTTGCCAACAACACGCGCTACGGCCTTGCCGCTTCCGTGTGGAGCGAGAACGTCAACCTCGCCTTGCATGTCGCCCCGCAATTGAAGGCCGGCGTGGTCTGGGTCAACGGCACCAACATGTTCGACGCCGCCTGCGGCTTCGGCGGCTATCGCGAAAGCGGCTTCGGCCGCGAGGGCGGCCGTGAGGGCATGTTCGAATATCTGGCCGCAAAACTGCCCGTTGGCTCGGCCATCAAGCCGGCTGCGGCCGGCTCGGCCCAGCCCGTCGAGCAGGTCGACGGCATGGCAATCGACCGCACGGCAAAGCTGTTCATCGGCGGCAAGCAGGTGCGTCCGGACGGCAATTACTCGCTGGCCGTCGCGACCGCCAAGGGCAAGCTTGCCGGCGAGGTCGGTCTCGGCAACCGCAAGGACATCCGCGACGCGGTCGCCGCAGCGCGCGCTTGCAAGGCCTGGCGCGATGCGACTGCCTTCAACCGCAGCCAGGTGCTCTACTACTTCGCCGAGAACCTTTCCGGCCGCGCGGATGAATTCGCCGCGCGCCTCGTCCAGCTCACCGGCGTCGCTCCCAAGGCGGCGCGGGAGGAGGTCGAGCAGTCGATCGAGCGGCTGTTCCTTTACGCCGGCCTCGCCGACAAATTCGAGGGCCGCGTCCACCAGCCGCCGGCCCGTGTCGTGACATTGGCGCTGCATGAGCCGGTCGGCGTCGTCGGCATCGTCGCGCCGGACAATCAGCCGCTGCTCAACTTCATCTCGCTGGTGGCGCCGGCGCTTGCCATGGGCAACACCGTGGTCGCCGTCCCGTCAGAACGCCACCCGCTGCTTGCGACCGACCTCTACCAGGTGATCGAATATTCCGACTTGCCTGCCGGCGCTATCAACATCGTCACCGGCCGGAGTGCCGAGCTCGCCGGCGTGCTGGCGAAGCACGACGACGTCGACGGGCTCTGGCTGTTCGCCGATGCCGAAACCTGCGCCAGGGCGGAGGCCGACTCCATCGGCAACCTCAAGCGCGTCTGGACCGGCAACGGCCGCAGCCTCGACTGGGCCTCGAGCGAAGCCGCCGGCGAGGCCTTCCTGCGCCGCGCCGTCGAGGTCAAGAACGTCTGGGTGCCTTACGGCGACTGAGGCGCGAGACCCACGATGCGTAATCGCTTCAAACCAACGACAAGTTTCCAGCTTGTGGTGGGGTTGGCCAATTGTCGAAGTCGGCGCCGCCCCTCACCTGCCTGCCGGCATCCTCTCCCCGTATAGTGACGGGGAGAGGGGCGCTCTCATCGAGGGTTTCGCCAATCGCCAACGTTGCAAGAACGGCGCCGAGGTTGCGGCCGACCCCTTCTCCCCGTCACTATACGGGGAGAAGGTGCCGGCAGGCGGATGAGGGGCAGCGCCTGCGCCCGGAAAGGGACGATGGAGTAAATTCGAACCCGAAGCGACTTGCATATTCCAGCCTTGACGCGCCATGGGATGTTCTTTAACCAGAAAAAACAATTGGTCTTCGGCAAATTGCAGGTCAAGTGACAAGCTCGCCTGGCGCATTGCGCCTGGTTTGGCTGCCGGTAAGAAAGCTCGCGGACACAAGGAGGGAAGAATGGCGGATCTGGCAGGCAAGGTGGTTGTGGTCACCGCGGCGGCGCAGGGCATCGGACGCGCGAGCGCGCTGGCCTTTGCCAGAGCCGGCGCCATAGTTCATGCCACCGACATCAACGAGCCGCTTCTTGCCGAGCTCGCCAAGACTCCCGGCATCAAGACGCGCAAGCTCGACGTTCTGAACAATGCGGCCGTCGCGGCTGCCTTCGCCGAGATCGGCCCGGTCGATGTGCTGTTCAACTGCGCCGGCTTCGTCCATTCGGGCTCCATCCTCGAGTTGAAGGACGAGGACCTCGACTTCGCGCTCGACCTCAACGTCCGCTCCATGATCCGCACCATGCGCGCCGTGCTGCCAGGTATGCTGGAGCGCGGCGACGGGTCGATCATCAACATGGCGTCGCTGGCGAGCTCGCAGAAAGGCGTGCCGAACCGTTTCGTCTATGGTTTGACCAAGGCGGCCGTCGTCGGCCTCACCAAGGCGGTCGCCGCCGACTATGTCGCAAGAGGAATCCGCTGCAACGCCATCTGCCCCGGCACGGTCGAAAGCCCGTCGCTGCAGGATCGCATGCATGCGCAGGGCGACTATGAGGCGGCGCGCGCGGCCTTCATCGCCCGCCAGCCCATGGGAAGGCTGGGCACGCCCGAGGAGATCGCCGATCTCGCCGTCTATCTGGCGGGAGCGACCTATACGTCGGGTCAGGCCTACAATATCGACGGCGGCTGGTCGATCTGACCGCCGCCGGGAAAACATCGTTGACGAACAGGAAGATCGCGCCCAACGCCGCGCTTATCGGCAGAGGATCGGAAAGTCTGAAAATCCTTCCCGCCGCTGCCCTGGTCGCCGTGCACGCTTGTCGAAGATCGGCTCGATGGATACGGTCCGCCGGTTTCCGCTGTGAAGCGGCCGCCTGAGCGAAGAGTTTGCAAAACGGCCTTCGGCCGCAAGTAGGAGAACGAAGATGAAGTTGCTGCGCTATGGCGAGGTGGGGAGCGAACGTCCCGGCCTGCTCGATCAGGATGGCACGATCCGCGACCTTTCGGCCTATGTCGCCGACATCGCCGGCACCGCGCTTCATCCGGCTTCGCTGGAGATGCTGTCGAAGCTCGATCCGAAATCGCTGCCGGCCGTTTCCGGCAAGCCGCGCATGGGCGCCTGCGTCGCCGGCACCGGCAAATTCATCTGCATCGGCCTCAACTATTCCGACCACGCCGCCGAGACCGGCGCCACCGTGCCGCCGGAGCCGATCATCTTCATGAAGGCAAGCTCGGCCATCGTCGGGCCGGATGACGATGTGCTCATCCCGCGCGGCTCGGTCAAGACCGACTGGGAAGTCGAGCTCGGCGTCGTCATCGGCAAGACGGCGAAGTATGTCAGCGAGGAAGACGCGCTCGATTATGTTGCCGGCTATTGCGTCTCGCATGACGTGTCCGAACGCGCCTTCCAGGCCGAGCGCCAGGGCCAGTGGACCAAGGGCAAGTCCTGCGACACGTTTGGGCCGATCGGGCCATGGCTGGTGACCACGGACGAGATCGCCGATCCGCAGAACTTGAAGATGTGGCTGACCGTCAACGGCAAGACCATGCAGAACGGCTCGACCAAGACCATGGTCTACGGCGTGAAGTATCTGGTCTCCTATCTCAGCCAGTTCATGTCGCTGCATCCCGGCGACATCATCTCCACCGGCACGCCGCCCGGCGTCGGCCTCGGCATGAAGCCGCCGGTGTTTCTCAAAGCGGGCGACGTCGTCGAGCTCGGCATCGAAGGCATGGGCCAGCAGAAGCAGACGTTCAAGGCGGACGAGTAGGGGCGCAGGCCTCCCCTTCTCCCCTTGTGGGAGAAGGTGGATCGGCGCGCAGCGCCGAGACGGTTGA
>SUGL01000054.1 GCA_004963905.1 Mesorhizobium sp.
CTGTGGCTCCGGTTTCGCCGGTCGCTCCCGTGGCGCCAGTTGCTCCGGTCGCGCCCGTGGCTCCGGTCGCGCCAGTCGCTCCAGTCGCGCCTGTGGCACCAGTCGCTCCGGTCGCACCCGTGGCTCCGGTAGCACCGGTGTCGCCAGTGGCACCCGTGGCTCCGGTGTCGCCAGTAGCGCCCGTGGCACCAGTCGCCCCTGTTGCGCCGGTGTCGCCAGTGGCGCCGGTAGCACCTGTGGCTCCGGTCGCACCTGTATCGCCTGTGGCTCCGGTCGCGCCGGTCGCACCCGTGGCTCCGGTTGCGCCGGTATCGCCGGTCGCACCTGTCGCGCCAGTATCGCCGGTCGCGCCCGTGGCACCAGTCGCCCCTGTTGCGCCCGTGTCGCCAGTGGCGCCAGTCGCACCGGTGTCACCCGTGGCGCCTGTGGCTCCCGTATCGCCGGTTGCACCCGTAGCGCCGGTATCACCTGTCGCACCGGTATCACCCGTGGCACCTGTCGCACCCGTATCACCTGTCGCGCCAGTCGCACCGGTATCGCCTGTTGCTCCAGTCGCACCAGTGGCCCCGGTCGCACCCGTGGCGCCGGTAGCACCCGCCGGGCCTGTTGCACCCTGGGCGCCGGTAGTCGTGACGGTCAAAAGCCCCCCGGTAAAGTGATCGCCATCGTTGCCCGGGGCGCCAACGTTATTGATGGGCGCGGTCGTGAAAGTATAGGTCGGCGGAACGGTAGGGGGAACAACAGGATCAAGCGTACCGTACAGGCGGAACCCGGAGTCATAAATAAGATAAGTATGCGTAGCATCCGGAACAGTTATAGTTATTGAGAAGTTCGGCGCGACTCCGTTTGCCGATGACGGAAGATTAAAACTTCCAACCACCGTGTCATCTGTAGTTGCCGCTGTGCCGTTCGTATCGACAAGATAGTAAGTATTGATACTTTTACTTGAGCCAGCATCCACTGTTCCAGTGAGCGTCAAATCGCCCGCGGCAAGAACCCCCGCGTAAGCTGCCACGCCTTCCGCGGTCAATGGTGGCAAGGCACCAGCCGATATCTCCCAGGCGCCGCCCAGAGCGGCTGCGCCAACCAGCGACTTCGAGGCACGGACATCCGCGCCTACCGCCTCCTCGAGTGCCGCCAAGAACCTCTCGCCAGCATCGCCGGATGCGGTTTCGCAGCTCCACAGCCGAAGCTCGCCATGCACCGCGAGCGCCCTGCCGATTGCATCGAAATCATCGGCCTGTTCCTTCAATGAGGCGGCCGACCAGTCTCCCCCAGCCAGCTTCACGCGCCCAGGCGCGCCATGCGCCATGATGTGGACCGCGTCGAGTTCCACCTGCCCTTCGAGGGCGGCGGCAATCTGTTGCGCGGCCGGTCGGCGGCTATCGAGCGCGACGGCCCGTACTTCGGGCCTCAAATTGCCGAGAACGGTCTGGATGTCGGAAACGGAAGGATCCACAAAAAGAATTTCAGAGGCGCGGGCCATGAATGGCTCCTGTTGGCTTCGAATTCAATTCAAGGGGAAACCGCCCACCGGCTTGGCAGGCGACGGCTACGGACAATGGGATTGGACGGAATCACCTTCCGGATGCCCCGACGGCGCCGCCGGGACTTTGAACAGCGGGGGGTTCCACCCGCAGGAAGCTGGCCACCTGGAAATTCCCGCCATCGTCAAACGTGCCGATCGCCAATTTGCCGGCGCTGCTTGGAACCTTGACGGTGAGGGCGACAGCCAGGCTTCGCTTGACGGCCTTTGGAAGAATGACCTGACCGACGATCGAGCTCTTGACCGCATCCAGGATGAAATAGGTTACGTTCTCGGTTGTATCGCCGATGGGCAGAACGCCGCGAACCGTGACTTCCATGACCGCAAAGCTTGCTGTGTAGCTCATCACATCCTCCTCGGTCGGCCTGCGCCGCTGTTTGTCCTGTCTCGTTCCTTGTGTTCAGTCGGTGCCCGGCGCTCGCAACCGGGCCGGGCGGGCCATGGTAACGGACGCCAAGGATTGTCGAATTCGGGAAAGGCCCCGTCGTTCACTCGACGAAATCATCGCCGAGCGCCTGCCGATCGCTGGGCGACCGTTGCGGGCGGAAAGATTCGGAGGAGTCAGGCGCGGGGCCAAGGCCGCATCGGCGCGGCACCCACAGGTGGGCGGCAACACTCGAACCACTGTCAACTCCATCACGCGTGTCGCGATCGCTCGGCGACGACCTGCGAGGGAACCCGGACTACTTGCGAGGGAACATCGATTGGGAATCGTCGGGCCTGGCTGACAGGCTGATGTTGAGACGACGGCACGCGCGCGTGCTGTTAAAGCCGCCTCGCAGGAGGTGGCTTTGTTCCCGGATACTCCACTAGCTTCGCAGACGTCCGCAAACCCACGGCGTTCCCGCCCGGTCTGCGGCTACCCTCCCGTTGCATTAGATATTAGTAAATTCGAAATTTATAAACTTGTAAATGGGTTGGTTTACAACTTATGAACTATAAAGTTGTGGCCGGCCCCTAGCCCGGGTCCGAACGGCGTTGAAAATCCGAGGCTTAGAGTCGGTCCGCCGTCGCGCGAAAAAAATCGCGGCGGAGCTGAAGATTGTTCCGCCGGGCAAGCCTGGCCGCGGCGAAAGATGCCGGCTGACGATGGAGCGGATGCATCGGGTACGGGAACGGAAAATGCAACTGGCCGTAAAGCCTTTGGCTGGTCGTACGATCCAGGCGACGAGGAATTATGGAGCGCAAGGATCGGATCGATCCTCATCTAAAGGAATCAGTGTTCCAGATGGCGCCGCGATGCGAATATGACGGCTTAGGTCCGCAGTCATCAGGGAGGCCGGCAGTCGGCAAATGACAAACGGCAAGCGACTCTGCTTCGACATGAACGCCGGGGACGGAGAGACGCGTGACGAGCGTCGTTCCACCGAGGAACTGGCATGAGCACCATTGGCCTGTGCATGATCGTCAAGAACGAGGCCAAGGTCATCTTGAACTGCCTCGCCAGCGCACTTCCGCTCGTCGACTATGTGCTCGTCGTCGACACGGGCTCCACCGACGGCACGCAAGACGTAATCCGCGATTTCCTGGCCACCCACGACGTCCAAGGTGCCGTCATCGACGAGCCATGGCGGGATTTTGCATATAACCGCAGCTTCGCCCTCGAGCGGTTGCGCGAGGTGGAATGGGTCGACTATGCGATGATCATCGATGCCGATGACGTGCTGATCGTCGATCGCGACTTCGAGCCGATCGCATTCAAGTCGCGGATGGAACACGATCTGTATGACATCGAGGTGTCCCATGGCGACATCTCGTTCTACCGCCCGCAGATTTGCCGCAACCGACTGCCCTTCTCCTTCAAAGGTGTGCTGCACGAATATCTCGAAGCGCCTCCCGGGCCGATCACGCGGCTGAACGCCGAGGGCTTCCGCATTGCGACCGGACGTGGGGGAGCCCGCAGTCAGAACCCAAGGAAATATCAGGACGATGCGGCTGTCCTGGAGAACGCGCTCGCAACCGAGACCAACCCGTTCCTGATTTCGCGTTACACGTTCTATCTCGCGCAGAGCTACAGGGATTGCGGCGAGCGCGAGAAGGCGCTGGAACACTACCTGAAGCGCGCCGACCTGGGTTTCTGGAACGAGGAGATCTATGTGAGCCTCCTCGAGGCAGGCAACATGATGGCGGCCCTCGAGCGGCCATTCGAAGAGGTCGTCGGCGCCTACGAGCGTGCGACCCGGACAGTGCCGGCCCGCGGGGAGGCGCTGCATGCGGCGAGCCGTTATTGCCGCGACCAGGGCAGGAACGCCGAAGGGCAGGAGTACGCGCGGCGCGGTTTGGACCTCAAGGCGCCAGCCGGCTTGTTCGTTCAGCCCTGGGTGTACGACTACGGACTGCTCGACGAGTTTTCCGTCAACGCGTACTGGGCCGGCGCATACCGGGAGTCACTCGATGCCTGCTTGAAATTGCTGACCTCCGACAAATCGCCGGCGGACATGCTGAAGCGTGTGGCTGCCAATGCGCGATTTGCCGCCGAGAAGCTGCAGGTGCGCGAGCCACCGCAATTGGGACGGTTCGGTAGCGAAACCTTGATCGAACAGCACAAGCTGGTCCGGCAGCGTTCGCTGCGCTCGCGATTGAAGGGCGTGCCGCGCGTTCTGATATCGATACTGGCAAAGCAAAAAGAGCCGTCACTCCCCCTTTACCTCGAATGCATCGAGGCGCTCGATTACCCGAAGGAATCGATCGTCCTCTACATCCGGACGAACAACAACACCGACAGGACCGAGCACATATTGCGCGAATGGGTGGAGCGCGTCGGTCATCTCTATTCGGCAGTCGAGATCGACGCTTCGGATGTCGCCGATCGGGTCGAGCAGTTTCGCGAACACGAATGGAATGAGACGCGTTTCAAGGTGCTCGGGCGAATCCGCAACATAAGTTTGCAGAAAACGCTCGAGCATGGCTGCGACTTCTATTTCGTCGTCGATGTCGACAATTTCGTGCGTGCAGCCACGCTGCGAGAGCTTGTCGCGCTCGATCTGCCGATCGTCGCCCCCCTGCTCCGCTCCATCTCGCCTGGCCAATACTATTCGAACTACCACGCCGAGATCGACGCGAACGGCTATTATAGGCAGTGTGATCAATATGCCTGGGTGCTCAACCGCCATGTGCGCGGCGTCATCGAGATGCCGCTGGTGCACTGCACCTATCTCGTGCGCGCCGACGTGCTCAACGAGCTGACCTATGATGACGGCACGTCACGATACGAGTACGTCATCTTTGCCGACAGCGCCAGGAAAGCCGGCATCGTCCAGTACATGGATAATCGGCAGGTCTACGGCTACATCACTTTCGGCGACCACGAATACCACGTGAGTGACGGGATCGAGCGCGCACGAGAACTTTTGCAAAATGCGGGCGACACTCCTGTGCTTGCCGGCGCCGCGATCCCTGCAGCCGTGCCGGCTTCGCCCAAACCTGACGAGTCGACGACTTCGTCGCAAATTCACCTGATAAATCTCGACCGCAGCGTCGAGCGCTGGAACAAATATCAGAGCAACAACTGGCATCTGAGGCGCGAAACGGTTCGCGTATCTGCGGTTGACGGGGCTTCGCTGGACAGGGATGAGCTCATCAGGGAAGGCCTGATAACTGCCGATTGCGCATACCCTCCAGGCACGTTGGGATGCGCCCTGTCTCACATCAATCTATGGAAGCAGTCGGTTTCGCAGAATAAGATAATAACCATCTTCGAAGACGACGTTCGATCTTCATTCCAATTCGTGGAGGAAATGAACACTTTACTGTCGCAGGCGCCGGCGGATTGGGACATCATACAATGGGGATACATATTTGATCCGTCCTTTGTCTGGCTCGACCTGGGCTTCTCGAAAGCCAAGCTGGAATTCTACGATCGGCGGTATAGCAAAAGAGGAACCTCGTTTCAGTTCGAGAAATTTCCACGGTCTCTCATCAAGGTCGAGCATTCCTTTGGGCTTCAGGCCTATACGATCACGCCAAGGGGCGCACGGATACTTCTCGAAAAGTGCCTGCCTCTGCGCAGCAGACTTATCCCCTTCCCTGGCACTTCCGTGATCCTGGACGATACCGGCATAGATTGCGCGATGTGCGGGGCATATACGTCGATGCGGGCCTTCGTTTGCATGCCGCCGCTCGTCATTCTGGATGACGAGTTGCCTTCGGATCGGCTGGCGACGGATCAGCAGTAAAGGCGCTGGCCTCGGCCTGTTTGGCGGTCGTGTTTGACCTTCGGCTCACAAGTCCGGCCAACCGGCTGAGATCGCTTCGATGAACCGACGAGAGTTTACGGCGTTTACCGTCACATCCCTTGGCCTGGTTTCCCCATCGCGGCGGATCCTTGGCAAGAGTCTGGCGGCGATGATGTCCGTGAATGCCCAAGCTGAACCATCGGCCGGATTGCTTCGCGCTCCCGTCGAACTCGCGGGCGACTGGGGCCGGATGCTTCATGGCGCCGTCGTTCGGGTCGTCGAGCGCATGCGGTACGCTTGCCTTGACGGCGTCCGCCTCGTCTCCGACCGCCAGCCGACGCGGTTGCGCATCGAGGAGCATACATCCGGTACGCCCGCCATCTGGCTGCACCCGGATGGGACCAGCATGGCGTGGATCATCGTCGACATCGGCGAGCGCGACTGGTCGAAGCTTGCCTACCAGTTCGGCCATGAGCTGGGTCATGTGCTTGCCAACAGCTGGCAGGCCGACGCCAAGCCCGCGCTGCCCTGTCAATGGCTAGAGGAAGCGATGGTGGAAGCCTTGTCGCTGCATGGCCTGGGACGCCTGGCGAAGGACTGGAAGCAAAACCCGCCCTTCGCCGGCGACAACGCCTTCGGCGACGCCATTGCCGACTATCGGGCGAACATCATCCGAGGCTATGGCGCGCTCGCCGGCAGCCAGGGGCTTACCCGCGATGCCGCGGCGTGGTTCCACGATCATCGCAGCGAGATCGAGGTTCCGGCCCTCAATCCGTTCGCACAAGCGATGTCCCTGACGATTCTGAAGGAATACGAGCGGGCTCCCGAGTGCCTGGAGGCCCTCGGCGCGCTCAACCGCTGGCCCGGTCGCAGCGGGATTCCCGTCGGCGAATATTTCCAGAAGTGGAAAGAAAGCTGTGCCGAGTTGCACGCGTCGTCTCGGTTGCCGCTCCGCTTAGGCGAGCTTTTGGGGATTCCGCCTCGCCGTTGAGGATGAGAGCCGTGGCTTCAAGCGATCCTTTGCTCGAGCTGTGCGATGTCCGCGTTCTGCCGCAGGCCCGTTGCGACGACCGACACCCGGAACTTTCCCGCCAGCGCCTGGTCGAAGATGGCACCGACGATAATGTCGGCGTCGGCATCGACCTCTTCGCGTATCCGCGTCGCGGCTTCATCGACCTCGAACAGTGTCATGTCCATGCCGCCGCAGATCGATACGAGCAGGCCCCTGGCGCCGGTCATGGAGGCTTCGTCGAGGAGCGGATTGGCGATTGCAGCCTCCGCCGCCGTCCTTGCGCGCCCCTCTCCGGAGGCCTCACCGGTTCCCATCATCGCCCGGCCCATGTCTCGCATCACCGACTTCACGTCGGCGAAGTCGAGATTGATCAGGCCTTCTTTCACGATGAGATCGGTGATGCAGCCGACACCCGCGTAGAGAACGCGGTCCGCCATGGCAAATGCGTCGGCAAACGTTGTCCTGGCGTCGGCGACCCTGAAGAGGTTCTGGTTCGGGATGACGATGACCGTATCGGCGCTCTCGCGAAGGCGTTCTATGCCTTCCTCGGCGGCCTGCGTCCTGCGCTTGCCTTCGAACACGAACGGCTTGGTGACGACGGCCACCGTCAAGATGCCGGCATCGCGCGCGGCGCGCGCAATGATGGGCGCGGCGCCGGTCCCTGTGCCGCCCCCCATGCCGGCGGTGATGAAACACATATGCGTTCCAGCCAGATGATCCATGATTTCGTCGATGGATTCCTCTGCCGCCGCGCTGCCGACCTGGGGCAAGGATCCGGCCCCCAGGCCCTCGGTCACATGCGCGCCCAACTGAATCAGTCTTGGCGACTTCGACATGGTGAGCGCCTGAGCGTCGGTATTTGCAACGACGAACTCGACACCTTGCAAGCCTTCGGCAATCATGTTGTTGACCGCGTTTCCGCCGGCGCCGCCGACCCCGACTACGGTGATCTTAGGTCTCATCTCCAGGATTTCCGGCTTGGCGGTCATTGTGATCCCTCTACGGCAGGCACCCGCCGCGCCGCACCATGCGGAACCGGCGCAGCAAGCGCACGAATCAGGCGATCCCCACCGACATTAAGGAATCAGAGTAGGCGCCTCGCTGCAAGGCCAGGCTGAGGACTGCCCTCAGGCTGAGCTATCCGAGAGTCTGACTGGCAAGGGCATAAGTCATCGGTGCGGCTGGTCCGCCGACGGAAAAATCGGCGAGGCGTTTGCCCATCGACATGGTCAGTACCGTGTCGAAGACCGGCATTCCGCTGTGCGACAGAAAGGCGGCGAATTCGCCGCTCTCCATATGAGTGTCCGCCCGCAGAAAGCTGCCCGCATGGTCAGCCATGTGCGGACGGACCACCGCGATGGCATCGGCGTCCTGCATGGCCACGACCGGGCCGACGACGTGGCCGCGGCCGAATGGCCGGCACAGGGCGAAGGCCCTGAGCGCGCTTCCATCGAAGAGTCCGTAGCCGACGGACTGGTCGAACAGCTTTTGCACGAGTGCTTCCCTGCGCACCCCGAAACCGGCCGCGTCGAGCGCGATGATCGCCGGCACATGCTGCGCCCGCAATCGCCGCACCTCGCTATCCGCCTTTTCTACGCCTGGCGACCCGGCCGCATGGACAACCCCCTGGCATTGATAGACGGTCTTCTCCGGCTGGAAGTCGAGGGAGAGGTAGAGCCGCCTTGCAGCACGAGTTGCATTGAGGCGCAGGTCGCGCTCGGCGACCTTGTCGAAGACCCGCTTCATCAGCCATTGCGCCGCCCCCAAGGTCTGCAGCCGCGGCGAGGTGATGACCATGCCAATGGTCGCGAAACTGGCGCCATGCGGGAACCACATGGCCGAACCGAGAACCCGGCCGATCTCATCAAGCGCCACGAAACCTTGTCCCGCCTCGCGCAGGAATTGCCAGTCCTCGGCCCGATGCGGCCATCCCACCGACAGCGAGAGCGCGTGCAACCGATCCAGGTCGACATCTTGGACGTCGCCGATCCGCATCGAGAAGGCATCGATTTTCAAGCTTTCGGACGGCTTCAATTTCATGCCTCTGAAAGATTGCCGTAATGGAGGGGTGCCAAACAACGGCCGCCCCCTGTCCCGCCAACGCTAAACAACCAGACCGATACGATTTGCTCGAAAGTCGAGCACCAACGCAAGATTCAACTGAAACACTTCCGCTTTCGGCATGCAATCGCGAAGGAACGCACACATCCTCTAGGGAAATTCACCAGCAGTGGCAAAGATGCCGGCGAACCTTAGATGCCTTGAGGGCTGGAATGACCGTCTTCGACATCCTCGACCGTCTCGTCGCCTTTCCATCGGTCGCCGGCAGGGCGAACGGTGACATCGCCGGCTGGATCGAGGCCCATCTTGCCGAACAAGGAGCGAAGGTCACCCTGTTCCCAGGACCGGAAGGCGACCGTTCCAATCTTTTCGCGACGATCGGTCCCGCCGATGTCCCAGGCTACGTCCTGTCCGGCCACATGGACGTCGTTCCCGCCGGCGAGCCGCAATGGAGCTCGGCTCCTTTCACGCTGCGCCGGGAGGGTGAGCGGCTCTATGGGCGCGGTACCACGGACATGAAGGGGTTTCTTGCCGCCACGCTCGCAGCTGTGCCGCACCTGGCCGGCCTGCGCCTCGCCAGACCGATCCACCTCGCCTTCTCCTATGATGAGGAGATCGGGTGCCGCGGCGTGTCGCACCTGATCGCCCGCCTCCCCGAGCTTTGCGCGAAGCCGCTCGGCGTCATCGTTGGCGAGCCGAGCGGCATGCGTGCCGTGCGCGGCCACAAGGGCAAGGCGGCCGCCCACGTGACGATCCACGGGCGCTCCGGCCATTCCTCGCGGCCCGATCTTGGGCTCAACGCGATCCACGCCATGGCCGATGTGCTGAGCTCGGCCGTCAGCGAAGCGGAACGGCTGACGCATGGTCCGTTCGACACAGCATTTGAGCCAGCCTACTCCTCGCTGCAGGCGGGCGTGATCGCGGGCGGACAGTCGGTCAACATCATCCCCGACACCTGCATGTTGGAGATGGAGGCGCGCGCCATACCCGGCGTCGACCCGACCAGCTTGCTCGCGCCCGTCAAGGCGAAGGCCGAGGCGCTTGCGGCCGACGGTTTTCGGGTCGAGTGGACGCCGATCAGCGCCTATCCGGCGCTGTCGCTGTCGCATGACGCGGCACTTGCGGTATTGCTGCGCGAACTGACCGGTGAAGCGCCTTTAGCCGCCGTCAGCTACGGCACGGAGGCCGGGCTCTACCAGGCCGCCGGCTTCGATGCGATCATCTGCGGCCCTGGCGATATCGGCCGCGCCCACAAGCCGGACGAATATGTCCTCGCCAGCGAAGTTGCCGCCTGCCAGCGGATGATCGAGGCGCTGGGCGCGCGTTGTGCTGCTTGAGGGAGCAACCGGAATGACATTCCTGTTCAACTCCGATGCGCGACGCGGCGCGGTCTTTGCCGATGCCTTTGCCAAAGAGTTGCCGGACCTCCCCTTCGAGATGGACGGCGCGACGGTCGATCCCGACACGGTGCGCTATCTGATCACCTGGACCGTGCCGGATAATCTCGCCCGCTACCGGAACCTGGAAATCCTGTTTTCGATCGGCGCCGGCGTCGATCAGTTCCGCTTCGACGCGGTGCCTGCGACGGTGAAGATCGTGCGCATGGTCGAGGAAGGCATCGTGCGCATGATGCAGGAATACGTCACGCTGGCCGTGCTTGCGCTCCACCGCAACCTGCCGGGCTATTTGGCGCAACAGCGCGCCGGACAATGGCGCGATATCCCGCAGCCCCAGGCCGGCTCTCGCCGGACCGGCGTGCTGGGCCTGGGGCAGCTCGGGCAGGCTGTCCTCGACCGGCTGAAGCCCTTCGGCTTCCCGCTCGCCGGCTGGAGCCGCTCGCCCAGGCAAATCGAGAGCGTGAGCTGCCATCACGGCAAGGCTGGGCTCGAGAAGATGCTGGCGGCCAGCGACATACTGGTCTGCCTTTTGCCGCTGACCGAGGAGACGCGCGGCTTCCTCAATGCCGACCTGTTCGCGAAACTGCCCGAAGGGGCGGCGCTCGTTCACACCGGCCGAGGACCGCAGCTCGACCACCAAGCGCTTGTCGCCGCGCTCGACAGCAGTCACCTCTCGGCCGCAATGATCGACGTGACCGATCCCGAACCGTTGCCCGCGGGACATACGTTCTGGTCGCATCCGAAGATCGTCATGACCCCGCATGTCGCCAGCGTCACCCAGCCCGCGACCGCCGCGCAGGCCGTCATCGACAACATCAAGCGTCACCGCGCCGGGCTCGATCCCATCGGCCTCGTCGACCGGTCGCGCGGTTATTGAGCTCCAACGGAAAGGTCAACCATTGTCCCTGCTTAAGACCGTCGACATCAACCCGGCCTTCCAGCCGCGCGAATCCAAGGCGCTGCCCGAGCGGCTGATTGCCGGCGACCCCGCCTTCAAGACCTGGGCGCAGGACGTCGCCAAGGGCGACCTCGTCCATACCGGTGTCTGGGAGGCGACGCCGGGCGAGACGCGCTCGGTCAAGGGGGAGACTTTCGAGTTCTGCCACATCCTCTCCGGCGTGGTCGAGATTACGCCCGACACCGGCGAGGCGGTGACCTACTGCGCCGGCGACAGTTTCGTGATGAAGCCGGGCTTCACCGGTGTTTGGAAGACCATTGAAACGGTGCGCAAAATCTACGTGACGGTGGGATAAGGTCTAGGCAAGGTGCCGCGCGGAAGATTTTGCCGTCCCTCGCGCCCAGCACGCAACATTCGTCGGCGGCGTGTCGCCGAACAGCGCATGCTGCGTGTCGGCACACGCTAGGCTGGGGTCGATGCTGGAGAGTGGTCGCCCATGAGCTTGAGCTTCGATCCGGACACGATTCCCCTTCCCGTCGGCCACTTCGTCGGCGGCGAACTGATCTCGGCCGAGGGCGGGATCGAAATGCGCCGCCCTTCGGACGGCAAGGCATACACCGCCTGCCCCGTAGCCAGCATCGACATGGTCGACCGTGCCGTGGAGAGCGCCAGGGCCGCCCTGAAGGCCAGCAACTGGGGCGGCGTTCGGCCACGCGAGCGCACCAGGGCACTCCAGACCTGGGCAGACCTGATCGAGGCGGAAGCCGAAACGCTCGCCAGGATCGAGGCGTTGTGCTCGACCCGTCCTGTCGGCCAAGTCGTCGCCGGCGACATTGCCGTGACCGCCGAGCAGATCCGCTTCTTCGCCGAATTCGCCGACAAGGAAGGCAGCGAGCTGGTGCCGACCGACGATGCCAGCCTCGGCATGATCATGAGCGAGCCCTATGGCGTGGTCGGCGCGATCACGCCCTGGAACCTCCCCATCTCGATGGCCGGCTGGAAGCTCGGCCCGGCGCTGGCCGCGGGTAACGCGGTCGTGTTGAAACCCTCGGAAATGACGCCCTTCTCGACCGTCTACCTTGCCCAGCTCGCCTGCAGGGCGGGTCTGCCGGGCGGGCTCATCAACGTGGTGCTCGGCGACGGTCCGACGACCGGCACGGCGCTGACCGGCCATCCGGAGATTGCCAAGGTCAGCTTCACCGGCTCGACCCGCGCCGGCTCGGCCATCATGGAGAACGTCGCCCGCACCGGCGTCAAGCCGATGACGCTGGAGCTGGGCGGCAAGAGTCCTCAGCTCGTCTTTGCCGATGCCGATCTCGACAAGGCGGCGACGGCAATCGCCGGCAGCGTCACCTTCAACGCCGGCCAGGCCTGCGTGGCCGGCACGCGCCTGATCGTCGAGAAGAGCGTGGCCGACAGGCTGACGGCCGCGATCCTGGAAAAGATGAAGGCGGCGCGGCCAGGGCCGACATGGGACGAGACGACCCACTATTCGCCGATCATCTCGGAACGGCAGCGGGCACGTGTCGACGGCATCGTGCGGGCCGCGGTCGGGGCCGGCGGCGAATGCCTGACCGGGGGCGCCGCCATGGATGCTCCCGGCTATTTCTACCAGCCGACGCTGATCGCCAATGTCGGTCAGGACAATCCGGCGATCGTCGAAGAAATCTTCGGTCCGGTCCTGACCGTCCAGACCTTCGAGACCGAGGAAGAGGCGCTGGCGCTGTCCAGCCATCCGACCTATGGACTGGCTTCCGGCCTGTTCACCTGCGACCTGTCGCGCACGATCCGTCTCGCCCGCAAACTTGAAGCGGGCACGGTGTGGGTCAACCGCTACAGCCGCTCGCGCGACCACATCCTGCCGACCGGCGGCTACAAGCGCTCCGGCATCGGCAAGGATCTCGGCCGCGATGCCTATCTCGCCAATCGCAGGACCAAGAGCGTCCTGATCAGCCTGTGAAGAGACGTCGATGAGAACCTACTCGATCGCCCTGATCCCCGGTGACGGCATCGGCCGCGACGTGACTGGCGCCGCCTGGACGGTGTTGGAAACGGTAGCCAAACAGTCCGGCTTTGCTTTGACCGGAACCGAGTTTCCCTGGTCTTGCCGCTTCTTCAAGGAGACGGGCCGCATGATGCCCGAGGACGGCATCGAGACATTGCGCGGCTTCGACGCCATCCTTCTCGGCGCTGTTGGCTGGCCGGCCGAGGTGCCGGATTCCGTGTCGCTCCACGGCCTGCTGCTGCCGATCCGCAAGGCCTTCGTGCAATATGCCAACATCCGGCCGCACCGGCTGCTGCCGGGCGTGAGGGGTCCGCTGCGGGCCGAGAGCTTCGACATCCTGTGCATCCGCGAGAACACCGAAGGCGAATATTCCGGCGCCGGCGGGCGCGTGCACCAAGGCACGCTGGACGAGGTCGCGGTGGAAACCTCGATCTTCACCCGCGCCGGCGTCGAGCGCATCCTGCGCTTCGGTTTCGAGCAGGCGCGAGCGCGGCGGGGCAAGCTTGCCTCCGTCACCAAGTCCAACGCGCAGAAATATTCGATGGTCTTCTGGGACGAGATCACGCGAAAGCTGGCTGCGGATTATCCGGATATCGCAGTGACCAGCTATCACGTCGATGCGCTCGCGGCGCGCATGATCATGGAACCGCAGAGCCTTGATGTGGTCGTCGCTTCCAACCTGTTCGGCGACATACTGACGGACATCGGCGCGGCGATCCAGGGCGGGCTCGGCTACGCCGCCTCCGCCAACATCAACCCGGACCGTTCGGCGCCGTCCATGTTCGAGCCGGTGCACGGCTCCGCCCCCGACATCGCTCACCTCGGCATCGCCAATCCGATCGCCGCCATCTGGTCCGGCGCGATGATGCTCGATCATCTCGGTGAGAAGGCCGCGGGCGGACGCATCATGAAGGCGCTCGAGACCACGACAGCGCGGGGCATTGGAACCACCGCCGGCAGGGACAGCACGGACGCCATTACAGCCGCGGTCGTCGCGGCGCTCAACTGATTGCAGGGTCGTTTTCGATGAAAGGCTTGAAAGACAAAACGCTCTTCCGCGAGGCCGGGCTGGTCGGCGGTAGATGGGTCGCGGCCGGCTCCGGCAGAACGGTCGATGTCATCGATCCAGCGACACAGATATCGATCGGCACTGTGCCCGACATGGCCGGTCCGGAGACCCGCTCGGCCATTGAAGCCGCGGCTATTGCCTATCGGGATTGGAAGAAGAAGACCAATGCCGAACGCGCCAGCCTGCTGGAGGCCTGGCACGACCTGATGCTCGCGCATCTGGACGATCTCGCTCTGATCCTGACGACGGAACAGGGCAAGCCGCTGGACGAGGCCAAAGGCGAGATCCGCTACGGCGCCTCCTTCGTCAAATGGTTCGCGGAGGAGGCGCGCCGCATCAACGGCCACACCATCCCCTCGCCCACGGCAGACCGCCGCATCATCGTGCTGAAGGAACCGGTCGGCGTTTGCGGCATCATCACGCCGTGGAATTTCCCCAACGCAATGATCACCCGCAAGGTCGCGCCGGCGCTGGCCGCCGGCTGCACGGTGGTCATCAAGCCATCCGAGTTCACGCCCTATTCGGCGCTGGCGCTCGGAGTGCTGGCCGAACGAGCGGGCATCCCCGCCGGCGTCATCAATATCGTTACGGGAATGCCGGCCGAGATCGGCAACGAGATCATGGCGAACGAGACCGTGCGCAAGATCTCCTTCACCGGCTCGACGCGGGTCGGCTCGCTGCTGATGCGCGGCGCGGCCGACTGTCGAAGGCGCGCTCGCCTCGAAGTTCCGCAATGGCGGCCAGACCTGCGTGTGCGCCAACCGCATCCTGGTCCAGGCCGGAGTCTATGACGCCTTCGCCGCGAAGCTCAGCGCCCGCGTCAATGCCATGACGGTCGGGCCGGGCACTCAAGCCGGCGTCGCCATCGGACCGATGATCAACATGGCGGCGGTCGAGAAGATCAAGCGTCACGTCGAAGACGCGCTCGCCAAAGGCGCAGCGATTGTCACCGAGAGACCGGTGCTGCCGGAGGGGCCTCAGTATGTCGCGCCGCTGGTGCTGACCGGCGCCACAAAAGACATGGAGCTCGCCGGCGAGGAGACGTTCGGCCCGGTCGCGCCGCTTTTCCGTTTCGACACGGAAGAGGAGGCGATCGCGCTGGCCAACGGCACGCCTTACGGACTTGCCTCCTACTTCTATACCGAGAATCTGAAACGCGCCTGGCGCGTCGGCGAGGCGCTGGAGTTCGGCATGGTGGGGCTTAACACCGGATCGGTCTCGATGGAGGTCGCTCCCTTCGGCGGTGTCAAGCAGTCCGGCCTCGGGCGTGAGGGCGCCCAGGCCGGCATCGAGGAATATCTCGAGATGAAAACGTTCCACATGGGAATAGGGCGGTAGGAATGGCGATAGGGAGTAGGTGGTGTCTTCCTATTGCCTATTGCCTATTCCCTACTGCCTACTGCCTACCTCACCCGGTCGAGCGCCTTGTAGTAGAGGCCGACCATCGGCAGGAACCAGGGCTTGCCGGAATAGCCGGGAATGGCAGGCCACTCGACTCCCTTCATCGGATTGCGATCCTCGCGGCCGAGCATGGCATCGGCGATGATCATGCCGAGCTGCGTGGAAAGCTGCGCGCCGTGCCCTGAATAGCCCATCGCGTACCAGACGCCGTCACGATAGCCGGCGCGCGGAAAGCGGTCCTTGGTCATGTCGACCAGCCCGCCCCAGCAATAGTCGATCTCGACCCTGGCTAGCTGCGGGAAGATCGCGGAGAGGCTTGCCCGCAATATCTGTCCGCTCTTGGCGTCGGAGCGCTGGTCCGATGTCGCCGAGAAGCGTGCCCGGCCGCCGAAGATCAGGCGGTTGTCCGGCGAGAGCCGGAAGTAGTTGCCGATGTTCATCGAGGTCACGCATGTCCGGTTGCCCGGCATGGTGGCGGTGATCTCGGCGTCGCTCAGCGGTCGGGTGGCGATGATGAAGCTGCCGACGGAGATGATCCTGCGGCGGAAATAGCCGAAATTCGGCGTGGTGTAGGCGCCGGTCGCCACCAGCACATTGTCGGCACTGATCCGGCCGCGGGACGTGGTCAGCTCGTTCTTTTTGCCGGTCTGTTTGTGATCCGTCACCGTCGCGTTCTCGTGGATGACGGCGCCGTGGCGGACGGCCGCCGCAGCCAGGCCGCCCACATAGCGGCCCATATGCATCATGGCGCTCTTCTTCGACAGCATCGCGCCATGGAAGGACGCGCCGATCTCGGACTTGAGATCGGCCGGCGACAGCAGCGCCGTGTCCGGATCGACCTCGGCATGGATGGCTTCGAAGTTGCGGGCGATCGCTTCGAAATGCTGCGGCTTGGAGGCAAGCTTCAGCTTGCCGGCACGGCGGAAATTGCAGTCGATGCCTTCCTCGGCGACCAATGCCTCGATGGTGTCGACCGAGTCGTCCAGCGCCCGGTAGAGCGCGATTGCGCGCTCCTTGCCGAGCTCTGCCTTGGCCGAAAGGTAGCTGTGGGCAAGGCCATTGTTCAGGTGGCCGCCATTGCGCCCGGATGCGCCCCAGCCAACTCGCTCCGATTCCAGCACCGCCACCTTGGCGCCCGCCTTCGCCAACTGGCGTGCAGCGGCAAGACCGGTGAAGCCGCCGCCGATGATGGCGGCATCGTAGTGCCCCTCGACAGGGCCTTGAGTCCCGCCGGAAAATAAGGGCGCGGTGTCATGCCAGTACGAGACGAACTTCATTGGCAAGTTGCCTGTCTCAAAGTCCGACCACGCCCGGCAAGCCGGATATGTCGGCGATCTCGACATAGCCATAATACGGGTTGGCCGGCTCGTGGCCGCGATTGACCCAGACCTTGTTCTTGATACCGAGGTCATGCGCCGACATCAGGTCGTAGCGGAACGACGACGAGCAGTGAAGGATGTCCTCGGGGCCGCAGCCCAGCCTGTCGAGCATGTATTCGAAAGCCTTGAAGCGCGGCTTGTAGGCCTGTGCCTGCTCGGCCGTGTAGACGGCATGGAAGGGCGCGCCGAGCTTCTCGACATTGGACATGATCTGCGCATTCATGGCGTTGGAGAGGATGACCAGCGGAATTTCCTTGGCAACCTTCGAAAGCCCCGCCGGAACGTCGGCGTGAGGCCCCCAGGTCGGGACGCGCTCATAGACCATCCTGGCGTCGTCGGGGCTGAAGGCGAAGCCGTTGCGCTTGCACGCGCGTTCGAGCGCATTGTGGATCACGTCGGCATAAGGCTTCCAGTCGCCCAGAATCTCGTCGATCCGATGCGCAGCGAAGTTCTTGATGAATTCCTGCATGCGCGCCTCGTCGAGCCGGCTGCCGTAGAGGTCGCGCGCCGCTTCCGCCATCTGGAAATTGGTCAACGTGCCGTAGCAGTCGAAGGTGATGTATTTGGGCCTGAAAGAAGCCATGTCCGTCGATCTCCGGTGGAAGCACATCCGCGCTGGGATGTCTTCATCATAGGCCGGCAGGCGGCGATCCACCTGACCGAAATGGGGCTTTCCGGAAGCAGAAAGTTCCGTATCCGCCATCCGGTTTGGCACGCTGTTGCATCTCGAGCGTCGATGAATGCCCCGGTCGGCGGCGTGAAACCTATCCAGTTCGGTAGGCGCCAGCAGAAGATGCGGCGTACCCCCCGCGCAACGGCGAATGATACTGCCGAAATCCAAACCTTCAGACGATCTGCGGCGCGCCGATGGCCGAGACTTGGCAGCCAGACAGAAGGATGCCTCATGCTGCAAGGCGAGATCGAGCTCCAGGACTTCGGACCGGACCATATCGAGGGCGCGGTGGCGCTTTCTCGCCAAGAGAACTGGCCGCACCGCCCACAGGACTGGCAGATGGCGCTGCAGCTTTCGAGCGGCGCGGTTGCGCTCGACGACCAGGGCCGGGTCGCCGGAACGATCCTGGTCACGCCCTACGGCCGCGATTGCGCGATGATCAATATGGTGATCGTCGACAGGAACGCGCGGGGCAAGGGGCTCGGGCGCCGGCTCATGGAACAAGCTTTCGCCCTTGCAGGGCACCGTCCACTGCGGCTCGTCGCGACGGCGGACGGCATGCCGCTCTATGAGAAACTGGGCTTTGCACCCTCGGGCACGATCCTGCAGCATCAGGGCAACGTCGCCGAGCTCGGCGCGCCCGACGGCGTCAGAGCCGCAAGCGTCGATGATCTGCCGGAAATCAAGGCGATGGACCGCGACGCCTATGGCGCCGACCGTGAAGCCCTGATCGATGCGCTGGCCGAGCGGGGCGAATTCGCGGTCATCCGCCGCGATGGCGTCATCGAGGCCTATGCCGCAATCCGCCCGTTCGGGCGCGGCGAGGTGATCGGACCGGTCATCGCAGGAAGTGCAGGCGACGCCAAAGCCTTGATCGGCTTCTTCGCCGCGTCGCGTCCCGGCGCCTTCCTGCGTGTGGATACAGACAGCAGGACCGGTATCGCCGGCTGGCTGGCGGAAATCGGTCTCGTCCATGTCGGCGGCGGCGTGGCCATGGACCGTCCCGCCAAGACCGGCCTCGAACACGCCAGGCCAAAAGTTTACGCCCTCGCCAATCAGGCGCTCGGCTAGAGCCGGATGATTTCGGATCGGGTCGATCCGAAATCTGAATCCGGTTCCAAATCAAAGAGATAGAGCATGATGTCGTCCGAAAATCGCTTCACACTTTTCGGCATCATGCTCTAACCGGAGGACAACGATGCTCGCTAATTCCCTGATCGAACTCGACCGCGCCCACCTCATCCATCCGGTCGCCTCTTACCGCGGCCACGAGGCACTCGGCGTACGGGTGTTGAAATCGGCGAAGGGGGCGACTGTGACCGATGCGTCCGGCCGGCAACTCCTCGATGGGTTCGCGGGGCTGTGGTGCGTCAACGCGGGCTACGGGCACGATCGCATCGTCGAGGCGGCGGCGCGGCAGATGCGGGAGCTCCCCTACGCCACCGCCTATTTCGACCTCGGCTCGGAACCGGCCATCCGGCTCGCCTCGGAATTGGCCGAGCGCGCGCCGGGAGATCTGAACCACGTCTATTTCACGCTCGGCGGATCGGACGCGGTCGACAGCACGATCCGCTTCGTCCGCTACTACTGGAATGCCAGGGGCGAGCCGAAGCGCGACCAGTTCATTTCGATCGAGCAGGGCTATCACGGTTCGTCGGTGGTCGGCGCGGGCCTGACCGCCCTCCCCGCCTTTCACGCCGGCTTCGGCATTCCGTTCGAATGGCAGCACAAGATCCCCTCGCCTTATCCCTATCGCAATCCGGCAGGCGAGGACGACAACGCGATCATCGCCGCATCGCTCGCCGCGCTGAAGGCCAAGATCGAGGCGATCGGCCCGGAGCGGGTCGCGGCTTTCTACGCCGAGCCCATCCAGGGCTCGGGCGGCGTCATCGTCCCACCGAAAGGCTGGATCAAGGCGATGCGCGAGCTCTGCCGCGAGTTCGGCATCCTGTTCATCGCCGATGAGGTGATCACCGGTTTCGGCCGCACCGGACCGCTGTTCGCTTGCACGGACGAGGACATCGTTCCCGATTTCATGACGACCGCGAAGGGCCTGACCTCGGGCTATGTCCCGATGGGCGCCGTGTTCATGGCCGATCATGTCTACAATGTCATCGCCGATGGCGCGGGCAGCTCGGCGGTCGGCCACGGCTACACCTATTCCGCCCATCCGGTCAGCGCCGCCGTCGCGCTCGAGGTGTTGAAGCTCTATGAGGACGGCCTTCTCGATAACGGCGCCAGGGCCGGTGCCCGCCTGATGGCGGGCCTGTCGGGCCTGAGCGACCATCCGTTGGTCGGCGACGTGCGCGGTCGCGGCATGCTTGCGGCGATCGAACTGGTGGTCGACAAAAATAAGAAGACGCCGCTTCCCGCCTCGGCCATGCCGGCGCGGCGGATTTTTGACAGAGCATGGGACAACGGCCTCATCATCCGTGCCTTTGCGCATGGGGTTCTCGGCTATGCGCCGCCGCTCTGCTGCACCGACAGCGACGTCGATGCGATCATCGAACGCACGCGCCGGACGCTCGACCAGACGCTGGACGATCCCGATGTCCGCAAGGCCCTGGCATGAAAGGCGACGAATTTTTCGTATCTCGAAATATCGCCGGGGCAGACGATTTCGCAATTTTGTGCCGCAGCCCCGCGCCTTTTCGGCGAATCCAGCGCGGGGGAAGTGCCAGACTGCTTTTAAAGACAAGGCCAGAAAGCTCGAATTTCCATGCTTTTGAAAAAGACCGACGCCCACGGAATTTTGTTCTGTTCAGCATGATGCAATTCGGCCGCGCGCAGAGGAGAGCCAGTCTTGGCCAGGGGCTTTAGCGAATTCAAATACATGACCTTCGATGTCGTCGGCACGCTGATCGACTTCGAAGGCGGCATAACGGCTTGCCTGGCCGGGATTGCCGCGGAGGCTGGAGTTTCCATCGACGGCGAAGCTGCGTTGAGCCTTTACCGGCAGGCGCGCTACATGCCCGATGCGGGCCTGTTCCCCGACGATCTCGCACGCGTCTACATGGTGATCGCACCGCAGCTCAGTCTGCCGGCCGAGGAGAGATACGGCGCCCGCCTGCGCGATTCGGTCAGCGTCTGGAAGAGCTTCCCCGACAGCGCGGCGGCATTGGCCGACCTTGGCAAGTCCCACAGGCTGATTGCCATGACCAATGCCCGGCGCTGGGCGCTCGACCATTTCGAGAAGCAGCTCGGATCGCCCTTCTTCGCCACCTTCACGGCCGACGATACCGGCACCGAGAAACCAGACCCGGCCTTTTTCCAGAAGGTCTTCGAATTCGTGACCTCCCGAGGCGACAGCAAGGACGACATCCTGCATGTCGCGCAAAGCCAGTATCACGACATCGGCATATCCCGGGCGCTCGGCATGACCAACTGCTGGATCGAACGCCGTCATGCCCAGAAGGGCTATGGCGGCACGATAGAGCCCGAGCGCTTCACCGTGCCGGACTACCACTTCACCTCAATGGCCGCCCTTGCGTCGGCCGTGCGGGAAAGCCTGAAGGAACGAAACTGAGCCCAAGTCCGGAAAGCCGCGGCAAGACGAGCATACCGACCAAACCAACAGAAAGGGGAATGACATGACCGACAAGATCACGAACTGGACCAGAGCAGACGATGCCATGGTCGAAAACGCCATCGGCCGGGGCGCCAGCCGCCGCGAACTTCTCAAGATGCTGTTGGCCGGCGGCGCCGCGGTTGCCGCGGGCGGGGTCGTGCTTGGCCGCGCCACGCAGGCCGTCGCCGCCACCCCGGTTTCCGGCGGAAACTTCAAGGCGGCCGGCTGGTCGTCCTCGACGGCCGATACGCTCGATCCGGCAAAGGCGTCGCTCTCCACCGACTATGTCCGCTGCTGCTCGCTCTACAACCGCCTGACTTTCCTCGACAAGGACGGCAAGACGCAGATGGAGCTGGCCGAGAGCTTCGACAGCAAGGACGCCAAGACCTGGACCGTGAAGCTGCGCAAAGGCGTCACCTTCCATGACGGTAAGGACCTCACCGCCGACGACGTCGTCTTCTCGCTGAAGCGCCATCTCGACAAAGCGGTCGGCTCGAAGGTCGCCAAGATCGCGGCGCAGATGACCGGCTTCAAGGCGGTCGACAAGTCGACCGTCGAAATCACGCTCGCCGATCCGAATGCCGACCTGCCGACCATCCTGGCGCTGCATCATTTCATGATCGTGGCGGACGGCACCACGGACTTCTCGAAGGGCAATGGCACCGGCGCCTTCGTGCTGCAGACGTTCGAACCGGGCGTGCGTTCGGTGGTCACCAAGAACAAGAACTACTGGAAATCAGGCAAGCCCTATCTCGACTCCTTCGAGTTCATCGCCATCACCGACGACAGCGCCCGCGTCAACGCCCTGATTTCCGGCGACATCAATTTTGCCGCCTCGATCAATCCGCGCTCGATGAAGCTGCTAGAAAGCCAGCAGGGCTTCGAGCTGTCGAAGACGACCTCGGGCAACTACACCGACCTCAACATCCGGCTCGACATGGATCCGGGCAGCAAGGCCGACTTCGTGGCCGGCATGAAGTATCTCGTCAACCGCGAGCAGATCGTCAAATCGGCATTGCGCGGCCTCGGTGAAATCGGCAACGACCAGCCCGTCTCGCCGGCGAACATCTTCCACAATGCCGACCTCAAGCCGAAGGCTTTCGATCCGGACAAGGCGAAGTTCCACTTCCAGAAGGCGGGCGTCCTCGGCCAGTCCATCCCGGTGGTCGCCTCCGACGCAGCGACCTCGTCGATCGACATGGCGGTGATCATCCAGGCCGCCGGCGCGGATATCGGCATGAAGCTCGATGTCCAGCGCGTCCCGTCCGATGGTTACTGGGACAATTACTGGCTCAAGGCGCCGGTCCATTTCGGCAACATCAATCCGCGCCCGACGCCGGACATCCTGTTCTCGCTGCTTTACGCCTCCAACGCACCCTGGAACGAAAGCCAGTACAAGTCAGAGAAGTTCGACAAGCTACTCGTCGAGGCGCGCGGCATGCTCGACCAGGCAAAGCGCAAGGAAATCTACGGCGTAATGCAGACCATGATCGCCGAAGAAGCCGGCACCATCATCCCGGCCTACATTTCCAACGTCGATGCCCTCTCCAGCAAGGTGAAGGGTTTGGAAGCGAACCCGCTCGGTGGCATGATGGGCTACGCAATGGCGGAATACCTCTGGCTCGAAGCCTGAGCAGCGCCTGCCGGGGACCGGCCAGCCGGTCCCCGGCACTGCATTGCGCAAGATTGTCAGGCCGAACGCGACCGCAGGGAGCGCTTCCATGAAGTCTGGGGTTCTCAAGCTCGTGGCGAAGCGGCTGGCGGTGGCGGTCGTAACCCTTCTGATCGTCCTGTTCGCCGTGTTTTTCGCCACCAGCATGCTGCCCGGCGACACGGCGTCGATCCTGCTCGGCCAGGCGGCGACTCCCGAAGCGGTCGCCGGCCTGCGCGAGGCCATGCACCTCAACGATCCGGCGATCCTGCGCTTCCTGCGCTGGCTTCTCGGCCTGCTCCACGGTGACCTCGGCACCTCCTATGCCAACGAGATGCCGGTTGCGGCGCTGATCGGCGGGCGCTTCGTCAACACGATGAAACTCGCCGGCATCACCACGCTGATCTCGGTGCCGCTGGCGCTGACGCTCGGCATTACCGCCGCGATGCTGCGCGGCTCCCTCTACGACCGCACCGTCACCGTGCTTTCGATCGGAGTGATCTCGGTGCCGGAGTTCATGGTCGCGACGCTAGCGGTCCTGCTCTTCGCCGTCTATCTCAGATGGCTGCCGGCGCTGTCCTCGGTCAACGAGGCGCATTCGCTGGCCGATCTCGTGCGCATCTATGCGATGCCCGTGATCACGCTCACCTTCGTCATCTCCGCGCAGATGATCCGCATGACCCGCGCCGCGGTGATCGAAACGCTGTCCACGCCCTATGTCGAGATGGCGCTACTGAAGGGCGCCTCGCGCAGCCGCATGGTGCTCAGGCACGCGCTTCCCAACGCGCTAGGGCCGATCGTCAATGCGGTCGCGCTCTCACTGTCCTATCTGGTCGGCGGCGTCATCATCGTGGAGACGATCTTCAACTATCCCGGCATCGCCAAGCTGATGGTCGATGCGGTCGCGACCCGCGACCTGCCGCTTATCCAGAGCTGCGCGATGATCTTCTGCCTCGGCTATCTCCTGCTCATCACGGCCGCTGACATCATCGCCATCATGTCCAACCCGAGGCTCAGATGACGATGGCGCGCGTGGCATCCTCCCGACGGTCCTTCCTGGGCCACAGCTACAACCTCGTGGGCGTCGCGGCCTCGCTGGTCATCCTGGCGTGGACGCTCGTAGCGATCTTTGCGCCCTACATCATTCCCCATCCGATCGGCGACATCGTCGACGACGACTATTTCGGTCCAATGCGCCAAGGGCTTTGGCTCGGCTCCGACTATCTGGGGCGCGACATGCTCTCCAGGGTTCTGATGGGCGCGCGCTACACCGTCGGCATATCGCTCGCCGCCGTCTCCATCGCATGCTTCTCGGGCGTCGTGCTCGGCATGATCGCGGCCGTCATCGGCGGCTGGCTGGACACCTGCCTCAGCCGCTTCCTGGACGCCATGAGCTCCATTCCCAGCAAGCTGTTCGGCCTTGTCATCGTCGCCGCTGTCGGCTCGTCGATCCCGGTGCTGATCCTGACGCTCGCCGTCATCTACATTCCGGGCGCCTACCGCTTCGCGCGGGCGCTCGCCGTCAACATCAACACGATGGATTTCATGACCGTCGCCCGCGTGCGCGGCGAAAGCACTGTCTATCTGATCGGATCCGAGATCCTGCCCAACATCATCCGTCCCGTGCTGGCCGACTTCGGCCTGCGTTTCGTCTTCATCGTCCTGTTGCTCTCCGGCCTGTCCTTCCTCGGGCTCGGTCTGCAGCCGCCTTTAGCCGACTGGGGCGCGCTTGTGCGCGAGAACATCGGCGGCCTGCCCTTCGCGGCTCCCGCCGTCATCGTGCCCTCGCTGGCCATCGCCAGCCTCACCATCAGCGTCAACCTGCTGATCGACAACCTGCCGCAGAAGATCAGGGACCGGGACGCATGACCAATCTCGTCGAGGTCAGGAATCTGAGGATCGAGGCGACGACCGACGCCGGACGTCTGGTCGAAATAATCAAGGGCGTCAGCCTCGACATCGCCGACGGTGAGATCATCGCCCTGATCGGCGAGAGCGGCTCCGGCAAGACGACGGTGGCGCTCTCGCTCATGGGCCATGCACGGCCCGGGTGCCGGATAACCGGCGGCGAGATCAATGTGAACGGCAAGGACATGGCTGCGCTTTCCGAGAAGGAACGTGCAAGGCTGCGCGGCACCGACATCGCCTATGTCCCGCAAAGCGCCGCCGCCGCCTTCAATCCCTCATCCACGATCATGGAGCAGGTGATCGAGGTCACGCGCATCCACAGGCTGATGCCTCCCGAGCAGGCGCGAAAGCGTGCGGTCGAGCTGTTCCGGGCCTTGTCGCTGCCGGACCCGGAAGGGATCGGCGCTCGCTATCCACACCAGGTTTCCGGTGGGCAATTGCAGCGCCTGGCGGCGGCTATGGCGCTTATCGGCGATCCCAAGCTGGTCATTTTCGACGAGCCGACGACGGCGCTCGACGTGACGACGCAGATCGACGTGCTGAAGGCATTCAAATCGGTCATGAAGGCGGGCGGCATAGCGGGTGTCTACGTTTCCCATGACCTCGCGGTCGTCGCCCAGATCGCCGACCGCATCGTGGTGCTGAAGGGAGGCGAAGTGCAGGAGACCGGGACGACGACTGGGATACTTTCGGCTGCCAAGCATCCCTATACGCGCGAACTGCTGGCCGCCTTCGAACCTAAGCCGCGGCAACCGGCGGCTGAGGCGGAAGCCGCAACGAATGAGCTGCTGCGCATCGACAATCTGACGGCCGGCTATGGACCGGTACGGGATAACGGACTGCCACTTATCCGGGCGGTCGATTCGGTCAGCCTGGTGGTGGAGAAGGGGCGCAATCTCGGGATCATAGGCGAGTCCGGCTGTGGCAAGTCGACGCTGGCGCGGGTCATCGCCGGCATCCATCCGGCGGCAGCCGGCGACATCGTCTTCGACGGCAAGGAATTGGAGCGCGCCGCCAGGAAACGCAGCCAGGACCAGCTGCGCGAGATGCAGATCGTGTTCCAGTATGCCGATACCGCGCTCAATCCGGCCAAGCCGGTCGAAGACATCATCGCCCGCCCGCTGGTCTTCTATCACCGGCTCGACAGGCGGGCGCGCTCGAAGCGCGTCGACGAGCTGCTCGACATGGTGCGCCTGCCGAGGGCGCTGCGCTACCGTCATCCATCGGAGCTCTCGGGCGGCCAGAAGCAGCGCGTGAACTTCGCGCGTGCGCTGGCGGCCGACCCCAAGCTCATCATCTGCGACGAAATCACCTCGGCGCTCGACACGGTGGTGGCGTCCGCCGTCATCGAGCTGCTCAAGGAGCTGCAGCGTGAGCTCAGACTGTCCTACATCTTCATCAGTCACGACCTCTCCGTCGTCGAAGCCATCTGCGACGAGATCATGGTCATGTACAATGGCGAGCGGGTGGAACAGATCACGCCCGACAAGGTGAAGGCGCCTACCCACCCCTATTCCAAGCTTCTGTTCTCCTCGGTGCCGAAGCTCGATCCGACATGGCTCGACGGCCTTGTCCGCGACCCCGAGCTCGTCAGCCAGTACGGCCACCACTAATGCATGTCGCCCAGAAGTGCGCAGCGGTCTGGGGCAATGACATGCATCAAAACAAAGGCTCGAACCGGCGTAGTCTCACATTGGAAACAGGCTGGGCAGCGGCATGTGCGCCTTGACGATGGGAGACTTCAGCACCACGAAGCTGAAATACTTGTCGATGCCGATATCCATGTCGGTCAGCCGCTCCATGATCGTCTGGTACTCGCCGATGCCGGCCGTCACGAATTTCATCAGGTAGTCGTAGCCGCCCGAGACGAGGTGGCATTCGATGACCTGGTCGATCTTCTCCACCACGGCGAGAAAGCGGGCGAAGTCCACCTGGCGATGGTTCTTCAAGGTGATCTCGGTGAACACGGTCAGCGTCTGGCCGAGCTTGCCGATGTTGACCTGCGCCGAATAGCCTTCGATGTAGCCCTCCGACTGGAGCTT
Organism: Mesorhizobium sp.; assembly: GCA_004963905.1. Classification (GTDB taxonomy): domain Bacteria; phylum Pseudomonadota; class Alphaproteobacteria; order Rhizobiales; family Rhizobiaceae; genus Mesorhizobium. The sequence goes on from SUGL01000054.1 coordinate 26,786, forward strand.
CTTGACCCGCATCAGGCACGGGCTCGGCGACAGATGCACGAGCTCGGCCAGTTCCACATTGGTGATACGACCGTTCTTCTGCAATTCATGCAGAATCTTGATGTCGATACGATCCAGTTTCACGGCCGTCTCCATAGAAAGCGCGCCGCAGCACAAAATGCTGCCGTGCTGGTTATCACTGACACTACCACAGCCCGCCGGCCTGTCCATCAGAGCGGATGCCGCTTTGAAACGCAGCCACTCCCGATTTCGACCGAGCTGTCGGAATAAAATTCTGCCCCAGACCCAACTGCAGCAGCGGCTGCCTGCGCAACGCGCTAAATTGGCGCTTCGAAGTGGAGAGACCATGCGCGCGCCGCTGCAGCAAATCGAGACGTCCGGCGAACTGCCGCAATCCGCGGATGCGGTGGTGATCGGCGGCGGCATCGTCGGCGTCTTCGCGGCCTACTATCTGGCGAGGCGCGGCATGAAGGTCGTGCTCGTCGAAAAGGGACGCATCGGCGCCGAGCAGTCCTCGAGGAACTGGGGATGGTGCCGCCAGCAGAATCGCGACGCCCGCGAGCTGCCGATGGCAACCCGCAGCCTCGATCTGTGGGAGCGCTTCGTCGCGGAAGCCGGCGAGGACACCGGCTTCCGCCGCTGCGGCCTGCTCTATCTCAGCAATGACGAGGCGGAACTGGCCGGCTGGGCGCACTGGCGCGACTTCGCCAGAACGGCCGGCGTCATCACGCATATGCTTGACAGCAGCGAAGCCAGCGAGCGTGGCCGCGCCACCGGCCGGAGCTGGAAGGGCGGCGTCTTCTCGCCGACCGACGGCACCGCCGATCCGTCGCAAGCCGCGCCCGCGGTCGCCCGCGCCATCGTCAAGCTCGGCGGCAGCGTGCATCAGAATTGCGCCGCGCGCGGCGTCGAGACCGAAGGCGGGCGCCTCAGCGGCGTGGTCACCGAAAGTGGCACGATCCGGACGAAAGCCGCGGTTTTGGCAGGCGGCGCCTGGGCGTCGTCCTTTTGCCATCAGTTCGGCTTCCGCTTTCCGCAGGCGTCGGTCCGCTCCTCCATCCTGTCCGTCTCGCCCGGCGCGGAAGGTCTGCCGGATGCGCTGCACACGGCAAGGGTCTCGGCCACGCGTCGCGGCGACGGCGGCTACACGCTTGCGATCAGCGGACGCGGACGCGTGGACATGACGCCGCAGCAACTGCGCTTCTCCTCGCAGTTCCTCCCCATGTTCCTGAAGCGGTGGCGAAGCCTCACGCCGGGCGGACTGCAGGGCATGCGCTCGGGCCACGAAACGCTGCAACGCTGGCGGCTCGACCGGCCGACGCCGATGGAGCGGATGCGCATCCTCGATCCGATCCCGGATCGGGCGACCATCCGCCTGACCCATGCCCGGGCGCTCGAGCTGCTGCCGGCGCTCAGCCAGACCAGGATCAGCGCGGCCTGGGCCGGCTACATCGACAGCACGCCGGACGGCGTGCCTGCCATCGGCGAGATACACACCGTTCCGGGTTTCTTCCTGGCCGCCGGATTCTCGGGACATGGCTTCGGCATCGGACCTGGTGCCGGACACCTCGTCGCCGATCTTGTGACCGGGTCGGAACCGATCGTCGATCCGAAATCCTACGATCCGCGACGCTTCGATGCTTCGGCCTGGGGCAAGGTCGCCGACTTCTAGAGCAATTCCAGGAAAAGTGTGAAACGGTTTTCCGTCGGGAATTGCGTCAAAACAAAGAGATAGAGTGGTTTGCCGTTTCTGTGGTAATTGCTCACCCCCTACGCTTGAGCGCAGAGCAAAGGTCGGGCGTTGAAC
>SUGL01000055.1 GCA_004963905.1 Mesorhizobium sp.
GGCGCTGCGAAGCAGCGACGGATTGGGGGAACCACGTGGCAATCAAGCCGCGGCCAGTCACGCCAGTCACAGAAGATGAGTGCACCCCCTAGCCACATTCCTGGGGGCGAGGAAATGCCAACCGCCGAGGGCTGCAATTGTCGGGAAAGCCGGCGTCCTCCGCCTTTAGATCACCGCGGTGACCTTGCCAGCCGCGTCGAGGCGACAGCCGACTTTCGCCTGGCGGACTTCGACGCCGCCCTGTCGGTCATAGTCTATGCGCACCTCGATCGGGGCGTTGAGTCCGCTTCGGCGCTGGCGCGCGGGACCGGCGCTTGCCGCGTAGACGCGCACGGCGCCAAGGGGCCTGGCGGCAGCCGTGATCGCCGCGCGGCAGGCGCGCACCACGGCGGCCGGCGTGCCGGGTATCGTTTTCAGCGGCGACAGGAACACAAAGGGATATCCCACGGTGATCCGCCGCAGGTCCCCGTCGGCGTGCTTGGAAGGCCTCAGCGCGGGAGGCAGCGTGATGGGTTGCTGCGTGGTCTTGGCCAAGGCGGTGGTCGGCATGACGGTAGCCGGCGTGACGGTGGCCGTGCTCCGGGGAGAGGTCGCGGCCGGTCCGGCGGAAGGGTCGTCGCCGGCAGCGACGCCTGTAGAGACGCCTCCGCCGGTGTCGACACCGACGCCTGCCGAGACGCCTCCGCCCGTGTCGACTCCGACGCCAGCCGACACGCCACTCAAATTGCCGCTGGTGCTGACACCCGCGCCGAGCGACCCGTCGGTGCCGACCGATGTCCCGACATTTGCGCCGCCGACGCCATCGACGCTCGCGCCCACCGAGACGCCGCCGGAACCGGCGCTCACTCCAGCGCTGATGCCGCCGACCTTGCCGCCCACGTCGAGAGCGGAGGCAGGCCCGGTCGTGATCCCGATCGCCAGCGCGGCTGCGAGGTAGTTCTTCATGGGTCTACTTCTCCTGCGGCATGGATTTCGGCGCATGCTTCACCAGCGAGGGTCGAGTTTCGGTGGCCGCGTCGGAAGCAATGCGGCGGGAAGAGCTATGGTCGCCACCACATCAGGGGCCGCCTGATCAGGCTGGGACTTCTGAACCTGCTTGCGCACGGAGCGCCCCGACACAGTTGCAAGCGGGCTCGGCGAGATCCCGGCCTTCGGCGCGCGCTTCATGCTCGCCGTGCGGGCACGCGCCTTGAAGATGTCGATCGCCTCCCGCGCCGCGCTCAGGCCGCGGGCCAGGCCGATCGACCTTTCACGCTCCTCCTCCAGCGCGGCGCTCAACGCCGCCGCGGCCTGCTGCGAAGCGTCGCGTTCCCTGCGCATGGCGTCGAGATCATGCGCGGCGGCGTCCGCCCGCTGGCGTTCCAGCGCCAGCGCGTCGCCGGCCTGCTTCGCCGCCGCCTCGGCCGCCTGCCGGTCCTTCATGGCGCCGGCCTGCCCGGCCGCCGCCTCATCCGCGCGCATCTCGAGAGCGCCGATGGTTTGGCGCGACGCAGCGAGTTCCTGTTCCAGGCGCTCGACCTTGTGCCGCTCCTCGGCAAGCACCTGGTCGGCCGCAGCCTGGGAGGCGTCCGCCGCATGCCGCGCCTTGAGCATCGTGGCCTTCTGGTTGTCCCAGATGATGGCCCTGGTCTTGAAGCCTTCGATGACGTGCCGCGCCGCCTCCAGGTCGCGCGCCAGCGCTTCGGCCGTTTGCCGTCGCTCTTCCAGGGCCTGTCCCTGCCTGGCCGCCGTGTCGGCCACCGCGCGTGCCTGCGCGCTCGCGTCGCGCGCGCCGCGCTGCATGACGTCCAGCGCCGCTCGTGCCGCCGCCAATTCGCGGCGCAAGGTCTCCTCCTCGCCGGGCAAGGTTGGCGCGGCTTGCCTCGGTGCCTGCGCCGCCTTGAGGGCCAGTTCTCCGGATATCGGGGGCTCGCTCACCGTTGCCGCGCCCGGTCCGTTCTCGATGTTGGCGCGCTCCAGGGCCGACGCACTACCGTCGACTTCGGCACCCGCTGGCGGCTCGGGCGCTGCCTTGTCGCCGGTGGGCTCGACGGAAGCCGTCGTTTCCGCGGCCGGCTGAACCACGCGCTGGACGGTCGTATCCGGCCGCTCGGCTCCGCCGCTCCTGGCTTGCAGTCGATCGGCAATCAGCCTTGCCAGTTCGTCGGCGCGCAGGCCCGCGGCTGCGATGCCGCCGATGTTCGGAAGATCGAGCGTGCCGGTCGCGTCGATGCTGAAACTCCGGTTGAGCTGCAACCCTTCCACGGCGCCGTCGCGCAGGGCAGTCCAGCGCCAAACGCGCAGTTCGATCCTGTCTCCCGGACTCAGCTTGTCGTCCGACTGCGCCCTGGCCGGAAATCCCGGCAGCAGAACGAGGCCTACGAGGCATAGCATGGCGCCCCGGCCGCGCATTCCAGGAAGCAGATTCGAAAATCGTCGTTTGATGGAAGTGAAGTCACGATGGAGGCAAGTTGACTGGGTACTTTGCACCTGATTCATCACTGAACCTCGCCGGCTGCGCGACCGCTATTCATTCTCCATGAGCTGCGCGGCTGGACGCCGCGCCAAAGGACCAATGATAGAAAAGCGCTCACGGCCACGCCAAGCACCGCAAAAGGCGTAGGGACTGTCTCCTTTCAACTTAGCCGCCATCGATCGGTCGTGACTCGCCGGGCGCCGGTCGGCACCGCGTCCGTAGCTCGCGGAGCGTCTTGAAGTGCAAGCCTGGGCGAACAGGGCGATCTTGCCGCTGTGGAAGTCAAAATCGCCGTCTGCTGAGCGGCCGCTTGGTTGCAAAACGGGCCAGATTGTCGAGCGTGCGCGGCACCGGCGCATCCTCGATCGCCTCGATGGCGCCTTTCTCCGCGGCTTCCCGCCGAAAGCGCTCCACCCAATCCTCGGTGAGGTCGTCCCGCTGAACCGTGTATTGGGAGACCGCCACCGTTGCCGGAACCGGAACATCCAGCATTTCAGCGACGGCTTCGACGTAAGGCCGCGGGTCCGGCTGGAGATCCTCGTAGACGAACCGCCGGTAGGGCAATTGCGAAAGGTTGAGATAAGCCCGCCAGAATGCGTAGCTCTGCTCGATCTGGAAGAAGGCCCGGCTGATACCGGTAAAGCTGTAGGGCACGGGAGTTCCGGCTCCCTCGTGCCGGCTCGTCCACAAGAGCGACGCGCTGGCGCGGTGGAAGGAAATGGCCTGGCGAAGACGATCACGGCGTTCAAGCAGGATGAAGCCGAGATCGTTATTCCTTCTGACCTCGAACAGGAAATCCTTGCCGCATTTGCCCTTCGACCAGATCAGATGGCGCGGAAACACTTTTATGGCGAAGCGGCCGTTTTCGGTCGAGGATTCCTTGATGACGACGTCTTCAAGAGCATCGTAGCTGCGAGGCTCCAGGCCCAAATAGGCCGACTTGAGCCATTCGCCCGAACGGCCCATCGTGCCCGTCGCATTCGTCAGGCTTCCCAGCCAGCTCGAACCGCTTCTTCCCTCGGTTAAGACCGCTAGACCTTTCAACACGACCCCTTTCGAGGCTTTCCAATAAAGCGGCAAAAACGCGCCGGCTCAACAGGCAACAGGCGCCGGCCACGGCTCCGGTGTCCCTTTTCGGCTTCCGCCTCGCGGTCACAAGGCCGGGAACGCCTCGGAACAGGCTCGCAAATCCCGACATGCTCCACCCTGCCCGTGGGTCAAACAGCTAGCCCCTGCCGCCACGCCGCTCTCCGTTCCGCCTCCCGCTCCCCCACAAGGCGCGCTGGAACACATTGCGCCTCCGCTTCTTCGGCATGAGCTCCACATCGCTGACCAGCTTCGCCCCGCCCTCGCGCCGCTCCAGCGTGATCTTGCGGCTGTGAAAGGCTTCCAGCTCGGCGCGGTGCGCCACGCTGATGACGGTGACCTTCGGAAGTGCGCGGATCACCGTCTCCATCATCTTGTCCTGGCTCTTCTCGTCGAGCGCCGAGGTCGCTTCGTCCAGCACGACGATGTCGGGGCAGTGCAGAAGCAGGCGCGCGAAGGCGAGGCGCTGCTTTTCGCCGCCGGAGAGCGTCTGATCCCAGGGCGCCTCTTCCTTGAGCCGGTCCTTCAGGTAGTCGAGGCCCACCTTGTCGAGGGCGGCGTGGATCTTCTTGATCGTCCAGTTGTCGGCGGCGGCGGGATAGGCGACCGCGCGGCGCAGCGAGCCAGTGGGGATGTAGGGGCGCTGCGGCAGCATGAACAGCCGCCGGCCGGCGTGGAAATTGACGCTGCCGCCGCCCCATGGCCACAGCCCCGCGATCGCCCGCACCAGCGTCGACTTGCCGGTGCCGGATTCGCCGGCCACCAGCACGCGCTCGCCCGGCTCGATCTCGACCTCGGTTTCCTTGACCACGCCGGTGCCGTCGTTGAGCGTCACGGAGAGGTCGTCGAGCGACAGCATCGCGCCGTTTTCCGTCTTGCCGTGCCTGATGCGGCCGAAGGCCTCGCTCTCTTCGGCGCGCTCCAGCCCGTCGAGCGACATCATCAGCGAGGCGATGCGGCGGGCCGACGCGTTCCAGTCGGCGAGACGCGGATAATTGTCGACCAGCCAGCCGAAGGCGGCCTGCACGATGGCGAAGGCCGAAGCCGCCTGCATCACCTCGCCGAGCGACATCGAGCCCTCGAGGAATTTCGGCGCGCAGAGCAGCACCGGCACCACCGGCGCGAACAGGCTCGACACCTGCGAGACCAGCGCCGTGCGCATGTGCTGTCCGGTCAGCAGCGCCCATCGCCTCAGCACCTGGCCGAACGTGTTGTCGATGCCGCTGCGCTCCTCCTCCTCGCCGCCGAGCAGGGCGATGCTCTCGCCGTTTTCGTGCACGCGCGTCAGCACGTAGCGGAATTCGGCTTCCGTCTGGTTCTTCTCTTCGGAAAGCTGGACGAAATGGCGGCCGATCACCACCATCGAGGTCGAGGTGATGGCGGCATAGATCACCGCCGTGATGACGAGGAAGCCGGGAATGGTGAGATTCCAGCCGTCGAGCGGCAAGGTGAGCGCGCCGCCGATCGTCCACAGCACGATGATGAAAGTAGAGGCCGCCAGGAAGGCGGAAAGGACACCGGCGATGAAATCGACGGGCGACTCGGTGGCAATGCGCAGATCCTCCGAGATGCGGGCCTCGGGGTTCGTGTGGTCGCCGGCCACAAGGTTGAGCTGATAGTAGCGGCCGTTGGCGAGCCAGCGGGCGATGACCGCCGTGGTCAGCCAGGAGCGCCAGCGGCGCTGGATCGTCATGCGCAGATAGACTTGCGCGACGACGAGGCTGATGCTGCCGGCGACCAGCGGCAGGAAGACGGCGCTGAGCATATAGACGGTGTGGACATCGCGCTGCTCGATGGCGTCGAAAAACGCGCGGTTCCAAACATTGATGCCGTACTGGAAGCCGACATTGGCACAGATCAGCACCAGCAGCCCGATGGTGAACGGCAGAGCGAGCTTGTCGCCGCGCCGGCCCCAGTAGCCGCGCCCGCTGATCCAGAAACGCTTCAGCAGGTATCTCTTGCGCGCCTGCTCGGCCTGTTGCGGCGTCAGCTGCGGGTCCGGTTCGACCGCATCCGGCGGCGGCGCGGGTTCACCGACGGCCTCCGGCGCGGCTTCGGCGGCGGATTCCTTCTCTTCCTCTTCGCGCTGCTTTTCCGAGCGCAGCTTTTTTTCGTGCCTGTCAGGGCGCGGCACTTTTGGGCGCGGCTTCCGCCGGCGCGACCGCTGCGCACCGTCTGTTTTGGCCCCGTCGACCGGCTTCAGTTTGGATTTACCCTCTGCCATCAGGCCGACAACGGCTCAATATTCAGAAGGTTTCCTGTGTCGATGCGGAACCCGATGGGCGGCGTGCCAGGCCACCTGCCGCTATTCGGTCGCGGGCGGCGCGTCGATGGCCCACTCGGGATCGGCGCCGAACGGGTGGTCGATGAAGAATGCCCATGTGCCGTCGGGCAGCCTGCGATGCACCTCCATGCCGTGATGATGCACTTCGATCGGCTTGCCGCCGCCATCGGTGCCGCGGATCAGCCATTGCGAGCGGGTCATGGCGAAGTCGCCCGACACGGTCGTGTGATGGGTGACGACGTCCATATGCGGCTTCATGCCGATATAGGCCGACATCGTCTTGCGGATGCCGGCGGCGCCGCGTGCGGTCGTCGTGCCGCCATGGACCTGGTCCACCTGCACGATCGAGGCGTCGGGATGGTACATCGCCGCCGCCGCTTCCACGTCCTGTGCGTTGAAGGCTCGCGCAAGCCAGAGGTTGCAGAGTTCCGGTGAGGGTGCGCCCATTCTCAGGGTCTCCTTCCTGCTACGGTGGATGGGCCTGCCTATGATAGATGGCCTGCCTATGGTGATTATGGGTTGACGCGTCGGCAGCGCGAGCGCGCCGCCCCTTCACCTAGGTCATCGATCCTGCCCGGCAACCGGCCGGTCCACCGCCCGGCGTCACCTCATCCGCCGATGCCGCGGCGCGCGGCGGCCATGCCCTCCCACATCAGCCTCAGGCCGAGCGCGCCGACGACGGCGCCGGCGGCGTGGTCGATCCAGTGCTTGGTGCTGAGATAGGCCGAGCGCGGCTTGCTGGAGGAGAAGGCAAAGGCGACGACCGCGTACCAGACGAATTCGTTGCAGAAGAGCAGCGGCGGCAGGACGAAGAGCATCCAGAGCGGCGGCGAGGCCGGCAGCATGGCCGCGAACATCGAGGCGTAGAAGATCGCGGTCTTCGGGTTGGCGAGCTGCACCAGAAGCGCGCGGCGAAGCGCCCGCCAGAACGAGCCGGCGCGCGCCGACGCATCGTTGGCGATCTCGATCGGCTCGTTGGCGCCGCGCCAGATCTTGATGCCGATCCACAACAGATAGGCGCCGCCGGCAATGCGCAGGAAAATGTCGAGCCAGGCGACCTGGACGAGCAGCGCGGTGAGGCCCGCGACCGCGATGGTGGCGAAGATGAAGCCGCCGATGCCCATGCCGATCGCCGCCGCAAGGCCGTCGGTGCGCTCGCCGGCCACCGCGATGCGCGAGACGACGACGAAGCTCGGCCCGGGGCTCATCGCGCCCAGCAGGAAAACGCCAAGGATGGACAGGATGGTTGCAAGCTCGGACAAGGTTTCCTCCCCGGTCGGTGCAGGTTCCGGCGCAACACAATGCACGCGCCGCGCGCCTTGTCACTACCCCGGCGGTGGAACCGATCGGCCAGAGGAGCACCGTTCCTTCCAATTCCTGCCAAATACGGGGCGGCGTCCAACGGCTCTGACGGCCGAAACGGTCGCGATATTCGGCCGGCGCGCCTGGCGGACACGGCGTCTGGTCGGGCCGGAGCCGCGCCCTATCTTTTCCCCAGCCCGTCCAGTCATCGGGCAAAAGCCACCTCTGCGGGACAAACGGCAACTGCCAAAGTCAGGTGCTCCGTCCAGCAGCTGGGTGGTGTCTGGCGGAAGTGTCTCAAAGTCTGCATCCGGGGAGACTTCAGATGAAAGATGCCGCAGAGCGCGCCCCTGACCGAGGCGAGTTCCTCAAACGCCGACGCCGTGCCGCCGGCCATCACGTCCCACCGACATTTTCCCGCCGCATGATCCGTTCCAGTGTTTTCGCTCGGTAGACCCAGGCAAGGCCACCCGCTCTTCTGGATAGCCGCGATGGCAACGCTGTCCGGCTGCGCGGGCGGCGTGCTCGACCCGCAAGGCCCGATCGGCGCGGGCAACCGCACGATCCTGCTCAACTCGCTGGCGGTCATGCTGGTCATCGTCATTCCGACGCTGGTGGCGCTGCTTTTGTTTGCCTGGATGTTCCGCGCTTCCAACCGCAACGCCCGCTACGATCCGGAATTCACCTATTCGGGCCGCATCGAGTTGATCGTCTGGTCGATCCCGACGCTCACCATCCTCTTCCTCGGCGGGTTGATCTATTACGGCTCCTACCATCTCGATCCGCGCCGGCCGATCGCCTCCAGCCAGCCGCCGCTCGACATCCAGGTGGTGGCGCTCGACTGGAAGTGGCTGTTCCTCTACCCCGACCAGGGCGTCGGGACGGTCAACCAGCTGGTCATCCCGGCCGGCACGCCGGTGCGTTTCAAGCTGACCTCTGCCAGCGTGATGAACACCTTCTTCGTGCCGCAGCTCGGCAGCATGGTCTATGTCATGAACGGCATGCAGACCGAGGTCAATCTGCAGGCCGACCGCGAGGGCGACTATCTCGGCCTGTCGGCGCATTTCAGCGGCGACGGCTTCTCGGACATGAATTTCCGCGTGCGCGCCGTCTCGCCCGACGCCTTCGCCGGCTGGGCCTCGTCCCTGCATGGCGGCGGCGGCGTGCTCAACGCCAGCGCCTATCGCGAGCTTGCCCGGCAGAGCATCAACGTGCCGCCGTCCTCCTTCGGCCATGTCCAGCCAGGCCTGTTCGAGGCGGTCGTGCGCCAGGCGCTGCCGCCAGGTCCGGGACCGGCCGAGACCGTGGCCGGCGAGGCGCAGGTGAGCCCGAAGGCCGAGCCGAAGGCGGGAACGCCTCCCGCGGCCCTACAGCCCAAAGTGGGAGGATGACGATGCTCGGCAAGCTCGACTGGTCGGCCATTCCCTTCGATCAGCCCATTCCGCTGGGCGCCGCCCTCATCGTCTTCCTGGCGGCGGCCGCGGTGCTGATCTGGATTACGGTCAAAGGCTACTGGCCCTATCTCTGGCACGAGTGGATAACCTCGGTCGACCACAAGCGCATCGGCGTCATGTATATCGTGCTGGCGGCGCTGATGCTTTTTCGCGGCTTCGTCGACGCCATCATGATGCGCACGCAGCAGGTGATGGCCATCCACGGGCCGGGCTACCTGCCGCCGGAGCACTACGACCAGGTGTTTTCGGCCCACGGCACCATCATGATCTTCTTCGCCGCGATGCCCTTCGTCATCGGGCTGATGAATTTCGTCGTGCCGCTGCAGCTCGGCATCCGCGACGTCGCCTTCCCGACGCTGAATTCGGTGAGCTTCTGGCTGACAGCGACCGGCGCGCTGCTGGTCAACATCTCGCTCGTCGTCGGCGAGTTCGCGCGCACCGGCTGGCTGCCCTATGCACCGCTGTCGGAGACGGCCTACTCGCCCGGCGTCGGCGTCGATTACTATCTCTGGTCGATCCAGATTTCCGGCGTCGGCACGCTGCTCACCGGCGTCAACCTGGCGACGACTATCCTCAAGATGCGCGCGCCTGGCATGGGCTATCTGCACATGCCGATGTTCTGCTGGACCTCGCTCGCCTCGAACCTGCTGATCGTCGCGGCCTTCCCGATCCTCACCGCGACGCTCGCGATGCTGACGCTCGACCGCTATCTCGGCTTCCATTTCTTCACCAACGAAGCCGGTGGCAACCAGATGATGTTCATGAACCTCATCTGGGCGTGGGGCCATCCGGAAGTCTACATCCTCGTGCTGCCCGCCTTCGGCATCTATTCCGAGATCTTCTCGACCTTCTCGTCGAAGCCGCTGTTCGGCTACCGCTCGATGGTGGCGGCGACGCTGTTCATCTGCATCGTCTCCTTCATGGTCTGGCTGCACCACTTCTTCACCATGGGCGCCGGCGCCGACGTCAACGCGGCCTTCGGCATCGCCACCTCCGTCATCGCCGTCGGCACCGGGGTCAAGATCTACAACTGGCTCTTCACCATGTATGGCGGGCGCGTGCGCTTCGACACGCCGATGCTGTGGGCGCTGGCCTTCGTCACCACCTTCATCATCGGCGGCATGACCGGCGTGCTGCTTGCCGTTCCGCCGGCCGACTTCATGCTGCACAATTCGCTCTTCCTCGTGGCGCACTTCCACAACGTCATCATTTCGGGCGTGCTGTTCGCCGCCTTCGCCGGCTTGACCTACTGGTTCCCGAAAGCCTTCGGCTTCCGCCTGCACGAAGGCTGGGGCAAGGCGGCGTTCTGGTTCACGCTTGCCGGCTACGTGCTGGTCTTCGTGCCGCTCTATATCGTCGGCCTGCTCGGCATGACGCGCCGCCTCCAGCATATCGACTTGGACCTGTGGACACCGTGGCTGGTGGTGGCGGCCTTCGGCATCGCGGTGATGATCGTCGGCGCGGCATGCCAGGTCGCGCAGCTCGTCGTCTCGATCAGGCATCGCGAGGAGCTGCGCGACGAAACCGGCGACCCCTGGGATGGCCGCACGCTGGAATGGTCGACGTCCTCGCCGCCGCCTTTCTTCAACTATGCGCGTCTGCCTTATGTCGAGAACGAAGAGCCCTACTGGACCGTCAAGCAGAGGGCAATCGAGGGGCAAGGCCCGGCCGAGGACGAAAGCTATGAGCCTGTCGAGATGCCGCGCAACAGCCCGACGGGCTTCGTCGCCGCCTTCTTCAGCACGCTGATCGGCTTCGCGCTGATCTGGCATATCTGGTGGCTGGCGATCGTCGGCTTCATCGGCGCCTACATCACCTTCGTCGTCTTCGCCTGGCGCGAGCATGGCGACTACGAGATACCCGCAGACCAAGTCGAGCGCATCGACCGCGACGGCAAGGCGGCGCAGCTTGCCTGGATGCGCAGACGGGAGCGCGTGGCATGAGCGACATCACGGCCGGCAGCGCAATACGCGAACCATATCGGCCCGGACAGTCCGGCGGGCACGGCCTGTTCTCGGCGACGGGCCACGGCCAGGGCGGCCCGGCCTCGAAATTCGTCACGGTCGCCTACGGCTTCTGGATCTTCCTGTTGTCCGACATCATCATGTTCTCGGCCTTCTTCGCCGCCTTCGCGGTGCTGTCCAAGGCGACCGCCGGCGGGCCGACCGGCAAGGAGCTGTTCGAGCTCACCCGCGTCGCGGCGCAGACGGGGCTTCTGCTCACCTCGAGCTTCACCGGCGGCCTTGCGACGCTCGCGACGCACCGACGGTCGATGGCCGCCACCCAGTTCTGGCTGCTCGTCACCGGCCTGCTCGGCGCGGCCTTCCTGTTCCTCGAGGTGCAGGAGTTCGCGGCGATGGCGAACGAGCAGGCGGGCCCTTCGCGCAGCGCCTTCCTCTCCGCCTTCTTTGCGCTTGTCGGCTGCCACGGCACCCATGTCGGGCTAGGCCTGCTCTGGCTCGGCACCATGATGGCGCAGCTCTGGGTGAAGGGCTTCCGTCCGGAGCTCTTGCGGCGGCTCCACTGCTTCGGCCTGTTCTGGCACGCGCTCGACATCATCTGGATCGCCATCTTCACGCTGGTCTATCTCCTGGGAGCATCGCCATGAGCGAAATCGACAGCCGGATAGAGGAAGAACTCGACCGTCGCGATTCGGCGCCGGGCGAAGAGAGCATCACCGAGCATGAGCTGGCGGGAGGGCTGTCGGGTTACCTGCTCGGCTTCGGCCTGGCGATCCTGTTGACCATCGCCTCATTCCTCGCCGCGCAAACCGACCTGATCTACCAGCCGGCGGTGATCTCGGCCCTGGTGGTGCTCGCCATCGCGCAGATGGGCGTGCACCTCGTCTTCTTCCTGCACATAACCACCGGGCCCGACAACACCAACAACGTGCTGGCACTCGCCTTCGGCGTGCTGATCGTCGCGCTCGTCGTGATCGGCTCGGTCTGGATCATGGCCCATCTCAACGTGAACATGGCGCCGATGAGCGCCCACCAGGCCGAGATGATGCCATAGCGATGCCCGGGAAAACTGTGTAACGGTTTTCCGATCGGAATTGGCGTTTCCGCGAGACACAAACCGGGCTCCGTGAGGGGCAGGCGAATGGCCACATCGCCAGTCCCACCAAAGTCGGGCCTCTGCCCCTCCAGCCCTTGACGAAAATCGGCGCACCTGTTTGAGACTCAGGCGCAAACGGGGCATCTGCTCCATGGGGAGATGAGCAGGCGGTGAGCAAGCTGTGAGGCGCGTTTTTCGATTGCTCGCCGCTGTGGTCATGGCGTCCGGCGTCGCCGGGTGCACCAGCGTTTCCTATTACGCGCAGTCGCTGGAGGGCCATGCCGAGATCATGGCCGCGCGGAAAAATGTCGGGAAGCTGATCCGCGATCCTTCGACGCCGGAGGCGTTGCGCGCCAAGTTGACGTCGGCCAGCGCCATACGCCGCTTTGCCACGGACGAGTTGGCGCTGCCCGATAACAGCAGCTACCGCAGCTATGTCGACGTCGGCCGGGACAATGTGACCTTTGCGGTTTTTGCCGCGCCGCAATTTTCGCTCTCGCCGATAACATGGTGCTTTCCGGTCTTCGGCTGCGTTCCGTACCGGGGCTACTTTTCGCAAAAATCCGCGGCTGAAAGCGCTGCCGAGCTGCAGCGACAGGGGCAGGACGTTTATGTCTCGGGCGTCACCGCCTATTCCACGCTGGGGTGGTTCAGCGACCCGCTGCTCAACACCATGCTTCGCCAGGACGACGCCTATATCGCCAGCCTTATCTTTCATGAGCTGGCGCATCAGAAAATCTATGTGAACAACGACTCCGCGTTCAACGAGGCTTTCGCGGTTGCCGTCGAAACCACCGGCGTCAGGAAATGGCTCCGCGCCACCGGCAATCGCGCCGGATTGCGCCGCTACGAAGCCAATCGCAAGCGCAACGCCGATTTCCTCGGACTGATATCGAAAACCCGAGACGAGTTGAGGCAGGTCTATGGAAGTCCCCGTGCCCCGGAGCAGATGGCGGCCGCCAAAACAGCCACGATCGACAGGCTGCGGATGCGCTATCGGCAGATGCGCGACGGGCGATGGGCCGGATACCGAGGCTACGATGCCTGGTTCAATAGCCCAATCAACAACGCAAAGCTCGCCGCGACCGCCGTCTACGGCGAACAGGTTCCGGCGTTTCTTCGCCTGTTCGATCTGTGCTCCGGCGACTATCCAAGGTTTTATGCTACGGTTCGGCGGATTGGGGCTTTGCCTCAAGCTTCGCGGGCGCAGGCGTTGAAGGCGGCGGCGACGTGTACTTGACTTGACGAGCAAGGCAGCCGATCGCCGCAAGCTCCGCCGATGCCGGCTTGGGCCGCTACGCGAGCGCAATCGCATAGGGCGCTCCCCCTCTCCGTCTCGGCTTCGCCGAGCCACCTCTCCCCCATTTCATGGGGGCGAGGAACCCAAGCTTTGCAAGGTCGCGACATCGGTGGTTGGCTTTCCTCGCCCCCATGAAATGGGGGAGAGGTGGCTCGGCGCGCAGCGCCGAGACGGAGCGGGGGCAGCGCCGCCATGTGCGATTGCCCCTGGGCAGCCACCCGAGGTAGTTCCGGGCCCGAAAAAAGGGCCCTTGCGGGGCCTTGGCACAACACCTTCGGCGCCCGGTCGGCGCGCTAGCTCGAAAACGTAACGGTAACGCCGCGCTGCCGAAAATAAGCCTGCATCAACTTACGGCCCGCGCGGTTGTTGTGCGCCAGTTTGGCCGGATCGAACACCGCCTCTTTTAGCCCTTCTCGCGCCAGCGCCGCCTTGAGCGTCGCGATATGCCCGTCGATGTCGGCATTGTCCGCACGGAGCGAGGCGTAGATGCTTTCGGTCGCTTGGGCCACGGTGGGTTCGCTCACAGGTGTCGTCCTTTGGTTTGGTGGAGCGGCGGCTTAACACAGATTCGCGGCTCCGCCGATACCGATGAGCCCGTCGGCGCACAGCGCCCGGACCCCAAAAAACAAGGCCCCGTGCGGGGCCTTGTCGCAAACAACTTGGATGGAGAGCCCTGCCCTATTTCCCGGCCAACTGCTTGGCGTTCTCCGGCGTGATCGCGGTGGTGTCCACCGTCACGGTCGGCTCAACGGAGGTCGCGCAGTCGAGCAGGATCTTCTTTGCCATGTCGATCGCTTCCTTGGCGCCCGTCGGATAGGTGAAGGTCGCCGCCCAGTCGCCCTTGGCGACGGCCTCGATGCCGCCGGCGGGGCCAGGCAGGCCGTCGGTGCCGATGATCTTGACCTCCTTGCCGGCGCCCTTGGCGGCGAGCAATGCGCCCGCGGCCATCATGTCGTTCGAGGCATAGAGCACCTTGATGTCGGGATGCGCCTGCAGCATGGCGGAAAAGGCGGTCTGGGCTTTATCCGGAACCCAGTCGGCGGCCTGCTCGGCGACGATCTGGATCTTCGGGTTGGCCTTCACGCCGTCCTTGAAGCCGTTCAGACGCTCCACCGCCGGCGTCGAGCTCGGCAGGCCTTCCAGCACCGCGGCCTCGCCGCCATCGGGCAGCAGCTTCTCCGCCGTGAACTTGCCGGCTTCCTGGGCGATCTTGAAGTTGTCGCCGCCGATGAAGGCCGTGTAGTCCTTGCCGGGGTCGCCCACCGTCTTGCGGTCGAGCTCGATGACCGGGATGCCGGCATCCATGGCGCGTTTCACGGCAGGCGTCAGCGGGGCCGCCTCGAAGGGCGAAATCAGCAGGATATCGACCTTCTGGGTGATGAAGTTGTCGACCTGCGAGGTCTGCGTGTTGACGTTGCCGGCGCCGTCGGCGATCTGCAGCGTGAAGCCGGGCACTTCCTTGGCCGCCGCCGTCAGCTCGTCATTGACGTGCTGGCGATAGGGCTCGGCATTGTTGGCCTGCGAAAAGCCGATGACGAACTGGCCGTCCTTGGCGCAGGCCTTGACCATCGGGTCCGCCGCCTGCGCGGCGCCAGCAATGCACAGGCCGGCGCTCGCCAGAAGCGCGACCCGAAGGACGCGCGATCCTTTCAATGTGGTTCTCATACTCAGTCTCCTCCTCGTCCGGCTCGGGGTGCCAGACCTTGGTTGCTCTTTCGGGATGCTGCCGCCGACCTCCTATCGTCCCAAACCCTCGCGGCGGCGAACGAGGGATTGAAGCACTGCCGCGAGCACGATGATCGCGGCGGTCGCGAGCAGCTGCATGGCGGGGGTGATATTGTTGAGCTGAAGAATGTTGGCGAGGGCGCCGAGCATGATGGTGCCGGCCACCGTGCCGACCATCGAGCCCGCGCCGCCGAACAGGCTGGTGCCGCCGATGACCACGGCGGCGATCGCGGTGAGCTCATAGCCCATGCCGTCATTGGCGCTGCCGAAGTTGAACTGGCCGGCATGGACGATGCCGGCAAGGGCCGAGGCAAAGCCGGTGATGGCGTAGACCGAGACCTTCACCATCGACACCGGCACGCCGGAGATGCGCGCGGCGCGTTCGTTGCCGCCGACGGCGTAGACATAGCGGCCGAAGCGCGTGGTGTTGAGCACCAGCGTGGCGATGGCCGCGAAGATGATGAAGACGATGGTCGCCACCGGCACCGTATTGTCGAACAGGCGCTCGCCCAGCACCGCGAATACTGGCGGCGCCAGGCCCGGTCCGTCGCCATAGGAGATGTTGATGTACTGATTGCCGGAAACGACCAGCGCGAGACCCCGCGCGGCCTGCAGGCCGGCGAGCGTGACGATGAAGGGCTCCAGCCGGAAGCGTGTGGAAATCGTGCCCTGGACAATGCCGAAGACGGTGCCCATGACGAGCACCGCCAGGATGGTGGCGATGAGGCCGAAGCCGCCGGAGATCATCATGGTGGCGGTGACGACGGCGGAGAGGCCAAGCACCGCGCCCACCGACAGATCGATGCCGGCGGTGATGATGACGAAGGTCATGCCGATGGCGATGATGCCGGTCTCCGACACGGCGCGAACGATGTTGGCGATGTTGTCGGGGTTGAGGAACAGGATCTCGCCATGGCGCCGCGGCGAGAAGATGACGCCGCCGATCGCCACCAGCACCAGGCCGATCAGGCTCTGGAAGCGCACGATGATCGCCAGCGGATCGACGCGGTGCTTCTGCGCCACAGGCGCCGCCGGGCTTGAAGCCGCCGGGTTGGCCGCCCCCTCAATCCTCTGGTCCGACATCAGGCCTCCCTGCCATTTGCCGCGGCAAGCACGGTGTGCTCGTCGACGCCGCCATTGAATTCCGCCACGTTGCGCCCCTGGCGCAGCACCACGATCCGGTCGCAAAGCCCGATCAGCTCGGGCATCTCGCTGGAGGCGACCAGTATGCCCAGCCCTTGCGCCGCAAGGGCTCTCAGTCGCGCGTAAATCTCGCCCTTGGCGCCGACATCGACGCCGCGCGTCGGCTCGTCGAGCAGCAGGAGGCGCGGATTGCCGAGGATTTCCTTGGCCAGCACCACCTTCTGCTGGTTGCCGCCGGACAGCGCGCCGACGGCGATGTCGGGATTCTTCGGGCGGATGTCGAACTGGCCGAAGGACTGCCGCACGGCCTCAGCCTGGCGGCGCGGCGACATCAGGCCGGCCGGCGAGATGCGCCGGATCACCGACATCACCAGGTTGAGGCCGACCGCCATCCTCAGCATCAGGCCGCTGCCGCGCCGGTCGTCGGTGACGAAGGCGATGCCCGCCTTGCGCGCCGCATTGATCGATTCGAGTTTTACCGGCCGGCCGTCGACCGCGATCTCGCCCTGCCAGTGGCCGGCAAGGCCGGTGCCGTAGAGCGCGGAAAGCAGCTCGGTGCGCCCCGCCCCCATGATGCCGGCCAGCCCGACGATCTCGCCTTCCCTGACCTCGAGCGAGATGCCGCTCGGCGGTTGCCAGCCGGCGCTTTCGCGGGCCAGCCTGAAGCTGGCGTTCTTCAAGCTGAGCAGCGTCTTGCCGGCGCTCTTCGCGCGTTCGGGATAAAGCTCGTCCAGCGGCCGCCCGACCAGGAGGCGGACCAGTTCGGCCTGCGGCGCATGCGGCTCGGTGATGCCGGCGACGCGGCCGTCGCGCATCACCGTGACGCGGTCGGCGATGCCAGGCACTTCCTCCAGCCGGTGCGAGATGTAGACGATGCCGACGCCGGTGGCGGCGAGCTTGCGCATGATGTCGAACAGGCGCTCGACCTCGCCGACGGTGAGCGCCGCCGTCGGCTCGTCCATGATCAGCACGCGCGAGGCGTAGGACAGCGCCTTGACGATCGCCACCACCTGGCGCTGACCGATCGAAAGGTCGGCGACGAGCCGCGCCGGATCGATGGCGAGCTCGATCGCTTCCAGCCGCTGCTTGGCCTCGCGGCGCATGGCCGGCACGTCGAGCATGCCGCCCGGCCGCATCAGCTCGCGGCCGAGGAAGAGGTTTGCCGCGACATCGAGCGACGGCACGAGGTCGAGTTCCTGGAAAATGGTCGCGATGCCGGCCGCTTGCGCCTCACGCGGATTGTTGAAATGCACTTGCTTGCCGTCGATGCGGATCTCGCCCTCGTCCGGCGTGTAGACGCCGGACAAAAGGTTCATCAGCGTCGACTTGCCGGCGCCGTTCTCGCCGAGCAGCGCATGGATCTCGCCGGCCTTCAAATCGAAATCGACGCCGCGCAGCGCCTGGACGCCGCCGAAGCGTTTTACGGCGCCGGTGACGGAAAGCAGCGGCGCGCTCATGCCGGCCTCGTGTGGGCCGGCTTCGCGCAGGATTGGCGCGCCTGCAGCGTTGCCTCGAGCCGCACCGCGCGCGGTGCCGCGTCGCTCGACGCGATGCGCTCGCTGAGCAACGCCGCCGCCTGGCGGCCGATCTCGGTGCAGGGCTGCTCGACCAGCGTCAGCCTGGGCTCGAAACAGTCGGCCCATTCGAAGTCGTCGAAGCCGACCAGCGAGAGGTCGCGCGGGATCGAAAGACCCTTCTCGCGGATGGCACGGACTGCCCCGATCGTCGTCATGTTGTTGCCGGTGACCAATGCGGTGGGCGGCGCGGGCAGCGACAGGATCGCATGCGTCGATGCCGTGGCGCTCGCCGTGTCGACATTCTCCGGCGAGACATAGTGCGGCAGGCACTCAAGTCCATTGGCGGCGAGCGAGGCGCGGAAGGCGTCGACGCGCTCGCGCGTGGTGGCCAGCCCCGGCTGGCCGGCGATGTAGCCGATGCGCTTGTGGCCGAAGGAGGCGACATGATCGATCAGCGCCCGCATCGCCGTCTCGTTCTCGACGCCGATCTGGTCGAAGCGGTCGTCGGCAAAGCGGTCGATCAAGACGCAAGGCAGCTTCTTCTCGGCGAGATAGGCGATCGCGCGCTCCGGCGAGCCGGACGGGGCCAGGATGACGCCGTCGACGCGGCGCTGGTGGAAGGCGCGCACCACCTGAAGCTCGCGGTCCGGGTCTTCCTGCGTATCGGACAGGAACACCATCAGGCCGAGGCGCGCGCATTCGGCTTCGACCGCGCAGATGATGTCGGTGAAGTAAGGGTTGGAGATCGCCGAGATGGCGAGCCCGACGCTGTTGGTCGAGGCGACTTTCAGCGAGCGCGCCAGCTCGTTGGGCTGGTAGCCCATGGCGGCGATGGCGTCGTTGATCAGCTGCGCTTTTTCGGGCGAGACGAAGCGCGTGCGGTTGACCACATGCGATACGGTCGAAACCGAGACGCCGGCGCGGCGCGCGACCTCAGCCATTGTCGGCATTGCGGCTCGAACGGAGTGCCCGCAAGCGCCCCTCCCCTGGATTGCGTTTCCCGTCCGCTCTGCGGCGGATCTGACGAAACCATAAAACCATCGAAACGTTTGCGCAATCGATTCGATGGTGAGTTGTGGAAATTCTTTTTGGCACTGCGAAGAGAGGCCGTCGAGGCGATGCCGCTCTAATTGTCGATGCCGGCGCTGCCCCTCATCCGCCTGCCGGCACCTTCTCCCCGTTCACGGGGAGAAGAGGGCTGGCCGCACCCTTGGCGCTCTTCCCGCGACGCCGGCGATTGGCGAAACCGGAGGCGACAGCGCCCTTCTCCCCGTTCACGGGGAGAAGATGGCGGCAGCCAGATGAGGGGCGGCGCGAACGGTCGAGCTGAGCGCGTCACGCCGAGGGCGATCGCCCGTCCTGACGAAGATTCCCGGCAGCTACGACGTGAAGGCCAGCCAGGCCGTGCCGGCAAGAAGCGTCAGCAAGGTCAGCGGCAGGCCGACCTTGAAGAAGGACATGAAGGAGAGCTCCTTGCCCGCCGCCTTCGCCTGTTCGGCGACGATGAGGTTGGCGACGGAGCCGAACAGGGTGAAATTGCCGGCGAGCGTCGAGCTCATCGCCACGACCAGCCAGGCGCGCTCTGGATTTTCGAGGCCGGGGATGAAGGGCCTCAGCGCCAGCACCGCCGGCACATTGCTCATGATGTTGGAAAGCACGGCGGTGAAGCCGGAGAGCCGCCAGACATCGTCGAGGCCGATGGTCTTCGCCCAGGCGATCATGTCGGGGGTGAGCAGCGTGCGCTCGGCGCCCGCCACCACCACGAACAGGCCGGCGAACATGAAGAGCAGCGGCCCGTCGATCTCGCGATAGATGCGGTGCGGCTTGATCGCGCGGGTGACCAGCAGAAACGCTCCAGCGATCAGCGCCGCCTTGGCGACGGGCACGCCGGCGAAGAAGGCGACCGCCAGCGCCACGCAGACGATGGTCGCCTTCAGCACCTGCCCCGGCAGCATGCGGCCGCGATAGACCTCGGGGCTGAGCTCCGCGGGCCGCGCAAATTCGGCACTGTAGACGATGCGGATGATGACGATGACGGCGACAAGGCCGAACAGCGCCACCGGCGCGAGCGCTGCCGTGAAGGCCGGATAGGAAATGCCCGACAGCGCGCCGATCACCATGTTCTGCGGATTGCCGGTGATGGTGGCGACGCTGCCGCAGTTGGAGGCCGTGCAGGTGGCGATGAGATAGGGAACCGGGTTGCGCCGGATGACGCGGGTGACGTGGACGACGATCGGCGCCATCACCAGGCAGATCGCGTCATTGACCAGGAAAGCGGAGAGCACGCCGGTCAAAAGCGTCACCATGATCAAGAGCATGAACGGTGCGTGCGCGTGCTCGATGGCGAAACCGCCAAGCGCGCGGAAGGCGCCGGACACCTTCAGATGCGCCACCACGATCATCATGCCGAGCAAGAGCGTGATGGTGTCGAAATTGATGGCGCGGTAGGCATCCTCGATGCCGATCGCGCCGATGGCGATCATGGCGGCGCCGCCGAGCAGCGCGATGCCGGCACGGTCGAGCCTGAGGCCCGGAATGCGCCCGACCGCCACGCCGGCATAGGTGGCTGCCAGGATGAAAAGCGCGCCGGCGCCCGTCCATGTCATTGCCAGATGTTCCCGCTCATCCTGCCCGGCGGAATCTGCCCGGGGCTCTTGTGGCCCCACCTTTAGCAAGGGTGGCGCAAAGGGGAAGCGGTGGCTGTTGAAACTTTCGTCATCCGCCCCGCAACTTTACATTTGAGGTGGCTAATGTAATCTCTGCTGAAAAATCGGACCGGCAATCCAGTCGTTGGGGACTAAGCGGATGAACACGGTCGTTGAGGGCGAGCATCGCTTCTCGCCCGGGGGGAATCCGACGCCCTCGACGGAGTGCCTGCGCTGCCACGGCGCCAGGACAGTTTTCCTTTGCGCCCGCTGGATCAGTTCCAACGGCCATTGCTGCCCGGAAGGGACACACCGGCTGAGTTGTCCAGGCCACAGCGCCGTCTGCGTGGAATGCGCCGGACGTGACGGCCGGAACACCTGACCGGTCTCGTTTCAGGGAGTTTGCAGGCGGACCGGCCCGCAAGCGGCCGCCGCCATGTGGGCTGGACCCACTGCCCTATTCTTGCCGTCGCCTAGACGCGTCTTCCTGGGATCTGGAACCATTCCGGCATCCGCAACGTTGGAACCAGCCCATCTGGGACAACTGGAGGCAGGCAAATGGGTGTATCGATTCTCATCGGCATCCTGATCACCTTCCTTGTGGTGATCCTGGTGCTTTACCTCATCCAGCGCCTGCCGCTCGACGGCCGCACGAGGCAGATCGCCCAGGTCATCGTCATCATCATCGGCATTATCTCGCTGCTCAGATACCTTGCGGTGTTCTAGCGGCGAACCATATCTGTCACCGCAAAGCCATGACTGGAAGCGGTGTCTGTATGAAAAGCCTGTCGATCGCCCTTGTTGCCGGCACGATGTTGTGGACCGCCGGCGCCGCCGATGCGCGGCCCGACACGCGCGCCATGACCTGTGCCGAGACGCAGGCGCTGGTCCGGAGCCGGCACGCCGCGGTGCTGACGACCGGGCCCAGCACCTACGACCGTTTCGTGCGCCAATACGGCAACGAGTGCGACTGGCCGGAAATCCCGATGTCGGTCGCGGTTCCGACACGCGACGGTCCCTGCCGCGTCTACCGCTGCGAAGAGCCAGTCTTCAACTTCCCGAATTGAGAATCATATCGCCTTGGCAGGCATGTCGGGAACCGTCGCGGCTTCGCGCGAATTGTAGCGGGAACGGTCCGGGCGACGCCAAGGCGTTGAACTGGAATTTGGTCTGCGTCGCGGGATGAGGAGGAAGCGCCATGTCCGACGATATCATGCGCAGCGGCAGTTGCCTGTGCGGCGGCGTCCAGTTCCGCGTGACCGGCGCGCCGCTGAGGGTCGGCCTTTGCCATTGCAAGGACTGCCGCAAGACCAGCGGATCGGCCTACCAGACCTTTGCCGTGTGGCCGCGCCAGGCATTCGAAAGCACGGGAATTACCGGCACCTATGGCGGACGCAGCTTCTGTCCGACTTGTGGCAGCCGCCTGCCGTCGGTCGGCGAGGACGAGGTCGAGGTGATGATCGGCAGCCTGGACGTCGCGCCGACCGAAGGCTTGGAGCCCAGCTACGAACTGTGGATCGGCCGACGCGAGCACTGGTTGCATCCACTGCCCGAGACGCGCCAGTTCGAGCATGACAGGACCGCCGACGATTCGGCCGCCGATGACGGTGACCCGGAGCCAGGGCGCGAGCCGTATCGGAAGTCAGCCTAAGTTCTTGGCGGCGGCAGGGCTTAAGTCCTAGACCGGAGAACGCTTCGGTCCCAGTGAGCCGGCGACATGCCGCAAATGGTTGGCCGCGGCCGCGCTGCCCTGTCTTCTTCCTTAAGTTCGCGCATTTTCAACCACCGGTCGGTTTGCCGGTGCGGCAATGGCCGTTAGCATCCACGGCGCGGCGAAACCTTTTGGAGGCCGCTTTGGCCGGCGCGGCTCAGGCAACACACCAGCATTGCCGCGCCGGCCTTGCAAGACCGATAGAATGTCCAACCTTGGCTAGGCATCCAGGCGAATACAACCTTGAGGTTGTATTCGGATTCAGGCGCTTTTGCTTAAAGAGTGAAACATCGAGCTTCCGTCACGACAGCGAAGTGAAAATCGTTTCAACGAGAGAAAATCTTCACCAGTTGTATTTCCGATCACGGCAACTATGCCTTCAAGCTGCACAAGCAAGCAGCGGCGCCCATCATCTCCAGCCTTGTACAAAATTACACCTTTGTTTCTTAGGATTTTTGCGACATAGTGCTACCGAATCTTGAAACCGGACGGGGCGGTTTTCATGACCTGGGCGTCTGAACGCGGCCGCAACGTGCATATGCGGTATCCACCGATCGACGGGTTTTGGACCTGGGATATCAAGCGCGACCGTGTTTATGGGGACGCTAATCTGTCCGCCTATTTCGATCTCACGCTCGAGGAATTCTCGCACGGCGCGCCACTGGAACGCTGCATACAAAGCATAGAGCGGGAAGACCAACCGAGGGTACGGCTGGCGATCCGCAAGGCCATAGAACGCAGGTCGGGCTTCCGTGAGGTCTACAAGGTCCGCTCGGAGAAGATGGGGCTGCGCAAGATCCTGGCAGTTGGCCAATGCTATGTCGATGGCATGGGCGAGGCAGCTCTCTATCCCGGCTGGTTCGTCGACCTGACGCAGGATGCCGCGCGCGAGGAGTATTCGCTGCGCGAGATTCACAACCATGTCGAGCAGGCCAAGGAGATCGCGCAGTCGGCCGGGCACGACATGCTGTCCTACCTGCTGGACAACATCCAGGAAGAGATCCAGCAGAGACTTGGCGAGAAATCGAGGAGGCGCAAATCGTCGTGAAGCGGCCTTTGCCAGTCTCCGGGCTAGCTTCTGGGCGGCAACTTGCTGCGCCTGCCGACCTCCGCCGTCACCAGGCGCGCGAAATACGACTGAGGCGAGCGGCGCTCGATGAGCCTGGCTCGCTCGAGCGCGGCATCGCCATAGAATTCGATCAGCACATTGGCGGCTTTGATGGCGTCGGCCTGCAGCCTTCCGACATCGGCCTCCCCACTCGAAGGTTCGCTCCTGGCAATCACGTCAAGCATGGCTTGCAACTTGTCGGGAGTGCTGCCCTCGTCTTCGTGCATGGTCGCTGTCCGATTGGGGGTGCAAAATATCGACATTTCCCTGCGATGTCCAACAGCTTCGTTGATCGAGCGCGGGCGCAACCGGGTACAGCTTCGCCGTGAGTGAGGCGACAACTTTCGTACAAGTATAGTGAGCCAAACTTCCCATGCAGACATTGGGGGCACAGATGAACCAGCCAAGCAAAATGGAAAACCTGCAGTTTGCGCAGGGGATCTTGCGGGAGCTTCGCCAGAAGGCCGAGGCAGATGGCGAAAAGCTTCTGACCTACCTCATCGACATGGCCTATCTCGAAGTCAGCGACCGCATCCGCGCCCACTGGATCGGCAGCCACGAGAACGAGAACCGCCGGGCCAAGGGCTGAGGCCGCCAGTCGCATCTTGCCGGCACGCTCCGGCTGACGCATGTCGCCAAAGGCTTAAGGGCGCATCGTTTCGCCGCGACGCTTAAAGCAATTCCAGGAAAAGTGTGTAACGGTTTTCCGTCCAGAATTGCGTCAAAACAAAAGATAGAGCGGTTCGCCGTTTCCGTGAAACGGTGAAACGCTCTAGAACAGCGCCCAGAACGCAAAAAAACCGCCATGCCTTTCGGCACGGCGGTGTGATCGTGGACAGGAGGCTACTTGCGTAGCCTCTATTTCTATGATGCGGCGGCCTTTTCGCGGACGGGAAGCTTCCAGCCCGGCCGTACGAAATGGCAAGTGTAGCCGTTGGGGTAGCGCTCCAGATAATCCTGATGCTCGGGCTCGGCCTCCCAGAAGGGGCCGGCCGGAGCGAGCTCGGTGACGACCTTGCCGGGCCACAGACCCGAAGCGTCGACGTCGGCTATGGTGTCCTCGGCCACCCGCTTCTGCTCGTCGCTGGTGTAGAAGATCGCAGAGCGGTAGCTCATGCCGATATCGTTGCCCTGGCGGTTTCTTGTCGTCGGGTCGTGGATCTGGAAGAAGAACTCGAGCAGCGTGCGGAAGCTGGTCTTGGCTGGATCGAAAATGATCTCGATCGCCTCGGCATGGGTGCCGTGATTGCGGTAGGTTGCGTTCGGCACGTCGCCGCCGCTGTAGCCGACACGGGTGGAGATCACTCCGGGGAAGCGGCGGATCAGATCCTGCATGCCCCAGAAGCAGCCCCCGGCAAGGACCGCGCGTTCGGAAGAAGCCATGTCAAACCTCCTTTGGATTTCTACATAGGTGGGGATTGTGGCCTGCTTCTTCCAGCCGCTCAAGCAGTTGGAAAGGGCGGAGGGAAACGAACTCAACCGAACGCGGCGCAGGATTTCTGCCGATGCTCGCCGGTTGGGCAAACCAGCGAGCATCGGCAGCATGAGGTCAGCCTCACTTGGGCCCCTTGTCCTCACTTGGGTCCCTTGTCGCCCCTGCCGTTGTTGCCGGGATTGCCCCGGTCATGCCCCTTGCTTTCGCCGCCGAGGCAGTTGGCGTCGCCGACACCGCAGCAGCGGCCGGCCCAGAGCTTGTTGGTCGGCGTGTTGTCGCATTCGTAGATCTGTTGGCCGGCCATCGCGGAGCCAGCCAAGGCCGAGGCGGCCACGACGGCGAGAAGTGCATTGCGCAAGATTGCAGTCATCGGAAAATCTCCATGGTGCATGGTGTTCATTTGCACCCATGCGTCGCACCGCGAGGCGAATTGGTTCACGGAGTTTTCGGAGAAATTCCTGCTGGCGGTTTCTCGATCGCCGACGGCTGACACGGATCGGCCGTGCCGGGCCGCCCTCACTCTTCCGGCGCGGACCTGAACCGCCTCACCACCACCTCGAACACTATGTCCGAAAATTGACCGAGACTGTTCTGGTTGCCATCGAGACCCTGCGAGAATTCCTTGGGCAGCATCGTCAGCACGACCTTCAGATACTGGTCGGGCTTTTCCGCCCTGACCGCGGCGATGACGCCGGCGCCATGGGCGCGAAAATCGGCGCGCAGTGCCGCGGCGAAATCGTCGCCCAGCGTCTTTTTGGAGCGCTTTTGGCGGGTGACCGCGGCGGCGGCCGGCTTCGCCCTTGCGGGTTTCGCCCTTGCCGTGCTGGCACCGGCCATCTTGCGCCGCGTCTTGCTTGCCCCGTCAGCCATTGGCGGCCGCGTCGGCTGCCGACGCTCCAGCGGAACGAGCCGCGCGTGCCTTGGCGGCCCTGCGTGCCGGTTTCTTGCGCCACTTCGCGCGGGCTGGCTTTGGCGGCAAGGCCTGGTCCTCAGCAAGGGGGGAGATCGGCGGGTCCGACACCGGCGCCGTTGCCTTCAGCGTCGCCATGACGGCGGCGATTGCCGAATGGTCCAGGTCCTGGCGCGGAAAGCCGAAGCCGGCGACGGCGTCGACCGGGCCGCCGCGGACCATGCCGATGCGCACGCCCGGCGCGACTTCCTCGATGCGGCCGGCGCGGCGCGGCAGGTGTGCGCCCTCGAACTCGCCGATGGCGCTGATGGTCTCGGCGCCGTCGTCGGCGGTGATGATAGTGGCATAGCGTGGCATGGGTTTCTCGTTGCGAGCATTGCCTGAAAAGTCGCGTTCCTTCGCGCCCCCCTCTGGCCTGCCGGCCATCTCCCCCACTTGGGGGGAGATCAGATTTCGCGCCGGCTTTCGCCAGTCGCCGATGTCGAGAGAAGGGCGCCAGCACCGGAACTGCCAATCTCCCCCCTTGTGGGGGAGATGTCCGGCAGGCCAGAGGGGGGTGCTGTCCCGCCAGCGTTTCAGAGTTGTATGCCGGTGGCAAAAAACAAAACCCGCCGGCGGCGGGTCATCGGCGCAAATCAGCACCATGAAAAAAATCATAGCATGGCTGCCCTCACCGTGCAATGCGCTCTAGGTAAATTTTCCTATCCGCCTTCGAGCCCGCCACAAACATCCGGCCGTCAAGAACGCTGACCGGGACAGGTCGCCGCAGGTGGGCATTTTGTCGGAACCATGGATGGCCCGAGCAGTTGGACCCTGTCGCAACGCGACGACCTTTCGCAAAGAAAAGGAGAAAATCATGTTGAAAACCATCCTTGCGGCTTCGGCGCTCACGATCGGTCTTGCCACGGCGGCGATGGCCCAAAATGCCGGCCATATGGGCTCGGGCAGCGGCACAAATGACACGACCGGCGGCGGCAGCCAGACGGTCGTTCCCAATTCCGATTCCGTCGATCCGGGCACGACCGGCAGCATCACCGGTGGCCCGCTGTTGAACGGGGAGATGAACTCGAACGCAGACCGCAATTGCGCGGTGGGTCCGCAGGGCGCTCAGCCCGATGCCAGCAACCTGTCGCCCGGAACCTCCGCGCCGACCGTCAACGACAAGAACTGCGGCAAGTAGCGTTCAGGCTTCGCTGCATCGGAGGGCCGTGGAGTTCGCTCCGCGGCCCTTCTTTTGGCGACTTGTCTTTGGCGGTGGCGGCACGCGCGGGAACCATGAGACGCCTTGGGTCGTTGCAAGAAAAAAGGAGAAAACCGATGGCAGACAACGACATAGATACCGCCGGTCGGACAAGCGGCAATGGCAAGGGCACGACGAGCGCCGCGCGCAACAGAGCCGCTGCGCGCCGCAGCGCACGTGCTTCGGGCACTTCCGAGGCGGCGATGAAGAAGCAGATCGCGGAGCTGAAGCGCGAGGTGAGCAGGCTCAATCGGATGCTCTCCGATCAGGCCGAGGAGACGGCTCACGGCTGGTATCAAAGCGCTGCCGACCGTGCCTCGCACCTCTACAGCAACGCCTCCGGCCGCGCCTCGCGCGCAGCGAAGCAATTGCGCAGCCAGGCACATAGCGTGTCCGAAACGGTGCAGCAAAACCCAGGCACCATTTCCACCGCGGTCGCGATCGGCGGGCTGTTCGGCGTGCTGATCGGGCTGGCCATCGCCAGAAGCTCGCAGCCGGAGCCCCACTGGTTCCACCGCTAAAGCGCGAGACGGCCTTGCCGTCTCGTCGCTGCCTCGCCAACCTTTGCAGGAAGGCGCGAGACGGCTAGCCGTCTCGTCGCTGCTTCACAGACTTGGCAGCAAGGGCAAGGCGCGAGACGGCCTTGCCGTCTCGTCGCTGGCTCGCCAACCCCTTTGCAGGAAAGCGCGAGACGGCCTTGCCGTCTCGTCGCCACTCTCCTGCCAGGAAGGCCGGTCCACAGCGGCCTTTGCACAGGCTGGTCATTAGCCGAACCTTATGGAATCATTCCGCATTGGAATCGCGGAGAGCGGGCATGGACAAACCTGCCATGGCATCCGTCTTTCGGATGCGGCATGCGCCAGCAAGCATTTCGGGCGTTCGCAGCCTGGGCCGGGGCCAGGCGGATCCGATTTTCCATTCCAGGCCGCTCGGCGAAGCCATCCGCTTCATCGCCGAGGCCGACGGCCAGTACGACCTCAGCGCCGTCGCCATCTCCTACGGCGATCGCTCGACGCCGGCGCTCGGCTGCCGCGAGGCCAAGCAGCTCTGGAGCGAATATGGCGAGCGCCTGATGGAGGCTTGAAGCATGTCTCCCGAAAGTGGGAACCGGTTTCGGGATAAAGACATGCGTAAAATCAAAAACCTAAAGCGCATGAAGCGAACCTGAAAGATCGCGACGCGCTTTAGGAAACCCCGCGCCTCGGGCGGAACGCCAGACAGGGCGGCTGCGTTCTATGTTGCCATGTCGAAGGGTTCTTACGCTCCCCGGGCCGAATCTGCTGCCACGCTGGCCGAGGCGGAACGCCAGGCGCGCGCTGAAAAAAATGCCAGGCTAAGGCGCCTTCGTACGCACGCATCGTGGCTGGTGCTCGATCCCGACGCGCTTTTCCGCGACGAGATCGACTGCTCGGCGCTGTTCAATGAAATACCGATGCGAAAGCTCTTCGAACGCTGAACCGCTGCAGGAACGGAATTTCAGGCGCTTACACGGCTTGAAGCTGAGCCGAGTGATCCGCGCGCCATATCGTGACCAGCCGCGCGGCCGCGAACGGCGCCATGATCATGAAGAACGCCGCGACGTCGAGGAATATCGACAACGCCAGGTCGGTCGCGCTGTGATCGTAGCAAACTGCGAATTCCATGACGCCTTACCCTACCGGCTGCACAGCCTTTCACGATCGGCAAGTATGATCCTGATTTCAAAGAAATACAATCGATCGCTAATTGACGGCGACAATGCCGGCGTCAGGCGCAGTCCTTCAGCTCGACCACTTCGACGCCGAGGCGGAACGCCTGTCCGTCGGCATAGGAGCGCGCATATTGCTCGGCCTCGAAGGGGAAGGTCAGCGTGGTGCCGTAGGCGGTGACGCGCACCGTCCACTTCTGGCCCTTGACGAGTTCGACGCCGTGAAGCTTCGCCGTCACCATCTCACCCTCCTCCTCAGTCCGGCATGCTC
>SUGL01000056.1 GCA_004963905.1 Mesorhizobium sp.
CCAATCCTTAGATCTACCAGCTCAATGAACCGTCCAACTTTATGGGGTCAGTTCACGAAGCGGGCTTTTTTGTTGGACTTCGAGAAGCTTACTCCTCGCCGTCGTCTTCTTTCTTGTCCTTCGACTTCAGCGCCGAAAGCTTGGCGAAGACGGCGTTGGCGTCCAGTTCCTGATCCTCGTCCTTCGGCTTCTCCGGAGCGGGCGTCAGCCTTTCGGTCAGCGCGGCCGGCAGCAGCGTGTCGCCGGCGACCGGCTGTGCCTGCTCGCGACCGCGCGAGGCGCGGTTGACTTCCATGTCGAGGTCGATCTGCGAGGTGAGGCCCAGCGTCACCGGGTCCATCGGCTGCAGGTTGGCCGAGTTCCAGTGCCGGCGCTCGCGGATCTGCTCGATCGTCGACTTGGTGGTGCCCACGAGACGGGCAATCTGGGCGTCCTTGAGCTCGGGATGGTTGCGCACCAGCCACAGGATGGCGTTCGGCCGGTCTTGACGCTTCGACAGCGGCGTGTAGCGCGGACCCTTGCGCTTCGATTCCGGCACCCGCACCTTGGGGTCGGACAGTTTCAGCCGGTGGTTCGGGTCCTTCTCGCCGCGCGCGATCTCGTCGCGGGTGAGCTGGCCGGTCATGATCGGGTCCATGCCCTTGATGCCCTGCGCCGACTCGCCGTCCGCGATCGCCTTGACCTCCAGCGGATGCAGCCCGCAGAACTGCGCGATCTGCTCGAAGGAGAGCGCGGTGTTGTCGACCAGCCAGACGGCGGTCGCCTTGGGCATCAGCAGCGTATTGGCCATATCAAAAATCCTTCTCGTTCGCCCGCGTTCCCGCGCGGGCGGTGGTTTTACAGCCACCAAAATGGGAAATTCGCGGCCTGTATAAACGCTCCGTCACGATTTCGCAATGTTTTTGGGAAGTGGTCGCAGGCGACCAGAAAAGACAAAACCCGCTGGACAGGGTCCAGCGGGTTCGGAACCGGAGACGAGCAAGCGTCTGCGACGGCTCTGGCTTCGAGGTCGCGGCCCAGCCTTGCGGCCGGGTCGCGCTTGAAATCAAAGAGCCTGGCGGGCGATACGCTCGATGTCGGCGCGGTTGATGCCGAGGTCGTTCAGCTGGCGGGCGTTCAGCTTGTTCAGCTCACGCACGGTCTCGTTGTAAAGGCGCCAGTTGCGGAAAGCGCGGATCGGGTTCATTTCAGTCCTCCATTCGTGGATCAATTGTTTCGATGCCGCGTAAATAGGCACCCTTGCCTACGAATTGAACGGACGCTTTTGCATGGCGGCAATGCATTTTGTGCAATGCAGCATTAAGCATTGTTGAACCTGTCGCTAGCGATGCACGCGCCCCAGGATGTGTCGAGATTCAGGTCAGGCTGGCCTCACCTGAATATCGACACAAGCCTAATTCCCTAGCACAGAATATTGGCCGGTCGCTTGCGTTGGCAGGTGCATGCCTTGGCGATTGGCCGAAACGCCCATAGCGATCGTCATCCTTGGGCGAAGCGGGAAGCGAAGCGTACCGCGTAGACCCGAGGATCCATTCCGTGACGCATGAGCGCTGCTGCGGTGCAGAATTCTGCTCCGCTGCACTCCTTCATCAGGTCACGGAATGGATTCCAGGGTCTCCGCGACGCCGCTTCGCGGCTGCTCCGCCCTGGAATGACGAGGCTGGAGGCTTCCGCCAATCGCCAGCGTTTGCGCCGATATCGCGGAAAGGAACGGTGAAAATCTTGCCTGCCGACAAGCCTGCAACCTTTCAAAGAGGAACTAGCCGACGTCGAGCACGATCTTTCCGATATGCTCGCCCTCTTCCATGCGCTCATGCGCGCGCCAGGCTTCCGTCAGCGGGAAGATCATGTCCATGACCGGAGCGACCTTGCGGGTGCCGAGCAACGGCCAGACCTGAGCCTCGAGAGCAGTCGCGATGCCCGCCTTGAACTCGACGGTGCGGGGCCTGAGCGTCGAACCGGTATGGACAAGGCGCTTGACCATGAGCTTTGCGAAGTCGGCGCTTGCGACGGCGCCGGCCTGCACGGCGATCTGGACGACGCGTCCTTCGATTGCCGCCGCATCGTAGTTGCGCGCCACATAGTCGCCGCCCACCATGTCGAGGATGACGTCGGCGCCCTTGCCGCCGGTCGCGTCCTTGACCTCGGCGACGAAATCCTGCTCGCGGTAATTGATCGCCCGGTCGGCGCCGAGCTTCAGGCAAGCGTCGCATTTTTCCTTGCTGCCGGCGGTGGTGACGACATAGGCGCCGAACGCCGACGCCAGCTGTATGGCGGTGGTGCCGATGCCGGACGAGCCGCCATGGACGAGCAGCGTCTCGCCTTTCTTCAACCCGCCGCGCTCGAACACATTGTGCCAGACGGTGAAATAGTTCTCCGGCACGGCGGCGGCCTCGGAATAGGTGAAGCCGGCCGGGATCGGCAGCGCGCTGCCGGCATGGACCTTGACATATTCGGCATAGCCGCCGCCCGGTGTCAGCGCGCAGACCCGGTCGCCGATGCGCCAGCGCGATATTTCGTCGCCGAGCGCCGCGACTTCGCCCGCCGCCTCGAGGCCCGGCAGGTCCGAGGCGCCCGGCGGCGGCGGATAGGCGCCCTTGCGTTGCTGCACGTCCGGCCGGTTGACGCCGGCGGCGCGCACGCGAATGAGGATCTCGCCGGGGCCGGGCGCGGGCACGTCGCGCGTCTCCGGTTTCAGCACCCTGGGGCCGCCTGGCTGCGAGATCGCGACGGCCGTCATCTTTGCCGGTACCTTCTGTCCGCTTGCCATGGTGTGTTCGTCTCCTTGTGCCGGTCCGTCGTTGCCGCCCGTTTGCATCGGCGCCCCTGCCCTATGTATGCTGATTGCCAAATCAGGCAAATGGCCAACTGAGGGAGGAGCGACGATGGCGATCTTCGACGACGAACCCAGGAAGAAGCCGCGCCCGCACGAGATCGGACAGGATCTGTCGCTGCTGTCCGTCGAGGAATTGTCCGAACGTATTGCCTTGCTGCGCGAGGAGATCGCCAGGCTGGAAGCCGAGCGCGCCGCCAAGGGCGCCACCAAATCGGCCGCCGAGGCGCTGTTTCGCCGCGGATAATCCTGGCTGCGTGGCCGCTCGCCCCGGAAAAGCCTGAAAGCGACTGCCAGAGCTGCGCTCTGAAATCTCCAGCCGGATCAGCCCATGTTCGCAACCTACCGACCGATCCTCTCGCTGCTGCGCGGCACCGCGTTCCTGCTGGCGGCGTCCGGCCTGCATGGCCTGCTTTTGCCGCTGCGCGGCCAGGTCGAGGGGTTCTCGACCGCCTCGCTCGGCCTGATGGGCACGGCCTGGGCCGGCGGTTTCGTCACCGGCTGCTTCTTCGCGCCGCGCCTCGTGCGCCGCGCCGGCCATGTCAGGGCGTTCGGCGCCTTCGCCGCCTCCGGTGCGATCATCGCGCTGCTCACCGGCCTCATCATCGACGAATATTTCTGGATCCTGCTGCGCGCCTTCACCGGCTTCACCATGGCCGGCGCCTTCATGGTCATCGAAAGCTGGCTGAACGAGAAGGCCACCAACGAGAACCGCGGCACCGTCTTCGGCCTCTATATGATGGTCACCTATGCCTCGATCATGGGCGGCCAGATGATCGTCGCCGGCGGCGACGTGAGATCGGCCTCGCTGTTCATGATCACCGGCATCCTGTTCTGCCTGTCGCTCATTCCGACTGCGGTGTCGACGCAGTCGCATCCGAAGCCGCTGCAGGACGTCAAGCTCGACGTCAAAGGCCTTTATGCAAATTCGCCGGTTTCGGCGGTGGCCTGCCTTCTGATCGGCATCGCCAACGGCGCCTGGGGCACGCTCGGCGCCGTCTATGGCGCCCGCATCGGCATCTCCACCGCCGAGATCGCGCTGATGATGAGCCTGGTGGTCATCGCCGGTGCGGCCATGCAGCTCCCCGCGGGGCGGCTTTCCGACACGACGGACCGCCGCTTCGTTCTGGCGGGCGCTGCCTTCGGCGCGGCGCTGGTCGCGGTGCTGATCTTCCTCTTCGCGCCGCACTCGGGTGTCTTCGTCATCGTGATGACCGCCGCCTACGGCGCCTTCGCCTACACGCTCTATTCGATCGCCGTCGCGCACGCCAACGACCACGCGCGGGCGGAGGATTTCGTCAAGGTTTCCGGCGGCCTGCTTCTGCTCTATGGCTTCGGCACCATGATCGGACCGTTGCTTGCGGCCGCCTTGATGGGCTGGCTGCGCCCCGAAGCGCTCTTCCTTGCAACCGCGCTCGCCCATCTCTGCCTTGCCGGTTACACGCTGCTGCGCATCCGCGCCCGCGCGCCGGTTCCGATCGAAAACCGCGACGCCTTCAAGACGCAGCCGGCCGACCGTGCCGTCACGCCGGAAGCTTTGCGGCTCGATCCGCGCAGAAAGGTTGAAACCGATAGTTGAGATTTGGAAAACTTTGCCTCACAAATAAGGCATGATGTTTTCCGACGCCTTCGTGGCGATAGCCGATCCTAACCGGCGTTATCTCTTGGAAGAGCTCCGCCGCGGTCCCAAGACAGTGAACGAATTGGCAGCCGGGTTGCCCGTCTCGCGCCCGGCCGTTTCCCAGCACCTGAAAGTCCTGCTCGACGCCGGCTTGGTCAACGCCAAGGCGGAGGGCACCAGGCGGGTCTACGCCGTCAGCACCGCCGGCTTCCTCCGACTCAACATCTGGCTCGATCAGTTCTGGGACGTCGAGGAGATCGGCACGCCCGGCAGCTAACCGCTCTTTCCGTCCCGATCCCTCAGAGCAATTCCGGGAAAAGTGTGAGCGGTTTTCCGCCCGGAATTGCGTAAAAACAAAGAGTTAGAGTGGTTCGGCGTTTCCGTGAACCGTGAGCCGCTCTAGATACCCTCGGCCAGCGCCGCGCCAAGCGCGTCGAGCAGCTCGCCCGTTCCATGCTCACGTGTGGAGGGCGTATCGATGCCGTCGAAGAAGGCCCCCTGCTCCGTCACGACAAGTCGCGTGCCCTTGCCTTCCGCGACAAGCTCGATCGTCGCAAGCGAAACCGAGACCCGGGTTTCGCCGAACAGCAGCTCATAGCTGTAGACGATGCGTCGGTTCGGCACGATGTCCTGATAGACGGCGTTGAAGAAATGCATCTGCCCGTCGCTGGGGCAGCCGGCATTCACTTCCCTGCCGCCGACGCGAAAGTCCATTTCATGCCGGCTCGGCATCGGATTGTCGGGATCGAAGAACCAGCGCTTCTTGGCCGCCGGATCGCTCAGCGCGAAATAGACCTTTTCGGGCGCCGCCGGATAGACGCGCTCGATGACGAAGGTGGAATGGACGACGGACCGTTCGGTCATGACGGCGCTCCTCAGTTCTGATCTTGGGTTTCGGCGAGAAAATCGCCGAGCCGGTCGAGCCTGCGCTCCCAGGCGAGTCGCCGCTCGTTGATCCAGTGCTCGGCGGCCTTGAGCGCGTTCGGCTCGATCCGGCAGGTGCGCACCCGGCCGAGTTTTTCGGTGCTCACCAGGCCGCTCGCCTCGAGAACGTTGAGATGCTGGACGACGGCCGACAGCGACATCGCCAGCGGTTCGGCCAGCTGACTGACCGAGGCCGGCCCGCGCGACAGCCGCTCCACCATCTGGCGCCGGGCAGGATCCGCGAGCGCCTGGAACATCAGGTCGAGCTGGGCGGGATCGTGCAGCATCGCCGGCTAGCCGTTGTTGTAGGGGAAGAGCTTGAAATAGGGCTGCGCTTCCTCGATCACGCGGGCGAAGCTCGGGCGCTCGAGCAGGCGGTCGTGATAGCGCTTCACGGCGGGGAATTTGTCGCCGAGCGGCTCGACCTTGTTGGCGTAGAACAGCGCCGGCGAGGCCGCGCAGTCTGCCATGCTGAAGGTCTCGCCGACCGCCCAAGTCTTTCCCTGCATCTCCTTCCCTCTCATCTCCTCTTCGATGATGGCGTAGGAATTGCGCAGCTGCTCGCGCGCCTGCTTGACCCCGAATGGATCGGTCTCGTCCTTTGGCCGCAGCCGGTCGCCGACGATCTTCTGCATCGGCTCCTGCACGTAGAAGTCGTAGAAGCGGTCGGCCTGTCGAACCTTGATGGCGAGGTCGATGTCGGCGGGAATGAGCTCGACCGGCCCGGGATAGTGGACGGCGAGATATTCGATCACGATGGTCGATTCCAGCACCGTGCGGTCCCGCGCGTCGTCGCGCAGAGCCGGCATTTTGCCCGTTGGCGAAACCTTCAGGAAGGCCGCGCGCGATTGCTCGTCACCGAGATCGACGATCACCGGCGTGAAGGGCGTGCCGTTCTCGTAGAACGCGATCAGCGGCTTCCAGCAGAAGGAAGCGAGCGGATGGAAATGCAGCGTCAGGGACATCTTCTCTCCTGTCGTCGGGGCGCCGAGGTAATACTGAAGTGATTACTTAACTATTTTCATGGACCGCCAGAGTCAAGGCTGCCCTGCCGGCTAGAGCAATTCCAGGAAAGTGTGAAACGGTTGGGGCTCGGCGACTTCGCCGTAGCCCTCCGTCCGGAATTGCGTCGAAACAAAGAGATAGAGCGGTTCGCCGTTTCACTGAAACGGTGGAAACGCTCTAGCGATGCGTCGCGATGGCTTCGACGATTTGCGGCCAGTCGTTGCGGTGCAATTCGTGGCCGCCGCCTTCGATCCGCACCAGCCTGGCGCCGGGAACCGCGCCGGCAAGCGCCTCGCCATGCTCGATCGGGAAGATCGGATCGGTGGCGCCATGGATGACGAGCAGCGGCACCGTCAGGTCCTTTATCCGTCGCTCCTGCTCGCCGCCCTTCAGCAGGAAGTGGTTGCTCGCGCTGCCGAGACCGCCGGAACGGTCGTAGTCTTCCTCGATCATCGCCCGCGCACGTTTCTCGTCGAACGGATGCAGAGTGCTGCCAAGCGCTCTCGCGTCCTTGAACATGTAGTCGATCACCCGATCCCGGTTCGACCAGTCGACATCGACGCCTTCGGCGGAATGCTCCTTGTAGGCCTGGCTCGTCCCCGGCAAACCAGAGGTATCGACGCCGAGCGGCGAGCTGGAGATCACGGTGAGCGCGCCGACACGCGTCGGATATTTCAGCGCCACGATCTGCGCGATCATGCCGCCCATCGACATGCCGACGACATGCGCCTTGCGGACATTGTGGTCGTCGAGCACGCGGATGGCGTCGTCCACCATGTCCTCGAACGCATAGGCCGGCTGGCCAGGCTTATATTTGGTTGACCGGCCGGTGTCGCGATTGTCGTAGCGGATGACGAAGCGGCGGCGTTCGGCAAGCTGCCGGCAGAAGGCTTCCGGCCACCAGAGCATCGAGGCCATGGCGCCCATGATCAGAAGGATCGCCGGATCGGCCGGATTGCCAAAGGTCTCCGAGACGATTTCAGGACGAGGCAAAGCGGTCATTCTTCTCTCCTTGCGCTCCAATCCGATTGTATTTTGCAATCAGTTGCACGATAATCAGACCGATATCATAATGCAACTGGTTTTCTGGAGACTGTCATGAGCATCGATCGCCGGTCCGGCTGCCCGATCAATCTGTCGCTCGAGGTTTTCGGCGACCGCTGGAGCCTGATCATCCTGCGTGACATGATCTTCGGCGGCAGGCGCCATTTCCGCGAATTGCTCAACGGATCGCTGGAAGGCATCGCCTCCAACATCCTGGCCGACCGGCTGAAGCGGCTGATGGAGCTCGGCCTGCTGACAAAGGCCGACGATCCCAGTCACAAGCAGAAGGCGATCTACAGCCTGACCGAGATGGCGATCACGCTGGTGCCGATCATGGCGCAGCTCGGCGCCTGGGGGCGCGTGTGGCTTCCGGTCAGCGAGGAGCTTTCGATCCGCGCCGAGCTTCTCGAAAAGGGCGGCCCGCCGCTATGGGAGCGGTTCATGGACGAGCTTCGCCGCGAACATCTCGGCGCGCCGGCAAAGACGCCGCCTGGCACCCCGACCGTGCGCCAGCAACTACGCGTTGCCTACGAGGAAGTGGTCGCGCGGAAGGCCGAGTCTGCTGTGTACTGACCGCTTCGTCTCGGTGGCCTTGGAGTATGGCCGAAACGTCCCTCGCGTCGTCATCCTATGGCGGAGCAAGGAGCGAAGCGACGCGGCGTAGACCATAGGATCCTGTGTGACTCCCAGGCGTTGCAGCGGCGCAGAATTATGCTCCGCTGCGCCCTTCGGCCAAGGCCACGGCATGGATTCCAGGGTCTCCGCGACGGAGCTTCGCTCCTGCTTCGCCCTGGAATGACGACGTTGGGGGACCTAGTTCAAATTTATATCCCGGCTGGCCGACCGCATCGACACCGAGAAGCCGGCAAGCACATCGAACAGCGCTATGATCGTCAGCGTGAAGAACACCGAATGCGCCGCGCCCTTCACCAGCAGGAACTCGACCAGGAAGGCGATGAAGACCAGCGTCGACAAAAGATGATCCAGGATCGATGCATTGGTGGTGCGCACCGATTTCGAGATCTCGATGAACAGGAAGATCAGCCCGATCAGCACCATCAGATCGCCGAGCGTCATCGAGAAGACGCCGCCCGACATCATGCGGAACGAGAACATCTCGGTCATCCATGGATCGTCGCCGCCGCCGAACAACCCGAGCAGTCCGAGATTGTAGAGGACGAAGGGCACGATCAGCAGCGGGATGGCACCGAACATCTGGGCGTCTCCAATGAGGCACCCTTTTGTAAAATCCGCGGCCAGCGCGCCGTCAAGGTTTTTCGGCAACGGCGCCGAACACGCTGTAAGACCTAATGAAATAACGGTGTCAGCCGGTTGCCTCTTGCTTCGAGCAACGCGCACGATTTCGCACGGAAACCAAATATCCCTGATGCCAAACGCAAAAAGACCGGCCAGAGGCCGGTCCTTTGAAACGACGCCAACCGTGGAAGCTTCTCAGCTTTCCTTCGGCTCCAGCACCTGGCGGCCGCGATACATGCCGGTCTTCAGGTCGATGTGATGCGGGCGGCGCATTTCGCCGGAATTCTTGTCCTCGACATAGGTCGGGGCCTTGAGGGCGTCGGCCGAGCGGCGCATGCCGCGCTTCGACGGAGAGGTTTTTCTTTTTGGAACGGCCATGGATATGCTCCACTACATGGTCAAAATGCCCCGGCAACCCTCGCGAAAGGGCCGCATCGAGGCCATAATCTGAGAAAGTCGGGTGCCTATACACGCCTTGCGCCGTTTTGGCCAGCACTGCCCGCGAATTTTTTTGAACCGGCGCCTGTGCGCGTCAATCCAAGCAGCCCACATACGCGCCCGACCTGCCGGCCCGCCGTTCGATCAGATTGGCGAGCCGCCTCAGACCCGGGCCGGGTCGGGCCGGATTGCGCGCGATCGGGTTGGGCAAGGTGACGGCAAGCAGTGCCGCCTGCCGGCGCGACAATTGCTTGGCCGAGACGCCGAAATGATGCTGCGCGGCGGCCTCGATGCCGTAGATGCCCGGCCCCCATTCGGCGATGTTGAGATAGATCTCCATGATGCGCCGCTTCGACATCACCGCGTCGAAATAGACGGCCAGGGGCAGTTCGACCACCTTGCGCACGCTGCCCAGCGGCCGCGACCACAAATAAAGGTTCTTCACCGTCTGCATGGTGATGGTGGAGGCGCCGCGCGTCGCCTCGCCCGCAAGCGCATCGTCGACCACGCCGCGCAACTCGCCGAGATCGACGCCGCGATGGAAACAGAACTGCCCATCCTCCGACATGATCACCGAATGCGCCAGCACCGGCGCCACGTCGTCGATCGACACCCAGCGCCGGTCGTAGCCGGAGAAGGTCGCGAGATCCTTCAGCATCAGCGTCGAGACGGGATGCACGAAGGGCGGCAGATAGAGGAAGGTAAGCACGACCGGGATAGCCGCCAGCACGATCGCCGTGATCAGGCAGCGTCGGCCAAGGCGCTTGAGACCGGCGCGATTCAGGCGCCGCGGTCGCGCCATGTCCAGCCCTTCGCTTTCATGTTCGACGATCGGTTCCGTCAAGCCGCCCCACCCGTGCCACGCGCTCAACGGCATAAAGGTGCCAGGCTTCTTGCGCAATGTCTGAGTGTCGGCTACCGGTCCCGGCCATGATGAAAGACGACCAGACGGCCTTCGAAACCGCGCTTTTTGCGCGCGCCGCAGCAAGTGAGGACCTGCTGCGGCAAATCCTCGATGCACCCCTGCTTTCCGGCGAAATCGCCCGGCCGGAACGCCTGATGGCGGCGATGCGCCATGGCGCGCTCAACGGAGGCAAGCGGCTCCGCCCTTTTCTGGTCATGGAAAGTGCGGCGCTCTTTTCAGCAGATAATGAAGCGGCGCTGCGCGTCGCGGCAGCGCTGGAATGCGTGCATTGCTATTCGCTGATCCATGACGATTTGCCGGCCATGGACGACGATAATTTGCGCCGCGGCCAGCCGACCGTGCACAAGGCCTTCGACGAGGCGACCGCGATCCTTGCCGGCGATGCGCTGCTGACGCTGGCTTTCGACATTATCGCCGATCAGGCGACCGTGCTGCCGGCCGAGCGCCGGATGGCGCTGGTATTGGCGCTCGCCCGCGCCGCGGGAGCCGGCGGCATGGTCGGCGGCCAGACGCTCGACCTCGAGGCCGCGCGCAAGCGGCCGGACGAGGCCGGCATCATCAGGCTGCAGGCGATGAAGACCGGCGCG
Source organism: Mesorhizobium sp. (assembly GCA_004963905.1). Lineage (GTDB taxonomy): Bacteria > Pseudomonadota > Alphaproteobacteria > Rhizobiales > Rhizobiaceae > Mesorhizobium. Next base: position 10,635 of record SUGL01000056.1, read on the forward strand.
CTGATCCGCTTCGCCTGCGAGGCCGGCGCCATCGTCGCCGGCGCGCCCGCCGCCGATCGTGAAAGACTGGCGGACTTCGGCTCGGCCATCGGCCTTGCCTTCCAGCTCGCCGACGATTTGCTCGACCTCACGGCCGACGCAAAGCAGATGGGCAAGGCGACGAAGAAGGACGCCGCCGCCGGCAAGGCGACGCTCGCCGCGCTGCACGGCCCCGACTGGGCGCGCGAGCAGCTTCATGGCCTGATCGACCAGGCGCACGCGCTGCTCGATCCCTACGGCGATGCGGCCGAGCTGCTCAAGCAAGCGGCGACCTTCGTGGCGACGCGGAGCAGCTGAGCCGTGGCGCGGGCGGAGCGCCGACAACGGCCCTGATTGTTCGCCTTTTCCGAATACTGCTGTCCATGGCAGCGCGATTATCCGGCGCATCCAGCTATCTATATCCGCTCCAGGACAACGAATGGAGCGGGCGCGACTATCATCGACAGCCTCGCCGACTTCGTCCGTCCAGCGCCCGCGACATCCAACCCGGAAGGAAGCCGGAATGCCCTTTGCCAACTTCAAGATACCCGAGGCCGCGCTCACGAAGGCGCAGAAGGAAGACCTCGTCCACAAGACCACGCAGATGTTCGTCGACTATTTCGGCGAAGGCGTGCGTCCCCATACCATGGTGCTGATCGAAGAAGTTCCCGATGGAGGCTATGGCCGCGCCGACGAGGTCTTCATTCTTCCCGGGGCCTACCGGGCCAAGGATAGTGCCTGATTTGAACCGGGCGAGTCGCTTGCCGAGCGGCTCGCCAACTTTCCGTCCCGGAGCCGATGCTCGCTTTCCCTCGGATCAGCCCCGGTTCGGCAAGCTCCGGAGGAAATCGATCATCGCGGCGTTGACCTCGTCCGGGCGCTCCTGCTGGGTCCAATGCCCACAGCCGGGCAGCATCAGCGTATCGCGGATTTGCGGGACGAAGTTCCTGAGATTGGCCAACAGTTGATCAATGCCGGCGAAGGTGACCACCAGGTCGCGGTCGCCCGCTGCGTAGAGCGCGGGAACCTTGATCCGCGCGCCGGCAAAGGGCGCCATCAGCTCCCAGTTCCGGTCGATGTTGCGGTACCAGTTGAGACCCCCCGCAAAGCCGGTGCGCTGGAATTCGCCGGCATAGAAATCGATGTCGCTTTCGCTGAGCCAGTGCGGCAGGCCTGCAGGCGCCTCGACGGCTTGCAGGAGGCCTCCGCCGTGCGGGACCATGGCAATTCCGGCGCTGCTGCCCGAAGCGTCTCCCGACACCGCGTAAAGCATGGCGCGCACCGTGGCCCGCGGGTCTCGTTCCAACTCTGCCTCGGCAACGCCGGGTTCTTGGAAATAGAGTTGGTAGAATTGGGAATCCGCGGTTCGCGGCATGAGGCTGGTCGGGCGCGCATTGCCGCGTGGCCGAAACGGCACGCTGAGGCCGATGACGGCGTGGAAGCGGTCCGGTCGCAGCAACGCCGCATACCAGGCGACGACCGCGCCCCAGTCGTGGCCGACGATGACGGAGGTGGGGGCTTCAAGGGCGTCGAGAAGGCCCACCATGTCGCCGACCAGATGAAAGAGCGTATATTGGTCGATCGCTTCCGGCCGATCGCTCTTGCCATAGCCCCGCATGTCGGGAGCGACGGCGCGAAAGCCCGCCGCCGCAAGCGCGGCCAACTGATGACGCCAAGAATACCACGACTCGGGAAAGCCGTGGCACAAAAGCACCAGGGGTCCATCTCCCTGCTCCGCGATGTTGAGGTGGATGCCGTTGGTTTCGACTACCCGCTGCGTAGGTTCACTCACGGCCGCTTCTCGTGCCCGGTGTTTCCATCTCCGGTCGGTGACAGGCGGCCGGTAGCCGCAACGGGTGGCTGAGCCGGCGGAGTGCCATGTTTCGGAGGGCGCTTCCTTATTGACTGTCTCAGGGCCGGTCGCGGCAGTCAATGTCCGATACCGTCACGGAGCACCGGTCCCGATGGCCAAGGCGTCCACGCATTCGATTGGTTCTGGTGATCCGCGTCCATTCGTGCAGGATCACCAACAGACAAATGTGAGAGGCGGGAACCAATGCTTAAACTGCAAGGCTGGCCGGCCGATTATTGGGTCATTGGCGCGGGGTTCATGGCGGCATCGCTTATCGCGGTTGCGCCAGTGCTCTCGCTTTCTTTGCCGGTGTTCCTGATCTTCTTGCACAGCCCGTTTTACATGATCCATCAGGTCGAAGAGCACACCGGCGACCGATTCCGCAAATTCGCGAACGAGAATGTTTTCGGCGGCCGTGACGCTCTTACCGTCGCCTCGGTTCTCGTGATCAATCTACCTTTCGTCTGGGGCATCAACCTGCTGGCTCTTTACGCGGCATTCCTATGGGGGCCTGCCTGGGGCCTGGTTGCCCCTTATGTCATGGTCGTGAACGCGCTCGCGCACCTCGCCACATCGGCGCGGCTCCGCAAATACAATCCCGGCCTCGTCACCAGCGTCACTTTGTTTTTGCCGCTGAGCGTCGCCACGATCTGGATGATTGGCCGGACGGGAGGTCTTGCCCCGCAATTGATCGCTGCAGCTCTCGCGATCCTGCTCCACCTGGCGATCATTGCGGTGGTGGCTGCTCGATACCGCTCTCTCGTCGTCAACCCGTAGCACCTCCGGCGAAGCCACCCGCCCGGCACCAACGAAATCTTAATGTAAATCAAGCGTAATCCCGACCGTTAAAATTGTGCGTATGGGTTTGGGGTTGCGCATGCCGGAGTACTCCTCCTTCATCCGGTCGATCCGGATTCGCTACTTTTCGGGATTGCTCGTCTTCGCACTGGCCTCGGCCGCCGTCATGTTCGCGCTCAACCGCGTGAATTCGTACCGTCACGAGGTCGACGCCCTCAGCGGCAACTTCGTCATCTTCTCCCGCGACCTGCGCAACGCCACCAATTTCGCCGAGACGACCGGAACGGCCTGGCGGGCCGAGACCCGCGAAGCACTGACCACCGCCGCGCGTGGCCATTCCGAACGGCTGATGGGCGAGATCGATATCCTGAACGCGCAGCTTGCGGCGATCAGGCCACGCCTGTCGAACGACACCCTCAACGCGCTCGAATCCGCCTCGGTGAACGGCGATCTGTTCTGGTCGGCGCGCGACATGGTGCGCAACTTCAACCTGATGTCGGTGGCCCAGAAGGTCGACGAATGGAGCTATCGCGAGATCCGCAACCAGAACGACCTTTTCGCTCAGCCGATGCTGGTGCGCGTGCGCACCGCGCTCGACAACGAGCGGCGCCTCGCCGACGCCTCCAACGACCGGCTGCTCATGTGGGCGAGCGGCCTGCTGATCGCCGTGATCGCCATCGCGGCGGTTCTGATCTTCCGGCCGATGGAGAACGCGATCCGCCGCGCCTTCGCCGAAACCGCCGCTTCCTTGTTCAAGGCGGAGGCGGCCGATCGCGCCAAGTCCGAATTCCTCGCCAACATGAGCCACGAGATCCGCACGCCGATGAACGGCGTGCTCGGCATGGCCGAGCTTCTCGCCAAGACCGAGCTGACGCCGCGCCAGAAGACCTTCACCGACGTCATCGTCAAATCCGGCAACGCGCTGCTCACCATCATCAACGACATCCTCGATTTCTCGAAGATCAATGCCGGCCAGCTGACGCTCGACCCCGCTCCCTTCCGCCTGGCGGAAGCGGTCGAGGACGTGGCCACTTTGGTGTCGGCCCGCGTTGCCGAAAAGAACCTCGAGCTCATCGTGCGCGTCGATCCGCGTTTGCCGGCTTTCGTCGTCGGCGACGCCGGACGCTTCCGCCAGATTGTCACCAACCTGCTCGGCAATGCGGTGAAATTCACCGAGAAGGGGCATGTGCTGATCGATGTCGGCGGCGATGTCGCCGATGGCACGGTCCAGCTCAAGGTCCGCGTCGAGGACACCGGCATAGGCATTCCCGCCGAGAAGCTGCAGAGCGTGTTCGAGAAATTCGCCCAGGTCGACGGCTCGTCCACCCGTCGCCACGAAGGCACTGGCCTTGGGCTGGCCATCTCGGCCCGCCTCGTCGACCTGATGGGCGGCAAGATCGGCGTCGAAAGCGAGATCGGCCGCGGCTCGGTCTTCTGGTTCGCCGTGCCGCTGCCGATGCACCGCCAGGAAGCGCGCGACGACATCGTGCCGGTCGACGTCACCGGCGCCCGCGTGCTGGTCATTGACGACAACCCCGTCAATCGCGAGATCCTGCTGGAGCAGTTGCGCAGCTGGAGCTTCGATTGCGCCGCGGCCGAAAGCGGCGCGGTCGGCCTCGCCTTCCTCGACCGTGCCTGCCAGCTCGGCGCCTCGGTCGACTGCATCATCCTCGACTACCAGATGCCCGGCATGAACGGTGCCGACGTCGCCAGGGCGATCGCCGCCGACAGCCGGCTGTCTTCCATTCCGGTCGTGCTGCTCACCTCCGTCGATCAGGTCGATTTCGGCAGGATGGTGATCGACTTCGGCATCGTCGCGCATCTCACCAAGCCGGCGCGTTCGGCGGTGCTGCTCGGCACCGTGATCTCCGCCATCCAGCGGGCGCGCACACAAGGCGCCAAGGCGGCGCATTTCGTGCGCGAGCCGATCGTCGCCCAGGCGGCTCCACCGGCCTTCACCGTCATCCGCGGTCCTGCCGTTGCGGTGCCGGCGGCGCCGGAGTCCACCGCCGCGCCGAGCGGCCCGATCGACATTCTGATCGCCGAGGACAATGATGTGAACCAGCTGGTCTTCGGCCAGATCCTCAACGGCCTCGGCTTGAGCTACCGCATCGCCGGCAACGGCCGTACCGCGGTCGAGATGTATCGCTCGCTGCGGCCGCGGTTGGTGCTGATGGACGTGTCCATGCCGGAGATGAACGGCTATGAGGCGACGCGCGCCATCCGCGCCATCGAAGAGCGGAACGGCGGCCACACGCCGATCATCGGCGTCACAGCGCATGCGCTGAAGGGCGACCGCGAAAAATGCATCGAGGCCGGCATGGATGACTACCTGCCGAAGCCGGTCTCCCCAGACCGCCTCGGCGCCAAGATCGGCACCTGGCTCAGCGAAACGGTGGCAGCGAAGAGGGCGTGATTGCCTCCATCGGATAAGACCTACCGGCCAACCACCAAACGCAGAGTTCCCTCGCGCCCCCCTCTGGCCTGCCGGCCATCTCCTTCCGCGCCTCGCTCAGTCTTGCAACATTGAAAATTAGCGAAGGCCGCGATGACGGCTGATCTCCCCCCAAGTGGGGGAGATGTCCGGCAGGACAGAGGGGGGCGCTGTCCCGCCAGCGTTTCCGAATTTCTTTGCGATGCGAGCTACCGGTTGCGCATAACCACGCACGCCCCGCCGACGCTGTGCAGCTTGCCGCAGATGCCATTGGCCTCGGCGCGCGAGTCGGCGCCGATCCTGACCGCGTAGATGCCGCGCCGGCCGATCGGCGTGCGCACGCGGCTCACCACCGGGTCATGGCTGGCAAGCAGCGCCGGGAACCGGCCGCGCACCCGCAGCCACTGGCCGATCGCGGCGGAGCGGCGGAAATTGCCGGCCACCTGCACGCCCCACGGCTTGACGTTGATCGAGGCCATGGCGACGGTCTGCGACATGATCACCGGCAGCCTGCGGCAGGCAACCGCGAAGCTCGTCTTCGGATCGAGCGGCTGGATGGTGCCGCCGTAAGCGGTGTCCGAGAACTTGTCGACCGGTTCGCCCAAGATGTCGAAGACGTAGCTCTCGGTTTCCATCGGCAGGAAGCCGCCCGAATCCAGCCAGCGCGACACGCGGTTCTCGCCGGCATTGTAGGCGGCCGCCGCGAGGCCGAGATTGCCGTAGCCTACCTTCATTTCGGCAAGATATTTCGCCGAGGCGGGGATAGCTTGCTCGATGTCGAAGGGGTCGGCAAGCCCGCGCAGCTTGGCCGTGCCCGGCATGAACTGCGCAATGCCTTCGGCGCCGACCGGACTGACCGCATTGGGGTCGAAGCGGCTCTCCTTCCAGATCAGCCGCGCGAAGAAATCCTTGGGCAGGCCGTTCTTGCCGGCCTCGGTCTCGATCAGGTCGCAGACGCGGTTGATCAGCCGTTTGGCCGCGGATCGCGACTGCGGCGGATCGGCGAGCGCCTGCCCGGCGCAGCCGAGCCCGCAGAGCAGGATCAGCGCGGCTTTGAGCAATCGCCGCATCGGCTCATTCCGCGGCGGCCTTGCCGTGTCCGTACCGCTGCTCGATATAGTCGGCGACCATCTTCTCGAAATCCTGTGCGATCGAGGGACCGCGCAGCGTCGCCGCCTTCTTGCCGTCGATGAACACCGGCGCCGTCGGCGTCTCGCCGGTGCCAGGCAGCGATATGCCGATATCGGCATGCTTGGATTCGCCGGGGCCGTTGACGATGCAGCCCATCACCGCGACCTTGAGGTTCTCGACGCCGGGATACTTCTCGCGCCACACCGGCATGTTCTTGCGGATGTCGGCCTGGATGCTCTGCGCCAGTTCCTGGAACACTGTGGACGTCGTGCGGCCGCAGCCAGGGCAGGCAGCGACGATCGGCACGAACTGCCGGAAGCCCATGGTCTGCAAAAGTTCCTGCGAGACCTGCACCTCGCGCGTGCGGTCGCCATTCGGCTCCGGCGTCAGCGAAATGCGGATCGTGTCGCCGATGCCCTGCTGCAAAAGGATGCCCATCGCCGCGGAAGAGGCGACGATGCCCTTGGTGCCCATGCCGGCCTCGGTGAGGCCAAGATGCAGCGCGTGGTTCGAGCGGGTCGCAAGCTCGGTATAGACGGCGATCAGGTCCTGCACGCCGCTGACCTTGGCCGACAGGATGATCTTGTCGCGGCCGAGCCCGATCTCTTCGGCCATCTCGGCCGACAGGATCGCCGACTGCACGATCGCCTCGCGGGTGACCTCCTGCGCGGTGAGCGGTGAGCCCTGGGCTTGGTTCTCGTCCATCAGCCGGGTCAGAAGCTCCTGGTCGAGCGAGCCCCAGTTGACGCCGATGCGCACCGGCTTGTCGTGCTTGATCGCCATTTCGACGATCGCCGCGAACTGGCGGTCCTTCTTCTCCTTGAAGCCGACATTGCCGGGATTGATGCGGTATTTCGCCAGCGCCTCGGCGCAGGCCGGATGATCGGCGAGCAGCTTGTGGCCGATATAATGGAAATCGCCGACCAGCGGCACGTTGACGCCGAGCCTTGCCAACCTTTCCCGGATGCGCGGCACGGCGGCGGCGCTTTCGTCGCGGTCGACGGTGATGCGCACGATCTCCGAGCCCGCGCGATTGAGCGCCGCCACCTGGGCGACGGTCTGGTCGATATCGGCGGTATCGGTATTGGTCATCGACTGCACGACGACCGGCGCGCCGCCGCCGACCATCACGCCGCCGACATCGACGCCGACCGATGCGCGGCGTGGGAAAGGAGAGGAAAAATATCCGGTCATGCCGGCCGCCTTCATCTGGAAGTTCCGGGCATGAGGTGGCGGAGCAAAGATGGCTTGTCAATGGCCAGTAACGGCCATTGTCCGCAAATCGGCTGTCCTCGATCGACGGCCCCGCGGCTCAAACGAACAGGTCGGGCTGCGAGATGTGCGCCGAAACGGTCCAGCAGATTTCGGTGTAGGACACCATGCCGGTGGCATTTCTTGCCACCGGTGGGTTGCACCACGACGGGCGCGGGTGATGTTGTCTAGAGGAGCTTCAGTGTGCGGTCGGTTTCGCCTTCAGCTTTTCAATCTCGTCCTTGATTGCCAACTTGCGCCGCTTGAGACTGGCGATTTCGAGGTCGTCTACCGAAGGATGATTCATCGCATCGACAAGCTCACGCTCGATGTCGCCGTGCTTCCGCTGCAGCTCATCAAGATGGGATGCAAGAGACATGATTGGTTCTCCCTTTCATGGTTTCCTCGATTGCAGCCGCCGCAGGCACGTTCCACCGCAGGTCGCTACTGTGACGGCACAATGACAGTCTGCCACCATCCAATCTCGATGTCGAATGCCGCGTGGTAGCATTCCACGACAATGTGAAATGTGATATCAGCGGCGCGCCGGTGACAAGACCGACAGGTCACAAACCCCACCGGCCCGCCCAAAGGCCCACCCCTGGGCGACGCATGCGCAGACGGTAGATAATGTCCGAACAGGAACAGGCTGAGATACGCCTAGAATATTCCCGGCTCAAACAGGAACACGCCGATTTCGACGCCGCCATCAACGCGATGGTTGCCATGGGTTGCGACCCGCTTCAGATCCAGCGCATGAAGAAGAAGAAGCTGATGCTGAAGGACCGGCTGATGGCGCTGGAAGATCGCATCATTCCCGACATCATCGCCTGACCGGCCGCTTCCTTCGCTACGAGATCGAAAGCCGCGCGGCGCGCTCGCGCAGCAGCGCGACCAGTTCGCCTGTCCGCTCTTCCGAAGTGTCGATCGGAACCACCAGGCACATCGTCGCCTCGACCTTGCCGGGGGCCGAAAAGACCGGCGCCGCCAGGCATTTGGTGTAGGCGTCGACGAGCCCCGACGTCACGCAATAGCCGGTGACGCGGGCTTTTCCGATGTCGTCGATGAAATCGTCGAGCTCGATCTTGCGGCCGTCCGGCAGCATGAGATCGTCCTGCGAGATCATGGCTTCGATCCGGCTCCGCTCCATGCCGGCAAGCAGCAGCCGGCCGGAAGCGGTCCAGGGAAGCGGGATCTGCAGGCCGGTGGCCGAGCTGATGCGGAACGGCCTGGTGCCCGGGCTCGAATGGACGATCGTGTAGCGGCCGCTCTGCAGCATGCACAGTTCCGAGGTTTCGCCCGTCTCGCGCGATAGCGTGTCGACCTCCTGCCGCCCGCGCCTGAGCAGGTCGTTGCCGCGCATATAGGCCATTCCATAGAGGTAGAGTTTCTTGCCGAAATAGACGCGGTTGCCGTCGCCTTCCATCTCCAGCAGCCCGGCCTCGACCAGCTCGCGCACCAGCGTGTAGGTCGTCGAGCGTGGCGCGTTGAGGCCTTTCGCCAGCTCACCGATGCCGATCGCGCGCTGGTTGGCGTGCAGGAATTCCAGAATGTGAAGCACCCGGTTGAGGCCCTTCTCGCGCGAATTCGCGGGCTTCTCCTCGTCCATGCCCGCAGCCGGCCACCCGGTCAGCGTCTCGCCATCTTGCATTGCAAATTCCTAATGCTAGTATCTGTCTTGTACAGGATACACGCGTCTCTTGTAAGAGACAACTAATCACGGACGCAAGTATCGCTGCTTCATTGGGGAACACACCACGAAAGGAGGTCGCTGTGAACGACACATCCGGAAGACGTGATTTTCTGAAACTGGGAATGGCGGGACTTGCCACCGCCGGCGCGCTCACCGCGATCAGCGCCGAAAAGGCAGCCGCGCAGGCCGCATCCGACAGCGTGCTGCGCACCGCGCTCGATCGCGGCAAGCTCATCGTCGGCACCGGCAGCACCAATGCGCCATGGCATTTCGAGAACGATGCCGGCGAGCTGGTCGGCATGGACATCACCATGGGCCGCATCCTCGCCAAGGGCCTCTTCGACGATCCGACCAAGGTCGAGTTCGTCATGCAAGACCCCGCGCAGCGCATTCCGAACGTGACCACCAACAAGGTCGACATCACCATCCAGTTCATGACCATGACCGCGCAGCGCTCGCAGCTGATCCACTTCTCGCGGCCCTACTATGTCGAAGGCGTCGCGCTGCTGACGCTGCCCGGCTCCGAGAACAAGACCTTCGACAAGCTGCTTGCGGGAGGCTCCGCCACCCGCGTCTCGATCCTGCAGAATGTCGATGCCGAAAGCTCAGTCCACTTTGCCCTGCCGCAGGCGCAGGTGATGCAGATCGACACCCAGGCCAACGTGCTCCAGGCGCTGGAATCCAAGCGCGTTGACGCCGCCGCGGTCGATCTCTCCACCGTGCGCTGGCTCGCTTCGCGCAATCCGGACAAATATTTCGATGCCGGCAAGAGCTGGTATTCGATGCTTTACGGCGCGGCGGTCCGCCAGGGCGATCTCGATTGGCTAACCTATGTCAACCAGACCTTCACCATCGCCATGTTCGGCCACGAGACGGCGCTCTACGATGCCGCCTTCAAGGAATATTTCGGCCAGGAGCCGCCGCCACGTCACCCGGGCTTCCCCGTTATCTGACCAAGCTGTCAGACAAAGTCGGCGGAAGGGCGGCAAACGCTCTTCCGCCTGTTTCTCCTCGACACGGGCCATGCGGAGGACGAATCCTATGTTCGTCACCGCAGGCCATTGAGACGGACGCATGGGCTATACGCTCAACTTCAACCTGATCTGGCGGCACTTCGACAAGCTATGGGGCGGCTTGCTGCTCAGCCTCGAGCTTGCGATGATCTCGATCGCCATCGGCATCGTCATCGGGCTGGTGCTGGCGGTCTGGTATGTCTCGGCCGGCCGCGTCGTGCGCGGCATCATCGCGGCTTACGTCGAATTCATTCGCAACGTGCCGCTGATCCTGCTGGTCTATCTGGTCTTCTACGGCCTGCCGACCGTCGTCGACCTCGTCTACAGCGCGCAGACCTCCTTCGTCGCGACACTTTCCCTCTACAGCGGCGCCTATCTGGTCGAGGTGTTTCGCTCCGGCCTGGAGGCCGTGCCGCGCGGCCAGATCGACGCCGGCAAGGCGATCGGGCTCACGCCCTGGCAACGGCTTGTCCATGTGCGCTTGCCGACGATGATGCGCATCACGCTGCCGGCGCTCTCCAACACTTTCATCTCGCTGTTCAAGGACACCTCCGTCGCTTCCGTCATCTCGGTGCCGGAGCTGACCTATGGCGCGCAGTGGATCAACTTCAACACCTTCCGCATCGTCGAGGTCTATCTGGTGGTGACGGCGATGTATCTGTTGACGGGCTACGCCCTGCTCTTCGCGTTGCGCCTGGTCGAGCGCTGGTACAGGACGGCGCGCTGATGTTCGGCCAGATCGCCTACGCCCTGCCGTTCCTCGCCGAAGGCTTCGCGCTGACGCTTTGGGTGTCCTTGCTGGTCGTGGTGCTGTCGCTGATCGCCGGCGTCGTCCTCGGCGTCGGCCTCGTCTACGGGCCGGCGCCGCTGCGCTGGGCGGTGCGCATCTTCTCAGACACCATTCGCGGCATCCCGATCCTGGTGCTGATCTTCTTCGTCTACTACGGTCTGCCGGCGGTCGGCGTTCACCTGCAGTCCTTCTGGGCCGCGGTGCTGGCGCTGACCTTGTTCAAGACGGCCCAGGTCGTCGAATATCTGCGCGGCGCCGTCGCCTCCATTCCGAAGGGCCAGTCCGAAGCCGCGATGGCGATCGGCTTGACCTTCCGTCAGCGGCTTGCCTACGTCATCTTTCCGCAGGCTTTCCGCCGCTTCCTGCCGCCCTGGATCAACGGCGTCACCGACGCGGTGAAAGGCAGCGCGCTGGTCTCGCTGCTCGGCATCACCGACTTGATGCAGGCGATCAACCAGGTGATCGGCCGCACCTATGAGGCGATGCCGCTCTATATCCTCGGCGCCCTCCTCTATTTCGCCGTCAACTACGCGCTTTCGCTCGCCAGCCGCCGGCTGGAGCGGCGCTTCGCCTTCATCCGGGAATAGCACGATGGCCACCAGTTCCAACGACAGTCCAGCGCTTCTCGACATAGCCGAGGTCTCGAAATCCTTCGGCTCCGTCGAGGTGCTGCGCTCCGTCAGCCTCAAGGTGGCGAAGGGCGAGGTGGTCACCGTCATCGGCCCGTCCGGCAGCGGCAAGACCACGCTGCTGCGCTGCGTCAACTTCCTCGAAAGCTACGACAGCGGCTCGATCCGCATCGACGGCAAGGAGGTCGGCTTTCGCGACGGCGGCGCGCGCCAGCGGCGCAGCGAGCGCGACTTGGCCGCGATGCGCGCCGAGACCGGCATGGTGTTCCAGGGCTTCAATCTGTTCCCGCATCTGACGGCGGCCGGCAACATCATGCTCGGCCTCACCAAGGTGCGCGGCAAGAGCAAGACGGAGGCGCGCTCGATAGCCGAACATTGGCTGGGCCGCGTCGGCCTCGCCCACAAGGCCGACAGCCTGCCCGCGGAACTTTCCGGCGGCCAGCAGCAGCGCGTCGGCATCGCCCGGGCCGTCGCCATGGAACCGAAGATCCTGCTGCTCGACGAGATCACCTCGGCGCTCGATCCCGAGCTCGTCGGCGAGGTGCTGGCCGTCGTGCGCAGCCTCGCCGAAGACGGCATGACCATGGTGATGGTGACGCATGAAATGGCCTTCGCCCGCGATGCCTCCAGCCGCATCGTCTTCATGGCCGATGGCGGCGTCAGCGCCGTCGGTCCGCCGAAGGAGGTTCTCGCCGCGGAGACCACCAACGAACGCCTCCGCACCTTCCTGGCGCGCTTCCGCGCCTCGCACTTCTGAAATCGGATGGCCAAGGCCATTCATTGTCGACAACGGATGGCCGAAGCCATCCTAGGGAGCCTTCTTTCATGACGCCTTACACCCGGCTCGCCGAACTCGGCCTGACGCTGCCCGAGCCGCCGACGCCCATCGCCAACTTCGTCACCCATGCCGAGAGCGGCCGGCTGATCTTCCTGTCCGGCCAGGGGCCGTTGCGCGCCGACGGCACGCTTTGCACGGGCAAGGTCGGCGAGGACGTGAGCGTCGAGCAGGCCTACGAGCATGCCCGCCTCACCGGCCTCAACCTGCTTGCCGTCATGCATGCGGCGGCGGGCGACCTCGGCCGCATCGTGCGCGTCGTCAAGCTGCTCGGCTTCGTCAACGCGACGCCGACCTTCAGCGACCACCCGAAAGTGGTCAACGGCTGCTCCGACCTCTTCGCCGATGTCTTCGACAAGATCGGCGGCCATGCGCGCTCGGCGATCGGCGTCGGCTCGCTGCCCGGAAACATCACCGTCGAAATCGAAGCGGTCGTCGAGATCGCCGCCTGACATTAGGATCTGCTGCCATGAAAACCTATTCCGAGACCGGCTCCAACACCACGATCCGCGAGCGCCTTGGGCTGAGGCCTATCATCAACGTCTCCGGCACGATGACCACGCTCGGCGCCTCGATCATCGTTCCCGAGGCGATCAGCGCCATGGCCGAGATCGCCTCGCAATGGGTGGAGATGGACGATTTGCAACGCGCCGCGAGCACCATCGTCGCGCGCCTGACCGGCGGCGAGGCCGGCTTCATCACCGCCTGCTGCGCCTCTGGCATCACCATGGCCATCGCCGGCGCGATGACCGGCACGAACCTCTTGGCGATCGAGCGGCTGCCGGACGACACCGAAGGCCTGAAGTCGGAGGTCGTGATCCAGCTCGGCCATATCGTCAATTACGGCGCGCCGATCGACCAGTCGGTCCGCGTCGCCGGCGCCAGGGTCATCCCCGCCGGCACCGTCAGCGTCACGCAGGACTATCACGTGCGCGAGGCGATCAACGAGCGCACGGCGGCCGCACTCTACGTCGTCGCGCATCACACGGTGCAATACGGCATGCTTTCGCTGGAGGAGTTCTGCGAGATCTGCCACGCCAAGAACATCCCGGTGATCGTCGACGCAGCCTCGGAATATGACCTGCGCGGCTTCCTCGCGCGCGGCGCCGACATCGTCGTCTATAGCGGCCACAAATTCCTGAGCGGCCCGACCAGCGGCATCGTCACGGGCCGCAAGGACCTGGTGCGCGCCGCCTATCTGCAGAACCGCGGCGTCGCGCGGGCCATGAAAGTCGGCAAGGAAAGCATCGCCGGCACCATGGCGGCGCTCGAAGCCTGGGAGAAGCGCGACCATGCCGGCATCCGCCGGCGCGAGGAGGCGGCGCTCAATCTGTGGAAGGACGCGCTGCAGGACATTCCCGGCATCGGCGCCCAGATCATCCCCGACCCGACCGCCAATCCGCTCGACCGCCTGCAGGTCTTCGTGCGGCCGGAAAGCCGCTTCACCGCCGCCGGCCTAGCTTCAGCGCTTGCAGCGGGGTCGCCGCCGGTCATCGTGCGCAACCACGAGGTCGAGCGCGGCCATTTCTTCCTCGACCCGTGCAACCTGCATCCCGGCGAGGCCGAGATCGTCGCCGAGCAGCTACGCGCCGTGCTGACCGCGAAGGAGCGGCCTGCGGATGCAATGAAAGCGGCGCGCAAGGATTCGGCCGGCGCGCTGCGCTGGCCGGACTAGGCTCTATCGGCTTTGCAGGCAGCCGCGACAATCCTTGCGGCTGTCGGCGAATTCCGCTAAGGCGCGCCTTTGCCGCCGCGGAGCGAAACCTTGACCGATCAGCGTGCCGACGTCGCCATCATCATGGGCAGCCAGTCCGACTGGGCGACGATGCGCCAGGCGGCCGAAACGCTGGATGCGCTGGGTATCCCGCACAAAAGGCTGATCGTCTCGGCGCATCGCACGCCAGACCGCCTCTATGAGTTCGCCAAGGGCGCCAAGGCGGCCGGCTACAAGGTGATCATTGCCGGAGCCGGCGGCGCGGCGCACCTGCCCGGCATGACCGCGGCGATGACGCCGCTGCCGGTCTTCGGCGTGCCGGTCGAATCCAAGGCTTTGTCCGGCCAGGATTCGCTGCTCTCCATTGTGCAGATGCCGGCCGGCATTCCGGTCGGCACTTTGGCCATCGGCAAGGCGGGCGCCGCCAACGCAGCACTTCTCGCCGCGGCTGTGCTAGCGCTCAACGATGAAAAGCTCGCCGCCCGGCTCGACGCCTGGCGCGCCGCCCAGACCGCCAAGGTCGCCAGCGAGCCGGCGGACACGCCGTGAGCCTCGTTCCGGGATCGACCATCGGCATCATCGGCGGCGGCCAGCTCGGCCGCATGCTGGCGATGGCCGCCGCCCGCCTCGGCTATCGCACCATCGTGCTGGAGCCGCAGGCCGACTGCCCGGCGGCGCAGGTCGCCAACCGGCAGATCGTCGCGGCCTATGACGATGCTGCGGCGCTTGCCGAACTGGCGGCCGCCAGCGCCGTCGTCACCTATGAATTCGAGAATGTCCCGGTCGCGGCGGCGGAGACGCTCGCCGCGCGCGTCGCTGTCTATCCGCCGGCCCGCGCGCTCGAAGTCGCGCAGGATCGCGTGACCGAGAAGAGTTTTCTGAACGGCATCGGCATTCCGACGGCGGAATTCTGCCCCGTCGACAATGACGACCAGCTGTCGCTGGCGCTGAAGAAATTCAACGGCAGCGGCGTGTTGAAGACGCGCCGCCTGGGCTATGACGGCAAGGGCCAGCGCGTCTTCCGCAACATGGAGACCGGCGGCTTTGCCGGCACCTGCGAGGCGATGGGCAATGTACCGCTGATCCTCGAATCGCTCGTCGCCTTCGAGCGCGAGATTTCGGTGATCGCGGCGCGTGCACTTGACGGGAGTGTGGCCGCCTACGATCCGGCCGAGAACGTCCATCGCGACGGTATCTTGCGCACATCGACGATACCGGCCTGCGTCGGTCCGGAAACCGCCGCGGCAGCCAAGGATGCGGCGGCGAAAATCCTCGCGGCGCTCGACTATGTCGGCGTCATCGGCGTCGAGTTCTTCGTCCTCGCCGACGGCTCGCTGCTGGCCAACGAGCTGGCGCCGCGCGTCCACAATTCCGGCCACTGGACGGAAGCGGCCTGCGCCGTCTCGCAGTTCGAGCAACATATCCGCGCCGTAGCCGGCCTGCCGCTGGGCTCGCCTGCCAGGCATTGCGACTGCGTGATGGAAAACCTGGTCGGCGACGACATGCTGAAGGTATCGGCGCTGCTCGCGGAACCCGATGTGATGCTGCATCTCTACGGCAAGGCGGAGTCACGCCCCGGCCGCAAGATGGGCCATTTCACCCGGATCACTCGTCGCAATTAATCCGCGCCTATTGCACGTCCTGGTCTTCGTCCTCGTCCGGGCTGGCGCAGCTCGGATCGCCTTCCTGGCAGTTGGGACCCGAGGTGAGTTGCTTGGTGCGCTCGTTGGTGAGCTCGGTCAGGCACTGCGAAACCTCCATCGGGTGGATCGAGCCGCCCTCGCTGTCGGCGGTCGAATAGGCGCATTCGGCGTCGCGGAAGGCGATCCAGGCGCGCTGCGACGCCTGCAGCAGCTTGTTGGCCTTCTCGTCGTTGCGGCCGACGATATCCTTGTAGGTGGCGTTGAGCTTGGCATCGGCCGCCTGATAATCGGCATCGGCGCAGATATTCATCATCGACTGGCTGTCGTCGCTGCGGTCGCAGTCCTCGGCCCACGCAGCCGAAGCCGTCGCGAGGAGGATAAGGCAGGCGGGCAGAAAGAGACGGCGCATGCTGGATCTCCGGTGGCTTGGCGCGGACAGCACCATTCCAGCCCACCTTGAGTCGCGCAATGCCGCGCCATTCGGATGGCGAATATTTGATCGGAGCACCATTTGCGGCACAACAGCTGCCCGCTTGCGGTTGACAGGGGCAAGGCTCCTCGTTTATGAGCCACGCAAGTTCAAAGGCGCGCTTTTTCGGGCGCGCCTTTAAAATTCGGCCCGGGACCGGGCCCCGACCGAACAGGCAAGACCATGAAGATCAAGAATTCGCTCAAGGCGCTCAAGGCGCGTCACCGCGACAACCGGCTGGTTCGCCGCAAGGGACGCATCTACATCATCAACAAGACCGCTCCGCGCTACAAGGCGCGCCAGGGCTGACGCTTGCGCGCGGCGCAACCAGGCGAACCAAGCGCCGCGCTCGTTTGATGTCGATTGCCGGTTCGCCGGCCTTCTCACGCTAAAATCATTTTGACGATCCGCCGTCCGGCATTAGATTCCGGCGATGCGGATTCTTTTTGCTTCTTTCACCGCCCTGCTCCTCCTCGGCACAGCCATGCCCGCATGGGCTCAGGAGCCCGCCTCGCCGCCCGCCGCCCAAC
>SUGL01000057.1 GCA_004963905.1 Mesorhizobium sp.
TCGCACACCTGTTCGCGATGTCCCCAGTCCATACACCCCCTTGAGGGGGAGATGGCCGGCAGGCCAGAGAGGGGTGCCTGGGCTCGGCATCGGAAACCCTACGCCACCGCCATCTGCTGCAGGCTCACCAGGCGCTGGATGCCCTTCTTGGCGAGCGCCATCAGCGCGGCAAACTGCTCCTCGGAGAAGGGCTCGCCTTCGGCGGTGCCCTGGATTTCGACGATGCCGCCCTTGCCGGTCATGACGAAATTGGCGTCGGTGCCGGCCGAGGAATCCTCGAGATAGTCGAGATCGATGACCGGCTGGCCGTCATGGATGCCGCAGGAGATCGCGGCGACATGGTCCTTCAAAACCTTGGAGACGCTCACCATCTGGCGCGCCTCCATCCAGCGCAGGCAATCGTAGAGCGCCACCCAGCCGCCGGTGATCGAGGCCGTGCGGGTGCCGCCGTCGGCCTGGATGACGTCGCAGTCGACGGTGATCTGCTGTTCGCCCAGCGCCTGCAGGTCGACCACCGCCCGAAGGCTCCGGCCGATCAGTCGCTGGATCTCCAGCGTGCGGCCGCCCTGCTTGCCGGCGGAGGCCTCGCGCCGCATGCGCTCGCCGGTCGAACGCGGCAGCATGCCGTATTCGGCCGTCACCCAGCCCTTGCCGGAATTGCGCATCCAGGCCGGCACTTTTTCCTCGAGGCTGGCCGTGCACAGCACGTGCGTGTCGCCGAACTTCACCAGGCACGAGCCTTCGGCATGCTTGGAGACGCCGCGCTCGAAGGAGATGGCGCGCATTTCATCGGCTTGGCGTTTGGAGGGGCGCATAGAGGCTCTTTCTATTCTTTCTCGGATTCGTCGGCGGCTTGTAGACGCATGCGGCCTTACGCGCAAAGGAAAAGGGGGCGCAAAGGAAAACGGGGGCCGGGTTGCCATTGGGGCGGGAGTCTATATCTTTTAACAGGAGGTTTTGGCTGGAATGAACAAGGCAGTCGATCCCGCGTCGCAGCCGCCCGGGCTTCAATCGCCCGTACTTCAATCGCTCGACATGCGTTCGCGCGACATCTTCAGGCGGATTGTCGATTCCTATCTGCGCGACGGTGAGCCCGTCGGCTCGCGCAGCCTGTCGCGCATCCTGCCCTCGTCGCTGTCGCCGGCCACCATCCGCAACGTGATGAGCGACCTCGAGCATTTGGGCTTGATCTACGCTCCGCACATCTCGGCCGGCCGTCTGCCGACCCAGGCCGGCCTGCGTTTCTTCGTCGACGCCTTCATGGAGCTCGGCGATCTGTCCGACGAGGAGCGCCGCGTCATCGAGGCGCAGGTGCGTGCCTCGGGCTCGGGCGCGACGCTGGAGCATATGCTGACCGAGGCCAGCCAGATGCTGTCGGGCATGTCGCGCGGCGCCGGCCTGGTGCTTGCCGCCAAGAACGAGGTGGCGCTGAAGCATATCGAGTTCATCCAGCTCGAACCCACCAAGGCCCTCGCCGTGCTGGTGTCGCAGAACGGCGACGTCGAGAACAGGGTCGTCGACCTGCCCGCCGGCATCACCGTCTCGCAATTGCACGAGGCCTCCAACTTCCTCAACGCGCATATCCGCGGCCGCACCTTGGCCGAGGCGCGCATCGAGATCGCCCGCATCAAGGACGAGACGAGGGCAGCCCTCGACACGCTGTCGCAGGATCTGGTCGAGAAGGGCCTCGCGGTCTGGGCCGGCGCCGAAAGCGGCCTGCCGGCGCGCCTCATCGTGCGCGGCCGCGCCAACCTTCTGGAGAATGTCACCGCCCAGGCCGACCTCGAACTGCTGCGTCATCTGTTCGAGGATCTGGAAACGCAGGACGGCCTGCTGCAGCTCCTCGACTTGGCTGAGGAAGGTCCGGGCGTGCGCATCTTCATCGGCTCGGAGAACAAGCTGTTTTCGCTGTCCGGCTCGTCGCTCGTGGTCGCGCCCTATCGCGACAAGGACGCGCGCGTCGTCGGCGCGCTCGGCGTCATCGGTCCGACCCGGCTCAACTACGCCCGCATCGTGCCTATGGTCGACTATACCGCCCAATTGATTTCGCGCATGCTGAGGTAGGCGAGCGGGATCGCCGCAAGGAGGGTGGAAATGGCGCTGGAATCGTTCAAGGCCCAGATCAGTCTGCTGCTCGAGGAAATGGTGAACCAGCCGCAGGACGAGCATGAGGTGCAGGAACAGCTGCGCGAGAAGCTCAGGGAAATGCGCGCCATGGGCCTGCCGCTGCCGGCCGATCTGGTCGCGCTGGAAAAGCGGCTCGACGAGGATCTGGACGTCGAAGAGAGCTGACCTGCCCGAGATGGCTATGAAAATCGGGCCGCCTCTCTTTTCGGAACGCCTGTCAATCCTAGTTTCCTAGCACGGAAATTTGACTGTCCGGATGGTGTAGGTCGCATACCTTGGAGATTGGCCGAGACGCCTATAGCTTCGTCATCCTGGGGCGAAGCAAGGAGCGAAGCGACGCGGCGCAGACCCCAGGATCCATGCCGTGACTTGGAAGTATTGCGACGGTGCAGAATTCTGCTCCGCCGCGCCCTTTGGTCGAGGTCACGGAATGGATCCCAGGGTCTGCGCCGCGTCGCTTCGCTCCTGCTTCGCCCTGGGATGACGACGTTCCAAGCATGACGCGCGGGCGCAAACCACGGAGAACAGCATGATACGGATCGCCGGCCTTGCAGGCATTGTCTGGCTCCTGGTTTCCGGAGCCTTCGCGCAGCAGGCCGACCGACCGTTGCTCACAGGCGAAAAGGCTTTCGGCGACTGGAAAGCCGACCGGCCCGGCGTGCGCCGCCTGATCAGGCCGCGCGACCTGCCGTCTCCCCGCATCGGCAGGCTGGCATCGAATGCCCCCGGCCTGGCCGACCGTCCCGAAGGCGCGAAGCCGATAGTGCCGCCCGGCTTTTCCGCGGAACTGGTTGCCTCCGGCATAGACAATCCGCGTGTCGTGCGCGTCGCGCCGAACGGCGACCTCTTCGTCGCCGACAGCGAAGCCAACCAGATCCGCGTCTACCGCCTGGCCGCGGGCAGCGCGAAACCGGCGGAAAAATCCATCTTCGCCGAGGGCCTCAGCCAGCCCTACGGCATCGCCTTCTACCCGCCGGGCGACAAGCCGCAATGGGTCTATGTCGCCAACAGCGACAGCGTGGTTCGCTTTGCCTATCGCGACGGTGACCTCGAGGCTTCCGGCGAGCCGGAAACCATCGTCGAGAAGATTCCGGCCAGTCATCACTGGACCCGCGACATCGCCTTCTCGCCCGACGGCAAGACGCTCTATCTGTCGGTCGGCTCGGGCTCGAACGTCGGCGAGGACATGGGCGCCAGGCCGAAAGGCGGTCTCGAGGAATGGGCGAGATCGCAACCGCTCGGTGCCGCCTGGGGCTCGGAAGCGGGTCGCGCCGACGTGCTCGCCTTCGATCCCGACGGCAAGAACCGCAGGATGGTCGCCACCGGCCTGCGCAACTGCTCGGGCATGACCGTACAGCCGGCGACGGGCGCGCCCTGGTGCGTCGTCAACGAGCGCGACGAGCTCGGCGACAACGTACCGTTCGAATACGCAACGGCCGTCAAGGACGGCGCCTTCTACGGCTGGCCCTGGTACTATATCGGCTCCAACGAGGATCCGCGCCACAAGGGCGCGCGCCCCGACCTCGCCGGCAAGGTCACCGTGCCCGACGTGCTCATGCAGGCGCATTCGGCGCCGCTCAACATCGCTTTCTATGAAGGCGGCAACTTCCCGGCCGATTACAAAGGCGACGCCTTCGTCGCCCTGCACGGCTCGTGGAACCGCAACGTCCGCAGCGGCTACAAGGTGGTGCGGCTGAAATTCAAGGACGGCAAGCCGACCGGCGAGTATGAGGACTTCGCCACCGGCTTCGTCATTTCGGATGACGAGGTCTGGGGTCGGCCGGTGGGCGTGGCGGTGGCGAAGGACGGCGCGCTGATTCTCACCGAAGACGGCAACGGCACCATCTGGCGTGTCACCTATGGTGGGTAGCCTCCCAACCTCGTCATCCCAGGGCGAAGCAGCCGCGAAGCGGCGTCGCGAAGACCCTGGGATCCATGCCGTGACTTTGGTCGAAAGGTGCAGCGGAGCAGAATTCTGGATCGTTGCAACGCGTCGAAGTCACAGGATCCTCGGGTCTGCGCGCGTCGCTTCGCTCCTTGCTCCGCCCGTGGATGACGACAGGGTGGGCGTTTCTGCCAATCTCCAAGGCATGCCACCCGCCAACGCAGACATAGCCGACCGGTCAAATTCTTTTGCCGGGAAACCAGCTCCTGGCACCGCTGGCGCAACAAATCCCGCCCCGAGGGAATTACCGTCGAACCGGCGCCATGATAAAAGCCCCCGCTCCTCATCGATCCCTTCGGGGAATCATACGCCAGGCCCAAACCATGACACTAACCGGATTTCTCGCTTACAGCGCCGCCCTCGGCGTCGCCGCCGCCATTCCTGGCCCCGGCGTCACGGCGCTTGTCGCCCGCGCGCTCGGCTCCGGCTTCCGCTCCTCGCTGGCGATGTCGTTCGGCCTGATGCTCGGCGACATCACCTATCTCACCGCCGTCGTGCTCGGCCTCGCCTTCGTCGCGCAGACCTTCGGGATGGTCTTCCTCGCCATCAAATGGGCGGGTGTCGCCTATCTCGCTTTCCTCGCCTGGCGCTTCTGGACCAGCGGCATCTCGCCCGAGACCGTCGAGGCGCGGAAAGGCAAGGGCGGCTTCGTGGCGAGCTTCCTTGCCGGGCTGACGGTGACGCTCGGCAACCCGAAGACGATGATCTTCTACCTCGCCATCACGCCGACCATCGTCGACCTGAAGACCATCACGCTGGCCGACTATGGAATCCTGGTGGCGCTCACCGTCGTCGTGCTCTTCGTCGTGCTGGTGCCTTATCTGGCGCTGGCCGCGAAGGCGCGCTGGTTTCTGAAGTCGCCGCGTGCGCTCAGGGCGCTGAACCGCACCGCCGCCGGCTTCATGGTGGGGGCGGCGGCGGCGATCGCCGCTCGTCAATAGGCTGCAATCTCAACCGGTCCCCATTTGGGGGAATGCATTCCGAAAACGGGCCAATCCGGAAAACGCATTTTCGGCGCGGGGTGGTTTTCAGCAACCGCCCCACTCGGATATTTTCGGCGGCCGGCCTATCTTGCGCGGCTGAAAGCCTTATTCTGTTTGCCTATGCCTTTGCCTTGGGAGCGAAACCAATGAACAAGCCCGTCACCTCCGCGCGTGTCCCCGGCCGCGGCCGCATCTTCAACTCGATCACCGAGACGATTGGAGACACGCCGCTGGTGCGGCTGGACAAGTTCGCCAAGGAGAAGGGCATCGTCGCCAATGTGCTGGCCAAGCTCGAATTCTTCAACCCGATCGCTTCGGTCAAGGACCGTATCGGCGTCGCCATGATCGAGGCGCTGGAGGAGGCCGGCAAGATCGCGCCCGGCAAGACCACGCTGATCGAGCCGACCTCCGGCAACACCGGCATCGCGCTGGCCTTCGCCGCGGCAGCCAAGGGCTACAAGCTGATCCTCACCATGCCGGAGACGATGTCGGTCGAGCGCCGCAAGATGCTGGCGCTGCTTGGCGCCGAGCTGGTGCTCACCGAAGGGCCGAAAGGCATGAAGGGCGCCATCGCCAAGGCCGACGAGCTTGCCGCGACGCTGCCCAACGCCATCATCCCGCAGCAGTTCGAGAACCCGGCCAACCCGGAAATCCACCGCCGCACCACGGCGGAGGAGATCTGGAACGACACCAATGGCGAGGTCGACATCTTCGTCGCCGGCATCGGCACGGGCGGCACCATCACCGGCGTCGGCCAGGTGCTGAAGAAGCGCAAGCCCTCGCTGCATGTCGTGGCGGTCGAGCCGGAAGCCTCGCCGGTGCTCTCCGGCGGCCAGCCCGGCCCGCACAAGATCCAGGGCATCGGCGCCGGCTTCGCGCCCAAGATTCTCGACACCTCGATCTATGACGAGATCGTCAGGGTCTCGAACGAGGATTCGGTCGCCAATGCCCGCCTCGTCGCCCGCCTCGAAGGCGTCCCGGTGGGCATCTCGTCGGGCGCCGCGCTCCAGGCGGCGATCGTCGTCGGCTCGCGGCCGGAGAACAAGGGCAAGAATCTCGTCGTCGTCATCCCGTCCTTCGCCGAGCGCTATCTGTCGACGATCCTGTTCGACGGTCTGGGGGCGTAGGTCGCGCGAGGGGCGATACGCCGCAATCCTTCGCGCCCCCCTCTG
Organism: Mesorhizobium sp.; assembly: GCA_004963905.1. Taxonomy (GTDB): domain Bacteria; phylum Pseudomonadota; class Alphaproteobacteria; order Rhizobiales; family Rhizobiaceae; genus Mesorhizobium. The sequence goes on from SUGL01000057.1 coordinate 6,228, forward strand.
CCCTACGGGGCATCTCCCCCACAAGGGGGGAGATCGGCAGCTTCGGCGCCTCGCTCATCTTGCAGCGTCGAAGATTGGCGAAAGCCGCGATGACGGCCAATCTCCCCCCAAGTGGGGGAGATGTCCGGCAGGACAGAGGGGGGCACTGTCCCGCCAGCGTTTGCTGGAAACGAACGCTCCGCCGTTTTCAGTTCCGCACCAGCTTCTCCCGCTCGGCCTGCAGAAAACGGCGCAGGGCCGGATCGCGCTCGAGGCCGATCGCCCGGTCGTAGGCCTCGGCGGCCTCGGCTGCTTTGCCGAGTCTGGCGGATAGGCCGGCTCGTGCTGCCCAGTAGGGCTGGTATTCGGCAAGGCGCCTGTCGTCGCCGATCCGCTCGAGCGCGGCGAGACCTTCGGCTGCACCCTCGGCTTCGGCGATCGCCACCGCGCGGTTGATCGCCACCACCGGCGAGCCGGCAATCGCCATCAGCGCGTCGTAGAGCTGGCGGATCGCGGCCCAGTCGGTGCCGCCGCTGTGCCGCCGCGCCGCATGCGCCGATTGCACCGCGGCCTCCAGTTGGTAGCGGCCGATGATTTTCTTGGCCGCGGCGCGCCTGAGCAGCGCTTCCGCCTCGTCGATCAGCGCATCGTCCCAGAGCGCAGTATCCTGTTCGGCAAGCGGCACGAAGTCGCCTTCGGAGCTGCGCCGCGCGGCGCGCCGGGCTTCGGCGAAAAGCATCAGCGCCAGAAGTCCGAGCGTTTCTGGTTCGTCCGGGATCAGCGACGCGACCAGCCGGCCGAGCCAGATGCCTTCGCTGGCGAGGTTGCGCCGTCGCGTCTCGGTGCCGGCCGGGTCCGACCAGCCCTCGGCAAAAGTGGCGTAGATCGCTTCCAGCACCGCGTCGAGCCGCTCGCCGAGCTCGGCCCGTTCCGGCACGCGGAAGGGGATGCCGGCCTCGCGGATGCGGTTCTTGGCGCGCACCAGGCGTTGGCCCATCGTCGCCGGCGAGACCAGAAAGGCCGAGGCGATCGTTGCGGCGTCGAAGCCCAGCACGGTCTGTAGGATCAGCGGCGCGCGCACGCTGGCCTCGATCGCCGGATGGGCGCAGGCAAACATCAGCCTGAGCCGCTCGTCGGGCAGTTCCTCATTCGTCATCCGCGCCTCGGCCTCCTCGGCAATCAGCTGCAGGTGGTCGCGGGCCGCCTCGCCGGTCAGCCGCCGCCGCACGGCGTCGACGTCGCGCCGCCGCGCCACGGCGAGCAGCCAGGCTTCCGGCTTCTCGGGCACGCCGCTCTTCGGCCAGCGCTCCAGCGCGGCGGCGAAGGCGTCGGCCAGCGCATCCTCGGCGCCGGCGACGTCGCGCATGCGGGCCGCGAGATAGGCGACCAGCTTGCCGTAGCTCTGCCGGGCGGCCGCCTCGGCCGCCGCCCGCGCCATTGCCGAGCGAGGATCCATCACATGCTCTAGGACAGGTAGTCCGTCATTTCCCAGATCGGCCGCACCTCGACCGTGCCCGTGTTGGCCGCCGGGCAGCGCGCACCCCATTCCATGGCCGTGTCGATGTCCGTCGCCTCGATCATGTAGAAGCCAGCAAGCTGCTCCTTGGTATCGGCATAGGGGCCGTCGAGCACGTTGGTCTTGCCGTCGGCCAGCCGTATCGAGGTGGCCGCCTGGGTCGGGCGCAGCCTTTCGCCGGCCAGGTACGCGCCGGATTTCTTCAAGGCCTCGGTATAGGCGCCGTAGGCCGCCAGCGTCTGCTCGGTTTTGTCGCGCGGCGCGTTCGCCATGGCGGCTTCGTCGTTATAGATCAAAAGCATGTATCGCATGGGTCTTCTCCGTTCTTCTCGAAGGCCGCGTCGTTGCGGACCGAGCTAAAGTCGTGCGGCCGCGGCCGATTTCGACAGACGCCGGGTAAAATCTTTCGTCCCCAAGGCGATCGAGCGCAAGCCGGCGCTTTTCGCCACCGCTCAATCGTTCGTCTGGACCATGGTCCCCGAAAAGTGGATTCCGGTTTTTGGAAAAATCATGGTCAATAGAAAGGTCTGCAATTGCGGGTTGGCATTTGTCGCTCGCTGTCTAAACTCCCCCGAATTCGTGCCGGGGAGGCGGCGCGGCGCGATCGTTTCAGGAGGAGGAAACCCTATGCTCGATTTCAGGACGAAATTTGTTGCCGCCGGCGCGCTGGCGCTGTCGCTCGGCCTCGGCGCCATGTCGGCCGGGGCGCAGGAATTCATCAACGTGCTGACCGGCGGCACGTCGGGTGTCTATTATCCGCTCGGCGTCGCGCTGTCCGAGATTTACGGCAAGGGCATCGAAGGCGCCCGCACCCAGGTGCAGGCAACGAAGGCCTCGGTCGAGAACCTCAACCTGTTGCAGCAGGGCAAGGGCGAGATAGCCTTCGCGCTCGGCGATTCGGTGAAGCTCGCCGCCGAAGGCAACACCGAGGCCGGCTTCCCCGGCAAGCTCGACAAGCTGCGCGGCATTGCCGCCATCTATCCCAACTACATCCAGATCGTCGCCAGCAAGGAGTCCGGCATCAAGACGCTCGCCGACCTCAAGGGCAAGAGCCTGTCGGTCGGTGCGCCTGCTTCCGGCACCGAACTCAACGCCCGCGCCATTTTCGCCGCCGCCGGGCTGAAATATGAGGATCTCGGACGGGTCGAATATCTGCCCTTCGCCGAATCGGTGGAGCTGATCAAGAACCGCCAGCTCGACGCCACGCTGCAATCCGCGGGCCTCGGCGTCGCCTCGATTCGCGACCTCGCCACCTCGGTGCCGATCAACGTCGTCGCCGTGCCGGCCGAGGACGTCGCCAAGATCGGCTCGCCCTATCTTTCGGTGGTCATTCCCAAGGGAACCTATGAGGGCCAGACGGAAGATGTCGCGACCGCCGCTGTGGGTAATTTCCTCGTCACCAGGGCAGACGTTTCCGACGAGACCGCCTACCAGATGACCAAGCTGATGTTCGACCATCTCGATCAGCTCGCCGCCGCCCATGCCGCCGCCAAGGCGATCGATCCGGCCAAGGCGCTGGATGGCATGCCGGTGCCGCTGCATCCCGGCGCGGAGAAATACTACAAGGAGAAGGGACTGCTGAAATAAGGGAGGTGGTGCACCAATCCTCCCATATGTCTTCGCCGGGCACCCCCCTCTGGCCTGCCGGCCATCTCCCCCTCAAGGGGGGAGATTGGCTGTCATCGCGGCTTTCGCAAATCGCCAACATTGTAGATGAAACGCCGGCGCCCAAGCTGCCGATCTCCCCCCTTGAGGGGGAGATGCCCGGCAGGGCAGAAGGGGGTGCCTCGCGCTACATCTCGCTTGCTTGGGAACGCGTCGGATGAGCGAAGCAACATCTGGAGCAAAGACCGGCGGCAACTCGGCCACTTTTCATCTCCCTGTCGTAGAGGAACAAGTCGAGGGCCTGCCGCCGGGCTTCGGCGAAGGTATCGCCGGCAAGGCGGCCTTCCTGATTGCCGTCGCCTTTTCCGTTTTCCAGATCTACATCGCCGCCTATGGCAGCCTGCCCAGCCAGGTGGTGCGGGCCATGCATGTCGGCTTCCTGCTGCTGCTCGGCTTCGGCCTGATCGCCAATCTGCGCGCCACCGGCATGGCGGCGAAAACCGCTTTTTGGACGCTCGGTGGGCTGGGCTTCGCCACCGGCCTCTACAATTGGGTGTTCTATACCGATCTCATCCGTCGCTCCGGCTTCCTCACCACGCCGGACCTGATCGTCGGCACGCTGCTGGTGGTGCTGGTCTTCGAGGCGGCGCGGCGGCTGATGGGGCTGCCGCTCGCGGTCATCGCCTTCATCTTCATCGCCTATTGTTTCGTCGGCAATCACCTGCCGCCGCCCTTCGTCCATCGCGGCTACGATTTCGCCCAGCTGGTCGACACCTTCGCTTACGGCACCGAGGGCATATACGGCACGCCGGTCTATGTTTCGGCGGCTTACATCTTCATCTTCGTCGTCTTCGCGGCCTTTCTCGAACGCGCCGGCATGATCGCGCTGTTCAACGATTTCGCGCTTGGCCTGGTCGGCGCCTGGCGCGGCGGCCCGGCCCAGGTCTGCGTGCTCTCCTCGGCGCTGATGGGCACCATCTCCGGTTCGGGCGTCGCCAATGTGGTGGCCAGCGGCCAGTTCACCATCCCGCTGATGAAGCGCTTCGGCTTCCGCTCGGCTTTTGCCGGAGCCGTCGAGGCGACCTCCTCGATGGGTGGCCAGATCATGCCGCCGGTGATGGGCGCGGTCGCCTTCATCATGGCCGAGACGCTGAACATCGCCTATGCCGAGGTGGTGAAGGCGGCGATCATTCCGGCGCTGCTCTATTTCGGCGCCTGTTTCTGGCAGGTGCATCTGGAGGCCGGCAAGGCGGGCCTGCGCGGCATGGCCAAAGGTGACCTGCCCAACCCCTGGGAAGCGGTGAGGCAGCACTGGCCGCTGGTGCTGCCGCTCGCCGTGCTCGTCTATCTTCTGTTTGCCGGCTACACGCCGATCTTCGCCGGTACGATGGGCCTGGCGCTGACCATCGTGCTGATCCTCGGCACGCCGCTGGCGGCCTTGATCGGACCGTTCGCCTTCCGCGTCGTCTTCTGGCTGGCGCTTGGGCTCGCCGCCGCTTCCTTCATGCGGTTCGGCGTCAACGTGCTCAGCCTCGTCATCGCGGCGCTCATCGTCGCCTGTTTCACCTTCAGGGGTGGGCGCGAGACGCTGCGCATCTGTGTCGACTCGCTCGCGGAAGGTGCCAAGAACGCGCTGCCGGTCGGCATCGCCTGCGCCATCGTCGGCATCGTCATCGGCACGCTGACGCTGACCGGCGTCGCCTCGACCTTCATCGGCTGGATCATCTCCATCGGCGAGAACAACCTGTTCCTGTCGCTGGTGCTGACCATGCTCACCTGCCTGGTGCTCGGCATGGGCATCCCGACCATTCCCAACTACATCATCACCTCCTCCCTTGCCGGCCCGGCGCTGCTGTCGCTCGGCGTGCCGCTCATCGTCAGCCACATGTTCGTTTTCTATTTCGGCATCATGGCCGACCTTACCCCGCCGGTGGCGCTGGCCGCCTTCGCCGCCGCTCCCATGGCCAGGGAAAGCGGGCTCAAGATCGGCATCCAGGCGACCAAGCTCGCCATCGCCGGCTTCGTCGTGCCGTTCATGGCGGTCTACACGCCGGCGCTGATGCTGCAGGATGCCGGCCCGATCGCAGCTTCGTTCGGCTACCCGGTCGAGGTCGCCTACATCGTCGTCAAGGCCTGCATGGGCATCGTGCTCTGGGGCGCCGCCGCCGTCGGCTTCCTCGTCCGCCGCATGGCCTGGTGGGAGCGCCTGGTCGCGTTCGCCGCCGGCGTGCTTCTGGTGGCGGCGCTGCCGCTTACCGACGAGACCGGCTGGGTGCTGGCGCTGCTATGGATCGGCTGGCATTGCTGGCGCGCGCGCCAAGCTTCGGTAAGAGACGCTGCGTGAGCCTGTGCATCCTGGCAGCCGGCAAAACGATGGTTCTGGCCACGGCCGCCTTCACGCTGTCCTGGACTCATTCGGTGGAGCGGACGCGTTGGCAGGAGGACTGGAATGTGACGCCTTCGGGTCTGCGGATCGTCGAAGCGCGCGTCAAAGGCTCCGGCGCCGGCATGGAGCCGCCCGAGGGCTCGGTGCTGCGGGACGGCTGGTGGGTCTATGCGCCTCGGATCGGATACCAGCCGCGTCTGGTGCTTGCGGCGTCCGGCGCAACCGGGGAAGGCTGGACGCTGTGCACGGCCAAAGGCTGTCGCGAGCTGGGCAGGGCGGCAGCGGATGCGATCATGCTCGAACCCTGCGAGGGCTCGGGCAAGCCGGCGCCATAATGCGGGATCAGGAGCAGCGCAAGTTCGCGGCTGGACAAAGGGACGTTTCGGCTGGGGCAGGTCGGTCATGTCGGCCCCGGCTGCCGTGCCTTGCAGCACTGAGCCAGCCGGCGGCGTCAAAGTCGCGGCGTTGTCGCACGCCGGCCGTCGGCGACGGCGGGGCGCTCGTCACGATAGGTCGTGGCGCGGTTGTCGGCGGCCGGCTTGCAGATCCGGCTGTTGTGGCGGCTGTCGGGCATGACGGTCAGTTCGCGCCGATGCCGAGCGAGTTGCCGCGGCGCGCGCATGCCGGACCCGGGCCGCGCATGTAATAGCGCTCGGGCCGATAGGTCGGCGCGACGAATTCGCGAATGGCGGCGGCATAGCCGGCGATGTGGTTCCAGAAGTTCATTTTACCTGTCCCTGTCCCGTTTTCGGATGTCCCTTCCGAATTGTCCGGGAGCATAGCGTCGAGGCGTGAATAGTCGGTGAACGCGATGTTAATTTGTGGTCCGAAACTCGTTGCTTCGTGGCTGGAATGCGGCTGATTCGCGGTCTTTCGGTGCCTTTTGTCGCGTTTCCAGCTCGTGTGGCTTTTGCATCACATAGGTTTCGTCTCGATGTCGCTTGGACGCGCTTTTGTTTCACGTTCGATCCGGAAATTTCATTGCGCGTTACGCAAAAGGTCAGGAACCGGCCCGGAAGGGACACGTTGATTCCTTCAAGCCCGCGCGGCTCCGACGAAGGCGGCCGCGCCGCCGATTGAATCCCCAACCCGGAACAAGCAATGGAAGGCAACAGCCATGGGTTTCTTTTCGAAAGACATCAAGACGCTGGACGACCTCTTCATCCATATGCTGCGCGACATCTACTATGCCGAGAAAAGGATCGAGCGGACGCTGCCGAAGATGATCGGCGAGGCGACCGATCCGCAGCTGAAGGCCGGCTTCGAAAAACACCTCCAGCAGACCAGGGGCCATATCGATCGCGTCGAGCAGGTGTTCGAGCTGCACGGCGTCAAGGCCAAGGCCGTCAGCTGCCCCGCCATCGACGGCATCCTTGAGGAAGCCGACGAGGTGAGTGCCGATATCGACGACCGGGAGGTTCTCGACGCCGCGCTGATCGCGTCCGCGCAGGCGGTCGAGCACTACGAGATGACGCGCTACGGCACGTTGATCGCCTGGGCCAAGCAGCTCGGCCGCAGCGACTGCGCCAACGTGCTGGCCAAGAACCTCAAGGAAGAGCAGGCGACCGACCGCAAGCTCACCGAGATGGCCGAAAACAGGATCAACCTGCTGGCGGCCTGACGCGCTATGCCGCGACCGCGGGCGCCGGCTTGCCCGGAACTCAAGCGCGCCCTGCCCGTTGCCGTTGGGATAGCATCGCGCGCAGGAGTTCGCAGTAGGAGCTGGCAATGGCACCGCGCCCCGCCTGGAAGGGCTATCTGAAACTGTCGCTGGTCACTTGCGCCATCGAGCTGACCAACGTCATCACCCATGCCGAGAAGGTTTCGTTCCGCATCCTCAACCGCAAGACCGGCAACACCGTCAGGCGCATCTATGTCGACGCCGAGACCGGCAAGCCATTGGAGGAAGGCGACGAGATCAAGGGTTACGAGGTGAGCGACGGCGAATTCGTCCATGTCGAGGAGGACGAGATCGAGGCGGTTGAGATCGAATCCTCGCACACGATGAACCTCGACGGCTTCGTCGAGAAATCCTCGATCGAGCAGATCTATCTCGACACGCCCTACTATGTTTCCCCGGCGGACGAGGTGTCGCAAGAGGCTTTCGCCGTCATCCGCGACGCGATGGCGGCGAAGAAGATGGCCGGCCTCGCGCGCATCGTTCTCTATCAGCGCGAACGCCCGGTGGCGATCGAGCCGCTCGGCAAGGGCATGGTGCTGACGACGTTGCGTTACGACGATACGGTGCGCCAGCCCGAGACGGTCTTCGACGACATCGAGGCAACCAAGACGGACGACGAGATGATCGATCTCGCAAAGCACATCATCGACCAGAAGAAGACGAAGTTCGATGCTTCCAGGTTCGACGACCGCTACGAGGACGCGCTGCTCGAGCTGATCCGCGCCAAGAAGGCCGGCAAGAAGGCGCCCAAGGCCAAGGCGCCGGCGAAGCCGTCCAATGTCGTCAACCTCTTCGACGCGCTGAAGAAGAGCCTCAACGCGGAAGGCGGCGGAAAAGCCGGCAAATCTTCATCGAAAGCGCGGCCGGCGCGGGCCAAGGCCAAGGCTACCAGTCACAATCGGCATGGAAGCCGCAAATCCGCATAGGAGCAGGACGTCATGGCCGGTCTCGAGCAATATCATGCCAAGCGCGATTTCCGCAAAACCACCGAGCCTTCCGGCAAGCTGCCTCGGCACAAGAAAAGCGAGGCCGGCGGCATCTACGTCATCCAGAAACACGCCGCCACCCGCCTCCACTATGATTTCCGGCTCGAGCATGACGGCGTGCTGTGGAGCTGGGCGGTGACGCGCGGCCCGAGCCTCGATCCGCATGAGAAGCGGCTGGCCGTGCATGTCGAGGACCATCCGATCGACTATGCCTCCTTCGAGGGCACCATTCCGAAGGGCGAGTATGGCGGCGGCTCGGTCATCGTCTGGGACGACGGCAAGTGGATTCCGGAAGGCGATCCCGCCGAAGGCATGAAGAAAGGCCATATCGGCTTCGAGCTCCAGGGCTACAAGCTGCATGGACGCTGGCATCTGGTCAGGCTGAAGCCCCGCCGCGGCGAAAAGCGCGACAACTGGCTGTTGATCAAGGCCGACGATGCCGCCGCCCGTCCCGGCGAGGATATCCTCGAGGATGAGCCGCAATCAGTGAAATCCGGCCTCACGGTCGAGGAGGTCGGCGAAGGCAAGGCGGCCAGGGGCGCGAAGCCGAAGGTCTGGCACTCCGACAAACCGGCCGCCGCCAAGGCAAAGGCCGGTCGCGCCAAGCGCCTGGAGTTCATCGAGCCGCAGCTCGCCACGCTGGAAAAGGATGCGCCTTCCGGCGACGAATGGCTGCACGAGGTTAAATTCGACGGCTACCGCATCCAGGCGCAGATCGCCGGCAGCGATGTCAGGCTGCTGACGCGTGCCGGCCTCGACTGGACGAAGAAATTCGAAGGCCCGGTCACCGCCGCGCTAGCCAGGCTGAAATGCCGCGACGCCGTCATCGACGGCGAGATCGTCGTGCTGGCCGACAGCGGCGTGTCGTCCTTTCCGCTGCTGCAAGCGGGGCTTTCGGCTGGCCGCGCCGACCGCTTCATCTACTATGTCTTCGACCTGATGCGGCTCGACGGCAAGGATTTGCGCCGTGAGCCGCTGGTCGAACGCAAGCAGGCCCTGGCCGAGCTGCTCGGCAACCAGCCGGAGAACTCGGCGCTGCGTTTCAGCCACCATTTCCACGAACCCGGCAAGATCATGCTGCAGCATGTCTGCCGCATGGGTCTCGAAGGCGTTGTCTCGAAACGCGCCGATGCGCCTTACCGCAGCGGGCGCGGCCTCACCTGGATCAAGTCGAAATGCACGCTGCGCCAGGAATTCGTCATCGGCGGCTACCTGCCGTCGGACAAGACCGGACGCGGCCTGCGCTCGCTGCTCGTCGGCTATTTCGAAGGCGGCAAGCTGCGTTACGCCGGCCGCGTCGGCACCGGCTTCTCCGGAAAGGTGTTGGCCGACCTCAAGAAGAAGCTCGACGGCCTGAAGGCGAAGGACTCGCCTTTTTCAGCCGCGGTGCCGAAGGGCAAGGGCCTCACCTGGGTCAAGCCCCAGCTCGTCGGCGAAGTGGAGTTCCGCAGCTGGACATCCGACCGTATAATCCGCCACGCCTCGTTCCAGGGGCTGCGCGAGGACAAGCCGGCGGAGGAAGTCGTGCAGGAAAAGCCGAAGCAAGCCGGCGGCAAGGCCGAGGCAAAAACGGGCGGCGGCAGGACCGCGCCGAAAACCTCGGCCGGAACGGCGATGACCTCGATAAAGCTCTCGCATCCCGACAAGCTTTTGTGGCCCGACGAAAAGGTCTCCAAGCAGGACCTGCTCGACCACTATGCGCTGGTCTGGCCGCGCATGGAGCAATTCGTCGTCAACCGGCCGCTGAGCCTGGTGCGCGCGCCCGACGGCATCCACGGCCAGCGCTTCTTCCAGAAACATGCCTCGCCGGGCATGAGCGACAAGATCGCCAGGATGAAGGATCCGACCGACGGCGAGGAGATCCTGTTCATCAAGGATTTCGACGGGCTTGCGGCGCTGGTTCAGTACGGCGTGGTCGAGGTCCATATCTGGGGCTCGACCATCGATGAGCTGGAAAAGCCCGACCAGATCATCTTCGACCTCGATCCCGACGAAGGCGTCGATGTGAAGGCGGTGCGTGCGGCGGCGCTCGATATCCATAAGCGGCTCGACGATCTGTCGCTGCCGAACCTCGTCAAGACCTCGGGCGGCAAGGGCTATCACGTGCTGGTGCCGCTGAAAGCGTCGGCGAATTGGGACGAGGTCAAGGACTTCGCCCATGATTTCGCCCGCGCGCTGGAACAGGCGTCGCCCGACCGCTACACCGCGACGCTGTCGAAGAAGGCGCGCACCGGCAAGATCTTCGTCGACTATCTGCGCAACAGCCGCGGCGCGACCACCGTCGCGCCCTACTCCTCGCGCGCCAAGAAGTCCGCCACGGTATCGATGCCGGTGACCTGGCCGCGGATCGAAAAGGGCCTGCCGCCCAACGCTTTCCCGCTCGGCGACGAGACGACGCTGAGCGAGCTGAAGAAGGCCGATCCCTGGGTGGATTTCTTCAAGCTGGGGAAGGTGCTGAAGCGGGAGTAGTTGACGTAAACGAGCGTCGCGATCCTTCGCCCCCCTGTCTGCCGGACATCTCCCCCCACCTTTGTCCACGCTATGCACACATCTTCTGTGAGTAACTGATCGGGCCGAGGCTTGATTGCCACGTGGTTCCCCCAATCCGTCGCTGCTTCGCAGCGCCACCTTTCCCCCCTCCGGAGGGAAAGGAAGGGAGCGCTGCTGGACGAGCGTTGACGGCAAAAGCTTGGCGCCTTTCCTCTACCCCGTCGATCGGGGGAGAGGTGGCTCGGCGAAGCCGAGACGGAGTGGGGGTCGACCAGCGCTACATTAGACAATGCATGCGCCAAGTCTGCCAAGCTGTCCCGCCAGCATCGCGAGATTGGCCTCCTAGGAAAGAAACACCCTCTCGAACGCCTGCCTGCCCTTTGGCGAGAACACCACGGCGCGGCTGTCCTTCTCGCGCCGCGCCCATTTCTCGGCGATGACCTTGTCGAGGATGGCGGCGCCGAGCGCGCCGGCCAGATGCGTGCGTCGCACGCTCCAGTCGAGGCAGGCGCGGCATACCGGCCGCCTGGCCTTGGTATCGATCTCGATGCCGAGCGCGGCGAAATGCGAAATGGCTGACGGTGACAGCCTGATCTCGTTGTCGTCGCGCAGCAGCACTTTCCTGCCGACCAGGCGGTCGAGCATCGCCACCGCCTGCTCGCCGGCGAGATGGTCGTAGCACACCCGCGCCACGCGCATGGCAGCGTCGCGCGGGCCGGGCCGCACCCGCTTCGGGCCGACGGCTTCGGCCACGCCGATGATCGCCTCGATCATGCCCGCCACCTGCGGGCCGGCGAGGCCGTAATAGCGATGGCGGCCCTGGCTCGCGAGCGTCAGCAACCCGCCATCCATCAGCTTGGACAGATGCGAGGACGCGGTGGGCAACGACACGCCGGCCTCCAGCGCCAGTTCCGATGCGGTCAGCGCCGTGCCGCCCATCAGCGCGTTGAGCATGTTGGCGCGGGCCGGATCGCCGACCAGGCTGGCGATGCGGGCGATATCTGGTCCTTCACGCATGGTTCGATCCTTATCGAAGCATTCCCGTGAGGGAAGCACTATTCCTATGTCGGCTCAAGGAGCGCGGCAAACGCTCCTGACACGAGAATGCCTAGCACACCGGGTGAAGCGATGTTTCGACCGTGGTCGAACCGTCGTCGCCAAACAGCCAACCGCCGAAGGAGAGACCGATATGACCATCACCTGCTTCATCCGCTACGAGATTGATCCGTTCGGCAAGGCCGCCTTCGAGCAATATGCGCGCGCCTGGGGCCAGGCCATCCCGCGCTGCGGCGCCGATCTGATCGGCTACTTTGCGCCGCATGAGGGCTCGGCCACTATCGCCTACGCGGCCTACAACATCGAGAACCTCGCGGCCTACGAAGCTTATCGCGCCCGCCTTGCCGCCGACCCCGCAGGCAAGGCAAACTACGAGTTCGCGCGGCGCGAGAAATTCATCCTGAAGGAAGACCGGATCTTCCTGAAACAAGTGTCTGGACCGCATGGGCCTCGGCAGATTTTTCAAACCGACGTGATTGTCAAGGAAGGGATAGAGGCATGATCGCTGTCATCTTCGAGGTCGAGCCGGCGGAGGGAAAGCGCGATGCCTATCTCGGCATCGCCGCCGAGCTTAAGCCCTTGCTCGAAAGCATCGACGGCTTCATCTCGGTCGAGCGCTTCCAGAGCCTGACCGATCCGAAACGCGTGCTCTCGCTGTCGTTCTGGCGTGACGAGGATGCGGTGAAGGCTTGGCGCAACACCGAGGAGCACCGCCAGGCGCAGAAGGCCGGCCGCGGTGGAATCTTTGCCGGCTATCGTCTCCGCATCGCCCACGTCGTGCGCGACTATGGGCTGGCCGAGAGGGCCGAGGCGCCGCAGGATAGCCGGGCGGTGAACGGGTAAGGCTCCCCCTTCTCGCCTTGTGGGAGAAGGTGTCGCCGAAGGCGACGGATGAGGGGTGTTCCAGGGAACGCCAGCGTCTCACTCCGCTGGAACACCCCTCATCCGTCTCGGCGCTGCGCGCCGATCCACCTTCTCCCACAGGGGGAGAAGGGAAAAGCTTCCCTACGCATTCCCGATCAGCACGCCTGCCCCGAACACCAGCGCGCCGCCCAGCACCACCTGGAAGGCGGCGCGCCAGAACGGCGTCTGCATGTAGCGGTTCTGGATGAAGGCGATCGCCCAGAGCTCGAAGAACACCACGATCGCGGCGACGATGGTTGCCGTCCAGAAATAGGGGATGAGGTAGGGCAGCGCGTGGCCGAGCCCGCCCAGCGTCGTCATCAGGCCGACCGTCAGCCCGCGCTTCAGCGGCGAGCCGCGCCCCGACAGCTTGCCGTCGTCGGAGGCCACCTCGGTGAAGCCCATCGAGATGCCGGCGCCGATCGAAGCGGCAAGACCGACGAGAAAGGTCTGGAACGTCGCATGGGTCGCGAACGCCGCCGCGAAGATCGGCGCCAGCGTCGACACCGACCCGTCCATCAGCCCGGCGAGCCCCGGCTGCACGTAGGTGAGGATGAACTGCCGCTGCTCGGCGCTTGCCTCCTCCTCCTTCACCTCGCCCGGAACATGCGTCTGCTCCAGCTCATGCGCGGAATTCTCATGGCCGAGCTCGGCCGCGGCCAGATCGTCGAGCAGTTTGCGCGTCGAGGCGTCGGTGGTGCGCTTGGCCGCCTCGACATAGAAGCGGTAGGCCTGCCGCTCCATGTCCTCGGCCTGGCGGCGCACATGCTCGATGCCGAGCGGCCGCACCAGCCAGTCGGGCTTGCGCTCATAGTAGCCCCTCACATGTTCGCGGCGAATCAGCGGAATGCGCTCGCCGAAGCGCTTGCGGTGAAGCTCGATCAGGGAATCGCGATGACCGTCCTCTTCCTCCGCCATCGCCTCGAACACCTTGGCCGATTGCGGGAAGTCTTGCGCCAGCCCGTCGGCATAGGCGCGGTAGATGCGCCCGTCGTCCTCCTCCGACGATATCGCCAGCGCCAGGATCTCCTGCTCCGACAGCGAATCGAAGGAGCGGCGGCCGAAGCCGAAAACACGGGAAAGCATGAGAAAATCACCCTAGTTTAGAATGGTTCTAAACTAGGGATTCGCGGGCCGAGGGTCAATCGCGGACGACGTGAGGCAGCCAGAATTCGCCGATCCGGCGTTGCCACCTTCATTATTGCCGAATGTTCACCTATATGCTGCGTCAGCCAAAATCGAAGGAAACAAGGGATGACGGACAAGAAGCCCCCGCACGCATTCGACCCGAAGCCTGTTCTCGATCTCATCGCCAGCATCGAGGCCGACCTGCAGCGCCTCAAGGATCTGGTCGAGCAGCAGGCCGAAAAATTCGACCCGGCCAATCCGCACAACAAGACGCCGGACGGCAAGCTCACCGACGAGGGCGTCGAATGCTGCTACCGCATGTTCGACGAGGGCAAGTCCCGTTATACGGTCGCCCAGCAGATGAAGATCTCGTTTGCCGCCGCCACCCACCGCTTCAACAGCTGGCGCAAGCTGGGTGGCAAGAAGCGGACGCCGACGTTGTTGGGGTGAGGGGGCCGGCTGCAACTTGCGCAATGCTGGCGGGACAGAGGGGGGCGCGAAGGAATGCCAACCCCCCAAGACTGCTGAAGCAACCTTGTCTCCATCACATTTTTTCGTTGGCGCGTCGGCATAGTTTGCGTGCAGCATGGGTGGTCCGATCCTCCGCGAGACCACACACGATGACCACCCTACCCGGCATTTCCGACATCCAGGCCGCCGCCGCGCGGCTTTCCGGCCTGGCCATGGAAACACCGCTCATCGAATCACCCGAGCTCAACAAGCGCTATGGCGGGCGCATCCTGTTCAAGCCGGAGACGCTGCAGCGCACCGGCTCCTTCAAGATCCGCGGCGCCTATAACAAATTGTCGTCGCTCACCGAGGAGGAGCGCGGTCGCGGTGTCGTCGCTTTCTCGTCGGGCAACCACGCGCAAGGGGTAGCGGCGTCCGCCGCGATGTTCGGCGTCAAGGCGGTCATCGCCATGCCGGCCGACGCTCCGGCGCTGAAAGTGGGCAATGTCCGCAAGATGGGCGCCGAGGTGGTGCCGTTCGACCGCTACAAGGACGACCGCATGACCATCGTCCGCCCCTATGTCGAGAAGGGCATGGTGCTGGTGCCGCCGTTCGACGATCCGGCCATCATTGCCGGCCAGGGCACGATCGGGCTGGAGTTGATGAAGCAGGCGAAGGCGCTCGGCGTCAGCCTCGACGCGGTGGTCATCCCCTGCGGCGGCGGCGGGCTGTCGAGCGGCATTTCCGTCGCCGTCAAGGACGCCTCGCCGCGCACCGCCGTCTGGGCGGTCGAGCCCGAGCATTTCGACGACACGCGCCGTTCGCTGGCCAAAGGCGAAAGGGTCTCGAACCAACCCGGCCATACCTCGATCTGCGATGCGCTCCTCACCGCCGAGCCCGGCGCCATCACCTTCGAGATCAACCGCCGGAACCTCGCCGGCGCCATCGCCGTCTCCGACAAGGCCGCCGCGCAGGCGATGCGCGACGCCATGGCCTACCTGAAGCTGGTGGTCGAGCCTGGCGGTTGCGTCGCGCTCGCCGCGCTCTCATCCGGCGAAATCGACCTCGCCGGCAAGTGCGTCGTCGTGGTGCTTTCCGGCGGCAATGTCGATTTCGCCACCTATGCGGAGATTATGGCGGCGGTGTAGGTTCTGCCGCGCTCAGGCAAAACGCCTAATCCAGCGTCCGCCTGAACCGCGCCAATGCTACGCCTGCGAACACCGCCACGAACACCGTCAGCCAGCCGATCTCGGCGGCTACCGCGGTGAAGTCGGCGCCCTTCAGCATGACGGCGCGGGTGATGCGCAGGAAATGCGTCAGTGGGAAGACCTCGCCCAAAATCTGGGCCCAGCCCGGCATGCCGCGATACGGGAACATGAAGCCGGAGAGCAGCAGCGACGGCAGGAAAAAGAAGAAGGTGAGCTGCATCGCCTGCATCTGGGAGCGGGCCATGGTCGAGATCGTATAGCCGAGCAGGACCAGCGAAAGCACGAAGACCAGCACCGAGGAGAGCAGCAGCGTCAGGCTGCCGACGAAGGGGATGCCGAACAAGAGCTTCGCCGCCACCAGCACCACCACCACCTGCACGGCGCCGACGACGAGGAAAGGCAGCACCTTGCCCAGCATGATCTCGGCCGGGCTGGACGGCATGGCGAGCAGGTTCTCCATGGTGCCGCGCTCGGTTTCCCGGGTCAGCGCCATCGCCGTCATCATCACCATGGTCATCTGCAGGATGACGCCCAGCAGGCCGGGCACGATGTTGTATTGCGAGACACCTTCGGGATTGTAGCGTCGGTGAATCACCACATCGAGCTGGCCGCGCGCCGCTTCCTTGGCTGCTTCCTGCATGCCTTGCGCCCTCAGCAGCGCCTGGCTGGCAACCGTGCTCAGCGTCGAGATGGCGCCGCTGGCGACGGCCGGGTCGGTGGCGTCGGCCTCGATCAGGATCTGCGGGTTGTCGCCGCGCTCCACCCGCCGCCCGAAATCGGCGGGGATGGTGACCACGAAGGCGACATCGCCGCGCGCTATCAGGAACTCGGCTTGCGCCGCACTGTGCGCCACATGGTCGAAGCGGTAGTAGCCCGTCGTCTGCAGCGCCGAGACCATCGCCCGCGTGTACGGATCGCTGCTGGTGGCTACGAGCGCGGCCGGCAGGCTCTTCGGATCGTTGTTGATCGCAAAGCCGAACAGCACCAGCTGCATCAGCGGCACGCCCAGCATCATGGCGAAGGTGACGCGGTCGCGCCGCATCTGGATGAATTCCTTGACGAGCAGCGCGCCCAACCTGGCGAAGGAGAAGACAGCGTTCATGCCATATTGTCCTTCGAGCCGGCCATGAACTGGATGAACACGTCTTCCAGGCTGGTCTCGCCCGGCGCCACCGTCACGCCCTTGTATTCCTTCTCGACGTCGGCAAGCGCCTTTTCGAGCGCGGCCTTGTCGGAGCCGACGACATGCAGCGTGGCGCCGAACGGCGCCACCTGGTCGACGCCGGGGCGCCCTTCCAGCGCTTCGGCCACTCGGCCGAGCCGCGGTCCCTGCACGACGAAGGTTGTCAGCCCGGCATTCCTCACCACCTCGTCCACCGTGCCGGTGGCAAGCAGCTTGCCGTAGGAGATGTAGGTGATGCGGTGGCAGCGCTCGGCTTCGTCCATGTAGTGGGTTGAAACCAGCACCGTCAGCCCGCCGCCGGCCAGCCTGTGGATCTCGTCCCAGAACTCGCGCCGCGCTTTCGGGTCGACGCCCGCCGTCGGCTCGTCGAGCAGAAGCAGCTTCGGCTTGTGCATGATGCAGGCCGCGAGTGCCAGCCGCTGCTTCCAGCCGCCGGAAAGCGTGCCGGCCAGCTGGTTGCGGCGCGTGCTCAGGCCAAGCTCCTGCAGCGTCCGCGATACATATTCCTCGACCGGCTTCAGCTGGTAGAGCCGCGCCACGAATTCCAGATTCTCGCCGATCGTCAGATCCTCGTAGAACGAGAATTTCTGCGTCATGTAGCCGACTTCGCGTTTGATCCTGAGCGAGTCGGCGCGGATGTCGAAGCCCAGCACCGTGCCCTCGCCCTCGTCCGGCGTCAAAAGCCCGCACATGATGCGGATGGTCGTCGTCTTGCCCGAGCCGTTCGGCCCGAGGAAGCCGACGATCTCGCCTTCGGCCACCGTCATCGTCACATGGTCGACGACGGTCTTGCCGCCGAAGCGCTTGACCAGCCCGCGGACGTCGATGACGCTCATTTTCCGAGATCCGCCCCGAGGTCCGCCCCCAGATCCGCCAAGTCGACATCGACGATCTGGCCGGGCTGCAGCGGGTGGGCATCGCCCTCCGGCCGCGCCTCGACGAGATAGACCAGCTTCTGCCGGTTCTCCAGCGAGTAGATCACCGGCGGGGTGAATTCCGGATCGGGCGATACATAGCTGACGCGCGCCTTGAGATCCGGCCCGCAGCCGTCGCAATGGACGCTGAGCCGCGTGCCGACCTTCACCGACGAGAAGGCCGTCTCCGGCACATAGACGCTGAGCTTCACCGCGCCGTCGGGCAGCATCGAGATCACCGGCGCGGTCGGCCCGGCGGTGTCGCCCGGATTGCGGATGACATCGTCGATGCGGCCCGGCGAAGGCGCCGCCAGCACCCGTTTGGACAGGCGCCATTTGGCCTGCCCCAGTTCCGATTGCGCCTGCTTGACCTGGTTCTCGGCCGCCTTGATCGTCTCGGCGCGCGCCGGCAGGCCGCCGACGGCGAGGTTGGCTTCCGCCTGGCCGACCTGGGCGTTGGCCGTCTCGAGCGAAGCCGAAGCCGTATCGTAGTCGGCCTGGGTGCCGGTGCCGCGCTTGTAGAGGTCGCTGGCGCGGTCATATTTGCGCTTGGCGTCGGCGGCCTGCGCCTTGGCCATGTCCACTTGCGCCTTGAGCACGGCGATCTCCTCCGGCCGCTTGCCGACCTGCAGGTCGGCGAGCTGCGCCTCGGCCTGCGCAAGGGCGGCCTCGGCCTGCGCCACGGCGATCTTGGCGTCGGCATCCTCCAGCGTCGCCACCGGCATGCCTGGCGTCACCCGGTCTCCGCGCTTGACGCCGACCGTCGCCACCTGGGCCACCTCGATCGGCGCCATCAACACATATTCGCCTTCGACATAGCCGACGGCGAGCGGTGCTGCCGGCGCGCAGGCGCCGAACAGCTGGGCCGCGAGCGGCAGCGAACAGAGAAAACTCATGATTTGCCCTTCTTGCCGGCGGCCGCGTCGCGTGCCGCCAGCATTGCCCTGAGGTTGTCGGTCGCGACCGCCACCACCTTGGCGGCCTCCTTGTTGCCGATCTCGCGCCAACCCATCCTGCGCAGCACCGCCTCGCGGCCGATGCGGAAATAGATGACTTGCCCGATCATGGTGAACACGGTGAGCTTCGTGGCCTCGCTCTCGGCCGGCTCGCCGGTCGCCTGCTCCCAGATCCCGCAAAGCCGGCGGTGCGTCGGTTCGAACACGCCGGCATAGATGCGGTCGAGCGCCGCCGTCGGGTGCGAAAGCTCGCGCAGTACGAATTGTACGATCTCGCCGGCTTGCGGGCTCGCCACGATAAAGCCGACCATCCGCTCCAGCGCGGCGAAGAGCTGCGCCCGCGCCGCTTCCGGGTTTGTGGGGGCGGCCGCCTGGGCCCCGAGCGCCTGGCCGGCGATCCCCTGGATGGTTTCGACGATGAAGTCGGCGGCGGCGGCGCGCAGGCCCTCCTTGCCGCCGAAATGATAGGCGATGGAGCCGATATTGGCCTTCGCCTCGGCTGCTATCTCGCGTGTCGAGGTGCCGTCGAAGCCGTGCCGTCCGAACAGCTTGAGCGCCGCCTGCACCAGCGCCGCGCGCGTTTGATCGGCGGCAGAGGCTTCGCGTGGCGGCCGTTTGGCGTTCGGTTGCTTGCTCATGCCGCTCGTTTAATCAATCGATTGATTAAAGTCAAATTGATTCTCGGCCCGGCTTGCCATGTCGGTTTCCACGCGCTTTAGTGCGCGGCCATGGGCAAGGAAGTCGAGCGCAAGTTCCTGGTCTCTGATCCCGCCTGGCGCAGCCTGGTCGAGGCGGATATCCGCATTCGCCAATTCTACGTCGCCGCGCAGCCCGGCCGCACGGTGCGCATTCGCATCAGCGACGGACGCTCCGCCAAGCTGACGCTGAAGTTCGGCGACAGGGCGCGCGAGCGCGACGAGTTCGAATATGCGATCCCTCTCCGCGAGGCCGAGGAGATGATGGCGTTCGCCATTGGGCGTGTCATCGAGAAGACACGCCACCATGTTAGACACCGCGGCTATCTCTATGAAGTCGATGTGTTCGGCGGAGTGCTT
Source organism: Mesorhizobium sp. (assembly GCA_004963905.1). Classification (GTDB taxonomy): domain Bacteria; phylum Pseudomonadota; class Alphaproteobacteria; order Rhizobiales; family Rhizobiaceae; genus Mesorhizobium. The sequence continues at coordinate 25,724 of SUGL01000057.1, forward strand.
TCCGGGCTCGTGGTCGCGGAGCTGGAGACGCCGGAGGACGTACCTGACGAAATGCTCCCCGACTGGCTCGGCCGCGAGGTCACCGGCGAGTCGAGGTTCTACAACGCGTCGCTGGCCCTCGGGGGGATTCCGGAGATCGCCGCATGAGCTTTCGCATCGATCCGCGCTTGCCGCTGACTGGCGAGGTCAGGCGCATATTGGCCGACGAAATCGGCAAGGCGCTCGGCCATCTCGAGACGGCGCGCGACAAGCCGGAGCAGGGGCTGCACAAATGCCGTAAGCGGCTGAAGAGCGTGCGGGCCTTGTTGCGCCTGGTTCGTTCCGGAGACGAATCGTTCTGCCAGACTGAAAACGAATGTTATAAGCAAGTATCGGCGCTGCTTGCCGGCCCGCGCGAGGCGACCGCCCTGATCGAGACGATCGACCGCCTGGCCTCCGCCTTTCCGGAGCAGACCGCCGGCGGCGGCCTCGACGCCGTCCGCGAGCGGCTGGTGTTGCGCCAGCATGAGCTCCATGCCGGCCCTGGTCTCGACGCCGCCATAAATGCGGCGGTCGCCGCCTGCCGGGAGGGGCTGGAGCGTATCGACAGGCTGTCCCTGCCAGACCAACTGGAGCAGGCGGCCGACATACTGGCCGAGGGCGCCCGCGCCACCTTGCGGCGCGCGAAAAAGGCGCTGGACAAGGCCGGCACGCGCGGCGCGGCCGATGATTTTCACGATCTGCGCAAGGCGGCCAAGACGCACTCGATGCATCTGTCGCTGCTGGGGCGTCTGTGGCCGACGCCGATCAAGACGCGCCGCAAGGCGGTCGACAAGCTCGGCGAATTGCTTGGCGAACTGCATGACGTCTTCGTCATGCGCGCGCTGCTTGCCGCCGATGGCGAGCCGCTCGGCCCGGCAGAAGACACCAAGCTTCTGCGCAAGCTCCTGAAACGTTCGGAAAAGAGCCTCGGCAAGGCCTGCCTTGCCGATGCCGCCGATCTGTTCGGCGACAGCCCCAAGCGCTCGGCCAAGAAGCTCGCCCGCAAGGCGCGTGACGATCTCGCGCCGCCGCATGAGGAGGCGAAAGCGGCTTAGGCGCGGCGCCTCTCCTTCTCCCCTTGTGGGAGAAGGTGTCGCCGAAGGCGACGGATGAGG
>SUGL01000058.1 GCA_004963905.1 Mesorhizobium sp.
CATCCGTCTCGGCGCTGCGCGCCGATCCACCTTCTCCCACAAGGGGAGAAGGGGAGGCGCTCGCATGACCCTCGGCGCAACCATCACCGCCGAAGGTATCCGCTTCGCCGCCTGGTCGTCGTCGGCGAGGCGCCTGTGGGTCTCCTTCTTCGACGATACGGGAGCCCGCGAAACCGACCGGCTGGAGCTGAAGCTGGAAGGCGAGGGCGTGCATGCGCTGTTCGTCTCCGGCCTCGCCGAGGGCACGCGCTACGGCTTTCGTGCCGATGGTCCTTATGTTCCCGATAAGGGCCTCTGGTTCGATCCCGACAAGCTGCTCACCGACCCCTACGCCATCGAGATCGACCGGCCGTATCAGTATCACTGGCGGCTTGCCGCAAAACGCAACGAAGGCGTCGACACGGCCTCGCTGATGCCGAAGGCAATGGTGGTTGCGCTGCCAGAGCCGGTGGCGCCTTTGCCGCCGCTGTTCCGGCCCGGCGGCCTAATCTACGAGCTCAACGTCCGCTCCTTCACCAAACTGCATCCGGATGTTCCGGAAGCGCAGCGCGGCACTGTTGCGGCGCTCGCCCACCCCGCCGTCCTCGAGCATCTGAAGCGCCTCGGCGTCTCCGCCGTCGAGCTGATGCCGATCACGGCGTCGATCGACGAGCGCCATTTGCCGCCGCTGGGACTGAGCAACGCCTGGGGCTACAACCCCGTCACCTTCATGGCGCTCGATCCGCGCCTGGCGCCCGGCGGCCTCAAGGAATTGCGCGATACAGTTGCCGCCCTGCGCAAGGCCGGCATCGGCACCATTCTCGACCTCGTCTTCAACCACACGGGCGAAAGCGACCGCCTCGGCCCGACCTTGTCGCTGCGCGGCCTCGACGCCCAGGCCTATTACCGGCATCTGCCGGACGGCCGGCTGGCCAACGACACCGGCACCGGCAACACGATCGCCTGCGATCATCCGGTCGTACGGGATATGGTGCTCGACACGCTTCGCCATTTCGTCCGCCACGCCGGCGTCGATGGCTTCCGCTTCGACCTGGCGCCGGTGCTCGGCCGCGTCGACGGCGCCTTCGATCCGGAAGCGCCGCTGCTCCAGTCCATCGCTGGCGATCCGGTGCTTGCCGACCGGGTTCTGATCGCCGAGCCGTGGGATATCGGGCCCGGCGGCTATCAGCTCGGCAATTTCCGGCCGCCATATCTGGAATGGAACGACCGCTATCGCGACGACGTCAGGCGCTTCTGGCGCGGCGACGCCGGCATGGTCGGCGCTTTGGCCACGCGGCTTGCCGGCTCCTCCGACGTGTTCGGCAGGACAGGGCAGGTGGCGAGCCAAAGCGTCAATTTCGTCGCCGCGCATGACGGCATGACGCTGGCCGACCTCGTCGTCTATGAGAAGAAGCACAATGCGGCCAATGGCGAGCAGAATCGCGACGGCCACAACGACAATCTGTCGTGGAACAACGGCGTCGAGGGCGAGACGGACGACGCGGAGATCGCCGAGGTCCGCTTCGGTGACCAATGCGCGCTGCTTGCGACGCTCTTTGCCTCGCGCGGCACCATCATGCTGACCGCCGGCGACGAATTCGGCAGAACCCAGCAGGGCAACAACAATGCCTATGCGCAGGACAACGCCATCACCTGGCTCGACTGGGCCTGCCGCGATCGGGCGCTGGAGCGATACGCGGCGGCGCTTTCGCAATTGCGTCGCGCCTTTCCGCCATTGTCCGACACGCATTTCCTGACCGGGAAGCCGTCCGATGCAGCAGCCATCCCGGATGTCGTCTGGCTGACCGAAACCGGCGCGCCGCTCGGCGAAGCCGAATGGAACGATCCCGGTCGACATCGCCTCGTCATGATGCTGGGGAATAGCGAAGGCGGTCGCCTTGCCGTCATGGTCAATGGCGACCGCCGCCAATGCGTCTTCACCTTGCCGGCTCGAGACGGCTATGAGTGGCGTCCGGCGATCGAGGCGCAGGCGATCGACCTTGCGCGGCCGCTGTCAGGCCGCAGCGTCAATTTCATGATCGAGCGCAGGGCTGGCAAGACCCGCGCCGGAAAGGCTTCATGATGGCTGATGGCAATTCGGAATGGTGGCGCGGCTGCGTGATCTACCAGATCTATCCGCGCTCCTTCCAGGACACGAGCGGCGACGGCAGCGGCGATCTCAAGGGCATCACGTCACGGCTTGCCCATGTCGCCTCGCTCGGCGTCGATGCCGTCTGGCTCTCGCCCTTCTTCAAGTCGCCGATGGCCGACATGGGCTACGATGTGTCGGACTATCGCGACGTCGATCCGATGTTCGGCACGCTCGAGGATTTCGACGCCCTGGTCGCCGAGGCGCACCGGCTCGGCCTGAAGCTCATCATCGACCAGGTGATCTCGCATTCCTCCGACAAGCACGAATGGTTCATCGAGAGCCGCGCCAGCCGCGACAACGCCAAGGCCGACTGGTATGTCTGGGCCGACGCCAAGCCCGACGGCAGCGCGCCCAACAACTGGCAATCGCTGTTCGGCGGCCCCGCCTGGGAGTGGGACGCGACCCGGCGGCAGTACTACATGCACAATTTCCTCGCCGCGCAACCTGACCTCAATTTCCATACCCCGGAGGTGCAGGACGCGGTCCTCGACACCGTGCGTTTCTGGCTGGAGCACGGCGTCGACGGCTTCCGGCTGGATACGGTCAACTACTATGTCCACGACCGTTGGCTCCGCGACAACCCGCCATTGGCGTCAAGCGTCGCCGGCACCAATGGCGCCGCCACCACCTACGCCTTTCAGGAGCATCTCTTCGACAAGACGCGCCCCGAAAATCTCGACTTCCTGAAGCGTTTGCGCGCGCTGCTTGACGAATATCCGGATCGCGCCGCGGTCGGCGAGGTGGGCGACGAGGACCGTTCGCTGCAGACGCTCGCCGCCTACACCTCCGGCGGCGACAAGCTGCAGATGTGCTACACCTTCGACCTGCTGGGTCAGCAATTCTCTGCCGCCCATGTGCGCGGCTGCGTCGAGGCGTTCGAGAATGCCGTTGCCGACGGCTGGGTTTGCTGGGCCTTCTCCAACCACGACGTCATGCGCCATGTCAGCCGCTGGACGCGGCCCGGCGAGAACCCGGACATCGTGGCGAAATTCTCGATTGCGCTGCTTTCTTGCCTGCGCGGCTCGATCTGCCTCTATCAGGGCGAGGAGCTTGCGCTCGAGGATGCCGAGCTTGCCTATGAGGATCTGCGCGATCCGCTGGGCATCCGCTTCTGGCCCGGCGTGAAGGGAAGAGACGGCTGCCGCACGCCGATGGTCTGGGAAGCTGGCGCCGAAAATGGCGGCTTCTCCACGGCAAAGCCCTGGCTGCCGGTGCCGCAGGCGCATCGCGCCCGGGCGGTCGATGTGCAAAACGGCGAAGACGGTTCGGTGCTTGCCGCCTATCGCTCGATCCTGGCCCTGCGCAAGCGCCATCCGGCGCTGATCGCCGGCTCGATCCGTTTTCTCGAAGCCGAGGGCGATGTGCTGGCTTTCATCCGCCAGCACCAAGACGAGAAGCTGCTGTGCATCTTCAACTTCGCCGGTGAGCCGGCGAGCTGGACGCTGCCGGCCGAGGTCAGGGATGTCGAGATAACGGCTCTTGCCGTTGATGTCGCCGGCGTTCTCGGCGGTGTTCTCGAAGAGGTTGCGCTGGCACTGCCGCCGGTGGGGTGCTTCGTCGGGAGAATTGGCTGACGTCCCGCCTACTGCACCAGCACCGAGCGTCCGCAGACCGCACCGGTGACGCGCACATCGGCCTCGCCGACATGCACGCCAAGCGCCGCAAGCACGTTGTAGACGAGGTCGTCGACCGGCGCGGTCACGCCGTTGAGCAGCGTCGTCACCGCCGGTTTCACCGTGCCGAGCAGCGAGGTCACGTCGATGCCGAGGCCGAGCGCATTGACCGACAGCGACAGGTTGTTCACAAGCGAGGTGGTGAGCGACTGCGTGAGATTCTTCGTCGACACCGTTTTGATTGCCTTGTTGGCGATATCGGTGGCGCTGAAGGTGAGGGTCGTCGGCGTCATGTTGGTGATCGAGAAGGCCGACGATCCCTTGATCTGCAAAAGGTTGAGGTTGATCAGCAGCAGCTTGGCCTTGACATCGGCGATATCGGCGTCGCTGAAGAATTGCGGCTTGGTGAAATCGGCAAAGCCGCTGGCGCTGCTGTCGGCGAGATGCGCCGAGACGACGCCGGGCTGCGCGGCGATGGAAACCTTGATGCTGGATGGGCCGGTCGGGCAGCTGACGTCGGTCAGCTTGGCTTCGGCATAGGCGACCTCGACGTTGAGCGGCAGGTTGACGGCGAGCAGCTTGATGCCGCCGCCAAGATTGGGCGTGCCGACGGTGACGCCGGCGTTGAGCTTGATGCGCGTCTGCGCCGTGCGTACCACCGTGCCCAATTCTCCCACGGCCAGCCAGGGCGAGTTCTGCATCGGCTCGCCGATGGCGATCTGGAGTGTCGTCGATGTCAGCCCTGGTATGGTGGCGCCGAGATTGACCGCGACCTGGTTCGTGCCGTTGGCCAAAGCGGCGGCCGCGGTCACCATGCTCATGGCGCTTGCGTCGATAGAAAGTCCGGCCGGCTTCTGTCCGAGGCCGAGGCTGCCCACCGAGCCGAGGTCGACGAGCTGGCTGAGCGGGATCTTGACCGTATTGGTGGCGCTCGAGGCCATGGTCTGCAGCGCGAGCTTGGCCGTTCGGTCGAGCCCGGGCACGTTGGCCATGGCCGTGGCGATCTGCCCGACCGTTGCCTTCGAGGCAAGCACGTCCGAGTAGGTCACGCCGGTCAGATGCAGTTGCGTCGCCAAGGTATCGGTGAAGGAAAGAACGTCGACATCGGCCGAGATCAACGAATTGTAGTCCATCACGCTGAGCGAGATGTTGCCGCCGAGAAGGGCGCCGAGCAGCGCGTTGAGAATGCCGCCGTTGACGCTGGCGAGGCGCGACCCGACCGAGAACGCCGCTTCGGGCTGGGCGCTGGCGGTGGCCGTCGTGCCGATCACCGGCGGCGCCATCATCGAGGCGGCGAAATAGAGCGTGCTCTGCTTCTTCAGCGACACCTGTACGGCATTGTAGGGCACCTTGCCCGCCTCGAAGCGGCTGCCGGCCGCTATGGAGCTGACCGCGGAATAGCGCCCGGGCACCACCTGCACGACCGCCTTGCTGCCGGTCGGTGCGATGTTGGTGCCCTGTTGCTGCACGGCGACCGACGTGATCCCGTTGTCCTTCAGCGTCGTCAGCACCGCTTGCTGGGCATTGTTGATGTGGGCGGCGGCGGTGATCGCGGCGAGGTCGACGATCGACTGCGCGGCGCGGCGTTCATTGTAGAGTGAGCCCTCGTCGACCGCGAACGCGGTGAGCGCCAGCGCGACCGGCGTGCAGAGCGCCGTCATGACCGCGAAGTTGGCGCGCCGGTCGGCGATCAGCCGTCGCGCCGCGTCCATCAGGCCCCCGCCCGAATTGCGCATCATATGCCTCCGACCCGGATCGTCGATTGACGCTGGATCGTGGTGCCCGGCAGCGGCAGGTCATGGAACAGGTTCCAGATCGGCAGGTTGCGCGCGTCATAGCTGACCGAGACGACGAACTGGCTGCCGTCGACGACGCTGTCCCTGGCGTCGACCGTCAGCTTGTTCGGGTCTACAAAGGGATAACCTGCGACGTCGTGGGCGATGAAATCTGTGACCAGCGCCTGTCGCTCCGTCTGGTTGAGGCCGGCAATCGCCGTCCGTGCCGCGTCGGCGGCGATTTGCTGGACCGAATGGCTGGCGCCGAAATAGATTCCGTATGCAACCATTCCGAGCAAAAGCAGGATGAAGATCGGCGCCAGCATGGCGAATTCGACCGCCGACGTGCCAGCGGCGTCAGCCCGGAAACAAGACCAAGGAGCAAGGAATTTTTGGTTCTTCAGCATGGTCCGGAGAATGCCAAAGCCTGCCTGCAAAAACAGAAAACGGCTGGAACAACCGAAAGGTGCACCAAGTTGAACGGAATGCTTAAGCTTTAGATTTCGCTGTTTTAGCGAGGCGCGGCTCACTCAACGTCAAGCAGTGGGCAGTTGAAATAAGATTTCGCTCTGTCTAGTCTCGCCGCCACCAGCCGCCGGAAGGGACCGGCGGCACGCTCAAAAGGAACCCGTCGAACGGTTCCGGGGCGTCAACACTCATGGCGTGGTTGAGGGGCCGCGTCCAAAGGGAGAGACTTCATGCTGAAAAATCTGCTGAAGGCGACCGTGTTCGCCACCACCATGGCCTTGGCGACCGGGACCTTCTACACGCCAGCCTTCGCCGAAACCGTCTACAACCGCGGGGCTGCCGCCGAGGCGGAAACGGTCGATCCGCACAAGACGTCGACGGTCTACGAAGCCGATATCATACGAGACCTGTTCCAGGGCCTCGTCATGCATGACCAGAAGACGAACCTCATTCCGGGCGCCGCCGAAAGCTGGACGGTGTCCGACGACGGCACCGTCTACACCTTCAAGCTGCGCAAGGACGGCCTCTGGTCGGATGGCAGCCCGGTGACGGCGGACGACTTCGTCTATTCCTTCCATCGGCTGGAAGATCCCGCCACCGCTGCGGAATACGCCTCGATGCTCTATCCGGTGAAGGGCGCCGAGGACTTCAACACCAAGAAAGGCAAGGCCGAGGATATGGGCGTGAAGGCGATCGACGCCAACACGCTTGAAGTCACGCTGAAGGCTCCGACGCCCTACTTCCTGGAGATGCTGACCCACCAGGCGACCTATCCGGTCAACAAGGCTTCCATAGACAAGCTCGGCGCCGACTGGATCAAGCCGGGCAAGCTGGTCTCCAACGGCGCCTATACGCTGGCGGAGTGGGTTCCCAACGACCATATGAAATTGGTCAAGAACCCGAAGTTCTGGGACGCCGCGAGCGTCAAGCTCGACGTGGTCAACTACATCCCGACCGAGGATCGCTCGTCGGCGATGAAGCGTTTCGAGGCCGGCGAACTCGACAGCTATGGTGACCTGCCGACCGAACAGCTTGCCGATCTCAAAACCAAATTCGGTGACCAGGTCCGTGTGGGGCCATATCTCGGCACCTATTATTATGCGATCAAGACCGACAAGGCGCCTTGGGACAATGTCGAGCTGCGCAACGCCATCTCGATGGCGATCGATCGCGACTTCCTCGCCGAGAAGGTCTGGCAGAATTCGATGCTGCCGGGCTATTCGATGGTGCCTCCGGGCATCGAGGGCTACACGCCGGCACTGGCCAAATACGCCGACATGTCGCAGATCGACCGCGAGGACGAGGCCAAGAAGATCCTGGAGAAGCTCGGCTATACGCCCGAGCATCCGCTGAAGATGGAGATCCGCTACAACACCTCGGAGAACCATAAGAACACGGCGGTCGCCATCCAGGAGCAGCTGAAGCCGCTCGGCGTCGAGGTGACGCTGCTCAACACCGACACCAAGACCCACTACGGCTTCCTCGAGCAGAAGGGCAACTACGACGTCGCCCGCGCCGCCTGGATCGCCGACTACAAGGATCCGGAGACCTTCCTCGGCATCTCGCGCAAGGCCAGCGGCAACAACTACTCGAACTACAACAGCCCGGCCTATGAGGCTGCCATGGACAAGGCGGCCGCCGCCGGCGGCAAGCCTGAGGAGCGCATGAAGGACCTCGCTGCAGCCGAGCGCATCCTCGTCGACGACGTCGGCGAGATCCCGCTTCTCTACTATAGCTACCACGACATCGTTTCCTCGAAGCTGCATGGCTTCGACGACAATGTGATGGACATTCATCCGTCCCGCTTCATCTCCAAGGACTGACAAGAAACCTTGGCCGTGCCGCCGCTCTCTTTTTTTGGGAGCGGCGGTTGCGGTCTGTCGTCGTGCCGGGCCGAAAGTCGGATTGGATTTTCGAGTGCCCCGGTGCGAAGATCAGAGATGCCAGCGCGCCACGGTCTCGTCTGGAGAGCTGTTGCCCTGGCTGAAGCGGGGCGCCGATGCTGCGTTATGTCTTCCGGCGGCTTTTGACCGCCATCCCGACGCTATTCGTCATCGTGACGGTGGCGTTCTTCCTGATCCGTGTCGCGCCAGGCGGCCCGTTCAACCAGGAGCGGGGCCTGAGCCCCGAGATCAGGGCCAATCTCGAAGCCCAGTTCGGCCTCGACGATCCGCTCTGGCTGCAATATGTCCACTATCTCGGCAACCTTCTGCGCGGCAGTTTCGGCCCGAGCTACAACCTGCCGGATTTCACCGTCACCGAGCTCTTTGCCAAGGGCCTGCCGATCTCGGTGCAGATCGGTACCTCGGCGCTGGTGCTGGCGCTGCTGTTGGGCTCGATCCTCGGCACGATCGCGGCGCTCAACCAAAACAAGATTGCCGACTATTCGGTGATTGCTTTGGCCACCGCCGGCAGCACCATCCCCACCTTCGTCACCGCGCCGGTGATCCAGCTCGTCTTCGGGCTTTCCTGGAAGCTGTTGCCGATCGGCGGCTGGGGTGACGGCGCCCTGATCAACAAGGTCGGGCCGGTGTTGACGCTCGCCTTGCCGCAGATCGCCATCGTCGCCCGCCTGATGCGCGGCTCGATGATCGAGAGCCTGCGCTCGCACCATATACGCACCGCCCGCGCGCTCGGCCTCTCCGACTGGTCGGTGGTGGTCAAGCACGCATTGCGCGGCGCCGTCCTGCCGATCGTCTCCTTCACCGGCCCGGCGGCGGCGGCGCTGCTCACCGGCTCGATCATCGTCGAGACCATTTTCTCCATCCCGGGAGTCGGCCGCTACTTCGTCGATGCCGCGCTCAACCGCGACTACACGCTGGTCATGGGAACGGTGGTGGTGATCGCGCTCTTCACCATCGTCTTCAACCTGATCGTCGATCTCCTCTACGCGGTCGTTGATCCGAGGGTGCGCTATGACTGAGCTTGCAGTCGCCGTTCCGGAGCCGATCGTCGGCCGCTCGCTCTGGGGCAATGCCTGGGCGCGGCTGAAGCGCAACCGCGCCGCCATGTTCAGCCTCTACTACTTGGCGTTCATCGCCATCATCAGCGTGTTCGGCCCAATGGTCGTGCCGCATGAATACACGACCATCTATGGCGACTATGTCCGCACGCCGCCGAGCCTTTCGGCCTATCCCAAGCCGGACATGATCCAGGGCGCTCTGAGCGATGCGATCAAGCGCATGCGCGTCGACATCAAGGAATGGCATCAGGACGGCAGCCGCGTCATCGTCACCGTCACCTCGACCAAGCCGATCGACGACCGCAACATCCGCTATCTCGACCGCTCCGATGCCTTCGACGACACCAGGATAGAGAGCAAGTCGCCCGACGGCCTTGAAGTCACGATGAGCTCTGCCGTCAAGCAGCAATATTTCTTCTTCGGTACCGACAACACCGGGCGCGACCTGCTCTCGCGCACGTTGATGGCGGGGCGCATTTCGCTGGCCATCGGCCTGCTTGCCGGCGTCGTCGCCGGCGTCATTGGGGTGATTTATGGCGCGACGGCTGGCTTTGCCGGCGGCAGGGTCGACGAGGTGATGATGCGCGTCGTCGACGTGCTTTACTCGTTGCCGTTCATCTTCTTCGTCATCATGCTGGTGGTGTTCTTCGGCCGCAACTTCGTGCTGATGTTCCTGGCGGTCGGAGCGGTGCTGTGGCTCGACATGGCGCGCATCGTGCGCGGCCAGGCGCTGTCGATCCGCAGGCAGGAATTTGTCCAGGCGGCCGAAGCGATGGGTGTCGGGCATCGCGGCATCCTCGTGCGCCACGTCATCCCGAATCTGCTCGGCCCGGTGGTCATCTACATGACGCTGCTCGTGCCGCAGGTGATCATCCTGGAGAGTTTTCTTTCCTTCCTTGGCCTCGGCGTGCAGGAGCCGATGACCAGCTGGGGCGTGCTGATCTCGGTCGGCGCCAAGAACATCGGCTATGCCAACTGGCTGCTTCTGTTCCCGGCCTTCTTCCTCGTCTCGACGTTGTTTGCGTTGAATTTCGTCGGCGACGGCCTGCGCGACGCGCTCGACCCGAAAGATCGATAGGGGATCGCTGACATGGCTTCCGAAACGATCCTCAGCGTCAAGGACCTGCGCGTCCGCTTCCAGACCCTCGACGGCACCGTCGAGGCGGTCAAGGGCATCAACATCAGCGTCAATGCCGGCGAGACCGTCGCCGTGGTCGGCGAATCCGGCTCCGGCAAGAGCCAGACGATGATGGCGGCGATGAGCCTGCTGTCGTCCAATGGCGAGGCGACCGGCCAGGTCGACTATCGCGGCCGCAATCTTCTGGAGATGACCAAGAGCGAGCTCAACAAGGTGCGCGGCCGCAAGATCAGCATGATCTTCCAGGAGCCGATGACCTCGCTCGATCCGCTCTACACGATCGGCAACCAGCTCATAGAGCCGATCCGCCGGCATCGTGGCCTGAATGCGCAGGCCGCGCGCGAAGAGGCGCTGAAGCTCCTGAGGCTGGTGCACATTCCCGACCCCGAACGGCGGATGAAATCCTATCCGCACGAAATGTCGGGCGGCCAGCGCCAGCGCGTCATGATCGCCATGGCCTTGGCCAACGATCCCGACATTCTGATCGCCGACGAGCCGACGACGGCGCTCGACGTCACCATCCAGGCGCAGATCCTGATGCTGCTTGCAGAGCTGCAGCGCAAGCTCGGCATGGCGATCGTCTTCATCACCCACGATCTCGGCATCGTGCGGCGCTTCGCCGACCGCGTCTATGTCATGCGCCAGGGCGAGGTGGTGGAGGAGGGCGATGCCGAGGCGCTCTTCGCCAACCCGCAGCACCCCTATACCAAGATGCTGCTCGCGGCCGAGCCGACTGGCACCAAGGCGGCGCCGCCAGCCAATTCGCCCGTACTGCTCGAAGGCCGCAATGTCGAAGTCGTCTTCAAGATCGGCGGCGGCTTCCTCGGCGGCGAGCCGCTGATGCTGCGCGCGGTGGACAAGATCTCGGTTCGGCTGAAGCGAAACCAGACCATCGGCATCGTCGGCGAGTCCGGCTCCGGCAAGTCGACGCTCGGCCGCGCGCTGCTGAGGCTTTTGCCCAGCGACGGCGTCATCCGTTTCGGCGACCGCGACATCTCCGAGGCGGATCGCCAGGCGATGCGGCCGCTCAGGCGAGAATTGCAGCTCGTCTTCCAGGATCCGTTCGGCTCGCTGTCGCCACGCATGACGGTTGGCCAGGTCATCACCGAGGGACTCTTGGTGCACGAGCCGTCGCTGACCGGCAAGCAGCGCGACCATCGCGCTGTCGAGGCGTTGCGCGAGGTCGGCCTCGATCCCAACGCGCGCAACCGCTACCCGCATGAGTTCTCCGGCGGCCAGCGCCAGCGCATCGCGATTGCCCGCGCCATGATCCTGAAGCCGAAAGTGGTGGTGCTGGACGAGCCGACCTCGGCGCTCGACCGCTCGGTGCAGAAGCAGATCGTCGAGCTGCTGCGCAAGCTGCAGGCCGACCACGAGCTGTCCTATCTCTTCATCAGCCACGACCTGGCGGTGGTGCGCGCCATGGCCGACTACATCATCGTCATGAAGCAGGGAAAGATCGTCGAGGAGGGGTCGACGGAAGAAATCTTCGGCAATCCGCGCGAGGCCTACACCCAGACGCTGATGAACGCGGCGATCGATACCGCGCGGTTCAGGATCAGCGCCTGAACTCATCGCCGCTTGCCGGCAGGCGGCTTATTGCGAAGATGGGCATCTTTGCTTCCTTGCCGCGACGATGGCCTGCTGCTGTTGCTGCAGCTTTTCGATTCGGGCGGTATCGCGATTGGCCACAACCGTCTTGACCCGCTCGCCGCCGAGCAGCCAGCTCGGCACGCTGGTATTGGCGACCTTGCCGCGGCCGATGGCGGTCCGTGAGATATCGGTGGCGGTGTCGCCGAGCGCGCTGTTGAGCTCGGCACAACTCATCCTGTCGTATTTCGCCGAATCGATCGAGGCGGCCGTCGACGAGCAGCCCGCGGCGAAAAGCAGCGTCGCTATTCCCGGCAAGATGGCTGTCGGCGTGAACTTCATTCTCTTACCTGGCCGCTCCGATGGTTTGGATTCCGTCGAACTGGGGCAAGGTGCCATTAAAGCATGTCTCCCGAAAGTGGGAACCGGTTTCGGGACAAAGACATGCGTAATATCAAAAACCTAAAGCGCGCGGAGCGAATCTGAAAGATCGCGACGCGCTTTAGGTCAAAGTAAGAGCGCGCTGTCGAGCACAATGGCCGGCAGCAGCCGTTCAGGCTAGCTATTCGGTGCTGGACGTTAACGCTGAGCGGGAGCGATAAGCACCCAATCGCTTTTTTGGGTCGTTAGTGGTCCATAAGCTGCTATGAAACGCAGGAGATGACGGTAGCCGGCGCGCGTCATCCAGACTGCCCGCGCCAGATAGCTGGTCGTTCACCTGAGATGGAAAGTCCCGAATCGTGCGGCAACCATCCCGCTATCCGAAATAGAGCTTTGCGATTTCATCCGCAGGCCCATCCGCTCGCACCTTGCCGTGTTCAAGCCAAATAATCCTCTCGCAGTTGTTCAACAGCAATTCTTTTGAATGGCTCGCCAAAACGAGAATCTTCGTGGAACTGACAATCTCTTTCAACCGGCGGTCGGCGCGCTCTTTAAAGTCCTGATCCCCTGTCGAGAGCCATTCATCCATGATCAAAATTTCCGGACTTATGGAGGTTGACGTAGCGAATGCCAACCGGAGCTGCATGCCAGTGGAATAGGTCCGGAATGGCATATCCAGGAAGTCACCCAACCCGGAGAAGTCGGCAATTTCGTCGTATCGCTTCTTTAATTCGCGAGGGGACATCCCCATGACCATCGCCCGAAGCCGAATATTTTCTCGACCGGTCGCCTCGGGATCAATGCCGAGATTTATGTTGATTAGAGAGACGCACTCCCCTTGGATTTCAACCTTTCCCGAAGTCGGGCTGTAGATGCTCGAAAGCACGCGTAGTAGTGTAGTTTTCCCGGACCCGTTGTGCCCGATCAGCCCTATTCGTTCGCCGTCGTCAATCCTCGCGGTGATGCCGTTCAGTCCTCTGACGAGCATATGACCGCCATGCTCCTGAAGGATCGTACCTCCGGTAGCGATATTGATAATGCGGTTCTTAAACGAACGACTTGCCGCGTTAAAAACAGGAAACGTGACAGAGGCGTTTTCGAGGACAATGGATGCCATTTTTACAACCAGTACGCTATTCTGTTGCGAAATCGGCCAAAGATATAAATCGCCGCTATCCAACCAACGAACAGCATCCCAATGGCAATAATCCAATTCAATTCCGTCGGTGCGCTTCCTAGTAGAGGTGCCCTGACCAACTGGATCAGGTGAAAGAACGGATTCCAATCAATTATATAAAGCAGAGAAGAACTTGGCAGGTTTTGAGGCATCCACATCAGGGGCGTTACGTAAAACAGAACTTGAAGAAGATTCTGCACCACCTGATTCATATCGCGGAACCGCGCGCAAATGATGCCGAGGATCAGCATCATCCATAGAAGATTGAGACATATAAGTACGAATCCAGGTATGCCGAGCAATATGGTCCAAGATACGGGGGCTGCTACCGCTACAACGACAAACGGAAAAATGATAATATTATGGAAAAAAATTATAATATTCCTCCAAATATTTCTCATGACGTGAGTGAAAAGCGGCATCTTTACCTGTAAAATCATCCCTTCCGCCGAAATAAGACTATTGCACCCGTCGCTTAGGGACGAGGAGATGAAGCCCCAGACGATAAGCCCGGCGCAAATGTATGGCAGAAACTGTTGCATGGGCGAACGAAGCAATGCGCCGAATATGACACCCAGCGCCCCGATCATGACACCCATATTGATGGTCAGCCAGAACGCGCCGACGCGTGAGCGTCGATAGCGTTGAAGGATGTCCTGCCAGCCGAAGGTCGTCGCAAGATGATGCTTCTGCAGGGCCTCGGTTATATCGGCAATTGCGTCCAACGCGCCTTCCTTCTTTCATGATCAGTACGCGCATTTTGCGCCGCACCGAATTCATCCTTCGCGCAAAACGATCTTCTTTGTCCGCTCCGCGAATCCCTTGGTTAAAGCGGCCACGCCCGGCAAGCGCGCGCAGTAGGAGCGATAAAGCGCCCTGATCAAAATGCGGATCGATTGCTTGATTGTCGGCGTCACGACGGCGGCTCCCGCATTGTCAGACACATACGCCGACATGATCCGGTCTTCGTACATCTGGAAGCCATCCTTGAGCACTCTCAAGGGCATGGAGAGCCGGTAGGAATACCCTGCCACCTGGGCGATATAGGGAATAGCCCGCTCAAGACCGTGACCGAATGTGGAAGAGGTGGGAAACGGCTCCGGTGGGAAGTCCTCGTTGGTTATATCGCTGGTAAAAAGGGCGGAAAGCGCTTTTGGTCGATACCATTGCATCCCTCCTGCCGAGAAGATGGGTTGGGTAGATTCCGCTGGTGGGTTGATGCTCAGGCGCCTGAAGGCCTCCAGGCGGTATTCCTGATCCTCTGCTGTCCCATAATACCCCTGCGGGAACATCATGTTGTAGAAGGGCGGATAGGTAGGGAAAAGGATTCCGAGTCTCTCATCCGCTTCGAACGCCGCGACAATTTCCCGGACTGACTGATCCGAGTCGAGCATCGATTCGAAAAGGTATTTGTTCCACATATGGGAAAACACGTCCGGTTGCTGTGAATGCTGTTTGACGTGCAGTTTTAACCCCAGATCGTAGCTGAGATGCTTGTCTCGAAATTCGGTGATCCATGGGGCGATATCGCGTCCGCGATTCTCCACGATCCTGATGTCCAGCTCGCGAAGATTACCCAGTCGCCTCTTAAGCGTCTGTTCGAGCCGCGTTTTTATCTTCTCAGCAGGAGTAGTGACGTTCAGATCGAACGGAAACGGAATGTTCGCAAGATAGCTAATCAGCAGATCCAGCTTTTCCAGGTAGAACAGATGAGCGAATACTCCGATTTTAAGAGACGTGGATGCACTTTCACTCTCCTGCTCTCCTCTGGTTATCAGTAGGGTTCCATCAATGTTTTTGGACCACGACAAGGGTGAGGTCCGCATTTGATGTCGCTTGATCAGTCCCCGGGGATAAGGACTGTCGGTCGCGTCGAGAGCACGGAAAATAAATTGCTGGCTTGAATAGGGCCGCGTCGGCGCGACGTAAAAGGCCTTGACCTTCACGAACGGCAAACGCTGGGTTTCGATGAGATACGAAGCGGCGTTCAATACGAATGGTTCGTGATGGCCGACATCTCGAATTTCCCTATAGTCGCGGAGGTCGGCATAAGTTGCATACGTGAACCCGGCTTGGCAGAAGTCATAACTCAGCCGGATCTCTCCATGCCAGATCGCATCCCAAATGTCGGTGTAGTCTTCCTTTATGGATTTCCAATATTCCCAGAAAGCATCTGAATTCAGCAGGTTCTTTCGGACGACCAGAAAATACGGCTGGACGTGTTCGGGGATACCATATGCGGCGGAGTGCTTAGTGGGCGCCCAAAAGTCACACTTTATCTCTCCCATACGGGCAAAAATTTCCTCGAAAGGAAACAAAGGTCCGTACATCGTACTGTTTGCGACGATGACCTCATCATACGCATTGAAATATTCGCGTCCGTGTTCGAGAAGCATTTGTTTCCATGACGCGAAGTCGTAACCTTTATTAACTCGAAGAGTTATGTCATTTGTCAACGGGCGAATCTTGTCTGAAAGCTCCTTCTCCGTCAGCGCAGAATTCGAACCGAAAACTATGTCACATTGGAAATTCTTCGCCGCATTCAGCAGATAAACGACGTGATCGTCTATTATGTTATCTGGATCGAAATGGTGATAGATGATGACGCGTTTTATCACTGGCTCGAACCAAATCCGTGTTGTCTTTCGAAAAGCTGCTCAAGAAACGGGAAGTTTTCTTCTCGGAGAGAATTGGCCTCTCGCGCTTCGAGATCGGCCCTTGCGGCCCGAAGCCCGGCCTGACTATCCCGCCAGAATTCCTGTATGGTCGTTACGATTGCTGATGCAACGCCATCGACTGTCATGGCTTCAGGTTCTCTTATATTCGGGTGCAGATCACGGATAATCTTTGTCTCGAAGGAATTGCTAATCACCAGCGCGCCTCCCCGCGCCAGTTCCAATCCCACATATCCGGTGTGGGGCGAGACAACGAAATATATTCCCGCCGCAGCTCCTAAAGTCAGTTCCTTGTAGGCCTCTGGAGGCATGAACCCTCGGCATTCCAGAAGTGCTCCATTCCGAAGTCTGTAAGACGGGTGAGTTGTTCCTACAGATACGAATTTGAATCTTTCCGCGATCGATGGATGTTCACCGGTAACCTTGAGAAGCGCCTCGAAGATCAGGTCGAAGCAATTTCGTGGCGTGTCAGGCCGACCGTAGACTATGAACGTCTCTTTTTTCTGGCGAAGGTCGGCACTGCGAATCGAAACCGCGTTCTGTGCGGGATCGAACACATATTTAGCGATGAAATGGTGGCCGGCTCTGTCCAGATATTCCGACAGACTCTTCGTGGCGACGAGAGCTATCGTGGACTTGGAATCCTCATAAGTTTGCCGGGCCATGAGGTAGAAATCGGACCATGCAAAAAGCGCGAGGGGTTCATAGTCCTGGATGATGTACTGAATGGAGTGGAACGCGCCAAAGAACTCTTCCTGCTTGCGCTGTAGCGCTTTTGCCAGAAAGAAGGTTGGCCACATGGAAGCGACGAAGACTTCATTGCGCCGAACGGGGAGTGTGAATCCCTTATAGGCGGCATCGGAAATGACTGAATACGTCGCATCTTGGCCTTTTTCGATGTCGGCCCCTTGAAGGATATCGAATTGCGAAAGTGACTTGGCAAGATCTTCCTTTCCACCGGTAAAAGGAACCATGACCGGGAGGATGCGAAGGTCGTATTGAGGGAAACGCGCCTTGATCTCAACCATGAAGTTCGCAAGGGTCGCGGGGCCACCCGTCAGATGATCCTTGTGGACGGATGGCATGATCATTGTAACCCGCGTCCGTTCGCCCGGATCGCGTTGGGCGTTGAATGGGCTCATGACGTGAAAATATCCGTTTCGGCCATACTCTGCCGGCAGGTGGCCGCGAACCTGCGTCTGAACGCGTTTCGGCAGCCGACGCCAGATTGGCCGGGCGACCTTCTCTTTCACGACATTGAGCATTTTGTTCATCGGGCGGCTACCCTCGCCAAGACCGAATCTACGCCCGATGTCCAATGTGGCATCGAATACCCGAAGATACCCTGATACTTCGAACATTCGAGCCGGGTGTCCGCCGGCCGATCGACCTTACTGGGATACTCAACTGCGGAAATAGGGTCGCACCTGACATCCCGTAACAGCCCTTTTTCCGCCGCAGCCTGGAATATCCTCTGAGCAAAGGAATGCCAGCTCACCTTTTCATCCGGATTGCAATTTCCCGTGAGGTGATAAATGCCTTGCGGCGCCTTCCCTATCTGCGTAGCTGCCCTCCATACCGCTTCCGCGAGATCGTGGGCGGATGTTGGATTCCCAAACGTATCCGCGACGACGCGCAAGTCCCGCGTTTTTGAAGCGACGGACAGCATCGTCTTCAAAAAATTATGGCCATAGCTGCTGAAGACCCAAGAGGTGCGAAAAACAAAAGCTTGAGCTCCAGAATCCAACAAACCAACTTCGCCTGCGAGCTTCGATTGGCCGTAGGCACCCAGCGGGTGAACGGGGTCCTCTTCAGACAGAGGTCGCCCCAACTTGCCATCGAAGACGTAGTCCGTCGAAAAA
This sequence comes from Mesorhizobium sp., assembly GCA_004963905.1. GTDB lineage: Bacteria > Pseudomonadota > Alphaproteobacteria > Rhizobiales > Rhizobiaceae > Mesorhizobium. Next base: position 17,773 of record SUGL01000058.1, read on the forward strand.
TGGACGATAGGCACCCCCATTCTTCTGCAAGCCGCCCCTAGCCTTGAGGGATTTACCGCGTTCACCTGATTTGCAACATCCGGCTCGTCTTCAGCCTTTTCAACGGCGGTATAGGCGGCAGCGAGAATGACGAGATCAGGCGCGTTCTCTTCCAGTATCTGATCGAAATCCGGAAGTGCGGATAAATCGGCGCTCTGCCTATCGAGAAAGATCGCATCGGTTTGATCCGGCATGGTTTCTGCAAGGCAGTGCGCAAGTTGGCCCGTTTTCCCGAACACCAGCACCCGCTTCATTGCGCACGCTCCTTGCGTAATGACGATGACTAGCTAGATTCGCTCGGCCCTGTAAGCGAACGGCCCGTCCCCTACGCTGAAATAGGCTGGCGTCTCGCTCAAGCTGGGGAAAACGCTATCGCGCTCGGAGATTACCGGCTCTCCTGTCAGCTTCCAGTCTATAGCCAGCGCCGAATCGTTCCAGCGGATACCGCGCTCAGCGTCCCGCGAGTAATAATTGTCCAAATTGTAGATTAGCTCGACATCATCACAAAGAGTGACGAACCCATGGGCAAAACCTCTTGGAACATAGAGCTGCTGAGGTTTGTTCGCGGAGAGATCAAAGCTGAAGGCCTTTCCAAACGAGGGCGATCCATGTCTGATGTCCACGATAACATCGCGAATCTCTCCCCGGATGCAGCGCACAAGCTTTGCCTGAGCGCCCGCTCCGATCTGAAAATGCATGCCGCGCAAGGTGTTCTTTTTAGCCGAGTATGACTGTATTTCCAGAACCCAATCGTTGTGGCACCCGCGATCCTCCACCCATGATTTCCGGAACGCTTCCATGACGTAGCCACGAGCGTCTCCATGAGGCGTTAGATCGATCAGAAAGTCGGATTCCGTCAGCATGATATTTGTCCTAGTTCGCGGTGGTGGAGCGCGCCCTCATTGAGAGAACCTAATTGGTTTCAGGCAACATCTGGCTCACGTGCGACTTGATTGCCAAGCCTCGAAGGATAAACCGATCGGAAAAACGAAGCCGAACGCCGTCATCCCTGTTTCTGCGATTTTCTGATTTCAGGTCAGGCAAGATGTTGAGGCATAGGTCCAGAGCTTTCAAAATCGCCACCGATACGCGCGGCGAAAGTGCCCTGCTCATCAAGGCGCCATCACTAAAATGGTCTATGAGACGCGAGGTGATCAGCATAGCGCGGGCATTGGTCAGGCCCTGATATTCGGGGCAAACGGCGGCGTAACCCTTTGCATCCAGACCGAACAGAGAGCTGTCCTCGATGCCAAGGAATTTCCGACCAACCGCCGCGTTCGTTTCCTGATACCTGGCCATTATCCGTTCACGCGCGGAAGGCTGTAGGAGCGAGTTGTTCGAGAAATCAGCGTCGGTGCTTTGATCCTGTTCGTATGATACGGAGAGCAGCGGTGAGATGAAGTGAGAGCTGATGCTCAACGGACAGCACAGATTCACCAGCCTCTTGAATTCCAAGGCATCGTTGGTCAGGCGCGGGTTGTGGTTGCGCTGATCGATGATCATGTCCTCGGTGAGGTCCATGCCGACCGCGCATTTCAGGAAATCACTGAGGAGATTTCCCCCTTCAAGATAGGCTTTGCCATAACGCCGTACATAAAGAGCACCCGTACCGACGAATGCGGCCCAAGAGTTGCATATTGTGAGGAAATCGGCGTCCGGCATACTCGCGAAGGCAAAATGGCGATATTCGCCTCCACTCTTGACCATCTGCGTATAAACGGAAGCCAGATAATCGTCCTGACGCCGCAAATAGAGGATGACTGCAATCGCGGTGAAACGATCCCTCAGCCGCTTCAGGGCCTTCATGTCAACGCCCTGTCCCAATATCTCGGAGGACATAATGACCGTGGTCGGCTGTTTCTGCTCTATCTCCGTATCGAGAGTCGTTAACAAGCTATCCCAGGTCGTGCCCGGTTCCCCATACCGGCGCGTGGTGGATAGGTTCGACAGATGGGCGAAGATACCGTGATGAGAGTATGACGGGGAGCGCCCTGCTTGCGGGTAGAGAATCCCTCGACTCGCGAACAGATTTTCATTGTCCGTCATGAACTTTTGAATGGCGGTCGTGCCGGTTTTGTCCAGACCCACATGAAGGACTAGCGTAGCTGCCATATGCGTAACTGCTGGCCCCGGTCGGTTATTAAAAGACCTGCACGTTGGGAATTGCGACGATGAAGCGAGCGCCCCATTCCCGCGTGAAGGCGAGACGATCAACGATGACGTTCCGCCAGTTCCAAGGCAAAATTACGATGTAATCCGGCTTTGTCTCGCGAAGCCTTTCTTCCGAATAGACAGGAATATGTGATCCTGGAAGAAACTTGCCCTGTTTTGCGGGTGTCAGGTCGCACACATAGTCAATGAGATTCGCCTTCACGCCGCAATAGTTCAGGAACGTATTGCCCTTTGCCGCCGCGCCGTATCCTACGATCGATCTTCCCTTGGATTTCTCGGAAATGACGAAGCCCAGAAAATCGTTGCATATCCGATCCACCCGCTCTTGAAAGCCGAGATACACGTCAAGGTTGTCCAGTCCCGCGTCGATCTCTTTCTGAAGCACGCGGGCAACGCTGCCATCCACCGGAATACCGGACTCTTTCTTGGCGCAGTAGATTCTCAGCGAGCCGCCATGTACCGACAGCTCATCTACATTGTAAACATAGAGGCCGTGGCGCTCCATTGCTGAGCGGATGGAATAAAGCGAAATATAGGAATAGTGCTCATGATAGACCGTATCGAACTGAACGTCCTGGATCAGGGTGAGCAAATGGGGAAATTCGAGAGTCGCGGTCCCCGAATCCTTTAAGAGAGCCGAAATGCCACCGATGAAGTCGTTGATGTCGGGGACATGGGCCAGAACGTTGTTGCCGACGAAAAGGTCAGCCGGACCGCGCTTCTCACGCAGTTCCCGGCCGAGTTTCGTGGTGAAAAACTCCGCAACGGTATCGATCCCGCGTGACAGGGCGACCTTCACCGTGGAAGAGCTTGGCTCCACTCCCAGGCAGGGAACGCCACGGTTTTTGAAGTGTTGGAGAAGATATCCGTCGTTGGACGCGGCCTCCACCACGAACGATTGCGCGTTCAGGCCAAGCCGTTCGGAAATAAGATCGACATAATCCTTTGCATGCTTCACGAAGGCTTCGGACATACTTGAAAAGTAGACATAGTCGCTATTGAAATGATATTCTGCAGATTGGTAATCCGCCACTTGAGCGAATTTACAATCGGCGCAGACATATACCTTTAGAGGGTAATATGGCTCTGCCTTTTTAAGCGCTTCGCTTGTCAAAAAGGCGTTCGATACAGGTGCGGATTGCAGGTCAAGGATGGGGTGGAGATGCGCGCTCCCGCAGTTCCTGCATTTCAGGTTTTCCGCGTGCTTGGTGTTCTGTGAATCAGAGTTCATTGACGACCGTGCTCTGTCCTCTGCCAAAAAAGGGTCCCGACCACGCCTCAAGAGCGACCGGAGAGTCGAGCGGGTGATTACAGGCGACGTTCCCGAGAATCAAGCCAGCGCGAAGCAAAACATCGGCATCAGCGTCGAACAGGCGCATGCAGAGTTTGACGTGGCTGCGATCAGAATCGGTGAGTTCATCCCTGGTTGGTGTCGTCAAATGGCTCAATTATGGGTTGCCTCCACCGCCGCAAGGCGGCGTAAGCGGCCAATCATCACACATGGAGGAAGTGGGGCGCGCATCACTCGATGCTGTCCTGTTTCTCGCCATGTCGGCTGTTTTTGATCACGCGAGCTTCCGCGCGAATGGACTAGGCGGATGGGCGTGTGCTGCCTTACTCTGCGTTGCGGCGGCTGGGCGAGACCAAGAGAGACTGTAGCTCTCCATCTTCGTCATCGAAGAGGTTGGCGAAGATCGGGGCAGTGAAGCTCGGGTCGTCAAGCTTGAGGCCCAGATAGGCACGGCCCCTCGTTGGACTGCTTGGCCCAGGCGGCGCCGTTTCGGTGTTATGCGGTGCACCGCATAACGTGGATTATGCGTGGCGCGGGATTATGCGGAGTCGTTGGCCGGTGGCCGCAGTTTTTCTGGGGTTTTGTTGCTGTGCCACTCCGCATAATCTCGACCATTGAGCCGCAGCGCGTCGTACGTTGTCCGCCTTAAGCCCGAGCCGCCGTTGGTCTATGTTGGACGGTGGCACGAAGCTTGAAGCGTGAGTTGCGACTTTGATGGACGAGAATGATGTTTCGGAGGAAATCGAGCGCATTCGGCGGCTGCTGGCTGATCTGGATGCCGAGCGCGCGAGGCTTGAGCGTGAGCTGGAGACACTTGAGCAGAGACTGACATCCGATAGTTGCTCCTCCGAACGGCCCTCTTTTGCCGATGCCCCTGTCACCAACAACTCGTCATCGGTCGAGAAAATTGGGCTGTTCCGCCGTCTGTTTGCTGGCCGTCCCGATGTCTTTCCGGTTCGGTGGGAAAACAGAAAGACCAGGGGTTCAGGATATTCGCCAGCCTGTTCCAACGAGTGGGCGAAGGGGATTTGCGGTAAGCCGAAGGTGAAATGTGGAGAATGCCCGCATCAGGCATTCATCCCGCCATCCGTGGACATCGTCGAAAAGCATCTGCGTGGAGGCGATGGCCGTTCCGGTGACTTTGTCGCTGGGGTTTATCCATTGCTGCAGGACGAGACGTGCTGGTTCCTTGCCGCAGACTTTGACAAGGAGAGCTGGGCGGATGATGCCAGGGCATTGCTGGACACCTGTCATGCGAAAGAAATTGCTGCTGCTCTGGAGCGGTCGAGATCAGGGAACGGCGGCCATGTCTGGATATTCTTCTCCGAACCTGTTGCGGCAAGGACCGCCAGGCAGATGGGCTCTGCCCTGATCACGGAGACGATGGAGAGGCGCCCCGAGATCGGCTTTACATCCTATGATCGCTTCTTTCCCAATCAGGACACGATGCCCGTTGGGGGCTTTGGCAATCTGATTGCCCTGCCGTTACAGAGAAAAGCTCGTGAGGTCGGCAATAGCGTTTTTGTCGACAAGGATCTGCGACCTTACGACGACCAATGGGCGTATCTGTCGTCGCTGCCCAGGCTATCGGCGGACGTAGTCTTCAAGATTGCGGATGAGGCGGAACTGTCAGGTCGGGTTTTGGGCGTCCGCATGCCGGTGGACGATGAGCATGCCGACGAACCGTGGAAGATGTCGCCGTCGCGTCGCAGTGCGCCACGGCGTATTGAGGCTGCAATCCCGCGGAACATCAAGATCGTGGTCGCCGATCAGGTTTACATCGACAGGGCAGAACTTCCGCCGGCCCTGATTGCGCAGCTTATCCGCCTGGCGGCTTTCCAGAACCCGGAATTCCATCGAGCTCAAGCCATGCGGTTGCCGACATTCGGCAAGCCGCGGGTTGTCTCATGCGCCGAGCTCTATCCCCAGCATGTTGCATTACCCCGAGGCTGTCTCGACGAAGTGATCGATCTCATCAAAAGCCATGGCGCCGTTGCCGATCTGGAAGATTGTCGTGAAATCGGCACGGCACTTCCTGCGACCGTACCCTTCCAGGGTGAATTGCGACGGCCGCAGTTGAGGGCTTTCGATGCTCTTGTCCCCAATGAAAACGGTGTGCTTGCCGCGACAACCGCCTTTGGCAAGACGGTTGTCGCGGCCGCGCTCATTGCGCACCGCGCGCGAAACACGCTTATCCTCGTCCATAGACGGGAGTTGCTCAATCAATGGGTGGAACGTCTACGATCGTTCTTGAGCATAGACCCGAAGCAGATCGGCGTTATCGGTGGCGGGAAAAGAAAGCCGACAGGCGTCATCGATGTCGCGCTCATTCAGAGCCTTGTCCGCAAGGGTGAAGTTGCGGACGCCGTCGCCGGCTACGGCCATCTGATCGTCGATGAATGCCATCACCTGTCCGCGGCGAGCTTCGAGCTTGTCGCTCGGCGGTCGAAAGCGCGGTACGTCGTTGGCTTGTCCGCGACTGTCGCCCGTAAGGACGGGCATCAGCCCATCATCTTCATGCAATTAGGCCCTGTTCGCCATCGGGTTGAAGCGCGGGTTCAAGCTGTGGAACGCGGTATCCGCCATCGAGTGCGCGATCGTTCGACAAAATTTGAGCTACCTCCGCCCTTGGCGTCGGCCGAGCGCCCCTCGATGCCCGCGATCTATGCGGCGTTGGCTCACGACGATGGCCGGAATGACCTGATCTTCGATGACGTGCTGAAGTCGCTTGAGGCCAAGCGTTCGCCCGTCGTTCTAACCGAGCGGAAGGATCACCTCGACTATCTTCGGCACCGGTTCTCGCCCTTCGTGAAGAATCTCGTCGTGCTGCGCGGTGGCATGTCCGCGGGCGATCGCAAAATGGCCGACGCGGCGATGCGGGTATCGGAGGATCAGGAGCGCCTGATACTCGCAACAGGCCGCTACATCGGCGAAGGCTTCGATGACGCTCGACTTGATACGCTGTTCCTGACGATGCCGATCGCCTGGAAGGGAACATTGGCGCAGTATGTCGGTCGCCTGCATCGCGAGTATGACGGAAAAAGGGATGTCCTGGTTGTGGACTATGTCGATCAGACTGTGCCGATTCTCGCTCGGATGGCCGCGAAACGACGCGCGGGCTATCGTGCGCTGGGCTACGTGCTTGAATAGTGGCGCCCCGCTGTAAGCGGAGCGCCGCAGTGGGGTCATCGCGACCAGATCAGCGTGAATTCGCCATCGTCGCCTTCAAAAAGGTTGGCGTAGATCGGCACGGTGAACTGGGGCAGGGTGCCATTAGGTCAAAGTAAGAGCGCGCTGTCGAGCACAATGACCGGCAGCAGCCGCTCAGCCTCGCTATTCGGTGCTGAAAGGTTAAGGTGGGAGACAGGAACACAAGCATCCTATCTTCCCTAAGAGAGACCGAGACGCCAAGCGAGGGACCGGAGCGGTTTTGATATGACGTGACTGGGTCGCCGTCTTGGATCTTACAGCATCGATTCGATCCGAAGACGTCGACAACGTCGAAGGCGCTTCGACCAAAATAGAAACTCTCAGGCGGATCTTCCGGGCGGGACTGGCCGTCGTGGCCACCTAGCCTACCTAGCCTGCCTCTCCATCAAAGATCACGGCGCGGCCCCGCGGGCCGCTCATCCGCACGATCAGCGTCTCGAGCTCTTCGTCGGTCATCTTGGTCGACGTATGCCGGCGGCATTCGGCGATCGTCTCGGATACCGAAATCCCACCCTCTGCGGGCGCATCATCGAGTATGCGGCCGATTTCGATAACGACGTCGGCATCGATGTTTCTAGGCAAATCCTGCATGGCACTTTCCCTTCGAATGTAGCCCGCCGGTCCAGAGAATTTTCGAGAACGAATTCCAGGGCTGCGCTCTCGTCTGCAACAAAAGCGGATGGTCCGCTGACCTTTGGGCGATTGAAGATCGCAGCCAAGCGCGCTCGACTCGTCGCCGCGGCAAGAGCGGCGGCCCGACCTGAGAGCGATGTGCGGAACCTCTGTCGATGGTAGTCGCGACAGGAGCGCATATGGCTTTCTATCGTGGCTCGAGGGGCGGAAACATCTGACGAAGGTCACGGTCAGTGGTGACCAACGTCATGTGGAAGGCATGTTTTGCACGCCTCAAAGCTAGAAAATGGATCGCGGCTACCTGCTGCCGGCGTCGATCGACGATCCAGTTTTCGATCGGGTCCTGCCGCAGGGTCGATCGGCGCCCCCGCTGCTTGGAGTGCGGATATGCGGGCCGTCAAGGATGACGGCGTCACCGTCGAGAGCAATGGCAGGACCTGAGACCGCATGAATGCGGCGACCACGATCGGCATGGCCGGCCTGCGCGCATGGTTCCAGGCGGATATCGGGAGGGAGATGGAAAGGCTGAGAACCTAACCGATTGTGAGCGACCCGAGACATGGGTGACGATTTGTACCGGACACATGGGTAACACTTT
>SUGL01000059.1 GCA_004963905.1 Mesorhizobium sp.
ACGTTCAACGCCCGACCTTTGCTCTGCGCTCAAGCGTAGGGGGTGAGCAATTACACGGAAACGGCGAACCGCTCTAACTCTTTGTTTTTGACGCAATTCCGGACGGAGGCTACGGCGAAGTCGCCGAGCCCGACCGTTACACACTTTGCCTGGAATTGCTCTAGACCTGTCTCTTCCATCGGTGAGACTGTCGAGCACGGGGATGCGCCGGGATTACCGGCGCCCCGGGCGCAGTCTGCGCTTGCGCGCCGCCGGCTCCGCCGCGCGCTGCCGTTCCGGGCGGTCGGTCGCCGGCGATATGCCCCAATAGTTGCGATAGATGTCCTGGAAAAGATGGCTGATCGGATGCATGACTGGCCCCTTGAATTGAATCGATCCAATCGATCGGCGCGAAAAAGGCTGATTTTTCAGGCGCGCTTGCGCTCCACGATGAAATGCGGTTCGCGCTTCCACGGGCTTGCACTGCCGCGGCGCCGCTCGCTCCGCACGGCCGAGGCGATGCCCCAATCGTTGCGGTAGACGTCTTCAAACAAATAGTTGACCGGATGCATGGCACCCTCCTTTTCGAATTTTGCTTCTAGTCGCCGAAGCCGCCTTGGATCGATTCAAATCATATGCCCAACACCGCTGGAGTCAAGCGAAAATTTGAATCGATCCAAGAAAAATGTTAGATGACCGGCAACCATTCCACGGTCATGTTGGCTCTGTGACCGGATTCGGAGGAACGACATGGCATCACCTATCGAAGGCCACGCACGACCCATCCGGCTGGCGGACATCGCCAAGGCGGCCGGTGTCTCGCACGGCACGGCCTCCAACGTCTTCAGTCGCCCGGAGATCGTGCGCGCCGAGGTGCGCGAAAAGGTCAAGGCGGTGGCGGAAGCGATGGGTTATGCCGGCCCCGATCCGAAGGGCCGGCTGCTGCGTGCCGGCAAGGTCAATGCCATAGGCGTCGGCACGACCGAACCCCTCTCCTATTTCTTCGAGGATCCCTTCGCCCGCGTCATGATGGCCGGCATCTCCGAAGCCTGCGACGCAACCGGCGCCGGGATCGCCCTGGTCTCGGCCGCCAACCAGGAAAAACTCGCCTGGAACATCCAGAGCGCGCTGGTCGACGGCTTCATCCTGTTCTGCATCGAAGGCGGCTCGCGCCTCGTCGATCTGACGCGGGAGCGCAGGCTGCCCTTCGTGGCGCTGGAACTCGGCTTTCACGATGAGACCATTTCGGCGATCGGCGTCGACAATGTCGCCGGCGGGCGACTCGCCGCGCGCCATGTCGCCGAACTCGGCCACCGTCGCTTCGCGGTTCTGTCGCTGACCCTTGGCGAGGAACGCACCGGTTTCGTCACGCCGGAAATGGTCCGATCGGCGGTCTATACGGGAACGCGTGATCGTCTCGCCGGCTATTTCGAGGAACTGTCCCGCTTCGGCGTCGACACGACCAAGATCCCGGTCTTCGAGACCGAGAACGAGGAAAAGAGCACCAGGGCCGGGCTTGAAGCGATCTTTTCCGGCGGCGAGCGGCCGACCGCCATCCTGGCGATGTCCGACAGGATGGCCTTGATCGCCATCGAATGGTTGGCCAAGCGGGGCCTCAAGGTGCCGCAGGACGTTTCCATCGTCGGCTTCGACGGTGTGCCGGACGGCGCGCTAAGCGACCCGCCGCTGACCACGATCGCCCAGCCGATCGCCGAGATCGGCCGCCGGGCTGCTCACATGATCCTCGACTTCGACGGCACGGTGCGGCGCGAGACGATGGGCGTCGAGCTCGTCGTCAGGGCCTCTACCGGCCCTGCGCCGAAAAGCTGAACAATTCCTGGCAGTTCAGCTAGATAGCTGAACTGCTGCTTTCCTGGATTTTCTTTCAGTATCCGCCAATCCTCGCCGGCACCGGCTGCGCGCCGAACGCGGCGCGCGCGGGGTCCCCGCGTGCCGGCTTGGCGCGGGCCGGACCGAGACCGGCGAACCATTCGAGATAGAGCGCCAGCGCGAACTGCATGGCGATGCCGGCCGCGATCAGCAGCGTGTCATAGGCGAGCCCGCCCGGATTGATCAGTTTCAGCACCTGCGCGACCATGGCGATCAGCGTTCCGGCGATGAACACCGGCAGCGAGCGCTTGCCGAGGATCGCCAGCGGATTGTCGGGCCTGGCGCGGAACAAGTTCGACACGGCCGGCAGTGCGACGATCAGGTAGCTGACCGCGAGGATGTGCAGCAGCCGCGGCAGCGACAGGAAGGTCTTGTCGAAACCGCCGATCACAACCGGCAGGTTGAACCAGGTGATATGACCCCAGAGCGGGCTGTGCACCCAGATCGCCGCGCCGGCCACGTAGACGCCGGCGATACCCACCAGCCACCGGTTCACAGGGATGGTGCCGCCGCGCTTGACGTGCAGCATGGCGGCAAGACCGATATTGAACAGGAACTGCCATGACAGCGGGTTCAAGAACCAGAGACCCGGTTCGGGATAGTTCGGCGGCGCGATCTGCCAGATGCCGGCAACCAGCCACAGCAGGCCGGACACCGTCAGAGCCGCCACGGGCCTACAGCTGACGAACAGCACGAAGGCCGGCGCCGCCAGAAGCAGCGCGGCATAGACCGGCAGGATGTTGTTGTAGCCGAGCTGGTGACCGAGCGTGACGATGCCGAGCAGCACTTCCGGCGTGTTCTTCATCAGCGGCTCGATGTTGATCATCTTCAACAGCTCCGGCCGGTGGGCAAACACCGCCGTAGCGCAGAACAGGGCGATCACCGCCATGGTGATGACGATATGGGTGACGTAGAGCACGCCGGCGCGCCGCCACATCTTCAGGGTCGCCAGCAACCTGCCGCCCGGCTTGAACTTGCTGCCATAGGCGAGCGCCACGGAGATGCCGGAGATCAGCACGAAAGCCTCGGCGGCGTCGGAAAAGCCGATATTCTTGTAGGTCAGGTTTTCGAACACGGTGCCCGGCACGTGGTCGACGAAAATGGTGAGCAAGGCGAGCGCGCGCAGCACGTCGATACGCGTATCGCGATCGTTGATACGCGTATCGCGATCGTTGATACGGGTGTCGTGCTGGTTGATGCGCCTGTCGCGATCGTCGGCTCGCGTATCGCGCTGAGAAAGGGGGATGGTCATCGACAAAAGGCCTCAGAGCTGGTGTTTCATGTCCAGCAATGCGACCCCCGACGCACCGCTTCGATTCCTCCCGTCGGGAGGGTATCGGCGCAGAAACGGCCTGAAATGCGCCCGGTTCAATCAACTTTCGCGGAGCTTGAAAACATTCCGTTTTGAAGCCGGCAAATCAACGAAATCACCATAAAATCAACAGGATGTGATCATGTCCGAACATGTCAATAAAAACAGCGTTCTGCATCATGATCTGCCTTTTTCCTACCGCTTGATGAGACCGGCAAATGCGAGCGGCGAATGCCTTTTCGTTCTGCACGGATCAGGCGTGGACGAAACGACGCTGGCGCCGCTGGCAAGGCGGATCGCGCCGCGCGCGGTGCTTGTCGCGGCGCGCGGCGCGATCCGCCAGGAGGACGGTTTCCGCTGGTTCGAGCGAATCACGCCGACCAGCTTCGAACAGTCGAGCATCCGTGCGGAGACGGCCGCCTTCGCCCAATTCGCAACCGAAGCCGCCAAGCGCCACGATCTCGATCTCACACGCGCGACCTTCCTCGGCTATTCGAACGGCGCCAATCTGGTTTCCACGCTCATGCTGCTTCATCCCGGGTTGGTGCGGCAGGCGGCATTGCTGAGAGCGATGCCGGTGCTCGACGACGCGCCGGCGACCGATCTTGCCGGAACGCGGGTGCTGATCATCGCCGGCGCGACAGACCAGACCTACGGCCCTTTCGCGCCGGCCTTGGTGACGCTGTTCAGCCAACGCGGCGCCGAGGTCGATGCGCGCATCGTCGCCTCCGGCCATGAATTCGGCGATGCCGACGCCGCTATCGCGCGGCAATGGCTTGGCGGAGCCAACCCGGCCATCTGACGACGCTCCTGACGCGGAATTCGCGTGCCGACATGACAGCCGACTCGGGTGTAGCCTCCGTCTAGGGCCGCTCACCCCCGCCCCATCCTGTTCCAGGCATCCAGGCCGGCGATCTTGTAGGCTTCGGCCAGCGTCGGATAGTTGAAAGTGTTGTTGACGAAGAAGTCGACCGTGCCGCCGAGATTGATCACCGCCTGGCCGATATGGATGAGCTCGGTGGCGCCCTCGCCGACGATGTGGGCGCCGAGCAGGCGGCGCGTCTCGACCGAGAACAGGAGCTTCAGGAAGCCTGAGTTGACGCCCATGATGTGGCCGCGCGAGGTTTCGCGGAAACGCGCCAGGCCGACCTCATACGCGGCGCCGCTCTCGCGCACCTGCTCCTCCGATAGGCCGACAGTCGAGATCTCCGGCACGGCGTATATGCCATAGGGAAAGCTTTCCGGCGGCGGCGGCAGGTTGACGCCGAAGGCATGGCAGGCCGCCACCCTGCCCTGCTCCATGGACGTCGAGGCGAGGCTCGGGAAGCCGATGACATCGCCGGAGGCATAGATGTTCGGCACGCTGGTCTGAAAGGTCTGCGGATCGACCTTGATGCGGCCTCTGGAATCCGCCTCGATGCCGACCGCGTCGAGGCCGAGGCTGGCGACATTGCCGGTGCGGCCGGCGGCGTAGAGCACCATCTCGGAACGGATGGTGCGGCCGTCGGCCAGCGTCACCTCGGCGTGGTCGGGTTTCGAAGCGATTTCCTTGACCGTGCTGCCGAGACGGATGGTCATGCCGCGGTCGCGCATCTGGTGGATGAAGTCGTCGACGATCTCGCGGTCGATGAAATCGAGAATGGTGTTGCGCGGCTCGACCAGCGTGACCGGCACGTCCAGCGCCGAGAAGATGGTCGCGTATTCGACGCCGATGACACCGGCGCCGATCACCGTCAGCGTGCGCGGCAGATGGTGGAGTTCCAGCATCTCGTCGCTGTCGAAGATGCGCTTCTTGTCGAACGGCACGTCCCCTGGACGATGCGGCCTTGTGCCGACGGCGATCAGCGCGTTGGCGAAGCCGACTTCGCTATAGTCACCGTTATCCGCCGTCAGGCTGACCCGATTGGGGCCAAGGAATTTGACTGCGGCGCGTGCACTCCTCACGGTATTGCGCATGAACTGGTGCTGCAGCACCTCGACCTCGTGGTCGAGCGTCTTGTGCAGGCGGTCGACGAGATCGGCGATCGAAATATCCTGCTTGACCCGGTAGCCGCGGCCGTAGAAGCCGCGCTCGCGCCAGCCGGAAAGGTTGAGCACCGTCTCGCGCAGCGTCTTCGACGGGATGGTGCCGGTGTGCACCGAGACGCCGCCGAGGCGACGGCCCCTGTCGACCACCAGCACCGACTTGCCAAGCTTGGCCGACTGCACCGCGGCGCGGCGCCCGGAAGGGCCGCTGCCGATGACAAGCATGTCGTAATCCATATTTCCCCATCCCCTCGGCGTCTGTTGCGCCGCAGCAGGCTAAACTGTGGAGAGCGTCATGTTCAACAGCCAAACTCGCGATCCCTGCCGCATGAAAATCGGCGAGACCCAAGCAGAAGCGCTCAAGGACTTAACGTCGCGGCAACGCTTGCGTGCAATGGTCGGGCCTTGGCTAGCACCGCGGGGCAAACTGCGTGACCATTTCCAGTGGCAATTCGTTGCCCGTGAAAACGGGTTTCTTGTCAGGGCTCCAAACCAGCGCGATCGTCATAGATCTGCGGGAAGGTTTCTTGCGCTTCCTCGCGCTGGCCGCAATGTTCATCTTTGCCTATCGGGGTATGTACCACCTCGCTAAAGACCCGACCCGGATCAATGTCCTGCTGCTGACGATTTCCGAGACGCTCACCTTAATATGGGTGCTTCTGGCCCGGCGTCCGAAGGTTCGCGATTGGAGCCCGTTGACTGTGATCATCTCGCTGACCGCCGGTCTCGGCTCCGGGCTGATCTCGATGCAACCCGGCCTTGCGATCATTTCCCTCTCGGTCGCGGCACCATTGCAGTGCCTGGCGTTGTGGACGTCTGTCTGGGGAAAGCTCTCGCTTGGTCGCTCCTTCGCGATCCTGCCCGCCAACCGAGGCGTGGTCACCGGCGGCGCCTATAGGTTCGTCAGACACCCAATTTACGCCGGCTACGTCACCGGCCACATCCTGTTTCTGTTGTCGAATTTTTCGATGTATAATTTTGGCGTCTACGCGATCATAGCCGTATTGCAGATATATCGCCTCACACGCGAGGAAGCCATTCTGGCGACCACGCCGGAATACCGCGACTATCTGGGCAGGGTTCGCTACCGGCTCTTCCCCGGCATCTTCTAGGATATGCCGGCCAACTCCATTCCTTGAATTCGGCGCGGCCTTCACCATTTGTTTGGCGGGCATCGAATTCGCTGCCACTGTGAGGAATGGACATGAACACGCGCGTGCTTGACGGCGAGATCATCACCACGAGGTTCGAGGACACGCGCGCCTATCGCGGCGTGCGCACGAGGCGCATCTTCGCCTTCATCCTCGACTATTTCATCGTTGCGCTGCTCACCATCCCCTTCGCGATACTGGTCGCCGTGCTCGGCCTTTTGACCTTCGGCCTCGGCTGGGCACTGTTTTCCGTACTGGTGCCGGCGGTTGCCATCCTCTACATCTGGAACACGCTGGGCAGCCGCGACCAGGCCACGACCGGCATGAAGATCATGGGCATCCGGCTCGACAAGCTCGACGGCACGCGCATCGACGGCCTGACAGCGGTGGTGCATTCGGTACTGTTCTGGGCCGCGAACGTCGTCCTGACGCCGCTGGTGCTGCTGGTCACACTGTTTTCGGATCGCAAGCGCACGCTGCATGACCTGCTTCTGGGCACCGTCGTCACGCGCACCGACATTTAGCGGTGCCCGCGACCGCCATCACCACGGCGGTTATGCTAAAATATGAACAGCCTGGACCGGCCGCGGCCGCACAATCCTGTTGAATTTTTCCCCGGTCGGGCCAAAGGTAGGGCGATTCGCAGGAGCGTTTCCAAGAATCGATGACGCAGCATCCGACCCAGTCGCCGCAGTTCTTCCTGACCGCGCCGTCGCCGTGCCCCTATCTGGAGGGCCAGTTCGAGCGCAAGGTGTTCACGCACCTCGTCGGCGACAAGGCGCCCGAGATGAACGACCTGCTGACCCAGGGCGGCTTCCGGCGCTCACAGAACATCGCCTACCGGCCGGCCTGCGAGTCCTGCCGCGCCTGCGTGTCGGTGCGGATCCTGGCGCAGGAATTCAGCGCCAGCCGCAACATGCGCCGCGTGATCCAGCGCAATGCCGATCTGATCGGCGCCATGCACGACGCCCAGCCGTCGACCGAGCAGTACTCGCTGTTCCGCGCCTATCTCGACGCCCGCCATCGCCGCGGCGGCATGTCCGACATGACCGTGCTCGACTATGCGATGATGGTCGAGGACACGCATGTCGATACCAAGATCATCGAATACCGGCGCCGCGGCCCGGACACCTTCATCACCGGCAAGGGTCAGGGTGAATTGATTGCGGTTGCGCTGACCGACAAGATGGCCGACGGGCTGTCGATGGTCTATTCCTATTTCAATCCCGATTTCGAGGACCGCTCGCTCGGCACTTTCATGATCCTCGACCACATCGCCCGCGCCAATGCGATGGGACTGCCCCACGTCTACCTCGGCTACTGGGTCAACGGCTCGCGCAAGATGAGCTATAAGATGCGCTTCATGCCGCAGGAGCATCTCGGCCCGAAAGGCTGGGAACGCTACGACCACGAAGCGGTCAGTCGCTGATCCGCTTCATCTTTCACCCTTAAACTGTTTCAGGGAGGAGGACGCTGGCCTTTCGGTCGTCAGGCTGAAAGGGCCGACGCATGGCCGCCGTGCGCCTCCTCAAGATTGTTGCGAGATTGCCGAGTGTCCACCCATACCGATCACCAGAAGGGCCTCCTGATCACTGCCTTCGGCGGATTGACGCTCACCGTCGACATCCCGCTGATCCGGCTGGCCGACGGCAGCCCCTGGACCATCATGATGCTGCGCACCGGCACCACGCTCGTCGCCGCCTTGCTGGTCTGGGCCGTCTGGCGTGCACTGCGCAGCGATGCACCAAAGCTCATTCCCGGCTGGTCGGGGCTTGCCGCGGCGCTGTGCTACGGTTTGACCGGCGTTACCTTCGTCACCGCCGTCTACCACACCTCGACAGCCGACCTGGTGTTCATCCTCGCCTTCAACACGGTGTTCGCTGCGCTGCTGTCATGGCTATTCCTGCGCGAAAGGCCCCGGCTCGGAACGGTGGTCGCGATGCTGGCGATGATCCTTGGCGTGCTGATCATCGTCGGCGGCTCGGTCGGCACCGGGCATCTGTTCGGCGATTTCATGGCGCTGTGCTCGGCTTTCTTCGTCGCTTTGGCCATCACCATCTCGCGCGCCAGCGGCAAGGACATGGGCTTTACCGCGCTCGTCGGCGTCGTCCTGCCGCTGGCGGTCGCCTTGTTCATGGTCTCGGGCGAAGGCCTTCACGTCAACCAGCCATGGTGGATCATCGTCAACGGCGCCGTGATCATGCCGATCTCGTTCTTTTGCCTCGCCAATGGACCGAAATACATCTCAGGGCCGGAGGTGGCGATGTTCTATCTGCTCGAGACCGTACTGGCCCCGATCTGGGTGTGGCTGATCTTTGCCGAGACGCCGTCGCGCAACAGCCTGATCGGCGGCACGATCCTGATCGTGACGCTGGTTGCCCATTCGCTCTGGCAATTGCATGAGGGCCGCAAGCGGCGCGCGGCGCTAGCCGTGGTTCACCCTGCCTGAATTTTCCTGGCTTCGGGCGCCGCCTCGATCCGTGGCGGCCCTCTCTCTTCGTCGGCGCGCGCCTGTTCGTCCATCAACTCGACCTCGCGCAGCCATTCGCGCCAGATGGCGACGAGCAGCGCCATCAGCACCGGACCGATGAAGAGGCCGAGGAAGCCCATCGTCTTGACGCCGCCGATCAGGCCGAAAAAGGTCGGCAGGAACGGCAGCTTGATCGGCCCACCGACCAGCTTCGGGCGCAACGTCTTGTCGACGACGAAGAGCTCGACCGCGCCCCACACGAACAGCGCCATGCCGGCGAACAGCTTGCCGCTGGCGGCGAGATAGATCGACACCAGCGTGAAGGAAAGCGGGGCGCCGCCCGGGATCAGCGCCATGATGCCGGTGAGCGCGCCGAGCGTCACCGGCGACGGCACGCCGGCCAGCCAGTAGGCGATGCCGAGCACCAGGCCTTCGCCGATGGCGATGATGGTCATGCCGGTGACGGTCGACGAGATGGTGGCCGGCACGACGCGCGAAATGCGCTCCCAGCGCGCCGGCAGGATGCGCTCGCCGAGACGATCGACCTGGGCCGCGAAAGCCTCGCCATCGCGATAGGCGAAGAACAGTGCGATCAGCATGAACAGCAGCGTCAGAACCAGGCCGAAGGCGCTGCCGCCGGCCGCCAGCGCACCGCGGTAGATGGTGCCGATATTGGAGCCGCTCACCATCTGGATCAATTCGCCGATGCCGCCGGGATGGCCGAGATTTTCCGTCCACTGCTCGTTCAGCCACTCGCCGATCACCGGCATGGTGGCGATCCATGGCGGTGTCGCAGAGCCATGGCGATTGGTTTCGATCGCCCATACCACCCATTCGCGAAGCTCGTTGATGGCGTAGGTCCCGGCAAGCGCGATCGGCACCACCAGGAAGGTCAGAATGAAGAGGATGGCAAAAGTCGCGCCGATGGTGCGGTTGCCGCCGACGGCGGTAAGCAGCCTGCGGTAGAGCGGCCAGCTGGCGAAAGCAATGACGAGCGCCGCCAGCACCGGGAACAGGAAGCCGTGGAAGAAATAGACGCCGGCGGCGACGATCAGCACCAGGAGCCAGCGCGCCGCCGACAGCGGCGGGATGACGGCCGCCCTGAGCGGCGTCGACAGACCGAACAGGCGCTGTCCCGGCTTCTGGATTTCAGCCCGCTTCAACCCGGCGTTTCTCCCCTGCCCGACAAATTCAATAAAGGCTTATGCACCATCATAGTGCAGCAATCGTGACGATAGTCCAAATAGCGACTTTTCCTTCTCCCCTTGTGGGAGAAGGTGGATCGGCGCGCAGCGCCGAGACGGGTGAGGGGTGCTGGACGGAATGAGACGTTGGCGTTCCCTGGAACACCCCTCATCCGGCCGAGCTTCGCTCGTCCACCTTCTCCCACAAGGGGAGAAGGTTAGGTCGCGCTACCCAAACTTACCCGTCCTCGGGAAACCTTTCGGCACCATGCGGCCGGCGGCGGCGCGGGCGCCGATCCATTCGGCCAGTTCCTCGCGCGACTTGGTGAAGGTGCGGTCGGCCGAATCCTGCCAGGTGAGCCCCGTCTCCAACGTGAAAGTTTTCAGGTCCAGCACGCCGCCGTCCTTGTATTTCTGCAGGCGCACGCCCTTGCCGCGCGCCATTTCCGGGATTTCGGCGAGCGGAAAGACCAGCATCTTGCGGTTCTCGCCGACAATGGCGAGATGGTCGCCGGCGACCGGAATGCAGCGCTTGGCCTCGTCCGGCGCCTTGACGTTCATCACCTGCTTGCCCTTGCGGGTGTTGGCGACGACCTCTTCCTCGGAGACGACAAAACCGTTGGCGTCGTAGGAGACGAGCAGAAGCTTGCGCTTCGGATCATGGACGAAGGCGGTGACGATGTCCTGGTCGTTCTCCATGTCGACGATGATGCGGATCGGCTCGCCATGGCCGCGTCCGCCCGGCAGCCGGTCGGCGCCGATGGTGTAGAACTTGCCGCCGGTGGTGAAGACCAGGATCTTGTCCGTGGTCTGCGCATGGAAGGCGAGCTTCAGGCTGTCGCCTTCCTTGAAGGCGAGCTGCGAATGGTCGGTCAGGTGGCCCTTCATCGCGCGCAGCCAGCCCTTTTCCGAAACCACGACGGTGACCGGCTCGCGCTCGATCATGGCATGCGCGATGTCGGTAAGATCATGCTCCGGCGCGTCGGCGAACTGGGTGCGGCGCTTGCCAAGCTCGGTCTCGGGACCGAACTGATCGCGGACCTTGGTGACTTCCCAACGGATCGTCGCCCATTGCTTGGCGTCCGACGCCAGCAGCGCCTCGATCTGCTTCTTCTCCTCGGTGAGGCCGTTATGCTCCTTGCGGATCTCGATCTCTTCGAGCTTGCGCAGAGCGCGTAGCCGCATGTTGAGGATGGCTTCGGCCTGGTTGTCGGTGAGCGACCAGCGGGCCATCATCACCTGCTTGGGCTCATCCTCCTCGCGGATGATCCTGATCACCTCGTCGATGTTGAGATAGGCGATGAGGTAGCCGGCGAGAATCTCCAGGCGCTTCTCGATCTCGCCCAGCCGATACCGCGAGCGGCGGATCAGCACCTCGCGGCGGTGGTCGAGCCATTCCTTGAGCACGCCCTTGAGCGAGAGCACGTTCGGCACCTTGCCGCGCGACAGCACGTTCATGTTGAGCGGGAAGCGGCTTTCGAGCTCGGTGAGCTTGAACAGCGATTCCATCAGGATGCCGGGATCGACGGTGCGGCTCTTCGGCACCAGCACGATACGGATGTCCTCAGCGCTCTCGTCGCGAATGTCTTCGAGCAACGGCAGCTTGCGCGCAATCAGCAGCTCGGCGATCTTCTCGATCAGCCTGGCCTTCTGGACGCCATAGGGGATTTCGGTGACGACGATGCTCCAGGTGCCCCTGCCCTGATCCTCCTGCCCCCACTTGGCGCGCACGCGAAACCCGCCGCGGCCGCTCTCATAGGCTTCGAGAATCGAGGCGCGGCTGTCGACGATGATGCCGCCGGTCGGGAAATCCGGTCCCTGGACGAAATCCATCAGCTTCGCGACCGGCGCGTCAGGATGCTCGATCAGATGCAGCGCCGCGTCGCAAAGCTCGGCGGCATTGTGCGGCGGGATCGAGGTGGCCATGCCGACCGCAATGCCGGACGATCCGTTGGCGAGCAGGTTCGGGAAGGCGCCGGGCAGAACCGACGGCTCCTCGTCCTCCTCATTATAGGTCGGCCGGTAGTCGACGGCGTCCTCGGTGATGCCGGCAAGCAGCTCGGTCGCCACCTCCGTCATGCGCGCTTCGGTGTAGCGCATGGCGGCGGCGTTATCGCCGTCGATATTGCCGAAATTGCCCTGCCCGTCGACCAGCGGGTAGCGCATGGAAAAATCCTGGGCGAGGCGCACCAGCGCGTCGTAAATCGACTGGTCGCCGTGCGGATGGAACTTGCCCATCACCTCGCCGACGATGCGGGCGCATTTGGCGAAGCCCTGATCGGGGTTCAGCCGCAGGAGCCGCATGGCGTGCATGATGCGGCGATGGACCGGCTTCAGCCCGTCGCGCACATCCGGCAATGCCCGGTGCATGATGGTCGACAGCGCATAGGCCAGATAGCGCTTCTCGAGCGCTTCCTTCAGATCGACCGGTTCGATGTTGTCGCCGCCACCATCTTCGGGCGGCAAATGCCTTTTTCCCATGGATTTGGACTAGCCGAGCGGGTGATTCGCGGCAAGCGCCGGGTTGGGAGTCGGCGGATTCGTCGCGCGCAATGTGGGCAGGCGAACCCGCAACCGTGAAGGATTTCACGGAAGCGGCAAGGCGAACATTCCAGTTTGCCGGCAATCTGCAACTGGGCTCGGCTGTGCCGGGCGCCGGCCAACATCAATCCGTTACATACGCCCTCTATCTGGGCAAGCAACGCGATCTGAGCATGCAACGCGGGCGGAGGAGAGCCGCGGTCTTCATGACAAATTCATCGCACCATGCAAAGCGTGCCGGCCGGGTTTGCTTTTCATCGCCCTTTTCGACAAATGTGCCGGGAAACGCCTTTTTCCCGTCCCGTTCGTCGCGGAATGGTGATGGAGCAGGAATTCAAGAACACTTTTCAGGACAGGGAACTCGCCAAATGACAATCCAACGCTCAATGCTCAAGAAACTGGCTTTTTCAACCTTTCTGCTGACCC
Source organism: Mesorhizobium sp. (assembly GCA_004963905.1). Taxonomy (GTDB): domain Bacteria; phylum Pseudomonadota; class Alphaproteobacteria; order Rhizobiales; family Rhizobiaceae; genus Mesorhizobium. Next base: position 12,979 of record SUGL01000059.1, read on the forward strand.
TGCCGCTCAACGCCGCCTTCGCCGCCGATCCGGCCGTGGCCGACCGCGTCAAGGCGACGCTTGCCGCCCAGGGCGTCGATATTTCCTGGACCGGGGTCTCCGGTGACGATTCGAATGTCGTCCTGCAAGGCGTCTCCATCAAGCCGGCTGCCGAGAAGGAGGCGCTGCCCATCGGCGACGTGAAGCTGGAGGGCGTCACCGCGGCCAATGGCGGCTTCGACATCGCGACCGTCTCGACCTCCGCCTTCGAGCGTACCCAGGACGGCGTGACGCTCAATCTCAGCCCCTTCATCATCCACGACATGAAGGTGCCGCCCGAGGGCAGCACCGATCCGCTTGGCTCGCTGGTGATGTACAAGTCGGCCGAACTCTCCAACTTGACGGTCAAGGTCGGCGACAAGACGGCCTTCTCGATGGATGGGCTTGCCGTCCAGATCACCCCGCCGGCCGACGGCAAGGCGATGGACTTCACCGCCAACACGGGAAAGTTCAATGCCGACCTGACGCTGGTCGACGACCCGAAGTCCAAGGAAGCGATCGAGGCGCTCGGCTACCAGAACATCTCCGGCAACATCTCGATGGCGGGCACCTGGCAGCCCAGCGACGGCAAGATGGAGTTGTCGAAATATGACATCGCCGTCGACAATGCCGGCAAGCTCGGCATGACCTTCAATCTCGGCGGCTACACGCTCGACTTCATCAAGTCGATGCAGGCCATGCAGAAGCAACTCGCCGCGCAGCCCGAGGGCGCCGACAACTCAGCGCAGGGCATGGCCATGCTTGGCCTGTTGCAGCAGCTTTCCTTCAACGGCGCATCGGTTCGCTTCGAAGACGCCTCGCTGACCGGCAAGGTGCTCGACTATGTCGGCAAGCAGCAGGGCATGTCGGCCAAGGACGTCGCCAACCAGGCCAAGGCGATCGTGCCGTTCGGCATGGCGCAACTCAACAATCCCGAGCTGACGGCCGAGGTATCGGCCGCGGTCAACAAGTTCCTCGACGATCCGAAGAGCCTCGAAATCTCGGCCGAGCCGCCGTCGTCGGTGCCGTTCGCGCTGATCATGGCGGGCGCCATGTCCAACCCGCTCGATCTGCCGAAGACGCTCGGCGTCAAGGTCAAGGCGAACGAGAACTGATTGAATTGGCTGCCTTCTCCCCGTCACTATACGGGGAGAAGGGGCAGTTGCGACGCTGGCGTCAGTCCTTCTTCGCCGCCGCGACGCGCAGCGACAGTTCGCGCAGCTGCTGCGGGGTCGCTTCCGAGGGCGCATTCATCAACAGGTCGTAGGCCTGCTGGTTCATCGGGAACATGGTGACCTCGCGCAGGTTCTTGGCGCCGACCAGCAGCATGACGATGCGGTCGATGCCGGCCGCCATGCCGCCATGCGGCGGCGCGCCGTACTGGAAGGCGCGATAGAGGCCGCCGAAGCGCTCCTCGACCGTCGCGCGATCGAGTCCAACCATCTCGAAGGCCTTGACCATGGTTTCCGGCAAATGGTTGCGGATGCCGCCGGAAGCGATCTCGAAGCCGTTGCAGACCATGTCGTACTGGAACGCCTTGATGCCCAGCGGCTCCTGACCGCTGAGAGCGTCGATGCCGCCCTGCGGCATCGAGAACGGGTTGTGGGCGAAGTCGATCTTCTTCTCGTCCTCGTTCCATTCGAAGAACGGGAAGTCGACGATCCAGCACAATTCGAAGCGGTCGCGGTCGACGAGGTTCAGCTCCTCGCCGGCGCGCGTGCGCGCGGCGCCCGCGAAGGCGACGAATTTCTTCGGGTCGCCGGCGACGAAGAACGCGGCATCGCCATCGGCAAGGCCGAGCTGCTGACGGATCGCCTCGGTGCGCTCCTCGCCGATGTTCTTGGCGATCGGACCGGCGCCTTCGAGTTTTTCACCTTCCTTGCGCCAGAAGATATAGCCCAGCCCAGGCTGCCCCTCGCCTTGCGCCCAGGAATTCATGCGGTCGCAGAAGGCGCGGCTGCCGCCGGTCTTGGCGGGAATCGCCCAGACCTCGGCCTTCGCGTCGTTGGCGAGGATGTTGGCGAACACCTTGAAGCCGGAATCGCGGAAATGATCCGAGACCGCCTGCATCTCGATCGGGTTGCGCAGGTCCGGCTTGTCGGTGCCGTAAGTGCGCATCGCCTCGTCGAAGGGAATGCGGCGGAATTCCTGCGTTACCGGCTTGCCGGCGGCGAAAGTCTCGAAGACGCCGCGAAGCACCGGCTCCATGGTGGAGAGCACGTCATCCTGCTCGACGAAGCTCATCTCGAGGTCGAGCTGGTAGAATTCGCCGGGCAGACGGTCGGCGCGCGGATCCTCGTCGCGGAAGCAGGGCGCGATCTGGAAGTAGCGATCGAAGCCGGAGACCATGATCAGCTGCTTGTATTGCTGCGGCGCCTGCGGCAGGGCGTAGAAGGTGCCGGGATGGATGCGCGACGGCACCAGGAAGTCGCGCGCGCCCTCGGGCGACGAGGCCGTCAGGATCGGCGTCGAGAATTCGGTGAAGCCCACCTCGCCCATGCGCTTGCGCATCTCGGCGATGATCTTCGTGCGTGCGACGATGTTCTTGTGCAGCGTTTCGCGGCGCAGGTCGAGGAAGCGGTATTTCAGCCGGATGTCTTCCGGATAGTCCGGCTCGCCGAACACCGGCAGCGGCAGTTCCTTGGCGGCAGAGAGCACCTCGATCTCGCGCGCGAACACCTCGATCTCGCCGGTCGGCAGGTTCGGGTTCACCGTCTCCGGCAGACGCGCCTTGACCTCGCCGTCGACGCGGATCACCCATTCACCACGCACGGTCTCGGCCACCTTGAAGGCCGGCGAATCCGGATCGGCGACGATCTGGGTCAGGCCGTAATGGTCGCGCATATCGATGAAGAGCAGCCCGCCATGGTCGCGCACGCGATGCACCCAGCCCGACAGGCGGACGGAATTGCCGACGTCGCTCTTTCTCAATTGGGCACAGGTATGGCTGCGGTAACGATGCATTGTCATTGGTGAAGTCCGGAATTGCGGGCGAAAAGCCCGGCTCGAAAATTGGCGCGAAAAGCGCATGAGAGGCCGGCTTTGTCAAGGCAAGCGGTCACACTCGGGCGCGCCCAAGATCAGGCAAAGTGGATTTCGGCACCCAGGCGTTCGAAATCTGCGAGAATGGCGGCAGGCGCGGTCTTCTCCACCACCAGATGGCGGATCGCATCGGATGCCGCTACACGATAAGGCGCCGCGGTGGCGAGCTTGTCGTTGGTGGCGGCGATGACGATGCCGGCGCTGTTCCTGGCCATGGCGCGTTTCACCTCGGCTTCGGCCGAATCGAAAGCCGTGACGCCGCGCGAGGCATCCAGCCCGCAGGAGCCCAGGAAGAACAGATCGGCGCCGAGCTGCGCCACCGCCGCAAGCGTATCGCCGCCGACGCAGGTGCCGAGGTCGCGGACGTAGCGGCCGCCGACCATGACCAGCTCGACCCGTGGAAGATCGGCAAGCGCCGATGCGACGCCGAGCGAATTGGTGGCCACGGTCAACTCGATGTCGCGCGGGATCGCTCTCGCGATCGCCTCATTCGTCGTGCCGCCGTCGATGAACAGGGTCTGTCCCGATGCGAGCACGCCGACCGCGGCCTTCGCCAAGCGCAGCTTCTCCTCGACCGCGTGACCGCTGCGCTGGCCGATCGTTGCCGCCGCAAAGGGTGCCGGCGCTACCGCGCCACCATAAACGCGACGCAACTGCCCGGCCTTGGCGAGCTCCCGCAAGTCGCGGCGCACTGTGTCCTCCGAAACCCCGAAGCGGCTGGCAAGCTCGCCGGCCAGCACCTTACCTTCCGCCGCCAGCCGGTCGCGAATGAATTGGTGTCGTTCCTCGGTCAGCATGCACGATCCTATTTTGTTGTGCACGTTCTTGCATGTTTTGCATGCTTATGCAAGGAATAACGCACTGGATTGGCGATGCCATCCACCTCCCCGATGGAAATGATGCAAATGACCTTTGGCCTGAAACTCGCCCCTCAACACCGCGTCTATGCCGGTTTCGCGATCTATTCCTTCGCCATGGGCAACATTTTTCCGCGGCTGCCGGACATCAAGCGCGCCATGGCGATCGAGGACGGCACGCTGGGGCTGAGCCTGATCGGGACGCCGATCGGCACCCTGATCGCGCTGACGCTCGCGGCTCCGGTCCTGGAGCGCGTCGGCTTCCGCCGCGCGCTGCTTTGGCTCGTTCCGCTTCTGGCGCTCGTCTATTCCATCGCGGTGCATGCACCGGGGCCGGTCGCGCTGTTCCTCATCCTGCTGCCGGTCGGCCTGATCATCGGCAGCGTCGAGATCATCCTCAATGTCGAGGCCGACAGGACCGAGTTCCTGCTCAAGCGCCGCATCATGAACCGGGCGCATTCCTTCTGGAGCGGGGGCTTTTTCGGCGCCGGGCTGTTCGGCGGTGCGCTGGCGCATCTCGGCCTGTCGCCGCAACTTCATCTGGCGCTGGTCGTGCCGATGGTGGCAGTCGCGATGGCGCTGTTTCTCGGCGGCTACGAGCCGGCGCCCGCCCGCTTCGCCGGCACCGGCGACAAGGCGCCGGTGTTCGCGCGGCCGACGCTGCCGATCCTGGTTCTCGTCGCGGTGACGCTTTCGGCGATGCTCCTGGAAGGCGCCAGCATCGACTGGTCGGCGATCTACATGCGCACCGTGTTCGACTCAGGGCCCTTCGTCGCCGGCTTCACAGTGGCGCTGTTCGCTTTCTCGCAGGCCACCACACGCTTCTTCGCGGACTCCTTTGTCGACCGCCACTCGCCAAGCGGCGTGGCGCGCGTGCTGCTGGCCGCCATGGCGGCCGGCGTTCTTCTCGTCTTCTTCTCGCCGGCGCCGTTGGTGTCGATGCTGGGCTTTGCCCTGTTGGGCATCGGCAGCAGCGCCCTCTTCCCGCTGGCGATCTCCGCGGCCGCGCAACGGACGGATCGTCCGGCCGCGATCAACGTCGCGGCACTTTCGCAAATCTCCTTCATTGCCTTCCTGCTCGGCCCGCCGCTGCTCGGCTTCGTGTCGGACCATTGGGGCATCCGCTCCGCCTACGGGATCGGCATTCCCTTCATCGCGCTCAGCCTGCTGACCGCAGGCTCTCTCGGCCGAAGGCCGACCGCAGAGAGTATCAATGCGATTCCAGGCGAGGCGCCATCCACGATCGTGCAAGAGATGGAAATACGAGCCGGCAAAGCTTAGAGGGCCTATCCGATTGGCAGCCCCATGTCCTCGGCCGGCTGCAAGAATGTGACCGTGTTCGTGTCGCATTTGCCCTGGCATTGACGGGATCTATGGTCCAAGAAGGATCACAGATCCGTGATTGCCTCTCTTCGATGTCTTCCATCCGCCCGCTTATCCCGCTCCTCATCGCCGCAGGCATCCTGCTTGGCGGCAACGGGCTGCAAGGCACGCTGATCGCATTGCGTGGCGCGCAGGAAGGTTTCTCCGCTTCCGATATCGGCCTCATGGGCACGTTCTATTTCGCCGGCTTCCTGCTAGGCTGCCTTGCAGTCGGCCGTATCCTGAAGGCGGTCGGCCATGTCAGGGCTTTTGCCGCTCTCGCCGCAATCGCCTCGGTCGGCACGCTGCTTCTGGTGCTGGTCATCGACCCCGTCATGTGGTGCGCGGTGCGCTTTGCCGGCGGCTTCTGCTTCGCCGGACTGTTCACCGTCATGGAAGCCTGGCTGAATTCCGGCGTCGGCAACAAGGACCGCGCCCGGGTGCTCGCCATATATCGCATGGTCGACATCGGCTCGGTGACCGGCGCGCAGTTTCTGATTCCGATCTTCGGTGCCGGCGGCTTCGCCATCTTCGCCGTCATGTCGATGATGATCACCTTTTCGCTGGTGCCGGTCTCGCTCGCAGACCGCTCGAACCCGGCGCCGCCGGAAGACGTCAAGCTCGACCTGCCGCGCGTCTGGCGGATCTCGCCGCTCGGCTCGATCGGCTGCATCGCCGTCGGCGTCACCAACAGCGCCTTTCGCACGCTGTCGCCGGTCTATGCCGAGGAGATCGGCATGTCGGTTGCCGATGTGGTGACGTTCGTCAGCGTCGGCATATTCGGAGGCGCCCTCATCCAATATCCGCTGGGCTATCTCTCCGACCGCCGGGACCGGCGCTCGGTGCTGCTGGCGACGACGTGCTGCGCCATGCTTGCCGCGCTGGCGCTGGCCTTCGTGGCGCGCGCCGACCCGTTCCTCAACTTCGTTATCGTCTTCATCTTCGGCAGCTTCGCCATGCCGCTTTATTCACTATCCGCCGCGCATGCCAACGACAGGGCCGACAAAGGGGAATTCGTGCTGATCAACGCGGCGCTGATGCTGTTCTATTCCGTCGGCGCGATCGGCGGTCCGATTGCGGCGTCGGCGGTGATGCAATATTTCGGGCCGAGCGCGCTGTTCGTCTTCAGCGCCGCGGTCTACGCCGTTCTCATCGTCGTGATCCTCTACCGCATGCAGGTTCGGTCGAGTGTGCCAGCCGGCAGCCGCAGCCGCTTCACCGCGCTTTTGCGCACCTCGACGCTGTTCGCGCGGCTGGCGCGGCGGGGCGGCGATTCAGACCGGCAGGACTAGAGCGGTTCAGCGTTCCACGGAAACGCTGAACCGCTCTATCTCTTTGTTTTTACGCAATTCCGGACGGAAAACCGTTACACACTTTTCCTGGAATTGCTCTAGCTGCCGCTTGACGAAAGCGTTTGCGGCTGAAATTGAAAGGGGCCTGATATGATGCCAAAAGCGATTTGATGCACGTCATCACCACCCAGAAAGAACTCGAGAGCGTTGTCGAGGCGTTTGAAAAGTCGGAATTCGTCACCGTCGATACCGAATTCATTCGCGAAACGACCTTCTGGCCGATCCTCTGCCTGATCCAGATGGCCGCGCCCGGCGTGACGGCGCTGATCGATCCGCTGTCGCCGGACATCGACCTCAAACCGTTCTTCCGGCTGATGGCCAACGAAGCGGTGGTCAAGGTCTTCCACGCCGCCCGCCAGGACATCGAAATCATCGTCCATCTGGGCGACCTGGTGCCGCATCCGGTGTTCGACACGCAGGTGGCGGCCATGGTCTGCGGCTTTGGCGACAGCGTCTCCTACGATCAGCTGGTGCAGCGCATCACTGGCGCCCGGCTCGACAAATCCTCGCGCTTCACCGACTGGCGGCACCGGCCGCTCTCCGACAAGCAGCTCGAATATGCGCTTGCCGACGTCACCCATCTAATCAAGGTCTATCAGCACCTCAGCGCCGAGTTGAAGCGCGAGGATCGCGCTCATTGGCTGAACGAGGAGATGGACGTCCTTACCTCGCGCCAGACCTACGATCCGCATCCGGAGGACGCCTGGAAGCGGCTGAAGATGCGGCTGCGCAAGCCGCAGGAACTGGCGATCGTGCAAACGGTGGCCGCCTGGCGCGAGCGCGAGGCGCGCGAGCGCGACGTGCCGCGCGGCCGCGTGCTCAAGGACGATGCGATCTACGAGATCGCGCAACAGGCGCCGCGCGACGCCACGGCCCTCGGCCGGCTGCGCACGACGCCGAAGGGCTGGGAGCGTTCGGCAACAGCCACGGCGCTGCTCGGCGCGGTCAACACGGCGCTTGCCATGCCGAAGGAAGCGATGCCCAAACTGCCGAAGACGTTCCAGCCGCCCGAGGGCTCGAGCGCGGCAGCGGAACTGCTCAAGGTGCTGCTCCGGATCGTCGCCGAAAAGGAAGGCGTCGCCTCCAAAGTGCTCGCCTCCAGCGACGACATCGACCGCATCGCCGCCGAGGGCGACGGCGCCGACGTGCCGGCGCTGCAAGGCTGGCGGCGGGCCGTGTTCGGCGAACAGGCGCTGAGGCTGGTGCGTGGCGAGATCGGCATCAAGTTCGACAAGCGCAGGATAGCGGTGTTCGATTTGTAGCGCCTTCCCTTCTCCCTGGGAGAAGGAGAGACCGCTCAGCGCCGTTGCACTGCCAGCGCGAACACCGCGACGACCAGGACGGGAATGGCCAGAAGCGCGAACTTGGTCACGGTCAGCGACGAGGCGAAGGCCAGCGTGTCGGGATTGGCCAGCTGGAAATCGGAGAGCAGCCGAGCGATGGCGAAGTTCTGCGCATAGTCGGCGATGGTATAGGGCAGCACCAGCACCAGCGCGGACAGAGCCTGCAGTTGCGCCGGCATGGCGCGGAAACTGCTCAGCCGCCGGCCGAAAGCCAGGATCAGACTGAGCAAGGCGAGCGACAGCAGCGCCGGGAACAGCAGGTCAAAAGTCAGATAATGCCAGACGATGATGATCTCGCCGCCGCGGCGGCCGAGCGCCGTCAGCCACGCCATGCCTTCATCCGGCGTGAAGCCGGTGACGCGCATGTCGAGCGAAGGGAGCCCGCCGCTCAGGCGGCGGAAATAGAAGAACTCCAGCGCCGTCATGGCGATGAAGATCGCGGCGGACGCGATGGAGAGCGCCGCCGCGTGACGCGACAGGCGCAACACCGTGACGATCAGGTTGCGCCATAGTCCCAGGCGATCCGGCCGCTCGCCGGCCTGCTCAAAGTCCGCCCGGATAGTTCGGGCTTTCGCGGGTGATCGTGACGTCATGAGCGTGGCTTTCACGAAGTCCGGCGTTTGATATGCGCACAAAGGTGGCGCGTTCACGGAACTCGGCAAGATCGCGCCCACCGACATAACCCATAGCGGCTTTCAGGCCGCCTGCAAGCTGGTGCAGCACGCCAGCCACAGGTCCTTTGTAGGGAACCTGCCCTTCAATGCCCTCCGGAACCAGTTTCAAGGTATCGCGTACCTCGGCCTGGAAGTAGCGGTCCGCCGAGCCGCGCGCCATCGCGCCGACCGAACCCATGCCGCGATAGGCCTTGAAGGAGCGGCCCTGGTGCAAATAGACCTCGCCCGGGCTCTCGTCGGTGCCGGCAAGCAGCGAGCCGATCATGGCGGCACTTGCGCCGGCGGCGAGCGCCTTGGCGAGATCGCCCGAATATTTGATGCCGCCGTCGGCGATCACCGTCACGCCCGCCTTGTCGGCCGTCTCCACCGCCGACATGATCGCCGAGAGCTGCGGCACGCCGACGCCGGCGACGATACGGGTGGTGCAAATAGAGCCCGGGCCGATACCGACCTTGACGGCGTCGGCGCCGGCATCGATCAGCGCCCGCGTGCCTTCGGCGGTGGCAACGTTGCCGGCCAGGATGCGCACGGAGTTCGACAGCTTCTTTGCCCGCGTCACGGCATCCAGAACGCGTTGCGAGTGGCCGTGCGCGGTGTCGATGACGAGCAGGTCGACGCCGGCGTCGATCAGGCGCTCGGCGCGCTCGAAACCGTCATCGCCGACGCTGGTGGCGGCGGCGGCGCGAAGCCGCCCCTGCGCGTCCTTGGTGGCGTGCGGGTTGAGCTGCGACTTCTCGATGTCCTTGACGGTGATCAGCCCGACGCAATTGCCCTTGCGATCAACCACCACCAGCTTCTCGATGCGGTGCTTGTGCAGCAGGCGCTTGGCCTCGTCCTGGTCGACATTCTCCTTGACCGTGATCAGGTTCTCACGGGTCATCAGCTCGTAGACCTTCTGCGACGGATCGGAAGCGAAGCGCACGTCGCGGTTGGTGAGGATGCCGACCAGGCGGCCCACCGTGTGACCGCCGGTGCCGCCATTCTCGACCACCGGAATGCCGGAAATGCCATGGGCGCGCATCAGCGCCAGCGCGTCGGCGAGCGTGGCGTCGGGGCCGATGGTGACGGGATTCACCACCATGCCGGATTCGAACTTCTTCACCTGCCTGACCTGCTCGGCCTGCTCGGCCGGCGAGAAATTGCGGTGGATGACGCCGATGCCGCCGGCCTGCGCCATGGCGATCGCGAGCCTGGCCTCGGTGACCGTGTCCATGGCCGCCGAAAGGATCGGCACGTTGAGATCGATGTCGCCGGCGATGCGGGTGCGGATGTCGGTCTGGCCGGGCATGACCTCTGAATGGCCGGGCTGCAGCAGCACGTCGTCGAAGGTCAGCGCCAACGCGCCGGTGGACGTCTCGATGATTTTTGCCATGGCCAGCCCTTTTGAATGCGGAAAAGGCGCTGGGCCGCGATGGCCAGCGCCGACTCTCATCTTCCCTTTCAGGATTGGCGCTGGCTGGTAACACGTCCTGTTGCGGTTGAAAAGGAGATCGTTGCGAGACGCTTCAGGTTCTATCCCGTGGCGACGCGACCTTCACCGTCCGTCGTCGTAGACATCCTCACGGGTCCAATGGCCGGCGTCGACGAGAGGCTGTCGTTCAAGCCGCGACAGCAGCGCCGCGCGGGAGCGGGGAAATTCGGCTCGGTGCGTGTCAGCGGGAATGATCCGAGCCACTGGCCGACCATCGCTGACCACGACAAAGCTCTGTCCCTCAAGGACCCTGCGCAGGATGAGGGAAAACCTGCGTTCGACGTCGGCAGCCGAAACGGTTTCGTCCATATTGGTACCTGTAGTTGCGTCTCTACGACAGCGAGACGACGCTGCTCCTAAGCGTTGCGACACCGCGATTGGCGGGAAGACATGATGGCATGCGATCGAGAGTTGCGCCATGGAGGTCGCGGTCGCGCAAAAGTGACAGGATTTTAATGCGACATCCGGGCCTAGGCGTGTTAACCGCCGGGCGTGCCGGCTCGCCCCCAGCCTGGCCTGGAATCGCGAAGACAAATCAGGGCATTCCCTTGAACCGCATCATCCCGCTCATCCTGGCGGTCGCACTTTTCATGGAGAACATGGATTCGACCGTGATCGCGACCTCGCTGCCGGCGATCGCCGTCGACATCCACACCAGCCCGATCGCGCTGAAGCTGGCGCTGACGGCTTATCTGGTGTCGCTGGCGATCTTCATTCCAATCAGTGGCTGGATGGCGGACCGGTTCGGCGCCAAGAGCGTGTTTCGCGCCGCGATCGCCGTCTTCATCGCGGGCTCGGTCGCCTGCGCCTTTGCCAACTCGCTGCCGGCCTTCGTGGTGTCGCGCTTCCTGCAGGGCATGGGCGGCGCCATGATGACGCCGGTCGGGCGCCTGGTGCTGGTGCGAACCACGCCGAAGAACGAGCTCGTCGCGGCGATGTCATGGCTGACGGTGCCGGCGCTGGTCGGACCGCTGGTTGGACCGCCGATCGGCGGCTTCATCACCACCTATTTCACCTGGCACTGGATCTTCCTGATCAACGTGCCGATCGGGCTTCTGGGTATCTGGCTCGCCACCCGCTATTTGCCGGAGACCGAGCCCGCCGAAACGCCGCCGCTCGATTTTCCAGGCTTCGTGCTCAGCGGCCTCGCCGCGTCGGGCATCGTCTTCGGCCTCTCGGTGGTCAGCCTTCCCGCCTTGCCGCCGATCGCCGGCTTCATCACCGTAGCCGTCGGCCTGGTTTCGGGCGTGCTTTACCTCCTGCATGCGCGGCGCGCCAAGAATCCGCTGCTGGCGCTGGAGCTCTTCCGCAACCAGGTGTTCCGTTCTTCCGTGCTTGGCGGCTCGCTGTTCCGCATCGGCATCGGCGCGGTGCCTTTCCTGCTGCCTCTGATGTTCCAGATTGGCTTCGGGCTGACGCCGTTCCAGTCCGGCATGATCACCTTCGTCTCGGCGGTCGGCGCCATCGGCATGAAGTTCGTCACCGCGCTGCTTTTCCGGCTCGCCGGCTTCCGCCGGGTGCTGATCTGGGGTTCGCTGATCGCCGCCGGCTCGATCGCGATCTACGGCCTCTTCACCCCCGAGACACCCTACGCGCTGATGCTCGCCATCCTGCTGGTTGGCGGCTTCATCCGCTCGATGTTCTTCACCGGCGTCAACGCGCTCTCCTATGCCGAGATCTCGGCCGCCGACACCAGCAAGGCGACGCCGATCACCGCCGTCTTCCAGCAGCTGTCGATCGCGCTCGGTGTGGCGCTGGCAGGCGGCATCCTCGAAGTATCGACCTCGATCCATGGCGGCCCGCTGACCTTAAGTGACTTCCACATCGCCTTCTTCATCGTCGCGGCGGTATCGGCGATCGCCTCGCTCACCTTCATGCGGCTGGCGCCGGATGCCGGCAGCGCGGTGTCGGGCCACGGCCGGCTGACCGCGCCGAAGACGCTGGAGACGGTGGGCACCGCGGGAAAGTAGGCAGCTTTTCCTTCTCCCCTTGTGGGAGAAGGTGGATCGGCGCGCAGCGCCGAGACGGATG
>SUGL01000005.1 GCA_004963905.1 Mesorhizobium sp.
CCTTGAGAAGGTCGGCGCTCTGCGGACCCATCACGCCCGCGAACTCGGCCGAAAGCGGAGCTGCGCGGCGTCGTTGCCGATGACGATACCCGCGATCGCCACGACGATCAGAAGGATCGGCGCCAGCGAGGTTGCGGCGTAGAAGGCCATCGCCGCGCCATGGCTCAGCGCATCGTCGTCGAGGTAGCCGGCGATGCTCTCCTTCAGCAGGACCCAGCCTTCCTCGAACCGGCGCGACATATCCCACCGTCTGTCTCGGACGGGAGATGCATGTCCGGATCCTGGACGTCTTGCCATGCGCCGTCCCATCCGAATTGAAGCGGGCCGGGTGGGACAAGAGCTCGACTGCCTTTTCGTTGGCCAGGGTGTGAAGCCGGAGAAACCACCCTGTTCTCTTTGCCACCAGGTCCGGCTGACGCGGCCCGCCGAGATCAATTAGGAGGCCATCCGTATGGTTCCAAATCGATGTCCGCGGCGAAGCTCGCCCGCCTTGACTGCAGCCATGCCGGCCAATCAGACGGGATCTGGCTGCGTTGTTGTCACCGGTAGGCGGCGGCTTCAGCACGCCGCTCAAGTGGTGAATGCCTGCCGGAAAGGTCGTAGGACCGTGGCTTGGACTGTTTTGCATCTCTTTCGATACGGGACGATTGTCGGACTGGGCCTGGCAATCCAGCCGCTGCTGAATCCCCCGATAGATCGTGCGTCTGGATCGCAGCCCCTCTGGCCCGAACACCGGCATGGCTGGAAGCGCCTTCTTCATGACGTCTGCGCGTGGTCAATAACCCCCGATGATCGGCAGGATCTCGCCGGTGATGTAGCTGGAGCATTGCGGCGAGGCTAAAAACACATAGGCCGGCGCGATCTCCTCCGGCTGGGCGGGCCGCTTCATCGGCGTCTGGGCGCCGAATTTTGAGACGTCCTCCGCCTCCTTCTCCGACGGGTTGAGCGGCGTCCATACCGGGCCGGGCGCTACCGCGTTGACGCGGATGCCCCTGTCTATGAGGCTGCCGGAGAGCGCCCGGGTGAAGGCGTGAATGCCGCCCTTGGTCATCGAATAGTCGACGAGATCCCGGGAACCTTCGATGCCGGTGACGGAGCCAGTGTTGATGATGGCCGAGCCCGGCTTCATGTGCGGGACAGCTTCCTGCGCCATATGGAAATAGCCATAGAGATTGGTCTTCAGCGTGGTGTCGAAATGCTGCTCTGTAAGCTCGGCAAAATCGGACGAATGCACTTGAAAGGCAGCATTGTTGACGAGCACGTCGAGCCTGCCGAAGGCCTTCAACGTCTGTTCCACCGCCTTATGACAGAAGGTACGCTTGGCAACGTCGCCCCGCATCGTGATGCAGCGCCTGCCCTCGGCCTCCACCGCCGCCTTCGTCGCTTTGGCGTCGCGATCCTCGCTGAGGTAGGCAAGGGCTACATCCGCCCCTTCCCGCGCGAACAGCACGGCCACGGCGCGACCGATGCCAGAATCGCCGCCGGTGATCAGCGCCACCTTGCCGGCCAGCTTGCTGGAGCCTTGCCAGAACGGGGCGTCGTAGAGCGGCGCAGGCTCAATCGCCCATTCCTCGCCGGGCTTCGGATGATGCTGTTTCGGGAACGGCGGTACCGGATATTTGCGCGCGCCAGCCTGCATCGCAGCTTGCGATTTGGACTTGCCGCGCGGCTTGGCGCGATCGGCCGCGTCGACCTTACGCTGGACGCTGCGTTGCCTGCTTGCCGCCTGCTCGGAATTCGATTTGGTCTGGATGGCTGACTTCATCGGCTTGGCGGATTCGATCATTCTGTCGGATTTCGTCGGCATGAGTTTCTCCTCGCTTCCGATGGACAACGCATGCGAACAGAAAAGGTTGGGTGTTGCTTCAAAGTCTTCCATCCCGGTTCGCCTTGGTCCGCGCGCCTAGCGCAGGTTTAAACGGGCACCGGGCTGGGACCGTCGGTCATGTGGCGACTCTGGGCTCTCAGAGCGAAGACGCCACTAACTTGTGAGATCCGATACGCAAGGCACGGGCCGCATTCTCGCAAAGGCGAGTTGCTTTTCCGGTTACCGCAAAAGCCAATCCGCACGCAGCTCCCCACGTCCGTTGGGCTGCAACTCCGGTCGGTTCAGCCTACGGGCGAGCAGCAGATAGTTCGGTCTTTTGCGGTCTGTGGCTGGCCGGATGCAACTACCCGGCAGCAGTTTCGTTTATGCGATCTCAGCTGTGCGGTGGCCAATGAAGTCCTTTCGGACCAGCGATCTCTTGGCGGCGGCCCCGACAGGGGCTCGCTTGGTCGGCCCCCCGGCGCAAAGGTGAATGTTATATGGTGAAGAGCCTTGAGCAGATTCCTGCCGCTTACCATCCACTTCCTCAACGGTAGCACGATGGTAGTTTCCTCGATTGCCGACGCCAGGGAGGCGCTTGGCAAAACATGGAAAACCAAACACTCGCCAGGCTATCTCAAGGCAGCCCGCCTGGTGGACGACGCCACCAATGGAATTTGCCGTCCGGCAGTCGCCTTTGCCGCCTTCAAAAAGGCGGCCATGGAACAGGGTCTGCTCGAGTATGCTGAGCCAAGTACCGCGCTCAGCATGCTCGACCAACTTTCATCCCTCGCCGGTAAAGGCCCGCCGAAGTGATGTCCGCCCGCGCCTCATGCCCGTCATGCTGACTGAGTTGGCGAACATTGCGTTCAAAAAACATTTCGCGGGGAACATCGGTTGGTCCTGCTGGTTTTGTCTTGCCCAACGAAATCGAACCAAGGAGACATTAATGGCAAGGAAAAGTTCGTCCAGAGCGGCGAATGGCTTGGAAAGCCTGTTCGCAGATGGCCTGAAAGACATCTACTATGCAGAGAAAAAGATCCTGAGGACGCTGCCGAAGATGGCCAAGGCGGCGCAATCGGAAGAAGTGAGCGCGGCCTTCGAAAAGCATCGTACCGAGACGGAAGGCCAGGTCGACCGTCTCGAGCAGGTTTTCGAAATGCTGGGCAAGCCGGCACGGGGCAAGACCTGTCCCGCGATCGACGGCATCATTGAAGAAGGTTCGGAAATCCTGGAGGAATACAAGGACGAGCCTGCGCTCGACGCGGGCCTTGTAGCAGCCGCTCAGTCGGTCGAGCACTACGAGATAGCACGCTACGGCACGCTGATCGCCTGGGCGGAGCAACTGGGGCTGAAAGACGCCCTTCCCTTGTTGCGCGAAACACT
The DNA here is from genome assembly GCA_004963905.1 of Mesorhizobium sp. Classification (GTDB taxonomy): domain Bacteria; phylum Pseudomonadota; class Alphaproteobacteria; order Rhizobiales; family Rhizobiaceae; genus Mesorhizobium. Next base: position 3,194 of record SUGL01000005.1, read on the forward strand.
CAAGGAAGAATCCGCTACCGACGAAACGCTTACCAAGCTCGGCGAAAGCGGTGCAAACAGGCGCGCCATGCAGGCGGCCGCGTAAGGCGCCTGATAACGCTCGGTTTGCAGGCCAAGGCGAGTTTGGCGATGCGGCCCCGGCCTGCCGGTCGGGGTCGCGTTCATGTGGTTAGCACTCATCGAATCTATGAGACAACGATCTTCCTTTCCCCGCTGAACGCTACATACATTGTTTGCTGAGTGACCGGTTGCCCCGTGTCGCCGGCCTTTGATCTTCCTGGCAGAACCCAGCACCGATGACTGGAAAGGTCTGCCCGATTCCCGGCGCAAATCGCCGTCAGGGGCTTGTCCAGCAAGCTCAGTCTGTGAGGGCGAACTCAAACCTCAAATCGCATCGGTAGGCGTTGCAACCTGCACAATATCGGCGCAGCGCCGCGAGGATTCGACGACCACCTTCGTGTGCCATCATTGCGGCAACTTCTCGTAGGCCGGTGTCGTGTTCTGTCAGCTCATGTTCGCATCAAGTCTTCGCTGCAGCCGAAATTCGAGCGCTCGTTCGAGCCGCTGAAACTTGCACGCCTTTGCCGCGTTCATCGTTGCTACTGCCTGAATGTCTTGCGCAAAAGGCAGGCCCTGATGGAGTTCAACATGGAAAGAAAGTTCAATTGGCTTGCGGAAATTGTCGCTCACGCCGCAGGACGGGCATGGGCCTTCGCCTTGTGCGTGCTGTCGCTGATCCTGTGGGCCATTGCCGGCCCGATCTTCCAGTATTCCGAGAGCTGGCAGTTGATTATCAACACCGGAACCACAATCGTTACTTTCCTCATGGTTTTCCTGATTCAAAATACGCAGAACCGTAACGGCGCGGCAATACAGGCCAAGCTCGATGAGCTCATTCGAACGGGCCGCGCAAAAAACGACTTCATCGGCATCGAACATCTCACCGAAGCGGAGGTCGAAGATTTCAGAAAGCGATGTGCTCAGGCGGCCGAAAAAGCCGCAGCTTCCTCCCTTTCCCCAGTTGGCACCTAGGTGCATCGGCTCGGCTCGCGGCGACCGCGACGTCGCTTTGGCTCCATCAATAGGATCCTGCGGCGATGGCGGCTTCGTCATTGTGCGTACGCCTCCCGTCAACCTCACAGGGGTGGAACCAGTTCGGACTTATGCAGTTGATCTGTAGGCGCGAGTTGGCCCGAGCCTTTGACCAGGTCTGCAACTGCTGGAGCTCACATGTCTAAGCATGGTGATCGGGTTGATCTCAACGACCGAACGCGCATGGAAGCTTATTCGATATTCGGCCCCGCCCTCATCAACTCGCTGACGCGTCTGCTAGCCAGGCACGAGGAAAAGAAGGCGATGGAGCAATTGGAGAGATCTCTGGTGCGACTGGTCGAGGAAACCAAAGTCATCGCGCCGGATGTCGACGCGATGAAGGAGTTCGCGATCGAGCTCATCGTATCGGCGGTGCACGAAGCGGGCGAGCATCCCGACGCCAAGCAAGATCTTGAAAAGATAGACGACCGCCGAACCGAGGGGCGTTCCGAGGATCCGAATACACTGGAAGAGCAGTTGCAGTCTGGCCTGGAGGACAGTTTCCCCGCGAGCGATCCGCCGTCGGTGGTATCGACCGCCATCTCCGGTCGCACGAAGGACATCGTGGGCACGGATGAGGTGCTGCTGCGCCGTCAGAAAGAAGGTTCGCGACGCAAAGGCGAAAAGAATGCCGAATAGGTTGTCGCGAGTTTCAACCCGATGCACCCCAATTGCTCTGCCGACCGCTCTTCTTGGAGATCCTGCCGACCTAAAGCGCGCCGCTGGTCCTGCCCTCGGCGCCGGACGCGCTGACGGCAAGACTTGTGGAGCGCGCCGGCTCCCGCCTGCCAGATTGGCGGCTTCGCGCTTGCCATTCATAAGCATGCCTTACCGCATATCGACCTCGAGCAACTTGGCGAGAACCACCCGAAGGCGAAGGAGACCATCGCCGCCTGTGGCCTGCCGTTGCTGGCCGACGGCGATGGCGTAGAAAATCCGGCCGGCCGTAGCGGCGCGACGAAGCCCTGATTCCTTCATCCTGGCGCGCACCGATGCCACCGAGTCGAATGGTCCGCCGATGCGATCGAGCGCGGCAAGCACTATTCGATGCCGGCGCGGACGGCATCTATGTCGAGGGGCGACCAGCATCGACGAGCTGAAGGAAGAGGGCGTCGCCTTCAGGGGCGCGCGCTGGTCCAAAATTTTCAGTGACGCAACATCGCCCTTCTTGGGCCGGCGGTTTTACGCGGACCCCGGTTCTTATTGTGAGCACTTTCTTGATTTTTGCCGCGAGGGATGTTGCGGTCATCGGGGTCGACGAGATCGGGCGTGTCGCTCCTGATATCCGAGCCCTTCCGCCGTGCTTCGCGCTCGGCAGCCGATCGTTTCAGCTCCGCTTCGGCGTCGAAATCCTTCGGCGCATTCTTCGTGTTCTCGCGCTCTTCCAGAATGCGAACTTGCTGATCATGGGTTTTGCGTCCGGTCATCGCTTGCTCCTGTCCTTTTGCCGGTAACGGCAATTGGACTCGATCGTTCCGGGTATGCGGTTAGGGAGTTTGGATCTTCTGGAATTTGCGAAGCCGCATCAGCAACGCCTGGCTCGACACGACCTCGGGCGTGCCCGCCTTTAAGAGCAGGATGACTATGAGGGCAGGCTGCGCATCGCCCGCCGGACCACTGTATAGCGCGTAATCAGGCCTTCCTCGGGATCATCTCCCTGGAAGTGGATTTCTGCAGTCCTTGGCGGCCTACAATCCGTTCCGAATTCCTTGATGGCGGATGCGCGGACGACCTCGACCTTCGCGTCCTTGCTCATCAATTCCAGAGCTGCGAGCTCGGCCGTGCTGCTGCCTCCGACTCGCCAACTAGCCTCGAGCACGCCTGACCGCCACGCACCGGATGAATCGATCCCCTGGCCGACGTCATAGTTGCGCCGCGAGGCAAGAAATCCCGGGTAAGTGACCATAGCCGCGTCGTACGCTTTCGCCTGCTCAATGGCCAGCTTCAGCGTACTTGGATGATTCGAATTCTCAAGGGCTGGCCAACCGCCACGCATCACGGTCAGATGGGAGGCGCCGTAGACGGCTTGCCCTCGATTGTCGAGGGTCGTCGTCTGGGTGCCGTAGTAGCCGACAATAATGCCATCGATTTCCGTGACGCCAATACTCGACGTTACGACGCCGCGAAGATCCGCCTCGAGCACAAGGCCGCATGCTTCCAAGTCGGAAGAGGAGAAGCGCTCCATCAGCCTCTCGAAATGATGAGGTGTTGTTGCGACGAGTTGCCCACTGCCCCGTGACAATAGCGGAGGCTTGAGCCGAATCCTCCCACGCCTCAACAGACGATCTGCTGCACGCGAAGCATCGGCCCTCGAAAAAACCGTGTAGCCGGGCAGTACCGCCTTACACGTGGCTTCGCTGAACCGCTTGCACCATTCATTCGGCCGGTCGGCTGCCTCGTCCACAAGTGGGTGCGTTATCGCCTTTGTCCTTACGAAAGGCCAGGGCACGACCCCACCATAGAGATGTTCCGGTCCACGAATGCCCAAGCGGGCCGCATCGACCGTAAGCAGGCTATCATCGGGAACGAAATACAGGCTTCCTGCCCCCTCGCCGATGCCGAAGAGGTCTTCTCTAAACGCAAATCCCTTGAGACGAGCGATCGCTCGCGCGACGGAACCGATCACCGACCGCTCATGAGCATGAATTGGTTCGCACGCTGGTGTGCGGAACTCAACGACGACACCTTTTGCCTCGTCATTGCGATGCTGGGTCATTTGGACCTGCCGCAGAAACCGTTCGTCCGTTTAAACGAGGCTGGCTGAACCACATTCCCGTCGCGGGCCAGCCGTCACCCAAAGGTTCGCGGCTTTTGCTTGTGCTTGTCGCTTGATATCTCACCAATTCCGAACTTCGTCAGCGACAACATCTGACTGCGCTGGCACGCCAACGGACGAATCCTTAAGGCTCGTCGATATCTCGCTTCGACGGATTTTGCGAAGTGACGAGTTCTTTCTCGTCGTCCAGCGGCTCATCGTCGTCCTGGGACGCGCGGCGGCGGCTTTTGCCGACGGCACGGTTCCCGTCCGTGCGATGAGCACGATCGTCACCTGTCGCAGGCGGCTTGGGCCCAGACCTGCTTCCTTCGATTGCGTTGCAATCTTGATGTTCGCCTGCTGGCTCGTCGGAAGCCTTTAAGCGCTTCTGCCGTGCCAGCAGTTGCCTGACCTTGCCCCGCAACGAAGATGACCTCACTGCCAGTATGGCTCGACACGCCAATAACCAAACGAGGCTTCACGAGCCGGCCTGCCATCATCGATGGTCAGTTCATCGATCGAATATGCCGGCGCCGCCTTGAGCTGCTCGGTGCTGTAGGGCACGACGTAGCCGCCCCGGTTGGGATCGAAATCCAGCAGAGACCAAGGAATCGCATGATACTTCTCACCGATTCCAAGAAAACCGCCAAACGAAATGACGGCAAACATGATACCGTTGGCGGTCTTTTCGAGTATAACATCCTCGATCGTTCCTATGTCCTTTCCAGCCGAATTGTAAACTTTGGTGCCGATCACTCGCGAAGCGCGGATGGCGTCGGTATGTCCACTCGGTGTTGGCATGGCTCGCACTCCTCGTTTTCCGATGGGTATGCACCAAACGGTCGGTGCGAGGCGATGTTCCAAAAAAGATAGTCAACGATCGGCGGCTTATGAGGGGATCTAAAAAATCCAACGGTGGTCGCAGCGTGATCACGGAGCATTCGTAACCGAGAGGCCGTTGCCGCTCCATCGCCGGCTGGTTTGTGGTTTCACGAATAGTGTCGTGACCTCCCGGCGTTCGGCGGCCAACCTCGTCTCCAAGCGTTCGACGCAATCTTCGATGTCATCGGCGTTCGCCTCGTCGTGAAACTGTGCGCTGAGCGCGGCTACTATCTGTTCGGGCGCCAGATGAACCGTGATCACGCCGTTGACTCGTTGGATGGCTGGATCCTCTCTCGCTATCCTTAAAATTGCGGACTCGATAGCCGGCGCCGCTCGCTCGCCGATCAGCAGTCCCTTGCATTCCCGCGCCAGGAAGGCCGCCGTCAGCGCGAGCAAGATGCCGATACATATCGATCCGACCCCATCCAGCATCGGCATGTCGAAACGTTCGGCCAATGCGATGCAGACGAAGGCGATGCCGATGCCCGTCAGCGCGGCGCTGTCCTCCAGCAGAACTGTGAAAGTCGTTGGGTCCTTGCTTCGGCGGATCGCGTCCAGATAGTTGCTTTTTCCCTTGGACGATCGGAAGTGCCTGAAGGCGATCTGCCAAGAATAGCCTTCGAATACGCCGGACAGAGCCAGGATGACAAAATTCACGCGAGGATTCTCGATCGATACCGGGGTCAGAATGTGAGCTACACCCTCGTAAAAGGAAACGCCTGCACCGAGGGCAAAGACAAGCAATGCGACAACGAAGCTCCAGAAATAGAGCTCGCGCCCGTACCCGAGAGGATGATTCTCATCCGGTGGTTTCGAGGACCGATTGAGGCCGTACAGGAGCAGTATTTCATTGCACGTGTCGACCAGCGAGTGCACGCCCTCGCTAAGCATGGCAGAACTGTTGGTGAAAGCGGCCGCGACGAATTTCGATATGGCAATCAGCAGATTGCCTATAAGGGCCGCGTAGATGGTCTTCATTGACGGACGCGAGATCGAAAAGCGATCCACATCATCGTTGGCTTCGGTCACGCCCGGAATTTCCTCAAACCGCTGGAGAATGTTGCGAACGGCCAAGGCCGTATCGCGACCAAACTTCCGCAAGTTCATGTTGTTCCGCGTCAGATCGCATTCATCGCGCCGAGGCGGCTGTTATGGACGTGCGACCTCTATCGGAAGCGGACGCCAAAGCCCGCTAGGGGGACGGTTCACGATTTGAACCCTCGGATGTTTCCAACCACCGGAGCACCAGCGCCTCCCACCTGTGGAGCCCTTGCAGGGGCTTGCCCATCTTTCGCTCGGCCTTGTTGAGTCCATCGGCCAGCCGGCCAGCACACCAGGCTTCGATCACGAGCGGGTGAATGTAGCATTTGCGGCAGACCGCGCGGGTGTTGCCGAGCTTTGCGGCGACGACGTCTACCGCTTTGTTCAAAGCCACCGCCGCCTCCCGCTTCGTCTTGGGGAGCTCTGTTTGTGACAGGATCTTTGCCGCCCGAACAGTGCCGCCCCAAGTCCGGAAGTGCCTGGAACTGAAGTCAGCTTTGCCGGCTTGGCGAATATAATCATTGACATCGTGTGAGTGTATCATCTTGCGGGAGCCGTCCACGTCGACGTACTGAAACAGGTGCTGCCCTGGGAGGTCCTGGGCGCCCTTTACGATTTTGGCAATGCGGCGGTCGTGGATTTTGAGTTTCCATTCCTTGCCGGATTTCCCGCGAAAGGCGAAACGAATCGTTGACCCCTCGACGTTTGCATGACGGTCACGAAGGGTCGTGAGCCCAAAGCTGTTATTTTCATGGGCGTAGGCTGGATTGCCGACCCTGATGAGCGTCTTGTCAAGAAGCCACACAACAGAGGCTACCACACGCTCCGCTGCCAAACCGGTCTTACGCAAATCGGCTTCGACATGCCGCCTGAGGCGAGGCAGTGTATGGGCAAAGGCAGTCAGGCTCGAATATTTTGCCTCGTCGCGAAAGACTGTCCATCTCTGGTGATACCGGTATTGTTTGCGACCCCGGTCGTCGCGGCCAGTGGCTTGGATGTGACCGTTGGGGTGCGGCGAGATCCACACATCCCTCCAGGCCGGCGGGATCGCGAGCCGGCCAATCCGGTCGAGAACCTCTGGGTCGGTGATCCTGTCACCCTTCGGGCCAACGTACCGGAAATATTGGCCTCTGCGTCGGCGCCGGATACCGGGCTCTGAGTCGCTGCAATAGATTAGCGCGGCCGCTTGCGCCGATGTGGTCCCGTCTGGCGCGTTACGGCCGACCGGCGCCTGGGCGGGTTTCAGTAAAGACATTGCGCCTGCACTCTTTGGCGACGGGTTCGGGTGATGGGAAGAAGGACAAGATATTCGATCGGCGGCACGGCCTCTTAACGCCATCTACCAAGTCTTGTTCCTTATCGGTATTTTGCGCTCCGTCCGCACAAAGGCCGTCAAACAGACATCATGGAACCGAAGCACGCCAGGCGCATTTTGGATCGTGGCGGCTAACCGGCCATCATTCGCGCGCGAGACATATATGAACCTCGTTCCCTATGCCGGCGGCTCGACCGATTTGATGCAAGGCTTGCCGGTGCCTGTCTACACGACCGACCGGAATGGCTACGTCACATTCTTCAACGAAGCGGCTGCCGAACTGTGGGGACGACACCCCATCATTGGCGAGGCTCGGTGGTGCGGCTCTTGGCGGCTTCGTCATCTCGATGGAAGCAGGATGGCACATCAGGAATGTTCGCTGGCGTTCGCTCTGTTGGAGGGTCGCGATGTCCATGGCGGAGGCAAGGCCGTTGCCGAACGTCCTGACGGCCAACTCGTTCCCTTCATTGCACATCCGGTCCTGCTGCGTGACGCAGCCGGTAATATCCTTGGCGCTATGAACACGTTGCTCGACCTGCGCACGCAGACGCGTGCGGACGAAGCAGACATGCGGCTTGCCGCAATCGTCGAATCCTCGATCGACGCAATCGTGTCGAAGGACATGAATGGAACCATCACCAGTTGGAATGAAGCAGCAGCGAACCTGTTCGGCTATTCGGCCGCTGAGGCGATCGGCCGGCCCGTGATCATGCTCATTCCTCATGATCGACTGGATGAAGAAACGATGATCATGAACCGTATTCGGATCGGCGAGCGCGTGCCGGCATATGAGACTATCCGGCTGCGCAAGAACGGGATGCCGGTTCCGGTCTCGCTCACGGTCTCTCCAATTCGCGACGGCTGTGGAAGGATTGTCGGCGCTTCGAAGATCGCGCGCGACATCAGCCCCAATAAGGAGAGCGAGCAGCGCATCCGGCTTCTCATGCGAGAAGTCAATCACCGTGTCAAAAATCAATATGCGGTCATTATTTCAATGATACGAGAGATCGGCAAGGTGGCGATCACCCCAGCCAGCTTCGTCGACCAGGTTCGCGACCGCATCACGGCACTTGCGGACTCGCATGACCTTCTGGTGGAAGGCGGCTGGCAGGGGGCGGCTATTCGGGAACTGATCGAGGCCCAGATCAAGCCATTTGCCGCGCGATCCCGCTTGTCGACTTTTGGTCCCGAAATCCTGCTGGGACCCGGCGCGGTGCAATATCTGGGCATTGCATTTCATGAGCTAGCCACCAATGCCGCCAAATATGGCGCATTGTCCCGGCAGGACGGGCGGATCGAGATTCAGTGGGAAGTGGCGAAAATTGCCGAGGGCGCGGACACATTTCGACTGGTGTGGCGGGAATCCGGGGGACCAGCGACAAAACACGGCGATCGCCAGGGCTTCGGCACGCTTGTCCTCAAGCGCGTTGCACCTGCGGCCATGGGCGGCACAAGTCAGCTCGAATTCACCAAGGCAGGACTCGTCTGGACGCTGACAGCGCCCCTCCAATCGGTGCAAAGCGCATCGGAATGAAGCAGCCGGTATTGTGCATTCTTCAAGGCGCTGCGCGAAATTGGTGAAGCCTGTGAGAAGCGCCTATTTGCCAAGATCCTTCCTCTGATTTCCGTTAGGCATCCCGAAGATCCTCGCGCGCCTCGTGGCCAACGGCGGCTCCTTCGACTACCCGGCTGCACGGCTGCGGCAGAATGTTTCGGCTGCGAGGCATTCCTCAAGCGACGATCTGGCCGGCCCACCCGCGCGATCGTCGTTCGCCCGCGGCGCGCCGGTCAGGGCCGCGTGACCGCAACCGATCGACGGGGCTATTGCCGCCGTTAGGCCACCTCGAGAACAAGCTTGCCGCGGATGTGGCCCTCTTCCAAGACGCGCTCGGCTTCGGCCGCCTGGCGCAATGGGAAAACTTTTCCCACCTCGACGCGGACAGCGCCTGCGTCGATCAGCAGTCCGATCTCGGCAAGCTGACTGCCGTCCGGTTTGGTCATGTAATGGATCACGCGAGCCTTGCGCTCGGCGGCTTTTTCCTCGGAGGGTTGCTGAAGCGTCGAGACGATGATCCCGCCCTCCTTGAGAACCGACCAGGAGCGCTCCTGTGTTTCGCCGGCGACGAGATCATAGACAAGATCTACATCTCGCACTGCGTCCTCGAACCGCTGGTTTTTGTAGTCAATCGCCTCGTCGGCCCCGAGGCTCCGCACGAAATCGACGTCGCGTCCGGAGCATGTCGCGTAGACCGTGGCGCCGTTCGCCTTGGCCAACTGAACTGCAAAATGACCGACGCCGCCGGCAGCGCCGTGGATAAGGATTCGCTGACCTGCGCTCAAACCACCATGGTCGAATATGCCCTGCCAGGCGGTCAGCGCTGCAAGCGGAACGGCTGCCGCATGCAGATGATCGAGGCATTCCGGCTTGGCGGCGCAATCCTGAGCTTTGGCCGCCACGAATTCGGCATAGCCGCCGCGGTCCGGCGTCAAGAGTGCATAGACTGCATCGCCCGGCTTGAAAGCGTCGACCCCCTTCCCGCAACGTTCGACCACGCCGGAGAAATCGCGCCCGAGCGTCAGTGGCAGGCTAGATTCCGCGACGTAGCCGCCGTTGCGAATCTTGTAGTCGACGGGATTGACGCTCGCGGCATGGACGCCGACCAAGATCTCTCCGTGCTGTGGCTCAGGCGTCGGCTCTGTCTCCAGCGTCAACACCTCAGGGCCGCCAAATGCGTGGATACGAACGCTTTGCATTCCAGCACTCCTGTCGTTTCATTGCTCTCGCCGCCGAATTTGATCGCCTAACCGCCGATGCCAGAATTGGTTCCGGCCGGAGCAGCCAAAGCCCGTCTCAAAGACAGATGAGAACTTTGTGGCTTCCCGTTCGTTGGAACCGTGAAAGGCGACGGATGGCAACCCGAACAGATCGAGCTCACGCAAACGAGGCACGGACCGTTACGGTGTTCGGCGGAACGGGCTTCCTGGGGCGTCGGATTGTCAAGTGTGTCGCGCAAAACGGGTTTGCAGTCCGCGCCGTGTCGCGCCATCCAAATCGCGTCCGGCCCCAGGGTGGCAACAAAGGGATAGAGCCAGTCGAGGCCGATATTCTGGACGCATCCTCCGTCGCTTCGGCGATCACCGGTTCATATGCAGTGGTCAACGCGGTCAGTCTCTATGTCGAACGCGAGCACCAGACATTCGAGCGCACACATGTGGGAGCAGCGGCAGACCTCGCTGCCGCCGCGCTGGCCTGCAACGCCGATCGATTGATCCATATTTCAGGGATCGGCTCCGATCCTCGATCGCATTCGAAGTACGTCAGCGCCCGCGGGCGTGGGGAGGCTGCCGTTGCGAGCGCCTTTTCCGGTGCGCTCATCGTCCGTCCAGCAATCATGACAGGTCCCGACGATGCCTTCCTTACGACGATCATTCGTCTGATCCGCGGTCTGCCGCTTTACCCGCTGTTCGGGCGCGGCCAAACGCGGCTCCAGCCGGTCTATGTCGAAGACGTTGCCGAGGCGGTGGCGCGGCTGATCGAGGAACCAGGACGAAAGGGACCCTTAGAGTTGGAGTTCGGCGGCCCCCGCATCTACACCTATGAAGGACTCGTTCGGCAGATCGGCCTGGAAGTCGGCAAATCCATAAGGGCAGTGCCCGTTCCTTTCTCGGCATGGAAAGTTGGGGCGTCCATCGCGGAATTCCTTCCCGCTCCGCCTATCACCCGCAATCAGGTCGAGCTCATATCCGAGGACAATGTTGCGGCTAACGGCCTGACGTGTTTCGACGAACTGGGAATTCGGCCGCGAAGCGTCGAGGAGGTGGTCCGGTTGATCGAGCAAGGCTCCTGAGGAACCACTCAGCCATCGCTGACCATCGCCGTTCCTGCCTCTTCAAAGGTCAACCGGGTGGAGCGGCGTCCTGGCGGGGCCGTGGACGACCGATCCGTCTGCGGCGAATATCGAGCCATGGCATGGACAATCCCACGTTCGATCGGCATTGTTCCAGCTCACCGTGCAGCCTTTGTGTGTACAGACTGCAGAGACTGTATGCAGCTGGCCGGATATGTCGCGCCAGACGGCTATCTTTTCTTCGGCCCTCACGACGACACCGCCGTCTCCTGGCGCGATGTCATCGACGCTTTCGACCATCGAACGGCTTTCCCCATTGATGTGGAACTTCTCGTCGTAGGGCCGCGCCGGATCGTAGAGCTTCTCCCAAGAGGGCGGGCGGCCCAATATCCTATCGGCAATCAGCATTCCGGCGGCTGTCCCGTTGCTGATGCCCCAGGCGTTGAAGCCAGTCGCGACATAAAAACCTGGCGACTTGTCGGGCTCTGCCAGGCCGGCATACGGCACCCGATCCGGTGTGTCATAATCTTCATTGCACCAGCGCCAGGCGAGATCGCCCAGCGGAAGGTTGGCGCGCGCCCAGCTCTCCAGCTCTAAGAACCGGCCTGCTACGTCCGTTTCCTGACCCGTGTTGAATTTTGGGCCTAGGACCAAAAGCAGCGGCCCTTTGTCGTCGCGGCCTGTCCGGATCGATCGGGTCGGGTCGTCGACGCCGAGAAAGAAGCCCTCGAACTGCGTGGAATCCGAAAGGCGGAACGCCATAGCGGTGTGGCTTCGTGGCTGGGTCCGGTTTGCCATCCCAATCGGGCTCTTGATCGTCATGTTCGTGGCCACGACGACGTTCTCGGCATCGGTTTTCCCTGCGTCCGTCAAGACGCGCCATCGGTTTCCTTCATCGATCGACACCACGCGGCTCATCTCGAAAATGCGGCCGCCCAATTTCTCCACGGCCCTGGCAAGGCCGACCGCGTACTGCACTGGATTGAATTGCGCCTGGTCGGGGAAGCGCAACGCACCGGCCGTATCGAAAGGAAGAGGCGCGCGGTCGACCACTTCGGCCTCAAGGCCTACTTGCCGGGCCGCATTTGCCTCGGCCGCGATTTCTCCGTAGCGCGCGGCGTTGGTGGTGTAGGCATAGGCCGGTTTGATCTCGAGGTCGCATTCGATCCCGTGCGCGATTGCCCAGTCGAGGATGCGGTCAAGGCCGGCGCGATTTGCATCAGCATAGCTTTGTGCGGCGAGCCGGCCGAGATTGCGAATAAGATAGTGATAGATCAGGCCATGCTGGGTCGTGATCTTGGCCGTCGAGCGACCGGTCACCTGGCGGCCCACACGCAGCGCCTCAAGAACAATGACGGAGCGGCCGGCTTCGCAGAGCCGCAGCGCGGCGGTCAAGCCGACAATCCCCGCCCCTACAATGACGGTCTCGGCCTTGTGGGTACCCGCAAGAGACAAATAGCGGGTATGCTCCGCCGCCGCCGTCCAGCAGCTGGCATTCTTGCCATCAAGCGATGCGGTTTTGGTCACGATTGTCATTCCATTCGCCTGACATGTTGATGCCACGACCTTTGTTCGAGCCCGCTCAATCTTCGCGGACAGTGTCATCGATCCCGGCGGCGCCGGCTCATCGGGTCGGTCCCATGTTCAGGTGCCAGCTGGGCGTCCAATCATTTCCTCGTCGCGTCTCGGTCAGTCTTCAATTTGGCCGCCTTCCGCTCAAGAGTTTCTTCGTCATTGCTATGCCGCGCTACCAACTCCCGTGCTTGCTCGACGCTGAGGCCATATTGGCCGGCAAGCGCCCGCGCCCGGAATTTCTGGGAGGCGGCGACCGATGCGCTGCCGGCGTCTGCCTTCTTGTCCACTGCCATGTCATTCGCCTTTGGAACACAACAGTTTCACAAAGCCACCGTTCCATTTCACCGACGGCGATCCCGAGCTGGCACCGCCGTCCGAGCGATCTCCGGATTCGGAATGCATCGGCTCGGCTGAAAAGCTCCAGACTGCGAGCCGAGCCCAGTTGATACGAAGCGCGCCTGTCGCAACGTCCGGACGATGGCCCCGATCACCCAGGCTCAGCAAACGGAACATTGGCACATCGCAGCCGTTCTCAGCTCGAAAGAGGCGCCCATGAGTGCAACCAGGGAGTTCTTTCGGAGCTGGATCGAGGAGAACGTCGGGAATGAGCCTGCCGACACGCAAATCAGCGTGCCGGTACTGGCGCAGCAGTTCGAGCAGGACGCCGACGCGGCGGGTTACGGGCTCGAGGTTCGCGAGGAGGAAATCGGCAACATCGAAGACGCTATCACGCGGGCACTCAACAAGACGGGCGAAGGGGCGGACCAAGCAGAACCAAACCCTCGGCAAGACGATTCACTCACCCCTGTTGTTGAAGCACTGGAAGATTGTGAGCCGAAACCCGCGCAGCCCCCAGGTCACGACGATCGGGCCTGACCAGCCGCGCCGTCGTAGCGCCGGAACAAACGGCCTGCCCGGCTGTTAGCTCTCAAGATCGGCACCCGACCGGCCGACCGAGCAAGGCCGGACTTGATAGAGAATCCAAGCCAATGACGAAACATTCCGCAAAGGACGGTCGCTCCAAGCTGCGATCGGGCAGTGAGCAGTCGAGCGGGCAAGGCGCAAAGCGAACGGATAAGCGCCTGCCACAGGAAGACCCAGCTGAAGGCTCTCGCAACACGGTGGAACGCGAGCTTGAACGGCAAGAGCATACGGCCAATGCCCAAAGGGCCGGGCGGAAACGCCAATCTCTCCAGGAACAGGTCGACGAAGAGACCAAGCTGCCTCAGAAGGGTTCAGCTTGAGAGAATGGCCCTTCGGGCAGCCACCATTCAATCCTTCTGCCGTTTCGGTCGATTGCGCCATGGCTCACTAGCGGCGCGCAATCATGCCTGACATTGCATCGTCGAGCGACGTGATCCTGCTCCTCTTGACCGCGGCAGCTGCCGGGCTCGCACTCTACAATGGCCTGCGGGCGCGGCGGGCGTTGCGCGGCCGACGTTTCGGACGCTTCGTCGAAGTCGACGGGGTGCGGCTGCACCTGATCGAGCAGGGTCAGGGTATGCCGCTGTTGCTGCTGCATGGCAATGGCTCTTCGGTCGAGGACTTCACGACAAGCGGCATCTTCGACAAAGCGAGCGAAAACTATCGAGTGCTGGCCTTCGACAGACCAGGCTTCGGCAGGAGCTCGCGCCCAATCGGCAGGGTGTGGTCGGCAGCCGCGCAGGCCGATCTGATCAATGCAGCGGCCGCAAAACTCGGAATTGAACCCTGCATTGTTCTTGGCCACTCTTGGGGAGCGGCGGTTGCGCTCGAGATTGCGCGGAGGCACCCTGGATCCGTTGCCGGTATCGTGCTTGTCTCCGGCTATCATTATCCACGGCCAAGGTTCGCACTCGCCTTGTCGGCGTTGCCGGTCTTGCCTTTGATTGGAACGGCCTTCCGCTACACCTTGCTGCCGCCGCTGGTCAGGCTTGGCTGGAATTGGTCAATGCGAAAGATATTTGGCCCCGCGGCGGTTTCGGCTGCCTTCGCGACAATGACGATCGAGATCGCGAGCCGACCCGGGCAACTGCGGTCGATCGCGGCGGAGTCCTTCCTGATGTGGGTCGCTGCGGCGTTTGCGACACCTCAGCACAAGGACATTTCGGTTCCCGTCGGGATCATCGCAGGCGCCGGAGACCAGCTTTTCGACGCGCCGGCCGAAGCGTTCCGGCTGCAGGCGAACCTCAACAACGCGGTCGTCGATATCATCTGCGATGCCGGGCATATGGTTCACCTGAGTGCCCCACAAGCTGTTCTTGCCATGATTGACAAGATCGCAGCCATTTCAACCACCGACGACACGAAACCGAGCGGCCGCTAAGCAGGCGTCCGCAAGAACCGGCGCACGGACATTGCCGTGGCCCGGTCCTTCGGTGCGGAACCTTCCGATTGGCCCTGCTTTATCTTCATGTTCGAAGCGGCAGCGAGGGGAAGCTAATTGCGCAGCATTGTTCGGCGGACTCGCCTTTTTCTGCTGGTGCTTGCGCTGGCACTTGCCTCCTGCTCCTCGTCCGAAAGCGTCGAAGAGCAATCGAAGCTTGCCGGTTCCACGGCGCAGGCGGCAGTGCTGGTGAGCGAGGCCTGGCTTTCAGGCGCCGCGCCGTCCCACTACGCGTCGGCGGCCCTCCAATCCTTCGCCGAGACATTCGAGGTTGCCGCCCTGCAAGTCGAGACGAGCCCTTCGTCCGATCCAGCGAAGCGACAGGCGTTGAGGGAGGCCTTCATCCGGCTGTCGATCGCGGCAAGGCGGGCCGAGAGAGCAGTCGAGACTGAACAGCAAGCGCAGGCCAGCCAAGCACGCCACGAAATTCTTGCCGCGCGGGCGGATCTCGCCGCGGCCTATCGTGATTATTTCGCGCCGCCACAATGAAGAAGTTGCTGGAGATTTCCCTGGGTGTCGTGACCAGCGTTGGCGGCTTCCTGGAGGTTGGTTCGATGGCTACGGCGGCGCAGGCCGGCGCATTGTTCGGCTTCCAGCTCGTCTGGTCGATCGTCCTCGGCACCATCTGCATCATTTTCCTCGTCGAGATGGCTGGTCGCTTCGCTGCCGTGAGCCACCATACCATAGCCGATGGTATCCGGGAGCGGTTCGGCTTCAACGCTTTCCTTTGGCCAATGCTTGCAGTCCTGCTGGTCAACTTCATGGTGCTCTCGGCCGAGATAGGCGGAGTTGCCATTGCTGCCGAGCTTGCAACGGGAATCGGCTTTCAGTGGTGGGCGTTGCCGGTGGCCTTCCTCGCCTGGCTGCTGTTGTGGAAAGGTACGTTCGGCCTCATCGAGAAGGGGATCTCGACGCTTGGGCTGGTAACGCTCTGCTTCGTGGTCGCGGCAGTCATGCTGCGGCCGGATTGGAAAGAGCTTGGCGCCGGCGCTGTGCCCAGCCTGCCGCAACACGATACGGCAAACTACTGGTTCATGGCGGTCAGCATTCTCGGTGCTTCCATCTCGCCTTACCTTTTCATGTTCTATTCCTCGGGCGCGGTCGAGGATCAATGGGACAAGAGCTATCTCGGGGCCAATCGCGCCATTGCCGGCCTCGGCATGAGCTTCGGCGGAACTATTTCCATCGCCGTCCTGATCGTGGCAGCACTTGTGCTCGGCGCCCACGGCGTGAACCAGGTTGACGATTACAACCAGCTCCCGCTGATGCTGACCGCAATCTTCGGCTTCTGGGGCTTTGTCTTCTTTGTTGCTTCACTGGCGATCGCCTGCTTCGGAGCCACGCTCGAAGTCGGACTGCAGCAGGCTTATCTGGTCGCGCAGGGATTCGGCTGGACGTGGGGTGAGGACCTCAGGCCGCGCGACGATCCCGGCTTCAGCCTTGTCTATAGCCTGACGCTTGTTCTTGCCGCCGTTCCCATCGCGCTCGGTGTCGATCCGCTGAGGCTCACCATCTTTTCGATGGCGCTGACTGCTGCGAGTTTGCCGTTGACGGTTGTTCCATTCCTTTTCCTGTTGAATGACGAACGCTACGTCGGTGAGCATCGAAACGGCGTCGTATCGAATACGGCTGTGATCTTGGTCATTGCGCTCGGCTTCGTACTGGCGGTGGTGACCATCCCCTTGCAGATATTCGGAGGCACCTGATGCAGCTGCTGCGCGATATCCTTGACAAGCAGGTTGTCGACCGGGAGCAGATCAAAATCGGCAAAGTGGACGGCCTGGTGGCGGAGCTGCGAGAAGGCAAGCCGCCCCGGGTCATCGCCGTGGAACTTGGCGCAATTGCCTTGACGCGGCGCCTCGGTGCGTCGCCTGGGCGCTGGACAGCGCGGCTCGCTGCCAGACTGAGAGGAAAACGTCAGGCGCGGCCGCATCGGATTGCCTGGAGCAAGGTGCGCGATATCGGCGTCGACATCGAATTCGATATCGACGTACGCAGGACTAAAATCCTCGCCTGGCAGAATTGGCTGCGCACTCACATCGTCGGCCGCATCCCGGGGGCTTGAGGATGGCGAAGATTAATCTTGAGCATCTGGCCGGCCGGCGTGTGTTTTCGGATCGCGGCAGGAGCATCGGCTATATCGAGGAGATCATGGCCAAGCAGGACGGTGACGACCTCGTCGTCACGGAATTTCACGTCGGCATCTTCGCCGCCTTCGAACGCCTGTCCGCCTCGACCGTCGGTACTGCATTGCTCGATTTTTTCGCATTACGCGGCCGCGACGGTCTCTATCGCATACCCTGGGACAAGCTCGACATTTCCGATCCGACACGCCCGCGGCTGCTCTGTTCGGAGGAAGAGCTCCCCGCTTTGAGAGCGCAGCCGAAAGCTAAATAGCCATCGTATCGAAAAAGCTACATCCCAAGGGGAGATTGCCGCTGGCGCGAGGTTCGGAAGGACAGCACGGAGCCGTTCCGCGAACGCGTCTTCCCTCTTATCGGTCCAGAGCGCCAGAGAGGCGATCCATGACACGCGTGACAAAGTTAGCAGCAGCGCGAGAAAGCATGCTGCCGGGGCGCAGCAGGCTTCATTGGAAAAGTGCGTAGTGCCGACCCTGCCGGCACTCGGCGGCGCCTTGCGTGTCGTAAGCGATCATCTGGTCAAGGACAAAAAAAACCTCGAATTCATGCCGGATGCGGCCTGTGGTCCTCATTGACAGAAAAGCCGCCGGGGCAGGTGCCATGCACCCACGGCCACAGGGTGAGTGGTTCAGCCGATGCCAAGACACCGTGTCCAAGGTGCCAACCTCTCGGGGAACTGCGACTGAAGTCCGGCATTCAATCGCATTGGTCTTATCCATGAAACATATAGCCTGGTATTTCATTGGCGTCAGGACCGGCGAAATCCGTCCCTTTATCGTCGGTTGCATAACACCCGCTGCTGACTGCGATGCGGCGGGTGTTCCTTTGTCGGAGTGCGGTATGCAGCTTGGAGAATTGATCGCGAATCTATTTGCTGCCATGCTGCTGATGTGCGTTCTTGCAATTGTGTTCTTTCTCTTCGGCAAACCCCTCTGGCAGCAGCAGGACGCCAAAATGGTCATCGTCCTGCCGCCCGATGCGGTCACGACGGGATCTGTTAAAGCGCCGCCTCACCCGTCTTTGCCCGATACCATCGATGCCGGCCTGGTGCAGCCGAGACCCCGCTCGGAATAGCAGGCTTGCAACATCTTTCATCCCCTTGTCCACGCTGCTTCCTCGTCTCGCTTGATCGGGTCGATCAGCTCGGCGGTCCTGGCTGTTGTGAGCGCTCGCAGTTCATGGCTGATGAACGCCCATATCCTAGGGCAGATCGCAACGCGTTCGAGCAGCAGCTATCCCCGATCCTTTTGAGAAGTGGGTGTATCTGGCGGGACGAGTAGGCTGCTAGGGTCGTTTGCTCTCGGTCGCTTCGACCATAGAGCATCTGGAATCTCTGCCTTTCAGCTTTTCCTGCAGTTCAAAAGCAAGCCGGAAGATCCGATCGGGAATCGAAATCCAATCGTTCAGACGCTCCGCCCATGGCATCTCCCAGGTCAACGGTTCGTCCAATTGCCAACTGGCTGATTGCCAAATCAGCTGCGACAGGCGTTGCCGCTGCATGGCGTGAAGCTCTTCCAGAAGTCCCAAAAACTCCAACGCATCTATCGTTGGCAGACTTTTGGTTCTCAGTCGGGCTATCAGATTGCGCTGGCGCGTGAGCTGCCGCTCGCCATCTCGAACATGCCGTTGCGCCATGCGAATGTGCTTATTAAATTCCATCGCCGACAACGCGGAAAAATTCACGTCGTTCCTTTAGGCGCGGAAAAGCGGATGCGCGACGGGTCCTTGGGACCAATGCTCTAGAACGCGGCTCAAACGACGAACCTCGCGCTTGCCGGCCCCGCGGCCTGTATGCCGCTGCCAGCATAGGCACCAGCCGAGGCAGACGGACGCTTGGAAGACTAGATGGCGCTTTCGCCCGGGTCAGGGACGGAAGCGTCATGGCTTTCACAAGATGCAGGGGCGCGTTCACCTCGGCCGAGCTGGCGCTCCTCCAGAGGGGATTTGACCAGCTTTGCAAAGAGCGGTGTCTAGCCATTAAGGACGAGGATCAAAGGGACCAGCTCGCCTGTGACGTCATCCAAACTTTCGAGAATGGCCTCATCGACGAAGCCGAGCTGTGCCAGTCGCTTTCGGGTCGCACAGGAGCATGATGCTTCCCCAGCGCTGGCCTTGTTGGAGGGGCCATCCTAGAGCTGCTTCTCGGCTTCCTTCGCCTCGTTCAGTGCAAATATGTGGGCGTTCGCCAAGGCTTGTCAGCCACTTTTGAGCTAGGGCCTAGGCTTCAGATACCTTCCGACTTGGATCGGCAGCCAGCGCTATGCAATCGGCGACGTATTTGACATGCTTCTGGCGCAGAATACTCGTCGCGACACGAATGGAGCTCGTCGGCTGCGTCGAAAACTTTGCCCCGGCATGGACCGCGATGCCATGCGCTGCCAAGGTGACCAAGGCGTAGGGTTCCGAAGCGACCGGAATGAGGACGCTGAGCCCGTGACCAGCGGCGATCCCAACATTGCGTATGGCCATCTCGGTTGCCAGCTGTTCGCGGCGTTGGCGGTAGATATCCCTCGCCCGCTCGACGAGGTCCATCGTTGCCGTGTCCTGGAGCAGCCAGGCAGTTGCCGCCTGCAGGATACGACTGGTCCAGCCCGCGCTGAAGCTGCGGTACGACTGGATCTGTTCTACGATCGTGGCGGAACTGGACAGGACCGCAAGCCGCAGGTCGGGACCATGCGTCTTCGAATAGGAGACAATATGGATGACGCGGTCGGGAAATCGCCGGCCAAGGGAAATGCGCGGCGCATCCGAGATGTCACCGACGCCGTCATCCTCGATGATCAGCATATCGGTGCCGGCCAGCATGTCGCCGACGACTTCGAGCCGCGCGGCCGACATGCGGGCGCCGGTCACCGAATGGACGCGCGGCTGGAACAGGAAGGCGACGGGGCGCTGTCGTAGGACCTCCGCCAGGGAATGCGGCAAGAGACCCTCGCTGTCGCATTCCACCGGCAGGATCGGGACGTCGAGGTCCTCCAGAATGTCGAGCAGGCGCAACGCCGTCGGATCCTCGATCGCCACGGGAGCACCGGGTGGAACCAGGGCATGCAGCAATGTATAAATGGCATTGTAGCCGCCATTGGTGGCCAGGAACGCACCGGGATCATAAGGCCATGACGGTCGCACGGCCGCTTCCAGTTCCGGCAGGATACGCACCCTCTCATAGCTGTTGAGGTTTTCGGCCCGAGCGCCGTGCGCCAGCGCGGCTCCAAGCGGCGGCAGAAGTGCGACATCGGGCTCCGCGATCGCAAGATTGAGGACACTGGGGCCGTAGTTGCCGACGCTCAGGTGCCGTTCAGGCCGGGCGGCAAACCGATCGCCCATCACCCAGGCTCCGTTGCGTCCGCGGCCGCCTATGATCTTGTACCGGCGCAATTCGCTCCACGCCTGCGAAACCGTCGCCGGACTGACACCGAGCATAAACGCGAGCTCACGGACCGGCGGAAGTTTCGAACCCACCGGCAGCGCGCCGCTGCGGATCAGCGCCCCGGTTTCTCGGGCGATGCCGCGCATGGTGCGGTCGCCCAGCCGCTCGGCGAACCAGCCGGCGTCGATCGTCTTCGGCATGAGACCCTTTAAATGTTCAATAACGTAATAACATTTGATTGGTGAAAAATAAACATTTAACAGTGCCGGGTCAAACTTGGTCCTTGAATGCGTGTCGATGCCCGTTTCCATCAGGATTGCCACCCGTGATTGGGACTATCTGACGCCGCTGATACTCGGCGAGGTGACCTCGCCGCGCCTGACCGTCGAGGTCGAGCGGGTCGGCACGCTGATCCCCGACCTTGCCAACGATCCGAAATACGACGCGGCCGAGATCTCGTTCAGCCGCTACGTTTCGGCCATGGCGGAGGGAATGGAGACCATCGTCGGGATTCCCTGCTTCATCATGCGCGGCTTTCGCCATCGCTGCATCATCGTCAGGGACGACAGTCCGCTGGAGCGACTGTCCGACCTCGCTGGCAAGCGGATCGGCGTCACCGGCTGGCGCGATTCCGGCAATACCTGGACGCGCGCCGCGCTACGCCGTGAAGGCGTAGGCGTGGAGGATGCCTCCTGGTTCGTGGGGAGGCTGACGGCGCAGCACCCGATCACCGATCGTCTCGACGGGTTCGGCAGGCCAGGTCGCATCGAGGCGATCCCTGGGGAGCGGCCGATGATGGAGCTTCTGCAGCAAAATCAGCTCGACGCCGTCTTCACACCGTTCATGCCGGACGGTTTTTTTGCGCCGGGTTCCGCCTGGCGCCAATTGCTGCGCGACTTCCGCGCGGCCGAACGCGCCTATTTCGCAGATGTCGGCTACGTGCCCGGCATGCATTTGGTGGCAGTAAAGGCTTCCGTCGCGCAAGAACATCCCTGGCTGCCGGGCGAAATTGCCCAGCTCATTGACCAAAGTCAGCGTCTATGGACAACCAAGCGCCGCAAATATGCCGAGACCTCTCCCTGGATTATCGAGGAGCTGATCCGGGCGGGACGCGATCTGCCGCTGTCCTGGAACGACAGCGGACTCCAAACCAATCGTCGCATGATCGAAGATTTCGCCGCCGAGCTCCACGTGCAAGGCATCCTGGCCGAGCCGATCTCGGCTGACGCCCTATTTCCCTTTGCAGCCAAGGAACGAACCTCCGCTGCCTGACGCCAATGATGACGAAAAACGGGAAGGAAAACGCCGTGAGAAAGACAGTTATTTTTGTCGCCTCGCTTGCCGCCGTGATGGCGCAGCCCAGCTTTGCCCAGGATATCAAGAAGCAGTCGGTCAACGAGCAATTGCGTGCCAGGCTGCCCAAGGAAATCCTTGACGCCGGCAAGATGACGACTGTCAACAACGGCTCATTCCCGCCCTATGAGATCGTCACCGGAACGGACCTGTCGGGCGCGACCAAGGACATTTCCGACGCCATCGGCCAGTTGCTTGGCGTGGAGGTCCTTCATGCCTCGGTCGCCGGCCTGCCGGCCTTGCTGGCCGGCATAAATTCCGGCCGCTACCAGTTCGCTATGGGGCCGGTCGGCGACTATCCGGACCGCCAGAAGTCGAACGATTTCGTCGATTGGGTGCGCGAATATGTCGTCTTCGCAGTCGAGAAGGGCAATCCTGAGGGCATCACTTCGCTGGAGACGGCTTGCGGCAAGCGCATCGCCGTCATGGCGGGCGGCTCGGCCGAAAAGGTTATCAAGGAACAGGCGCAAAAATGTGCCGACGGCGGCAAACCGGCAGTCCAGGTGCAGTCCTTCACCGACCAGCCGAGCTCGATCCTCGCCGTGCGCTCCAAACGCTCTGATGCCTTCTTCTCCTCGCAGGCGCCGCTCACCTATTTCGTCCGACAGGCCAATGGTCAGCTCGAGCTTTCGGGTGTCGGTCAGGCCAATGGGTTCAAAGACATCTATCAGGGGGCAGTCGTGCAGAAAGGCTCGCCGCTCGCCGGCGTGCTGAACGACGCCTTCAAGATACTGATGGATAACGGCACTTATGCAGTGATCATGAAAAAATGGGGTCTTGATAACAACATGATCAAGGCGCCCGGCATAAACCAGGGTATCTAGGAACAGAAATGGCCGACGCGCCGGTTCGCAACGCCGTTGAAGTGCAACGCCTTGCCGACGACGCCCTTCGTGACGTCAAGAGGGCGCATCGGCCGTTCCCGCTCGTCCGTATTGGGCTGTGGGCCTTAACCGCGGTGGTGGCTGCTGGTTTCGCCTGGATAGTCGCGGTCAATCCAAATTTCGGCTGGCCTGTCGTCGCCCGGTATTTCTTCGACCCGACTGTTATGCAGGGCCTCTCGGTCACGCTCGGCCTTACGATCGTGGCGATGATGCTCGGCATCGTTCTCGGCCTCGCGCTCGCCATCGCGCGCATGTCGAAGGATCGGCTGGCGTCGTCGCTTTCGGGTTTGTTCATCTGGTTCTTCCGCGGCACGCCGCTGCTGGTGCAGCTGATCTTCTGGTACAACATGTCGACGTTGTTCCCGCGCATTTCCATCGGCATCGCGAGCTGGGAAACCAATGATCTTATCACCCCCCTGACGGCGGCGATCCTCGGTCTGGCTCTGAACGAGGCCGCCTACATGGCCGAGATCATTCGCGGCGGACTGCTGTCGGTCGACAAGGGGCAGGCCGAGACAGCCGAAGCATTCGGCATGACGCGCGCCCGCGCGCTTTGGCGTGTCATCCTCCCGCAGGCCATGAAATCGATCGTGCCGCCGACCGGCAACCAACTCATCAGCATGATCAAGGCGACCTCGCTTGTCAGTGTCATCGCCATGGCCGATCTGCTCTATTCCGTACAGTCGATCTACAACCGTACTTTCGAGATCATTCCGCTGCTGTTGGTCGCGGTCCTCTGGTATCTTCTGATCACATCGATCCTCAATGTCGGGCAAGGCGCGATCGAACGCTACTACAGTCGCGGCGAACGTGGCGCGCAGGCTGGGGCAAACGGCAAATTTGCCGCGCCTGCGGAGGTCGTCGATGCGCGCTGACAGGGCGACTCTGGTGCGAGCGCGAAACGTGCACAAGGCGTTCGGGCCACTTGAGGTGCTGAAGGGCATTGATCTCGATGTCGCCCTTGGAGAAGTGGTTGTCATCCTCGGGCCTTCCGGTTCGGGTAAGTCGACCTTCCTGCGCTGCATCAACCATCTGGAAGCGATCGATCGGGGATCGATTGAGGTCGACGGCGAACAGATCGGCTACCGGCTGCGTGATGGACGCCTCGACAAGCTCTCCAGCCGCGAGATCGCCCGGCAGCGACGCAAGATCGGCATGGTGTTCCAGCAGTTCAACCTCTATCCGCACATGACGACGCTGCAAAACGTCATCGAGGCGCCCGTCGGCGTCCACGGGCAGAACCGCGACGAGGCGATCCACTACGGTCGCGAGCTTTTGAGCCGCGTCGGCCTCGCCGACAAGATTGACGCCTATCCGCGCCAGCTTTCCGGTGGGCAGCAGCAACGCGTCGCGATTGCCCGCGCACTCGCCATCCGGCCGAAACTGATGCTGTTCGATGAGCCGACCTCGGCGCTCGATCCGGAACTGGTCGGCGAAGTGCTTGCCACCATGCGCGATCCCGCCAGCCAGGGCCTGACGATGATCGTGGTTACGCACGAGATCGGCTTCGCTCGCGAAGCGGCGGATCGCGTGGTTTTCATGGACGGCGGTAGCGTGATTGAAACCGGCCCGCCCGAAGAAGTCCTGATCCGGCCCCAGCATCCTCGCACGCGTGCGTTCCTGAGCCGCTTCATTTGAAGCCAACCGCGACATCCCTTTGACTGGCAGGAATTTCCCCATGCCCAAACGCTCAAACCAGCATGCCGGTATTGCCGACTTCGAAGGCAAGGCGGCTGAACTGGCGGAGGCGCGCCGTTACCTGCACGCGCACCCCGAACTTTCCTTCCAGGAACAAGAAACGGCTGCCTTCGTGGCGGATCGGCTGGAGCGCTGGGGCTACGAGGTGACGCGCAATGTAGGCGGACTTGGCGTCGTCGGGCGCCTGCGGCAAGGGTCTGGCGGCCGCAGCATTGCCATCCGCGCCGACATGGACGCACTGCCGATCACGGAAACGACCGGCTTGCCTTATGCGAGCAAGACGGCTGGCAAGATGCATGCCTGCGGCCACGACGGTCATACAACCATGCTGCTGGGCGCGGCCGAATATCTGGCGCGCACGAGGCATTTCAACGGCACCGTCAATCTCGTCTTCCAACCAGCGGAGGAGGCTGGCAAGAACAGCGGGGCGCAGGCGATGATCGCCGACGGGCTGTTTGAGCGCTTTCCGTGCGATGCCGTCTTCGGCCTGCACAACCATCCGGGAGCGCCGGTGGGGACGTTTCTGATGCGTGCCGGGCCGCTGATGGCGGCAAGCGACACTGTCATGATCAGGATTCTCGGCCGCGGCGGCCATGCCTCGCGCCCGCATCAGACGGTCGACCCGATCGTTGCCGCAGCAAACATGGTCATGACCTTGCAGACGGTCGTTTCCCGCAACGTCAACCCGGTCGAGGCTGCGGTGGTCACCGTCGGCATGATCCATGGCGGGACTGCCTCCAACGTCATTCCCGAAAGCTCTGAGATCTCGCTCAGCGTCCGTTCTTTCTCGGCCGGGGTCCGTGACACCCTTGAGCAGCGCATCCGTGGCATCGCCGCGTCCATCGCCGAGGCGCATGGCGCAAGCATCGAGATCGACTATGAGCGCGGCTATCCGGTCGTGACGAATTCCGAAGGCGAAACCGCGTTCGCGACCGAGGTGGTGACCGAGCTGGTTGGCGAGGACAACGTATCCGTCTGCCCGCTGATCCCCGGCAGCGAAGACTTCTCCTACTTCCTCGAGCACAAGCCCGGCTGTTTCCTGCGCCTTGGCAACGGCGAGGATTCGGCCATCCTTCACAGCTCGAAATACGATTTCAATGACGGCAACCTGACGGTGGGAGCCGCACTTTGGGCTCGGCTCGCCGAGCGCTTCCTGGCGGCCTGACCTGTGAGACCGCGTGCATCGACGACCGCAGGTGCTGACCTTGTTTCCCCAAGCCAGCCACACACGGGCAAGTTCATAACGTCCAAGTGATGCCGCCGCCGGCATCGTAGCTGGCCTCTGAGTGGAACGAGATGAAGATCGGCGACCGAGCGATGAGGTCGTTTGCCGACCATCGGTCGCAGTGGGTCAGTTCAAAGACAGATTTCGCCCGCAGCCCGCATGTCTTAGGCGCGGTTGCGCATTCCAAATCTTTCGAGACCGAAAGGAGCCGGG
Organism: Mesorhizobium sp.; assembly: GCA_004963905.1. Lineage (GTDB taxonomy): Bacteria > Pseudomonadota > Alphaproteobacteria > Rhizobiales > Rhizobiaceae > Mesorhizobium. Next base: position 28,948 of record SUGL01000005.1, read on the forward strand.
TCGACGAGTGGATTGTCGCCGGCGACGATGTCTGCCATCAGGCGCCCCGCTCCCGGTCCTATGCCGAAGCCATGTCCCGAATAGCCGGATGAGATGAAAAGTCCCGGGACCAAGGGAACCGGCGCGATGACAGGAATGCCGTCAGGCATCGCATCGATGAAACCCGCCCATTGGTGGGTGATCCTGGCGTCGCCGAAGGCGGGGAAGGCCCGGATGGTATTTTCCAGCCCGGCCCGGTTCAGCGCCTGGCTTGGTGCGGGATCGAGGATGCGGACGCGCTCGAACGGCGTGATGGCATCAGCCGACCAGTGCCTCGGCATCGCAAGTTCGGTGAAGAACTGCTTTCCCACGCGCAGGCGCAATTCCCGCCAGCTCGTCTTCAGCGTCGGCAGGAATTGCGTAAACAAGCGGAAGCTGTCCGGCACGATCGGCACAAGGCTGGCATTCCTGCGCGACACGGTGTAACCGCCGTCGATCCGTTTGCGGAACGCAAAGTCGCTTCCGCCGACCGGCATTTGCGGCAGGTCGGCCGCGGTCTCGACCCGCATCGCAGCGCCGAGCAGCTTGAGTTGCGGCAAGGTGACGCCGAGATTGCCGAGGAAGAGGCGGGACCATACCCCGCCGGCGACGATCGCGGCGGAGCAGGCTGTCTCGCCCTTCTCGGTGATCACCGCCGATACCCTTCCAGCCTTCCTTTCGATGCTCCTGACGGCGCAATCGGCGACAAGCACCGCGCCCCGATCCCGTGCGGCCTTCGCGATCGCCGAGACCGCCTTCGATGGCTCCGCGCGACCGTCGTCGGCCGTGTGGTAGGCGACATGGAAGTCAGACGCGATGCCAGGCAAAAGACGCTGTGTGGCCGTTCGATCGAGCCTGCGGATCGGAAGCTGGTGCTGCTCGGCGGACTCGACCCAGTTCGCGAGCCCCTCCTCGTCCTCTCCGGCACGGAAGGCATAGACAATGCCCGTCTGCCGGAAGCCGGCATCGATGCCCCAACGGGACTCCAACTGCCGCCATAGCCTGAGGCTTTCGATCGCAAGCGGAAGCTCTGCCCTGTCACGCCCCATCTGGCGCACCCAGCCCCAATTGCGCGAGGACTGTTCGCCGGCAAAGCGTCCCTTTTCGCACACGACGGTCCGGATACCTTTTTCGGCAAGGAAGAAAGCGGCGCTCACGCCGGCTATGCCGCCGCCGATGATGACGACGTCCGTCGAGGCGGGAACGGCATCCGCCGTTTCCACACGATCAAGAGAGGGAATGGGAATCGCGGCACCTCACAGCATGTCTTCAAGCCGGCAGTTGACGAGTACTTCGGCCGTTGCCGCGTTGTTGGGGAGCTCGATCGTGTTGCGCACGATCCGGGCCAACGTCTGCGGCGCGATCATGTCGTCGCGAGCGATTTTCGTACTTTCCCTCGTCATTTCGGTGCGCACGAAGCTCGGGCAGATCGCCGTCGCGCGAATACCCATGTCCCAAGTGACGTGACGTGTCGTGTGGGTAAGTCCCATCACCGCGAACTTCGTCATGTTGTAGCCGACGAAAGGGTTGCGCACTCTCTTTCCGGACATCGAAGCGATGTTGACGATGCGACCGCGTCCCGTCCTTTCGAGATACGGGACGCAAAGCCTCGTCAGGCGCAGAGGCGCCTTGACGTTAATCGCCCACAGACGGTCGAGCGCCTCTTCGTTCTCTTCCAGCAGGCTGACCTTCTCGTTGCTGCCTGCATTGTTGATCAGGACGTCGATGCGCCCGAATTTCTCGACCGTGGCCGCGACCCAGGCTTTCGCGCTTTCAGGCTCCAAAGCGTCGAAATGCGCGTGGAGCGTGCTTTGTGTCTCCGGTCCGAATGTGGCTGCCAGAGAGGCGGTGTCGCGTGCGCCGAGGCTGAGTCGGTAGCCGTGCGGCAAGAGTTCGTTGACAATGGCCGCGCCTATGCCACGATTTGCACCTGATAGCAGAACGACTGGCGCCGGACTGGAAGCGTCGGCCATCTGGTTGGCCTCCTGGAGATCGAGAAAAACGAGGCACGCGAGACGATGTGGGGGGCGGCGAGCCCTGCCCCGCCGCCGGCCAGCCTAGTTGGTGAAGCGGGTCTTTTCCGTCAGAAGCGGCCCCAGCGACATGGAGCCTTTGAGATCGTATCCCCAGTCCAAGCTATCCTTACGGACCCAGATCAGCCGGGTTTCCACCAGCGGGATCGAGCAGACATTGGTCATCAGCTTCTTTTGCGCTTCCTGCCAGAGCTTGACCTGCTTGTTGGAGTCGGTCTCGGTCTTGGCCGCCTTGATCTCGGCATCGGCGACGTCGCAGTGGCTGAAATTCGTCACCGCCGTCGGCTGACCGATCGCGGATGGCCCATAGAAGAATTGCGTCAGGTAGACGTCGGCGACCGGGAACCTCGCGGCGCTGTAGATGACCATGGGGCTCGCGTCCTTTCGGATCAATTGGTGGTAGGTTGCGTGCTCCACCGGCTTGATGTCGACTTTGACTCCAATCGCGGCCAGCTGCGCCTGGACGAGCTGGCCGAGATTGGCGAGCTGGGTGTCCTGGCTGTTGATCATCGGGATGGTGAATCCCTCAGGAAGGCCCGCCTGCTTGAGAAGCGCCTTGGCCTTTTCGGGGTCATAGCCGAGAACGCCGCTGTCCTTGGTGAAGCCCAGATTGTTGGATGGCACGGCCGATTGTCCCGGCTGCGTGAAATCCTCGCCCTGGAACTGCACCATCTGGTCCTGGTTGATGGCCAGCGACAGCGCCTGGCGCACCTCCAGCTTGTCGAGGGGCGCCTTCGTCACGTTCAGGTGCAGTTGCGCTTCCTCGGCCGGAGCGAAGACATCGAGCTTGATATTGGGCTCAGCCTTCATGCGGTTCAGCCAGTTCTTGTTCTGAACACCGGCGGCCGCGTCGATTTCGCCTGAGCGGAAGGCGAGATCGCGCGACGCCGATTCCGGCAGGAAGCGAAGGGTCACCGTCTTGATCTGCGGCGCGCCGCGGAAGTAGTCCTCATTGGCCTTGAACGTGATCGATTGGCCGGGGCTGATCTTGTCGACCTGGAAGGGACCCGACCCGACCGGGTCGCGCGTGAAATTTGCGCCTTTTTCCTCGACCGCCTTCTTCGGCATGATGAATCCACCCGAGTAATTGGCGACAAGGCCGAGGAGGCTCGGGATCTGGTGGTCGAGCGTTATCTTGACCGTGTATGGGTCTACAGCCTCGATCGACTTGACCGCGGCATAGTCGGGCGCATAGGCCGACGTATTCTTATCGGAGGCCTTCTTCAGCGAATAGACGACGTCGTCGGCCGTCATCTCGCCGTAGCCCTTCTGCCACTTGACGCCATGGCGCAGATGGAAGGTCCAAACCAGCTTGTCGGGCGAACTTTGCCAGCTCTCGGCGAGATCGGGTTCGATGGTCGACGGATCGGTCGATCCCGGTTGGAAGCGCACCAGAGCGTTGAAGATCCACGCGACCACGGTTCGGTCGGTCGTGTTGGCCGCATAGTCCGGGTCGAGTTGCGAGACATCGGCTCCCAACGAGCCGAGATTGAGATTGGTCGAAGGTTCTGCGAGAGCGGATGTCGCCATGAGGGTGGCGCTCGACAGTACCAGCAGGCTCGAGAATAATGCTGTTTTCAGTTTCATGACGGGTTCCCCTTCTTGCTCGTTCTTCAGTTTGCCATCGCCAGATCGGGCGGGTTGAGCGACGTTCGACGGGACAGTGCTGCGTAAAGCGGCGTAGCTCCATCGCGCGCCAGCCCGTCGACGGCGGCGATCACGTTCGCGATCACCGCCGCAGGCAGGATGCCTTCCGCAAGGACGCGGAACTTGTCTTCGATCTCTTGGCGCGACATGGGATTGGCCACGTCGCCGCGCGGGTGATGGATGGTGAGCGTGCGTGGTCCCGCGCCCTGGTCCAGTGTCACCCGCGCCGGCGTGCGCGCGGGGAAGGCGTCTGCGAAATCGGTCGCGACGCGCAGGTCAATCCTGCCCGCCAGCTCCAGCACGCGGCGGTCGAAAAGGGAGGACGGGCGCATCGGCCGCAACGCGTCGGACCCCTGCAGCGCGGCCAGCGCGCAGCAGAACGGATACGAATATTGCGCCGCCTCGAGACTATGCGGCGCCGGCTGGTTCTGCAGGTTCAGTCCGGCGGGAAAGATCTCCACCGTCAGGGCGCGAACATCAGCGCCCGGACGGCGCATTTCTTCAATCGCGTCAATCGCCGAATGGATATATCGGCAGCAGGCGTAGGGCTTCAGATAGGTCTGCATTATTTCCCATTCCTGCCCGAGATCGGCCACCATGGCCGCCGTATCGTAGACCTCGTCCCGATCGAGGAGATCGTCTGGACCAGTGCAGCCCGCGCGCGCCCTTTCGGCAGCGGCAACGCCGGTCACCGCCGCCCAGGCGAGGCCTTCCTTGACGGTGCTGCCCATGCGCTTGGACGCGCCGGTGGGCAGGCTGACGGGAGCCTCCGCGCCGGCGATCGCCAAAGCCTGCGCCATCTTTGCCGTGTCGAGGCCGATAAGCCGTCCGGCCGAGGCGGCGGCGCCATAGGCGGCCCAGGTTCCACTGTTATAGTGATCGATGCGCTCGGGCTTGCGGCTGGCGGCGATCCGCAACGCAACGTCGTAGCCGAGGGCCACGGCACCGAGGATTTCCTCGCCTGTGAAATCCTGGCCCTCGGCCACGGCCAGCGCGGCGGGAATGACCGCGCCGCCGGCATGGCCGGCGGCACCTCTGTGGCCGTCATCAATGTCGAGGGCGCTGGTCGCCGCGGCGTTGCAATAGGCGGCGCCGACCCGTGACAAGGAATTTCCCGAATACCAGGCACTGGCTGCCTTACCCGCAAACAGCGATGCGGCGGCCTCACGAGCCGACACCGCGAGCGCCGTCTCGACGCCGCCCGCGGCGGATGCCAATGCGTCCAGCATCATCAGGCTAGCACGGCCCCGGACTTCTGACGGCAAACGGTTCGAGGGGAACTCGGCGGCGAAGCGGCCGAGCGTCGTCGTGATGTATTCGGTTAGCCGCGAACTCATCGCTCCTCCTCCCGCACCAGATGCCCCTCGCCGAGCGTGCGCCAGCTGGCTTTGGGAGGTTCATAACCAAGCGGGCGTACCGGCGAGGCCTTGCTGCCCTCGTCCATCAGGCGCTTGCTCAGCCCGCGTTTCGATGGATGCGCCACCGGCACGGCGGAAAGCAGCCTTCGCGTGTAGCTGTGGGCGGGATGGCCGATCACGGCTTCGCGCGGACCGACCTCGACGATTTCGCCGAAATGCATGACCGCCACGCGATGGCAGGTGCGCTCGATCACCGCGATGTCATGACTGATGAACAGGTAGGAGAGGCCAAATTCCTTCTGCAGCCCGATCATCAGATCGATGATCTGCGCCTTGACGGTGACGTCCAGGGCAGAGACGGCCTCGTCTGCGATGATCAGCCGCGGCTCCATGGCCAGGGCGCGCGCGATGCAGATGCGCTGGCGTTGGCCGCCCGAGAATTCGTGTGGCAGGCGCTCTGCGTGCCGGGGGCTCAATCCGACCCGCTCCAGCAGTCCCTTCATGCGCTCGCGCGCTTGTTCGGGCCGGGCAAGCTCGTGGAAGATCATCGGCTCCATGATCGCGTCACCCACCGTCTGCCGACTGTCGAGCGAGCCATAGGGATCCTGGAAGATCATCTGGACCTCGCGGCGCAGCGCCAGGAGCCCCCTTTGAGAGCGATAGTCGATGGCCTGGCCGGCAAGCAGCACCTGCCCGGAATGGATCTCCTCGAGGTTGATGATTGCGCGGCCGATGGTCGACTTACCGGAGCCGGACTCGCCAACGAGGCCGAGCGTCTCGCCCGACGAGATCGCCAGCGACACGTCCTCGACCGCATGCACGACCCCGGAGCGGCGCGCAAGCAATCCGCTGCGGATCGGGAAGCGCACCGTAAGCCCGCTCACGCGCAGCACCTCCCTGTCCGCCGGCACCGGCAGGGGATTGAGCTTGCCACTGCCGCCGGCTGCCAGTTGCGGGACCGCCGCGATGAGGCTTTGCGTGTACTCGGCTCGCGAGTGGTCGAAGATGTCGAGCACCGTGCCACGTTCAACGAGATCCCCGTTGCGCATCACGAGGACTTCGTCGGCGATTTCGGCGACCACGCCCATGTCATGTGTGATAAAAAGGACAGCGACCCCGGTTTCGCGCTGTATCTCCTGGATGAGTTCGAGAATCTGCGCCTGGATGGTGACGTCGAGTGCGGTCGTCGGCTCGTCGGCGATGAGAAGCGCGGGGTTCGAGGCCAACGCCATCGCGATCATGACGCGTTGGCGCATGCCGCCGGAGAAGGTGTGCGGATAGGCCCTCATGCGCCGTTCGGAATCCGGGATGCCCACCCGCTCCATCAGGTGCAGCACCTCATGCTTTGCGTCCGCGCCCTTAAGGCCGCGATGATAGCGGACCGCCTCGGCGATCTGATCGCCGACCCGTTGCACAGGGTTGAGGCTGGTCATCGGCTCCTGGAAGATCATCGAGATGCGGCCGCCCCGGATGCGCTGCATCCTGCTCTCGGGCGCCTGCAGAAGGTCCTGGCCTTCGAACAGTATTTTCCCCGAAACCTTCGCCGTCGGCGGCAGCAGCCCCATCATTGCGAGCGCAGAAACGCTCTTTCCCGATCCGGATTCGCCAACCACCGCCAGCGTGCGGCCGGCATGAATGGCGTAGGACATCGGATTGACGGCCCGACTGGAACCGAAGGCCACGCAAAGGCTTTCCACGACCATCACCGGCGCGCCTTCCACGGGCCTTGGCCTTAGCTTCGACGGCCCGGTCGTGTCCATAGCGGCCGTCATTCCGCATTCTCCTCCTGCGCCACCCGCAGACGCGGATCGATCGCATCGCGCAGGCCGTCGCCGATGAGGTTGAAGGCGAGCACCAGGAGCAGGATGGCGACCGACGGCCAGAGCGCCAGATGGATGGAGTTCAAGATATTGTCGAAACCCTCGCGCACCATCCCGCCCCAGGTCGGCGCCGGCGGCGCGATGCCGAGGCCAATGAAGGCAAGCGATGCCTCCGTTCGTACGGCCGTCGCCATCCAAAGCGATGCCATGACGAGGATTTCGGGAAGGATGTTTGGCAGGATATGTCGGAACAGGATCCAGCGGTTCGACAGGCCGAGCGCTCTCGATGCCTGCACGAACTCGCGGTCGCGAAGTGAGATCACGGCGCCGCGGGCGATGCGCGCGAACGCCGGAATGGCCGTGAAGGCGATGGCGATGATGATGTTGGTCATCGTCGCCCCGAGCATGGCAACCAGCGCCAGGCCGAGGATGAGCGAAGGGAACGCAAGGACGACATCCATCGCCTGCATGAGGACGATGTCCGTCTTGCCCCCGAAATTGCCCGCGACCATACCGATCAGGCTTCCGACGATCACCGCGATGATGATAGAGAGGATTCCGATCGTCAGCGAATAGCGGGCGCCGTAGATGAGGCGGGACAGTATGTCCCGGCCGAAATAGTCGGCGCCCAGGAAATGGTCGTGGCTCGGGTGAGCGAGCTGGGCCAGGATATCTTGCTTCACCGGATCGTAGGGCGCCAAAAGCGGTGCCGCGATCGCGGCAAGGACGAGCGTGAGCAGCATCAGTCCGCCAACGACGACCGGACCGTTGATCCAGCCCGGCAAGCGCATGGCGCGTCGGCGCGCCGGCGATGAGGTCGAGGCGCTCATTTGTACTGCACCCGCGGATCGAGGAAGCCGTAGGTCAGGTCCGTGAGCAGGTTCACCAGGACCACGAGCAGCGTGTAGATGACGATCAGGCCCTGCAGCAGCGTGTAGTCGCGTTGGGTGAGCGCGTTCAGGATCAGCTTGCCGAGGCCGGGCCTGTTGAAGACGATTTCGGTCAGAACGGAATTGCCGATGAGGATGCCGAGATAGAGGCCCACCACGGTGGTGATCGGGATCAGGCAGTTGCCGAGGGCGTGGCGCCATATGACCACCATGCGCGGCGCGCCTTTGGCGCGAGCTGTGCGGACGAAGTCCTGATTGAGCACTTCGAGCATGGCCGAGCGTGTGACCCGTGTGATGTAGGCCATCATGATGAGCGCCAGCGACAGCGTAGGCAGCGCCATGTTTCGCAAGTGGTCGACGAAATTGGAGCCGCCGCCCGCACTGATGACCGGGAACCAGCGCAAGCGAATGGCGAAGGCTATCATCAGCACGATCGCCGTCACGAAGGCGGGTGCCGACAGGCCGATCAACGACACCAAGCGCATGAGGTAGTCGGGAAAGCGGTTGCGCCACACCGATGCCAGCACGCCGGCCGGTATCCCGAGGATCAAGCCCAGGACCAGCGAGGCGACCGTCAATTCAGCGGTGTAGGGCAGCACGATGGCGATCTCCTCGGTCACCGGCCGATGCGTGATCATCGACTCACCAAGGTTGCCTGCAAGGACCTGCCCGATGAACCGCACGTATTGGACGAGGATGGGCTGATCGAGCCCCAATTTGACGCGGACCGCGTCGATCGCCGTCTGGCTGGCCTGTTCGCCGACGATCACCTGCGCCGGGTCGCCGGGTATGACGCGCACCAGGATGAATACGCAGGTCAGCACGAGAAAGAGCGTGATGGCGGCGAATCCCAGCCGTTTGAGCGCGAAGGCGATCATGTGATGCGGCCCTGGTGCCTTGCCTGTTCAACCATGCAGCGTCATCGCCTCCTGCGGCGGGTTCGAGCGCGCTTTGAAGCGGGTCGCGGCAAACGCCGAGAGATCGAAGCCTGGCTTGTCTGCGAGCGCCAGCGCGCAAAGAATCCGGCCGGTGATCGGCCCAAGGCAGAAACCGTGCCCGGAAAAGCCCATTCCGATGACCAGCCCCTCGATTTCGGGAGCCGTGTCGATGACCGGCAAAGCATCGGGCGTCATGTCGATCAGTCCGGCCCAGATCTCTTCCACGGAATGCATGGTGGTGCCCGGCAGCAGACGCTCCATCTCAGCGACAACTTCGCCGAGCGTCGCCATGGGCGGATGGATGGTGGGGCGCGGGTCGCGTTCATCGTCGGTTACATCCATCCTTTTGTGCCACGCCTGACCGCCGCTGGTGACCCGAAAGCGGCCGTTCACTTCCTGCCGTCCGGCCCAGTTGCCGGTGGCGACGCCGATCACCTGATCCAGCACCCGTTCAACCGGAACCGAACGGATGACCGTGACCATGCGCGCGTCGATGGGAACGTCGATCCCGAGCGGAACAAGCAACTCGGATCCGAACAGGCCGGCGGCAAGGATAACGCGCGGCGCCGAATAGTTGTTCTTGTCCGTGACTACACCCGTGACGCGGCCGCTTCCCACACGAATGGCTCTCACGCGTTCATGGTTACGGAAGACCGCGCCCGCCCGTTCGGAGGCGGCGACGAAGGCGGCGACCGTGGCATGCGGATCCGCATGCCCGTCTGACGGGCAGAAGGATGCGCCAAGTACTGCCGGCGAGAGGGCCGGCGCGATCGTTCGAAGGGCTGCGTTGTCCGGCAGGAACGACAGATCCAGCCCGTCGGCACTCTGCTCCTCGACCATGCGTCTGATGTGCGCGTATTCCTCTTCGTTGCGCGCCAGTCGCACGTTTCCCTTGCGCGTATACTGGGTGGAAGCGCCCAGTTCCTCGTCGAGCGTCGCCCAGAGTTCCACCGCCGCCTTGGCGAGCGGCAGCTCGGCTGGATGACGGCCGGACTGCCGCACGCCGGCGAGCGTCCAGCCCGACGCCATGGCCGCCGGCGCGAAACGGTCGATGATGACCACCTTGTATCCTTGCCGTGCCAGTTGGTAGGCCGTGGCGCTGCCGCTGATGCCGGCACCGATGATGATGAAATCATAAGCCTCGCTCATCTGCTACCTTCCGTCAGCCGTGCAGGCTCAATGGCGTCGCCTCGCCGGCCCAGGAATTGAAGCGCGAGAGGCGGAAAGGTGAAAGGTCGTATCCGGGTTCTTCGCCGCTGGCGAGCGCTGCCAAGATCCGCCCGGTGACCGGGCCGAGACAGAAGCCATGGCCTGAGAACCCGAATGCGATGACGAGATTGGGGGTGCCGCCGGGCTCGTCCAGAACCGGCAGCGCGTCCGGAGTCTGATCGATCAGACCAGCCCAGAACCGCTCTATGCGCGCCTGCCGAAAGGCAGGCACGAGATCACAGAAGTTGTCCATCGCCCAAAGTAGGTTCCTCACCGAAGGACGGACCCGAGGCATCCCGTCTTCGACGACGATGTCACCGTTCCAGGCCTCATGACCACCGCCGCAGCGGAATTTGCCGTCGGGCTCCTGCCGCCCGCTGCCGGTAGCGTTGGCGGTTCCGATGACCTGCTCGATGATGCGTTCGGTGGGCGCCGAGTTCATCATCGTCACCATCTGCACTTCCATCGGGACATTGAGGTCGAGCGGATTGATGAGTTCGTTGCCGTAGATCCCGGCGCACAGCACGACCTTGCCCGCCGCCAGCCTACGCTTGTCGGTGGTGACGCCGACGACCGCGCCCGAGGCATCGCGATCGATGCTCAGCACACGCTCGCCGAAAAGCGTCTTAGCGCCGGCCCTCTTGGCGGCCTCGACGATGGCGTTCGTCGTCGCCACGGGGTCGGCCTGTCCGTCGCTCGCGCAGTAGGAGGCGACAATCACCTTATCGCTGACGGCGGGCGCCAGCTTCTGGACCTCACGCCCGCTCAGGAGGAGGATGTCGAGGCCGGCTGCCTGCTGCTGCTTCACCAGATCAAGAATGGTGTTTGCCTCCGCCTCGCTTCGTGCGCAGCGCAGGTTCCCGGTACGGCGATAGAACGTGTCGGCTTCTAGCTCCTGGTCCATCGAAGCCCAGATTTCGACGGCGCTGCGGGCCAAGGGCAGTTCCGCCGGATGACGGCCGGACTGACGAACCCCGGCGAGCGTCCAGCCCGAGGCCATGGCCGCGGGACAGAAGCGATCGACGATCAGGACATCCACCTCTCGCCGTGCGAGGTCCAGCGCCGTTGAGGCTCCGCTTATGCCCGCGCCGATCACGATGACGTCATGGCTTTCCGCAGGCATTGACCGTCCCTCTCGTGTCCACGCAAAAAATTAGACAGGAGCGCGGTCTCTTGGCAAATGTTTTCCGATAATCAGTACTAGTTTGCAATTTCTGTTCCGATAGTTAGAAAATAGCCGCGATGGCACAGATTTCGGCAAACGCGGCTCGTGCCGCCGACATCCTGCTCCTGCTTGGAGAAGCCGGGACGGCCGGTCTCGGCCTGAAGGCACTTAGCGAACGGCTAGGCGAGCCGCGCTCCACGGTGCATCGCTCGCTGGCTGCTCTTTCGACACGAGGCTTCGTGGAGCCCGGCGCTCGGCACGGCAGCTACCGGCTTGGATCGGCCATCCACGGCCTGGCGCTGCGTCGCACGACCCTTGACGAAAAGCTGGAGCTGGTGAGGCCGGCACTTTATGCGATCGTCGCCGACACCGGCTATGCAACATTCCTCATGGTCGAAGCGGGCCTGGACGCTCTTTGCCTGGAATTGGTGTCGAACGCTCCGATCCGCTCGTTGACCGGCGGCGCGGGGGGCCGTGTTCCGCTCGGCATCGCCGCCGGCAGTCTGGCAATTCTTGCCGACATGCCTTCCGAGAGTCGCCGAGCGGTCATTCGCGACAACTCCGCACGCTATGCGGCCTATCCAGCCCTGCGCCCGATGTCGGCGGAAATCGTAAGCAGAATGGTGGAGGACACCCAGGCGAACGGCTATTCATGCGATTTCGGCTGCTTTTTCCCAAATGAAGGCGGGATCGGCATGGCCATTCCGGCGGCCGGCGCGCGGCGCTCGGGACTTTCCGTGGCAGTCTCGGTGTATGGCGAGATCTCCGGCGTCGACGCGTTGGCAAAGGTTGCAGCCCGGGTTTCAACAATTTTCGCCGACCTCGGAATTCGCGCCTAAGATCGCGAGACGTGCGATCGAGGCCCACGATCGCGTTTGTGACGCCTACGGCGCCTTGGAATTCCTGTCGAAATTGAGTTTCGTCGACTCCCTAGCGCATAGCGTTGGCAGGGTCATCCGCCGGCGGGAGCATAACCCTTGAGGCAGTGCAACTTGGCGGCGTCGAGCGGACTATGGAACGCAAGTTCAAGGCAGCGATAGCCTACTCTCCGAATTGTTCGGCAGCGAACGGCGACATGGCGGTCCCGACCTTGATCCTGATCGGCGAGCTTGACGATTGGACCCCAGCCAAGAGGTGCCAGGAGATGGTGGCGCCGCGCAACGGCAAGGAAGGGCCGTACAGCTTGAGGTCTTCAAGGGTGCTCGCCACGCATCCGCCGATCCCAGATTGAAGATCGGCACCAAGGGATCATGGCCACCGTGTGGAGTACAACGCGGCTGCGGCCGACGAATCCATAACAGATGTTCAAGCTTTTTCTGCGGAAGGCGTTCGCCGACTAGGTATCCGTTCGTCGACCTTGCACGGCGCATGCGTATATGCCTGGCCAACCGCATGAAAGTGAGACTGTTCTTTCGGGCTCAGAGCGCCCTGACGGCTCTCGTTCGCCAAGAGAGCAAATATGCGCTTTCTTAGGCCAATCCGACTTTGAAATCCTCCAGAACCCGAGCCAGCCCTGGCGCGCCCAGGAGCTTCGTCACACGGATTGGCCGCAGTTTTCGTATAGCCCGGTCGTAGACCGCGAGATTGGTCGCGCCGTTGAGGCGCGACGGGTAAACAATTCCGTCGGGCTGTGACGGGTGCTCATGAAACGCCACGGACCACCTGCGCGCCAAATTCTGCCGCTGTGCCCGAACGACATCGGTCGGCACCCCCATCCTCACGGCATTGTCGTTTCTGAGGTCGGCAAGGCGAATGTCCGCGGTGGTCGCGATCTCCGCATAACGCCCTTGGGTCAGTTCCACCTCGTCGATCGGAAACTCGTCGACAAGGCCCTCGCGCTGGTCGCGAAGCACGGCCTCGAGGAAGCACATCTTCAGAGAGTCGCCGAGGTAGAGTACGCCAAAACGATTTGCGTCAACGCCGCGCCGTGGGTCGCTGAAACGGCTTGGCGACTTCCCGTACCCGAGGGGATCGGGATAGGCGCCCCAGTAGATCCGTCCAAATGTGCGCCCCGGCGGTATCGTCTCGATCTCTAGCTCTGCTTGCTCGAAATCGGGTGGAGGTGGAACGCCGGGCATTCAGTCGAAGTCGCCTCTTGCCATACCTGCCGCGGCGGCCAGCACTAATGCATCGTCACCTTGCTGAAGAGCGTGGAGACCTGTTCGCCCATCGAGCGCGCCGTGACGGGACACCAGGAACCGGTAGACCACCCAGGCTCTGTTGCCCAATGCCGCGTGGAGCGCAGGCAATGCGCCAAATGGGCGGCCATGCTTATCGAGTTGCCAGACAGGAAAGCGAAAGCCGCGCTTGGCGCCGTCAATCCCGATCACCTGCCCGCTCTGCCGCCAGGCGTTAATCGTCACCCTCGACGTGCCGAGCAGCTTGGCGAAGACTTCCGCGCTCAGCATGTCCTCGCCGGCGACAATTTCGGCGACACCCTTGCGGCCGCGCTCGCGCGCCGCGGCGAGGGTCGCCTCAAGGTCGGCATCGGGCTTGCCTATATCTTCGACAGGAAACACGTCACCGGAAGCGGCGGGCTGTTCCTCGACCGGCGTGATCGTCTGCGCGTCGGCGGCCGGGTCGACTTCGACCCGGAACGATACCCGGTGCCCGATCTTGCGGCTGCGCGCGATCGCTTCCTGGTAGCGTTCGAGCAGCACCTTCTTGAAGTCCGCCTGTGCCGGCAGCTTTGTGGCGATGCCCGCATGCGACCCGGTCCCGCCAGGATTGCTTCGTTTTGAAGCGACCATGGTGACAACCTCCTTCTCGTTGACACGCCAAAATGGTTGCAATGACCGTGCTACACAATTCCCCACGCCCTGTAGCGTCCCCTCCCCGTGATCTCGCGCAGGCCGAGTTCGCCGATCAGATTGAGCGCCCCCCTGGCCGTCACCTTCAGCTCCTTCTCGATCATCGCGCTTGAGACCAGCGGACGCGACAGGACGAACTCGATGAGCCGCGGCAGCTTCGAGTTGCTGCGCCGCTTCCTCGTTCGGCGCAGCATCTGTTCCCGGGCCATCGCCAGCCGGTCGTGCTCCTTGATGCCGAGCGCGGCAGCTTCCGCAACAGCCTCCAGGAAAGCCAGCAGTCTCGTCGTCCTGTCGCGGTGGCGCCGGCGGTCGCGAGCAACGACCCGCAGGCCCGTGTTGAGGGCGAACAGATGGACGGTCGTCTTACGGCGCTGCCGCAGCGCGGCCGCGACCAGCAGAGTCCCAAGCCAGGGCTGGTGCTGCAGTGGGCTGGCCGCTTCCCAGGCGTCCCAGAGCATCGCCCCGGCAAGCACGGGCGGGAGGGCGCTGACGCGATCGAGTGACCTGCGCCAATCCTCAAGCCTGGCCCGCTCATCCCATTCGGGGTCATAGATCAGCGGATCTCGCTCCGGCGCGGCCCGTGGTCGTGGTGGACGCTCGACGGCGGCGCCTTCAAGCACCGCGCTCGAGCGCGCCAGCACCGCGTCGATGGCCGCCAACTCCTCGGCCAGGGGATCCGGCTCGTTCGCCTCGATCGGCTCTTCAGGATCAGGCTCCGGCGACAAGGCGCCCTCCCCTTTGGGGCCGTTCTCCGCCGGCGCCGCCACGCGTCCGGTCAGCCGCCGAATTCCCTCCTGTCCGAGCGCCCAATCGGGAGGGTTGCCAGAAATCTGCCGCCGGCTGCGCAAGACGGCGTGCGCGCGCGTAAGCTCGTGGGTGGGCGTGCGGATATCCATGTGCGCGTCGTGCAGGACGAGGTCCTCGACATGGACAAGCTCGCCCTCGAGCCAGAGCACGGCCGCCGCGTCGTGGAAATGAAAGCGCTCGATAAAACCATCGCGCACCGGCGACCGGGCGAGACGCTCGTCGAGACGGGCGACGGCATCTTCGGCCGCGACCAGCGGGCCGGCGATCTCGGACCATGGGATTGTCCGCATGATATCGTCATCAGAAATCGTCGTCACGCATCGCCTCCCTTAGGCAACAAGCACGACGTTCCCGAGCGGCCATTGCGGGCCCCGTCCGCTCGCCTCGTGGCCGCGACCAAGCTTGCGCAAGATGGTTGCCGCCGAGGCGCGCCAGGCGAGATATTCTGTCTGGTCCTCGGCGATGATGCGGACAAATTCCTGATACGTGCGTGGGTGGGCGGTCCGCAGCTCGAAACGGAGGTTTGCGCACAACGCCATGGTGGCAAAGACCTCGTCGCGGAATTTGCCGCGCAGCTCAGGCTCGAACAGATCGGGCGCGACCCGCACGACTGCGCCGGGCGCCCACCCAAAAGGTGCCAGGATGTCCCGGCATGACCAGACGATAGGATCTGCTGTTTCAGGCATAGGTTTCCTTACGCAAGACGCTCAACCAAGGTGCGCCACCCGTCGGGTTTACGCCAAGAGCAACGTTGACGTTCGAGCCGGCCGCCAGCCGGTGGATGGCAAGGATCGGTCCGATGTTGAACCGCAAGCTGAAACCCATGCTTTTTCCGTCCCACCAGTTTTGCAGGCCTGCGGGATGCGCCCGTCTCACCCAGCCAAGCCTTTGATTTCAGGGTAGGCGATTCGCCTTACTGAAGCTATTCAAGTCTTTATTTCGTTCATAGGCTATTCCGTTTTTAGATCTTTTCACTATCGATAAGTACCTCTTATCGATAGTGATTGATTTGGAGATGCAAATCACGCAGAATCCACGCCCAAGTGGCTTAGGGAAAGCTGGCGAATGCAGGAATTTGCGACGATCTTGAGCGCTGTGTGCGCATCGATCGCGGACAAACTGGCGTGTCGCTCGGCAACCCCAGCCTCACGCAGCTTCGATGTCGGTCTGAGGGAAATCGGCGCCCTTAAACATCAACGGCTGGGCGAAATGGCGGGCACAGGCATAGGCAAAACAGTCCCCGAAATTCAGCCGGGCGGGATGGCGGCCCTTGCCATAGCGATCGAAGGCATCAAGCGCGATCCTGCCCGCCTCTGGGGGCACGGGCACGACTTTGATCTCCATCAGGGCGAGATAACGTTCCAGGGCGTCAGCGGTTTCGGCGATGGTGAGATCAAGCACACGCGCAACGGCGATCGTCGCCTCCCAAACTGCCAGCGGCGAAGTGAGCCGCGTCCCAGACCGAGCCAAGCGCGCGAGGAGTTCGCGCGCGTCGTGCTCGTCAGCAAGAAGCGCAGTCAAAGCCGATGCGTCAATGAACATCAGCCGTCCTCGTACAGACTATCGCGGAAGGTCTTGTCGGCTGGGCGGCCTTTTTGCGGGTTGCCGCGGGCTCGTAGCTCACGAGCAAAATCAATGCCGACCTCGACCAAAGAAGGCTTCCGTTGCTCTCGCTCGAGTTCATGCAATAGCGCGGTGTGGACGGCCTCGGTCAGCCCCGTTTTTCTCAAGGCAGCCACTTTTCGAGCGAGCAGATCGGTGTCCGGATTCTTGATATGGAAAGCCATTGCTCTTGTGTCTATCCTTATTGGTGTACCCGTATATAAGACTTTGGATACACCACAGCAAGCAGCGATTGGCACATTGGTATGAGCACAGCTTTGCAGCAGGCCGACAGGTTCGATCCGAAAGTCCTGCGCCGTGCGGAGGCGCTGGACGCACTGGATTCGATACTGCCCTTCGATCGACGCAATTTCCTGGCGGGGTTGCTCACCGACGACGACGTTGAGACGCTGCGTCATCTGGCAAGGCAGGGCATCGGCGATAATTCGCTGCGCGCTCTCGCCTCCGATCTCGCCTATCTCGAAGCTTGGTGCCAGGCGGCGATAGGCCTTGCGCTCCCCTGGCCGGCACCGGAAGCGCTGTTGATCAAGTTCGTGGTGCACCACCTTTGGGATCCGGCCCGGCGGGAAACCGATCCCAGTCATGGCATGCCGGAGGAGGTCGCGGCAGTATTGAAAGGGGCCGGGCTGCTGCGGGCCGACGGCCCGCATGCGCCGAGCACGGTGCGACGGCGGCTGTCGAGCTGGTCGACGCTTACGCAGTGGCGCGGGCTGAAGGGCAGATTCAATGCCGCGGGCTTGCGTCAGGCCCTGAAACTCGCGAGCCGTGCCAGTGCCCGTCCGCGCGGCCGAAAAAGCCCGAAGGCGGTCACGGCCGACGTGGTTGCCGCACTTCTGAAGGCATGCGCCGGCGATCGCCTTGTCGATGTCCGTGATCGCGCTCTGCTCCTAATGGCCTTCGCCTCTGGCGGCCGGCGCCGCAGCGAAGTGGCCGGCCTGCGTGTCGAGCACCTCACGGAGCAGGATCCGGTGCCACTAGACCCAAAAGATCCGGATGGACCGACGCTCCCCTGCATGACCATCCATCTAGGCCGCACAAAAACGACGCAGGCCGACGACGATACCTCCGTGCTTTTGATCGGCTGCCCGGCGATTGCCCTGACGGAGTGGCTGGAGCGTGCAGGGATTTCCGAGGGCGCCGTGTTCCGCGGCATCGATCGCTGGGGCCATCTCGAACGCAAGGCATTGACTCCACAATCGGTCAATCTGGTGCTCAAGCGCCGCATTGCCCAGGCCGGCCTCGATCCGAAGGCGTTTTCCGCCCACGGCTTGCGTGCCGGCTACCTGACCGAGTCCGCGCGCCGTGGCATTCCCCTGCCGGAGGCCATGCAGCAATCGCAACACCGTTCCGTCCAACAAGCCTCGCGCTACTACAATGATGCCGAACGCCAGATGGGGCGGGCGGCGCGGCTCATCACCTGAAGAACCTGCCTCGCCGGCCGTCACCATTTCGGTTTCTCTAGGCTGCGTCGCAAAGCATCCGACACCTGAAACTGCCCGCCACCTTGCGGCCGATCCTCTTCCCTTTCGCCCTGCCCCGTTCCGGCCGGTTGTTTCGGCTTGGCGGCATCGAGCTTGGCTCTCAGCAGCGCCATTATCATCGGCCAAGTCGAGAACTTTCCGTCCCGGGCGCGTTCGGTCAGGCTGCGCAGATAGCCGCCGGCGTTGTTGATCTGCGCGCTGCGCTGGTAGATTGCGGCAAGCGTAATGGCGGCCTGCTGCTCACCCAGCACCTCGAGCGCCTCCTTCCAGGCGCTCGGACTAACGCCGAGCATAGGCCTGGCGGCCTCCGCCGCCGCCAGAAAATCGCGCCAATGGCGGATTTGGCCGCTCTGGGCCACCTCTGCCAAGTTCGGGCAGGCATCCAGAACGATCCCCAACGGCAAATCCCGTTTTGGCAGGCTGCGTACGTTCTCGGTTTCCGCAAACGTTGCCGCTTCTTCATATTTTCCAGAGCTGTCTTCAGATTCAGTAGAGGAGTCTGGATTTGAATTCTGTATGTGGCAGCCGAAATGGGACTCATTGGCATCCGGATTCTGTGTTTTCGTGAATGATTCCAGTGTGTCACGGATTTCTGCCCAGAGGTCCTCGAGTTCATCGCCAACGCTCTCGAGGAGTTGCCGGGAGGGCGTGCGCGGCAGCCGACTGATAATCGCCTGGTAGGCCTGCAGCACTCGGCCCCAATTGCCGGGCACCTTTTCCTCGATGCCGGCGTCGATCATCTTGACGATGTCGCGGCGCAGCAGCGTAAGACGCTCCCTGGCGACGCGAAACGCCTTCTTCTCGGCCTGAACCGCGTCGGCGAGCCCCCTGAACTCTTCCGCGCGCGCCACGATCGGCGCCAGATCGAAGCCGTAGGCCTGCTCGATCTCCCCTCCCCTGGCCTTGCGCGCGAAGCGCTTGCCGTTCGGGCTGTCCCTGCGAATGATCAGACCGCAGTCGACCAGCACCGCAAGGTGACGGCGCAGGGTCGTTGCTGGCATTCCGTTGGCGCGCGCCATCAATTGCTCGTTGGACGGCCACACGACTAACTCCCCGTCGCCGGCGAGCTCTGTTTCGGGATGGAATGACAGCAGGGCATTTAAGATGGCCAGCGCCCTGTCTGTGGCACCGACCAGGTCCCGAGCTTCTCGGATGTGTTGGAACACCTGCCATTTCTGGACGGTTGCCCCCTTGGGCATCGTCCTGGCCTTCGCTTGGCTCGTGATTTGGCCAAGCGTCACCGGCCGCCGCCCGAATGGCGTCGTTGCGGTATGCATCCCCATTTTCCTTCCACCTATCGCTAGGCAAAAGAAAGCTGCTCGCCCGAATTGGCGTCGAGACTCTTGACAGTGATTCGCGGATTTGCGATTCTCAGCTCGTCACAGCATTGAGAAGGGCTTCCGCGCGGAGACGTTCGGGGGCCTTTTTCTTTTGCGGTTGAGTGCTCCTTAGTCCGTTATCTTTTGTCGGAACTCGTCGTAGAGCGCTTGCAGCCGCTCCCGCACGAAGCTTGCGAATTCCGGCTCGACGCGCTTGTCGAAAGCGAGGGTCATCTTCGTTTCGCTGTCATTGATCTTGACCAGGCGGGATCCGTTGGCGGCGGTCCACACCGTCTGGTCGGGCTTCCTTGTGCTCGTCCTGACGAGGTCATGGATGGCCCGGAAGCGTTCATCGCTGGTGCGCACGGCAAATTCGGGTTCCTGGATGGCCTTCAGCGCCCTGGCACGTTTGCCCCGATCCTCGAGCAGGTCGGCGAGTTCGGCCCATCTTTGGCGCCCGAAGGATTCCGCCGTGCCTATGGCTTCGATAATCTCCGGCGGCAGACGCGCGACCAACGCAATCATCTTCGAGAGCGCGGCCTTGTCGACGCCGAGTGAGGCCATGATGATGTCGCGCGAAAAGCCCTTGGTCTCCAACTTGACCGCGAAATAGCAGCGCTCGATGTAGGAAAGATCGCTGCGACTGTTGTTTTCCTGACCCTGGCTGATGACGAGTTGCGCGTCGGTCAGGTCCCTGACGACAGCGCGGACTGGCCGACCGAGCTGTCTGACGGCACGCAGTCTTCGGTGGCCATAGGCCACCTGGTAGCGGCCGCCATCCTGAGGGTGCGGGCGCACCAAAATCGGCACCTGTTGCCCATGCTCACGGATCTGCGCAACGAGGCTCGCTTGCGCCTCATCGCTCACGCCGAGGCGATCGATCACGATCGATTCGTCGATCAGGGTGGGATCGAGCTCAACGACCGCCTGTCCTTCGGAGAGTTTACGCTCGATCTCTTCGGCCCGCTGAGCACGCGAATTGATGTTTTCGAGCGACTGCGAGATGGCCCCAACCGGCCGGCCGGGCTTCAGAGGCCTTTCCAGCCCCATGAGAGGCCTCACGAGCGACGTCCTGGCCGCGTCCGGCGCAGAATGTTCGCCGGTGGTTTCAGACACTTCGAAGAGGTTCTTTCGGGCCATGGCTATTTGCGCCCCCAAGTCTTTCGGATCAGCTCTTCGATCTCACCGTTGACAAGGGTCAGGCTCTCCAGCGCGCGATCATAGGTGCCGCGCGTGAATTGTCCGCGTTCAACCTCGTAAAGCGTCTGCTTCGTCAGTCCCGCGTCGGAGATCGCGGTCGACTTGAGCATGGCGTTTTCGAGAACCCGATTGCCGAAGATCGAACGCATGAAGCCGGCCATCTGGCTTTGTGGACCGTCATTGGGCTCGAAGCGGGTGACGAGATAGCGCATCCAGTCATAGTCGGTGTTGCCGCCGGCGTTCTCCACGACCGTCAACAGGTCGGAAGTCATAAGCAGGAACTGGGACATCGACATGACGTCCAGCATCTGCGGATGCACGGTGATGATGACGGCTGTCGCCGCGCACAAGGCAGAGAGCGTAAGGAAGCCCAGCTGCGGCGGGCAGTCGATGACAACCACGTCATAGGCGCTCTCTATCTCGGCAAGACATTCGCCGAGCCGGGCGAAGAACATCGTGCCTGGCTGCCGGCTCGCCAGCACTTTCGGCGTTTCGTGCTCGAACTCCATCAGTTCGAGATTGCCGGGGATAAGATGAAGGTTGGGCGTATAGGTCGAGCGAACGATCTCAAGAATGCTGCGGCATTCCTCATCGTAGCGGATAGCCCCATAGATGGTCTCGTTGGGCCCGACATCCAGCTCGGGCTGATGGCCGAACATCGCCGAGAGGCTGGCCTGCGGATCGAGGTCGATGGCAAGCACCCGATAGCCGCGCAGGGACAGGAACTGGGCAAGATGGGCTGCGGTCGTGGTCTTGGCGCTGCCTCCCTTGAAGTTCATCACCGAGAGGATCTGCAGCTTCTCCCCTCCCCTGCGATGGCGAATGTATTTTCCCGGTCCCTTCGAGTTCTGTTCATCGAGCACCTGGCGAAGCCGGTCGATGTCCTCCACCGAATACAATCGGCGCCCGTTTGGCTGCGGCTGCGGGCCATGTCCTTCCGAAACGATCTGCCGAAGGTAGCCTTCGTGGATGCCGATGAAACCTGCGGCCTCGCCCGGGGTGAAAAGGCGCATGCCCTTTTGAGCGGTCGGCGGGAATATTCTCGCCTGGTGCGCTTGCAGCTGCCGTGAGAGTTCGGTGGCGTCCGCAGCGATGAGCTGCCGAAGGCTTTCAGCCGTTGGAATGCTCTGATTGACTTTCTCCAGCATCGGCTCCTCTCTTGATCTGCGCATTTTGACCAAAGGGCGACGTAAATGCGCTGATCAGGATGGACTGATTCTGAACTGCCGACAAACGCTTTTTGGTTACCGAAAAGTTAACGAGGCGATCTCCTAAGTGAGTCGCTGTGGGCTTGCAAATTGCAGAAAATAGTACCAATGCGCCCGGCTCGGCGACATTTCACCGGCCGATATCAAGGTGCCGGCGACATAAGCGATGTATTGCCGCCGATCTTGCCCGACATTTTTGACGGAGATGTACCCCTTCCCCGATCAGCCGGCCACCACGCGGACGTCTAGCCGGGCAAACAGGCGCAAGTCCCTTGGCGCCGGCGCCGGCTTCTCGGGAGTTGTACGTGTGCAACTTTCGCCACCCTGCCCTAACCCGTTTAGCCTTTGGCAGGGCCGTAGCATCGAGCCTGCGCTCGCAAGGCTCATGGGCCGAGTACCGCAAGTGTAAAACCGCTCGGCTCTCCCGGCGCTGATCGCCGCGCAAATTGGCCACCGCGTGGAGCCCTGGCATGGCCATTTCGCGCCGTTGCCTCTTTGAGCAGTTTGCAATGCCCAACTCTCCCAGTCACGTTCAATCGATAGGCGTGCTGTGTCGGCTAGGCCCTCGGCATCGAATTCACCAATCGCCCGCCTCGCGCGCTTCTGCTTGGCCCATCGATCGATACCCTTGGGCCTTCGAATGATCGCCGGGTCGAAGAGAGCGGTGGTCAAGCTCTGGAGTTGCCGACCGCCGGCCTTGGGCAGTTGTACGTGTGCAACTTCATCTACCGGGCAGCGCCGCTCAGCCACCCGGCGCCCGTGGATCTAGCCGCAGAGTGCGGCAGAGAGTGCGGCAGAGGCCAGCCCACTGTGTGCCCCCATAGGGAGGTCGTGCGAAAAATGGGATCGGCGCTCAGTTCGCGTCTGTTGTAGGTGTGCGACCCATATAGCGCTCTCGCCGCCATAGTGCTCCGCCGCCCCGCAATGTAGCGCCCGGAGTGCCCGCAGAGACCGTCGGCCGAACCGTTGCCGCGATGCGCATGCGTGGTGGCTTCGTCCGGACTACACACGGGCGTCGGTAGAAGTTGCACGTGTGCAACTCCCGACCGCTCCGCACGGCCCGCCGTATCGCCTCAATCACCGCCCACGCGCGGAGGCTAAAGAGGTCTCGGCATGGCCGCGGAGATCTCCTTTCTCCACCAGTGCATGCGGCCCGGTGCCGAAGAGAGCGCAGCTCCAGTTGTACGCGTGCAACTCCCCTTCGGGGTTCTCATCAACATTCAATGCTGGGGCGCGCGTCTGCCATTGTCAAAGGCACGCTCAAAGACTGCTTGTCGGCTGCTGGCGCGCCTACGTTGACCGCAGGGAAGGGTTTGTGGCGCCGGCACCAACAGGTCTCACGCCGGACCTGGCAAGCATCACGCGCTACATGGCTAAGCCCTACCGCAGACAAACTCCGCGAAGAGCCTGCCACGGCCGCACGAAGCGGTTACACATCGGCACCGCAAACTCAACTCACAGCTCAAGCCTTTATCGAGGCCTTTCGGCATTAACAGACTCGTAACCTTAACAGCGTGTCTGTTCAAATCGTTGCGAGCGACTGGCGCGGACACAGCAGGGAAGGGACATCTCTGGGTGAGGAAGGGGAGGGGGCTTCGTCCGTCGTCCCTCCGGCGGCGGGCCAATTGGCATAACGAGGTCAATGACGTCCGTCATGTCGTCGTCGCCGGCAGCAGCCGATCCTTGACTGTTGTCAGCCATCCCTATGCCGCCACGACATCCGTCTGGGCGAAGTCCTTGTCGATGAACAGCAGCGCCTCATCCGCACGCTTTGCCAAAGCATAGGATAGGCAATCGGCAAAATTCAGCGCCGCCCGATGGCGCCCCTTGCCGTAGGTCAGCCAGGCCCGGGTCGCCAGATCAACCAATTCCGAGTCGACAGGAATGATGTCGGCCTCGACCTTGCGGAGCCAAAGATCGATCTCTGCCAAAGCATGTTCGCCGCGTCTGCTCACCAGCACCATGCGCGCCTCAAGCACGCAGGTGGCCGGAACCAGGCGGATTGGATCGGAGACAACCGCTCTCTCAAGCCTTGCCGTCTCAGGCTCGCTGCGAAGGATGGCCACAATGGCTGAAGTGTCGATTACCATCAGTTCGGAATGCCATGCTCGTCGTAACCGATGATCTCCTCGTCGCTGCGATGATCCAGCTCAGGCAAACGTGCCACGCGGTCCCGGATGGCGTGCAATTCGGCGAGCAGTCGTTCCTGAGCAGTGTCACCGAAGCCCAGCCGATGCAAGCGTTCGGACAGCGCCTGATGAATGGCGGCAGTCTTGCTGATACCCTGGCGGCGCGCGAGTTCGTCAGCGAGCGCGACGGTCGCCGGATTTTTAATGTTCAGGGACACGATAAGCTCCCAAATCTACCTTTTTGGCGATTTCTACCCTCGTTTTCCATTGTTGTCAAAACGAACGACAAGGCACCATTCGATGCTGGTCCGCGCCTCTTCGGCCGCCCGAACGTGCGCCGTTGGCACGAATCGTGGCTCCGCTGTTGCAGCGGAAGCTGGCGACCGTATTGGCGCGCAGCGTCGCGGACGAGGGGAGGGCCGGCAATCGCTTGTGGCACGACGCCGGCAACCGCAAACCGCCGGGGCAATGGCGACGCGATCTGCGGCGTGCCTAAGTCATCGGCAGGACTGTCGACTGCTTGATCTGACCCAGAGCGAAGCTCGATTCGATCGAAGCCACGCCCTCGAGCCTGGTCAGCTTCTGCTTGAGAAACGCCTCGTAGGCAGGCAGATCCTTGACCACGACACGAAGCAGATAGTCCCGCTGGCCGGTCATCAGGTAGCAGTCGACGATCTCCGGCCATCGGGTAACCGCGGCGGAAAAACGATCGAGCTCCTCCTCACGCTGGCGCTCGAGCTTGATCGACACGAACACGCTGATCGGCAGGCCGACCTTGGCCTGATCAACCACCGCGACATAGCCCTTGATGATACCGGCAGCCTCCAAGTTGCGGACGCGGCGCGCGCAAGGCGAAGCCGACAGCCCGGCCTTAAGCCCAAGTTGCTCGGTCGTCAGCCGCGCGTCTTCCTGGAGCGAGACGAGCAGCCTGCGATCAATCTCATCGAGTTCGGTTTTTGGCACGGCTCACCATCTTTCCAGCATTTCTTCGCTCACAAAGCCAATTTGCACTGCGAGGGCGCTTGATAATAGCCACTTTCGCTCCCGGTACAGCTCTACATTTCCCCCGCACGCTTACGATGGAGATGGAGGGATCGATGAGCAAGCTGTCGCATTTGCGAGAGATCGAAAGGAAGGTGCTGTGGTTGTCCACCTGGATGATCCATAACGCCAATCATCTGCGGCCGAGCGAGGATGGGCTGAAGATCGGCGGGCATCAGGCCTCGTGTGCCTCCTTAGCCACGATCATGACCGCACTGTATTTCGCGGTTCTGCGGCCCGAGGACCGCGTGGCGGTCAAGCCTCATGCCAGCCCGATCTTCCACGCCATCCAGTACATGCTTGGCAACCAAGCACGCGAGCGCATCGAGGCTTTCCGGGCTTACGGCGGCGCGCAGTCCTATCCCTCCCGCACCAAGGATGTCGACGATGTGGACTTCTCGACCGGGTCCGTCGGACTTGGCGTTGCGCAGACGCTCTTTTCCTCACTCGTGCAAGACTACCTGCGGGCCAAGGAACTGGCGAAGGACCGGCCCGAGGGCCGCATGGTGGCGCTGATTGGCGATGCAGAACTCGATGAGGGAAACATCTTCGAGGCGCTCTTGGAGGGCTGGAAGCACGGACTGCGCAACACCTGGTGGGTGGTCGACTACAATCGTCAGAGCCTCGATGCCAACGTCCGTGAGGGACTGTGGGAGCGCTTCGAGGCGATGTTCCGCAACTTCGGATGGGAAGTCGTCATCCTCAAATACGGCTTGCTGCTGCAGGAAGCCTTCGCGGAGCCCGCGGGCGAGCGACTGCGCGACTGGATCGATCGATGTCCAAACCAGCTCTATTCGGCACTGACATTCCAGGGAGGCGCTGCCTGGCGCAAGCGTCTGCTTGACGACCTTGGCGATCAAGGGGCTTTCTCGCAGCTCATCGACAAGCGCTCGGACGACCAGTTGGCGCAGCTGATGGGCAATCTGGGCGGGCATGATCTGCCGAGTCTTCTTGAGGGCTTCGAGGCCGCGCGCCGGCACGATGGGCCGGTCTGCTTCATCGCCTACACAATCAAGGGATTCGGGCTGCCGCTTGCCGGTCACAAGGACAACCATGCCGGCCTGATGACGCCGAACCAGGTCGAAATGCTACGCGACACGATGGGGGTGCGCCCAGGCCACGAGTGGGAGCCTTTCGAAGGGCTCAGGCCAAGGGGAGGGGAGATCGAGGCCTTTCTCGAGACAGTTCCCTTCGCATCGAAGGGCCGGCGCCGCTACAGCGCGCCGAGCGTGCCTGT
The DNA here is from genome assembly GCA_004963905.1 of Mesorhizobium sp. Classification (GTDB taxonomy): domain Bacteria; phylum Pseudomonadota; class Alphaproteobacteria; order Rhizobiales; family Rhizobiaceae; genus Mesorhizobium. Next base: position 54,881 of record SUGL01000005.1, read on the forward strand.
GCCGTCGCGGCTCGCGTTCACTGCGCAAGGCTCCATGTCGACGCAGCAGGGCTTCGGCCTCATCATGCACGGGATCGGCAAGCTCGACGATGAATTCGCAAAACGTGTCGTGACCACATCACCTGATGTCACCGTCTCCACCAATCTCGGTCCCTGGGTGAACCGCCGCGCGCTGTTTGCGCGCCAGGAGGTCGTCGATCTCTTCCGCTCCGAGCGTATCCCTTCGACCTTCAACTGGGCATTCTCACCCAAGGGACAGCACATCGAACTTGGCATCGCCGAGATGAACCTTTTCATCATGCTTTCAGCACTTGGTCTGTCGCATTCGATATTCGGCGAACGCCTGCTGCCTGTTGGGACGCTCTATGATCCGTTCATCGAGCGCGGGCTCGATGCGTTGAACTACGCATGCTACCAGGACGCGCGCTTCATCCTTGCCGCAACGCCGTCGGGGGTGACGCTTGCTCCGGAGGGTGGCGCGCATCAGTCGATAGCAACGCCGCTCATCGGCATGGCGCAGGACGGGCTGGCAAGCTTCGAGCCCGCTTTCGTCGACGAGCTTGCCATCATCATGCGCTTTGCATTCGATTACATTCAGCGTGACGGAGACAGCGGGCCAGACGAAGCCAACTGGTTGGCCGATGCGGCTGGGGGCGCAGTCTATCTTCGGCTGTCGACGCGCACGATCGAGCAGCCGAGACGCGAGATCGACGGCCGGCTGGCTGCCGACATCGTCAACGGCGCCTACTGGCTGCGTCCTCCTGGTCCGAACGCTCAGCTCGTCGTTGCCTATACGGGCGCTCTTGCGCCCGAGGCGGTGGAAGCGGTTGGGCTCATGGCGGAAGACCGTCGAGATATCGGCCTCTTGGCCGTGACTTCGGCCGATCGGCTGCACTCGGGCTGGACGGCGGCGCAGAAAGGTCGTGAGCGAGGCCTGTGTCACGCCCTAAGCCACATCGAACGGCTGCTGGCGGCAGTGCCCGGCACCTGTTCGCTGGTGACCGTGGTGGACGGCCATCCAGCAACGCTGTCGTGGCTCGGCGGCGTGCATGGTCACCGGACCCGAGCGTTGGGTGTCGAGCGCTTCGGCCAAACCGGCACCATTGCGGATCTTTATCGACATTATGGCATCGATGCCCAAGGCATCATCGCGGCAGCGCAGGCGATCAGCGTCGGCAAACCAATCCGATACTTGCAGGCGCAGTGATTGTTGCGCCTGGAGCCCCGCACAACCGGCCACGCGGCAGTTTTTTTCGGCAGCGCCTTGGATGGCGGCCGAAGGGCTCAAAGCGCCTGGCGCGCCGGTTGAAAGGGTCTCGCGGCAAGGCCGGATTCACGGCCTAGCTCCTTGCGAAAGATTGATCTTCCAAGGCGTAGCCACCAAGCCGAACAGTGCGGATCATGTCGGCGCTCAGGCACTGTCTGAAGCACCGTCGCAGACGGCTGATGTGAACGTCCACCGTTCGCGGGCCGACAAAGACGTTGCGGGGCCAGGCGATCTTGATCAGCTCTTCGCGGCTTATCACTTTTTCCGGGTTCTCCAGCATGTAGCGCAGGAGCTTGAACTCGATCGGCCCGAGAAGGATTTCCTCGCCCTTGCACCGCACGTGATGGGTGTCGATCTGCATCTCGATCCCGCCGTAGCTGAGTGACAGGCCGCCCTCGGATCGAACCGGATTACCCAATCGTGAGTGCAGGTAGGCGAGCAGTTTCGCCGGCGCCGTTGGCCTGACAAAACACTCATCGATCCCCGCCTTCAGCAGACCGATGTGCTGGTTTTGCGCGTCGGGCGCGATCAGCGCCACGACCGGCAGGCTCCCGGTCCGCGGATCCTGCCTCAGCCGCCCGCAGATGAGAGCCATCCGATTGGCGGCGCGGCAATCCAAAATCCATGCCTGGACGGCAGTCGAGTCAGCCAGCTCGAGCGTTTCGTCTTCCGTGCTGGCCAGCGTGCTCGAGAAGCCGTCCACTTCCAGAATATGGCTGAGAACGAGGTAGAATTCGACGTCCTGGGAGCATATCGCAACGAGAGGCTTCAACGGCGCCGTCGTGGTCTCGCTGGGTAACATCGCACAATTCATCATCCTCGCCCGTTTGCTGTTCTTGCCGCTTGCCCGCCGCCGCTGGAAAACCGCCTCTGAACAAACATTGCCCAACTATGAAAGTGTCAGGTTAGGCCGACTACAAACGCCAAAAGTATATGAAAACTCCTGGTCGCGGTCAGTTTATCACCGGGATCTGCTCCGGAGACAAAGCACTTAGGAATTCCACCCCTCGCTCACCGACATAGATTATTTCTTCGAATTGGAAGACTGCGCCATCTTTCTCCAATTTCGGCTCCAGGTGGAGTATCATTCCGGATGTTATGACCTCGGGATTGTCTTTTGAAATCGACGGCGGCTCCGTTACGTCGAGGCCACCGCCGTGTCCGATGCGCGAGACAAGTCCATATGCCGGGGGCAGGCCAGCATCGCGCCAGAGCCGCTCGAAATCCGCGAACAGGTCCGCGCATGTCATGCCGGCCTTGACACCTTCGGCCAGCGCGATCGTCAGCGCGCGCGTGCTCGAATAGGCTTCGATCTCCCAGCTCTCTGGCTCGCCGCCGCGGGCGATGCGGTTTCTGTCGGCCGGGTAACCGCCATAGGTCGAGCGAAAATCCGTCCATGCATAGTCGCCCATCTCAAGCGGCCGCATCGCGGGCGGCCGCGCGTAATTGAACTGTCCTCGACAAAACGTCATGGCAATCGGATCGGCACGCTCGGCGCCGTATTCGACTATGCGTGACTGGACCCGACGGCACAGTTCGACCTCGGTGATGCCGAGCCGGGCATCACCGACAGCGTCATCGAATGCGGCGTTGACGATCGCGAACGAGATGCGTTTCAGCTGCGCCTCGAATGGCGATTTGGTCATGCGGGTGCGCCACAACAGGTTGGTCGCAGAGCCCAGACGCGATTGCCCGCCACGCGAGCGTATGCCGTCCACGACTTCCAGGGAGCCGCGGCCATACATATCCTGGCCGTAGTCGATTGCCGTCCTTGCCTTCGCGGCCGGATCGCGGAGCCAAAGCTGCTGAACGATCGCTCGCGCGCCCTCAGCCAGGTAGCCGTCGTAGTAGGAAATGGAAAAGGCGCGCGATCGAGATTCCAGATTGCGCGATTCGATCCGGTTGGCGACGGCCGTGACGTCTTGGTGGTCTATGAGCAGGAACAGCGGCCGAGAATGATAGCCCCACGACAACGTGCGATAGTCGGTGAAATATTCGACGTTCTTTTGATCGGTCAGAACCAGGAATTCCACGCTTTGCGCACTCATCTCGCGCCGGACGGCGGCAAGGCGCCGGCAAAGCTCGTCGTTAGGAACGTCCGGTGATGGCGGTGCTGGAAGCATTGTTCCTCCTGGATCGTCGCGGCGCAGTCACCGTTGCGGCCGCGGTGATGGCGGGGCGGCCTAACTCGCCTCAAGCTCGACCGTGCATGCCAACCGGTCAAAGGGAGACTCCGTCACTCCGAAGATCGAAAAGGATCTGTCGGCGGTGCTCAGACGATAAAGGCGTCGCAGCACCGGATAACCGTTGGGAATGGAAAAGATCTGTTGTGCCTGCTCGGACGCAGGCGCCGCGTCGATCAGGAGCTTTGTCTTGGTGAATTGCGTTCCCCGCTCGCGCAATGCGTCGCCGATGAACTTTTCCCCGAATTCATTGATGACCTCGTCATCGATCGAGCGCGGCAAATAGGAGGTGTCGTACATGACCGCTATGTCGTCGGCCGAAATGACCTTGCGCACGCACAGCATGAAACCGGTCGGGGGCTCGAGAACCTCGAAAGCGGGATCGGCAATCTTCTCCTGGGTGAGCGACTGGAGCCGGATCGAGGGTTTCAGCCCGAGGCGCAATGCGTCCGCGTGCGAAGTCAACGAGTAGTCGAGGTCACGGATGAACCGCCGCTGCTCGCGAACGAAGGTGCCGAGCCCGGGTACCGAGCGCAGAACGCCGGCCGGCTGCAGGTCGCGCAGGGCGCGCTTTATCGTGATTGAGCTTACACCAAACTCGTCGGCCAAAGCGGCAGCGGAGGGCAAGGCTTGCCCGGCTGCGTACTCTCCCGTGTTCACCCTGCGCATGATTTCCTGACGCACCGTTTCGTGAAGTGCATTTGCGCTTTGTCCAACCATTGACCCGCTCAACCTCTGGTATACTAGGAATACCTACATGACTGCGCCGCTCATGTCCATAGCGCGCAGGGGCTTCACAAACGCTGCACATCACCTTAACAAAAGTTTGACATACCTGTTATACTTGGTCTACCTTTTAACAATCACACAAGGAGATCACCGATGCGGAGAACGCGCTTCTTCAGAACGGCGGTTCTGGCTTTCATTACGGTTCTGATGGCCACTGCGGCCGGTCGTGGCGAGACGACCCGCGAACGCGTGCTGCGGGAGGGCACGATCGTCATCGGCATCTCGAACGGCGCCCCGTGGGGCTATCGCGGCGCGGATGGTGAGCCGACCGGCTTTCACCCGGATCTCGTCCGGGCCGCTTTCGCCCGGTTGGGGGTAACAAAGGTCGACATGGTGATAGCAGAATTCGGTGCCTTGATACCGGCGCTCAACGCCAACCGCTTCGACGCGATCGCGGCCGGTCTTTATATCTCGCCGGAACGGTGCAAGCTCGTCGCGTTCAGCGACCCCGACCTCAAGCTGGCCGATGCGGCGCTCGTCATGAAGGGCAACCCCAAGAACGTGCACGGCTATGCCGACATAGCGGCCCGTGAGGACATCAGGTTCGGGGTCGGGCGAGGCAGCACCACCGCCAAGAACGCTTCCGCCGCCGGGGTGCCACAGGACCGCACGCAGCTGTTTCCCGACATCCAGTCGAACGTGGCGGCGCTTCTGGCAGGCCGGATCGATGTGGCGGCATTCTCGGCACCGACAGTCGCCCGTATTCTCTCCGATGACAATATCAGCGGGCTGGAGCGCGTCATGCCCTTTCAAGGGACCGGCGGCCAGGATCGCTTCGGCTACTCGGCGATCGCATTCCGCATGGACGACAGCGACCTTCGTGATTTGTACAATGCGCAGCTTCAGGCGCTAAAGTCGGACGGTACGGTGGCCAAGATCATGGCGAAGTACGGCTTCAGTGAAGAAGAGACGGCGCCCGACCTCAAAAGCGATCAGCTCTGCAAGGGCGACTGATCTCTCTGGCGCGGCGCGGAGACAAGATCCGTAGCAACGAATCGAGCGTGAAGCAGCCGCGCCACCCTTGGGACTTCAAAGAACGTGACATTCCTTGACATCTTTCTTGGCATTCTTGGCGGGCTCAAGGTCACTGCCACGGTCACGGCATTCGGCCTTTTGTTTGCGGTGCCGTTTGCTCTGGTGTTTGGCGTCGCGCAGTATTTGACGACGGGCTTCGCGCGTTTCGCCATCACCTTGGTGATAGAATTCTGGCGCAGCTCGGCCGTGATCATTTTGCTTTTCGTCTTTTATTACGCGCTGCCGGGGTTCGGCATTCATCTGCAGGCAACGACGGTGGGTGCGCTGGTTCTGGGGCTCAATGCGGGTGGATACGGCAGCCAAGCGGTGAGAGGCGGGCTGGAGGCGCTCGACAAAGGGCAACGGGAGGCCGCATCAGCGCTCGGCCTGGCGCGCCGCCACAGCCTGCTGCTGATCGAGCTGCCGCAGGCGTTGAGGGCCATGGCGCCGACGTTCGTCAACCAGCTCATTCAGCTGATCAAGGGCACCGCCCTGGTCTCGTTGGTCACTTTGTCGGACATGACATTCCAGGCCAAAGAGCTGGCCGAGGTCGAATACAGTCCCTTAAGAATCTATACCGCGCTCCTGCTTGCATATTTCGTGGTCTGCTACCCGATCACGATATTCGGCCGCTGGCTGCAGATGCGGTCGGGCGTGGCCAGGAGCCTGTCCGGTGAATTTTGACCCCGCCTTCGCGCTTTCGACCGTCCCGACGATTGCGAGCGTTGTCGGAACGACCGTCGAGGCAACAGTGCTCAGCTCGTTTGGGGCTTGCGTTCTCGGCTTCGTCTTCGAGATCGCGCGAAGGTCAGGCACGTTGCCCGGATACGCGATGCGCTTCGTGGTGGACTTCATCCGCTCCACGCCGGCGCTGGCCTGGCTCTACTTCCTCTATTTCGTCCTTCCCCACTTCAGCATCGTGCTGCCGGCGATGGTCGTTGGCGTGCTTGGCCTCAGCATCTACTTCAGCGGCTATCTCGCCGAGGTGTTCAAGGCAGGGATCGATGCAATTCCAAGGGGCCAGTCGGAGGCCGCGAAGGCCCTGGGGCTCTCGCGCGCGGACACGATCGCGCTGGTGCTGGCGCCGCAGATGATCCGCAACATAGCTGCGCCGGCGGGCAACTACTTCATCTCCATCCTCAAGGCCACGCCCTATCTGGCTACCATCGCGGTGCCGGAAATGCTCGGACGCGCATTCGACGTCGCATCCGAGACATACCGCTACGCCGAGCCGCTGGCCGTCGCTGGAATGATCTTGCTGGCATTGGCGCTGGTGGCAGCAAAGCTGGTGCGACTTCTGGAGCGCAAGCTCGCCAAGCCTTCGCAGCGTTGATTAAGAGAAAGTGAGCCAATGGCGCATGCCGTTTGTCTGTCAGACGCGAATTGGGGTCGAAGCGACGCTGCGGCCGGCGATGAGGCGAACGCCATCGAGATCGTCGGTTTGAACAAATGGTTCGGCGCTTTTCACGCGCTCAAGGATGTCAGCCTTACGGTACGGGCTGGCAGGCGCGTCGTGATTTGCGGTCCGTCCGGCTCGGGCAAGTCGACGCTCGTGCGATGCATCAACAGGCTCGAGAGCTTTCAGCGTGGAACCATCCGTGTCAGCGGCAGGGAGACCGGGAGTTCCTCGAGCCGCCCCGCGGACGGTCGCCCGGAAGTCGGGATGGTGTTCCAGCAGTTCAACCTCTTCCCGCATCTGACCGTGCTTGGCAATTGCACCTTGTCGCTAAGGCGCGTCCTAAAGAAGCCGGCGGCGGAGGCCCTCGACATCGCGATGCATCATCTGGAGCGGGTGAGGATACCGGAGCAGGCGCAAAAATATCCGGCCCAGCTTTCGGGGGGCCAGCAGCAGCGATTGGCGATCGCGCGGGCCTTGTGCCTCGAGCCGCGGGTCATGCTTTTCGACGAGCCGACATCCTCGCTTGATCCCGAAATGGTCAAGGAGGTCTTGGACGTGATGATCGACTTGGCGAGAAGCGGGATGACCATGATTTGCGTCACGCATGAAACCGGCTTTGCGCGAGCGGCAGCCGACGACGTGGTCCTGATGGACGAGGGCAGGGTGGTCGAAATCTCTCCACCTGAGATCTTCTTCACGGCGCCACGACAAGAGCGCACGCGCCGCTTTCTGGAGAAAGTGCTGTGATCAACGAGGACACCGCCATGGCTGCAATAAGCCGCATCTGGACGCCGATCGACTTCGCCGCGCAGGGAAAGCAGTCGGATTGCCTGCGACTGCCGCATTCGACCGATCTTTCGGCATATGGCTGGATCCCGGTCCCTGTGGTGTGCATCAAGAACGGCTCGGGTCCCACTGCGTTACTGGTCGCGGGAAACCACGGCGACGAGTATGAGGGCCAGGTCGCGCTCTCGAGCCTGGCGCGCGTAACGCAGGCGCATGAGGTTTCAGGGCGGCTCATCATCATCCCGGCGCTCAACTATCCTGCGGTGAAGGCCGGCCGCCGCGTGTCGCCTCTCGACGAAGGCAACCTCAACCGTCTCTTTCCGGGCAATGCGCTTGGAACGCCGACGCAGATGATCGCCCACTATGTCAGCGAGGTTCTGATTCCGATGGCTGATCTTGTCGTCGATCTTCATTCGGGCGGACGCTCGCTCGACTATATCGCGAGCGCGCTGGTGCGTCCCGGACGCACCGCCGAGGAGCATCAACGCCTGCTTGGGCTGCTGGAACTTTTTGGCGCGCCGATAAGCTTTATCAGCGACGGGACCGGCGGCGGCGGTCTCACCACGCTGGCGGCCGCGGCGGAAGCGCGCGGGGCGCTGGCGCTGACGACCGAATTGGGGGGAGGGGCGACCCTGTCGCCAAGCGGATTGGCGCTTGCCCTGTCGGGCTTGCGCCGGGTGCTTGGCGATCTCGGCGTTCTGCGCGGAACCTGCGTCGAACCTGCCCCGCGCACGCGTCTGATGACGGTCAGCGGCCACGAAGCGTTCGTCTATGCGTGCGAAAGTGGGATCTTCGAACCTGCCGCCAAGGTTGGAGACGAAGTCGCCAAGGGGCAGCTCGCAGCCCGCCTCCATTTTCCCGACGATCCGACGCGCGAGCCGCAAACGCTGTATTTCGGATCGTCCGGGCTCGTGGCGTGCCGCAGGGTGCCGTCGCTGACGCAACGCGGCGACTGTCTTTTCAAGCTGATGACCGACGTCGGCCCCGGCCTTGGCCATCACCAGGGTCTCCATGCCTAGGCCGTCAAGATCACTCAATCCGCTGGCGGCAGGCCTGCGCTGCGTGCGCTGTGGGGTGGTCTTTGCGCTGGGAGACTACCATCAAGGCTGCCCGGCTTGTCTGGGTCGTGGCGCGCCTGCCAGCCTCGCCATCGAATACGCTGAATTGCCCGACTCGCTGGAGCGCCTCGCGGACTGGCAAATCTATCCTGACCATCCCACGCTCGGAGAAGGCGGCACGCCCCTTGTGCACATGGAGGAACTGGCCGCGGAAATCGGTGTGCGCGATCTTTTCGTGAAGAACGAAGGCGCCAACCCGACGGGATCGCACAAGGATCGCATGAGCAGGTTTGTCGTCCAAAGAGCCCTGGACGCAGGCGCGACTACGGTGGCGGCGGCCTCGAGCGGCAACGCCGGCGCCTCGCTTGCCGCCTATGCGGCTCATGTCGGATTGGCTTGCGTCATCGTCACGACGCCGGACATGAACCCCAACTGGCGCCGCGCGATCGAAGTGCACGGGGCAACGCTGATGTCGGCCGAAACGCCGGAGCTTCGCTGGCACGCGATGGCCGCTCGCGTGAAGACGGGACAATGGTACCCGGCCACAAACTTCGTTTTGCCGGCGGTCGGCAGCAATCCGTTCGGGGTGGACGGCTTGAGGTCGATCGCGCTCGAGATCTTTCGCGATCTTGGGGCGCGTTGCACCGACATCGTGGTTCCAACCGCCAGGGCCGATCTGCTTTGGGCAATTGCACGAGGTTATTGCGATTTGCGGCGGGCGGGTTTTCTCGTCGATCCGCCGCGGGTCCATGCCGTCGAGCCGTTCGGCCGGTTGTCGAAGGTGCTCGCCGGAGAAGATTATCGCGGCTCGTTTGCGGGCCGCACGGCGCTCGTCTCGATCGGCGGCTCCACCGTAACCTACCAGGCGATAGACGCGATCGCGGCCTGCGGGGGGAGGGCGGTCGTTACGGGCGACAATGAGGTTCGCGAGGATCAAGACAGGTTGGCGCGTTGCGGCCTTTATCTCGAACTGTCGAGCGCAGCTGCGCTGGCCGGTGCAAGGAAGCTGGTCGCCGAGGGCGCGATGTCGGCCGATGCCGTGGTCGTTCTCGTGGGAACCTCCAGCGGGCTGTGCGAGTCTCACACCTACGCTGAGCCGATAGCTGCAATCAGCTGATCCGCCGTTGGATCGACGGGGATCGTCGGCTCGAAGGGCTGGGTAACAGAATGTGCCGTGCGACGACATCGAGGAGCGGATGGTGAAGATGGCGCTGAACGGTGACGTAAAACCTCACCGACGCGGCGGCTTTCCCTTCGCGCATCGGGAGTCGTCCTGGCATCCGCACATTGGATCTGGTGCGACGGGCGGCCAGCATTGATTATGAGGACGAACTGTTCGGCCTGGACGGCCAGTTTTATCCTGGCCTCGACGGCGATCTGTGGTCCGTGCCGCCTATGCAGGCATTGGCAGAGGGCGCCATGGACGGCATCGACCTGATGATCGGCTACACCAATTACGAGGCCGGCGTGTGGCTGATGGCGCTTCCCGACCTGGACAAGGCCGATCCAGCCTGGACGGCGGCGCGGTTTGGCTTTCTTTCGGCCAAAACCCAAGCCGAGGCTGTCGCCGCATATGCCGAATTCTTTCCGCACGAGACCAACGGGGTCCAGGGAATGCATCTCGTCTCAGATGTTGGTTTTGCCCTGCCCACCACCTGGTTCGCCGAAGCGGCCGCCGCCCGCGGATCGAAGGTCTGGATGTATCGCCTGGACTATGAGGTCAACGCCACCTTGCGCGCCATGCACGCGGCTGACCTGCCGTTCTTCTTCGCACGGCCCCATAGCACCGCAGCTGCGGAGTTGATCGGCCCGACCACACCGCAAAACGCGGAGATTCGCTCCAGGCTTTGCAGCGAGATGGCTGGTGCGCTGATTTCCTTTGTCCGCGAAGGCACCCCCGCTTGGCCGGAATACAACCACGCCGGCGGCCAGACGAGGATCTTTGGACCGGAAAGCCACCTCGCGTCCCACGCTCGGCGTGCGCAGAACCTTCTGGGACAAAACCCTTCTGTCCCGGTTTACCGGCCGGAATGCCGCGAAGGGATAGCCATGTATCACGGGCCGCTGGCCAAACTCGACGATCCCATCCGCTTCGGGGCCGAGTTTACGGCACCGGATGGCAAGGTTCGCTGGATGATGCCGGGAGACACCTCATGACCATTCTAATCGCCGGCGGCGGCATTGCCGGACTGGTGATGGGACTGACACTGCACCAATTGGGTCAGCCCTTCCGCAAGGCGGGACGGATGAACAGCGCATCCGCGCCGATGGGCGGACCCGCATCCATGCCCGCTACGTGATCGAGGCCGAGGACGGCGCCTTGATCCGGGTGGATAGCCAGGGCCTCCGTCACGGCCCGCCCGAAGTAATGGCTGCGCTCCTACGGGGTGAAAAGGTGGATTCGACGCAAGTCTATTTTCGCACCGTGATCCGCTTCGAAACCGCAGCCCTGGCCCATGACGATCTGAATCTGCGGCTGTTTCTCGCCACCGGAGAACGTCAGCACGATTGCGTGATATTGCGACTTACCGAGCTTGGCTGACGAGAACCGACGGCACTATCATCCAGAAGTTGTTAGCGGCGATCGCCCGGCTTGATCCTCATTCTAGGCAGAGACGCCGCTTGAATTGAAAACCAGTCCTTCTCCCGGTCTGTAAGTTAGGGCGGCCAATGGCTGAAGCTGCTTGCTGAGCATGAGCGCGCTATGTTCGGCCGATTGAGCGTTCGAGAGCAGGCCGAATTGCGCCGCCTGCTGTCGAAGCTCTGGCAGGAAGACGAGCCGAGCTCTGTCTGAGCTCAATCTGCGAGCAGCCAGCGCTTATGCAGGTTGAATGATTCGGCTCTCCGAGCCATGGCGACGCAGCCTGCAGTGTCAGGGTCGCACAGATATTGGCGAGTTCGGCTTGTCCCGCCGCCACGTTAGCCGTCGCCTGGGCAGAGAGAGTTCGCCCTCCGATGTCGCCGTCAGGAATTTTAGCTCCTCCGCATTTCGTTTTCGTTGGCCGCGAGTAGCTTCGAGCGGTGTCTTGGACGCCACTGTGGACGCGCTGTTATGTTGCCGTAGGATAGAGCCCTACATGTTGTCACGCGGAATACGAGCGTTGCGCTCGCGTTCGAATACCTTATGACCGTCAGCCAGTGCTTCTATACGCTCCAAAATCACCCATTCGGTCGCCGTGCAGGAGAGACGGGTGGTGCAATGGCTTTCCGTGTGCCAGTCTGCCGGTTGGGCAGCGCACGTCCAGCGAATCTCGGCCGCCAACGACAGGGGATCGTCGGGGGCTATAGACCAATCCTCTCGCCGGATATCGCGCGTGCACAAGCCGTTGTCCGGATGGCGACTGAGACCCGTATCCTCGTGCACGCGGTAATGAGTGACACCTTGCTGAAGGTCACGTTCGACCGAACGGGCAGACATTCCTTCCGTCAAGACGTCATAGCGGGGCAGCGGGTCGGGATCGGTCGGTTGCGGCACTTCGATCCTGCGATGCCCACTAAGCAGGGGTAGTTCCAGTTGCAGCGCGGCCAATAAGCACTGGAGAATGGTAGGCGCAGACGGTGGCCCGGCGCGAAGCGGTAGCCGCACGCATCAAGCACCATTTCGACTGCCACGGTCTCGCCCGGCTTCATGGGCTGTGGCTAGCTTCGCGCCCGATGTTGGCCGTTGAGGCCCGATGCGCCAGTTCTCGAAACCGGACATCATCAACGGCGCCACAAAGATGCTGCGCAAGCCATTACATGGCGGCTTCCTGTTCCATCTCCTTCATGTCCTGAAAACGGTCCGCGATCCGCGGGTGGAGGCGGCCGCCATCCGCCGCGCCGATGGCCACGACGATCTCGTCGGCGGCCGGGCCGTCGGCGATCTGGAAGTTGGCGGTGATGAAATGCGAGCGGCGGCCGTTCTCGCTCTTGTGCATCATCGGCAACGACAGCAGCGCGCCCGGCGCGTTGCGGGTGTTGCAGAATTCGAGATAGGTCGTGCCGCCGACGGCATCGCGAAACACGTTGCCGAAGCGCAGCGTGTGGATCATGGCCGAAGCGTGCTCGATCTCGCCCGCGACACCGACGGCGGCGGCCTTGCCGTAGCTCTCGATGCGCTCCGCGGGCATGAGCTCGAGCAGGCGGCGCGTCAGCTCATGGCCTAGCCGGGGCGCGATGGCCACGATCTCGGGTCGCAAGTTCTCGACGAAGCCACGCCCCGCCCATGGATTGCGCAGCACACCGGCAACGACGATCGACGTGACCGGCCTGGCGCCCGCCTTGCCGCCTTCGACATGCACTTCCTCGATGAAGGTGCAGACTTTTCGCAATTCCATGATTTTGAGCCCTGTTGGTGGAGGCCCAGCCTAGTAAGGCCCGGGGAACAGGTATTCCTCTGGTTCGTAGGAAGAATCGGCGTGCACCCCGCTTGGAAGCGGTGTAGCGTTCGTATATCCGCGAGGGCTTAATTTGGCCCTTCGCGAGGCGGAAGACCGGGCGTGGACCACGAGTCGCAAATTCTCTCTTTGCGGGACGCCGCCAGCCTCATCAATTCGGGTGGCGATCTCCAGTCCGTCCTGCGCGATCTCGTGCTGGCCGCCTGCCGCCATGCCAAATGGACGCTTGGCTCGATCATGAGCATCGATGCGCCGCATGGCCACGCCTATGTCATCGTGCGCCATGACCCGACGCTCATCCAGCGCACCTTACCGGACCGCTGGGAACTTGCGACCAGTCCTTCGATCGTCGCGCTCAACCGCAACGAGCCTGTTTATATCAGGGACGCGCGGGTGTCCGAGGAGTTTCCGGGCTATCGCCGCGAAGCGTTCGAGCGCGACTACCGCAGTGTGCTCGTCATGCCGATGAACTGCGTCGACGAAGACGGCCGGCCGATGGTGCTGACCGTGGTCTCGCGCGAGATCACCGAGGTGAGCGCCGAGGACATCGCTTTCATAGGCATGATCGTGCATCTGGGCGAGATCGCGGTTGAGAAGCAGCACCGCCTGCGCCAGGAGAAGCAGGCAGGGGAGCGCCTGCAGCGCGCGTTGCTGGCGCACACCTCGCTTCTGCAGCAGGCCCTGTCGGAAGGGTCGGTGGTATCGCTCGCCGACAAGGTCGGCGAGCTGTTGCCCAATCCGGTTGTAGTCATCGATTTCCACGCCAACCTGGTCGTGGCCGGCCGCTCGCCGAGCGAAGCGCATTTCGATGCCGCAACCTGGCAACAGGCCGTGGCCGGTCCGCTCAACCGGCAGATCGTCAAGGTCGCGCGCGGCGCCTCGGAGGCGCGCCAGAACGAGACGCTGTTCGTCGACGATGGCAAGCATCAGCTGAAACTTTCGGTACGTATCGAGCCGCTGACCATCGACGACGAAATGGTTGGCGCGCTTATGATTTTTCCGACGCCGCAGCAGTCCGGCCAGCTCGACCAGATGCTGCTCGACAGCGCCAAATTCGCGCTCAGCGTGCAGATGATGCGCAGCTTCGTCCGCTTCCGCTTCGAGACCAGATCGCTGACCGAGCTCTTCTTGGAAGTCGTCGAGCGCCGCTGGCGCGATGAGGCCGATATCGTCAATCGAGCCCGCCGGTTGGGGGTCAACCTGACCGCGCCCCAAAGACTGATCGTCGTCGACTACGCCGACGAGGCCAAGGACGGCAGCGGCGGTCTTGCCGATCCCCATCATGCACTTGTTCGGCTTCTGGAACAGGCGGGCGTAGCGGGCACCGTTATCGCCGTCGAAGGCGGCCTGGTCTGTCTCGTTGAGGACGATGCCGGGCAGGATATCCGTCTCGGGAAACTGCCGAACAAAATCGCCGGGGAGCTCCGCCGCTATTTCGAGCGCGAGCCGGCTGTTCTCGGTTCCGAGGTCTGCGCCTCGCTGGCCGACTATCCGACCGCGTGGGAACGTTGCCGCCGCATGATCCGCATCGGCAGGTCTTTCGGACGCACCGGCGTTTTCGTCGGCCAGGATTTTGGCCCGCTGCCGATGCTGGTCGCCGCCGCCGACGTGCCCGACGTGCGCAACTTCGTTGACAAAAGCGTCGGCGCGCTGATCGCGCATGACCGCGAGCACGGCACGCCCTATCTGGACACGCTATTTGCCTATCTGCGCGAAGGCTGCCGCAGCCAGGCTTGCGCCGACGCCATCGGGCTGCATGTCACCACCTTGCGCTATCGCCTGTCGCGCATGGAGGAATTGTTCGGCATCCGGCTCGACACGCCCGAACAGCGCTTCGCGGTCGAACTGGCGATCCGCCTCAGCGGCATCATCGACAGCCGCGAGCCGGCTGGCCGCTAAAACCACTCCATCCCTTGCGCACTGCTGGATATCGCATCCGGTGCCAGGCAAGGGTGCGTCGCGCTCGTGCTTGCTCGGGTTGGCAGCAGCCTGTCGCGAACTCTTTCCTACAGATCGGAGGAAGAACAGGCGTCGGCTCCTGCCTAGCTTCCATCCAACGATGTGGAGGAAGACAATGGCGGACGCGGTGGCACAAAGGACGATCGACCCGATCGCCTTGCGTCGTGCCTTCGGCACCTTCGTCACCGGGGTCACCGTCATCACCACGCGCGACGCCGACGGCAATCCGCGCGGCATGACCGCCAATTCCTTCACTTCCGTCTCGCTCGATCCGCCGCTGCTTCTTGTTTGCGTCGGCAAATCGGCCGCAAGCTTCCCGGCCTTCAACGAGACGCAGTCCTTCGCCGTCAACTTCCTGCATGAGGGGCAGGTCGATGTCTCGTCGGTGTTCGCCTCGAAGGCGGCTGACAAGTTCCAATCGGTGAACCATGACCGCGCCCACACCGGCGCGCCGGTCCTCACCGACAGCCTGACCTGGTTCGACTGCACCGTTCACAACCGTGTCGAGGCCGGCGACCACATCATCCTGATCGGCCAGGTACAGGCCTTCGGCACCAGCCCGTCGGCACCGCTCGGGTTCTGCCGCGGCCGCTATGCCAGCGTGAAGGATCCGCTGCCGGCCGGCTGGCTGGCCTCGCAGGACATGATCATCGGCTATCTGGTCGAAGCGGGGAACCGCATCCTCCTGCGCGGCGACGGCAAGGGCGGCTTCGTGCTGCCGACGGCGCGGCGCCGCAAGGCAGACAGCAGACTGGTGCTGGATGGCGGCGAGGCGCTGAGCCTCGTCCCCGAAAACACCTTCCTCTATTCGGTGTTCGATGTAGCCGACAGCGACCCCGGCTACCTGATCTACCGCGCCGAGCTTAGCCGCGAGGGCACCCAAGCCACGCTACCGGACGGCCATGCCTTCTTTGCCGTCGACGCGCTGCCTTACGAGCGGATCGCCACGCACGAGTTGCGCGCCATGCTGCGTCGCTATGCGCGCGAGCGGCAGGACAAGCGCTTCGGCATCTACATGGACACCGGCGACGGCGGTCGCGTCGCCATGATCGACGGCCAGTCGCAATCATGGACGCAGGCCGCGTCCGAATGACGATCCACACAGGACAGACAGCATGAAAACGACGGTCGCATCGCTCGAAGGCTCACGCCAGGACCTGTTCATCAACGGTGGGTTCGCGGCGCCGAGGAACGGGCTATACATCGACAGTTTCGACCCGACCACCGGCAGGCCCTGGTACCAGTTCGCCGAGGCCGGCGCCGAGGATGTCAGTGCGGCTGTCGAGGCCGCGCGTTCCGCTTTCATCAATCCGGACTGGCGGCGCATGACCCAGACCGATCGCGGCCAGCTCGTTCGCCGGCTGGCGGAGCTGGTGCTGGAGCACGCTGACGAGCTGGCGCTGATCGAGACGCGCGACAACGGCAAGCTGCTCAAGGAAATGCAGGCGCAGATGCGCGCCATGCCTGACAGCTACACCTACTTCGCCGGCATGGCCGACAAGCTGCTCGGCGACACCATTCCCGTGAACAAGCTCGAGATGCTCAATTTCAACCTGCGCGAGCCGATCGGCGTCGTCGGCATGATCACGCCGTGGAATTCGCCGCTGATGCTGCTCACAGGCACGCTGGCGCCGTGCCTCGCGCTCGGCAACACGGTGGTCGTCAAGCCGTCCGAGCATGCATCGGCCTCGACCCTCGCTCTAGCCGAGCTGATCATGGAAGCGGGATTCCCGGCGGGCGTCGTCAATGTGGTGACCGGCACGGGAGCAGTCGCGGGCAACGCACTGACCCGCCATCCAGGCATCGCCAAACTCGTCTTCACCGGCTCGACGGGAACCGGGCGGCGGATCGCCGCCAATGCCGCGCAGAACCTCATCCCGTGCTCGATGGAGCTTGGCGGCAAGTCACCGCATGTCGTGTTCGGCGACGTCGACATCGAGCACGCCGTGAACGGCGTGGTGTCCGGTGTCTTCGCGGCCGCGGGCCAAACCTGCGTCGCTGGCTCGCGCTGCTTCGTCGAGGCGAGCGCCTATGACCGCTTCGTCGAGGCGCTGGTCGAGCGCACCAAGCGGGTGCGGGTCGGCCTGCCGATGCTGGACGAGACCGATATCGGTCCGCTGGCGCTGTCGGCGCAGCTTGCCAAGGTGGAAACCTATGTCGCCTCGGGCGTGCGCCAGGGCGCCAGGGTCGCGGCCGGCGGCAAGCGTCCGCAGTCGGACGAGCTCGCCGGCGGCTGGTACTTTGAGCCGACGGTGATGACCGATGCTGAAAACGGCATGGAGTTCATGCAGGAGGAGCTGTTCGGACCCGTCGTCGGCGTCATCCCGTTCTCGTCGGAAGACGAGATGATCCGGCTCGCCAACGACACGCGCTATGGGCTCGCCTCCGGCATCTGGACACGCGACATCAACCGCGCGCTGCGTTTCGCCAGGAATGTCGAGGCCGGCACGGTCTGGATCAACACCTATCGTGCGTCATCCTTCATGTCCGCCAACGGCGGCTTCAAGGAGAGCGGCTACGGGCGACGTGGCGGCTTCGACGCCATGGAGGAGTTCTCGCGCCTGAAGAACGTCGTCATCGACTATTCGGGCGCCATGCAGGACCCGTTCGTCATTCGCCTTCGCTGACCAAGACCCGACACACCGACCGGGAGACCGACATGAAATTCGCCGTATCGCTGACCATGGAACGCTTCTCGCCCGACATTCCGATGGCAAGGGTGAAGAGCAATCTGCTCGAGCTTGCGCGTATGGCCGACGAAGGCGGCTTCGAGACGCTGTGGACGGCGGAGCACCACACGATCGAATGCACGATCTCGCCCAACCCGCTGATGACGCTGACCTGGCTAGCGCAGCACACCGAGCAGATAAGGCTCGGCACCTCGACGCTGGTCGCGCCCTACTGGAGTCCGATCCGGCTGGCGGGGGAGGCGGCGCTTTGCGACCACCTGACCGGCGGGCGACTGGAATTCGGCATCGCGCGCGGCTCCTACCAGTACGAGTTCGACAGAATGGCCGGCGGCATGCCGCAGCAGGAAGGCGTCGCTTATCTGAAGGAACTGGTGCCGGCCGTGAAGCAACTGTGGGCCGAGGATTATGCCCATGACGGGCACTACTGGAGGTTTCCTTTCGCCGCCGGCGTGCCGAAGCCGCTGCAGAGACCGCATCCGCCGATCTGGGTCGCCGCGCGCGACCCGGGCACGTTCGACTGGGCGGTCGGCATCGGCGCCTCGATCCTGTCGACGCCCCTGTCGGCGCCGCCGGCCGAAGTGGCGGTCCTTGGCGAGAAATTCCGCAAGGCCGTCGCCGATCACCCGGAAGTGCCGCGGCCGCGCCTGATGATGCAGCGGCGAACCTGCGTCTACGAGCGGGAGCAAGACTGGGAGGTCGCGGTCGGCCATGCCATCGATTACGGCCGCGCCTTTGAGAACCTGTTCCAGAATATCGGCACGGTGCGAAACGGTTTTCCGGAAGCGGTGCCCTATGAGAGCGTCAAGGGCAAGGAGAACTACAATCCCGAAAACATCCGCCGCAACCTGATGTTCGGCACGCCGGACGAGGTGATCGAGAAGCTGCTCGACTATGAGGCCGCCGGCGTCGACCAGTACTGCCTCGGCCTGACCTTCAACCTGCCGTTCGAGCTGCAGAAGAAGACGATCAAACTCTGGGTCGACGAGGTGAT
Organism: Mesorhizobium sp.; assembly: GCA_004963905.1. Classification (GTDB taxonomy): domain Bacteria; phylum Pseudomonadota; class Alphaproteobacteria; order Rhizobiales; family Rhizobiaceae; genus Mesorhizobium. The sequence continues at coordinate 73,393 of SUGL01000005.1, forward strand.
GCCGGTCTTTGCAGCGCGCGAGCGCGACAGGGCGCGCCAGGCGGCGAGGGCGTGAGGATGGCGCGCTCCGGCCAGCTCGATGTCGAAGGCGTGCTGCTCAACTGGCACCTGGAGGGCGAAGGCGGGGAGCCGCTCGTCTGCATCCATGGTGTCGGCTCCTATCTCGAAGCCTGGAACGGCGTGGCCGGGCGGCTGAAGGAGCGCTTCGCTATTCTGACCTTCGACCTGCGCGGCCATGGCCGTTCCAGCCGGGTCAAGGGCCGCTACGAGATCGACGATTTCGTCGGCGAGACGCTGGCGCTGGCCAACCATCTGGGGTTTTCTACCTTCCATCTGGCCGGATTTTCCCTGGGCGGTCTGATCGCACAGCGCCTTGCGCTGACGCATGCCGAGCGGCTGCGGAAACTGGTGCTGCTGTCGACGGTCGCCGGCCGCACGCCCGAGGAGCGAAACGCCGTGCGCGGCCGGCTGGCGGTGCTGATGGCGAGCGATGCCTCGGCGCATCACGCCGCCTCGCTGTCGCGCTGGCTGACGGAGGATTTTCAGGACAACAATCCCGGGATCATCGCGGAGCTGCGGCGGCGCGACGCCGAGAACGACCGCGACTGCTACGCCGCCGCCTACCGGGTTCTCGCCGAAACCGATTTCGGCGGCATCCTCGATCGCATCACCTGTCCGACGCTGATCGTGACCGGCGAGGACGACCAGGGCTCCAGCCCGCGGATGGCTCGGCTGATGCACGAACAGGTGCAGGGTTCCGAGCTCGCCATCCTGCCCGGGCTTCGCCACTCGATCCTGATCGAGGCGCCGGCGCTTGTCGCTGAAACGATGGCCGGCTTCCTGCTGGGCGCCGGTCGCGTCAGAGGAGCCTTCGCGCATGGGTAGCACTCTTTGCGAAGCGAGAGCGACCGGCTTGCCCGTGGCGCCGGGCGGCACCTCGCCGGCAACAGGCCAGAGCTTTCCCCGTGAGCGAGGGAATGACGGCGGCAAACATCCTCCGCGGCAGCGGAAGACCGGACCGGCCCGGGCGTCGCTAAATCCGCGAGCCGTCCGGAGGACGCCGACCTGTCGGCAAGGGATTGAGAGATCATGACCGGCTGAATGGCCATGAGCGCATGGGACTGAACAAACAACAAGGGAACACATGACAATGACATTCTGGAACAGACGACAGCTGACGATGGCGGCACTCGCGCTTGCACTTGGCGCCTATCCGGCGCATGCCGGCGCGGTGCTCGACCGCGTGACTTCCGCCGGCACGCTCAAGGTTGCGACCGACGCCAACTGGGCGCCGCAATCCTTCATGAACGCCAGCAATGAGCTCGACGGCTTCGACGTCGACGTCGCCAAGGCGATCGGCAAGTATCTCGGCGTCAAGGTCGAGTTCGTCACGCCGGGCTGGGACATCATCACCGCCGGCAACTGGGCGGGCCGCTGGGACATGCATGTCGGCTCGATGACGCCCACCAAGAAGCGCGCCGAGATTTTCGATTTCCCGGCGGTGTACTACTACACGCCGGCGGCGGTCGCGGTGCACAAGGACAGCAAGGCCAAGTCGCTCGCCGACCTCGACGGAAAGGTGGTCGGCGCCACCAGCACCTCCACCTTCGAAGCTTATGCCAAGAAGGATCTGACGCTCGACGCTGCCGGCGCGCCGGCCTTCGAGTACAAGCTCAGTCCGAAGGAAGTCCACTCTTACGAGAACTCGACCACCGCCTTCGACGACCTTCGCCTCGGCGACGGCGTGCGCCTGGACGCCGTGGTGTCGTCGCTGCCGTCGATCCTCGATGCGGTCAAGGCCGGCTATCCGATCAAGCAGGTCGGCGATCCAGTGTTCTACGAACCGCTGGCGATCGCCATCGAGCATGGCGATCCGGAACTGTCGGCCAAGATCGCCGACGCCGTGAAGGCGATGAAGGCGGACGGAACGCTGAGCAAGCTCTCGGAAAAATGGTACGGGCAGGATTACTCGAAGACGAACTGATCTTTCCAAAGGCGGCCCGCCACCGGCAGGCCGCCGAACCGCCGGTGCTCAAAGATGCTCTATCCGGATACCGTCGAGGCTGAAGTCCTCGTGCACAAGCCCTGGTTCGTGGCGACGATGTTCGGCATCGTCCTGCTGGTCTTCATGGCGTTCAACATGACCGGCACCGGCTTCGCCGAGCTCATGCGTCCGGTGATCGGCGAGCCGTCGACGAGCGGACTCTACGGGCGCTTCGCCATCGGCTTCGCCATTGCGGTGATCTTCACGCTCAACGTCGTGCTGATCGGCTTCGCGCCGCTCAAGCTGCAGATCGGCATCGTCTGGCTGGAGCTGCTGCTGCTCTTCATCGCCTTCTTCGAGACGTTCCACCTCAGCCTGCCATTCATCCGCGAGAAGCTGCCGTTCCTGATCAGCCAGGGCGTCGTCACCACGCTCTACGTCTCTGCGATTTCCATCGTCATCGCCTCGGTCATCGCGGTGGCGGGCGCGGTCGCCAAGCTCTCCAACAATGGCTTCGCCTATGCCATCGCCAGCTTCTACACCTCCTTCTTCCGCGGCCTGCCGCTGTTGATGCAGGTCTACCTGATCTATCTCGGGCTGCCGCAGCTCGGCTTCGTCATCAACGCGGTGCCCGCCGGCATCCTGGCGCTGTCGCTATGCTACGGCGCCTATATGACCGAGATCTTCCGCTCCGGCATCCAGAGTATCGATCGCGGTCAGTGGGAGGCCTCGCGCTCGATGGGCTTCGGCTTCGCCCTGACCATGCGCCGCATCATCCTGCCGCAGGCATTGCCGGTCATCATTCCGCCGACCGGCAACCAGTTCATCTCGATGCTGAAGGATTCCTCGCTGGTCTCCGTCATCGGCGTCTGGGAACTGATGTTCCTGGCGCGCACCCTCGGCCAGAAGACCTTCCAGCACATGGAGATGCTGATCTCGGCTGCCATGATCTACTGGGTGCTGTCGATCTGCCTCGAGCTGATCCAGTCCCGCATCGAACGGCACTATGCCAGGAGCAAGGTGCGATGAGTTCTGAGGTTATCATTGAAGCCAGGGCCGTCTCCAAATGGTACGCCCAGTTCCATGCGCTGAAGGACATCAACCTGACCGTCCACAAGGGCGAACGCATCGTTATCTGCGGGCCGTCCGGCTCGGGCAAGTCGACGCTGATCCGCTGCTTCAACCGCCTCGAAGCGCATCAGGAGGGCGAGATCGTCGTCAACGGCGTTGCCCTGCATGGCAGGATGAGCAACGTCGCCGCCGTGCGCTCCAATGTCGGCATGGTGTTCCAGCACTTCAACCTGTTCCCGCACATGACGGTGCTGATGAACTGCATGGCGGGACCGATGTGGGTCAAAGGCGTTCCGGCCGCGGAGGCGCGTCAGACGGCCCTGCAGTTCCTGGAGCGGGTCCGCATTCCCGAGCAGGCGAACAAGTTCCCGGTCCAGCTTTCGGGCGGCCAGCAGCAGCGCGTCGCGATCGCCCGCAGCCTGTGCATGAAGCCCGATGTCATGCTGTTCGACGAACCGACATCCGCCCTCGACCCTGAAATGGTCTCAGAGGTGCTGGAGACGATGACGGTACTGGCCCGCGACGGCATGACCATGGTGTGCGTGACGCATGAGATGGGCTTTGCCCGGGCGGTGGCCGACCGCGTCATCTTCATGGACGCCGGCCAGATCGTCGAGGAGGGCACGCCCGACGCGTTCTTCGGCAACCCGCGCCATGATCGAACCAAGCTGTTCCTCAGCCAGATTTTGAAGCATTAACCTCCAGGAAAGGCTGCTTTTCCGGGTCGAGTTTGGGGAAACGGAAAGTCGGCTCTCGGCTCCATGGGGGTCATTTACTAGGAGGCCGACATGCGGTTACGTCGCCGATATCTCGAAGCCAATAGTTAGTCTCGTTCATCGTCCTTAGGTTCGCCAGACCATACGAGAGAATACGAAGGAAATGGGTTGGCGAACCACCCGCTAACGTGTTGATTTCCCGCAGAAAACGACGACCCTCGGCGACTAACATAATCGTTATCCGTCAATAGGTTACGAAGCGGTTCGCCAAGGTCGACAAGGAGCTGGTTCAGCCACTGGGCGCGGTTGGCAGCTTTGGCGCGGAGCCACGTCAGGGACCGAAAACCGCCGCGGGTCGTCGGCGACAATCTATTAAGGCACCGCGCTAAGAACGATTTCTTGACTAGCGCTCAGCGCTAGTAAAGACTTCGTTCCCAGAGAGGTCGCCGAGGAACGTTGTCGTTCCTTGCTCACCTCGATCCGAACGAAGCTGTTCCCAATTGGGCGTCAATGATGCCGAAGCGAACAACGGGCCGATACGAGAGCGTAACCGCAGGCGCAGAGCACGTCGATGCGTTCATCCCGTTCAATCTGCCGCCTGCGCGTCCGGCACTCTTTGTTGAAGGCAAGCTCGAACATCGTCTCCGAGAAGCCGAGCAAGCGCTCGTTCGGCTCGATCTCGCGGGCGATATGGTGCCTTCCCTCGATTGGTTCATCTATGCCTTCGTGCGCAAGGAGGCCGTGATCTCGTCGCAGATCGAGGGCACGCAGGCATCACTCGTGGACCTTCTCGCTTTCGAGGCCGAAGAGGGGCAGGCACCCAATGCCGACGTGGAAGAGGTCACGAACTACCTCGACGCGCTCGCCTATACCCGCGACCAGCTTGCGTCGAAACAGGGGCTACCAATTTCCATGCGGCTCCTGAACGAGGCGCACAAGCGGTTGATGCGCGGCGTGCGCGGTTCGAACAAGCAGCCTGGAGACGTACGCCGCAGCCAGAACTGGATCGGGGGAAGCCGGCCAGGCAATGCGGCCTACGTCCCGCCGCCACCGGATAAGCTTCCCCAGCTTCTCAGCGAATTTGAGAAATACATTCACGCCGACGATCCACTACCGAAGCTGGTGCGGGCGGGTCTTCTCCACGTGCAGTTCGAGACCATTCATCCCTATCTTGACGGCAACGGGCGAATCGGGCGGCTTCTGATCGCGCTGCTCTTGGAGCACTGGGGCTTGCTGAAGGCGCCGCTCCTCTATCTTAGCCTGTTTTTCAAACGCCACCGGGAAGAGTACTACCGGCGCCTCAATCTGGTCCGGCTGGAAGGGAACTGGGAGGGCTGGATCGACTTCTTTCTCGATGGGGTCGCCACGATTTCCGATGAAGCCGTCGCCTCGGCGCGGGACCTGTTCAATCTCGTGTCTGCGGACCGGGTGCGATTGCTCGAAGCCCACTCGGCCTCCGTCTCGGCAGTGAGATTGTTCGAGCAATTGCCGCGTCATCCAATCGTGAGCGTTGCCTCGGTCACAAAGTTGACCGGCGCAAGCAAGCCGACCGCGATCCGTGCGATCGAGGCGCTGACCGAAGCCAATATTCTCGTGGAAACCACAGGCAAGAAGCGCGACCGCAGCTTCGCCTATCGCGCCTATCTTGAGTGCCTGAGAACCGGAACGGAGTTGGACAGCGGCGGCTGATTGCTACCAACCGCGAAATCATACCAAGCAAAGCCCACATCCAAGGACCTGCACGAAGCTCGTCTCATGAAGCGTCCTTTGCTTAGGCGCGGAACCATAGGGAGCGATAGGGGAAGATTTCCAATTTTGGCCCACGAAAAAGACAATGAAATCAGAGATGTGAATATGTCCTCCGGGCCCGTCACATTGGAAGGCCAGCTTCGGCGTTTTCGACCGGTCAGCACGATTTTCAGATTGGAGGTTCGCCTCGGCGTTTGGTGAACCGTTGCCGTTGGGTTCAAAGTAGACCCTCGTGATGGTACATGGGCAGCAGACTTGCCGTGTCCGCTAATTGATATCACCCGCGCGTTTTGCTCTCCAGTTCATCCAGATAATTGGCCCACCTTTGCATCATCTTGACGCGCTCTTCCCAGCGCTCTACCCGGGCATAGCCGCAGAGTCAGAGGCACGAGACGGGCACAAGTCAAAACCGCTGCGCAGCGGAGTTTGGGAGCCAAGGGGGCAAGTGGGTGGAGTGTGGGTCGGTTCGGTTTTGACTGTCACCTTGGCCCCCGCAAGGATTGTCCTACACGGGCGGCGATGGAACGGCTTCGGAAGAGGGCGAATTGAGTTCCTCCAGTGTTGTGCCGAGAAGCGTCAGCGCGCTGGGCGTCACGTAGGTGAACTTGCCCCAGGCATCTGCCGCCCACGCGTTGCCGACCACGCCTTCGACGATCCGAGCGGCTCGCAACGCTTCGGAGTCGATTGCGCCAATGGACTTAAACGCTGTCGTCATTGTCTTCTCCTCGCGGACAAAGAAAGCCGGAGACCGTCAGCGCCTTGTGTAGCACTCATCCTTGGATCTGGGTGGCGATTTGGCTTGCCAGCTTAACCGGCTATGCCCTCGGCCGCACCTCATGGAAATCCATGAGCTGTGGCCGACCCTGCGTTGCGGATAAGGCCTGTTAGACCTCCCAAGTGAAGGCTCAATCAGTCAGGAGAAGGGACGCTGACAGCAAGTAGCGAGCTCGTCTTAGCGGGTCGCCACTCGCCGGCAAAAGATGCCGTTCAGGAGACGTCGGTCGTTTATTTCGGTGCCCGCAACCTATCCCGTGGTGTGGCTCGCCCTCTCCCTCGACACAATCGACCGAAAACACGCCTCGATGTACGTCGTCGATGCCGCGTGTAAGCGGCGGTCAGCAGGAGACAAACATGATGCTAGACAAAACCTCACACGGGGCCTGAAGAGTTGGTCCCGTCTCGCTATGCGGTGCGAGTGGGCGAGATCGAAGTGCTGGTGGTCAGCGATGGAGTGCTGCCGCTTCCAACCAACATGTTGGGATACAAAGCCGACCCCACCGTGCATGCGGCCTGGCTGAAGGAGATGTTCCTGCCGCCGGACGCTTTCGACTGGGCGCTGAACGCGGTCGTGGTGCGCAGCGGCGGGCAGACCATACTCATCGATGCTGGGCTAGGCTTGGACCCGGAGTTGAACTTGCCGCGGGCCGGGCAGTTGATCAAGCGACTGGAGGCCGCCGGCATCGATCTTGGATCCGTGACCGACGTAGTGCTTACCCACATGCACATGGACCATGTTGGCGGGCTGCTCGTCGATGGGGTGAAGGGGCGGCTGCGTCCGGACCTGCGGATCCACGTGGCGACCGCCGAGGTCAAGTTCTGGGAGTCGCCCGATTTCTCCCGCGTCTCGATGCCGCCCGGGTTCCCGGATGCGCTTCGGGCAACCGCCAAGCGGTTCAGGAAAGAGTACGAGAGCAAGCTGCACCTGTTCGATGAGGAATACGAAGTGGCGCCGGGCGTGGTCGTCTCTCGAACCGGCGGCCACACTCCCGGGCACAGCATAGTCCGCGTCGCGTCCGGCAAAGACCGACTGATGTTTGCTGGCGACGCCGTGTTCGCGGTCGGATTCGAACACCCCGACTGGTACAACGGCTTCGAGCACGACCCCGAGGAGGCAGCTCGCGTTCGGGCCCGACTTTTGCGGGAGCTGGCGGAGACCGGAGAGCTGCTGGTGGCTACTCATATGCCGTTCCCGTCCGTGGGCCATGTGGCGGTGGACGGCGATGTCTTCCGTTGGGTGCCGGTCTTCTGGGATTACTGACCGCTTGTTGGGTCAGGGACTAAACCAGGGCGCGTACTCACAGCGTTGATGAGTTCGCGCCCTGGTCTTTCCTACTACCTCGCCGTTCGCATCACCTTTTTGCGACTCTCATCCTCGGGCCGGCTTCAGCCATGACGCCTTGCTATCGGAACGTCGGCCTTTTCTGCGCAAGAACTCGCCAATCCGCTTGCGGCACCATTTCGGTCATTCAGCGACATGCACGATTGGCCGGGTCCGTACCCTTTCGCCGGCGAGATTTGACTGCCTCCAGCAGCTCGCGCTCGTTCGTATGAGCATTCCGAAAAATGGCCACGACCAATACCGCCAAAATTTCAGCGTTCGGGTCCAAGGGATCGAGGCGTTCATCCGCGCAGACCTGATTGAACACGCGTTCGCAAACCGACAGATCGAGAGGGCTAAGACAGGTGCGGTTGAAACGCTGACGCAGCATGTGAGCAAACCCTTTCAAGGCCCGCCACCCGTGCTTTGCGGCGGGCTCGTATCACCAAGACTTGAACGATGTTGTCTACAGCTTCCTGGTAACGTTACTCCACACTCGGCGATCGCGTTGCCAATAATCCCAAAATCTGCGCGCACTCGCGGGACCTATATTGCCCGGCTGTCATAAGCTGGTAATAGTCCTGCCGTTTATTTTCCGGTATACGAAAGCCGCGCCGAAATTCAGCCGCCTCTTTTGGGGATCGAGTGCACCCAAGTTTGCTGGCACTGACTTTCAAGCTCGCCAGTGAGCATCCGAGCTTTGCCGCGATGTCTTTCAACGGCTCGTTATTGACGTATCCATCAAGAATTATCTTGCGACGAGCTTCTCCTTTAACCTTTCCGTTCATTTCGTGGTCTCCCCAGGTCGCTTTTACGATGTCGGAATCTATAGGCACCACTCTGAATCCTGTCGTTAGCCTCGCATCCGGAAACTTGTCACGGGGTGCATTTCTTGCTGTAACTCAGCGTGATCGATGATCCGGCCGACAGGCTTGCCAGATAGCTGGAATACACCGCATGATTGCGGGGGGCATAGGCATACCGGAATCGGATATGGCACCCCGCGCGATGGACGCTAACAAGCAGGACGAGGCGCACACTGGGCAGGCGCCGGAGCGTGAGCGACGTCGTTGGCCTCGCGACGCTCAACCTGACAGCGCGGCGGCTCAGCCAATCGCACCGGCGCTGGAGCCACTGTTCTTTTCAACGGTGGAACTGGCACCAAAGGACCAATTCGCCGCTTGGCAGGCGCATGTGGCACCGCTGGTCGAGCTCAGGTTGCCGGACAACAAATCGCTGGACGATGGCTTCCTGGCCGCCCACACGGCTTGGAATCTTGGTGGCATGCTGATCGTTGAACAGCAGACGCCGGCGCATAGTTATATTCGTTCCGCTGCAAAGCTTCGCTCCAGTTCGATCGATCACTGGTATGTCGTCTTGCCACATACCGGCCGGTCGTGGACGGAGGTCGATCGCCGCGTCGCGGAAGGACAACCGGGCAAACTTGAGATCAGGTCGCTGGGCTACCCGTTTCGCGGCAGGACAACGGATTCGGAAAGTCTCCTTCTCTATTTGCCACGTGATTTGTTCGCCGATGCGGCGGCAACCCTCGACGCAAACAACAATTCCATTCTTTCCGGCAACTTTGCTAACCTTTTGATCGACTACGTCGACAGCATCGTGGCAAGACTGCGCACCCTCACGGCGGACGACCTGCCCCGCATCGTACACGCAACGCGCAGCATGATCATTGCATGCCTCGCGCCTCCGGCCGAAAACGCGGCCGCGGCCGAACAACTGGCGAGTGTCTCGCTAATGGAACGGGCGCGTCGATACGTCCACAACAACCTGGATGCGGCTCGTTTGACGCCGGATTCAATGTGTCGGGCGCTCGGGGTTTCGCGATCTCGTCTCTATCAGTTGTTCGAACCGAGCGGTGGAGTGCTTCATTACATTCAAAGTCGCCGACTTTTGGCAGCCCATGTTGCGCTCAGCGATCCGGCGGACAGCCGGCGCATCGTTCAAATTGCGGAAGCCTTCGGCTTCAGTTCAGCAGCAAATTTCAGCCGAGCATTCAGCAAGGAGTTCGGTTACAGCCCCCGCGAAGGGCGCAGGACGACAGTGTTGCCGCGCCCCGCCCACTCTGTTTCGGTTGGCGAGCATGAGAAGGCCTCCTCCTTTGAAGGATGGCTCAAGGCGCTTGGAAGCTGAGCACAAGCGCGGCGCCGTTTGAGATCGGCGACATTCCATCAGAATGCCCCGCGGGGGTTCTACTGGATGCCGAGCGGCAATCCCCGGCCGGGCAAGAGACTGCATGGGCTGACGGCAACCAAATGGCAACAGCCCTGGGCGAGAGATGCCGCGCCGATGTCGAGATATGTACGCCTGGATAAGAATTTGGATGCGCAGCTAACGACAACGCGACGTTACTCGTAGATGTTCGCGATGACTTTGGCGGGGGGCTCGGCACAGGCGGCAGGTTTCCAAGTTGGGGGGAATATCGCACCGCCTGTGCCGACCGCACTACCGCTATCGTCAAAAAGTGGTGGCGTAATCGAGTTAGCGTACTAAGGCCGGGGGCGGCCCGCTGGTGTTCGTTCCGCCGCAAGATGGCTTCGTGGGGGCTCGATGGCTTAGTGGGGGCTCGGCACAGGCGGCAGGTATCCAAGTTGGGGGAAACCGGATCGTCTGTGCCGCTCGCCGCCACTATCCGTCAAAGAAGGTGGCGTTGTTGAGTAAGCGTGACAAGGTGGACGGCGAACGGCTGGCGTTCATTCCGCCGCAGATGCCAACTCTTGTCGAGCAGCCGCCCGAAGATCACGGGTGGGTCCACGAGGCCAAGCTCGACGGCTACCGGACGCAGATCATCATCGATAAGGGCGGCGTGCGGCTCTACAGCAAGAATGGCCGTGACTGGACGACAAAATACTGGCCCATCGCGCTAGCGGTCGACCTCACATGCCGGGCTGCCATTCTCGACGGCGAGGTCGTTGTGTCAGGTGAGCGGGGCACGCCCGATTCCGCTGCGCTGGAAGCCGCGATCTGGAACGAGCCGAGCGGACTGGTGTTCGTCGCGTTCGATCTCCTTCATCTCGACGGTCGCAATCTTACCCCCTTGCCTTTGTTGCTGCGTAAGCACGCCCTGCGGCAACTGGTTGAACCTGGCCTCGGAAAGATCCAATACAGCGAGCATTTTGAGCGCAGTGCCGAGGCGGTCTTTGGCGTCACTGAGAAGCTAGGGCCTCGTGGCATTGTCTCGAAGCGTTCCGACAGCTCCTACAGGAGCGGACCATCGAAAACATGGCTGAAGACCGAATATTCGTGAGAGCCGGTCTTGAATTGCCAGGACAGGCCCGCACAGCGAACGCTGCTCCCCGGGGCTCCAACAGATTCGAATCACTTGCGGCGCTACTTTACCATTCGCTAATTTACGTTTTGTTAATCAAATAACGTGTTCGGCGTGTGGATAGGTGTCGTTAATAGCAATGGAGCATGAATTTGCGATGTGACGAACGCGGCGCTTGCTAAACCGGCGAGTTGAAAGTTTGCCAAGCTTGTTACTTATGCTATTTTTAATCTGGGGGACACTCATTTACACCGCCTATGGAGGTGGCTTTTGCGCCCAGAGGCATCAGGCGTCGGCACTGAGAATGAGAAGTCTTCCTCTATCGATGTTTCACGTGCCGGCGAAGCTCTTCTCGCTGACCTTTTGGCGAATACGACTGAACTTTTGTCGCTCTATGATCGCGACTTTCGCCTAACGCACTACGCAGCGAGGCTCAAAGGCCTGTACGGCGGCGCGGTGGCGCTTGGCGCCGCCATCTGGGAAATCTACCCGAGCTTCCTCGATAGCAGGTGCCGTGACGAATTTCTTCGAGTGTTTCAGGGCGGCTCTGCGGCAAGCATCGAATTGCCGCGATCATCGGGCGAAGCGCCTAGGTCGGTTTTCGTCTTCGGCACCGCAGATGGCGTCGGAATCATCGAATCACAGGGGAAGGGAGGGCGCAGCGCGGCGGAGGAGCAGGAGCGTGTAATTCTGCTCCATCAGGCGACCCACGACGTGCTGACCGGACTGCAGAATCGACGGCAGTTCGGAGAGCGACTAAAGGAAGCGCTGGTGGCAATCGGCGGTCCAAAGCCGAAAGCCGCCCTGCTCCAAATCGACCTTGACGATTTCAAGTCGGTCAACGACACGCTCGGCCATGGAGCAGGCGACACGCTCCTGCAACTCGCGGCAGGTCGAATCCGCGACGCACTGCAGGATGGCGAATCTGCGTACCGGTATGCCGGCGATGAGTTCGCTGTCATCCAATTGGGCAAGGAGCAGCCCCTGGAAGCAGAGCGTCTCGCCGGATCCCTGGTCAATGCCTTCAAGGACCCGTTCGTCATCAATGGCATTCCCGTCTTCGTCGGTTCAAGTATAGGAATTGCTTTCGGGCCGGAGCACGGGACCGATGGCGAGCAGTTGATGAAAGCCGCCGACATCGCTCTTTATGCAGCCAAGACGGATGGACGCGGCTGCGCCAGAACATTCAATCGCTCGATGCTGCTCTTGCTCGAGCAACGCGAGAATCTCAGGCGCAGTCTTCGAACCGCGCTGGAGCGGGGCGAACTCTATATTGAGTATCAGCCGCTCATCCGGCCTCCTTCATCAGTGATCGGTTTTGAAGCGCTGCTGCGTTGGCGACACCCCGAGATCGGCATCATCCCGCCCGGTGTATTCATTCCGATCGCTGAGGCCGACGGTCTGATGGACGAGATTGGACGATGGGTGCTCGAGCAGGCCTGTCGTCAGGCATTGACTTGGCCTTCCTCGCTGACAGTCGCAGTGAACCTGTCTCCGGCTCAGTTTCTGAGCGGTTCGTTGACAGATACGGTCGCTCAGATCATCGACGCGGTTGGAATTCGAGCCGAAAGACTTGAACTTGAGATAACCGAAACGGTTCTTCTTGAGAAGACAATAGATAATATAGATACTTTGAATACGTTGAATGTCTTGGGAATAAGAATTTCGCTTGACGATTTTGGTACATACTACTCATCGTTGAGCTACCTTAAGAACTTTCCATTCGACACCTTGAAGATAGATCAATACTTCATCACGGACTTGGAAACTGATAGCAAGAGCCAAACGATCGTGCAATCGATCATCAATCTGGCGCACGGCCTGGGTATAAGCGTTACCGCCGAGGGGGTCGAGACGTCGGCACAGGCACGGTGGCTGGTGAAGAAGAATTGCGATTGCCTGCAAGGTAATTTTCTGGGACGGCCGCTTGGAGCCGAGGCAACCAGCGATTTCATCAGGCGCTCGCCGTCGAAGGAGCTGCCAGCGATGGAGGAATCAAATCGGGCGCTCTAGCCCTGCACTCTTTGTGGGGTTGAAAAACGATCGAACTGGCTAGCGCGCAATGCGGAAACTCATCATGAGACGGTCAAATTTCCCTCTCGGAGGTCAGGAGGATGCTGATGGGATCTGTTCATCACGAACCGGCCGGCGAGCCGACGTTTGAGCCGATGATCCAGATCGACATGGAGATCAAAACTTTTGTCTCCGCTTGGAAACACTGCGACTATGTCTCGACATATATGGCGCGGATGATCAGTCAAAACCGATCAGACTCGGTGCGGCATTCGAATCTGTTTTCCTCTGCCTTCAACGAATTGCTGGAGGTCGCTTTTCGTACTCGCCACGCCGACGGCGAACTGGCATGCAGGGTGTCTCGCCACGGCGCGACGGACCGAATCGAGCTGACATTTCCTTGCGTGGCGGAGGAGCGCCAATTCTACGAAGAAGCCGTGTCGCAAGTCGCCGGATTTGAGGCCAGGGAGCGATATCTCAATTCCGTGTCTGGAGATCTGGCGCCCAGCCGGGAGGTGGTACTTCTGGAACTGGCTGTCGACTACAACGCGACACTCAGGGTCGAGGAAGCCGAAGGCGATGCGGTCAAGCTTGTCGTGGATCTTCCACTTGAGGGCCCGCAGCGTTGAGCCCTTACAACCTTCTCCCGCGCTTCAAGGCCCAATACGACGCGAACAACCAGGAGTTCTCGATATCTGGGGTTGTCCGGCCGCAGACGATCGATGAGCTTGGGCCCAGCCTGGCATTGCTACGCGATGCGATCAGCCGTGTACGCGGCGTTCTCTATGTCAATGTCAGGCGCCTGACGCAGATGAACAACGCTGGATTCCACGCCTTTTCGAGGGTCATTATTGACGCCTGTCGCGCTCAACCCGATCTCAAATTTGTCGTCATCACGTCAAGCGTCGTCGGATGGACCTCACGAAAATTCCGTCGCTTGAGCGGAATCGAACCGAACATCACGGTCGATGAGTATGACAGCGAATTCTATCCAGGGCAGGGCTTCCTCGAGGAAGGCGGGTTCGCTCCAATCCTGCGCACACAGACAAAGATGACCTGGCGCCATGAGCGTACAATCTTGCCGCGACACGGTATGAGGCCCGGGATCGTCATGGCCGACATCTGTTGCGGGCTCGGCGATTTCGTCGTGCTCGTGCAGAAAGAATTCCAGCCATCGCGGATCGTCGCCCTCGACCATTCCATATCAAGCCTGGAATACGCCCGGCGAGTGATGCGCGAGTTCGATATCCGGGGCATCGAATATACTTTTGGCGATGCGTCGGAAATGCTGCTCGACGAAGCGCAGTTCGACTTGGTCACCTGCCGACATTCGCTTCAAATCTTCAATCGACCGGAACTCATCCTCAAGGAACTCTACCGCATATGCAAGCCCGGCGGGCGGGTCTACATCACCAACGAGAAGAATTCGCATTGTCTCGGCGAGCCGCGCGCAGAAAGCATCCGTTGGACATACAATGAAGTGGCGAAGCTGTTCGCGCATTTCGAGATGGACGTCGAGCTCGGGCCCAAGAGTCGGCGATACCTGATTGAAGCCGGATTCGAAGACATCCGTGTCGAGACCTTCATGGTCACCAACCTGGACGGAGATCCGCAGGACTTCGCCGATGTCATCGTGGCCTGGGCGGATGTCTATGCGGGCGATATGGCCACCAGACGCGGCGATGGGCCGGAGTTCATTGCACGATTCCGGCAGGGCTTTCAGGATCACATTTTCGCTGCGCTCCACCCGAAGGGTTACGCGGGATGGCCGATCTGGGTCGCATCGGGGCGGCGACCGCAATGAAAGCCGACGCTGAGCGTGCACCGCGCTTTGGCCTGCGTTCCTTTCGGGCGAAATTCGTATTGGTTGTTGGCGGCGCCGTGCTGTTCGACCTCTTGCTGAGTGGTGGTCTGGCACTCTGGAATGTTCAAAAGCTGTCGCGCGATGCCACATCGGAAGTCGGTGAGGGCCTGACCACCGCAAACCAGGAGTACATTCGCTCCTATGCCGAGTCGACAGCCTCAAGTGTCGACCTGCTGCTCGATCGGGTTCATGGGGACGTCAAGGCGCTTGCCGGCGTGCTGCAGGCCCAGATCGACGATCCTAAGAGGCAGCAACAGGTCGGAGCGACCCTTTCACATGAGGCGCCCGCTTCCGTGAAGGTCGTCTACGACGCGCATGGCGATTGGGCGCAGAACCTGCCGGGCGCGCCTTCCGTGGTAAGCGTCTGGGGCTATCTGCTGGGCGCCGACCACACGCCGCTGCCCAGCGTTCAGCGAGAAATAGAAGACAGTACCGTGATCGATCTCGTCGCGCCGACCCTCATGGCCAGCGGATCGCCAAAACTCCAGATGTACTATATAGGTCCAAAGGAACGGCCGATCTTCAGGACGGTACCCTACACCGACCAAGCGCAGACCTTCGACCGACTCTATCCGGGTCACAACAAGGCGGAGTTCTGGGAGTTCTTCTTTCCGGGAATCTATGGGTCATGGCAGCAATGGGCCAGGGATCCAACCTTACGTCCGGTCGCCGACGACATCACTCAGACAGCGCCTTACACCGATGCGATCACGGGAAAGCTGATCGTCAGCTTCTTCCACCCGCTGTGGACGGGCGATCGCACCGGTATCGCGGGTATAGCGGGTGCGGACATCACTCTCGATCAGCTCGCGGAAGTCGTCGAGCGCGTGAAGATCGCCGAAACCGGGTTCGGCTTCCTCACCATGTCGACCGGCAATGTGGTGGCGATCAATCCATCGGGCGAGGCGATCATCGGCCTGACTTCATCGAATGATGCGGGCACGCAGGGCGTCACCGGCCTGGAGAGGTCGCTGCGGGGAAGTACGCAGCCGGCTATCGCGTCGCTGCCGCTCGACCGGAACAATGACGGTGTCATTCAGCATGTCATGCTCGACAACAAGGGCGAACGCGTACCCTACATAGTCGTCCTCAAGAGATTGAAACCGACCAACCTGTGGAGTTCGGGACCGATCAAGTCCGAAGCGATGTCGGTTGGTATCGTCGTTCCCGAACGCGAGATCTACGCGTCTTTGTTCGCCGCGCAGAAGAGTATCTCCCTCGCAACCAATCGTATTCTGCTCTTTCAGGTTGGCGCCATCGTTGTTTCGCTTTTGATTGTTTTTGCGGCAGTGCTCGGGATCTCCAAGCGGATCACGGCCGGCCTCAGGGCGCTTGCCAGCGCCGCCCAGAGGCTCCAGTCCAAAGACTATTCCGTCCGCGTGAGCATTCCAACGCGCGACGAGGTTGGAGCGGTAGGCGTGGCCTTCAACCGAATGGCCGAACAGATCAGCTTTCACACGGAAAACCTCGAGCAACTCGTCGACGAACGAACGAGAGAGCTCGGTGACGCAAATCAGGAGATTTCCGCGCTCAACGAAAAGCTGCGGGATGAGAACATCCGGCTCGGCGCCGAGCTTGCGGTTGCCAGGCACATCCAGATGATGGTTCTGCCGAAACCGTTCGAACTCGAAGCGATTCCGGGGCTTGAGATCGCGGCCTATATGCGGCCGGCCGACGAGGTCGGTGGCGATTACTACGACGTTCTGCAGAACGGGTCACGCGTCAAGATCGGCATCGGCGACGTGACAGGCCACGGTCTCGAGAGCGGCGTGCTGATGCTAATGGTCCAATCGGTCGCACGCGCGCTGCAGGAGACCAACGAAGGGAACCCGCACCAGTTTCTCGATCGGCTGAACAGAGCCATCTACAAGAACATCGAGCGGACGAACACCGGCAAGCATCTCTCGCTGGCCTTTCTTGACTTTGAGGATGAGCGGGTAACGCTATCCGGCCAGCATGAGGACGTTCTCGTCATGCGCGCGGGCGGGGAAGTCGAACGCATCGATACGCTTGATCTGGGTCTGCCGGTTGGTCTGGAGAATGACATCTCGCCGTTCATTGACACGCGTGACATCGCGTTCGGGAGCGGTGACGTGATCGTTCTGCACACCGACGGCGTGACCGAGGCGGAAGATGAAGACAACAGATTGTTCGGGTTCGAGCGCCTCTGCGAGAGCGTGCAAAAACGTCACGGCAGGAGCGCCGAGGACATCAAGACCGGGATCATCGATGATCTGATGACCCATATCGGTATCCAGAAGATCCACGACGACATCACCCTCGTGATCATAAGGCATACATGAGATGACAGCGCTGTTCGGTACCCCTGACATTGCAATCGGGATGAAGGAGAATGTCAGTCGCCTGCGGCTGTTCGACGGACCTCTCGATTTGAGCTGGCGCCATTGTGCCACGACCTCGGACTTCATTGCCGATCTTTTCGCGTTGCGATTTCAGTCGTCTCGCAATGACTACATGGAAGTGCGACATAGCATCGGATATCTGGTCAACGAGCTCATCGAAAATGCGGTCAAGTTTCGCGCACCGGGTGAGATCGTGATCGAGGCGTCGATGGATTCGGAGTGCTTCAAGCTCAAGGTGTCGAACGACGTCGACGGTGAGAGCGCGTCCGAGTTCCAAGGTCTCCTGGCGGACATCACGGTTGGCGACCCCAAGGACCTGCTGATACAGCGAATTGAAGCGAATGCCGCGAATCCTGACGTTGCGCGCTCCGGACTGGGATTGCTGACGTTGATGAGCGACTATGGCGCACGCCTGGCCTGGATATTCAGCTCCGCCGATGAAAGAGATCGGATTTGCCTGGACACATATGCCTCCATTCCGATATCGCAAACGCACAACTAGATGAAACGAAGCCAAGCAATGGAAATCAAGACGGACGACTACCGGGTATGGATTGAGGGAAGCAATATTTTCTTCGACGGTGCAATGCGGCTTGCCAGTTCAGAGGCAGGCGCGCCCGTCATGGCTTTGGCGAACAGTGTACTTGCCTCAAATCCCGCCTCCATCACGCTCAATTTGAGGGACCTGCACTTTCTCAACTCTTCCGGCATCAACCTGCTGGCGAAATTTACCATCGAGGTGCGAAAGCATCCCGATGTTCGATTCGTCGTGCGTGGAACGCCCGACATTCCTTGGCAATCGAAATCATTGCCGAATCTGAAGAAGCTGCATCCCGCCCTGGTGCTTTTGATGGACTGACCGAGTTGACCGTCAGTCAACGCACCTGTTCACCCGGGCTCACTATGCAGACCCGCTGGCAGGTGAGCGAGATAGGGTGATGCCGGTCGCTCATGATCCTTGCAAGCGCTAGCCCATCACCGCCAGGGGCCCAAAGGATGTCCAATGTCGGCGTCGCGTCGAAGCAGGCTTGCGCTTCGAAGCGCACCCCGTTCAAACTGGTGACCGGAGCGCCATCGATAGACAGGATAAACGTCTCCAGGCCCTTTTCCTTGTCGACCCAGGTGACATCTCGAGCCGACCGACAACGTCGAGCAGGTTGACGCCGTCATAGACCGGAATGCCAAGTTTCAAGTCATCGCTCCTCTTGGCTCGCAATTCGCACGGGCTTAGCCTTGGGCAGCCGCGGCCGCAGGGGTCTGGACATGAGGTCCGCGCCGCTGCCAGAAAGCGGTGTCCCATCGCGCGGCGGCGGCGTAGTGGGCAGCAAGCGCCGGGACGTAGTCGGCAAAACCCTGCCTGGCGATCATCGCATAGCGGCTGCGTGCCAGTTCGCCGTGCCCATCCAGCATATCCGACGCGGCATAGGCCGCGAGGATTCCTGAGCGCAATGCATGGACGATCCCGCGCGACGACAGCGGATCGGCGGCGAACAAGCTGTCGCCCGCCGCGACCCAGTGCTCACCCGCGGCCGGGTCGATCGTGGCGGTTCCCGCCGACTTCACCAGCGCCGCGGTTTCACGCGCGTCGGAAGACAAAAGCGGAGCGATAAGCTGTGTGGCCGCCAGAGCGCGGTACCAGGATGTCGGCTCGCGCAGTTCAACCCCCAGATCCGGGTCGGTCAGGCATGCCACCACCCGGCGTTGACCGGGCAAATCGGCACTGTACCACCAGCCCTCGGGGCGTGCCTCGATCACCATTTGGCCCTCGCCGGGCGCGCGGTCGAAGAAGCGGGTATACGCAGCCAGATGACTGTGCAGGCGCAGCCGGGCGCCGAAAGACCGCGCCAGTCCCCAACTGCGGCCCGTCGCCCAGATCACGGCGCCGGCGAGGATCTCTGCGTCAGCCAGAGCGAGCCGCCAAGCCTGATCTTCGCGTATCGCCGAGCACACCACGCTGCCAAGTCGCACCTCGGCGCCCGCGACGTTTGCCGCCTGTACCAGCAACCGATCGAATCGCGCCCGGTCAAGCTGCCAGCCGGCGCCCTGGGCGGAGAACAGGCTGTGCCGCTGCTCGGCTGTTTCGTCAGCCCATGCCGACACCAAGGCGCGGCTCTCCACGAAAGCCTCGGCGACGAACGGTGTCCAGGCTCCGAGCTGACGCAGAAGCCCTTGCGCCACCGCCGGCAAGGCCTCGCCCGGTTTCGGCCGGTCGTGTCGTCCTGCCTCCAGCAGGATGACGCGCCTTCGCGGCGCGTGGCGGCGCAACGTCAGCGCTGCCGCCGCACCTGCCGGTCCGCCGCCGATGACGGCAAAATCAGTCTGCTCGCACGGCATAGAAGGATGCCACCACCCCGGCGGGATTGGTGCTGCCGCCGTCGCCCGAATGCGGGATGGTGCGAACCACCGAGCCGACGATCGCCGGCACTTCCAGCCGATCGGTGCTGTTTGGCCAGACCGGCACGAGCCAGCCGATATAGTCGTAGATCCATTCCTCGCCGCCGACCACGCCCTTGCCCTGGAAACGGACCTGCATCGGCGAGCCGTAGCCGAAGCTGCCACGCAGATCGAGCGACCATCCCGGGCCGCCGATGGTCCCTGAAAGCTCGGTCGCGGATTGCTCCGAAATGGCCAGCGTGCCTTCGCCGAACAAAAGCTCATTGGCCGCCTTGCCAAGATCGGGATCGTTGAGAAAGCTGCGATAGGTCCAATTGCCGACGAAGGGATTGGTCACGGTCACTCTCCCGAATCTTCGACACAGATGTATTTGACGCTGGGCGAGGGCTGGTCGAGACCGCCCGCTGGATTGCGCACCACGAAGCCGAGTTTCGACCACTCGGTCACCATCTTGAGGTCGCCAGCGAGCGTCTGCGGAATGCCGCGCGCCCAGTTGCGGAACTGGAAGTCCTTGTCCACGGTGTAATAGACCTGCATCGGCCGGTGTGCCGGCCACCACAACGTCTCCCACACGCGCCGCTCGCGCTCCAGCAAGGTGTTGCCGACGCTGTCGGGGTAAAGGACGTTCCACTCCTCATAGGTGACGTCGATCGTCTGGGTGGAGCATTCGTTGAAATCGGCCTGCCAAGGTAGCCCGCTGAGCTTCGTCAGGTCCCCTGGCTGCAGCCCGACGTCGAAGTCGCTTCCCAGCGACAGCGGATCCGAGGCATAGGCGATGTAGCCTTCCTCGCTGACACCTGCGCCCCATCGATTTGCGTTCTCCTGCGCCGCGGTCAGTGCAAAGCTGTACCATTCGGGGTCCGCCTTGATCCGGTAGGGCTCGCGCCAGATTGCCGGATTGCGGATGATCCACGTCACCTCGCCGCCCGGACAGAAGGCGCCACCAAGTCCGTTCGACAGCACGCCCTGGTCAAGGCCGCGTCCGCCCGGCACGTTCCAGTCCTTGTAGGGTTGCCATGGATCGATCGCGGGAGCAAAGCCTGCATCCACCTCGTCGATGAAGATGCCCGCCGCCCATTGCCGCAGCACGAAGAGCTGCGTGTCGGTCAGCCGCAGGAACTTGCTGACCGTCATGTTGGTGATCGGATTGTCGCCGGCCAACAGTGGCATCAGCGGCAGGTGATAGGTGCGCGTCGCCGGGTTAGCTTCGAGCTGGAACAGGTTCTCCTCGCCGGGCTTGCGCAGCAGATCGAACAGATACTGCCGCGCCGGGCGGCCGGGGTCGGTGGTGGCGTCTTTGGCCGCGGCGGCAAGCGCGCGCTCCAGTAACTGGCCGGAGCGGTACTCGAACGCCAGCCGGCGCAGTGCTTCCGCAATCGGTTCGTCCGGATCGGCAGTGCGGTCCGGCTCCGCCGGCTCCTGCCGCGAAGACTGCCTGGCGAGTGCCAGCATCCGCTTCTTGGGCGGAGCGGCGGCAGCGGCGATACGCTCGATAACGCCGGTGACGGCCGCGTCGAAACCGTTGCGCGCCTCGGCATAGGCGCGATCGGCCACCGTGTCGTTATCGGCGAAAACCTTTTGCCAGCGCGCGGCATAGGCGCGTGGCGTCTCACCGCCGGCAGGCGGGCAGACCGCGGTGGTGAAGGCCGCCGCCGCCGCCCTGAGCCTCGCGCCCGCGTCGGCGACGACCGCGTCGTCCGCCGTGCCCGGCGCCTGCGTTGCGTCGAGCAGCATCAGGCCCGGTTCAACCGCGGCTTCGAGCAGGCGTCCGACGACATGGTCGTCTCTTGCGCGAGCCTGCTTGTGTGCCAGCGCCCGCGGCGCGGTGCGTGGCGGGATGCACAGCCGGTAGGGATCGAATGTGCCGCGGCTAGTCTGGTTGTGCGGAAAGTTCGATTGCTGAAGGATGTTGGCGAAATAGGAGAACTCGTCGGCGCGGAAAATGATCGGCCAGATGTCGCGCCAGAACCAGGGACGATAGGCAGGGTTCCATTCCACAGGCCCGGCCTTCCAGTGAAGCAGGGCCGCCGTGTCGGTCGGATCGATCTTCTGCGGCGCGTTGAACGTCCCGGCTGTTCCGTACATGTCGGTGCGATAGGCGAATTCGCGGATCGACATGTCTTCGACCACGTCTTCCAGCGTGATCATGTCGAGAACTTCGGGCGCATAACGCGGATAGCCGACCAGCACCCAGGCCGGATATTCGACGTCGATGTAGCGCAACGCCTGGACGCGCTCCTCCATCATCACCAGCCGCGCCATCACCGGCCCGTCCGAGATGTCGTCGAACCAGCCGTCGCTGTTGGCGTAGGTCTCGATGCGTGGATGGCCGAAGCCGCTGAGGAATGAGCCGCTGTTGCCGTGCCCGCCAAGCACCAGCAGCCTTCCGCTGTCGTCCGTCATCATGTCGCCGAGCGTGTTAATGTCGTGCGGCGCCATTCCGGTCTGCGGGAAGGTGACGGCATAGGCTGGGTTGCTGTCACGGCCGAAGCTCGCCTTGCGCCGCGCCGTGCAATCCACCGCCTGCGGTCCGGCGTCTATGATCAGCTTCTGCCGCTCGACCGGATCGGTGATGCCGGCGTTGCGCAGCGGCGTGCCGGCGGGATAGCCGGCCTCGCCGCGCAGCCCATCGAAAGTGAACCATGCCGCCTTCTTGTTGGCGAGCTGCACGCGCCACTGGATGTCGACCAGCTTGCCACGATTGCCGCCACCCTCGACGTGGTCGCCGATCTTCAGCCGAACCCCCTGCGGGTTGGCCTCGTCATAGGCGAAGATCTGGAAGCGCGCAGCCTGGCGTTTGATGCGGCCCTTGTCGTCCTTGAAGTGCTTTATCGGCGCCTCATCCTTGGCGGCGTTGCCATTGACGTCGCATTCGATCGGCAACTGCGCCGGCTTTTCGGGCGAAATGCAGAAGCCCTCCGGGCTGTCGCCAAGCCTGGCGATGCCGATCGCCGGATGGATGCGATAGACGGTTGGATCGGCCATTTGTTCCCCCCTGCATCGACGCCGGCCGCGTCTTTCTGTTCAGTCGAGAAAATTGAGCGAGACGCCATCGAGGCGCAGCAGCTCGCGGTCTTCCTCGTAGGAAGCACCGATGACGACGAGACTCACCGTGAGGCTGGTGGCGTCGGCGGCGATCAGCCGGCGGGCTGCGCGCGTGACATCGATGCGGTGGTTGCGCGGTGTGTTCATGCTGCGCTCGCGCAGATCGAACTTGCGGTTCTCCACCGGCGGGATCTCGCAATGCCCTGGCCCGCCATAACATTCGCCATGACCGAAGACCGCGGCGTAGCCGGCATATCCAGGCACGTTGAGCGGCGTCGAGGCATCGGCATCGGGCGTGTTGAGGAACACGCGGATGAAGCATGAGCGCGGCAGCTGCGGCACACGGTGCAGCCGCACCTCGGCCGAGCGGAAGCTCTTTGTTGCGTCAGGCACGGCAATCGGCGCCGAAACGAAACGTCCGACCGGATTGGTCAATCCGACCGGCATCAGGCATCCGCCGCGGACATATTCATAGCCGAAGCGGTTCATGTCGAGCGTATCGCGCACGGCATAGCTCCACGGCGTCAGCGCGGAATCGAGATCGGCCGGCAGGCCATCCGGATGATCCTGCTGCCAGCGCCACCACAGCCGGTCGATGTTTGCGTGCACCGGCCAGAAGATCGGGTCGTAGGAGGCGGTCAGGTTCGAGAACATGTCGCCGAACTGCGGCTCGGAGTAGAGGTCGTCGCGCTGGTGGAATTTGCGCCCGGCAACGCGCACCGCGCTGTTGCGGTCGGCGGGAGCGTCGGTCTTGAAGGCCGGGTTCATGCCCCCGGTCCAGATATGCATGGTGTTGTGCGGATTCTGATCCAGGAAACCGAAACTGTCGACATAGAGGCTGCCGCCGCCGAAATCGCGGAAGGTGCGCAGCGACAGGATCTCGTCGATGTCTTCCTGCGCCGGGTAGTGGTAGTGGATGACGCTGTTGATCGTGCCTTTGCCGAACTGGCCGCAATAGCGCAGCGGATACCAGAGCGAATTGGCTTCGAGCAGCGCGTCGATCAGCCGTTTGCGGTTCTCGCCTTCCACGTATTGCTTGCCGCAGGCTTTGCTGAGCGCGTCGTAGATTTGCGTCGGATTGGCCCAAAGCTGGCCGACCAGCGAGTCGACCTTGGCCGGGAAGCCCTGATCGCGCAGGAAACGTGCCGACGCCTCGGTGAGGAAGCCCTTGAACGCATCTGGAAGTATCGCGCCGTTGGCTGGATCTTCCGGCTTGTAGCGCGCTGCGGGAAAATCCCACCACGGCATGGTCACATCCGGGCAGAAATCCTGCAAAGCCTGTTCGAACTCATAAAGATACACGCGATGCCATGGCAGGAACCGCTCCCAGCCATGCTGGCAGTGGTTCTGGTGGATCAGGGCCAGATTGTTGTAGGAGCGCTTGTCGCCAACCCATTTGTTGAGCTTGTAGAGCTCGCGAAATGCGAAGCGCAGCCGCTCCTTTTGCGGCTCGCTCAGCACGTCGACATCCATTCGCTGCCGCAATTCGCCCTTGGCGTAGCGCCACGCCGCCGGATCGGGTGACGGGCCGAAAACAGGGCCGGCGAGCCCCTTCACCTCGACGCGAGCCTCGCTTGTCACGCTCACTTCGCCGGCAAGCGCAACCGAGCCGAGCAGTTCCCCGGGACAGCCTTCCTCGATCCAGATTTCGATTCGCTCGATGTCCTCGTCGGCGACCGGCGAACCGCCCCAGGGCAGGCGGGGGAACTGCCTGCCGTCGAACGGCGGCAGTCCGCGCAAGCCGCGGATCAGCGCCGAACGCGCGCCGCGGCCCTTGGCATCGCTTTTGCCGCAGCAGGTTGTGGTGACCGGCGCGATCAGTGGCATGCCGTGGAGCTGGAGCGAAAGGAACTCCGGCAGCGTAAGCCCGGTCAGTCCGCCGGGTCCCTCGACGCCGCCGGCGGCGTCGAGGATTGCTGCCACGTCACTCCACGTGAACGGTGTGGGCGACCGTGGTTGGCGCGCTTCATTTGTGGCCATCGTGACCACCCATCTGCATCTGTGCATCCATCTGCATCAGCATTGCACTGCCTTGCGAGGCGTCGCTCACCTGGTCAGGCAGCACCACCGCAACGTTCTGCATCATGCCCTGGTCCTCATGATCGAGGATGTGGCAGTGGAGCACATATTCGCCGATGTAGCGCTCGTAGCGGGTGCGCAAGGTGATGGTGTAGACTCCCGAGAAGCCGGCCGGCAGCGATTGCGGGATCAGGCTCTTGACCCAAAGCGTGTCCTTCCAGACGCCCTTCAGTCCGGGATATTGCGGATCATAAGGCGCGCCGCCGGCGTCGTCGATCGCGCCCGGCGCGCTCACGTCCTTGCCGTTGGGATCGACGATCGAGACGATCTGGAACGGATTGACGTGGATGTGGAATGGATGGCTGACGAAATGCGATTGCAACGTCCATTCCTGCGCCTTGCCAAGCGGCAGCTGGCGGTCGATGCGGGTTGGGTCGTAAGGCTTCACGCTGGCTGTATCGAGCGTGTTGCCGACTTCGAACTTTACGTCCGGTCCCGTCGTGTCGATGAAGAAGGTAAGCTCCTGTGTGCCATTGCCCTTCACCTCGTCGGATGTGACGTCGGGATGCGGCGTGAAGCTCGTCAATTTCGTTCCTGTCTTGAGGTCGGCCACCACTGTGGCTTCGACGTTCGCCGGCATGTTGGTCTCGGCCAGCGCGACCAGCTTGTGGTTGATGTAGCTTTCCACATTGTCGACCGGGGTTCCGGGCGCGACGTCGACCAGGCCAAGCAGCTGTGGGCCAACGTCCAGTCCATTGACCACACCCGACTTCGGCGCCGAGGAATCAATCACGCAGTAGCGTCCGGCCTCCGGAAACACGACCAGCGCATCGAAGCGATAGCCGGGCTGGAAGGTTGCAAGCTTGGTCATCTGCCCCGAGGCCATCGTCAGCCCGTCGGCCGCGACCAGCATGTACGGCACGGGGGTGGTATCGCATGTATCCTTGATGAAGGCCGCGGTGGCGTCGGCTCTGAGCAGCGTCCTCACGCCCGGCTTCAGCTTGCCGTCGAGCACCTTGAAGAACTGCAGGCTGATCGTGTCGCGCACGCCGGCATGGATCATACGCCAGCGCTCGATCTGGCCCTGCGTCGCCTTCATCGGATCGTTGGGGTTGAACACCTTCCCATTGAGCGATGTGTATCGTCCCGATGCCGGCCAGGTGCCGGGGCCGAACTGGTCATAACCCTCGACGCCGCCGACGTCGCCGGGATCGCAGATATAGCGTCCGTTGATGTCCTGCTTGATCGGGCCGAGCTCGCCAGGCTTGGATGCCGGCGCGCGGCAGGCATACTGGATCTGTTGCATCACCAGCACCCGCTCGGGGATGGCCGAAGTCGGGATCAGCGTGTCGAGATCGCCATGGGCGGTCGGCGTCGGTGGACGCTTGCCGCGAATGATCAGCGCGCCGGCCATGCCGCTCGACACCTGCAGCGCCGTCGAGCCGTGGCGGTGCGTGTGGTACCAGAAGGTGCCAGAAGGATGATCCGATGGGATGTTGTATTCGTAAGTGAACTTCGTCTGCGGGTTAATCGACAACAGCACGTTGTCGCTGTTGCCCGATGGGCTTACCCACAGCCCATGTGTATGGAGGTTGGTGCCGTTGAAGCAGTGCGGGATGTCGGGCATTTGCCCGCCGGGCATGCAGCCGGGTCGCCGGGCTGAGGCCCCGCCGGCAACTGGTTGTCCAGGGTGATGCGCACCGTGTCGCCGGGCACCGCCTCGATCGTCGGAGAGACATAAGGCGCGCTGGGGTCCACGCCTTTGCCGGAGTAGCCGCGCAAATGCACCTTGTCGTATCCGCCGGTCGACGGATTGTAGATCTGGTTGTCGATATATTCGATCTTGAGATTGAGCAGGCGGTCGCCGCGCACCGGCGCTGTGTTGCCGGGCACCGGTGCGGCCGGCGCCAGCTCTTTCAGCATCGGCTTGGCGATTGGCGCCCGCTCGTCCTGCAGCATCGGCGGATTGACGATCTCGGCCGCCGCGGGCAGCACCGCGATTGGCCCCAGCCCGCTTAGGAAAACAGCCGCGAGATAGCGCGCACGCGCCTTCGATCCTCCACGTAACATGGGGCCTCCTCAATCGTCTCTAGTTGCCGCTCAAAACATATTGCTCTCGATCTGGATGTCTGTCCAGCTACGACTGGTGTAGATCGCAAAATTTACTTCAACGAAAACTTCATTAGAGCTTTGCTGGCTCGTTTATATGAGCTGATTAACATATAATCTTCAATTTCGTTCTATTTGTATGAAGTTTAAAGGCAGACGGCCGGCTCGCGGGGTCATCGCGACCGCTTCTGCCAATCGGCAGGAAATATCGGCTTCAGTTCCATCCTCGCTGCACGCGGTGCCGCGAGGATGGAACCGGGGCGACCTTGCCGGGCAGGCCCAAGATCAGAACTTCTTGCCGAGGTTGACCAGGAAGCCGTTGTCGCTATCGCCGTCGCTGCCGAACAGACCGCGATATTCCAGGCGCACGGCAAAATCCTGCGTCGTCTGCACATTGACGCCGAGGCCGAGCATGAAGCGATCCCGCCCCATCCCGTCGATGGACGTATGGTAGATCGGCCCGCCGAACATGTCGGCATAGTTCATGGTGATGGCGCTGTCGCCCTGGAAGTCGTGCTGATACTCCAGCCTCAGCTGCGGCGAGATCACGCCGAAACTGACGGGGTACTTGTAGGCGAGCGTGAGACCGAGATTGCCGGTGGTGGTGTCGATATCCTGCTCGCCGTAATGCAGCGCCGACGACGGGTCGCCCTTCTCGGTGAACGCATCCAGCGACGCGCGGGCGACATCAAGACGGGCATAGGGTGTGACCTGCCAGTCCTGAACCTGATACTTGGCGCCGGCCGACACCGAGGCGAACCACTGGCCGCCGTCGCGATCGCCGGTGACGAAGCCGCCGCCCGATGTCAGATAGCGCCTGGAGTCGAAGGACAGCCACTGATATCCGAGCAGGCCGTCGATGAAGAAGTTCCGGCCGGGATGATAGCTGGCATAGATGCCTGCGGTATAGGCATGGCCGGTGCTGCGGCTGCCATTGTCACCGATGTCGCTGGCATCGCGGCCGTAACCCATGCCCAGACCGATCGCAAAAGCGCGGCTGAGGCGATAGTCGATGCCGGCGCTGAGGCCGGTGGTCTGGAATTTGTAGCCGTCCTCGCCCTCGCGTTTGCCGATATTGATCGAGCCGCCGGTCCAGATCGTCACCTTGCTGTGGCCGAAGCTGCCGGTGCCGAAGCCGGCAGGTGTTCCCCCGGTGGTGTCGTCCATGTATGATTTGAAGGGTCCGTCCTGGGCGCTCGCCCGGCTGCGTCCGCAGGATTCGCCTTGCGCAACCAGCTCGTTGTCGCCGCACGTGCTGTCGAAGGACAATGCGATGCCCTGGGCGAAGGCCAGGCCGTCGGTCGGCTCCTGTGCGTCGTTGTTGTCATGCAGGGTTTCGAGCCGCTGCTGGAAATTATCGATCTGCGAGGTGACAAAACGGCGCGTTGCCTCGGTCTGAGCGTTGAGGATGCCCATGACCTCGCTATCCTTGGTCGGATCCGGGCGGGACTCGACGTTGATCGTGATCGATGTCACTCCCGAGGTCGCGTAGGCGTTGCTCAGCGTGAAGGTCACCGTGGCTGAGCCTTCGAACGTCGTCGGTGGCGTGAAAGTCATCTGGAAGCCGCTGAGCGACGTCGTGCCCGATGATGGTGGTGGCACCGAGACCAGGCTCGCTGTGGTGAACGGACCCCCGGTGGCATCCTTGGTCAGGTCCACCACCACCGCCTTGCCGGACACCGTCGTGACGGTCTGCGCGACGGGAACCGGACGTGGCCTGACATTGATCGTGACCGTGGCCGGCGTCGAGGTTCCGCCCGGACCGGTCGCCGTGTATTGCAGGCTGTCGGGTCCGACGAAGGACGCCGTCGGCGTGTAGACGATATCGGTGCCGCTCAGCGTGGCTGTGCCATGCGATGGCGCGCTGGAGATGGCGATCGAGGTGATGGTTCCGGTGTCGTTGCCGACGACGTTGACGGTCACAGGATGCCCATCGAGCGTCTCGGCCGTATCTGGGTTGGCGACCGGCGGGTTGTTGCTGATCGTCAGCGCATAGGTCTTGAAGCCGGTGAAGCCGAGATTATCCGTCGCCGTGACCGTGAAGTTGGCCGTGCCGACTGCCGTAGGCGTGCCCGAGAACGCGCCTGCCGACGACATCGATATGCCGGGCGGCAGCGTGCCGGCGGTCACCGCAAAGCCGTAAGGGCTGGTGCCGCCGCTGGCCGTCAGTGTCTGGTTGTAGGCGACACCATACTGGCCGGCAGGCAGGCTGGCCGGGGCCAGCGTGATGGTCGGCGCGTTGATCACCAGCGTGTAGGCCACGCTCCCGGTGCCTGGCGTGCCACCGGTGCTGTCCGTAGCAGTCACGGTGAAGTTGAAGCTGCCGGCAACGCTCGGCGTTCCCGAGAGCGTTCCCGTCGAAGAAAGCGACAGCCCCGCCGGCAGGCTCCCGGCGGTCACCGCAAAGCTGTAGGGGGCGTTGCCGCCGCTCGCCGTCACCGCCTGGCTGTAGGCTGTTCCGGCGGTGCCCGATGGAATGGTGGCGGGCGAAAGGGCAAGGCTCGGCGTAGCGACGGTGAAGGTGTATGTCTGCGTGCCGATCTGGCCGTGAGCGTCGGTTGCCTGGACCGTGAAGGAGAAATTGCCGGATTGCGTCGGCGAGCCTGAAAGCACGCCTGCCGGATCCAGCGACAGGCCGTTCGGCAGGGTGCCGGCGCTGAGCAGGAAGCTGTATGGCGCAACGCCGCCGCTTGCGGTGATCGTGGCCGAATAGGCCGAGGCCGAGGTCGCATTCGGCAGCGTTGCGGGAGCGAGCGTGATGGTGGGGGCGCTGACCTGCAAGACGTAGTTTTGCGTTCTGGCAAATGGCGCTCCGGCACCGGTGCTGGCATCGGTTGCGCGCACGGAGAATGTGAACAATCCCGTCTGGATCGTTGTCCCCGACAGAAGGCCGGACACTGCATCCAACGACAGGCCTGTCGGCAGCGAGCCGGCGCTGACGGCATAGTTGTAGGGCGCTGTGCCCCCGGATGCCGTGAACTGCTGGCTATATGCCGAACCGTAGGAAGCGCTGAGCGCTCCCGCCGCCGGCGTCATGGAAAGCGTTGGCGCGCCGACGGAAAGCGTGAAGGGCTGCGAGATCGCAACCGGGCCTGTGCTGCTGTCGGAGCCGGAGACCGTCAGGTTGAAGGTGCCTGCCTGCGTCGGCGTTCCCGAAACCGTCACGCTGTTTGCCGTCATGCCCGTCTGGGAAAGACCGGCCGGTAAGCCGGTCACTTCCAACGTGTAGGGTGCCGAGCCGCCAGAGGCGGTGAAGGTCTGCGTATAGGCAACGCCGACCTGGGTGGTCAGGGTCGCAGATGGGATGACTGTAATGGTCGGATCTCCGACCGTGATCGTCACTGTCGCGGGAGAAGAAGTGCCCGCCGAATTCGTCGCCGTGTAGGTGAACGAGTCGGCGCCGTGGAAGCCGGCATTGGGCTGATAGGTTATCGAAGGACCGCTCGCTATGGCCGTGCCGTTGGAAGGCGCACTGCCAATGGCAACGGAATCGGGCACGCCACCGGTAATGTTGAGCGTGATCGGATTGGCGCCGCTGTTATAGGCAACCGTGGCCGAGACGGGATTGGCGACCGGCGGGATGTCGACGATCGTCAGACTGTAGCCGCGCGGCGCGCTCGAATAGGGACCGGTGCCGGTGCTGCTGTCGGTCGCGGCGACAGAGAAGCTGAAGTTGCCGGCCGCGGTTGGCGTGCCCGAGAGCGCGCCAGCCGTCAGCGATATACCCGGCGGAAGCGCGCCGGACGTCACGGCATATGTATAGGGCGCGGTGCCCCCGGAGGCCGGATTGAGGGATGCCGAATAGGCCTGGCCCATCGTGCCGTTGGCGAGCGTGGTGTCCGGCAGCGTGATGGTCGGCGCCGCGACCGTCAGCGAATAGTCTTGTGTGCCGCTGAACGGCCCGGGCGCGCCGCTGGTATCGGTGGCTCTGACGGTGAAGTTGAATGTACCGCCAGCGGTCGGCGTGCCGGAAAGCGTGCCTGCCGACGACAGCGTCAACCCGGCGGGCAGCGAACCCGCGCTGATGGCGAATGTGTAAGGAGACGTGCCGCCGCTCGCCGCGATGGCCGTGCTGTAGGACGATCCGACGGTCGCGCCGCCGGGCAGGGTGGTGGGTGACACGACGATCGTCGGCGCGGCATTGATGACGACGGTCACGCTCGGCGCGACGAACCAGGAACCGCCGGTCGAGATCGTCGTGCTGTCCTGCGACTTGATGGTGAAGGTGAAGCTACCTACGGTCGTCGGCGTACCGGAAAGCAGGCCGCTGGAAGAGAGTGTCAATCCGGGCGGCAGGCTGCCGCTGTCGAGGCTGTAGGTATAGGGCGCGGTGCCGCCGCTGGTGCTGAATTGCTGGCTGTATGGGATTCCCTGCGCGCCGTCGGGCGGGTTGGTCGGCGAGACAACCAGAGTCGGCCCGGGGACAGAGAAGCTATAGCTCTTGTCCGCCGTCAATTGGGTGGGCGACGTCGAATCCGTCACATGCACGGTGTAGTTATAGGGACCCGAGCCCGTCGGCGTGCCGGAGATCCTGCCGTTCGACGCAAGGCTAAGGCCCGGCGGCAGGCTGCCACCGCCAGAAGTATAGGTGTAGGGCGCCACGCCGCCGGTGGAGGACAGCGCCTGGTCGTAGAAGACGCCGATCGCTGGTGTCGGCAGGCTCGCTGGGCTGACCGTGATAGGCGAGGTGGCCGCAGTGATGGTCACGTTGACCGTGACGACACCAGCGGAGGCATCCTCGAAGGTGAAGGTGTCCGTGGTGGCGCCGTCGCCATTGTTGACGTAGGTCAGCAGCCCGGCGGCCGCATTGTCGATCGTGACATGGCCGTGTGCCGGCTGCACCACGTCGCTTTGGGGGTTCGTTCCGAAAGGATCGCATGAGGACGCGTCGATCTGATAGGAGCCGCCGGATGCCACGGTGATCGAGATCGGGGTCGGGCAGCCTACCGATGTCGCGGCCTGGGCCTCGGATGGCGCCAAAGCGGCAAGGCCGAGCAACGCCAGCATGCCAAGCCAAAGCACGAACCTGCTCGCCAGCGTAGCGGAACGCACGACGCGATACTTCGAATTCCAGTGCAATGCATGCCCCCACGCTATCGATTTGGTACGTTTTAGTACCGAAACGAAGAATTCCGCCCGATCAAATGTTTAGCTGCCTACGCAATGCCTTCCCGCGCTCCCTGCAGGATTCGCAAATCAAGTAAATCATGAAGTTTTCATCATGTCCATCTTGGGTAGAAAAACACTCTTGCAGAATCCACGAATTATGAGCAATGTTGAATTTAAGGATTTAACTGTTGAATATTAGGGGGAGCTAATGGCCGAAGTTTTCCTCGGGCAGATAATGATGACGGGTTTCGCGTTCCCGCCAAAGGGCTTCGCCTTTTGCAGCGGATCGCTCCTAGCGATCGCCCAGAACCAGGCGCTGTTTTCGCTTCTTGGCACGACCTATGGCGGCAACGGCACCACGAATTTCGCCTTGCCCAATCTGCAGAGCCGCACGCCCGTTGGCTTCGGCGCATCGGTCGATCCGGGGTGGCAGCCGTCGCCCTATGAGTTGGGGGAAACAGGCGGCGCTGAAAATGTCACGCTGCTGCCCCAGCAACTGCCAGCGCACAATCATGTGGGCAACGCAACCTCTGCAGCAGGCGCTGGGCGCAGTCCAAACAATGCGCTCTATGGCACCACCGCGAATGCCATCTTTGCCGCACCGAATGGCCGCCTGGTCACCTTGGCGGCTCCGACCGTGACCTATGTCGGCGGCAACCAGCCGCACCCAAACATACAGCCCTACCAGACCATCAACTACAATATCGCGATGAGCGGGATATTTCCCTCACGCTCGTGACAAACGCCAGACGGCACCGAACCTGCATGGAGATTCATCAATGAGTGAGCCTTATGTCGGAGAAATCCGCATGTTTGGTTTTCCGCGCCTGCCGGTCGGTTGGCTGCCTTGCGACGGATCGCTATATGCCATCTCCCAATATGAGCCGTTGTTTGCGCTGATCGGCACCACCTACGGAGGAGACGGCCAGGAGACGTTCGCCACTCCCCAGCTTTCGGGGCGCGTGCCGATCCATCAAGGGGCGGGAACTGGCCTTTCGCCCTATGTCATGGGCCAGATGACAGGAAGCGAGTCGGTCACTTTGCTGCCCGCGCAGATGCCGCAGCACAACCATTCGATGACTGCGACCCCTTCAAGCGCCAGTGCCAAATCGGTCAACGCGACGGTGGAGCTGGGAGCCATTGCAAGCGACACCATGTACGTGACCGATATTGCCGGCGCGACAGCTTTCACCACCGCTCCGCAATCGACGCAGCCCAGTGGCGGGAACTCGCCTCACGACAACACGATGCCGACCTTGACGGTGCAGTTCTGCATTGCCTGGGCCGGAATATTCCCATCGCAAGGTTGAGCCGTGCGCTCAGGGTTGTTCAACGGAATCGGTTCGCCACTAAGATCGCAGGGATATTCCAATGACTACGCCTTTTGTCGGTGAGATACAGGTTTTTGGTTTCAACTTTGCGCCGCGCGGCTGGGCGTTCTGCAGCGGGTCACTTGTTCCGATCCAGCAATATTCGGCGCTGTTCGCGCTGCTGGGCGTCAACTACGGCGGCAACGGCACGACCAATTTTCAGCTGCCTAATTTCGTCAATCGCGCCGGCTGCAACCAGGGTCAGGGTCCGGGGCTCACGCCCCGCACCATCGGCGAGACATTCGGCGAAAACAGCGAGACGCTGACGCTGGCCGAAATGCCGGCGCACATGCACCAGTTCACAATCTACAACCAGCCGGATGTGGCCAAGAAAGCCGCCTCGCCCTCTGCCGGCAATTCATTGACGTCGCCGACGGACACCAGTGCGTTCGTTGCCGGCGCGCAGCCGAACGCACAATTCCCGGCCAACATGATCGGTTTTGCCGGGGCCAGCCAGCCGCACGAGAACCGACAGCCCTATCTGGCGCTCAACTATTGTATTGCGCTTCAGGGTGTCTTTCCGTCCTTCGGGTGATGGCGCTTATCGAGGCACAAAAACTGCCTGCATTTCCGCGCGGCGAGAACTCGCGCCTCATTATGGCGCATGGTTCATCCCGCGGCGCTACGCTCGAGGACATCCC
This sequence comes from Mesorhizobium sp., assembly GCA_004963905.1. Lineage (GTDB taxonomy): Bacteria > Pseudomonadota > Alphaproteobacteria > Rhizobiales > Rhizobiaceae > Mesorhizobium. Next base: position 107,224 of record SUGL01000005.1, read on the forward strand.
CTTCCTGCGTCGGCTCTACTGGTCCTTGCGTGCGGAGGAAATGGAGCCGGTGCCTTGGCCGCAGGAGATGAAGTGGGCGTTTATCGACCAGCAATTCGACCTTCAGCACCGCCACTATGTGGCGAGGTTCTCAAGTGCCGATTTCCTGATACTGCTGGACGGGAGCGAGCCGATCGGACGGCTCTATGTCGATTCCAGCATGGAGCGTTGGCATGTCATCGATATCGGCCTGTTGCCGCAGTGGCGCAACCGCGGCAAGGGAGTGGCCACGCTGAAAGCCGTTCAGCGCCAGGCGAAAGCCTGTTCGGCGTCCGGCATAATGCTGCATGTGGAGCGGCGCAACGTTCGTGCGCAGGCGCTTTATCGCCGTCTTCATTTTCGCGAAGCCGAAGCCAGCGACACCCATATTCAGATGCGGTGGTCGACGCGCTGATCTTTCTGCCGCAACCGGCAAGACCTGCGCCTCAGTTGAAGATCGCCTGATAGACGATCCCCTCCTTGTCTCTGGCGACCGGGACAAGAAACATCTCCAGTTTGCCCAGCGTCGCATTCTTCAACTTGTAGAGCTTTTGCGGCAGCACGATCTGCGAGCCGCTTCGGAACATCAGCGAAAAGGGCGATCGCCGCATTCCGGGAAAACCGGTTTCCGGCAGGGGACGTGCCTCCGACAGTGTCAAAGGCATCGAACTCTCGCCAAGCTCGATATCGAACGCGCTGCCGACGCACCCGGCGAAATGAGCCAGCGTCACAATATCCATAGCCGTTCCCACTCCTCAAATCACAGGCAGGCACGGTCCGGCGCCTCGTCCTGAAACCCTTCTCGAAATAGCGTGGGCCGCCCCGCTTTGATATTGCATTTCTGCAAGACGCCAAAATTTTGGCATCCCGTACGGACAAGAATTTCCGCAAGATCGAGGCGCCGGTTGGTCTCCAGGCAGGAATGTCACGTCTTGATGGCCATGTCACGGATGAGCGACCTCACCTATGTCGAAACGCGTCGGCTGAGGAAGGCTTGCGGGCGTATGGCGCGGCTGGCGCCGCACGGTAGCGAGCGACGATCGAGCGGATGACGGCGAAAGGCCGGAACGGCCGCAGGACCAGGGAAAGCCGGTCCAGAATACGGTTGATGTCGTCCTGGACGGAACCGCGCAGCGTTCGCCGGTGCCCTGTCGCCGCCAGATTGCCGAGCAGCGTCAGCGCGGCATAAATCAGACAGGCGGTCAGCGTCTCTTCCCATTCTTCGTCGGCCAATCGCAGTCCATAATCGCGATCCATCAGGACGCGATGCTGTTGCGCAAGGGCCAGCGGCATGTTCGGAGACGCCAACAGATATTCGCCGGTTTCGGTATTGGTTTCGAACTTGCCCAACAGCGTCTTGGTCAATTCGTAGAACGGCGGCGCATAATGGCTGTATTCGAAATCCAGCAGATAGGTCTCCGTGCCGATCTCAAAGGTCTGCCGCGCGTTGCCGAGATCGTCGTGGATCAGGCCCCGACGGCCCGGATAATTCTCGACCAGCGCCACGACGGCGTCGAACTCCCGCTCCAGCGTCCGCCGGACCGCCGGCGTTTCCCAGGGGGAAACCATCGAGACCAGCCCGGCACGGCCGTTGGCGGCCCGCTCGGCTTCCCGCATCACTCCGTGATAGCGCCCGTCCGTCGCGACCGGGCCGAGCCCCGCTTGCCGCCGCAATTCCAGATACGCCGTTTCCTTGTCGAGGGTGCGGCCGTGCAGGCGTGCCATGGCCCGGGCAAGGCGAGGGACCAGCTCGGCGAAACTGCGCGCCACCGGATTACCGATCGGCCCCAGATCCTCGAGCAGCAGCAACCCGGTCGGATCGAAACCCAGCAGCGCCGGCTTCAGCCCCGCCTCGGCGCCGATGCCGGCGAGGAACCGGTGAACGACCTGTTCCTCGCGGAATTCGGGAGCGTCGGGCTCTTCACCGGCCAAGAATGTCTCCGCCGGAACATGCTTGATGATCACCGATCCCGGCGTGCCGGAAGGCCCCGCCAGATATAGGCGGCTGACACAGGCAGCCCGCCGGCTGAGCGGCTGGCGATGCGCAATGCGGGTACCGGGGCCGAAGACGGAGACCAGAAGGTCGCTCACAGCGCCCTCAAGGGATGGCGACCAGATCATCGGCTCAGACGCCGGTGCGCATGATGTAGCACAGGCTGAACCACGTCGGCCGCATCCCGCCGTTCTGGGGCCCCGTTACCGCCGCTTGCGAATAGTCGAGGGTCACAGCATGGGCGTGGGTGCCGTTCGACTGGAAGATGTCGTTCGGATCGGGCATGTTCGGGTCGCCGAGAGTGCCGCCGGTATCGATCGAGGCGCGATAGCTGCCGGTGGTGCACATGACAGCGTACCAATCGGAGGGCACCCCGTGAGTGTGTGCGCCGTCTGACGTTGTGTTGACCGCGGCCGATGGCATTTGCGACATCGTATGAGTATGGGTCGGGCTGCCGGTGTTCCCGACCGCCACGGCACCGGAAGCCGTCCCGGTGACGAACTGATCCTGCAGGTCGGGCAGACAGAAGGTGGTGACGCCATCGCCGCCGAATGTCTTGCCGATGACGAAATACAACTGCGGATTATCGGCGACCGACAGGCTGCTGCCATCGCAGACGGCATAACCGGCCGGCACACTGTCGAGCGCACCGGACCATGGCACCACGGCGCCCAACGGCAGCAGCTGGCCCAGCAGCGCCGACGTCGACTGCGGCGTCTGCGCCGTCACCGTGGCTTGGCTGGTGGCGATCGCGTTCAGATACGTATCATAGGCCGTCAGCACAAAGCTGGTGGTCCGCCAGACCGGGACCTCAACGTTCTGCCCGCTGGGGGGCACCATGCCCAGTCCGGAAACCTCCACCATCGTGGCGTTCTCGACGATCCAGTTCAAGCTCACCGTCTGCGGTCCTCGATCGGGCGACACGGTCACCGTGTCGGCGCTTACCGTCAGCGGGCCGCTGATCGTCATGGTCTCATAGACCTTGTCGAGCACGAGCGTCGTACTCCCGTCGGCATAGCCGGGAATATTGGCGAACTGGACATAGGCGAGCGTTGGAGTCGCGGCGAACTCGGTGACGATATTGGTGAGCTCGAACGTCGCCACGGCTTGGACGCCGGTGCCCAGGATCTGGTTGTTGGTTCCCGCGACGGGTTGCAGCGACCAGACCGGCCCTGCCGATCCGGCAAGCTGCGTCACGGTCCACAGCGTGTTTCCCGTTCCCAGTCCGACCGAAATTTGGCTGCCGTCGTCCGGGGTCGTCAGGGCGAAATAGCCTGGCGGGGCCGATGCATAGACGAAGGTGATGTTGAGGCTGGGCGGATCAGCTCCCCAGTCGACGCCGTCCGGCACCAAGGGCTGTTGGGTCTTGTTCGACAGCGTCAGCTCCAGGCTATTTTGGACAGGGTATTGCGGATTGCGGGTGATGCCGATCGTCGCGTCGTTGGTCGTGCCCGGCAGCGAAAGGCTAATTCCGACGGCGTCGGTGATGTTCAATCCGCCTGCAGGATTGGCGACATTGACCGGACAGGTGACGGAGAAATTCTCCGCCCCTGGCAGGTTGTAGATGTCGATGGCAACCTGGCAGAGACTGACGGCCGTGGTCGGGTTGAGCCCGGCCACGGTGATCTCCAGCGAAGCGCCCGCCTCCCAGTCCGTGTCATCGTCCGGGGAGATCGCCCATCCCGGGTAAGTGGCGTCGGCGAAGAACTTCGCCGTCCATCCCGTCGCCGTGACCGACAGGTCGCCGCACGGCGCCGCCTCGTTTTCGAACAGGGCGTTGAAGAAGAGAAGCAGCGTGAAACCGCTGCCGGTGACCGGGTCGGTGGGGATGCCGCCCGGCAGCGTGATGGCCACACCGGTTTGGTTGACCGCCTGGACGGTAACCGTGTTGTCCTGCCCAGTATAGACCGTGTTGGAGTTGGCTGAATTGACGATTGAGAATGAGACGCTGCTTTGGCTGGCGGCCATGGTCGGCTTCCTCAGGTCTTGATGATGTAGCAAAGCGCAAACCAGGGCGGCTGGATGCCGTCGCTCGTGCCGTCGCTCGTGAAGGCATCAAATGACAGGCTGACCGAGTGAGAGTGCCCGGCCGGATTGTCGATCTGCGTCGGCGACCCGGCCACGCTGAAGCTCTGAACGCCGATAGATGTGTATTTTCCCGAGCTGAAGGCTGCCTGATACCATGTATTCGGCAACTCATGCGTATGGGGAGCGCTCGTGTCGGTCTGGAAATCGCCGCTGAATGCCGGAATCGGGTGTGTGTGGGTATCGGCCGGACCCCAGGTCTGCGCGGCCTCGGTCGACTGCCCGGTCGCACCCATGATGAAACTGCCGACCAGGTTCGGGACGCCGAACGTCGTCGTTCCGGTGCCGCCGTAGCTCGAGCCCAGCACCGTCGCCAGGGCGGGATAGTTGCTGGATTGATAGACGGTGCCGTCGCACAGCAGCCAGCCGGCCGGCAGCGCGTCGGCATTGCCTGCCCAGGCGACGATGGTGCCCGCCGGAACCATCCGGGTGGTCGGGTCGGGCGTCACCGTGATCGTGGTGGTCGCCGTCTCGACCTGGTTCGTCGCCGAGGCGAAGACGGTGAGCTCGAACACGGTGGTCTCTGTGACCGTGACGATGGTCCCGGTCGAGGTCAGCGGGACCACCCCGACGCCGGACAGCAGCGCCGCGGTGCTGCCTGCCGCGGTCTGCCATTGCAGGGTGACCTGGGCCGGCGCCACCAGGTCTGTCGGGTTGCAGTTGGCCACGCAAGTGAACTGCGTGATCAGGGACGAGTCGTTGGCATTTTCCGCGGGCATGGTCATCCTCATGGCGATCGGTCGGGTCGAGGCTCATGTCTTGATCAGACAGCAGAGCGAGTACCAGGGCGGCCTGACGCCGACATCCGACGTCGACCCGACCGAGTTGCTGCCGCTGGACTGGTCGGAGAAGCTGATCGGTATCTGGTGGGTGTGCTCACCACCCAACTGCACGGTCGTGGGGTTGGAGCTGGAACCCTGGCTGAAGGACGGGGCGCAGACGCTTTGGCAATATTCGTGGCGGGTGCTGCTCAGGCTGCGGGCATACCAGGCATTCGGCACGACATGATAGTGGCCGGGATCCGTCGACACCGTGGGGACGACGCTCTGCGTCGGCAGACCGACGTCATGCGTATGGCTGTCCGGCCCGCCGGCGGTCTGCGGCGGCTCGGCCGACCGCGATCCGGCACCGACCACGAAAGCGTTGGTGAGGTCGGGCACGTTGAAGCTTGTCTCGCCGTCGCCGCCATACTGGGTACCGATGGCGGCATAGAGGTTTGGATAGTCGTCGATGTCGTAGGCGCTTCCGTCACACAGCAGCCAGTTCGCCGGCAGCGCCGACAGCGGCCCGCCCCAGTTGATCATCGTGCCGGCGGCCACCAGCAGGCTTTCGGGATCGGGGGATATCGTTGCGGCAACCGGGACGGACTGCGACGGCTGCAACGCCGAATCGAACGCCGTCAGAATGAAGGTCGTGCTCTCCTCGACCATCACCTGGAAGTTGGAGGTGCCCGCGGGTACCACCCCGACGCCCGACAGCACAACGTAGGCGGCATTGCTGGTCGCCCAGCTCAGATAGGCAGTCTGCGGCGTGTCGATGACGCCGAAGCCGTCGGACGGCGAGATGGTCAAGGACGAAATCGTCGGTTGCCCGGACGCCGCATCGACCAAGACCGTCTGATAGCCGTCGGCCCGATCTGGAATATTGGCCGAATAGAGAGCGAGATGCCCCTTGCGGGACCGGTCGGTGTACAGGTTGGCAATTTCGATTACGACGCTGCGTGGCCCCGGGCCGCCCAGCCAAGGACCGTCTTGGGGCTTGGGAACCAGCCTCCAAAACGGCGTGCTGCATCCCTCGATACGCTCAGCGGTCCAGCCGTGGGCCCTCACATCTGCCTTTGCGCCAAGCTTCGGGGACGTGAGCGCCTCGAGCTTGCCGCTGTTGGCGGTGGTGATGCCCACAACGATCTCGGGTGGGCCAGCCGGCGCCGCCGCAAGATCAGGCCGCGCAGCCGGCGGTCTAACCTCGATCTGCAGGCTGCCGCCGATGGTCTGGTGGCGATAGGTGGCGGGACCCGCCCCCCTGGCGCCGCTTGTCAATTGTCCGGCCGTCGGCGTCTCCAGCTTCATGAGCGGCACCGATCGTTGCCAGGTCAGATGCGGGTGGAAGCGCTCGAGCGTCACCTCCAGCAAACCCAGGCCGGCACCGCCATCCAGCACGAGGTCGTTCAGCCGGACAGCCAGATATTGAAGGCGCAGCCAGTCATACCGCTCGGCCGCCAGCGCCAGCTCGATGATCCCGGGGCCCGGCGCCGTGGCGGTGAACCACGGACAGCTGACCTGCGCCGGTTCCGGCGTGGCGGCGGGCGAGATCTGGGTGAAGTCCAGCCGGATGGTCGGCGGCGCCCCGTTGCTCGGCGCCAGCACGAAGGACTGGTCGGTCTGGTTGGCCAGGAGAAGCGTCAGGCTCGCCGGCAACCCGAGCGGGATGGCACAGGTGCCCTGCGCCGCGGCGTTGGACAAGCTGGCGACGATCTCACCCTTGATCTTGAGGGAGTTGCGAGCCTTGGGCATCAGTCGATCTCCAGCAACTGGGTGAGCTGAAGCCACCCTTCCTGCACGTTCTGCGCCCGCTGCAGGGACGCGGTGTTGAGGGGGGTCTGAATGGATTGCTGCAGCCAGTCCCCGTTCTGGTAGGTGATCCACCCCCAGGTGCCGCCGCCCTCGCGCGGGGTCGGAATGGCGAAGCTGCCGGCCGGCGCCAGCACCGGCGCCGTCAGGAAGCTGAACGACATCCGGCTGAGAGCGGCGTTGCAGGTTTCGGCGGCGAGGCTCAGTTCGCGGACTGGAAGCAGGCCGGTGTTGAGATGGACGCTGCTGCGCGGGTCGATCAACATCGCCACCAGGGTCGGCTGGTCGGCGTTCAGGGTCAGCGTCAAATCGTCGGCCGCCGGCACGACGACGTTGTCGCTGCTGCCGTCCGCCTGCGCCGCGTAGCAGAGCGAGAAATTGGCTTCGCCGTCGTCGCCGGCCAGGAAGAACCCCATCAGCCCGTCGTCGAGGTCCAGCTGGTTGCCCAGCACCACCGGGATCTCGATGTCGTCCAGCCCGTGCAGGGTGCGGTCCAGCACGTCGGTGTTGTCGATATCCTGGGCCAGGGCAGCGTAGCTCTGGTCGGGAACCGGCAGCCCGGCCATGGCGAGATCGAGCTTGGCTTGCACCAGGGCCAACGGCGTTCCCACCAGCATCGCCGTCTGCCGGCTGAGCTGGTGGCCGTCGGGCAGGACGAAGGCCTGGGTTCGCTCGATCGTCAGCAGCAACGAGCCGGCATACGTCGCCCCGACCGCCTCGATGGCCGAGGCGAATGCCGTCAGTACGGCGTTGCGGCCGACAAAGGATTCTTCGAAGCTCTGGCCCGGCGGCCCGGCGTTGGGGGCGGATTGCCAGATCAGGGTGCCGGCGCTCACGATGTGGCTGCCGATCGCAGAGCCGTCCGCGTCATAGTACATGAGGCTGGAATCCAGCGTGTTGGGAACCAACCAGCCGCAGATCGGATTGGTGGCCGCAAGGCCGCAGTCGCGCAGGCTGGGATTGGCGGCCGCCAGCCAGTCGGCCGTGAGCTGCGTCGCCTGCGTAAAGCGTAGCGGCAGCACGAACCCTTGGTCCACCGACACGTCTCGCAAGGTATAGGCGATTGCGGCGGTGCCCATCTGGATGGCGCGGGACCGGCCGAACGAGTCGATGAACTTCAGTTTCTGCGGGACGAACTGACCGCCCCGCAGGGGGTTGTAGACGGGATCGTCCGTGGCGCCGCTGCCCAGACTGGGCGCGAAGCGGTTCTCCTCGCCGACAGCGTTCCGGACGTCGTGGTTGGTGAACGAGCCCGCGAGTGGATCAACCGCGCTGGGATCGGCGATCAGGAGCTGCAGCGTCTGAACGCGCCCCAGCAGGCCGGTGTTGAGCCCGCTGAGCGCCTGCGACAGCAGCGGCGTGCTTCCGAGATCGGTCAGGATCTGTTGGAGTTCCGGATCGTCATGCTGAGTCAGGTAGGCGGCGATCTGCGCCTGCATGCTCGTGCTGGCATCCGTGCTTAACAGCGCGGTGCCGGAAAGCTCGACGAAGGAATCGAAGTCGGGATCGGTGGGAAAAAGGTTCAGCGAAACCGACGGATCGAAATCGAACTGGCTGGTGACTGCATCGGCCGCGTAGGCATCGCTCAATCCCGCCAGCGGCAGCAGCGGATAGTAGTTGGCGCTCCAGGACAGGGCGATCGGCCGCCAGGGAAGCTGCCAGGACAGGCAGGCGATATCCGGCTGAGCGATGGGCGCGCTGCTGAAGTCGATGCCACTGAACGCCTGGCCGGACAGCCAGTCGGTCTGCGCCTGCGCGATGTCGGTATTGGTGGTGGCAAAGTCCAGAACCGCCGGATTGGCCGTCCCGCCCTGGCTGGCTGCAGCCAGCGTCACCACGTTGCTGGCGGCCGGCACGATCAAAAGGTCCGACTGGACCAGTCCCGCCGCGGCCGTCAGGCAGGTTGCCGCCGGGTCAGGCAGTCCGGTGGGCAGTGTCGGCGCCGGCAAAAGGTCGGCTGCGACGGTGGTGAGCGCCGACCCGCTGACCAGCCCGGCGGCGAGGGTGATAGAAGGCGGCGACGACGGGGACAGGAAGACGCAGCCGATCTCTTCGCCGTCCTCGGGGAGCACGCTCGGCACGCCGTCCCCGGTCAGCAGGACTACCGGATCGGGGGCGCCGTAGAAGCGCTCGGCCGCCGATACGTCCAGGCTGAGATTGCCCGGCAGTCCGGCACTGATCTCGCTGGCTTGCCTTGCAATGCTGGTCTGCAGTTCCTCTATCTGCTCCTGCAACTTGGCCAGTGCGCCGATCTCGCTTTCGATATAGTTCTCCATGTCGGTTTCGCTGGGCGACGCGGGCGGATCGGCAGCGTAACGGGCGATGATGTAGCGGTACCAATCGTTGAAGATTCGGGCCTGCAGGGTGATCACGTGCGCCTGCAGGGCGTTCAGATCGTCTTGCGATGTCATGAGCTGGTTCATCGACGCGGCGAGGTCGTCCGACGGTTGCGGGAAGTCGCCCTTGGCGCCGGTGGCGCGCAGCCGCCAGCTATGGCCGTTCGAGAAGGCGGTGTAAGCGGCGTTGTAGATCGCCTTTTCCAGGCGCAAGAGCCCGCTCGGCTGCCCCAGCTGCGGCAGCACGCCCAGTTGCAGCGCGTCGAGAATCTGCTCGACCTGCGGGAGGTTGTCGCTCTCGACCGCGCTGGCGGCATAAGCGGCAAAGGCTTCCGAAGGCGTGTTGCCGAACGCCACGCCGGTAGACAACGGACCGGTCTGGTCAGACAGGAACGCGCTGCCGCTGTCCCAGGGCACCTGGTAGACGACACCGTGGCAGAGGGTCTGCGACGGAACATAGTCGGTATCCGAGTAGGTCCAGCCGAAGGCGGCCGCGACCGCGTCCGGATCGGCGCCGGCCAGCGGATCGTTCGAGGCATCGCTGTACCACCCGGTCACGGAATAGAGCAGCACCATGGTCGAAGCGTCGAAGCTGTCGTCGTTCAGCGTGTCATCGAGCATTCCGAAGACATTGCCGCAATTGCGATAGCAGCCGGCGAAATCGGGAATGCCGAAACCGACCGCGGTCAGCGGCGTCGACAGGTAGGTTCCGGAGCCGGGGTCGCCGGTCCAATCTGCCAACGGATAGACCCGGCCGAGATAGGTATAGGGCTGGCTCGGATCAGTGCCGTAGGGAATCGCCGTTTGGCTGAAGGCGCCGGTCGAATCGACATAGTCGCTCTCCACGACCCACGCGGTCTGCGTCACGCTCGGCGCTTCGGACGTGGCCGCCGCGATGATGGTCCGGGTTACCAGCCAGCGGTTGGGCGCCGGTGGAAGCTGCAGCGGGCCGCTGCCATCGGCATAATCCGCGGTCCGCAGCGCACGCGGCAGGCTCCAGTGTAGATGAATGCCCTGGGGCAGGGGGCCCTGCCCCTCGAACGGCTGGTTCAGCAGATCGTTGCCGATGCTGGCCGTGTTCGAACTACTGGTCGCCATCTCGGTGAAATTGGCGTAGGCGGGCGCGAATTGGGTGAAGGAGCCGTCATTGGCGCCGACCATCAGTGCGTCGAGCCGGATCGGCACCACCAGCGGCGTCGGGGTGGGGGTGGAGATCATCGGGATCGATCCGCTTTCGCTGTCTGACTTTCGTTCGCCGATGGGGCAGTGGTGTCGAAGACGACCTCCTGGACGCCTTCGACCAGTTCCATCGCGAACTGGGCCGCGGTGTAGGGCGAGCTGTCGGAAATGGCCGAGTTCGCCGCGAGACCGGTCTGGATGGTCTGGGCCAGCGTGGCGATGTCGACCACCGTGCTGCTGCCGGACCGAAACGGCACGGTGATCGTGACCGGCTGTTGATCGCTGTCAAGCACCGGATCGCCGGGCTGGTTGTCGCCCTCGGTGTCGACATAGCGCAGGCTTTTCTGGGAAGATTGCAGGTCGATGCCGAAATGCAGCGTTTCCGCCGGTTCGGCGAACGTCACCCGTTGCACCAGCCCGGCGAACAGGCCGAGCGCCAGTCCGGAGGCCAGGACGTCGAAGCGCACGAGCGGGACGTGCTCAGCCCCCGCGGCGTCCGCAAAGCCATTGACCTCCACACCTGGCCAGACATCGACCAGCGCCGAGCGGAGCACGAAGCCGGACATCACCCCCTCGAACCCCTCGATCGGCTCGCTGCCGGCGCTCATCCCGAGCTTGAGCGCGCGCTGGCGGCTCATCCGGCCGACGGCGAGCGTCTTGAAGCGGGCCTGCGGGGTGGCGGCATTGCCAGCGGCGATGCCGACGGCGGCCTGCCCGATGCTGAAGGCGCCGTCGACCAGCGCCGAGACCCAGTTGTCGTCCACGGCAAAGAAGCGGATGGATTCCAGCGGCAGCATGCCAGGGTCCGGCACCAGGTAGCCAAGCGGAACGCCTTCGAACAGCATCAGGCGCGATAGCCAATCGGCAATGGCGATCGTTGCCGGGTCGTCGTCGAAGACCACCGGCGTCTGCGTCAGCGCTTCGTTCATGCGTGCGCCGTAATCGGCGGCGGCGGTCAGGCGTGTCATGGACGAGCTGCCTTTCCCAGGAGATTGGTGAGCAGCGGCTTGACCACGGTCTTGATGACCTGCTCCGCGATGCTGGCGTCCGGTGCGGTCAGCGTCGCGAGATCGCTCCCGACCTGTTCCGCCAGGATCTGCGCTTCCAGGTCGGCCACGGCGGCCTGCTGCTGGCCGATTTTCCAGTTGTAGAGCGTGGTCGCGAAGTTCTTGTCGGCCAGCGCAAGGAGCTGCCCCAGCTGCCATGCGGCGGCGTAACTGGTGTCGAACATGCCGTTCTGCGGATCGTAGCGCATAAGCGCGTCGGCGGCCCCGAAGGGCGGCACCAGGACCGGCTGGTTCCAGTACGGCAGCAGCGGCCCGCGGTACCAGCTCACGGTGCTGCCGCCCTGCCGGGTCAGATGGTTGAAGGCGGTATAGCCCATCGCCAGCGCCTGCTGGACGTCGATCGACTGGACGGTGTCAGGGCACGGTCGTTGCAGCGTCGCCGGGTTTTGATTGAGCGCGGCGAAATAGTCGCCAAAGGTCTCGCTGTTATCCGCGCAGCCGAAGCTCCAGGACGAGAGCACCGCCAGACGGATGGTCGTGTCGGCGCTCTGCGCGGCGGGTGGCAGAAGCGGCCCCAACCCTTCCAACGAGACCAGGCAGCACAGCGCGGTGCTGCCTGGCGTGGGAAGTCGATTGGCCACCACGACCGACAGCTCGGTCTCAGCCGCTTTGCCGCGCTTGGTCGCCTTCAGGGCCGCCCGCTTGGGCTCAACTTTGCGAGCATGCGCCAGCCAGTAGAGATCGCAATACGATGGCATGATTGCGGAAAACAGCGGACCCGGCACGTCGATATATTGGCAGGGGGCATAGACCGCACTGCCATTCTGGCTCGTGCATTCCCCGTATTCCAGACTATCCTGGAGGTCCGGATAGGAAACGGTGCCGCCCGGCAATCCGTCCGGCAGCAGATCGGCAATCGTCCCGGCGGTGACCGTCGGCGCCGGGTCGCTCTGGTCGAAGACCAGCAGCGCCAGCCAGGGATAGACCGCCGTGTCCGTCGGGATCGATGGCGTGTGGAAACCGCTCGGCGCATCGCCCGGCGAACGCTGCCAGGGCAGGGTCCTGTCGGTCAGCACCAGGTGCGGCAGCACGTTTGAATATTCGCCGTTGTCGCCCGGCGGCGGAAATTGGGTGTGGATGCGATCCGGGGGCAGCGAGAAACGCGGGCCGAGCACTGAGAAGGTCAGCGTGGCGGAAAAGCTGTCGCTGAAGACTTGGCCGTGCGTAGATCCCACCTTTTGGGTTGCCGTCACGGTATAGTCGCCGCTTTGCCACTGCGGCTGGTAATGCTCGACGAAGATGATGTCGTTGGCCGCCGTGGTGTCGGCGAAGCGGACTGTGTTGTTGTCCATGCCTGCGGCTCCCCTCAGGATCAAACGGCGGGCTGGGCCGCCGGCGCGGCCGCGCCGAGCAGGCTGAGCGCGATCGGCGCGATATAGCCCAGCGTGCCAGACGCGGTCAGCGGCGAGACGTCGATCGGGCTGACGATCTCCACGTCGGCAAACAGCAAGCCCGAAACGATGGCCATCCTGGCTGCCACGACGCCGGGATCGGCGATGGTGTCGGCAAGCGCAGTTAGGGAGTCCTCGCCCTCGAACGGGTCGCTCGCCGGGGCGTTGTTTGCGCTCCAGTCAAGGCCGTAAGTGGCCTCGACCGTATCGAGCAGGGTGGCGATCTCGATCGCCTGGACCGTGCCCGGCGGAACCAGGCTGGGGACGATCCCGACCGCCTGCAGGCTGTCGGCGACCAGCGCGTCTCCGTTCAGAGTCTGGCCGTTGCTCGCTGGAGCCCACAGCGCCGCGGCCGCCCCGCCCGTGCCGCTGGTGTCCAGGCTAGCCGCCGTATAGTCGGCCTCCTCGTATTCGACTACGACATCGAGCGCATTGTCGAAGGAGGTGAGGCCGAGCGGGCCGATGGCGATGTCGGTATTCCAATCACCGCTCACCGCCGTTCCATTGTAGGTCAGCGTGTCGATCGGGATCATCGTCTTGAGGCCAAACCTCAGGAGGTGGGGATCGACGACGTAGTCGACGGGGAAGGCATCGCCGTTGCCGTCGGTCGCATTGGTCAGGTCGATCAGCAGTCCGGACTGGATGGCGAGCGTGACCACCGGCGCGGTATCGGCGGCATCGGCCGCGATCGGGTTCTGCTGGGGGGACGCAGAGGGCAGGAACTGGGCCTTGAACTCCGACCAGCACAAGGACGGTGGCGGCGGCGTGTCGCCGAAGGTGATGCGGAAGGACAGGACGCTCAGATGGATGTCGGCATAGCCCGAGAAGGGCGGGCCGATAATCACGAGGTCGGCCCCGACGGAAATGTCGATTGTTATGGTGGTAATGTCGAGATTGATCGTCGCCTGGACCCCGAAGTCGACGCCGGCATCGATCTGGTAGGCGAGCGGCGCCCATTGGATCAGAAAATCGGCGTAGAGGCTGAACCACGCCTTGATCGCGTCGGAGCGCCACACCGCGTTGAGATAGCCGCCGACCATGATCATGGCCGGCGTCAGCGCCATGTATTCGCCACCCTGGATCGAGAGCGCGGTCGTCACCTGCCAGTTGATGCCGAGCCTGGGCACCGTCGGATAGTGGTCGGGCTTCTTGAAGCTGGGGTTGTAGCCGCCCAGCGTGATCACGAAGTCGCCGGCATAGGGGCTTGGATCGAACCAGATATAGAAGGCGAAGCCTCCGGTGAGATGGCAGTTCGGATCGAGCACATAGGAGGCGGAGGTGAGCTGGGCGGCCACCGAAAACACCCCCTGCGAGGGGGTGTAGAGAGCTTCCAGCACCATCTGGGCGAACACATAGGGTTTGCTGTCCTGCGGCACCGCCAGCGTCGATTCGCCGAGCAGCGCCACCTGGAACTCGGTTCCGAACTCGACCGTGACGAGCGCGAAGGACTGCACCAGCTCGTACGAAGTGAAGGCGACGCCGGCGGCGATCCAATATTCGCCGGTCGATGCGACGATCGCCGTGGACATCTTCTGCGCGACGGTGGCAAGCGACGGCTGCGGTCCGAACTCGCTGGTGCTGGCCGCGCCCGCGACCAGCGGGAAGGTGGCAACGCCGGTGATGGGTGGCGGCACCAGCCGGGTATTGACGCCGAACCCGGCCGCCAGCCCGGTGACGAAGAAGATCGGCGGGCCGCCGAGCGGCTCATTCAGCACCAGATAGGCGAACATCGAGGGCGGGCTGGACGCCGTATAGGAACCGAAGGCCGAGAGCGAGAGGCTTTCGGCCTTGACGATCAGGCTGCCGGCGAAGGTGTCGACGTCGTCGGTGTCGGTCTTGAGCAAGCTGCCGCCGATCGTCACCGCCGGCGAGGCATAGGAGACTGCCAGCCCGTCGATTACGAAGGCCGGCTCGATCGGCATCGCCAGCGGGATGGCGACACCGAGGCCCTCGACCGCGATGTCGAGCCCGGACAGCGTCAGGCTGGCATTCATTTGCACCGACAAGCCCTGGCTGCCCAGGCCGAAACCGACCTTTTCGACCAGCACGGGGCCGAAAGAGCGCTCGACATCGATCCAGGTCCCGTTGGGCGGCGCCGTCCCGCCGGTCGCGTCACCGACCATCAAGGCTGTCCCGGCGGGCTGCTGCTGCGCGCCCGAAAGCGGGATGGTGATGATCTGGGTTTCGCTGGTGCCCAGCCCGACGACCAGCGACAGCGAGCAGTTGCTCGTCGCCGCAGTGGTACCCGTTTGCGGGGCGGTGTTTGCGCTAAAGGTTACCGATTGCAGCGAGAGCTGGAAGTCCGGTCCGACCAGGTCTCCGACCAGCGGCAGCGCCGCCAGGTTGACCGTGGCGGACGGGAAAGAGACGGTAGCTGTGACCGACAGCGCCCCGGCCGGAAAACTGTATTCGACGCTGACCTCCTCGATATCCGCCTCCGGCAGGCCCGTCAGCGGGGGGAGGTCGAAGAGGCCAAGGACGTAGTCGAGCAGGTCGCTCAGGGTCAGCGGTTGGTCGGGATTGGACAAGCCGGAGCCGGCGAAAGTCCAGCCGGAAGGATTGTAGTTGGCGGAGACCAGCACCTCCATGTTCGGTAGCGACAGGACGGCCGCGATGCCGCCCGTGACCGTGCCGGACGAGCCATCATACGCCAGGCTGAGCGAGATCTGCTCGAGCACGAGCGAACCGACCAGCGTCCAACTCTCCTTGATATCCGCGGCAAAGGCATACTGGTTCCGCGTGACGTTGCCCGTCATCTCGAAGGAGAGGGCGGTGAAGCTGGTGAGGCCGCTCCCGCCGTCTTGCGTGCTGGTCGAGTGGTCGCCAATCAGACCGGTGACCGTCGATGTCAGGTCCAGCGACTGCGTCGTGTCGGCTATCTCCAGCGCGACGCCGAATCTGAGATCGGGAAAGGTGACGAAGGCCGAGAGGGCGATATCGGGGTTATCGGTGAGATAGGCGGTGCAGCTTGCCTCGCCGTCGGGCGTGAAGCCGTCGCCCATGTCGGTGACGCCGACCTCGATCTCAATGCCTTCGAAGGTCAGCATGCCGAAGGCCGTCCAGCTCTGCCCGCTTCCCAGCGAGACGGTCACCGAGATCGAGGAAAAGGCGGGGACCGGCTGGCTGATATCCAGGATCAGCACGACGTCTTCGATGGTCAGGCCGTCGGTGACGTCGAAACCGGATCCGGGCGACAGCGTCGAGGTGACCGAGGTGCCGGCGAGTATCCCGGAGAGATCGTCCGCGCTGCATTTCTGGGTCGGCAGGCCGGTAGCCCGAAATACCAGGCTAGTGCTGTTGCCGCTGATGACGGCCGTGGTGATCTGAAATCCCTGGATGCCGCTTCCCGAGGGCGTGAACTGCGCGCCCAGCACCACAGCCCCGAGACAGTACACACCGATTTCTGAAAGCGGCGATCTCTCGTCGCCGACCTCCACGAACACACTGGCGAACGACAGCGAAAAGGTCAGCTCATACCCCGAAACCGTGATTGGCTGGGCGTCGGTGGTGGTGGTCAGCTCCCCCTGGGGGAACGGGGCTGGCGTATTGGCCGAGCCGTAGGGCAGCAACACTAAGTCGAGCGGGCCACAAAAAGTGCCCCAAGACAGGCCGAGGAGAGTGGCGATTGTCCCGAATGCTCCCGATCCAGGCATCGTGATGCCGCTGGAGAGGACGAGCCCGGGCACTATGGCGCCGGCAACGGCGGGCAGGTCGTCGCCCAAGCCGAGCGTCGACCGGAAATCCGCCGGCAGCGCAGGATCGGCAGGCACCGTGAGGGTGAAGACCGGCCCGGCCCAGGTGAGGTTGTCGAAGACCGGCCCGGCCAGCGTGGGAAATGCCGATGGCAACCCCCAGGCCGTGTCGGCCACCGCGATCGGGAGCGTGACCGACACGCTTCCATCCTCGTCGAGAGTGAAGACCCCGTCGGTGACCGTCGCCGTGGCGGCGTTGAGGAATGTTCCCGTCGCAACGGTGCCGCTTACCGTTACCGTCTGCGCCGTCGCGTCGGACGTCATGACAGCGCCAGACAGCGTCAGGGTTCCGCCGGACAAGCAGGATTGGAACAGGGAGGCGACGGGGGCCGTGCCCAATGCCGATGCCGCCACGGCGATCGTTTGCGCCGCATCCGGGGTTAGCAATCCGACCAGTTGATCGAACGTGATGCCCACGGCGCTCCTCCGCTAGAGGTGTAACTCGACGAAGACCGGCTCGTGGTCGCTGATCAACCTGGCGCCGACTAAACTTGCCTCAGGGGTCACGAAGGTAGTTCGATCACCCCGTCCTAGCTGGACGGCGAAGTTCTTTGTGAATACCCGATACTCTTTTGACGAAAATACCCTCTTCCCTTTCTTGTCCCAAAACGATGCAAAACCACGCTTGTCAAGCTTATTGTAGTAGTCAATGGACGTACCATAGTTGAACTGTCTATTCTTTACCATTTTCATTATGTCATCTACCCGTTGGTTCTGCCCTTGAGCTGGACTAGACGCTGCTGGACTGGTCTGCAAGATGACGTTGTCATATGCGTTTATCGCTAGATCGCGTCTGTCCCTGCGAGTGGATCGCGCAAACCTTGGAAAAGTCATCAAATGGGTGGGCTCGTCAAAGAGCAACTGTGCGCCCAGGCCGCCAGATGCCCCCCCGGTGGTGACCCAGTCGTAATCGCCAGGGTTCTTCTTGGCGTCGAGATTGAAATCGCCGGCAATCACCGCCTGATAGATCTGGGTCGCGACGGGCGCTGGCTGCCCGGGCAGTTGCACCATCATGGAGAGACCGCCGGCGCCATGTGGCCTCAAGGAGTAGAACAGGCTGAAATCTTCAATGGTCTCCAATTGCTTGAGGGCTGCAGATCTCTTCGCCGCCAGATGCACCAACATGATCGGCAGCAATTCATTGCCCGGGCCGGCCCCAGGCACGTAGAACATGCCCAGCGCGCTGCCGCGGGTTCCAGGCCAGGTCGTTGGGCTGGCCGCTGGCTTGTCCGGGTAGATAAGGGGGAAGGCGTTCAGGGCGATGCCGTTCATTGGCGTCGACACCGGAGAGAATTCGGCTGCCGTGATCGCAACGCCGCCCGGGCCGCCGATCTCCATCGACACCGAGCCGCCAACGGCCGGGCCGGACATCTCAAGCGGCACGACGAATGTCGTGTCCCTGACGAAGAAAGCGTAGAATTCCTTCCCGGTATTTGGCGACAGCAGGCAGATGTCGAATGGAGATTTCTCGGCGGCCAAGGCTTCCATCAAGGCGTCACAGATTTTATAGGCCCTAGATTCGCTCGTAGTATTCAATTCAACAAGGCAGAATATATCGGGCTCGGAAGCGCTGATTACCTGCGCAATGGCCTGTGTCAGGTTGCACTTAGAATCTTTCAAGCCGCTCTTGAGCTGACCAAAATTCTGAATGTTCCACACGAGTAGATCTACTTGAGCCGCCATTTGCCAGCCATATAGAAAGATCCGTAAATACCAGCCATTGGCGGCCGCCATTGCGGTGCGCCAAGTCTACTGGAATCAGGTCGAAGACGTGCTTGCAGAATTGAAAGAGATCGAGCGCCCGAAATCTACGATCATCTGGATGTATGTGTCAACTAGATAACAATTCATAAGAAGTATGTTTATAAGGCCAACCTAAAATGACCTATGTAAAATGATAGTTAAACTTCAATTATATTATTGATAACTCGGTAAAGATCTTCCGGCAGGGGTTCTTGAAAGAGCTTGATAAGGGTCCTGTTTGGAGCTTCTGGGATGCCGGTGTGCCAGTCTGCCTTCTCCGGCATTCCTTTTGGTCTTGATTGGTGTCGAGCGCGGCGGCACCAACCGGCGTCGGGCCGGAATTTCGATCCCGAGCCACTGTTAGCGGGCGGGCCGTTTTCGCGAACTCGGACCTGCAACGACATGTTGGATTACGCCTGTAGCCGATTGTAGAACCGGCGATTTTAGGCTGCTGAAATACTTTGCGGTTTTTTCCATGGGCCGCGGACCTCGCTCCGCTCAGTTGGCTCAGTCCGGCGGACGAATGCCTCGTCCTTCAAGATTGCCGTTTCTTATGCTAGTTTCCCAGTTGCCAATGCGCGCGTACGGCCCATTCTTCAGCAGACTCGGAGCCCGCGATGCCCCCGGTGAACGAGACATCCTTCGAGACGGCTCTGGGCGGACGTGTCCAGGATATGGTTGAGGCCTGCACCCGATGTGGCAAGTGCGCTGAGGTTTGTCCAAGCGTAGCGCCCGCCGGCATCTCGGAAGCGACGTCCGAAGACCTCATCGGCGGTGTTCTCGATCTTGTGCGAAACGGTAACGGTCCGGAAGCCTCCCGCAAATGGGCGGCCGCATGCATGCTCAGCGGAGAATGCATCAAGGCGTGCGATTACGGCGTCAACCCGCGCTTTCTCCTCGCAATGGCACGCCTCGGCGTCGCAAAATCCGACAAAGAACTTGCTGAGAGGCGCCGGCAGGGCGTGGACAGATACCGCGAGGTCAGCCGCGGTGTCACGATGTTGTCGCGTTTGCAACTCGATACGGAGGTCCTGGAACGGCTCGGTCAAAAATCAGCGTCGCTATCCATGCCCGCCGAGCCGGCGGATTTCGTATTTTACACCGGCTGCAACGTGCTCAAGACGCCGCACATTGCCTTGCTTGCCCTCGATATCATGGATGTGCTCGGCGTCAGTTACCAGGTCATGGGCGGTCCCAGCCATTGTTGCGGGATCTCGCAACTCAGGGCCGGCGACGCCGAGATGACTGGTCGCATGGGGTCGAGCTCGATGGAGAAGCTGTCGCGATCCAGGTCGGGGCGGGTGATCACCTGGTGTCCGACCTGCTACGTACAGTTCACGGAAACAATCCTGCCGACGGTGGAACGACAGCGCGGCTCCCGCCCGTTCGAGATGAACCCATTCCTAAGATTCCTTGGCGAGCGGCTGGCGCAGTTAAAGCCGCATCTGCAGCACAGGGTCGAGATGCGCGTCGCGCTGCACAAGCATCCTGGCGTAGCCGGCGTCGTGGAAGCCGCCGCCGATATCCTGAAGATGGTCCCCGGCGTCGAGCTTATCGATCTGAACCAGCCGGCTGTGGGCCTGCAGAGCGTGCATGTGGGTGTGCTTCCAAAGTTCAAGCGTGAGTTGCAGCTAAGGGAACTTGAAGCGGCGCGTGGCGCGGGTGTTGATGCTTTGGTCGCGGTTTATCATTCCGATCATCGCGAACTGTGTGCACACGAGCGCGATTGGCCATTCCGCATCATCAATATCCTTGAAGTGGTTGGTGAAAGCATGGGGCTGTATCGGCACGATCGCTACAAGGAGCTCAAGGTCATGCAAGACGCCGACCAGATCGTCAACGAGTGTAGAGATCTGATAGCAACGCACGCCCTCGATCCCCAAGATGCTCGCGACGTCATTGTCAGGGTGCTACTGGGCGAGCAGCCGCTTCCTCTGAAAGTCAGCAACAAAGGCGACAATATCGTCGCACCAGGTTGAATGTTGGCATCCTGGCCAGCGCATCATTTCGCGGCGGCGTAGCAATTTGATCCCTTCCGGAGCGAGGCGGTGTTGTCACCCGTGCGGCGCGTGTTCGTGGTTTCCGCTTCGATGAGATGCTCGCCTGACGCGTCGGTTATCTCCAGCGTAATAGGCCGGGCTCCAGCATGAGCGGCTGCCCGTCATGGAGCTGATTGACGGGCGCGGCCGAGGACTCAGTGACGATAGTGCGGCCCGTGACGTGCACACACTGGCGCTTGCTCATTCTATGTCGGGCACGTCGCCGCTCACAAATAGGGTGTTTGGCGGGCCGTAGTCTCCGAGCACTGGATCAGCGTCCCTGCTCCAGGCAATGACGCCAACGTGTTTGCCAGCCAGTGCCTTTGCTGTCCGGATCGCCCGCGCTTCGCTTTGCTGATCGGCCGGGCCGTACATCGGAAATAGCTCTCCATCGTCGCCGCGGTCAAATGCGACCACAACAATGAGCTTCGGCTTTCTCTGCTCTGGAAGGACGTGCGTTGACATTCAACGGCTCAGTGACGAGGCGCCGATCCGGCCTCAAGCGCATCGACAGCGTCAAATACAGCCTGGCGCTTCGGCTCGATGGGTTCATCCGGCGTGAACTGGGCGCAGGCCAGCGGCGTATATGCAACCGTGACTGCCGTGACGAGGTCTCCCGCCAGCGACCCATCAGTCATGTCATCGGTTGCCGCGCGTGCCAGCATGGCGATCCGTTCGTCATAGAATTCGTTCTTCCCGTCCTCGGCCTGGATGATCGCGCGCAGACGCGCCAGCGCGGTGGGGCGATCCACGAGCTGCGTTTCAGGGTCGTGCAGCAATTGCAAGCCGTGTACTTGGCTCCGCTTCTCGTCCGGCCATCCCTCGCAGCACGCCTTGATCGCGGCATTGCTGGCCGCCCACCAAACGTCAGCGGCAACGTACTCGTCTTCCGATGGCTCTTGGTCCGGCGGAAAGCCCATGTCGTCCCAGCCCTCGACCGCGAATGAGCCCTCGGCCGCTTCCTCGGCCGTCAGGCCCGAACGCTCGATCACTTCCCGAGCTGCGGCGAGACCGCGCTGTTTTTCCTCATGGGTCGCGCCCCGGGCATTCATAATTATATCCATAACCGCCCCCTTGTGGCTGTCTGGATGCTAGCGAACAAAATGAGAACACGGGAGTCAAGAGATCTCTCGACCCCGGCAGGAATACGTTCCTCATTTCAGCGCATGTCGGAGCACCGTGCTGCCTCAACGTTGATGCATGCCTCTCGACGGCACGCCCTTTTTGGGCCCCCGTAATGCGATGGCGGGCGATGCGCACGGAGCGCACCGCCTTCTGCTTTCTCCGGGCCGAAAAAGACGACCGTCGAACGGGCGGGGGGCTTGGGTGTGGCTCGACGGCCGTCGGAGGGCGAGGGGCCATGGAGTAGCAAACTGCGTTGCGGCTGGCCCTTGCTCATATGTCATTGATTCGGGCGCAGATGGAAATGACAATGTTCGTTGCGCGACGCGTTCGACCTTTGGGTTCCGACCGGAATCGATGGCGGGCGGGACGTCTGTCGGCACGAGCATGGGCAGCTGTTAGACGTCGGCTCCGGATATTGTCCTCCGAGCCGACGCCAATGGCGCCCAACCCAGGTGCGCCTTGCTGCCAGGGCCTGCCTCGGCGTTGTCGCTTTTGAACCTGCAGAATTCTCCGCTCATTCTCGAAATCGCGCATGGCGGCTTCGCCAGTAGCTCGTCGGCCTGGCCGCCGCAGCCTCGATCGCCACCGGGGTATCGGCAGACGAGGATCACGAAGTGCATATTTCGCAGGTGGCCTGGCTCGCGAATTCACCAAAAAACGCGGCAACGGCGCGAAGGCGCTGGAACGCTTGCTCTTGTCGTCCGCCATGGCTGCTGTCCTGCCTGAGGAACAGCATCGGGCCGCCAGTGTTTCGTTGCTTTTTTAGGTATCGCTAACGGAACACTTACAGCCATGCAATATTGAATCAAAATTCGAGTATCGTGTGGGGTTTCGATGCGTAGACCCGCCGGCGCCGGCTTGTCCTTCATTCGCCCGATGGAGCCGGAGCTCGTCGAGCAGCCGCCAAAAGGCGACGGATGGGACCATGAAGTCAAATTCGATGGCTACCGCACCCAGCTTGTCAAGGATGGCGACGGCATCCGCCTTTACACCAAGAGCGGCATGGACTGGACGGCCAAATACAAGCCGCTGGCCGAGGAAGCTGCGGGGATCAAGGCCCGGACCTTCATCATCGAGGGAGAGATAATCGTCACCAATGAAGCCGGACTATCGGACTTCCACGCACTGCGATCGGCCATTTCCAGGCGCCCTCAGGATCTCTACCTCGTCGCATTCGATCTGCTGCACCTAAACGGCCACGATCTGCGCGACATGCCGCTGCGGGACAGGCGCGAGATCCTTCAGGCGTCAATCCCCGCGGGCGGCCATATCCAATTCAGCGAGGCGCTGCCGGGCATCGGCGATGCCATCTATCACTTGGCTTGCGCAGCCGGTTTGGAAGGCATCGTGTCCAAGCGGCTGGACAGCGTCTACCGCAGTGGGCCCACGATGAACTGGCGCAAGATCAAGTGCTACGCCGAAAAGGAGATGGACATCATCGGCGTGAAGCGCGAGAGCGGCAAGCCGGCGATGGTGCTGATGGCCGACCAAGGCCGTTACATGGGCGGCGCTTTCGTTACCTTCAGGGCCGACAAGCGGCAACGCCTATGGGAGAGCGCTGAGCGCAAAGCAGGCGCTCCGGCGCCCCAGGGATTGACGAAGGAAAAGGCCCAATGGCTCAAACCCGGTCTGGTCGGCAGGGTGAAGTTCCTGAAGGGTGAGGAGAAGCTTCGCCACGCATCGCTGAAGGACTTTCGTGAGAATGGTTGAACAGGTCTGCCCCTCATTCGTTGAAGGTGAGGAGGTTCATATGGGCAACCGGAACGGTAAGGAAGGCGCGGGCGCGGTCGAGGTGCTGGCAGCCCGGTTGGCGAGGGAGGCTGGCATCACGGAAGATCAAGCGCGTGAGTTGATCAAGCTGATCGGAACGGATTGGGGTTCGCTTCTTCGCGAGGCCCATTTCTTGAAGGCACGGCACTAGCCAGGCCGGGAAGGCGGCCCATCAGCGCTCGCGCCGGCGCCTGGTGAATGCTGGCCGGATCGCCGATTGCCCCTTACCCAACGACCGCCGGCGCTGTTGCGGTCTTTCCATTTTAAGACCAGGGTCTTCAACAGCCGGGAAACCATGACTCATTTCGTGAGAAAGCGTGCCGCCGTTCCGCCGCAATGCGGGCCCACTGCGGCTTGGTACGCCCCTGTTTTAGTTGATCTTTGGGGCTTCGAAGGAGTTCTGGAGATGATGATCAAGAAGGTTTTCATGGCGGGATTGATGACCGCAGCACTTGCCGGATGCGCGCAAACAGAGGGCCAGCAGCGGGCCACCACGGGCGCACTGGTCGGCGGCGCCGGCGGCGCGTTGGTCGGCCAGGCGATCGGCGGCAACACCAAGTCGACGGTGATCGGCGCGGCGAGCGGCGCGCTGCTCGGCGCCGTCGTCGGCTCAGCCACCACCCCGCAGCGCCGCGGTGAGCAGCTCTGCCGCTATCAGGACCGCTACGGCCGCATCTACACCGCGCCTTGCGACGACCGCTATTACAACGGCGATTATTGACCTTCGGGTCTTTTGACTATGGGAGACGGCGTTTTCCACGCCGGCTCCCTCGTGCGTGTTGGCCTTTGGGTCATAGGCGTGAAGCAATTCACGAGAAGCCGTTCATACGGCCGCGGCATTTGCGCCAGACGGGCGAGGGCGCTGAACTTGCGACGGAGGCGAGGCGCTCGATCTTAAACATCGGGGCCACTACATGGCGCCCGCCGTTTTCCTCAATGGGCGCTCGAGCATGCGCATCAACCAGGAAGAGATATTCGCGCCCAGAACCTGCGTCATTCCAACCGACGATCTCGACGAGGCGATCTTCCTTGCCAACGACAGGCCCTATGGTTGACGGCCGGTATCGCCACGCGCTCATGTGCCGTTCGGCGGCATTCGCGCCTCGAGCTAGGGCCCGCGCGAGCAAGGTCGCGGCGGTCGAGTTCTATATCCAGGTCAAGACCTCCTACATCCATGCGGGCGCGGCGGAATGACCAGCGCTTCCGACGCGTCTCCAATGCTTATTGACGGGCTGCAATACTGCAGCTGGTCGCGCGAGATTTTTGAACAGATGCGCCAGGGTGGCCTGACCGCGGTCCATGCCACGGTCGGCTATCACGAGGGCTTCCGCGAGACGGTGCGCCACCTCGTCGACTGGCGCACCCGCTTCCGCGATGGTGATCAGCCATGACAACCCGTGCTGGCTCTGCAACAGCAACCGCAATGTTTCCAGAACCGTGCTGCAGGCGCTTGCGCGAAAAGGAAGGAATGCTTGGCCTGTCGCTTTATCCGCTGCATCTTCCGAGCGGTTCGGACACGACGCTGAGGCAATTTGGCGAAATGGCCGCGGAAGCGGCTCAAATCATGGGATCGGAGCACCTCGGCATCGGCTCGGACCTTTGCCAGGACCAACCTGACAGTGTCGTGCGCTGGATTGCGCGAAGGCCGCTGGACCGCGAGCTGCAGACGGCTGCAAGCTTCCCGCCTCAACCCCCCTGGTTCTTGTCGAATCTCAATTTTTCCAAAGCTTTTGCAGGGCCTTGCCTCGGCCGGCTTAGGCAAGGCCGAAACCTCCCTTGTGCTCGGCGGCGCCTGGCATTGCTTTCTTGAGACCAGCCTGCCCTCCACTGTGTAAGAGGCTGCATAGGCACCAGGAGCCCAGATGAGGCGCCAAGGAACGTTTATGTCACCTCGAAGTTGACATCCGAGGCCCGCGCTTTCGAAGAAAACGGGTTAGTGTCATGCCCTCCACTTCGATAAGCAAAACAGACTATGACCCGAAGCGCAGAACCTTGTCAGTATGGTTTGTGGCGACTGGCAAGCGCTATGAGTTTGAGGGTGTGCCGCCGGAGACTTTCCGCGCCTTCCGCGCAGCCTTCGCCAAGGGGCGCTTTTTCAATCAGCACATCCGCAATCGCTTTCCCTATCGTTACATTTCAGGCGATGACGATTCCTGATCACGGGCATCGGCTACGAATCCATATCCAAGGGTTGGTGGGCCGGCCGTTCGTGCCAGATGACTTCGCGGAGATCGCGGCGATCGACGCTCTGTCCGCATATCCGGCATTTGTAGAAATGATCTTGCTCGCCGGGCGGTTCGCCATCATGCCGCTTTCCGACGATGGGCGGGCCCAAGTCTGAAATCTTCGTCATCCGCGAAGCTTCTCGGCCTCGCGTTCCAATGTCTTGCGGTCGTTACCGTGCTGCTCGATCAGATCGCGGACCTGCCGAACTGTCAGCCCGACCTTGTTGGCGAAATCACGGACTTCGTAATCCTCGTCCGCCGACACCCGGTCACGGTCTCGGAAATCGCGCTTGGTCTTGTCGTCTGCCATGGCTGTTCCTCCTGGTCACAAAGAACCACAGCCGAGCCCAAATGTTCCATTTGCTTTTTCAGCAGCTGCTAATGCGACTCGCGATGTAGAACAAAATCTGAGCAAGCGATCGATTCCTCGGCGATGCAGCCGATGGCGCCAGGAAAGCCGCTATTCTTCGCAGGCGACGCGGTTTCATTAGATAAACCTAAAATTGTGGATGTGGGCGACCAAAAGGTGATGCATAATGTCCGTCTGCCCCGCCCCCCGGGGTAAGGGCCCGGCCTGTTTTGCTCTAGTCCCTCCAGACTACCCGACAGGCCGGGCAGCTTTGGTTCGCCAGATCCGATCGGAACCCTGTTGGCCGCGAGGGGTTTTGCGAATGAAGGGACGTTGCGACACAGGATCTATCGCGATGAAACGGATATTACTTGCTATGGCCTTGCTGGCTCTGTCGAGCGGTCTTGCAGCCGCCCAGTCCGGCAGTTCGTCGAGTTCATCATCGACAACAACAACGATGCCGAGCAGCCAAGGTACGGACTCGACAACGACGAACTCGACCAACCCAAACTCGGCAAAGGACTGCGCACCGGGGCAGCAGACAGGTAGCGCAAAACAGGCAGCACCAGGGCAGCAGGATACGAGCGCCAAATCGGCCGCTCCCGGTCAGAAGAAAACGACTACCGAAGGCTGCTAGTCGATCCAATTTTGTAAACAGCCACCCGCCGTCTGCAGGTCGCAATTGACGGCCCGACCCGCCGCCGCTCAGCAAGATCTTCATCGCGAGCAGCGGCGTTGCCGAGCCCGAACCAATGATTGCAGCGCTGCTGCAACGACAGGGTCGCCGGATAGCCGGACATTGTGATGATATTCGAGAAGCGTCCCAGATCAGGTCGCAGCCGAAAGCGAATGCGAGGAAGTGACGGATCAGCTTCTGGAGGCTGCCGCAATGACTGCGAGGCGGCTCCTTCCGGACAGCCAGCCTGTGCGGGTTCAATGGGCGTTCAGGCACTCAAGAAGAGGCGCGAGCTTGTCCTGTTTCAACATGGAGACGGCTTGGATGAGACTGTCGCATTCGCCCGGCGACATGACGTCACGAGCCAGATCACGAAGCTTCGTCTCGACGGCTGATTGGTCCATGGGGTTGTCGGCATCGCCAAGGGGCAGAGGCACATCGACCATTGCCTGGTGCTGACCGAGCGTCATTGTCACGCGGGCGGGTGTGCTGTTCGGGAAACGGCCGCTGAGGTCGTCCGGATAGCGGATTTCGACTTTCTCGGCGAGCCCGATGACCGTCTGATCCGTCAGGGCTTCGGGACGCAAGGGACGGAACGCTTCGGCGCCCCTGACCGCCGCGAGCGCGGCGGCGAAGGGAACCGAAAACTGGGCGCCCTCGAGGGATTTCGGCGCCGTTTCGTTGGGCAGCTTGCGGGCCTCGGGAAAGAGATCGATCTGGATCCGGCTGATCGGTTCGTCCCCGGATCGATCGGCAACCAGTTTCAGCACGGCGTCTATGACCGGGTGGGTGTAGCGGCAGGAAGCATAAGGTTTCAGATAGGTCTCGGCGATCAGCCAACGCTCGCCGAGATCTTCGATGATTGCTGGAATGTCGTAGGCGTGGTCGCGGTCCAGCATATCGATCGAGCCGCTCATTCCGTATGCAGCCCGGTCGAGCGCGAACATAGCCGCGACGGTCGACCAGGGGCTGCTGCCCTTGACGGAACTCGCCTGGCAGTCGCCTTGCGGCAGGTTTTGCGGAGCTTCGGCGCCTGCGATTGCCATTGCATGCGCAAGTTGCGGGATTGGCAGCCGGCGAAGCCATCCGACCGCCGCGGCGACGCCAAAGCCAGTCCATTGACCGCTTGCGAAACTCATCGTGTCGCTAAAGCGCCGGGCCGCGGCAATCCGCAGGGCGATATCATAGCCAATGGCGATCGCGGCAAGAAGGTCCCGGCCACCGCGCCGGAGGCGGGCGGCCTCGGCCAAGGCCGCCGGCACGATCGCTGCTCCCGGATGACCTGCGGCGCGGCAGTGGCCGTCGTCGATGTCGAGAGAACTGGCGGCGGCGCAATTTGCAAACAGTGCTCCCAAGGGATGAAGGCTGCGTTCGGTGAAGAAAACCGCAGCCCGACCCGGTCCGAAACACGCCTTTGCCGCCAAGGCCGAAAGCCTGGCGTTTTCTGTCGAAACCCCCGCAGCCATCGACGCGATCGTGTCGAGCACGGCCCGTTCCGCCTTTGCGATCACTTCTTCCGAAAGTTGGCGCGCTTGCATAGTGCCGGCGAAAACGGCCAGGCGTTCCATCGTAAAAAGCATTGGCATCCCCTCCATTCAGAATACCTAGTATACCTACGCTTACAGGAAGGGAAGCGAATTCAGGCGCGGTGACTGGAAACATCGAGGGAGAAGACGTGCTGATCTCCGACAGGACCGCCAACGCGCATGCCGGTGTCGACGAAGCCGTAACGCAGATAGGCTTTCGTGGCCTGGAGGTTGCGCGCATTGACGGCGAGCATCATGCGCCTGACCAAGGGACGGTTCTGGGCGATCCAGCAAAGTGCCCGCACAACCGCGGCACGGCCAAGGCCTTTTCCCTGGCAGGCCAGCGAAATTCTGAAGCTGTGCAGCGTGATGACGTCGGCCGGCGCCCAATCCGGCATGTTTTCCGCTTCGCGCAGGACGAAGAAGCCGACTTTCACGCCACCTGAGACGATGGCGAACGGATGCTGATTTTCGGGACGGGCGCTCCTTGCCAGTTCATCGAAAACCGCATCGACCGAGCCGGCAAACTGCTCCTGGTCTTCAGGAAGCCGGATGCCCCTGATGACCTCCCTGTCGCAGACCGCCACGCTTTGCAGTTCGACTTCCACCGGATTCTCCTTCAGACGAGTCCTCGGGGCCGCGGCCGGCGCGGCGGGCACGTTGCCGCGGCTCTCGGCTGGCTCCGTTCCAGCAAGACAACCGCGACAGCTGCGCAGGCGAACAGACCGGAAAGACCGAGGAATGTTTGCCTTGCTTCCAAGTTGCTGAGACTAGCGATGAGATAGACGACAAGCGCGGCCAACCCGATCGCTGCCTCGATATTGCTGCGGACGCGTCCGACCCTGCGATTGGGCACCGTTTTCAACACCGTCGCGTCGCCGGCGACACGTATCATCATGAAGGACAGGCCGATCAGGCCTTGCCACAGCATGGCCTCGGAAAGGGTTTGGGCGGTGGACAGGAGCGCGGTGGCAAGCGAGATCAGAACCGAGCCGATCGACATGAAAACGCCGGTGTCGAGCCTGTCGATGAACCTGGCAAGGACGGCGCAGCCCAGCAGCCCACCGCCCGAATACATCGCCGCGATCCAGCCGTAGAGCTCGCCCGAGAGTTTCAAATCGTCGCGCGCGAAACCGGCAAGCAACGCGTTGGAGGCGTGGGCGGACGCGTAGGCGAGCATCAGCGCGCATAACGATGCTCTCAGCCTGGGATCGCCGATCGTGGAGATGGTGCCGCCGAGCAGGACGAGCCGATGCCTGGCGCGTGACATTGCCAAACCCCGATCGCTGTCGACCTTTAGAAGCGAGACGGACAAGACCGCCACAAAGGACCAGGCCGCGCAGATGGCCAAGCCGCCGGCAACTCCCAGAAGCGGCAGGCCGAGCCCGGCAAGCGCTGCACCGGCAATGTTGCCTGTCTGGACGCCAAGCAGGCTGAAGGCAACGGTACGCGCCAGCTGGTCCTTGTCTGTTCGCTGCAGCAGGGCTTGGCTGGTTGGATAAGACAGCAGAGAACCGAGCGACGCCAGGCAGGCGCAGGCGTAGAGCGCGGCCATGGGAACATCGACCGGTGAGAGGAAGAGCGCGACAAGCGACAGGAGCAGAACGCCAGCGGCATGCAAGCTTTCGCCAAGAGCAAACAGATGACGTCGAGGCAAGCGATCGAGATGTGGCCCAAGCAAAGGGCCAACCGTGAAGGCGAGCAACTGCCAGCAGATAAGTACCTTGCCTACGGACCTGACGGTGCCGGTGATCTCCAGTGTGAACCAGGAAAGCAGGACGATGAACATGCTGCGCGCGCACTGCATCGCAAACAGCATGACATAAAGGGGCAGGGGGCTCGGGCGCTGCATGGATCGTTGCGCGGCCTTGCCGATCGAAGAAGCCAAGGCCGTCCTTGTCTGTTGAAATTCTCAGTCGGCGGCCATGCGAGGCTTCGCCATGTGGTGTATGGCCGTCGCAAGATTTGCGCGGTGGCGGCATTCGCACTCTTTTGCTCGGCAGCCTGCCGGGCTAGGTCGGCGCTTGTCCTGCATCTCGAAGGACCTGCCCAAGCGTTCGGCGGTTCCAGAAGTATCGTGACCAACCGTCCATCGGATCGTTCGGCGCAGCGACGGTCACGGGATCCTCGCGGAACCGGGCTGGCTGGATCGAGGCGGACTGAAGCCATTGCGGGTCGTAGACGGTCTCGACATATCGATGGCCTTCGTCGGGAAAAAGCGTGACGACGGTTTTGCCGGGATTTCGCCTTGCCCACCACTGGCCAACCCTGAAGGCCGCGCCGCTGGTCGGTCCCATGAAGAGGCCGTGGCTGCGATGAAGCTCGTGCGTGGCCGCGTAAGTCTCGGCCGGCGTCAGCCAGTGGATCTCGTCGAACTGGCTGTGATCGACGTTTCTCGGCACGATGTTGCCGCCAAGGCCGCTGAGATTGAGCCTGCCGCTCGGTTGGCCGAATAAGACGCTGTTCGGTGTATCGACGCCGATTGCGTGTAGGTGGGGAAAGAGCGGGCGAAGATACCTCGAGGTGCCGGACATCGAGCCGCCCGAGCCGACAGGGCCGACCAGGCAGTCGATCCTGCCAATGCGGTCTATGATCAGTGCCGCGACCTTGGCGTAGGAGAGCGGATTGTCGGCATTGTCATATTGGCAGGGCCAGTAGCTGCCCGGATGCTCCCGCAAATAGGCTTCAACGCGGTCGAGGCGAGCGCGTTGAAGACCTCCCGAGACGGCGGGTGTGTCGACGATCGTGACCTGCGCGCCGAGCTCGTTCAGACGACGATGAAGGTGGCGGTCGAGCGCCCAGTCGCTGACGAGAACCAGCCCATGCCCATGTTGGAGCGCAAGCATGGCCAGGGCCAGGCCAAAGGTCCCGGAGGAGGATTCGCAGATGGTTGCGCCGGGTTTCAAATCACCTCGCTCTGCGGCCCTTTCCAACATGAAGCGCGCCGGCAGAAGCTTCATCAGGAAGAAGCTTGCGCCATACATGGCAGCCTCGAGCGGGACGATGCGGGGGTTCTCGAATTCCTCCAGCTTGCGCATGAGCTCACGCTTCGGCATGACGACCCACCGCAATCAGCTATGAAAAATTGTCGGCTCGAACGCCGACCGCTTCAGCATTTCGGCGGCCAGTTCAATATTGCGCGGGGTATCGGCATCATGCTTGTCGAACAGCAGGCCGGCGACAGTGCCGCTGTGAGCGACCTGGATGCCGACGGCACCGAAGCGGGTTCCAATTGCTTCGAGCTCGTCCAAGCGCGGTTTCGGCAAGAACCTTTCGTTCATGTGCGCGCTTGCGGTCGCGACCTTGCCGAGCAAGCAGGGGTTTGCCTCATTGATGGCCGTCCGCAGCAGGCTGCGCAGGGGTCGGAAAGCCTCGATCTCGGCCGCATCGTAGCGCGCCGGCTCGAACTCCAGCGTGTTGACGGTCGCCTCGGGCATGGTGTCCACGCTGACGACATCGAGAGCCGGCAGGGACTTGCGGAAAGCCTCCATGACAAGCCCTTCGCGATGCGCAAACAACACCGCCTGCTGGCTGAACAAAGTGGAATCGCAAGCGGTTTCGGCGCCGACCGCAATGCGCATCACCCGCTCGGGTGATGCATTTATCTGCAAGCAGTCCAGCACCGCCAGGATGCTTGCCAGCACGTCGGCGGTCGAGGATCCCATGCCTCTGCCGATCGGGATATTGCTGTGGACCGAAAGGGTGCCGCCCATGCCTTCCGGCGCGAAGGCGCTCAGGGTCATTTGCGCCGCCCGCAGCGCCTTTTGACAATGAGGTTGCGAGACGGCGACGGGCTGACCGGGCTGGGCCCTGAACGAGGCTCTGGTCTTTAGGTGACGACAAGGCAGCGAAACCAGGGCGCGGCGGAAATGCACGCCTGTGTCCTCAAACAGGCCCTGAACCAATTCGCCATGGTGCCCGATCGCTTCGGCGTGTCCAACGAGCTTTGACATTTGCTGACCTCCCCGCGCCCAAAGCACCATCATGGATGGTATTTCTGCAGGGCCAACCGGCCATCATCAACTATTAAGTTGCAAATATTTGCGAAGAATGTATTCTTGTCGTTTACTATTTTACGCTGTCGACGTCTCAAAGGAACAAACAATCGAATAACATTGCGTCGTCTTAACACGCAATGAACAAAACTTGAAAAGCAGGATCATCTGCCGCTGGCCATCTGCCCCGGCGGCTCAACCTCCCTTTGCCGCAGCGCATAACCGGCCAGCCTGACGGTGAAGATACAGGCGTTTGCGGAATGCCGGTTCAGCAGCTTTCGCAGTTGACTGACGTGAACATCGACGGTCCGCGCGCTGACGTTGTCCTTTGAAGGCCAGCCTGCGGCGATCAATTCGTCGCGGCCGATCACCTTTTCGGGATGCTCCAGCATGTGCCGCAGCACCTTGAACTCGATCGTGCCCAACGACACTTGCCTGCCACCGCAGCGTACCCGGTAGGTGTCGACGTTCATTTCGATGTCGCCATAGGCAAGGGATTTGGCATTCACGGGTCCCGGAATGGCCGAGCCGATGATCGCAAGTCTGGAATGCAGGTAGTCTATGAGCCTTGCCGGCGCGAATGGTGTGGCGAGGCATTCATCGATACCCGATTTCAGGAGCGCGATATGGTGCTGGTCGGCGCCTGGCGGCACCAGGGCGATGCAGGCGAGCGCGCTGGTGCGCGGATCTTGCCTGAGGCGAGCCGCCTCCTCAATCAGCAGGTGTCCCGGCCGGCAGTCGAGCACGACGGCGGCGACTGGCTTTTGCGCGACGAGCTCGAACGTTTCCTGGAGGCTTGCCGCCAGCGATACCGAGAACCCGTCCACCTCCAATATATGGCCGAGCATCAGATAGAATTGCGGGTCTTGCGTAAAGATCGCGACGAGTGGCTTCATGAACTTGGCGACATGCGTTTGGAAAGCGGGACGGGCCGAGGGAACAATGGCGTGAAGATCACCCTGCCGGCTCCTGTGTCGACAACGGAAGCGATGAACCGCAAACGAGGAAGAACCATCGGGCGGTGCATCGTCAAGCTCTCAGAGTTCGCCTGGACGCACAAGGAAGGAGTGCCAGAACAGCTTTTCGCGCAGGAAAGTCTGTGCTCCGCGGAAGGCAGACCAAACTCAGATCGACGACTATCTTTTGGGCTTTCAAGTAACCGACGCCACGATACGCAAAGGGGTCATTCACATCCTTCGGTGCCGCGGTTCGTGTGCCGGCACCCGCAGTCCTGCTGATTGGCAGGCGATTGAAGGTAAGCCATCGCTTATTCGCCGACGCGCCGTCAGCCGGAACCGACGTGACAAAGTCGGTGTCGGCATCGATAGCCGTTCAAGCCTGGACAGCGCCTTTCGGAGCGGTCTTGGCTTTCGCTTTTGGATCGGCGAATGTCCCAATCCCCCCTGGTTGCTTCAATCACACCCTTTTGCAATAATCCGATCTCGACAAGCCCGTGACTGACTGTCGCGCAGGCGCCTGCTAGCCAGGGACGACACGACGCAAGTCTGGGCGCATCGCGCCTTGATCGTGGCTCACTCCGCGTGGGTTCCAACGTCCGGCCGGCAGCACAACGCCGCCCTCGCTGGACCATCCCGCGGGAGCTGTCGTCATGGCCGAAATCAAGCCCAACGCACCGAGCGCGTGCACGTCCAAGGACGGCAAAGCCGGCTTTTGGAACACCGTCGATCCGGTAAGCGCAGCCAACGCCGCGCGCGCGGTTTACGGCTCGCAAGCCGTCACCGCCGCCGCACATTGCGCCTTGACGGCGCATTTCGACGGACGCAGTGGCGACTACCGTTTCTGGTGCGCGGTCTTCCACGAACTAGGAGGCGGACAAAGCCAGTTTCCCGGCTCCGTGGTCGCCTTATGACGGATACCTCAAACTCGGCAAGTTTTTTGTTCGGCACCTGTGGCCGCCAAGGCCAATATCGACCTCCCAACCGGGACCTCGAAGTCAGCCATCGCCGATAGGCGCCCGGCACGGCGGGGGCACGATGATATCGGTATCGCGGACGAGACCCTGGCGGTGTTGGTCCGGTTCTGGCTCGCGGCCATATCTGCCTTGCCAAAGCCAGCTGCCCTAGGCGCCAGCCAAGGCGGCCGAACGTTGCGAAACCTTCAAAACCAGCTTGGCAGTCGGCCGGCGAAGGTCAGAAACTGCGGCAGGAATTTCGGAGGATATCAATCCGGTGGACGATGGAGGAGCGCGATGAGGACAGTGGCTGCCTCCATACTGTGATCCGTTGCGGGCGGCGCGATGATCTGGCGATGCCCACGATGATCACCAGCAGATGCCAAGGCTTTTTTGCCAGAGCAAATTCGGCTTGGCAGCCACCCAGTCTGCGCCGATTGCATCGGTGTGGGCTCAGCGGATTGAAGGCCCATTTTTCTTCTCGCCGGCTCCGGTCATGATCAATTCGCCTCGGCAAGCAGAAGGGCGCGCTTGCCTATCGCGGACTTGACCGACGCGACAAGCTGTTCTGGAAAGCCGCGACGCAGTGAGGAGATCGCGGCGTCGGCCTGCTTCTCCGCATTTTCAGCAATGTCTTCGATAATCCTGCGCATCAAAGGCGTCCCCAGGCCGGCAATCTCGGTGGTCTGCATGAAGTGGCGGGGCATGATTTCATGTATAGAATAATGCCTGCTTTTGCCAACCGACATTGACAGCTTGAATTTCTTGCGGGGGATGTGTCCGGCATCGAGGCTGGGCTGCGCGCTCAGCACGTCGTAGAGCGGCGTCATGCGGAACCGCCCCCCGGGACCGAGAAAGATGCTGAAATTCTTGGCGTGGCCGTCGGTCGCGCCAATCAGCTCCGGAACCGGATCGTATCGTCTTGGGTGCCGGTCAGCGCGACTTCGGCCACGACGCCGGACCGCCAGTGATGCTGAAGATGGGACAAGGAGGAGTTTGCACCCGGCTTCTCGGCGCCGACCCCTACGAGATTGTGATCATCAACGATCAGCACACCACCGATAAGGCGCCGGTCGGGCACGGTTTGAGGGTCGGCGACATGGTTGCGCTCAGCCCGTCACACCCGTCGGAGCGATCAACACGTACTTTTGAGGCGTTCTGGCGCCAGATTGCTCAAATGGACGACAAATACAGCAAGGAAGTCGAATGGCGCTATGGCGAGATCCGCTGCCCCGTGACGATCCTGTGGGGCGCTGAAGACCAGTTCATCCCGCTGAAGGATGGGGAGGAACTGGCGTGACGCATTTCAGGCGCCTCATTCACGGTTATCTCCAATGCCAAGCATCTCGTGCAGGAAGACGCGCCGGAAGCAATCGTTGATGCGGTGCTCGACGCCTGGCAGCGGCAGGAGGCCGCAGAATAGTTCATCACGGGCTCGATCGGCGGGAAGACGCTGCTCGGGCGAGAACCTTCCACGGCGTTGCGTTCGTACACAAAAAAGCGCTGGCGTCTTGATGGAGGCCGCGGCGGCAGAAGTGCTTGTTGTCGAGACGCTCGTTCCGATGCTCCGCAATCGATGCTGAAAACATATGCGAGCCAGATGCTTGCGCCGGAGGTCATCGTCGGCTCGCCAAGGCGCCATGCCGACGGTTTCAGCGGGAGAGCCTCATGACCACATCGCACCCTGTCGATCAAGTTCAAAAGATCATGAGATATGTTCGCGCATGGTCAGCCAGCTGTGTTTCGATCGTTGCAGCAAACGGTCGACCGTATCTCACTTCCTCGAGCGCTGCCTTTGACGGATAAATATCTTTTGTCCACGTGAAGCATGTGCGCACGGCCGACAGGCGTTGCCGAGTCTTCCTTCGCTTCTATCTACTTAGGTTTCCGCCATTTAAGTGAGTGACGGTTACATGCCAATCTATCAAAGAGCCAAGGACGCCGGTGTCTTGAGCCCGTCTGAAGTCGCGTTACTGGGACGCGTTTTCGACAGATTGAAGAATGATCGCCAATCCAAAGAGCGGCTTGAGACGCTGGCTTCCCGGATCATAGCAAATTACCTTGCAGGGCTCCGCGACGAAGACGAGCTGATCTCAGCGTCCAAGCTGCCCCTTGGACGCTGAACAGGTCGGAACGGTTGGACCTGAAGAGTGCCGAAAGCGAACTGGAATAGACCGAGCACCACGTTCGGCGAGGATGCGAGCCACGTCGCGGGACAGCATCCAGTCGTATCGA
Organism: Mesorhizobium sp.; assembly: GCA_004963905.1. Taxonomy (GTDB): domain Bacteria; phylum Pseudomonadota; class Alphaproteobacteria; order Rhizobiales; family Rhizobiaceae; genus Mesorhizobium. Next base: position 143,210 of record SUGL01000005.1, read on the forward strand.
CTTTGATAAGCAAAGGCTTTCCTGCGCCCGAAGCCGAAGAGATGCTGAAAATTCTCGGGTCCTCCGGACCAGCGTGAGGAGCATTTCGCCTGGATTCGCAAAGAGCAGGGCCGCATGATCGAGACAGCGCCTCGAGCCGGAAGAAACCATGTCCGGGCACCGATTTGGTAGTCACCTCCTTGGCCCCGCCGAAGAAGCACCGGATGCGGTCGCGTTGGGCCTCATCGGAGCGGTTTTATTTGCCTGTCTGGGGCGCCTGGTTCAACCATCCGGGGTGGCAGTCCCGGCCTCACCTTTGGGCGGATCGGATAGCTTTGGCCCTCCAACGGCAAAGACAACACCGGCCCCCTCGAGTGCCTGGCGCATGGCGGCGAGTTTCCATGACCTCGGAATCCTGCGACCGTTTTCAAAATCACCGATGGTCCCCTCGCCAAGGCTCGACTTGACGGCAAGCCGGACCCGGGACCAGTTCAGCAGCCTTCGTGCCTCGCGCGACTGGTGGGGCGTCAGATGCTCGACTTTCGTCATGAATCGAGTTTGAGCGGCCTGTGCCTTGGCTGCTCGTGCCTGATCACCTGCCGCAAATCGCGGCAGTCGACTGCCTGGCCACAGTCAGGGCATGGATGGAAATGATCGGCCTCATTCTTGGCTTGCGTGCCGTCCTGCTTGCCGACAGTCGGATGCCCAAGGTCTGACAATTTCGTCATCCTTTGAGCTTCCTCGCTTCGCGCGCCAAGGTCCTTCGATCATTTCCATGTTCAGCGATGAGTTCCCGGACCTGCTCTGGGGTGATGCGGTGCTGCTTGGCGAAGTAGCGCACTTGATAATCTTCGTCTGCTGATACGCGGTCGCTGTCTCGAAAATCCCGCCTCGTTGCGTGGTCTGTCATGGCCATTCCTCCTGATGAAAGAGAACAGCAAACGCACAGGTATGTTCCAACTTGCTTTTTCAGTATTTGCTAATTCATCGCTTGCGATACCGGAGAACCACGGACCTGAGCGATAGGGCTATCCGCTGTGGAACCGCAGCGACACCATCGGCTGGTGCGCGCGCGTGGCCGCTGCTGCAAGGGGCAATACAAACGTAACTCCTCCGGACGCCAAACGGGAATCAGATGGCACGTGTTGGTACGAGCTACAACTTGTGATCATCCGCGCTCGGGCATGCGGTATCGGATGGCCGAAGGATTAAAGTGCGAGCGGGACCTCTTGGAGAGGTGCGCTTTTCATCCTTCCTTTACGATATTAGTTCACGCTGAAAACCGGACATGCCGGTATAGCGTACATGGTCCGGGGCCCCGGTGATCCCCCCTCGCCGGGGCCTTTCTACTTTGCTGTCCATCGGCATTCCGGCTCCGATGTTGGGCTTCATAGGCTAGTGTCCGCCGGCGTCCCGAATTGTGCAGACCACATCGCGCGGTCGCGGCTCAACCACGGTTTTGTGCAGATGGTCCAATAAACGAAAAGCCTCCAATGGGCAGCGAGGGGCGCCAGATCAGCGCTCCCCGCCAGGAGACGACCCAGTTCTCCTGACCCTTTGTCGAGCGCCGAGGCGAGTTACTTGGCCCGTTTGCGCGGATCAGCAGGCGCTGCGACGGGCCAAGATCGCTCACGTCGGCTTGTCGACCTGGGGCGCTTTCCTCGTCGGCGGCTTGTAGGCCGTAACCAGCCGAAGCGTATCCATGTTCACCGTCACCGGCACACCGAGATTGACCGTCACCCACTCGCCGTCGACATGAGTGACGTGGCCGATCAACTCGACCAGTTGGCCCTTTCTCACCTTCGATTTGCGGTCCACAATGGAGTGTGGGAAGCCATAGGACGGGATGGAAACACTCACGCGGTCTTCTGTCACCCGGCGCCGCACAGTCGCGGTGACAGCGACCTCATCGCCAATGTTGACGCCCCTTACCATGTCAAGACTCTGGCGCGGCCAGCGGCTTCGTCAAGCCGTCGCTAATATTCTCGGTCGTTAGCGGAACCAGAGGATTGCGCTGCGGTTGTTAGCAACGACCGCACTCCAGTTTTCTCCATCACTCTGGGTGCGGCTGCTCTACTCCTTGAGCAACAGAGGCCCGTCGCAGGTCCGAATTATGCGACGGACTTTCTGAAAATGCCCGGCCTGTAACCTGTCCCCCCAAAATCCAACAGGCCGGGCACTCGGGTCCAAGCCCGTTGTTCACGGCGCCTTTTTCGGCGGGATTGCGAACAACTCGGACACGGCAAGGTCGGCGCACCGGCGCCCAAGGGCTGGGGAAGGAAAGGCCGAATGGCTGAAGCGGGGCTGGTCGGCCGAGTGAAGTTTCGCAAGGGCGAGAAGAAGCTTCGCCGCCCTCGCTGACAGATTTTTCGCGAGGAGCAGCTGAAACAAAGGTCTGTTCCGGCGGTTGTCTTCCATGACAGAGGAAAAGATCGCAGCCGAGACAGAATTGCTGGCCAGCCGTCTGGCACGCGAAAGCGGCGTCACCGTCGACGATGCGCGCGAACTGATACACCTCATCGGGACAGACTGGAGATCGCTGCTGCGAGAGGCTCACTTCCTCAAAGGACGACACAGATGAGTGAGCGCGGCGCTGAATTCTTCGGCCAATGGATTAGCGACAACGTGATCCGCGGAAATGTTGGCGCGGACATCATTTCGGTCGCCGAACTGACCGACAAGTTGTTTTCCGATGCCAAGGAGGCGGGCGTATCCGAAAATGAAATCGAAGAGGAAGTCGGGAGCGCCTACGAAGCAATCCTGGCCGCGATCATGGGTCGCGAGATCATGGATCCCGGAGGCAAATCCGACTGAGCAGGGCGTATTTCGAAGGGACGGTCCCGCTTTGCAATTCCTGGAAACAAAAGCGGCACCGCACCGTTGCCCTATGCCAAGTCCACCCCCACACCTGGCTGTCCCAGATTCCCGCGGCCGGCGGGCTTTTTGAATTCTCGGAAGGCACCATCCGACAATGCAACACCGGCGGTCTGAACAGATGCCCGCCATTTGGAGTAGCGGCCGGCGTCCCACCTCTCTCTTGCCGACGATGAAGCGACTCCCGCCGGCGCTGTTTCAATGATGCGATGGACACGATGTTTCGGCGCAACGACCTGCCGGAGGGCTGCCGGTAGCCAGCGTCAGCGGCAGCATGCAATCAAGGTGACCTGTGGCGCTTGTTTGCGCCGGAAGTCATGTTCCGCTTCTGAGTCCAGAGAGAAGGCCCGTCGCACATCCTCCTGGCGGCGGGCTTTTTCGATTTTGTTAGGGAACAGAACCAATCTCCTGTAAGTTAACCGCCATCGCCGGCAACTAACCAGTGGACGTCGGCGGCTGAGAGACTGCGACCGCGCTCCCGTCTGAACAAGGGGAGCCAGTCATGTATCGACCTTCCGCACCTGATTTTCCGCGCCTTCGCCAAACGGTAGAGGACCGCAAGCTGCTCGAGCAATCGAGGGCTACGGTGGAGCGCTCACACCAGTTGCTGACCGACACCGCGCACCTGGTTGATGCGCACCGTTTGAGTCCAACCCTGACGGGCAACGCGGTTTCCATGATGGACACGGGGCGCGAATGGCACGTCCTTGTAAAAGAAGCGGGTGTAGGCACTATCGCTCGCACATTCAGCGACCGCCTGTCGGCCTTCAATTTTGCCGAATGTCAGGCCATGCGGCTGGGTCTCGAAAAGGTCATCTGCACCTAGCGACCCGGATGATCGGTGGAACGAACTGGGCTCGAGAGCATTCCAACTCTCGCAATCGGGCCGCGGCTGTGGACGAGATCGGCGACCATTTCTGGGCCGTCTACAACGAAACGCTCAACTTGTGGATAGAGCGGCGACGTCTTCTGGCCGCGGCCTGCGTGGCTTGATCAAAAAAGCCGGATGGTGATCCTCCTGCCGCCGAACGCCATGACAACAGCATAAGTCGCGGCGCCAACGCACCCGCGTTTACCTGACTGTGCCGATGCTGCCCTGGTACAGCCAAGGCCTGACTAGCGCCCACTATTGGGGGCGGCGTCGCCGGCTTGACATGGATTGGGGAGCACGGCGGGGTATTTGGTCCCGGAGCACCTCTTCAAGCTTTATCTCGTCAGTGACACCGGCCCCGTAGAGCGACAGGATTAGCACCGCCCGCCGCTCGCGTTCATCCGGTTGCTCGTTTAAAGCACTCGTCCGATCGAACACGCGGCCAAGGAGCGCAACCTCCTCCGGCTCAAATTCTTTCCCGCTGAAGGGCATTTTCAGCCTCCTCGACGAAGCACCTGTTACAATAACAAAAAGCGAGTGTGGAACTCATCTGTTCCGTTTCCGGTCAACAAAAAATGTCGACGCTTGAGTAGTATTGGCATCGACACAAGCGGCAAAGAAAAAGCGGCGAGGTGCGACCTTAACTCTTATGCCTGAGAGGCACATGGATCTTTTGCGGGAGCTCGGTCTACGCCACGCCGGGCAATGAAGGGGTGGACGTTCCGCCAGCGGAACCAAAGGAATAGGCCGCAGTTCTTCTTTTGAAGGGATGCCCAACCGCGAGGATGCGGCAGTATGGTTGAACTTGTAATTTTGGAGCAAGCGGTCGCAAGGCAACGCGTGAAGCGCGCAGAAAAATCTCTCACACAGGCAAAGACAATGCTCGACGAGAGCTGTGGGCTCGCGGTCAGTCTCGCCCTTTGCGCCCGTATTCGAGCTGAACAACGGCGCGCCAAGGCAGCCAGAAGACGACTTCTGAAGATCGTGTCGCCAGCAAGCGTCCATTGAGGGAGACGTCACCATGTTGTTTGAACCGCTCAACTCGGACGGCCAAAAGCGAAGCGCGCTCTACCACGCGGCACGGCTTTCGATGCTTCACGACCGGCTGATGAGAAAGCTTAAACAGGTCGACGATGTAGCCTGCGAAGTCGAGCAGACTGCGGCGATTTTGGTTGACGCGACGCATCAGCCTACCGCCACGGCAGGAGCACAGGGCGCGATCTCGAGAAGCCGGCCGGCAACACTTCACCTGGAACCCGGGCAGACTCTCGGCTTCTGATCGAGTTTGTCTTCGGTGGCGATCTTCCAGCCAGCCGTCCCCCTGCCGAATCTTCCTTGTGCGGGTGAATCGGTGGCGAAGTCGAAGTCGCCGACGGCCGAAAAGGCCAAATGACCATTGCGGCCGACATAGCCCGCGCGTGGAGCAGAATATTCGCGAGCTAGAGCAGCGGATAGAGCGCCAGCGCGGGATAATTACGCAGGCGGCGGAAAGCGGCTTGCCCACCGAGGCACTGAGCAACTTTCTTTGGTTCCTGAAAGAGACGTTGAGCCTTAGTCGAGACCATCTGGCCAGGCTACTGACGGACGAAGCGTCAGAGAACCGCCGTTCACCGACGCCAAAGACTTAATCACAATGGATAATTGAGCGTCTTCTAATATTCCAATAGCTTAGGCATATTCCAATAGCTTAGGCAATGCGGGTTCGCCGCCCGCAATGGCCGATGCCGCGCGACCCCCAAAGCTGCATACCCCAGCGGCATCGGCCAGCTTAAAGTCGATCCGTAGTGACGACGCGAAAAGGCCCGCCTTGTAGAAGGGCGGGCCGATCTAGTCGGGTTTGTCAAATATAGAATCGCCTCCGGCAAGGGGGTCCAAAGCCGGATTCGATACATGCTGTTCATGGGCGAGACCGGTGAAGACGGTTGCAAATTCCCACCTGTCAAAACCGATAAGCCGTTCTGAGATTTCCCGCTGTCCGCCGCGGGGCCGTTCAAGCGCCGATGCATGAGCGCTGGTTGGGATCGATGGTGGCCGCACAGTTTGTGCAAAGCCATTTCGCCTCCGTCAGCAGAGTCAAGCGCCCTGCTGCTGCGGTCTCGTCCGGATTTGTCGGATTTTCAGGCCTGTGGACCCGCGGTGAGGTGAGGAACAGCGAGGGGCGCCAGATCAGCGCTCCCCGCCAGGAGACGACCGTCAGTCGAGCACTTTGACGACCGTGTGCGTTTCGGGATCGACGACCACGGTCCGATTATCGATCACTGTGTATTCGTACTTCACATTGGGTATTTTGTGGAGTTCGACCTTTTCGGGAACCGTGCTCCCGACCTTCAGCTCAACGCCCGGCAGCTTGATAGAGGCAAGAGGTTCCTTCTTCACGTATTCGCGGATGGTCGTTTCCTGTTCCGGTGCCAGCACCACCGTATCGGCAACTGCGACGCTAATGCCCGAGAGGAGCAGAACGCCTGCGATAGAATTGGTTATCAACGTCTTCATTTCGATATTCTCCATCAGATGCGTCCCTTACCCTACGCTGGCTTTCGGCCAGCAGAACCGCCGAAGATTCTCAGCAGTCAGATAAAGCAATGAGCTTGCGGCTCTGATGTTTCAGCAAAAACAGGCGCTGGGACCAATTCGCTAACGCGCCGGACTTAAGTCCCAGTCAGCCAAACTGCGGGCCAACGGTCGGAACCCACGCCGAGGTTTAGCGTTCCAATCCCACGTTCGTGCCTGTGGGGGAATACACGATGAGGCGCCCTGAGCAAGCCGCCAGTCTCGAGATCCTTTGGCTTCTGGCCATTCCGCTTTGTGTCGAGCTGGTTGTTCTCTTCGCGGGTTTGGTGCTGCACTGAGTCACATCGCAGATCTGGCCGACGCCATCAGGTCCTTTGCTGGTCTCGATCTCAGTGGACTCCTGGATGATCCCTGTCATTTCCGGTCCGGCAAGGTGGGCGACGACAGCGTGCTTCTCGGCGCCACCACGCCGAGGTCCAATTCCAGACCAGGAGGCTGACCATATCTGAAGACGGGCAGACCGTTGTCGTGAAGTTGAGATGACGAAACCTGTCGACCGTGATATATATGCGGTAAATATTAAATAATATTCATATATTCTTCATTGGCGTTTTCAAGCAATACAAGCAAACATGATGCGGTCTTGCGGCCGGCGACGGCCCGATGGTCGTGCCGCCGTCATGCAAACTATGCATCGACTTTGCCCTTGAATATGCCGAGCCGCAGTGCTTGGAGCGCCGTCTTGGAATTTTCCCTTGGAAATACCTGCACGAGGCTCGGAAAGTCTGGAGCGCAGAAGCCCATGAGCGCGTCGACCGGAGACCATGACACCAGCAACGTGATCTCATGTGAGGGCGATGAGACTTCGAACCTGTCCAGGCCAGGGGCCGCCTTGCCGATGGTCCGCCTCATCAGCCGGCACCGTCGTCTAATGATCATCCTCGATCGTTCAAGGCGACGGGCGGACGGCGCAAACGTCTGGACGCCCCGCGGCGTCGCCATGCGCGCGGCCGGATCGGCAGCCCGGATTGCCGAGCGCTGGATTTGGCGGCGACTGGTCCGCCGCAGGGCGTCCAATGCATTCGAGGCCGAGCAGAAGGCCCTTTACCTGATGGCCGCGGTCATTGCGCAGCGAAAGAGCATAAAACCCCAAGAGATTGCCGCTGCAGCCGAAGGCATCAGGCGATTCAGACGCCAGCTGGCCAATCTCCTGGGGATTGCCGGAACGCGCGACCCTTGATGGATTGCGGTCGAGCCGGCGCCTCCCTGCGCGATCGTTGTGCGCCATATCCATCCAAGGGACGCGTGGTGGTGGATGCCGGCCCGGCGACGGCGCTGTCGATTCACCACGATCTATCGCCGTTCCAGCAGCCCTCGTCCTTCGAAGATCGCAGGCATCGCCTTCTCGATCCGCGCGGTTCGCGTCTGGGACTGCTTCGCGCCCGCGAAGAAGAACAGGTATCCCCTTTGCCGCCCCGGCGTCAGCGCCTCGAAGGCGCGCTTGAACTCCGGATCGTCTTGGAGCTTTTGCGTCAACTCCTCGGGCATGGGGAACTGTCGAGGCTTCGTCTCAACTTTCAATCCGGCCTTCTCGGCCGCCATGGCCTCGCGCACATAGGCCTCGATGGTGGCCGCCTTCGTCGCAATCTCGTTGGCGCTGGTGAACTTCATCACCCGCGCTGCCTGAACCTGCCCGAGCTGCACCAGCAGCTTCTTCGGGTCTTTCAGCAGCGCCCCCTTGAAGAAGCCCAACGCGCAATATTCCTTGAAGCCCTGAATGATGACGACGTTCTTTCCCTCCGTCGTGTAGCAGGGCTTTCCCCACTTGCACTCCTCTCTCAAGCCTAGGCCGGAGAGGATCCCTTGCAGCTCGGCGATCTCAGCCTGCCACCGCTCTCGGTACGCCATCTCCATGCATCGTCTCCATTGCCGCAAGTTGCCGTAAGGCTGATAGCATGGATCGGGATCGCTTCGTCCAAAAGCGAGCGGCCCATGCATCCTAAAACCTGGTTAGTTGGGCCCGCTTCTAATCGAAAAACGGACGTGCAAACCAATCGGCCCCGCATTTATGGGAATGCCATCTAAACGATGGGTGACGATTTATCGGATTAACGATCGGTCCGTGCAGGAAAGTTTCGGGCATCGTCGAACGGCGGAGAGATCTCGCTTTGCCGTTCAGCTAGGAGGTTGAGGTCGGCGACGGGCAGTCGCGACAAGGTCTTGTCCACGGCTTTGTGCCGCCACTCGCTGGCGTCGAGAACATACGTCGCCCACATGCCATAGCGGGCAGCACGTGCTCTTGCCTGCGCAGCAAGATAGCCCGGGCGCCTGGCGGATGCCGTCAGCCGTGCCCAGCCCGATCGAAGCATGTAGAGGGCAAGATCTTGTCCTGCGACGTTGCAGACGCCGGTCGGCGCGTCCGCCCCGGCCGGCGGCGGAGCGATCGCGCAGATCACCTGCCCGCGGCCAACAGCCCTTTTCAGCCACGCCTTTGCCAGCGCTCCGCAGGGGATTGGTTTGAGCTCAGGACGCAACCCGTAGGCCGTCGGATCGAACGACCACTGGGCAAGCTCGCAGCCGTCGATGCCAGCCAGGCGGACCATCGCCGCCTTTCGTGGGAACCAAAGCGTGTGTCCGTCGATGACGGTAGCGGCGCCGGCAATTGTCGAGGCCTTTACGGGCTGGACTTTGTTGCCCGCGCCGTCAGTGGCGCCGGCAGGAAAGGCGGCGGCAATCGTAAATTGCAACAGGACCAGGCCTGAAGTTGATATCCTCATTTTGCGCCCCCCTCGTCATGCCTTGCGCGCGCAAGCAGAAAGGCCGGATGCTGGACGTCGCCGAACTGCCAGAGGCCAACTTTTCTGTCGCGGGCCATCTGTTCGACGACCGCGTAGGGCGCGTATTGCGGGAGCCCGTCGACTCCGACGGCTGCGAAGGCGAAGCCCGATCCGATGAGGAGACCGGCGAGATCGAGCCTGTCGGGACCGACGGTTGCCGAGCACGCGACAAAGGTCGTGTCGGCTGTGGTGAAAAGCACCGCGCAGCTCGGCCTTGTGTCGCGAACATAGGCGCCAAGCACTGCCAACGAGGCGTCACCGCAGTCTCGTCTTTTGCCGCTTCGATCGACATAGACGCTTCCGCGCAGGCAGGCCTGGACGCCGTAGAGGCGGTAGTGACGTCCCTCCATGGTGGTCCAGCTGTCGCCGGTCTCGAGCGTCACACCCGGCTGGAGGACGAAGCGCGCGGAACCGGCTTCGCTGCCGGAGCCGGCCGATACCGCGATAGCCAATGCTGCTGTTCGGATGATGACAGGAACCCTCATTGGCCTTTGACCCTTGGGTCGGCCCACATGCCGTAGCCGCCGCGGCCGATTTTTTCGGCCTCGATCAGATCGGGGCGGGCAGGGGAGCCGTCGGTCTTTCTGGCGATGCGATGAGTGCCGAGCGAGACCAGCTGCTCTTCGAACATGTCGACCGAATCCAGGCTTCCGGGAAAATTGTAGTAGCCCCAGCAGGTCGCGTCCTGGACCTGCGCTTGCTGGTCGGCGATGAATGCGCGGCACAGGATCACCTTTGGCGACCGCAAGAGGGTGGTCAGTCCGCGCTTGGCAAAATCCGAGCAGGTTCCGGCGTAATTCTCCTTGCGGTTCACCATGTCCCCGGCGCAAGGCTCAATGCCGAAGAGGCGCAGCGACAGCTTCTGCTCGACCTGGATCTCGGTCGCGGAGGCCGCCTTGTAGCCCTTGGACGAGGCGTATCCTTTACGATCCACCACCTTTGCCTGGCCATCGTAATATTCCACCACCAGCACCGTCTTGCCGGATCTCGCAAGGGAACGGATGTAGCCCTTGTCGACAGGGGGCGCGGCGAAGGCGCAGGAGGCCGCGGCAGCCGCGGCCATGCCGACGCCGATCTTCAGACCAAAACGCATTTCATTACCTTTCTGCTTATCGTCGATGCGAATTCTCTTTGCATTCCTGCTTGACATACCAGGTATCCTCGATCATTTTCCAATCAAATTGATTAGTCAACCGGTTTTCACGAAGAGGACTCGCCGATGGCGCGCAGGCCGAAATCCGCAAAGGGCGCGAAGCTCGTCGCGCTGTTGACGGCGTGCTCGCTGACGGCATCTGCTCTTGCGGCCGCATCGGCGGAAAAACAACTGATCTTTCAGCAATTTGCCCGAACGAGCGCCCGGCACGTCGACACGACGGCAGGATGGGCCACGGGGCGCTCACCGCACGAAGACGACCATGTCCTCGACGCATCGGATACGATCGTCAGCCTTCAGCGAAGGGGCCAACAAGAACGGGGCGCGACCCATCAAGTTGATTACCTCAAAGGTGGATTTGGCGCTGCGGCTGCCACCGGATCCAAATCCGCCAATCCCAATCAATTCGGTAAAGCCAATTCGCCTCGAGCGACCTCAGGTACTGGCGTTCGTTCCGGCGAATGCGCTGCGTCCCCTTACGAGCCCGGCCAGATCGCCGCCCTGGTGATAGCTGCCGCAAGGCGTCACCAGGTCGAGCAGTCGCTCGCCGTGGCGGTGGCCGCCGTCGAGAGCGATTTCGACAGAAACCGCAACTCACCCGCCGGTGCCCGCGGACCCATGCAGCTGATGCCGCAAACCGCGGCGCGGTTCGGCCTCGACGATGCTTGCGATCCGCTCACCAACATCGACGCCGGCGTGCGCTATCTTGGAGAGCTGATCGAGGAGTTCCAGAACCCGATCCTGGCGGTCGCCGCCTACAATGCCGGCGAGGACCGCATCTATGAATATGGCGGCGTCCCACCGTTTGCCGAAACGGTCAGCTACGTCGCCAAGGTGCTGAATCATCAGCTTGGCCTCCCGGCCCCGCGGCGCGCCAAGACTGGCTCGATCCACAAGCCGCCTCTCGCCGATCGCGGCGTGATCGCCCCTGACCGGCGCCGCCAGTGGGCGGGCGGGGTCATGCAGTTTTGAGCCGACATCTTCCAAGGAGCGCTACCATGCAGCCAATCTCGATTGCGACGCCAACGTGGACGAGGCGCCTTGTCCTCACCGCCTGCCTTGCCGCGGCCTTCCACTTTGCCGGCGCGGAGCTCGCTTTTGCCCAGGGTTCGGGCGGTGCGTTTGCGCCGCTGGAGACGGCCGTACAGATGATCGTCGACTTCATCACCGGCCCGTTCGGCCGGCTGCTGGCGATCATCGCGGTGATCAGCCTCGGTTTCCTGGCTTTTGCCGGACGCCTGTCATGGTTCACGGCAGGCGCGGTCGTGCTCGGCATCGGCCTGGTTTTCGGCGCGCCGGCGATCGTCGACCAGATGATTTCGGCGGTCGGGCAATAGGCGGCCTGAGATGACGGACGAAAAGCCGACACTCACGCCGCTGGTGATCGGTCTGACGCGGCCGCCGATGATGTGGGGCATCCCCTTGAATGCCTTCTACATCATCGTGGGCGTCACGCTGATTGCCTTTCTGGTGACCACGAGCTTCTGGTCGGCCGTCATCGCGCCCTTTGTCTATCTCGCGCTGTTCGGCTTCTGCAGCCGAGACATTCGCATCCTCGACCTTGCCCAGGTTGCCGGCCGCCGCACGCCGCGAACGCCGAACCGGCTCTTCTGGCGCACGAACTCTTACGGGCCATGACCATGTTGAACATCGTTGCCGAAGAGCTGGGCCTTGGCCGGGAGAGCCGGCGCGATCGCGCGATTGCCGCCCACGTTCCCTATACGCGCCATCTTGCCGACATCGTGATCGGTCTCGAAAACGGCGCGATCGCAAGCGTGATCAAGCTCGACGGGCTGTTTTTCCAGACGCAGGACCAGGCCGAGCTCAACATGCGCGCAAGCGTGCAGAACACGATGATCCGCGCGCTCGGGTCCAGCCGCTATTCGCTGTGGTCGACGATCATCCGCAGCCGGGTCGAGCCGGTGATCGCGGGCGCGTTCACCGATCCGTTCTGCGCGTTGCTCGACGAGCGCTATATGGCGGAGCTGCGCGCCAAGCACATGTTCAAGAACGAGCTCTACCTGACCGTCGTGCGGTCGGGCATGCGCGGCGCGCTTGGCGCAATGGAGGCCATGTCGAGGCTCCTGGACAGGACGTCCGGCGCGCTCGCGAAACACCGCCTCCAGGAACGCATTGCCGAGCTCGAGGAAGTCGTCGGCAACGTCGTGCGGGAGCTTCAAAGCTACGGCGCGCGCCCCCTCGGCATCGTCCATCGCGGTGGGGATCCCTATTCGGAGCCGTGCGCGTTCTTCAATGCGATCCTCAATTGCGGCGTCTCCTTGCCGATGCGCCTGCCGCGCATGGGAATTGCAGGCTATGTCGGATCCTCGCGGCTGCATTTTTCCAGGCGCACGATGCAGGCGCAGGGTCCAACCCGGTCCGACAACCGCTTCGGCGCCATGCTGTCGATCAAGGAGTACCCGCCGTTTTCGGCTCCCGGCATGCTCGACGGCCTGTTGCAGAGCGAGCATGAGTTCATCTGCACCCAGTCGTTCACGCTGGCCGACAAGCCGATCGCGCAGGAGCGAATTTCACGGCTGCAGCGACAGATCCAGGCGTCGGACGAGGCCGGCAGCACGGTGGAAACCGACATCGACCTCGCCTTCGACAGCCTCGTCAACCAGGAGGCGGTTTTCGGTCACCACCATTTCAGCCTGCTGTGTGTCTCGCGCGACCTGGCGGGTCTCGACAAGGCCGTCGCCGAGCTCGGTTCCTGCCTGACGGACATGAACATCAACTGGCTGCGCGAGGACCTCAATCTGGAGGCGTCGTTCTGGGCGCAGCTGCCGGGCAACCACGCCTATATCGCCCGCCGCGCGATGCTTTCGAGCGCGAACTTCTCCGGCTTCTCGTCGATGCACAACTTCGCCACCGGCGCGATGGACAACCTTCACTGGGGGCTGCCGATCTCCATCCTGGAGACGACCTCGCAGACGCCTTACCGCTTCAACTTCCATCGCCGCGATATCGGCCACTTCCTGGTCACGGGTCCGACCGGATCCGGCAAGACCGTCGTGCTGACCTTCCTGCTTGCGCAGGCCTTCCGGATACGGCCGGAGCCGAAGGCGGTCTTCTTCGACAAGGACCGCGGCGCCGAGATCTTCATCCGCGCCGTCGGCGGCGCCTATGAGGAACTTCATCCGGGCGTGCCGACCGGCTTCAATCCGCTTCAGCTCGAGGACAACCCGATCAACCGCGAGTTCCTCCTGCGGCTCATGAAGGTCATGCTGCAGCCGGGCGGCGAGGGGGGATTCACCCAGGACGAGGAGAACACGCTGGAGCGCGCGATCGCCCGTATCGGGCGCGAGCCGCTCGAACAGCGCACGCTTTCCAATCTTTCAGGCCTTTTGATGGGCCGCTCACGCGCCGACGCCAACGATCTGCAGTCGCGGCTCAGACCATGGTTCGAAGGCGAGAAGGCCTGGCTCTTCAACGCCGATCGCGACGTCTTGTCCTTCTCGGGCCGGCGCGTCTTCGGCTTCGACATGACACATGTGCTGGACAATCGCGAGGTGCGCACGCCGGCGCTGATGTATATCTACCATCGCCTGGACGAGCTTTTGACGGGCGAACCGGTCCTGATCTTCATGGACGAGGGCTGGAAGCTTCTTCAGGACCCGACTTTTTGCGCCTTCATCGTCGACAAGATGAAGACGATCCGCAAGCTGAACGGCATCGTCGGCTTCGGCACGCAGTCGGCCGCCGACGTTGCCCGCGCCGCGCAGGCGCACACGCTGATCGAGCAGTCGGCCACCAACATTCATTTTCCCAATCCCCGTGCCGACGAGGAAAGCTACATCGGACGCTTCGGGCTGACGGCCAAGGAATTCGGCTTCATCAGGAACACGCCGCCCGAGCGACGGACATTCCTCATCAAGCACGGCAACGATTCCGTCATTGCGCGGCTCGATCTTTCGGCCATGCCCGACATCGTCAAGGTGCTGTCCGGCCGCAAGGAGACGATCGAAGCGTGCGCGGCGCTGCGCGCGCGCCTTGGCGAGGAGCCCGGGCGGTGGCTTGCAGAATTCTGTGGTTGGGGAGAGGCGACATGATCAGGCGCTTCCCCATCCTTTTTAGCCTGCTGTGGTCGCCGGCGCTCGCCGACGTTGCGACGATCGACGGCACGGTGCTTGATCCGCGCCAGCTGCGCGACACGACCACATCGCAACTCGATCGCGTGGATCGCGACCGGCACGGCAAAAGCCGGGGCATCACCTGTGCAATCTACCGGCCCGGCCGCAAGGACGATCCGGTCGCGGCCGCCAGAGCCAATCCGACAATTGCCGGGCTCGTGCGACGTATTGCCCGGGAGGAGGGGATAGACGAGAACCAGTTCCTGGCGCTGGTCTACCAGGAAAGCCGCTTCAATCCTTGCGCCAAATCCGGCGCTGGCGCCCTTGGCCTTTCGCAGCTCATGCCGGGCACCGCCGGCGACCTCGGCGTCGATCCTTACGACATCGAGCAGAACCTGCGCGGTGGCGCGCGCTATTTCAAGCAGCAGCTGCGGCTCTTCGACGGCAATGTCGCGCTGGCGCTCGCGGCCTACAATGCCGGTTCGGGCAATGTTCAAAAATATGGCGGCATCCCGCCGTTTCGCGAGACGCAAGGCTACGTCGCCAGCATCACCCAAAGATGGCTGCCAGCGTTCGGCGGATCGGACAAGTCCGCCATACCGCTGAGCTATGGCGGCGGGACCGCGGTGTTCGAGGGCGCACGTGACTCTACGCTCAATTCCATGGGGCTGACCGCGGCGATCGCCGACGGCTCCGGCGATGTTCGGTCCTGGCTCGAGCAGCTCGGTGGGATCTCCACCGGCACGGCCCAGGACAGCTGGGATCAAAACAGCGGCGCGCGCAATGCGAACATCGAAATGCTCAACCGTCTCATCCTGCTCGGCACGGCCTTCGCGGACCTCACCAATTCGCGCAACGCGCTGTCGCTGAGCGATATCTCCGGATCGAGCCGATCGGGAGACTACGCAGACGGTTCGCGGCCTCCCGGCAAAGAGTGCCCCGGCAAGAAAGGGACGGCCGGGACCACAGCACGGCAGCCTTGCACCCCCGGGCGCGACAGCAAAACCGCACTGCAGCTCACACCCGAATGAAGGAGAAGATCATGAGACGGACATCTGCCGCATTACTGGCAACCATCGCAGCAGTTTCGCCCGCAAGGGCCGACATGCCTGTCATCGACAAGACCAACTATGCGGTGGCGCGCAAGACGGCCGACACCACGGCAAAAATCCTCGACACCAACAAGGACATGCTGGCGACGGTCGAAAAGACGCTTAAAGCCGTGACGGGCGAGCGCGGGAGCGATGCCGGATCGCTGAAGGATCTGGCGATCGGCAATGGCTTCAGCGTCTCGTCCGTTCCTTCGTTCGACAGGCTGCTCAAAGACGGCATGCCGGATTTCGGCGCAATGAACGGCAACGTGGCTGAAGCCGCATCGACGTTCATCAACGGGCTGAAGCTGGTGAGGTCGCTTTCGGGCAAGGAAGGCAGCGCACTTGCGAGCGACAAGTCCTACGAGGAACTGATGAGGACGGTGCTCGGCGTCGCCGCGATGATCAACGGCTCGAGGCAGGCGGTCGAGACGCGCCGTGCGGCGCTGGAAAGCGCCGGACAGGGCATCGGCCAGGCAAGCGACGTCAAGGGATCGATCGATCAGAACACGCAGCTGCAGGTGCAGACGGGCCTGACGCTGAACGAGATGATCGGCGTGCTCGGCGCCGGCGTGCAATCGCTGCAGGCCGAGAACCAGCGCCGGCTCACCGACATCTCCAACACGCGCAAGGCTTTGACCTACGAATGAGACGCCGCGGCGCAATCCTGGCCGCCGCGGTGGCGGCACTGGCCCTTTCGGGCTGCGGCACGGCAAAAGAAAAGACGGCACCCTGCAGGCGGCCCGCCGTGCTGTCGAGCTATCTCGCGGCGGATCAATGCGAGGCGATGCGGCCGGTCAACGACAGCAGCGCCGAGGCGGCCATCCGGGCGCTTCAAGCCGGGCAGGACGGCGATGAATGACTTCATCGGCGCGCTTCTTGAGCGCATCGACGCTTCCGGCGAGAATTTCTCGCAGCGCGCGTTCGAGGCGCTGAGCAGGGACATCGAACCGCTGCTGCGCGTCCTGTTCTTGCTTGCGGTCCTCGTCTACGGCGTGCAGCTGGTGCTGGGCACGGCGCGCCTGAGCGCGGCCGAGATCATAAGCCGGCTCGTCCGCGTCTTCGCGATC
The DNA here is from genome assembly GCA_004963905.1 of Mesorhizobium sp. GTDB lineage: Bacteria > Pseudomonadota > Alphaproteobacteria > Rhizobiales > Rhizobiaceae > Mesorhizobium. The sequence continues at coordinate 159,669 of SUGL01000005.1, forward strand.
CTGATCCTGGTCGGCAAATGGGCCGACTTCAACACGCTCTTCTACGACTGGCTGACGAAGGTCCCGGAAGCGGCCGGCCGAGCGATCCTGGCTGCCTCGGCAACCGGCGTGACCGAACCCACCAACGGGCTGTCGCAGATCTGGAAGACGGCCAATGTCGCAAGCGCCGCCTTTGCCGAGCAGGCCGGCTATCTGTCGGTCCTGCCGGCTCTGGTCGGTCTGATCATCATGGTGTTTGCCGGCCTGTTCGTGGCGATCGCGCTCGGCATCCTGGTGCTAGCCAAGGTCATCTTGTGGGTGCTGCTCGGCACCGCGCCGATCTTCATCAGCTGCATGTTCTTCAATGCTACGCGCAGCTACGCGTTCGGCTGGTTGAACCAGTCCCTGCTTTATGCGCTGATCCCGCTGTTCGTCTATGTGATCGCCGCGTTCCTGATTGCGGCCATGCAGCCCGAGCTGACCAAGATCGACCAGATCTCGGGCAGCCGCGAGCTCAAGCTCAGCGATTTCGCCGCCTTCATCATGCTGTGCATCGCCGGCGCCTTCGTGCTCTTCCAGGTGCAATCGCTGGCGCAGGGCATTGTCGGCGCATTCGGCACACCTGTCGGGCATGAGGCGCGGCGCCAGGCCTATCGCGGCCTCGCCTTGGGCCGCGCCACGGTCGCCTGGTCGGCCGGCACGAAGGCGGCAACGCCGCGGGCGCAGACCAGCGCCCGGGCCGCTTCATCGTCTGCGGGAAGCGCCATGCAGCGAACGATTGCTTCGCACGGAGCGCCGAAATAGCCGGCAAAGGAAATGGCTTGAGTGAAGACATGAATCCAATGGATGAGATCCCGAACACGGGGCTTCGCTCCTATTTCCAGCAAGGCGATATCTGGGAAGAGGAGATCGTGAAGCGGGCGAAGCGCTCGGCAAAGCTCGCCTGGTTCTTTGCGCTTCTTTCTGCCGGGCTGGCCGCGCTCGGGCTCTCGGCCGTCGTGCTGATGCTGCCGCTCAAGAGCTTCGAGCCCTATGTCGTCGCGGTCGATCGCACGACGGGCTACATCGAGGTCAAGTCGGGGCTTACGAGGCCGACGAACCTGACCGAGCAGGAGGCGGTCACGCAAGCCAATGTGGTGCGCTATATCCGCAACCGCGAGGGCTACGATCCATATGCCATCGAGGAGAATTTCGGGATCGCGGCCTTGCTGTCGACGGCAGAGGCGGCGCGCGACCTGCAGGCGCAGTTCAGCGCCGCCAACCCCGAGAACCCGGCCAAGATCTACGGCCGGCTGAAACGGGTGCTGGTCGAGGTCAAGTCGGTGACCTTGCCAAATGCCAGCACGGCGATCGTGCGTTTCTCGACGACGCAAAAGAGCGAGACGGAAGCAAGCGTTCAGCATTGGATCTCCGTTGTCCGTTTCCGCTACACCGACACACCGGTGCGCAACGAGTGGCGGTTCGAGAACCCGCTCGGCTTCCAGGTCTACAGCTATCGCCGCGACCAGGAGACGGTGAGCCCGGAGCAGGGCGGATGACGGCCCGCGTCCTTGGAGCATGTCTCGCGCTTGGGGCTGCCGTGACGGCTGCGGTCGCTGCCCAGACGCCGAAGGCAGGGGCGCTCGATCCGCGCGTGAGAAGCGTCGTCTACCAGAAGAACAACGTGGTGCAGGTCTTCGCCACCTATGGCGTGTCGACGATGGTCATCTTCGACGAGGACGAGAAATTCGAGACGATTTCGCTGGGCGATACCGAAAGCTGGCAGGTGGTGCCGGCCGAGAAGGGAAACATCCTGTTCGTCAAGCCGGTCGCCAGGAACGCGGCGACGAACATGAACGTCGTCACGACCAAGCGCATCTACTACCTCGAGCTCCAAGACCATGCACCGGGCGCGGGCCGGACGGTGTTCGGCATCCGCTTCGTCTATCCCGACAAGGACGTCGACGGCGCGCTGCGCCAGGAGGCCGAGCAACGGGCCGCCTGGCCGAACATTTCGGCGATCGACAAGGCCAACATCAATATCGACTATTCGTTTTCCGGGGACGCGGGGTTGAAGCCGCTCGTGCTGTTCGACGACGGCAACAAGACCTTCTTCCGCTTCGAGCGCCGGGTGCCGGCGATCTTTGCCGTCAATTCGGACTTCTCCGAGACGCTGCGCAACTTCCGCCGCGAGGGGGACTATATCGTCGTCGACGGCACGGCGGCCCAGTTCACGCTGAGAGACGGCAACCAGTGGATCTGCATTTTCAACCTGCGCAAGCCCGATCCGGGCGCGGCCGATCCCGGCATCCTTGGACCGGTTGAGGACCGGCAGGCGAAGAAGCGACGCGGGAGCGGCAACTGATGCAGCGGGCTCCCGAACTCATTGCGTTGGGGCAGGGCGACGATGCCGAGATTGCCGATCGCCCGCTTCGTCGCGGCCAGCTGATCGGCGGCGGCCTGCTTGTTGCTGCCGGGCTCATAGCGGCCTATTTCGCGCTGGCGCAAAACAAGCCGACCAGCGACGTCGTGGATGGCGAGGAAGAATTCTCGACCACCGGGTTTCGGCCGCCTTCCTACATGCGCGAAGTGGGCAAGCAGCCGGAGCCTGCAGAGCCCAAGGTGCTCGAGCTGCCGCCACCACCACCGCCGACGCCTGCCGAGGAGGAAGTCACCACGCAATTCAATGTGCCGCCGCCACCGGACCCTGCCGCGGTTGCGGATGCACCGGCACCGGCAGTGGCAGCCGACGACGATTTTCCGGAGCGCTACCGCTCGAAGATGATCGTCTTCGACCAGCGATCGGACAGCGAGGCCGACGGCGAAAAGCGCGACGAGGGCAATCGAGGAACCGTTGCCGGCGAGGATCCGTCGAGCAAGTTCCTGGCCGCGGCCGCCGGTCTTCGCGATCGGACAGCGAAAGCGCGCAAGATCGAGCGGGTCGATGCCTTGGTGCCGGAAGGAACGCTGATACCGGGCATTCTCGAGACGGCGATCGTCAGCGATCTTCCCGGCCAGATCAGGGCGATCGTTTCGCGCGACGTCTATTCCTTCGACGGGCGGCGTGTGCTCATTCCAACCGGCACCCGGCTCATCGGCGAATACCAGTCGCAGGTGACGCAGGGCCAGACGCGCATCTTCGTGGTCTGGACGCGCCTGCTGCGTGACGACGGGGTAAGCATCCGCCTCGATTCGATCGGAGCCGACAGCCTCGGCCGGTCGGGACTGACCGGCCATGTCGACAAGAAATTCCGTGAGCGTTTCGGCGCAGCGATCCTGCTCTCGATCGTTGGCGGCGGCGCGAGCTATCTCACCGGCTATGGCAGCGACAGGGCAGGCGGGGCTGAGAATTCCGGACAAGCCGAGGAGACGGCCCGCGAGACGATCGCGCGGACCTTTTCCGACATGGCCAACCAGGCGCTCGGCGACAGCCTGAAGATCAAGCCGACCATCAGCGTGAGCCAGGGGGAGCGCATCTTCGTCTTCGTGCGTCAGGACCTGGATTTCTCGGCCATGTATGACGATCCCGTATCAGAGGCGCTGAAGGAGGTCCGTCGTGAACGTGGCCTCAGGTGAGCTCGTCCGCCGCGACCGGCACTATTTCCTCTACCGCGCGCTGGCGCCGCTGAAGCGTTTTCTCGACGATTGCGAGGTCGTCGAGGTCTCGGTCAACCGGCCGGGCGAAGTCTATGTCGAGCGGCTCGGCGCCGATCACATGGAACATCACCGGTTGCCTGAGCTCACCGGCGCTGAGATCGTCAACATCGGCGAGCGCGTGGCGGCAACGACCAACCAGTTTGTCAGCGCCAGCAACCCGTTGCTGAGCGCGGCACTGCCGTCGGGCGAGCGCATCCAGATCATCCTTGCGCCGGCCGCACCCGACGGCGGCGCGCTGTCGATCCGCAAGCATCGGGTGAGCGAGCTGACGCTCGAAGACTATCGCGACAGCGGCGCGCTCGATCATGTGGCGGTGAGCCGGCGGGGCATGAACGAGACCGACCGCCGCCTGGCCGGCCTGCTCGGCGAAGACGATATTTTTGGCTTCATTCATGCGGCGATAAAAAATCGGGTCTCGATCCTGATCAGCGGCGGGACCTCGACCGGCAAGACGACATTCCTCAACGCATGTTTGCGCGCCGTTCCCCAGCACGAGCGCATCATCACGCTGGAGGACACGCGCGAGCTCGCGCCGACCCAGCCGAATACGGTTCACTTGGTTGCCTCGCGCGGCGAGCAGGGAAAAGCGCAGGTAACGCTTCAATCCCTCCTGGAGGCCTCGCTCAGGATGCGTCCTGACCGGCTTCTCGTCGGCGAGGTGCGCGGTACGGAGGCCTTCGCATTCCTTCGAGCAGTCAACACCGGCCACCCGGGCTCGATGTCGACGGTGCATGCCGACACGCCGCTCGGCGCCTATGAGCAGCTGGCCATGATGGTCATGCAATCGGGTCTGTCGTCCGCGTATCCGAAAGCGGATCTGATCTCCTATATCCGAAGCGTCATCCCGATCGTCATCCAGCTGCGCCGCGAAGGTGGCCGGCGCGGCGTCTCGGAAATCCTGTTCGCGCGCGAGCCGGCAACGACGTCATGACGGGTATGCTGCGCGCCCTCTACCTGACGTTCAGCCTGGTGATCGGCTATCTCACCTGGACGCTTTGCTACGGGATGGCCTTGCAGCTCATCTATCACGATGGCCGTATGTTGAGCGCCACCATCACCGCCGATCCGCTGGCGCCGTTGCGGCAGCTGATGGCTTATCCGGACTCTGGCGTGCTCCGCTCGGTCGCGCTTTTCGCGATGGTACCGGCGCTCAGCGCCGCGGCCCTGGTCGCCTATGCAGGGCTGCGCCCGGTCTTGCATCCACTTGGCGATGCGCGGTTCCAGGACGCCATGTCGCTTCGCAGGGCAGGGTGGTTCGGCAAAAAGGGCCATATCCTTGGGCGATATGGGAAGAAGATCCTGCGCGTCGACGATGAGCGTCATCACCTGGTGATCGGCCCGACGCGCTCGGGCAAGGGCGCCGGCTATGTCGTGCCGAACGCGCTTGCCTACGAAGGCTCGATGGTCGTGACAGATCTCAAGGGCGAGATCTTCAAAAGCACGGCCGGCTATCGCAAATCGAGAGGCAACCAGGTCTTTTTGTTTGCGCCGGGCTCGGCCAGGACGCATCGCTACAATCCGCTCGATTTCATCCGCACCGACCGGGGCGAGCGCACCACCGACGTCCAGAACATTGCCGCGATCCTGGTGCCGGAGACGGTGGATTCGGAAAATTCGATCTGGCAGGCGACGGCACAGCAGGTCATGGCCGGCGTGATCAGCTACGTCTGCGAGAGCGTCCATTATGAGAGCCGGCGAAACCTCGCCGAGGTGACCTCCTTCTTCAACAGCGGCGTCAACCTGCAGGCACTGATGGCACAGGTGCGGGAAAATGAGCCCTACCTGTCGCGGTTCACGCTGGAGAGTTTCAACGCCTACCTTGCGCTGTCGGAGCGTGCGGCGGCGTCGGCGCTGCTCGACATCCAGAAGGCCTTGCGTCCGTTTCGCAACGAGCGCATTGCGGCCGCCACGAGCGTCACGGACATGGATCTGCGCGCGCTCAAGCACCGGCCGATCACCATCTATCTGTCGCCCGGCATCACCGACATCACGCTGCTGAAACCGCTGCTGGCGCTTTTCGTGCAGCAGCTGCTCGATCTTTTGATGCTGGAACACGAGCACCGGCCGGTGCCGGTCTATTTCCTGCTCGACGAGTTCCGGCAGCTGAAGAAGATGAGCGAGATCACCACGAAGCTGCCTTACGTCGCCGGCTACAACATCAAGATAGCCTTCGTCATCCAGGACCTGAAGAACCTCGACGAGATCTATGGCGAGACGGCGCGCCATTCGCTAATGGGCAATTGCGGCTATCAGCTGGTCTACGGCGCCAACGACCAGGTGACGGCGGAGACCGTCTCGAAGAGCCTCGGCAAGCGCACGGTCCGCTATACGACGGAGTCGCGCACGATCGAGCTGACGGGGCTGCATCGCCGCACCAAGGTCGAGCAACTGAGGGAACGCGATCTGATGATGCCGCAGGAAGTTCGTCAGCTTTCGGCCGACAGAATCGTGATCCTGGCTGAGGCGCAGCCCCCGGTGCTTGCCGACAAGCTGCGCTTTTTCCGCCAGAAGCCTTTCGAGGGAATGGAGGCGTTCTCGAGGGTACACGTGCCTGAGGTTCCGGCGGTCGAGCTCATGCCACCAACGACGGTGCCGGCGCTCAAAGACGGCTACAGGCGAGGACCCGCCGATAGCGATCCGGACCGGGCCGTCTTCGCTGAGCCGCCGACCCTCAACACGACAGGCGAGGCCGGCCAGCAATCTTCGGCTCCGCCAGATGATGGGATGCAACCGGCAGATCCGTCCGGCGCATCCCCGGCGGATGATCCCTCACGGTCAGCACCGGTTTACGCAAACCAGGGCGGTTCCATCTCAAATGGCGCAAAGGCTCGGATGCTGGAAGCCAATTTCACCAAAGCTGCCAGGAAGTTGCGCACGATGGTTCGTGAGAAATCCAAAGCTGCTGGCTCTGCTTCCGGTCCTGACTGGGGCGCGATCTTCGATGCGACCGTGCCGGACCCGGCCGAGCAGATGTCCTTGGACTAGGATCGGCTGTGGCGCGGCAGAGCGTAACGCGTCGCTGTGCCGACGAACGTGACGGCGGTGGCGAACGTTGGGACAAACAGCTGGGAGCATTTCGCGATGATGACACGCAGATCGTCCGTCCCACATCATCCAGGAGGGCTGTCCTCCAGCAGCGGTGAAATGCCCAGCAGCCTCTTGATCCTCTCGAGCTTGAGCTGGGTGAGCTTTCGCAACGACGTTACCGAGGCTTCTTCCTTGTTCTCGACGACGAAGACGAGCGTGGCGAGATCGAGCAGAAATTCATCGATCGCTGACGCCAGGGATTCCGAGGTCCTGAAGTGGGCGAGAAGGGTCCTTGCCTGCTCGATACAGTCCGCGTCCGCGCGGCCGATCAGCCCTTCGACAGTTTCCAGATTTTTCAAGGAAGGCCCTCCAGACCAGGACGCTACGGCGCTGACCAAGAAGGGCATCGCAGGTAGCGTGGCAGTCAAGCACAATCGGCAGGCGATGCTCGTCGAATATAGGATTTCGCCGCATGTTGCGAGGCATGGAACCCTGATGGCCGCGGTTCTGCCGACGCTCGACGATGCAGCAGCAAGGCGGCCGGCGCTTGCTTGCCTGTTGGGGTCGGTAGGCGCCGGCCGCGCGAACTCAGGTCCGCCACGCGGTCAAGCTAGTAGGCGGCGTCGATGTCGTGAAGTACACCATGGTAGAGGATGAAATTTTTGGTCGCGACTGTAGCTTTTTGGGCACGAGAACCGCATGCCAAAACTGAGCTGTGCGGCAAACTTGCCGTTGCATCGGCCGCTATATCGTCTTTGCCAGGCTTCCAAGCCTGCTGTACGCTGATCGGGTTGACAGCCCACCGCCATTTGCATGCATTCCGGACAGAATGAAGAGCAGCATAGATCATTTGCCGGAGCATAAGCAGCGGGAGCTTGTCCGGGCCGTTGAGATCCTGCACGCCGAATTCGAAGACGCGCTGGCCGAGAGCAGCGCGGAATGGAAGAAGACCGGCCGTATCCTGAAGATCATCCTGTTCGGCTCCTATGCGCGCGGCGACTGGGTCGACGAGCCGCACACGATGAAGGGCTATCGCAGCGATTTCGATCTGCTGGTGATCGTCAACAACAACAAGCTTTCCGACTTTGCCTACTGGTACAAGGCGAAGGACCGGCTGGAACGCGATCGCGCCATCAAGACGCCCACCAGCTTCATCGTCCACAGCCGCCGTTTCGTGAACACGGCGCTGCGACAGGGGCAGTACTTCTTCACCGACATCCGACGTGAAGGCATCGTTCTATATGAATTGGACGAGGAGCCGCTCGCGGAACCCAAAGCACTTACGCCGAAAGCAGCCTACGAGGCAGCAAAAGAACATTTCGACAACCGGTTACCTGGCGCGCAGGATTTTCTTGATGCCTTCCGATTTTCCCTGTCTAAAGGACGCCTGAAGAACGCATCTTTTCAGCTGCACCAAGCCATAGAGCACACCTATTCAACTGTCCTGTTGGTGCTCACCAATTATAGCCCGCCCTCGCATAAACTCACGTTCCTAAGAGCGCTGGCAGAGGATCAAGACCAGCGGCTACGCGAGGCATGGCCGCGGGAACAACAACGGCACCGTGCGTGGTTCAACACTTTGAACGAGGCCTATGTGAAGGCGCGCTATTCAAAATATTACGAGACTAGCGAAGAAGCCCTTTTTTGGCTTGGTCAGCGGACGGAAATACTGCAAACGTGGGCTGAAAGAATCTGCCGCGAGTATCTGGCGCAGATGGTGGAGGCCAGCGTTCAGTAACTGAATAGTACCCTCCGCAGGAGGCGCATCTAGGGTAGTACGCCGCGTTACTGATTAAGGATTTAAGCCGTCGCCGCCAGAACGCAGTTCCACACTGCCCTTTATGCGACTTTCGAAGTACGAAGCGTGAACGGATCCGCTAACGGCGAACCGCTTCAGTTGCTGATCATAGCGTCAGATCCGACTCTCGACAGTCACCGCCCCATGTCGGCGAACGGGCGCGAACAGGCCATGATCGCGTGGTAGGCCGCGCCGACTGCCGATCTCCGAGACTGTAGACTATGTTCTCGTTATCCCTTTAGTCGTCGTGCCAAGCGCTTGATCGCCACGCGGTCAGAATCCGCGATGAAGAAATACGGCGTTGGATAGTGCTCAACCCACGCGCCAGAGACCCTGCCCTCACCAACCTCCGAGATGATCATACCGACGGCGGGATTGAATCGTCGCAATGGCATGGCGCTTTCCGCATGCAAAGCAGGTACATCCACAGTTTCCTTGTCGATGACGAGCGGGATCAACTGCAGAGCGTCGGCAACCGGATCGCTTTCTATGCATATCGGATCGAAGGTCAAAAACAGGTCTTGGCGGATGTGTACCCGCGGCAATCGTCCGGACATCGTGTGGATAAGGCTTACATAATCGTCCTCGGCGAGATCGGCCAGCGCTTCGGCAAGCTGATCCGCCGAAAGGTCCGGAAAGGCCGCGATCAGTACATCCTCATCGAGATGCCAGGGCAGACCATCGACCGATGTCTTGCATATCCATTTTGCCAATGCCGAACTTTCCGGGGTCAGATCACCGACCGTCTCTGTTGCTGACGGCATTGTATTCTCCTCGGTCTGGTCTGCAGGCGGCGGCAATGGCAGGTCGCCTAGCATGTCGTCGATCCGCCGGACGACCCTTCTACAGAGGGCGGCGAAGGCTCGGACGTCGGCCGCCACCAGCTGTACCGTCTCGCCCAGCTTCGCCTCCTTGGCATGTTGCGCAAACTTAGCATCGACCACTCCGAGATTGTGCCCGATCAGGTGACGCTTCTGGATATTGAGTGAGAGAACCGCCAACTCTGCGGCCTCGAGTTCGGCGAAGGGATCAAACAAGAATTCGTCGAAGCGCTTGCGGCCTTTGTCGATGTTCTGAAAATCGTTACCGACCGGCTTGATCGGTCCTGCCCCTGGGGGCCGGTTCTGGACGCGATAAACGTAAGCGACCTTAAGGGTTGCCTCAAAGGCGGTCAGCACATCCTCATGGGCATTGCCGAGCAGCCGATAGGCCAGTTCCTGGTGTTCCTTGCTCTGGGATTCCGCCAGGTCGACCTGCTGGCCGACCAACTCGGCCTCGCGAGCGAAGTGCAACGCCAGATTGGGCGCTCCACAATCAGGACAAAACAGCGCGATCGCGAAGACACCATAGTCCCGCCCGCAGCAATCGCAGACCAGCAGACGCATGAGGTCGCGGCGCCCAAAACGCGGGCGAGGTTTGCTGGACCGGGCCGCCGGCTTGTAGGTGATCGACTTGCTGCCTCGCGCCACATCGGCCAGCATGTCCGAAACGGCGTCGCGCACGTCTTCCAATGCCGCTTGCCTGACCATCTTGATCGCAGCCTTGCGATCGTCCGGATGCATGAACTCGGCGTCTTCAGCCCTGACGCCGCTATAGGGACAGACCGTCCCAGGTGTGCCAGGAGGATATTTCGTCCGGGCAGCCCTTTTCGAATCGGCGACGAATCCGACGACAGGTTCACCGAGCACGAAATGCCTGGGGTGAGCGTCTACATTGGGTGAGTAACGATAGACCCTCCCATCAGGCGTCTTGGGCACTGGGATCGAAAGCTGCATCTTCGTGCGGCTTCCGCCAGTGCGCATCTTTTCAAGTCGTTTCAGCTTCATCGTGCCCTCGCAAAAGACTCGGCATGCATCGCAAGTTTACACGTTTCTGCGCCAGGAACTTTCCCTTCCGCCACAATGTCTGCTCAGCCTACTGTCAATCACCGAAGCGGTGCGGAATAAGGAAGACCGCAAATCGAGCGCTAGAAAATCTTGCATCGAGGAAGGAGCCTTGGCCCACACGCCTCACAGCCATTCGCCTTGCCTCACCAGAGACGCCCTCGCTCCACACGCAACGCCTGCCCAGACAGTAGATCTTGGTTAGCGTTAGCGCGCCTCCTCCCATAGAGACCGAGCGAAACGGCTCGCATCATCATCTGCGCAGAATTCGCAGTCCAGCACTCGTGGGCGCAGCCGTCGAAGCCGGCCAATGGGCGCGCCCCAGGGGTCGACCGTCCAGTAGTTGGTTGTCGCTGCTTGGTGATTGGACCGCAAGAGCTCGACGACCAGCAGCACCCCCGCCAGAGCCGACACAAAGGCGAAAGGCGCCAACACCTGCCGGCCCTCGGGCGTAAGGAGCGCTTGCGCGCTGCAAAGTTCCTTGAAGAGCGTGTCATACGCCTTGCCGACGATCGTGCTTGCCTCGACCGAAGGGTGCGCCTTCGCGATCCGCGCTGCTGCGGCCGCGGTGATGAATCCTTCCCGAACCGTCTCGGTGTCGATGCCGAGGCCTTCGGCGATCGACCGTTCCCGTGCGTGCTCGTCGGGAACGTGACGATAGATACAGGCGAGACACGCGTGTTCGGTCGGCTGGCTATGGCTGTGGACAATGACGGCCCGTGCGTCGGTTGTAGAGGCGTCGATGATCCGTCGCGGAATCTCCTTCTGCAGGGACCGGCGCGCCCGCCGGCTGTCCACTGTCACGATCGCCGTGTCCACCAGGCCGGTCTTCGCAACCAGCTCGCCGAACGTGCACGTATGCGGCTCGAACCTCAGGTTGGGGAAGTCAGGCTGGGCGGACTGTGCCAGCGTCGGCGCCTTCGGCAGATGCACGTGGTGTTCGGTGAAATAGAGGCAACGGTTCGGATTACCTTCTCCAACGGTCTTGGGATCTACAATCGGCAAGGTGCCTCGGACCTGCAGATGGCGGAGCGCTCGCAAGAAGCCGTTGGCAACGGCGCCCGCTCCGACCAGCACTGCGCCGGAAACATCGAACGGTGTCGTCAGCCCACCCTCGGGGACGCCAAGCTCGGTAAAGTCAACCGATAGTGGAAGCGCAAGACGCGGCAGGCTCGACGACCCGATGACCCGATGCAGCGCAGCTGCCGCAATATGACAGGCGGCGAGCGCCGTCAGCAACGCATGGACGTGCTCACTCGAGTGACGCGGAGGCACCGCATCGACGATAACGCCACGCCGATTCAGTGACGCGTAAAGATGTGGTCCGGGCGTTGCGGGTTGTGCGGGCCCGATCACTAGTTCGAGATCCGGCTTGCCTTCATCTGAGCGCGCCACGTGGATGGTGCGCTCGAGGAGATCCCTGACTTCGTGGCCTGCTCCAGCAAGCCCGGGAGCCACCGTTATCCGCACCGTCTTCTCGAGACGTTCGGCTGCATCCGCCTCTTCGATACCCAGGAGTGAGGCTAGCATCCGCGCATTTTCCTGACCGACAGTCGTCATCAGCAAAGCTCCAACAGGGTCGCGCCGGGCACTTCTTTCCACTCATTTTCAGTCGACAGGACATAGGTCGCCGCGAGACCGAAGAAGTTGTCCACCGTCGCCTCTTGTGCGAACCGTGGCAACACCAGCGACAGCGCTCCGGCGTGTCGCACGATCGCCCACTCATCATCGGCCTCGGAGTGAAAAGCCCGGCCGGGATGGGAGTGAACTTGGGCGAGCACGCGCAGGCGTTTTTCGCGCAGATGCGCAAACAGCATCTGCATGCTCTGGCGATCGAAGTAGAACTGGTCGGCCCGCGTCCGCTGCCGCGGCTCGTAGAGTTCATCAATGCGGTCCGTACCCTTGCCGAGCCAAAGTACGGCGCGTTCGTGGCCCATGAGACCTGCCGCCTGCAGACGCTCGATGGTCGCTGCGACAACGCCCCGTCCGATTTTGATCCGGCTCATCCGACCGCCTTCTTCCAGCCGCGCCACAGCTGCTCGAGGATGCCGAGCAGGTCCATCCCCGGCTTGCCGCGATAGCCATCCCAGCGCTCACCGAGATGGCTCGGATGGGTGTGGAACTCGCGCGAGCCGCGCATGCAGACAAACGGCCGGCCGGTAGAAGGATGGGCGCCGCCGTTGAAGATACCGCCCACATTTGGCGGGGCCACAGTCAGATATGCTCCGCTTGCCGACAGCAATTCGATCGAGGGCGGCAAGTCGTTCCACTGGTCGCAGATCATGCGAATGCGCAACGGCTCCGCCTTCGCATGCCCGAAAATGACATCGAGAATCGGGTACTCCAGGCTGACGACGGTCCAGACGTGGTGGGCGACAGTCCGCGCGCTCAAGCGGCGGACATCGCCCTCAAACTTCGCGCGCGAAAGCTGCTCAAGCATCAAGCACCGCCACCGCCCTCCCGCGGGCCCCATTCAAGCTCGACCCTGCCGGCCAGCCCGTTCTGGGTGAAGCTGCTATCGGGATTGATGTCGCGGCCCCCGACGGTCACCACCCAGTCGGTCGTGTCCGTCAGGCCCAGCTTGGCGGCGGCGCGGGCCAGCACCTGCTTGACCACAGTGACGGGGGGCACACGCAGCGCGCCTTCCTCGGGGAAGGTGCCGCTGGTCGTGAACACCGTCACCTCGACAAGTTCGTGCGGGGTCTTGGGACGCGTGCGCAGGTGCTCAACGGCTTTGCCGGCCAACGACACCGTCCCGCCGCTCGACAGGACAATGTCGGGCTCGCTGGCACGCTCCAGCACCAGCTCGCGATCGGGGGGCATGGCGGTCAGCCTGGCCAGAAGGTCTACGGGAATCGTCTCATTGCCCCAGACATGATCGATTTCATCGACCGTGAAGGAGAAGACCCTGTCGCTCTGCAACGCGTAGAAGCGGGGGGCGACATAATCTCGCAGGTCAATCTCGGCGTCGAGCTCGACAAGCTGGGTCCGACCCGCGGCGGCGAGGATCAGGCGGTAGTCGGACGGTGGCTTCAACTCACCACGCGTCAGAACCTCCCGGCCCGTCACAATCCTGTCGCGGGACGTCACGGGCGCATCGTTCAGAAAATAGGCCTCGGCACGGGCAAGTTCGGCAGTAGCGCTCATCGGTCATCTCCATGCTCGGGACTCTTGACGTCGTCCGCCTTTGGACTAAACTTCGATTCGAGTCCCAATATGGACAGTCTACGTGTGGACTAATTTCGCCGTCAAGTCCAAAATGAGATCGGAGCACAACGACCATGGGAGAAACTTATCTCGGTGCCTTAACGGGCACCGGGCAAACACGGATTCCTGTTGAACTGCAGGCATTCTTTCGGATGGCAGAGCGATGGAACCTCTCCACCGACCAGCAGATCACCCTTCTCGGGTCCCCGCCGCGCTCAACATTCTTCAAGTGGAAAAAGGAGGGAGGAGCCGTCCCTCCCGACACTGTCGAGCGCCTCTCTCACTTGCTGTCGATCTGGAAGGCCCTGCAAATCCTCTTCACTTCCGACCAGGCGAGCGACGCCTGGATGCACGCACCGAATGGCTACTTCAACGGAGACAGCGCCCTGGATGTCATGTTGGGGGGAAAGGTGATCGATATTTATGCGGTTCGGCGGTACCTCGATGCCCAGCGTGGTGGATGACTACCCGATCGTGCACTTTGCCGCCGACGGATACCGGCTGATCCCGTCGCGCTTTCCGCCGGTTTCGGTCTATCGCGACCTCGTCGCGCCCGATCAGGTCGAAGCCTTGGTCGAAGTTGAGAACATGACCAATCCCCGCCTGCGCCTGCAAGACCGCTTGGTGGCACGGCGCGAGGGACCCAAGCTCGATTCCGCCATGCTGCAGAACTGGAACCTCGCTCCATTCACCTATGAGAACCCTGAGGGGACGACATTCTTTGCCCCCGAGCGATCATGTCTCGAGCTCGCCGACACGCCGCAAACTGCGCTGGCGGTCTCGATCGCGCGCCGGTCGCGCTTCCTGTCGCGCACAAAGGAAGCTGCGACGGGCCTCGACATGAGGATGTTGAAGACTCCCGTAGAGGGCAAGTTCATCGATCTGCGCCAGGTGTCGGCCGAGCTGCCGCAAGAGCAGCGCTGGTCATTGGGCGATGCGGTTCCGCCCGATGTCGACGGCATCCTGTTTCGGCCGCCCGAGCGTCCCACGGCAACGGCGATTGCGGTCCTCAAGGGGCAGGTGCTCGGTCGGTCGATTCAGACAACGCACTATCGCTTTGAATGGAACGGCGTTCGCATCGACAGGCTCTATGCCTTCGACGAGGCAGGGACCGTGCTGCGCCCGGAGAGTCTCGCTGGAAAGGAAGAGGTCCTTGCAGCGTAGATTCGAAATAGTCTTGTCCTGGGCAAAAGCCCAGTGGCGCGCGTTGTGGTCTCGCCGACCATTCAGACCGCACCGCGCGCCGACGCAGCGATACGCCCCCAGTCCCCGGGTCCGCCTGGTACTTTGGCGGGGAACCGGTTCGGCACCCCCGGGCCATTGGAATGCCTGTCACCCCTCCACCGAGCATATCTTCAAGGCCGAGCTGACCTGTCCGCGCGGTCACCGACTTACGCTCAAGGGGCACTCGATCAGTGCCGATGGCCAGGTCCAACCAAGCGTCGTTTGTCCGCATCTGGGCTGCGACTTCCACGAATTTGTCGTGCTCGAAAACTGGTCACAACGCCGAGCGGCGCTGCCCGCGATCCCGCGCTAGCTGAGATCGGGGGCAACCGAAGATCTTGGCCATCAAGCGTCACACTGTCATCGTCGAGGGCACCCTCGCCTTTCGCATGCAGCGCGTCGCGGCGGCGCGTGCGGGGGACCACGGTCGCGATGTGGCGACGCTCCCCCTGCTCGCTGCCCGCCTTGCGGGCGGCTTCGCCCGGCCCGCAGACCACGCCGCCCTCGTCCCAATCGTTGCTCGAGCGCTCACCGAACTTGCCTTCGAGGAGCTGGAACCGGTCAAGACGCGCCCGGGCATGGCGCGGGCCGTGCTCGCGAGTCTGGCGCGGATATGGGCCGCGGACATTCGGTTCGACGATCTGCGTTATGCGAGCGCCCGTCTGAGCGATCTGGGGCGCATCGAGGCCTACCTACAAAGCCATCTCCCAACGGGTGCGCTTCTGCCCCGGGACCTTCGCGACCGAGCGATCGCGGGCGTGGCACATGCCCGTGCCACGGTTGGCAATCTGTATTTCCATAGGCTGATTTCGATCGACCCGGTGTGGCGGCCGCTGATCAAGGCCCTCGCGGCAGTTGTCGAAATCACTTGGGACGCGCCCGGCACACACGACCGGAGTTGGTTTCCCGGCACGATTGTGTTCACGACCAGGTCGCCTTCCCAAGATCTGATCTGCGACGTATGTGCCGATCCGCGCGCAGAGGTCGTCGAGGCGCTTCGCTGGGCTCGCGAGCTGTTGAGCGACGGCAAAACACAGGCCTCCGACATTGCGATCACGAGCGCCGACCTCGGTGCCTGGGATGACCACATGCTGGTCCTCGCCGCGGACGCTGAGCTCCCCATTCATTTCGCGAGCGGCGTTTCCGCCCTGAGCACTCGCGCCGGCCAGGCGTGCGCGGCGTTGTCAGACGTGATGATCAATGGCCTGTCGCAGGATCGCGTCCGCCGCCTATCGCTGCTCTCCCCTTATCTGTCGGAAGCCCTTCCAGCTGACTGGATGAAAGGTATCCCGACCGAAGCCGGTCTATTTGAACCGGAGCATTGGGCCCGGAGCCTCGAGCCGCTTTCGCGTTCCGATGGTTCCTCTATCGCAGCGACCCTCATGCCAGTGCTGCGTGACCTCGATGTCGGACCTCAGGCGGCGGTCAGACTCGGAGAGACCCTGCTGCGGGGTAAGAGCCTCGGCCTTTGGCAAGAAGCGCTTCGCCTGGGACCGGCTGCGGCGATGGAGATGACCCTTACGTCACTGCGCATCGCTGATGAAAGCGATCCCGCCAACAATGTTGTCTGGGCACGAGCGGCTGACCTCGTTGGTGCGCCGCGCAAGCACATGCGCCTGATTGGGCTTTCAAGCAGAAGCTGGCCGCGCTCCGATGGTGTGGACCCGCTGCTGCCCGATCACGTCCTCAGCGAGCGTGACTTGGTGGACCTGCCCCGGCTGGAACGCGATCGGCTGGCCTTCGAGATTCTCGTCAGTCACCTAGGCTCGCGCGTTGCGCTGTCCCGCAGCAGGCGCTCGGCCGACGGCGCATTCCTTGCCAGGAGCGCGTTGCTGCAACGAAAGGTCACGGAGCGCCCGCTTTCGCGAACCAGAACGCCGGAACACGCATTCAGCGAGGGGGATCGTCTGCTCGCTCGTATTGATGATGCGCTCTCCTTGCCACGTATCCAGGCGGTCATGTCCTGTTGGACCGATTGGACACGCAGGCTGCAGCCCACGCCACATGACGGCGGATTTGGGAAAGAACATCCAGCAGTTGTTCGCGCGCTGAACATGCCGCAATCGGCGACGACCCTGCGGCGCCTGCTGCGCGATCCGCTCGGCTTTGTCTGGCTGCGGGCCTTGGGAATGACCGCTCCCGAACTCGCCGTTGAACCGTTGCAGCTCGATCCCGTTACATTCGGCGACCTCGTGCATGAGTTGCTGCGGCTAGCAATCGAGCGCATCGAACCCGCCCCCAGCCTTGTCGGGGCAACGCCAGAAGAAATCGACAATGCCCTTGGCGCGGCCGCACGCGACATCGCCGAGCGTTGGCCGCTGACCCAAGCGGTACCCCCAAGATTGTTGTGGCTGGATACCATCGACGAAGCACGACGGCGCGCCCGCCGCGGCCTGACGATCGACGAACGCTTCGGCCCGGGGACCCGCAGCTTCAGCGAGATCCCCTTCGGCAATCCGCAATCGCCGGCAGAGCGTTCCGATCCCTGGGACGAGCGCCAGGAAGTCGTGATCGGTCAGTCCGGCATCCGTCTGAAGGGCCGTATCGACCGCGTCGATGTGAAGCCCGACCGCCGCGGCGTTCGAATGTCTGACTACAAGACCGGCACGGCGCCGCGCAGCGTGCGTGACGTGATTCTGGACGGCGGCGCCGAAGTTCAGCGCGCGCTCTACGCCATCACGATCAAGCAACTCATCCCGGAGGTGAGCACGATCATCGCTCGGCTCATATACCTCGACACGATGGGGTCTGCAGCAGGCCTTGATGGCGACATCCTCAAGCGAGCGGAGGGAACACTGCTCCGCTTCATCGACATCGCGGTCGAAGGGCTCAGGAATGGCGTCGCTTATCCCGGGCCAGACGCTTTTGCAGGCTATAACGACCTCAGAATCGCGCTGCCGGCAGCGCTCGACCGCTATCAACGGCGCAAGGAGGAAGGCTTCAACGCCGCTCAGCAAAGGCTCGCGCCACTTTGGGCGGAGCCGTGATGCTGAGCGATGCCGTCGAACGCAATCGTGTTCTCACCGAACTCGACAAGACGCTGCTGGTCGAGGCGGCGGCGGGCACGGGCAAGACATCTCTGATTGCCGGCCGCGTCATCATGCTGATGCTGAACGGTGCACCACCTCGCGGCATCGCAGCGATTACGTTCACCGAATTGGCCGCCAGTGAGTTGTCGCTCCGCATTCGCGAATACGCAACGCAACTGCTAGCGGGCGATATCCCGAAGGTCCTGTGCGGCGCTGTCAGTCTTGAGCTGCTCAATGACAAAAGGGCTGTCCTCAGCTCGGCGATCGATGCCTTCGACGAAATGACCGCATGCACGATTCACGCGTTCTGCCAGCAGATCATCATGACCTACGCCGTCGAAACGGGGCTCGACCCCGGATCACAGATGATGGATGCGCCCGCCGCCGATGCGATGTTCGAGAGCGTCATCTCGGGCTGGCTGTTCGACCGCCTCTCCCACGGAGCCCACGAAGGTGAGGATCCAGTGGCTGTCCTGTCCAAGTTTGAGCCGCTAAAGGTCGTCAAGGACAGCTTTGATCTTGCCAAGCTCAAGCTGGCGCACCCCGGCGCCGGTACCGTCCCTGTCGACCTCTCGCTGCGCAAGGACATCGACTTTGTCGAAAGCGTGCGGGCCTTTCGGCGTTGGCAAGCGAACTATCCCAAGGAGCGCAGCACCGGATCATTGGTCCAGGAGCTCGAGACTCTCGCCGAATTCTACGAGAACTGTTTCGAGACAGAGCCAAGCTTCTCCCGGCTATGGGAGCTCGCGGACCCGCCGCGCACGGCCTCGATGAAATGGAACGAGTTTACCTTCACTGAGCCGCGCAATCTTGGCCGCTGGAAATCGGCGTATGGAAAAGACGACGGCACGGCACTCTGCCAGCAGGCCGACGAGCACTTCCGCACCTGTGTGACTCGGTTTTCTGATCTACTCGGTCAGATCGGCGATGCCATGGTCGGACAGATGTCGCGTGCCCTCGAGCCGGTCACGGAGCTCTACAGGCAACGCAAGGAAAACGCGGCTGTCCTCGATTTCGATGATCTGCTGCAGCGCGCCCATGTCCTCGTCACCACCAATGATGTCGTCCGCGCCGCGATAGGTGAACGCTTTGCGCATATCCTCGTTGACGAATTCCAGGACACCGATCCGATTCAGGCCAGTATCCTGTTTTCGATCTCGGCCTGCAGCATGCCCGATCGATGGCAAGACGCCGACCTTCGCGATGGGGCGCTGTTTGTCGTCGGCGATCCCAAGCAATCCATCTACGCGTTCCGGGGCGCCGATATCGATAGCTACAAACAGGCGAAGCAGGCCATTGCCCGTCTCGGCGATGATCGCATCATCCATATCGGTGCCAATTTCCGCTGTCAGCCAGGCATCATCGACTACGTGAATAGCGTGTTCCAGCCGGTCCTCGATGCAGACGGACAGCCGAGCTATGGCGCACTCACTGCCACACGCGACGGGGCATTGCACGGACTCCCGTGCGCGTCGCATGTGGCCATAGGCGATGGCCAGAAGGCGAAGATGGCGCAGCAGCGGGATGACGAGGCGGCCGTCGTTGCAGAAATCTGCTCAAAGCTCATAGGCACCATCGAAATCGAGGACGAGCACACCGGAGCCCGGCGCCTCCTCGAGGCGGGCGACATCGCACTCCTGGCTCCAACCGGCACCGAGCTCTGGCGCTACGAACGCGCACTGGAAGCGCTCGGGCTCGCTGTTGCGTCGCAGGCTGGCAAGACGCTGTTCCTGCAGCAGGAAACACAGGACGTCCTGGCGCTCTTGCGCGGGCTGGCGGATTCGCGCGACCGGCTTGCGTTCGGTGCCTTCATGCGCGGACCGATGGTCGGCCTCACCGACGAAGAGTTGCTCGACATTGCCGAAGCGGTCCATCAGGCCGGACCCGGGGCCTCCCCCACCGGCCTATTCGACATCACCACACCGCCCGCCCTGGTGTCCCATCGCGTTGCCCGCTCCGTCCTTGAAACCCTGCAAAAACTTCGCGCGCGCGTGAACGTCACCACGCCACGCGTACTCTTGGCCGAGGCAATCGAGCAGCTCCACTTGCGAGTCGCGTTGTCTGCCCGCAGCGGCAATAATCGTGCCGCGCGCTCGCTTGCCAATCTTGATCGGATTGTCGAGCTCGCGCGGCCCTTTGATATCCGAGGACTCAGGGCCTTCGTTCGCCATCTCCAACTTGACTGGGATCGCCGCGCCTCGCGCCAGGAAGGACGGATCGACGCCTCGAGAGACGCGGTCGAGATCGTGACCATTCACAGCGCGAAAGGTCTCGAATGGCCGGTGGTGGTCCCCATCAACATGGGCACGCAAGCGAGGCCCTCTGAGCGATTTGTGCATCGGCATTCCGACAACACGCTGCACTGGGTCATAGGGGGCGTTTCCTCCTCTGCGCTTTCGCTTGCACGCGCGGAGCAGGCGCGGCGCCAGGCGCTGGAAAATCAGCGCATGTGGTATGTCGCGTGCACGCGTGCCCGCGATCTCTTGATCGTGCCCTATCTTTCCTCGGCGGGACCGGCTGCCTGGTCGAAACTGGTCAATCTCAGATTTGACCTGCTCGATGAACTGAAATTCAATGCGCTCAAGCCACGACTGACCACCGGATCGAAGGCCGTGGCTGTCTCCCAGGACGCCGAAACATTCGCCCGGCAGGCCGCTATCGTGCAGACCGCGACGCCGGCGCTGCGCTGGGTGAACCCCAGTGTTCATGACGCCGATCGAGCGGAGATCCTCACCCCCGCCACGGCTATCGAGCCGGGCAGCACATTCGAATATGTCGAGCCGGTCGGCGCCGGCAGAATTCGGGGACTGATCCTGCATAAGCTCATGGAAGAGCTTTTGACCGGAGAACTCTCGCCGCAGGATCATGTTGCCGCCCGGGCGGAGCGCCTTCGCGACGAGCTTCTTGCCCTCGAGCCCACAGACGAGCTCCCGGTTGCGGGCGAACTCGCGGCGACAGCGTTGCAGACGTTTCGGCTCCCTTATGTGCAGCGTCTCCTGCCGATCCTTGTACCGGAGCTCTCCGTCTGGAGTGAGTTGGACCCCGGCAATCTTCTCTCTGGCCGTGTCGATGCGATCGCTATAGAGGACGGTAAGGTCCTGGAGGTTCTGGACTGGAAAAGCGATCGTGACACGGACCTGCACCGAACCGCATATATCCAGCAGTTGCAGCGCTACCTTCTGGCAACCTCGGCCGCGCGCGGTGCTATCGTATACATGACCACGGGAGAAATTGTGCCGGTACTGCCCCAGATTGGAGCTCAATAGCCCCGCGAAGCCTGCACGTCCGCCTTGGGTTGGTTCTTCGGCCCCTTCAAGCAGAGTTTGCCTGATCGGCTTCGCGCCACATCTCATTCGCCTTCTCCGCACCCGATCGCATTGTGGGGACAAAATGTTCGGCGTCCTATCGGTGCACCGGAGATGGAGCTCTTATGGTGTTGTGACATCGATAGGTTCTTAGCTGCGGTTCAGTTGCCGCGTATTCTACCGATTATTTGGGAAGCAGCTTAGTGACAAAGATAAACTGCGTCCCGAAGGGACTGCCCCTTCGTGCCTACCGCGACCGCGATTGAGCCAGAACTGTGCGCTGTTGCCGAACTAATGACTGAGCCGCCTCAGAATATGGAAATCGAGGCACCTTGCGAAGCTATCCGCGTCTGGGATCAGACTGCAGAACTGTGATTGCGGTAACCTAAAGCGGCCATATACCATCGATCGGGGCAAATTCGATGATTCGGGGCGAACATTTCTGATGGGTGACAATCCTTACATTCAGACGAGAAATCGTGTCATCAGCCTTGTTGTTTACTCCCTGCTCCTGTTTGTCATTCAATGGAAAGTCGTGGCCACCGGCCTTACGCCGAACGAGAATGCAATCTGGGCCTATAGTGGCTTTGCCAGTCTTCTGTTCGGCAGCCGTCTGCTCAACCCGCATTTCACTCCGCCGGCGGATGCGGCTACAAATAGCTTTGTCGCGCTAGCCGCCATTGTTGCGGGTTCCACGGTTGCCCGTTCTAATTCATGGGAACTGACGCTGATCTGGGCCATCGCGCTTCTCTGCACCCTTGTTTGCTTGGCGTCGGTTGTAGTGCTGCTCGTACGCGTACCGGTCGGGATCGAAACGCGCCTATGGGTGCGCGCCGCTGACCGCGCAGTGCGGAGCCTAGGCAGCCCGACCGTTATCTTCACAGTTCTAATTCTTGCCTGCATCTGGCTGTTTCACCGGACGCGCATGGACGAGGCCATCGCAATAATGACGGTTTGGGCGGTGATCGTCGCCCTGCGCCCGGTCGAGGCTGTCCTGGCATTTGGCAATTGGTTGTCAGAACAGGAAGGTGCGGTGCATACGCAAGGGGTCATTGGGCCGATAGCGGCGCACCAGTCGCCGGGCATCGTCCTCGTTCGGCAGATTGGAGATAGCAGCGTTGAACGCGGCACTCCGCTCGTTGTCGCAGACAACAACGGGCCGTGGATGCTCGGCGTGGCTCTCAACTACGTGGGCCGAGACGAGGGCAATCTGCTACGCGTCCTGACCGTCCGGCTCCCAGGTGAATTGAAGGATCGCATCCGCAAACTTCCGGATACTAGGGGCGCAGCGATGGCGGTTGCGCTGAGTGCGACGCCCGATGAGCTGGGTAGTGTCCCGGAGATACAACGGATCAATCGCCTCTGTGGTGTGGTGGTCTCGGACACGAGTCTCGACTATGTGCTGTTTGAGGTCACAGAGGAGAGCGAGCTCGCCGAAGGGCGGCTGGTCGAGACGCGAATTGGGGCTTTCCATGCCATGTTCCAGATAATTGAAGGCCTGACGCGCGAGGATATCGTCCAGCAAAAAAACACCTATGGCTATGCGCGCGCAAAGGCCCGCAAGATCGGCAGATGGGATGCTGATGCGGGCAAGTTCATTCCGGTGAAGTGGCTTCCAAGAATGAACGCTCCAGTCTTCCTGCTTGAAGCTGAGGCCGTTGCAGCAACTGCGGATGCCATCGGCCATTTTCCCAATACCGGCTTCGGCGTCAGCCTCGATATGTCCGCTGCCGTTACGCACAACACGGCAGTGCTGGGGATTCTTGGAATCGGAAAGAGCTATCTTGCTATCGAATTGGTCGAGCGCATGGTCGCCGGTGGCATCAAAGTTATCTGCCTTGATCTCACAAATCAGTATGCTCAGTTGCTGGCTGAGTTCCTCGATCCAACTCATGAGGAAGCGCAACGTCTCGCGTTGGTCGCTGCGGGTGAAGGGGGTGTTCCACATCAGAATCAAGAACAAGGCGGAAGTCATCTGCGATTTCGACAGGAGGTTACGCACCAACTGCGGGCGTTCTTTGATCCGGCGCAACAACGCTTCTTGAAGGTAATCAATCCGGCTCAGTTCGAGGTCACGCGCCAGGCGAGTGGGATGTTCAACAACAATGCCAATATGGCAACGCTGACGCCGACGGAAATCACCGCGATTATCTCTGATGCGGCGCTGACAGTCTGTCAGGAATTGGGTATGACTGATCAGGCCCGCGTCTGCCTCGTCTATGAGGAGGCGCATTCATTGGTGCCTGAGTGGAATTCGGTCGTCGCCGAAGGCGACAAAGCGGCGACGGCGCGCAGCGCCCGCGCTATTCTTCAAGGCCGAAAGTACGGGCTGGGGTGTCTTCTTATCACGCAGCGCACGGCGAACGTGACCAAGACCATCCTCAATCAGTGCAACACGATATTCGCGATGCGCACGTTCGATGATACGGGCAAAGACTTCTTGTCCAACTACATCGGCAGCGACTATGCTGGGGTATTGCCGAGCCTCGAAGCTCGTCACGCCGTTATTTTCGGCAAGGCGTCCTCCTGCGAGAATCCTGTGCTGATACGCCTTAACGACCGCGATGCGTTCGTGGCCACGTTCAGGGCAGATCATCCAGTCCCAGCGCTGCCCGCACCTCCGGCGGCCTAAGCCGCACTTGAGCAGTAAGGCCGGTCCTGATACCCCCGCTGTAAGACGGCGGTGGAGTGCCGCCCCCGCCGTACGCGAGTGAAAATTTTTCTGATCGGCCAGTTCCTCCTCCCGCACCCTCCGCCGTGCAATCCACATTCACCGAGGGCGAATGTTACCGGGCCGGCGAGATTGCCCTGCTTTGTTCGTATTTGATCTTGCAGAGTCCGAGATCGGAAATGGCATCAGGCAACATTGGCCGCTCCGCGGCATCGTCGCGGCCTAGTGCGAGCGCATCATTTGTATTCGCATCCGAGCCCACATCATACTTTGCCCGCGTCCCTCAAGGTCTTGCAAGGCGATGCGATTGCTCATCTTATATAAGCCCCTCGCGAATTTCACGGGAACGCAGCGCGGTCGCTATCATACGGGCCTACTTGTCCTTCCCAGGTTGCTCAGGATTTTCATGACCCTTGCCAAAGCCTCCATAGAATGGGCGATAGATTTCATCTACCACCACTCTGACGGCGACCTCTTCCCCAAGGTTCTGGAGCTCGCCGCGGTCCAAGAGAGGAAGGGCGAGTTCGCCAACGAAATCGCTGGAAAGCCTCTGAGTGGGTTTAAGCCGGGCCCTCACCGGCGATTTATCGTTCCAAAAGACGAGGTTTCTTTCCGACAAGCTACCCAGCTCACGCCACTAGACAGCATCATACTTTCAGCTATTGCCTACGAGTTTGGCGGCGGCATAGAAGCGCGGAGACGAAAATCAGACCAGGTTTTCAGCTACCGGTTCAAACCGAGTGCAGAGCATGGACTTTATAACAGTCATTCCGCATGGAATGACTTTTGGAAAACGGCTCAAAGACGAGCCAGCCGGGCAGGCGCAGTCCTATACTGCGATATTGCCGATTTCTACAACCAAATTTACCATCATACACTAGAGAACCAGTTAATCGCTTCTGGCTTCCCCAACCAAGCAACGAAATGGGTGATCTCTCTGATGGAGTCGACCACTGCGGGCGTCTCCCGGGGTGTTCCCGTTGGGCCGCATGCAACCCACCTTTTCGCAGAAGCTTCTCTGATACCAATCGACAACAGTATGGCCGACTCAGGCATAGAGTTCGTTCGCTTTGCCGACGATATCATTGTTTTCTCCGACGATTTTAAGCAAGCGAGAAAGGCGCTTTCGCGTGTGGCGAGTATCTTAGACCGGCAACAACGACTTACGCCACAGAGACACAAGACGGAACTTTTTACCCCGGAGAGCTTTGTTGCTCGCTGTGCCGAAATGATTGAGGATAGGCCAATTAGTGAAAGCGAAGACAGAATATTGGGGGTACTGCGCCGCTACACCGGAGGCAATCCCTATATTTCAATCTCGTATAACGATATCTCTGAAAAAGATTGGGCCGCCTTCTCTGAAGCGGCGGTTTCAAAGGTTATCGCCGAGTACCTTGGGTCGAAAGATGTGGACTATATAAGGTTGCGCTGGTTCTATCGGCGGCTGGCGCAGATCGGCAATCCTGGAGCTATTGACATAACTCTCAAAAACATAGAATTCCTTACGCCATGTTTCGCAAGTATCTGCACTTATCTGTCGTCCGTTCAAGGTATAACGAGGGAAAAGTGGCAGGAGATAGGGAGCGATTTGCTTAATCTTCTGCAGCTTGAAGAAATCAGAGAGAGTGAGTATTTTCGTCTTTCAATTCTGAGCCTATTTACACGAAATTCAGACATCAATCATTTTGCTGCTCTAGGGAGAGGGTATGCTGGTAGCGACACGTTTGCCAAACGCGAGATAACGCTGGCGGCGAAAGTTAATGGTGCAAATGATTGGCTCCGAGAGCTAAAAGAAGATTTTGGGGGGATGGACTATTGGCAGCGGTTGGCTTATTTGTTCTGCTGCCGTGGGTTCCCATTGGATGAGAGAAAATACTTCGTAAACCGCTTGGAGTTCGAAGATGTTTTCATGGATCAGCTTGCGCGGTGGGCCAAATCAAATTGATGATCGGGAACCGATATGGACAATCTGGTGATCTTTCCGGCCCATGTTGTCGACGGCGATCATGTCGCGATTCATGATCCTGATCACCGCCTACCGCACGATCACTCGTCCTGGTCCTAAGTGATCGACGGCCTCTGTGGTCGCAAGGCGACAACGCCCCGCTTACGACACCTGCTCCTCCACGACATCGTCCTCGCCTTCCCTGTTAGCCAACTCGGCTGGGATATCGCCGGCCAGCAGCTTCTCCTTCGACAGCAGCCCGGCGTCCTCGAGCGCCTCGAAATCCGGCAGCTGGCGCAGCGTGTCGAGCCCGAACTGCGACAGGAAATTTTTCGTCGTCACATAGGTGTAGGGCGCGCCCGGCTGCGGGCTGCGCGGCCCCGAGGCGATCAGATCCTGCGCGCGCAGCACGCCGATTAGATCGCGCGACACCTCCTTGCCAAAGAAGGAGGAAAGCTCGGCGCGCGTGATCGGCTGGAAATAGGCGATGCACATCAGCACGAGCGCCTCCGACTGCGTCAGTTCTTTTGACCCGTCGGCGCCCCGGTGGCCGAACGCGGCGTGGATGACGTCGCCAAAGACCTTTTTGGTCCGGTGCTGCCAGCCGCCGGCGACCGCGACTAGTTCGTAGGGGCGGCCGGCGAGTTCGGCGCGAATGTCGTCGATGACCAAATCGAGATTGCAGTTTTTTCCCACCACCCGCGCCAGCACCTCGCGCGGCACAGGCTCGCTGGCGGCAAAGATCACCGCTTCCACGCGGCCCATCCATTCGCGCCAGCGCAGTTCCGACGGCAGGTGCTCGAGCTCGGTGTCGAGCAGCGCCGGCTGATCGTCAGGCTTGCGGCGGACGGAGGCTTGGCTCATCGGCTACAGCCCAAACAGCCGGAAGCTGGCGCGGCCCGACAGCTCGCGCACGACATCCAGTTGCTGGAGGCGCTCGAACAGCCGTCGCGCCGCAAAGCGCGACAGGTTTTTCGTCGTCAGCGATCCGGAGACGGCGTCTTCGCTGAGCAGCAAAAAAATCACGTCGCCGGCGCCCTTGGCGCGCAGCTTTGGCGCCACCGCCAGGAGCTTTTCGGAACGGCGCGAAAGCTCTGCCGCCAGCCTGCAGGCCTCCGCCGCCGCCTGAACCAGCGCCAAGCAGACCGCCCGCTCAAAACCCTTTTCGCCAGGCCGGATGCGCTTGCCGCCAGCCTCGCCGCGAAACGCCGGACCAAAGGCCTGCGCCATCAGGAGTGGCAGCGGCCGCGGCCAGCGCAAACTTTGCGCCAGCACCAGGTCGGCCAGCCACCAAGCCAAGAGCTCGGCGTCGGGGCGCAGGGCGAATACGCAGGCGGCGATCGCCGCGGCGGTGAACGGCGCCGGCCGCTGCGCAGCCGCCACTTCTTCGATCTCTGTCCAGAGGTCGGCGAGTGCCTCATCGTCCCAGGCGAGCCCGAGCAGCTCGGCCACCTTTGCCAGCCGATCGGCGCTGACCGCCGGCGGCTGCAGCGCCAGCTGGCGCCAGGCCCCAAAAATCGCGCCGGCGGGACCGGGATCGGCGCCGGCCGGGCAAAGCTGCCAGGCATCACGCAAGGCGGCCTCATCCTCTGCGCGGCCGGCGAGCCGCATGCTGGCGGCCGCACAGCTGAGCGCCAGCCGCTGGCGCCAGGCGCCGGCCCAGGCAGGTTGCGCGCGGGCAAGCGTGTCCAGCGAAGCCAGCGCAGCGCCGGCCTGGAAGGCGGCCTCGGCGTCGCTGGGCGCGCCGCCAGCGAGCGCCCAGGACGGAACGGTGGTCGGCGCGGCGACGGAACTGGCGGTCGCGGGATCAAGGCGAATCATGCTTTGGAGGGTAAAGCGGCTGTGCGCTTTTGGCGACGATTTTCACGTCAGAACGCACAGCTTGTCGGGCATACAAAACGAATGATAATGTTGCCATATCAATCATTTACATGGTCATGTTGGTGCGCGCCGGATGTCAGACCTCTGTTCACTTTCTATGCCTTGGAATGTGCATATATTGTGCGGGTGAGAGAGGTCGGAGATTTGTCATGGCCCACGCACAGCTCCCGCGATCGAAAGCATTCTCAGGCTTCGTCGACAGCCAGCACGAGCCGGGCACACCCTGTATTTCACCGAAGCGCCTATCGCAGGCGTTGGGTGTGAAGCTTGCCGACCTTACCCAGTTGACCGGTGTTCACCGCAACACACTGCGCAATCCGTCATCGGAGCGCCTTCAGGGCCGGATGCGCGAGATTGTAAAAGTGATCTCGGCCGCGATGGAACTCACCGGCGACATCGACAAGGCGATCTACTGGTATCGCAATGAACCGATCGCCGGCTATGGCCATCGCTCGGCTGCCGAACTCGTCGCAGATGGCCAGGTCGAAGCAGTCCTGGCTTTCATGCGGGATCTCGAGAATGGTGCGCGTGGGTGAGGATTATCCGCGTCAGGCCTCGGCCATTATAACGATCAACAGCACCGGTCCCTTCGGCGGCAAACACTGCTAGCGCTCACTGAACTTGCCAACTGGTCGGAACAGTTGCCGAACGCGGTCGGATGTTGCTAACCGGATGGTGTTGCCAATCCGCTGAGCTCCCCGTCAGGCCAGGAGACGCCCCAGATGGCTTTTCGATTTGTTCATACAGCCGACATCCATCTCGACTCGCCGTTGCGCTCGCTTGCCTTGCGGAATCCCGAACTGGCTGAGCTCGTCGGCGATGCCAGCCGCCAAGCCTTCATATCCATTGTCGATCTTTGCCTTGGCGAGCGTGTCGATGCTCTCGTCATCGCCGGCGATCTCTATGACGGCGACCAGACCTCGATGAAGACGGCGCGGTTCCTGGCATCCCAGATGACCCGCCTTCACCAAGCCGGTATCAGGGTCTACATGATCCGCGGCAACCATGACGCCATGTCGCGCATCTCCAAGCAGCTCGTGCTGCCGGATACGGTGACGATTTTCGGCGGCCGCGCCCAGTCCGTGATCCAGTCGGGCGCGGGCGTGGACGTCGCGTTTCATGGTTTGAGTTTCGCCAACCCCAAGGCGCCTGAAAGCCTGCTGCCCAAATACGCCGGCCCGCACGAGGGAGTGGCAAATGTCGGCATCATGCACACCAGCCTGGCCGGTTCGCCCGGCCATGACGTCTATGCTCCCAGCAGCGTTGCAGAGCTGCAGGGCCACGGCTTCGACTACTGGGCGCTCGGCCACATTCATGTTCGCCAGGTCTATCCCGGTGCGAGCACGCTCGTGATGCCGGGAATTCCGCAGGGCAGGGACATAAACGAGGCCGGTGAGAAATCCGCCACGCTGGTGACCATAGGCGCCGATCGCACGATCGAGATCGAGGAGCGGCTCACCAGTGTCGCGCAATTCGAACGCGTAAATGTCGATCTGACGGGGGCATCGGAATGGAGCGAAGCGGTCGCCCGCATCCGATCAGGGCTCGAGCAATCGAGGGCCGCCGCCAGATCCCGGTACCTGGTTGCGCGTCTCAGCCTGAGCGGCACTTCACCACTTTCATGGACAATGATCCGCGACAGGGATCTGGCTGTCGCTGAGGCCGAGCAGGCCGCGGAGCAGGTGGGCAATATATGGGTCGAGAAGGTGGAGCTCGCTCTTTCGGCGCCGGGCACAGGGACTGTGGAACCGGTCGCCGATCCGACCTTGGAGCTGGCCCAGTCCATGCGCGCCAACGCTGGGTCCGAAGCATTCCGGTCGGACGCGCGAGAATTCGTCCTGAAGACGCTAGCCGACCTGCCGCCCGATGCGCGCGGCTTCGCCGGAAAAGACGAAGCGGGGCTCGAGCTGTTCCTCGATGAGGTGCTTGCACGCAGCGTCGATCTCGTCGCCGCCAGGCTCAAGGCAGAGGGAACCAGATGAGATTGCGGCGGCTCGATCTCACGCGCTACGGCAAATTCACCGACAAGACCATAGACTTCGGGCCAAAACCGAAATCGGGTCCTGATCTCCACATCGTGTTCGGCTTGAACGAAGCCGGCAAATCGACGGCGCTTTCGGCATATCTTGATCTGCTCTTCGGCATCGAGGAGCGCAGCCGCTATAATTTCCTGCACGAATACAGCGCCATGCGCATCGGCGGGACGCTGGACTTCGAGGAGCAATCGCAGACCTTTGCGCGCACCAAAAGCCGAAGCAACTCGCTGCACGACGCGCAAGGCCAGCCGCTGAGCGAGATGGAGATTTCGGCCCATCTCGCCGGGCTGTCGCGCGAGGCCTACAGCACCATGTTCTCGCTGGATGACGAGACGCTGGAAGCCGGCGGCAAAGCGATCCTTGAATCGCGCGGCGACCTCGGCAAGCTGCTCTTCACCGCCAGCGCCGGTCTGGGCCATGCCGGCGAGATCTTGACCGCCTTGGACGCCGAGGCCGATGCGCTGCACCGCAAGCAGGCTCAGGCTACCGAAATCGCGCAGCTGAAGAAGCGTTTCGCGGAGCTCAAGTCGCAGAAGGACGCGATCGACACTTTGGCCTCGACATTCGAAACCCTCGAGGCGGAACGGGCGGACGCACAGGAAAACTATGACCGCAGCCTGGCCGAGCGCTCGGCATTATCGGCTCGTCTCGCCGCAATCGACCGATATTTGCGCGCCGCGCCGATCCTTGGCGAGATCAAGCGCAAGGCAACCAGATTGGCCGAGCTGCCCGACGTCCCGTCACCACATCGGACCTGGACAGGCACCATCGCCGAGATGATCGATCATGACGCTGGGCTCAGGACGCGCCTTTCGGCGAATGCCGATGAGATCGATCGGACCAGGGCAAAGATCGCGGCAATCATTGTCGATGAAGCTATTCTTGCGATCTCGGAGCAGGTGCGCGGACTTGCCGATCGCAAGGCGCGATACGTTTCGGCAGGCCTCGATCTGCCGACCCGCAAGATGGACCTGCAAATGCTCGACCAGGTGGTGGCGGGCTGCCTCGCCGCGCTTGGTCGATCGGCCGAACAGGATCCCTCCCGGCTCATCCTGCCGGCCGTCGTCGCCGGCACATTGCGCAACATGGTCGAACAGCGTTCCGGCATCATGACGAGCTTGCGCATGGCGCGCGATGAAGCCGCCGCCGCTCTTGACGGGCTGAACGCGGCGCGCGGTAGGATCACCGAGGAGAGGGCCGTGCCCGAAGCCGCCAGGGCCAGGCTTGTGGCGGCGGTATCGGAGGCAAAAGCCGGCACTCACGCAAGAGAGATTCGGGAGGCGCGCGCATTCGAAGACGACCGGCACAAGATATTGGCGGATGCGATGCGCCGCCTTCAGCCGTGGTCGGGAGATGCACAGTCCCTCTCGAGGATGTCGGTTCCAACTCCCATGCACATTGGGGCATGGCGAACGCTTGCAGCAGAGCTGGAAAGAGACAAGGCGGTGCTGTCGGAGCGTCTCGCGGAGCATGAGCAGAGCCGCCTGGCTTTGTCGACGCAACTGGCTTCCATGAGGAAGTCGGTCGATCTGGCTGATGACGAGGCCGCGGCAGCGATACGGCGCGAGCGCGACGAGGCCTGGCAGAACCACCGCTCGGACCTCAATGATCACACCGCGGACCGCTTTGCGGCAGCCATGGCCAAGGACGATCATGTCGGGGCCGCACGGCTGGCCCATGCAGGCGAGCTCGCCGATCTTCGAGCCGTCAAGCAAAAGGCTGCCGAGACCCAAGCCGCCCTGGAGCGCGCCGGCGCCCAGCTCGCAAAGCTGGCCGAACGCACCGAAATGGCGGCCACCGAAATCAAGGAGACCGCGAGCGCATTGCTCGAGGATTGTCAGTCACCGTCGCCAGCACTGCTCATCGGCCTGGTCGAGGAGCGCATGTCGGCCCGTGCCGAAGCGCTCACGGCCTGGGACGAGATCGTGCTCGCGCGCGCAAGGATCGAGCGCGCTGCCGCCGAAGCCGAACGAATCCGGCTTGCACTTAAGGCTGCACTGCAAAGTGTGGGAATACAGCCTGAAGCCGGGGAGGGCCTCGAGGCGATGGTGGTCGTCGCCGACCGCTTCCTCGAACGGCAAGCCAAGGTCGACGCGGAACGAGCGGAGGCGCTCAGGAGCGTGGCGGCGAAGGAACAGGAGCTGGCCGCCAGGCAGCTCGCCGTGGAAGTGGCCGAGAGGCGGGAGGACGCATGGCAGGCTGAGGTCGAGGAAACGCTGAAAGGCACCTGGCTGGAGAAAGGCATCGCAGGAACCGGCCTTGGCAGCGTGCTCGATCAGTTGTCGGAGCTGTCAAAGGCGCTTCAGGATCGTGATGCCATGCAAATCCGCATCCGTAAGATGGAGGCGGACCGGGTTGAGTTTACCGAAGAGATTGCACGGCTTGCTGTGCTGGCCGGCGAGAGTGACCGTGAGCAGGCCCCAGAACAGCTGAGCATGGCGCTTGCCGAGCGGCTCTTGCAAGCCGAGCGCGCCCATCATGCAAGGACAGATCTTCTCGTCGACGAGCAAAGGCTGCGGGACGCAGGCGAGGCATTGAAGGCTAAGATGGCTGCACAGGAAGCGGCGAAGCAGGAGATTCTGGACGCCTTTGGGGTGACCAGCCTTTCCGAGGTGGTTGAACGCGACAAGCTCCTGAGGGAGAGGGACAGCTTGCGAAGCACCCTGGCCGAACTTGAGGACCGGCTGTCGAGCGAGCTCGCCGTCGAGGGCATCGACCAGGCGCGGACCTTGCTGGAAGGCCTCGATTTCGATGGGCTCGCGGTCGAAAGGGCTGAATGCGATCGACGGCTTGCCGATCTAGACGAGTTGCTTGAACAGCAGCTCGTCCGGCGCACGCGAGCGGCCGACAGGCTCGATGCCGTCGGTGGCGACAGCACAGTGGCACGCATTGACGCCGAACGCCGCACGGTCCTTCTGGAGATCGAGGAAAAGGCCGCCCGCTATATCGAACTGAAGCTCGGCGTGATGTCGGCGGCGAGCGCGCTCAGGATATATCGCGACCGCCATCGCTCCGAAATGATGACGCAGGCATCGGACGCTTTCGCGCTGATCACGCGCGGCCAGTATACCGGCCTGACGACGCAGCCGGTAAAGGGCGGCGAAGTTCTTATTGCGATGCAGAAGGATGGCCAGTCCAAGGTCGCCGATGCGTTGTCGAAGGGTGCCCGGTTCCAGCTCTATCTGGCTCTGAGGCTAGCCGGATATTACGAGTTTGCCAGGGTCAGGCCGTCGGTTCCGTTTGTCGCGGACGACATCATGGAGACGTTCGACCATCTGCGGTCGGAAGAGGTTTTCCGGTTGTTTGGCGAGATGGCCAGTGTGGGCCAGGTGATTTATCTCACGCATCACCAGCACTTGTGCGAGATCGCCAAGGCGGTCATTCCCGGTGTGACCGTCCATCAGCTCGGCTGATTTCCCAAGCTTGTCTCGCGCGGACGAACGAGGAATGGTGAGGTGCCGGTTCGAAGCCGAAGGCTTCGCTGGCCGGCGGCTTGCCTCTGAACACATGGAGGCACGAACATCCAGATCGATATGGACCTCGAAGCCATCGCGGGACGATCCGGATGGCCGCTTGAGATGTATGTGCTTGGGCAGAGCAGCGCTGGCCAGCGCCTGTCCGATGCTGTCGTTGCTGATGTCGGCGACTTGGCTCAGGCCGTCGAGCAGGCCGAGGGCCTGCAGGACGCCAGCATAGATGCCGATGCTGACATTGGTGTCGCCGGCTTCGACCCTTTGCAAGGTCGAGCGAGACGTGAAGGCGCGCTCGGCCACGATCGCCATCGGCAATCGGCGCCGTCGACGTGCATCGTGAATATCCGCGCCGAGTTTGCGCAAGGCGCGCCGCACGGCAGCAGGGGTTGTGTGGGGTCGGCATATGATACCTTCGCACTACAGATTGGAAGGATATGTAGCACGATGTTTACAATTTTCCTCCCAGACCGCTGGCCCCGCGCCAGCAGTGATCGAAGGTTAGATATTATCGCCGTCGCGACGGCATCGATCGGCAAATTCCGAACGCCGGCCATCGCGGCGACGGTGGCTTTTCACGTCGGCGGGTTCGCTGGGACGGCCGTCGATTTGAGTGAATGGGCCATCCGTTTCTTGTCAGGAGCCGAGCGATCGGCAAATCACTGACGACGGCGCGGCCCCGATCCGAGCGGGTCATCTCGGCGTTGACGCAGAAGTAGCAGCCGAGCGCTGCCGCTCTTGGGGCCTCGCTCTTGCTGCCGGTGAACCAGTGAAGCACGATGGTCCCGCGGTCCGCGGGAAGATATCGTTCGACCATCTCTAGGATAGCGTGCCGTTGGCACGGGCCGCTGCCACATCTCGCCCTTGGTTTGATCCCAGTAAGGGTTTTCGACGCGCCCATTCACACCGAGCCCATGGAGCGCATCGGCAACAGAAACTCGCGCTCTAGACTAGCGGTTCGCCGACGAACGACGAATCGTGAGGCGCTGGTTCGAAGCCGAAGGCCGCGCTGCATGGCGGCTTGCCTCTGGTACATGGAAGCACGGATATGGTCGCGCTGGCGGCATCGAGCGGTTCTGCACCGTTGCCTCCAGCGCGACCTTTGGGCGTCTCAGCTATAAGGCGACCAGCACTGTCGGCGCGGGCCGCCATAGGGCTGATAGCTGTTGTCCCATGCGCGGTAGGAAAGGTAGTGGTCGTAGCACCAGCGCACATGGGCGGCCGCCAGGCGCGCCGCCGGGGGCGGGGGTGGCGCGACCGTGGCGGCCGCCACGCCGGCTGCGAAGGCGGCGGCCGGGAACCAATAGCCGTTGTAGTAGCGATATCCCGGCCGGAAGCGCCCATAGCCTCTGAAGCCGTTGTAGTAGTAAGCGCCGCCGACGACGTAGAAGCCGCGCCGGTACCAGACGGGTGTCGCCTGGCCGGCGACAAACGCTGGGGCTGCCGGCGAGGCAAGCGGCATGGCTTCGGCCGACGGGG
Organism: Mesorhizobium sp.; assembly: GCA_004963905.1. GTDB lineage: Bacteria > Pseudomonadota > Alphaproteobacteria > Rhizobiales > Rhizobiaceae > Mesorhizobium. The sequence goes on from SUGL01000005.1 coordinate 194,239, forward strand.
CCAGGGCGCAGGCGCCGAGTGTGAGGCCGCACAGAACGGCAATCGTGCTCTTCATTGGTTTCTCCTTTGATTTGATGTGGCGCCGATCACTGGCGCCGCAGCGCGCGCATTTCGGCGATAGACAACGCGCCATCCGCGTCGGTGTCGGCCTGCAGCAGCCGGTCGGGAATGGCTGCGGTAAATTCGTCGCGTGAGATTTTGCCGTCACCGTTGCGGTCCATGCGGCGTGCCTCGGTCTGCAGGCCGGCGAACCGCGCCTGGATGTCGCGTTTCGACTTGACCTGTTCCACCGCCGCCTGGACCTCGCCCGGGTCGAGCGCGCCATTGCGGTTTACGTCCATGCGGTCGAACATCTGCGCCCGCAGGGCCTGAATTTCGCTGAATTCGAGCTCGCGGTCGCCATTGGTGTCGATCCGCTGGAACAGCTCCCTGGCGTTTCCATCTGCCGCGAAGGCATTGCTGCCGCAAAGCAACAGCCCGGCAAGGGCGATCGCAATCTTGTTCATCTGGGTCTCCGCTGAAATCGACGGCCCGCCGCGGACCGTCCTTGCAGCGCCTCCTACGCAGGAGCCCGGCGGCTCCTACGCGCCGCGCGTCGATTTTTCTCAAGACAGGGTTGCGGAAGCTGCCGCTGAAAAAAATCTGCCGCCCTGCGTAGGGGCAGGGGCGGGGATGCGTATTGGCCGACAGTCGCCCCCCGCGACGTCAATCGGAAAGGAACCATCATGAAACGCTCGGCAATCTTCGCGGCCATGCTTCTCGGGCTCGCGCCGCTCCCGGCGGCTCAGGCGCAGGACGCGCCTGGCCGGCGGATGCTGCAACGCCTCGACATCAACGGCGACGGCGCGATCTCGAAGGACGAGATCATGGCTGGCCGCGAGCGCATGTTCAAAAGGCTCGATCGCAACGGCGACGGTGTCATCGACGAAAAGGAGGTCGAGACCGCCCGCCAGGCCATAGAGGACCGTGCTCAAGCCGCGGAGGCGCGCGTCGGCAAGCGCTGGCGACGCATGGACAGGAACGGCGACGGCAAGGTCACCGAGGACGAGTTCCAGGCGAGCACGCCGCTCTTCGATCTCGCCGACCGCAATGGGGACGGCAAGCTCTCGGCCGACGAGATCGCCGCCGTGCGCAAGATCGTCGCCGCGCATGCCAACTGACCAACATCCCAGTCGCAAAGGAAGAAGATATGCTCTCCACAACCAGGCTCTCGCTATTCTGCCTTGGCGCAATGGTCGTGTGGTCGGCCGCTTCGCCGGCCTCGGCCGAGGAATGGACGCGCAAGACCACGCATGGCGGCGAGATCAGCCGCAGCGTGAGCCGCGACGGCAATATCTATACCGGGTCGACCACGCGTACCGGACCGAACGGCGGCAGCTACACGTCCAATTCCACCTGTGTGGCCGGCGTTGTTGACCGCTGCTCCACAAGCTATTCTGGCGCCGGGCCGAACGGAAAGACCTTCTCGGGCCAGCGCCACTCGGCGGCCGGACCGTTTGGCGGCCGCTCCGTCGGCAGCTTCACCGGCCCGAACGGCAACACGGTCTACGGCTTTCGCCGCTGGCGCCGCTGACAATCTGGTGGTCGACTTGACGTTGGACTTTGCCTTTCTGCCGTTGAGGATCGATGCGGATTTCGTTGTCGCCGGCGCGGCCTCGTCGACCGGTGCCCGTCGCCGTGCCGCATGAAGGTTCGCTCGGCGACGACGAGCTTCTGGTCCGCATTGCGACGGGCAGCCAGTCGGCCTTGGCCGCGCTCATGGGCCGCCACGGGCGTGGGCTGCGGATCTTTGCTACGCGCTATCTCGGCCATGCCGCCGACGCCGAGGACGTGGTGCAGGAGGTGTTCGTGACAGTCTGGAAGCAGGCCGCGCGCTTCGACCCTGGAAGGGGGCGCGCCTCGACCTGGCTCTACAGGATCACCGCCAACCGCTGCATCGATCAGCGTCGGCGGCGGGCACTGCGCAATTTCTTCCGCCTGGACGACATCGGCGAGGAGCCCGCGGCGCTGGAAGCGGACGCCGAGGCGGCGACTGCGGCGCGGCAGGAACTGGCCATCGTGCGCCACGGCCTTTGCCGCCTGCCGGCGCGTCAGCGCATGGCGCTGCTGTTGCGAGCCGTCGGCGACCTTGACGTCGGGGCAATAGCCGAGGTGATGGGGACCAGCGTCGGTTCGGCGGAGCAACTGCTGGTGCGCGGGCGCCGGGCACTCAGGGATCATTTGGCAGATGCGGCCGCAGGCCGCGAAAGGAAGTCCTCATGACACGCGAGGAATTCGAGAAGAACCGACGCCGCTTCGGCGATGACATCGACGCCTGGCCGCTGCCGTTCCGGCGGGAGGCGCTCGAGTTCATGGCGCTTGGCGGCGATGCCGATGCTGACGGCGCGCTGGACAGGCTCGTGCGGGAAGCTGCGTTCGTTGATGGTGACGATCAGGCTCTGGCGCGCAAGGTGATGGCGCGCGTCGCTGCTGGAGCGGCTCGTCCGTTCCCGCTGCCGCGCTTCCTCGTCGCGCCTGCCGGTCTCGCGGCTTGCGCGGCCGTCGTCCTCGTCGCCGCGACGGTCGCCGGCTATCAGGTGGCCCGCCTGCAGGACGAGGCCCAGGAGTCCGAGCTTCTGGCGCTCGCCTCGGGCGCAAGGCTTCCCGATGGCGGACCGGCCATCGCGACCGATCAGGGCGAGGAGGGCGCGCTATGACCAGGCACTCGTGGATGTGGGCGGCCGTGCTCGTGATGCTGGCGCTTTCGCTCGCCCTCAACTTCTTCTTCATCGGCTATGCGGCGCATGGCCTGCGACAGGCCGCCGCGGCGCGCGGGCTGATCGCGGAGATCGCCGGCGCCTATTCGCCTCAGGTGCGCAGGGAATTCCGCGCCGTCATGCGCGACAATCGCGCCCGCACCTTCGAGGCGCTGCGGGAACTGCAAGCCGCGCGCGCCGACCTGGCGACGGCCGAGAAGGCCGAGCCCTTCGATGAAGCTGCGGTGACCAAAGCGATGGCCGCGGTGCGCGTCGCAACTACCAATTTGCAGGCGACCGTGCAAGATTATCTGCTGATCGCGATGAAGAATGTTCGCGCGAAGCCGGCGGCGGGAGGGTGATCAGGCCTTGCCCACTGGCGGCCCATTTCCACTATGTCGGCGTCGGTTCGACGGCGGGAAGTGAAAGCCGGAACCGTGCGGCATGAGGGGTTGGTCCTGATATTGCTCCGGCGCGATCTGGTGGCGGGGCTGCGTGCGATGCGCGGCCGCGATCTCGCCTGGATTGGGTT
>SUGL01000060.1 GCA_004963905.1 Mesorhizobium sp.
CCCTCATCCGTCGCCTTCGGCGACACCTTCTCCCACAAGGGGAGAAGGGGGAACTGCGCTACTCCCGCGCAATGATCTCCTCGCCGCCGATGACGAGGCGCAGCCCGAGATTGCCGGTCCTGCGGCGGGCGAGGAAGCGCGGGCGGCGCATGTTGGACACGCGGCCCTTGCGGCGTTCCTGCGGCGGCAGTGCCTTGATGGCGGCGCCGAGCGATTCTTCCAGCGTGCGGGCGATGCCGTCGGCCTCGATCAGCAGCATCGGCAGACGATAGGCGTCGGCCCAGGCGCGCCAGTCGGCGGCGACGTCGTCGAGATCGTCGGCGACCAGAAGCGGCACCGACAGCATCGGATCATTGTGCAGAAGTTCCAGCGTCACGGTGACGTTGCCGTCCGGGTCTTCCATGGCGCGGGCAGCGACGCCGCGGAAGGCATTGGCGGGCAGCGCGATGATCGCCGGCAGGCCGCTCATCTCCAGCATGCGCCGGATGACGGCGCCACGCTGATCGATCGTGAAGGTAACATCGCCATAGTCGTCGCGCGTGGCATAGCTCACCATCTGCGGCAGGCGAAACGGGTCGAGACGCATGTTGCGCCCCGCCCAGACTGGCTTCAGTCCAGTGTTCATCGAGTGCCTTCCTGTTTCTCCTGAGGGCCGTTTTCCGGTTCTCTCCGGGCCGGTTTTTCCGGCCTCGTTATGGGAGAAACATTAGCGCTCGCTTCTTACCGCCTCGCTTAAGAAAGTCAGTTAAATTTTGCTGATCGGAGCCGATGGTTATCGGAATGCGACCAGCCACAAGATGTTGGAAGAATTAGATAACCTTACCGGGATTCATGATGCCGGCCGGATCGAAGGCGGCTTTCACCCGGCGCATCAGATCGATCGCCATCGGCGGCGCCGTGGCGGCCAGTTCATCGCGCTTCAGCTGGCCGATGCCGTGCTCGGCCGAGATCGATCCATGGAAGGAGCGGACGACGTCGTGCACGGCCTTGTTCATCGGTCGGTAGAGACCGAGAAACGCTTCGTCGTCGCCGCCTTCGGGGCGGGAAATGTTGTAGTGCAGATTGCCGTCGCCCATGTGGCCGAAGCAGACGACGCGCGCGCCGGAGCTGACGGAGGCGACGGCGCCCGCGGCCGTCTCGATAAAGTCCGGGATCGAGGCGATCGGCACCGAGATGTCGTGCTTGATCGAAGCCCCTTCGGGCTTCTGGCACTCGGGCAGCACCTCGCGGAAATTCCAGAATGCATCGCCCTGGGCAAGGCTTGCCGCGACCACCGCGTCGCCGACGATACCTTTCTCGAGGCCGGCCGCCAGCACCTCCTCGATCAGCGCCCTGCCATCCTCTTCCGAGCGGCCGGAAGAAATCTGCATCAGCACATACCACGGCCAGTCGTCGGCCAGCGGCCGCGTCACGCCCTGCGCATGCTTGAGTGTAAAATCATAAGGCCGCTTGCCGATCAACTCGAAGGCGGTGAGCGACTGACCTGCCTGATCCATCGCCAGGGTGAACAGCGACAGCGCGTCTCTCGCCGAAGACAGGCCGACGAAGGCAACCTCCCTGCCCTTCGGCTTGGGAAACAGCTTGAGCACGGCTGCGGTGATGACGCCGAGCGTGCCCTCGGCGCCGACGAAAAGGTTCTTCAGATCGTAGCCGGTGTTGTCCTTCTTCAGCTTGCGCAGATCGTCGAACACTTCCCCTGTCGGCAGCACCACTTCGACGCCGAGGCAGAGCTCGCGCGCATTGCCATAGGCAAGCACGCCGGTGCCGCCGGCGTTCGAAGAAAGATTGCCGCCGATCTGGCAGGAGCCTTGGGCCGCGAGCGACAGCGGAAACAGCCGGTCGGCGGCGTCGGCCGCTTCCTGCAGCGTCTGCAGGATGACACCAGCCTCGGCGGTGACCGTGTTCGACAATATGTCGATCTCGCGGATGCGGTTCAGCCGCGACAGCGACAGCACGATATCGCGGCCGGATTTGTCCGGCACCTGGGCGCCGACCAAGCCGGTGTTGCCGCTCTGCGGCACGACCGGCGTTCCGGTCTCGGTCGCCAGACGCATGATGCGGCTCACTTCCTCGACGCTGCCCGGCCTGAGCACCAGCGATGTTCGGCCATGCCACAGGCCGCGCCGCTCGGTGATGTAGGGGGCGATGTCGGCCTGGTCGCGCAGCGCGTATTTGTCGCCGACGATGGCCGCGAAACGGTCGATGAGGGCGGGATCGAGGTCGAAGGGCTGATCGTCGGTCTGATCGTTCATGGAGCCCAAACTATGGCGCTCAGTCGATCTTGTCACGCGGGGCGGCGGCGCGCGCGAGCCGGTCGTTGATCGCCTCGCCCAGGCCGTCGAGCGGGATCGGCTCGACGGCGATGGTAGCGGCGCCGCTGCGGTCGAGCGCCTGCATATGGGCGAACAGATTGGCGGCCGCCTCGCGCAGATCGCCCGCTTCGGAAAGATTGCGCACTGCCACCGCATCCCGCCAGCCTTCGGCACGATCGCGGCCGAAGGCCAGCAGCGCCTCGCCCCCGGCCACCCTATCGGCATTGAGACGCACCGAGGCGCCCGGAGCGTAATGCGAGGCGAGCATGCCGGGCGCCTGGATGCCGGCAGCGCCGCGAACAATCTTTGCGCCGGCAATGGCTTCGATCTCACGGGCGGCAATGCCGCCGGGCCTCAGCAGCCACAGCTTGCCGTCCTCGATCTTGACGATGGTCGATTCCAGGCCGACGGGCGTCGCGCCGCCGTCGACCACCAGCTTGATCTTCCCGCCGAGATCGGCCGCAACCGCTTCTGCCGTCGTGGCGCTGATCTTGCCGGAAGAGTTGGCGCTGGGAGCGGCGAGCGGGCGGCCAAGCCGCGCTATCAATTCGCCGCCAAAACCCCTCGGCATGCGCAGCGCGATGGTGTCCAGCCCCGCGGTGACCAGCGGATGCATTTTGTTTTCCGGGCGTTGCGGCAGCACCAGCGTCAGCGGACCGGGCCAGAAGGCCTTGGCCAGTTTCGTCGACAGCGGATCGAATTCGGCGATGCGGTTTGCCATGGCCAGGTCGGCGACATGAGCAATCAGCGGATTGAAGCGCGGCCGGCCCTTGGCCTCGAAGATACGCGCCACGGCGACGCCATTGGTGGCGTCGCCGGCCAGCCCGTAAACGGTCTCGGTCGGGATTGCGACGACATCGCCGGCTTCGAGCAGCGCCAGCGCCCGTTCCATCGCCTCGCCGACGGCAAGTATCTCAGCCAAATTCATCACCGATCCTGAACACGCCGGTCCCGTAATACGGCCGGCAATGCGGGGCAAGGCGGGCATTGGCGATTTATCAATCCCTAAAATGTTAAGTTTCCGCGCAAGCCGGCATCAATTCGCCGCCTCTAGGGTGCGGATTTCCGGTTGTTGGGCCCGGGGAGTTACCGTGATGCGTATGCCTTGCTTTGACGCAATTGTGGACGGAAGGCTACGGCGAAGTCGCCGAGCCCAACCGTTACGCAGTTTTCCCGCAATTGCCCTGGCAGCGATCGGTATCGGCCTTTTGGCGACGACCGGTCTGGCGCAGGCCTCGTCCGTCATCGTGCTCGGCGTTTCGACCTCGACGCCTTCCGTGATCAGGCTGGCCGCGATCGAACCAGGCAAGACCTCGACACCATCGATCGTGGCGCTCGGCGAACCGGCGCCAGCCGTCACCGACGAAAAGGTGGCCGCGATCCCGGGGAAATCGGAGCAGAGGCACGCGCAGACGCCGACGATCATTCGCGGCGGCATCGTCGGCGGCGCCTTCGCGACACCCGCTGCGACCGCGGCTGCCAAATCCACGGAACCGGCAAACGGCACCGCGCCCGCCACGCCCGCCAACGGCGCCGCCGCGGCAGCTCCCAACGGCGACACCAAAGCGGCCGACAACAAGCCGACCGCAAACGGATCGGGCGGCCAGGCGCAGCCGCAAGCCAAACCGCAGAACAGTTCGACATTGCAGCCGATCGGCAAGGCCATGTAGGGCTGCCCTCGCGGTCGCCGATCTCGAGCTCAGATGAAAAGGGCGCCGCTTCAAGCGTCGCCCTTTGTTTTCAAGCGACGAGAAACGGCTCAGGCCGCTTCTTCGTCCTCGGACTCGTCTTCGTCGTCGTCCTCGCCATCCTCGTCGTCCGACACATCGTCGCTCGAGGCAGTGGCTTCCTCATCAGAGTCTTCGTCTTCGTCTTCGTCGTCCTCGCTTTCTTCGTCGTCGGCTTCTTCCTCGTCGCCTTCTTCCTCGTCGTCTTCAGACGGACCGGCGGCTTCGATGGCCGCGGCGGCGGCATGGTCGAGAAGGTTTTCAGAAGCAGGCTCGATGCCCTCGGCGGCCGGGGTTTCTTCGGTCAATTCGATATCGTGAACGGAATTCATGGCATGCCTCCGTGGTTTGGGAACGTCTTAAGGCGCGTCGCTCTGAAACGAATTCAGGCGACGCGCCTCAAGTCTTTGTTCGATGCATGTCGTTGTCCCAGAACCGCTGAACACCTCTGGGCGACATGCATTGGTTCTCCCACGCGGAGGTCATCGCCATATGACTGTAAGCCGGCTCCGGCCTATAAAATTTCAGACGCCGGATTGTCGAAGCGCGCCCGCATCCTAGAGCGGTTCAGCGTTTCACGGAAACGCTGAACCGCTCTATCTCTTTGTCTTTACGCAATTCCGGACGGAAGGCTACGGCGAAGTCGCCGAGCCCGACCGTTTACACACTTTTCCTGGAATTGCTCCAGCGAATGCAGGCGGCTTCGAACGTGCGATTTTCGAGCGCTCAGCCAACGATTTTTGAAAAATCGGCGACCTGGTCGGTAGCGGCGCGGATGCGGGCAAGCAGCGCCAGGCGGTTGGCGCGCACGGCCTGGTCCTCATCATTCACGAGAACGCCTTCAAAGAATGAATCAACCGGTTCACGCAAAACGCTAAGCGCCAGCATGGCGGCGGAAAAATCTTCGTTTTGAATCGCTTGGCCGGCTTCCCTCTCGGCCCGATTCACCGCGGCATAGAGCTTCTTTTCCGCGTCTTCGCGGAACAGAGCCGGCTCAACGGTCTCGGCGATGAGCGTTTTCTTCTTCTCCTCGGCGGCCAGGATGTTAGCGGCGCGCTTGGTGCCGGCGAGCAGGTTCTTGCCGTCTTCGCTGTCGAGGAAGGAGCCCAGCGCCTCGACGCGGCGGACGATCTGCAGGAGGTCGTCGTTCGGCGACTGGCCGATCTCCCCCCTTGTGGGGGAGATGCCCGGCAGGGCAGAGGGGGGCGCGACGGAATGAGAGGCCGGCGGGACAGCGCCCCCCTCTGTCGGCTTCGCCGACATCTCCCCCACGAGGGGGGAGATCGGGCGCGAACCTGCCGACAGCACAGCATCAATCAAGTCATATCGCGCGCCGCTTTCACGGAGATAGACTTTCAGGCGGTCGTGGAAGAAGGCAAGCAGGTCGGGAATCAGCTCTACAGCCGGGCGTTCCAGGTTCAACCCAGCCACTTCTGAACTGAGACCAACGAAGCGCCTATCGAGAAAGTCGATGGCTGAGCCGACTCCCGTCGTGAATTCTCCTCCGTCTTCGGCTTTCCATATCGCCGAAAAACGAGCGCCTTCGTTGAATGTGAGACCCAAGAACGCATTCGCCAATTGGTGTCGAAGTGAGAAGGAAATGGCGTTCTCGACCAAAATCCTTACCACGCCAAGTGCGGCGCGCCGCAGCGCGAACGGATCCTTGCTGCCGGTCGGCTTTTCATCGATCGCCCAGAAGCCGGTTAGCGTGTCGAGCTTGTCGGCGAGCGCGACGGCAACCGACACGGGATCGGTTGGCACCCGGTCGGACGGGCCTTGCGGCTTGTAGTGCTCCTCGGCGGCCGCGGCCACGGACGGGTGCTCGCCCTGCAGCAGCGCGTATTTGCGGCCCATGGCGCCCTGCAGCTCCGGAAACTCGCCGACCACCTCGGTCTGCAGATCGGCCTTGGCGAGCACCGCAGCGCGGGCGACGAGCGCGGTAATCTCCCCCCTTGAGGGGGAGATGTCGCCGGAGGCGACAGAGGGGGTCGCCTCGCGTGGAGCGCCAACTTCCTCCCCCGCCACAGAGGTCGTCGGCGCTCTACGCGCTGGGACCCCCTCTGGCCTGCCGGCCATCTCCCCCTCAAGGGGGGAGATCGACTTCGCCACCGTCGGCGCCAGTTCCTCCGCCAGCCGCTTGATGCGCGCCACGCGCGCGCCTTGCGTGCCCAGCTTGGCATGGAAGGTGACGTTCAGATGGTCGAGCCGCGCCATGCGCTGGTCGAGCGGCTTCTTCAGATCCAACTCGAACTTCGCCGCCGACTCCCGCAACTGGTCGAGGTCCGGCAGGTCGCCCTGATCGGTCTTCCAGAAATAGAGCGCATCGGAGAGCCGCGCCCGCACCACCTTGCCGTTGCCGTAGGCGATCTCCTTGCCGCCATCGGTCGCCTCGATGTTGGCGACCAGGATGAAGCGGCTGGAGAGGTCCTCGGCCGCGCCGTGCGGCCGAGTGACGAAACATTTCTGGTTGGCGCGGATGGTGAGGCGGATGACCTCTGCCGGAATGGTGAGGAAATCCTGCTCGAACTCGCCCATCAGCACGACCGGCCATTCGACCAGGCCGGAGACTTCCTCCAGCAGGCCTTCGTCCTCGACGAGATCGAGGCCGTTGGCGAAGGCGACGTTGCGCGCGTCGGCAAGGATGATCTCCTTGCGCCGGTCGGCATCGAGAACGACCTTGGCCGCCTCGAGCTTGGCCGAATAGTCGTCGAAGCGGCGAACGGTGATCGGGCCCGGCGCGTGGAAGCGGTGGCCATAGGTGATGTTGCCGGAACGGATGCCGTCGATCTCGAAGTCGACCACCACCGGCTCCTCCGTCTCTGGACCGAAGGTGCAGACGATCGACTGCAGCGGCCGCACCCAGCGCAGCGAGCCGGGCTTGGCCGAGGCGGGCCCCCAGCGCATCGACTTCGGCCAGGGGAAATTTCTGATGATGCCCGGCACCAGCTCGGCGATGATCTCTTCGGCCGCCCTGCCCGGCTTCGAGATGTGGGCAACGTAAAAGTCGCCCTTCTTCGGATCCGAATGGACATGCGCCTCGGCGATCGAGGCGAGACCTGCCTTGCGCAGGAAACCCTGCACCGCCTGCTCGGGCGCCGTGGTCGACGGGCCCTTGATCTCCTCGCGAATATCCTTCGAGCGCGCGGTGAGCCCACGGATGTCGAGCGCCAGGCGCCGCGGCGTCCAGTATTCGCGCGCCGCCTCATAGGTCAGACCCGCCTCGACCAGACCGTCGGTCAGCATCTTCCTGAGATCGCCGGCAGCCTTGCGCTGCATGCGGGCGGGGATTTCCTCGGAGCGAAGTTCGAGCAGTAAATCCGGCATCAGCGTTTCTCCACCCGCATGCCCTTTTCCTCTTTGCGCGTCCTCGCGCCTTCGGCGCTGCGGGCGCGCGGGCAGGCGGGAATTTCTTCCGAGCGGAGTTCTAGGAGTAGGTCAGGCATAGTCAAGCTCCCACCCTCCCCTCGATGGGGAGGGTCGGCGCGTAGCGCCGGGGCGGGGTGGCGGCCTCTCAGCCGCCAATACCTTCGGCACCATCGCGCAGATGCAGGTGTGATTTCCGTTCTTCCACCGCCGCATAAATTGTATCGAGCACGGAATCCAGTTCGTTTTTTATCTCATGGTTCCAGAAGCGGACGATGCGATAGCCCTGGCTTTCAAACCATCGTGTTCGAACTTCATCATGGCGAAGTTGATCATCGGCACTGTGGTGGGAGCCATCCACCTCGATAATCAATTTCAGCCGATGCGAGATAAAGTCGGGATAGTAGCCACCAACCGATGCTTGCCGACGAAAGTGCGTGCCTTCGACTGGGATGCGCCAGAGGTGCCGCCACAGCCTGCGTTCCTCGTCGGTCATCGCCGCGCGCAGCCTTCGCGCGGACTGCAACTTGAAGCGATCAAGTTTCGGCATAGGGAAGCGCCCGTCACCCCCACCCGCCGCTTCGCGGCGACCTCCCCCATCAAGGGGGAGGTAGAGGGCGCATAGCAACTCGGCTCGCCGCTGTCACCCTGCCTGCCGATCGCCAGTCCGAGCTATTTCAGGAAATTTTCAGGTCTTTGTCGGGACGAAGCGGACCCGCCCGTCCTAAGAGCAAGAAATCCCATGAACCGAACGCGGCACTGAAGCGACCAACGCTCAGGCGGAGAACTATTGGCTGAACGACGATGAAAACGGCATCGAGAATCCTGCAGATCCTGGCACTGAGCGCCTGCTTCGCCGCCCAGGTGCACGGCACGTTCTCGATGCCGGGCGTCCGCCAGGCGATGCGCACGATCGACGGCGCAAGCAACCAGAGCGCGTTGCCGCTGACCTCCGGCGAGATTGCGAAGACCTTGTTGGGCTAAGCCGCCAGGCCGCCCGCCTGCGTCTTCAGGAACGCCTCGCCGCAGGCCTTGGCCAGGTTGCGCACGCGCAGGATATAGCTCTGCCGCTCGGTGACGGAGATCACGCCGCGCGCATCAAGCAGGTTGAAGACGTGGCTGGCCTGGATGCACTGGTCGTAGGCCGGGAAGACCATGCGATGAGAGCCCTCCCCCTTGAGGAGAGGGTGGCCCGAAGGGCCGGGAGGGGTCGCCCGCGACAAGCTCGACGCCTTATTGGCGGTGCCTTCTGCTGCGACCCCCTCTGTCGGCTTCGCCGACATCTCCCCCTCAAGGGGGGAGATTGGCGCGCCGGCGGCAAGCAGCGCCTTGCACTCGGCCTCGGCGTCCTCGAAATGCCGAAGCAGCATCGCGGTGTTGGCGAATTCGAAATTGTGGCGCGAATATTCCTGCTCGGCCTGCAGGAAGACGTCGCCATAGGTGACCTTCTCGGCGCCCTCGCGGCCGTTGAAGTTCAAGTCGTAGACATTGTCGACGCCCTGCACATACATGGCGAGGCGCTCGAGCCCATAGGTGAGCTCACCGGCCACCGGCGCGCATTCGATGCCGCAGACCTGCTGGAAATAGGTGAACTGCGACACTTCCATGCCGTCGCACCAGCACTCCCAGCCGAGGCCCCAGGCGCCCAGCGTCGGGCTTTCCCAATCGTCCTCGACGAAGCGGATGTCGTGCAGCAGCGGATCGACGCCGATAGCCTCGAGCGAGCCGAGATAGAGTTCCTGCAGGTTGGGCGGGTTCGGCTTCAGGATCACCTGATACTGATAGTAATGCTGCAGCCGGTTCGGGTTCTCGCCGTAGCGGCCGTCCTTCGGGCGGCGTGACGGCTGCACGTAAGCCGCGTTCCAGCGCAGGGGCCCAAGCGCGCGCAAGGTGGTTGCCGGATGGAAGGTCCCGGCGCCGACTTCCATGTCATAGGGCTGCAGGATGACGCAGCCGTAAGCCGCCCAGTAATTGTGCAAGGTCAGGATCAGCCCCTGGAAAGAGCGGCTGGGATGCATGTGGGCAGGAATTTCGACGGTCACGGCAGCCTCGGAAAGCGCTGGGATTGAAGCATTCCCTAGTTGCCGGGCCGGCGAGCGTCAAGGCGGGCGCCGCATCACGGAGAGGTTGAACGCTTTGCCAGCGGCTGGCCCATTGCTGGGCGTCACAGTTGGCCGTTTGCTCTCGCCGCTTCAATCTGAGGATATGTCATGCCAAGCCAGTTGATCGTCCGCCCCGTCACTCGGCAGGATTACGAACAATGGCTGCCGCTCTGGGACGGCTACAATGAATTCTACGGCCGTTCGGGCGAGACCGCGCTTGCCGGCGAGATCACGCAGATGACCTGGTCGCGCTTCTTCGATGCCTACGAGCCGATGCATGCGCTGGTGGCCGAGCGCGACGGCAAGCTTCTCGGCCTGGTCCACTATCTCTACCACCGCTCGACCACCGCGATCGCCCCGAACTGCTACCTGCAGGACCTCTTCACGTCGCAGGCATCGCGCGGCCAAGGCGTCGGCAGGGCGCTGATCGAGGGCGTCTACGAGCGCGCCAAAGCCGCTGGCTCGGGCCGCGTCTACTGGCTGACGCACGAGACCAACCACACCGCCATGCAGCTCTACGACAAGATCGGCGAGCGCTCGGGGTTCGTCGTCTACAGAAAGATGTTTTAGCTCTTCGACAGAGGGATTTTGACAGTCGCCATTTGTCGGCAGGCAGATTCACCGCTCATTTGCGTGAAATCAGCGAAAACGCCGGAGATTGGGCGAAGCCGTCCGAACCTCGTCATTCCAGGGCGGAGCAGCCGCGAAGCGGCGTCGCGGAGACCCTGGAATCCATTCCGTGACCTTGGTCGAAGATTGCTGGGGAGCAGAATTCTGCACCGCTGCGGCGCACATGCGTCACGGAATGGATCCTCGGGTCTGCGCCGCGTCGCTTCGCTCCTTGCTCCGCCCGTGGATGACGATCACGGTGGGCGTTTCCGCCAGCCTCCAACGGATGCCGCCTGCCGACGCGAACACAGCCTACAGGTCGAGATTTCTCCGCCAGGGAAACTGGCGTTTGCCGACGTTCAAGCAAGGCCGGACCGACCCGAGCTCGGCGGACGCCGAGCCGAAACGAAAACGGGGCTCGATGAGCCCCGTCGTCTTGAACGCTGGAGGAAGAGTTAGCCCTTCGGCGGGGGCGGCGTGACCGGCTTGACCTTGGGGGTTTCCTGCGCCGTGTTGGATTCGATCGGCGGCAGGCCCTTGAGCAGCTTCTGCTGGACGGCGGCGAGCACGTCCGGGTCCGGCTTCAGGTCGCGTGCCTGTGTCCACTGGAACGTCGCTTCCAGCTTGCGTCCGACGCGCCAATAGGCGTCGCCCAGATGGTCGTTGAGGACCGGATCCTCAGGCTTCAGCGACACGGCACGCTCCATTTCGCGGACGGCGTCGTCGAAGCGGCCGAGGCGGTAATAGGCCCAGCCCAGCGAATCGACGATGTAGCCGTCGCTTGGCCTGAGATCCACGGCCTTCTGGATCATCGCCAGGCCTTCCTTGAGGTTGGTGTTCATATCGACCCAGGAATAGCCGAGATAGTTCAGGACCTGAGGCTGGTCGGGCTGCAACTCCAGCGCCTTGCGGAAATTGGGCTCTGCCTTCGGCCATTCCTTCAGCCGCTCATAGGCGATGCCGCGCTGGTAGAAGATGTTCCAGTTGGCGGCGGTCGGCGTCATCAGCGCCTCGACCGCCTTGTCGTAGAGATTGGCTGCCGAGCGGTAGTCCTCCTTGGAGGAATAGACGCCGCCGAGCGCGAGATAGCCGCGCATGTCGGCCGGATGCGCATCGACATAACCCTTGAGGTGCGCGATCGCCTCGTCGTTGCGGTCGATGTCGGCGAGGTTCAGGCCAAGCTGCAGCTCCGAAAGTTCTTTCAGCGGCGAGGAGGCTGGAATGCGGCGGTAGAGCGCGATCGCACCCTCGCCGTCCTTCAGCTGCTCGGCGACGGCGGCAAGCTGAACGAGGGCGGCATCGCTGTCCGGCTTCAACGCCAGCGCGTATTGCAGATAGAGCCGCACGAAAGGCTCGCCGCCGCCGCGATTGAGCGCGGTGGCGAGGTCGAGCAGGATTTCGGAGGCGCCGTCGGCCGGGGTGGCGACCAAGGGCTCGATCTTGTCGCCCTTGTTGATCCTGTCGCGCAGCGTGGTGATTTCGAGCTTGCCCGGCGCGAAGGCCTCGGCCTGGTTGAGCACCGCAAGCGCCTTCGTCTTGTCGCCCTTGCGGGAGAGGAACGAGGCATAGGCCTGGGCGTTGCGCATCCAGGTCTCGGGCGCCGAGCCGCCGGCGGCGGTGTCGGCAAGCGTGGCGGCGTAGATTTCATCGGCCTTGTCGGAAAGACCGGCGGCGTCGGCGATCAGCGCGCGATGATAGGACTTGAACAGGCCGAACCAGTCCGGCCCCTTGAGCTTGTCGATGGATTCCATCGCTTCCCACGCACTGCCCGCGCCTTCCTTGGCCCAGCCGTCCATGACGCCGGAGAGCAGCCGGTCGAGATCGGATTCGAGCGACAGCTTCAGCCAGTACTGGGCCTTGGCGTAGTCCTTCTTGTGGAAGGAATCGACGGCAAGCGCCAGCCGCGAGAAGCGCTCCACATCGGGCACTTCCTTGAGCTTGTCGGCATAGACCAGCGATTCCTCGAAGCGCCCTTGTGCAACCAGCGCCAGCATCAGGCTCTGCTGCAGCTCTGTGTCGTTGGGGGCAAAGGCCAGCGCCTGTTTGTAATAGGCGATGGCATTGTCGAGATCGTTGTCGCTTTCGGCGATGTGGGCGGCAAGATAGGCGCCCGAGAAGGACGTGATCTGGATCGGTTGGGCGTTTTCCTTGGCATGGGCAGGCAGCACCGAAAGCGCCACACCCGTCAAAAATGCCAGCCTCGTCAGCCAGCGCGCACGTCTTTGCTGCATCTTATCCCTTTCAGCCAGACGGGTTCCCGCCCCTGGCGGACCGCCCACAGACTCGATCTTTTCCAGACAAAGCATGGCCTTTTTGGGGTCGGGCTTCAATCCGGCGCGAATCACAATGCGATCATCCAACTTAAAAAACGATGCCCGGCGACCGAAAAGTCCGGCGCCTGCGGCCCGGCGGTATCGGCCGCCTATAGGCGGGTATCGTGAAATCCGCCGGCGGCGACCGCACCGCAGAGGCCAGACCATTCGCAGCCGGAGCATGCCTGGCGCGTCTGGCCGGAGGAAAACGCCGTCCGCATCCGCGCCAGGCTGGCGGTGTCCAGAACGAGCCGGTCGCCGGCCTGGACCGGCCGGCCGAGGAGAGCGCCGACATCGCGCGCGGCGAGCCCATCCCGCTCGGCGGCGCTTTCGCGCAGGCAGTGCGGCTCGGGCTCGTCCAGCATCGGGGCACAGATGTCGTCCGGCCCGGAGACGATCAAGACCGCCTCGCCCTCGCCCAGCCGCCCCACCACCTTGTCATAGTTGGCGGTGAAGGCAGGCGAATAGCCTTTGCCGACATAGGTCAGCAGGCAGAGCAGATGATGGGCGCGCAGCCTGATGGTCATCGCGTCGCGGACGAGCGGTCGCTCGGTTCGGCGCGATAGGTCGAGAAGAGCTTCAGCGTAGCGGCGCCCAGCGCCGACTTCAGCAGGCCGCCGACGATGAAGGGCAGGAAGCCGACGATGATCGCCTTCTCGGCGCCGATCATGACGGCAAGCCAGGCCGTGCCGAGAACCAGGCACAGAAGATTGCCGATGAGCATGGCGGCGAAGGCAAGCATCACCCGATTGCCGTTCCAGCCGCGCTCGGCCAGCCAGCCGACGACCGCGCCGACGATCGGGAACGAGAAGAGATAGCCGCCGGTCGGACCGACGAAATGCTGCACGCCGGCAGCGCCGCCCGCCAGAACCGGAAAGCCCGCGGCGCCCTCGACGAGCCACGCCGCGATGGTGAGCGCGCCGAACCGCCAGCCGTAGAGCGCGCCGACGAGCGTCACGGCGAAAGTCTGCATGGTGACCGGAACCGGCACCATCGGCACCTCGATATAGGACGACAGCGCCAGGAACAGCGAGCCGAGAACGACGGCGCCGGCCTTCCAAGCGACGGAGCGACTATCCAGTCTGAGCGGGCTGAAGGAGGGCTTGCGGGTCGAAACGGCGATGTTTGTCACGGTGATGTCCCTGGCTGGTTTGAAATTATAGATAATTTATGCGTTCGATCTATTATCGAATCCATATTTTCGCGAGGATGGCAAGCCTTTGGGTTCGTCATTCCAGGGCGAAGCAGGAGCGAAGCTCCGTCGCGGAGACCCTGGAATCCATGCCGTGACCCAGCGGCAGCGCTCCAGCGGTCGAGAATGGCTGGCTCCGAGCGGCGGGCGCCGATCAGGATAACTTCTTGATCCGTTTTGCTTTTCGATCGACGTAACGGCATGGATTCCAGGGTCTGCGCGCGTCGCTTCGCTCCTTGCTCCGCCCTGGAATGACGAAGCTGGGATGCGTCGGCCAGTCACTAACCGACGATGACGAAGCTGAGAGGCCTCAGGCCAATCGCTGTCGCTACCCGACTATGGCGAAGGCGTCGCGGGTCTTGCCGGAAGCGGTCTTGACCGGTTTCTGGCCGATCCATTGCACGTGCCGGCCAAGCGTGACGGCGGCCGACTCCGTGTTGCCCTGCCTAAGCGCGCTCAAAATCGCGCGATGATCCTGATCGGTGCGGGTTTCCCATTCGGAGCGCCAGGCGGCGAAAAGGAAGCGGGCGCTCGCGGCATGCAGGTCGTCTATGGTGGAAAGCAGGCGCGGCATGTTGCAGGGCGCCAGGATCAGCCGGTGGAAGGTGCGATTGGCCTCTTCCCAGGAGCGGACATCGCGGGATTTGTCGCCGGCCTTGGTCGCCTCCTCGGCCTGGTCGAGGATCGCCGGCGTCAGATGCGGCGCGGCGTGGCGCAGCGCCAGCACTTCCAGCGCCGCGCGCATCTCGGCCACTTCCCGGACCTCGCCGAGGTCGAACGCGGCGACGCGCACGCCACGGCGCGGCTCGCTGATCGCCAACCCTTGCGCCTCCAGGCGGCGGAAGGCCTCGCGCACCGGCACGTGACTGGTGCCGAATTCCTCGGCGACATGGTCCTGGCGCAGCCGCGATCCGGGCTCGATCGCGCCCGAAATGATGCGGTCCGCCAGTTCCTTGCTGATGCGGACGGCGATCGTGTCGTCAGTGCTGGCCATATTTTATAGATAATTTGCGCGACGACCGTTTGTCGAGACGACCGGAGCGGGATTCACAGATGACCTCACCCGGCGGATGCCAGGCAAGCTCCGGGAAGACCGACGCTCTCAGTTGACGCGGCTGATGCAGAAATCGATGACGTCGATCAGCGCCGACTTCTGCGGCGTCGCTTCCAGCGGCGCCAGCGCGTCGCGGGCAATCTCGCCGAAGTGGCGCGCGCGGCCGATCGTATCGGCGATGGCGCCGTGGCGGGTCATCAGGCCGATCGCCTTTTCGAGCCCGGCATCGTCGGTGACATTGTCCTCGATGGCACGCTTCCAGAAGGTGCGCTCAGCCTTGGTGCCGCGCCGATAGGCGAGGATCACCGGCAGCGTCACCTTGCCCTCGCGGAAATCGTCGCCGACATTCTTGCCGAGCTCCTTGCTGGAGCCGCCATAGTCCAGCGCGTCGTCTATGAGCTGGAAGGCAAGGCCGAGATTCATACCGTAGGAGCGCAGCGCGGCCCGGTCGTTGCGGGAGGCCTGGGCAATCACCGGACCGACTTCGGCGGCGGCCGAGAACAGGGCGGCGGTCTTGGCCTTGATGACGGCGAAATGCTCGTCCTCGGTGGTCTCCAGGTTCTTGGCGGCGGCAAGCTGCAT
Organism: Mesorhizobium sp.; assembly: GCA_004963905.1. Lineage (GTDB taxonomy): Bacteria > Pseudomonadota > Alphaproteobacteria > Rhizobiales > Rhizobiaceae > Mesorhizobium. Next base: position 15,254 of record SUGL01000060.1, read on the forward strand.
CACCTCGCCCTCGGCGATGATGGAGGCGGCACTCGACAGAATGTCGAGGGCTTCCAGCGAGCCGACCTCGACCATCATGCGAAAAGCCTGGCCTAGCAGGAAATCGCCGACCAGCACGCTTGCCTGGTTGCCCCATATCATGCGCGCCGTCTTCTTGCCGCGGCGAAGCGCGCTCTCGTCGACCACGTCATCGTGGAGCAGCGTCGCGGTGTGCATGAATTCGACCGCGGTGGCGAGCTTGACGTGGCCTTCGCCCGCATAGCCGAACATCTGGGCGGCCGCGAGCGTCAGCATCGGCCTGAGCCGCTTGCCGCCGGACGAGATCAGGTGGTTGGCGATCTCCGGGATCATCTCGACGTCGGAGCCGGCCTTCGACAGGATCAACTCGTTGACGCGTCCCATGTCGGCTGCCGTCAGATCGATGAGATCCTTGATGGAAGCGGGTTCCCGCTTGCCTTCGATATTCAGAACGACACCCACCACGATCTCTCCCGTATATTGACGCGCACGACAACACCCTGGTCCCGGTGGGACTCTAGGTCGGTACAACCGGGCACGGCAAGAGGCGAATTGGCGCGGCCGGCCTGGCGCGGGCCTGCCTCGAGTTTACATGAACGCCGCAACCTGCGATTTTCATTCCATGATAGAACTCGTCCGCACCAACGACGCCGTCGTCATCTCCTTCGTCGAATCGCTGATGCGCGACGCCGGCATCGCCTGCTTCGTCGCCGACCAGAACATGAGCGTGCTCGACGGATCGATCGGCATCCTGCCCAGGCGCGTCATGGTCGATGCCGACAAGGCCGATGCGGCGCGCCGCATCCTGAAGGATGCCGGCATCGAAAACGAGATCCGCCGGAAATAATGACAGCATCAACCGCCCTCAGCGCCGACACGCCGGCCCACACGGTCGACGCCTTCCATCGCGGGCGCTTCTGGCTGGTGCAGCCGAGACAAGGCCACCGCGCCGGCATGGACGCCATGATGCTCGCTGCAGCCGTCCCGTCCGGCTTTTCCGGCCGGCTTGCCGATTTCGGCGCCGGCGCCGGTGCCGCGGCGCTGGCCGTGCTGTCGCGCTGCACGCAATCGCGCGCCGTTCTGGTCGAACGCTCCGGCGAGATGGCCGCCTTTGCCACCGCGACACTTGCCCACCCCGGCAACGCGCATCTCGGCGACCGCGCCTCGGTGCTGGCGGCCGACGTCACGCTAGCCGGCCGGGCGCGGACCGAGGCGGGGCTTGCCGACAATTCCTTCGACTTCGTCATCATGAACCCGCCTTTCAACGCGGCTGAGGACCGTGCGACGCCGGACTCGCTGCGCAGGGAGGCGCATGTCACGGAGGACGGACTGTTCGAGCGTTGGATCAGGAGCGCGGCCGCGGTCGTCAAGCCGCGCGGCGGGCTGGCAGTGATCGCCCGGCCGCAGCAGCTCGTCGCCATCCTCGATGCGATCGAAGGCCGCTTCGGCGACGCCGAGATGCTTTGCGTCCACCCTCGCCCGGACGCGGCGGCGATCCGCATCGTCGTCAGGGCGGTGCTCGGCGCGCGCGGCAAACTGTCGATCCGGCCGCCGCTCACCTTGCACGGCCCGTCGGGCAACGAGCCGGCGGAGCGAACCGAGATGATCAACAATGGGCTGGCGTCGCTTTTCGGCGATTGATCAGAGGCCGGCAATGCGGCATTGCCGTTGGCCGGCAAATCCCTACATGCCGGGAGCAGGGATGAGGTCTCACCTTGCTCTTGCACCTCTTCAGGAGACGAGCTTTCGTGAAACGCTTCCTCAACCGCCTGCTGCCGAAATCCTGGCGCTCGACAGTCGTCACCATCCCGGTCGTCCGGCTGCACGGCACCATCCTGCCCGGCGGCGGCCAGTTCCGACCGAGCCTGTCGCTCGCCTCGACGGCCGGCATGATCGAGAAGGCGTTCAGCTTCGACGCGCCGGCGATCGCGATTTCGATCAACTCGCCGGGCGGCTCGCCGGTGCAGTCGCGGCTGATCTTCAAGCGCATCCGCGACCTGGCAGCGGAAAAGAACAAGAAGGTGCTGGTCTTCGTCGAGGACGTGGCGGCTTCGGGCGGTTACATGATCGCGATCGCCGGCGACGAGATCTTCGCCGACCCCTCTTCGATCGTCGGTTCGATCGGCGTCGTTTCCGCCTCCTTCGGGTTCCCGGAACTGCTGAAGAAGATCGGCATCGAGCGGCGCGTCCACACGGCCGGCCAGAACAAGGCGGTGCTCGACCCGTTCAAGCCGGAGAAGAAGGAAGACGTCGAGCGGCTGAAGGCGCTGCAGCTCGAAGTGCACGAGACCTTCATCGATCTGGTCAAGGAGCGGCGCGGCACCAAGCTCAAGGACGATCCGGATCTGTTCACCGGCCTGTTCTGGACCGCCAAGAAAGGCCTCGAGCTCGGTCTCGTCGATGCGCTGGGCGACATGCGCAGCGTGCTCAAGACCCGTTTCGGCGAAAAGACGCAGCTCAAGCTGATCACCACGCCGCGCGGGTTTTTCGGCCGTTTCGGCCTGTTCGGCTCGCGTTTTTCGGCGCCGGATATCGCCGCGGCGGCCGCGAACGGCGTCATCGATGCGGCGGAAGAGCGCGCGCTGTGGGCGCGCTTCGGGCTTTGAAAAAGCCATGAAAGTGGCTAGCATGATCTCTTGACCGACCTGTACGGTCGGCCTTGCCGCGCGAACGCGGGAGGAGTTTTGAGATGCCGCAGATCATTTTCTTCGCTGTCGTCGGCGCCGCCGCCTATTTCGGCTATCGCGCTTTCGTGCGTGAGGCCGAGCGTGTGACGGCAAAAATCCGGCGCACCGAGAAACAGGCGGCCAACGGCACGATGGGCACGCTGGTCAAGGATCCGAAGACCGGCGAGTACCGTCTGGCCAAGGACTGAAGCCATCTCGCCAGCAGCCGACATTCTGGAGCCCGAGGCCAAGTCCCGGACATGGCTTGCGCCTGCCAAGATCAATCTGGCGCTGCATGTCATCGGACGGCGCGCCGATGGCTACCACCTGCTCGACAGTCTCGCCGTGTTCACCCGCTTCGGCGACCGGCTGCAGATCGAGCCGGCGGAGCGTGACGCGTTCTCGGTATCCGGCCCCTTTGCCGCCGGCATGCCGCTCGGTGGCGACAATCTGGTCGTGCGGGCGCGTGAGGCCTTACGCCAAGAGGCCGGTCCGGAGCGGACGTCGCCCGTCTCCATTCGGCTGGAAAAGAACCTGCCGATCGCGTCCGGCGTCGGCGGCGGCTCGAGCGACGCCGCGGCCGCGCTCAACGGCCTTTCGCGCTTGTGGAAGCTCGATATCGACGAAGCCGGACTGGCGCGGATCGGGCTGGCGCTCGGCGCCGATCTGCCGATGTGTCTCAAGGCGAAGCCGTTGATCGCCCGCGGCATCGGCGATGAATTGTGGCCGCTGGCGGAATTTCCGGCATTGGCGCTGGTTCTGGTCAATCCCGGCGCCGCCGTCTCGACACCCGACGTGTTCAAAGCGCTTTCCAGACGCGACAATGAGGCATTGCCGCCCCTGCCGAGCCGTCTGGATTTCCACACCATCCGCAACTGGCTCGAAACGACCCGCAACGATCTCGAACCTGCCGCCCAAACCATCCAGCCGGCCGTCGGCGAAGCGCTCAAGGCACTCAAAAAAGCAGGTGCCGCCTTCGCCCGCATGTCCGGCTCCGGCGCCACCTGCTTCGGCCTGTTCGAGACCGGCAACGTCGCCAAGCGAGCGGCGATAGACATCCGCGGCCGCCATCCCGGCTGGTTCGTCGCCGCGACGCGCAGCATGGAGGCCGACGCTCATGGCCAAGATTGACGAAAGCCGTCCCTTCATTCCGGTGCGCATCGCGGTGCTGACCGTTTCCGACACGCGCAGCCTCGCCGACGACAAATCGGGGGAGACGCTTGCCGACCGGATCGCGGAGGCAGGCCACATACTGGCCGCCCGCGACATCGTCACCGACGATCGCGAGAAGATCCGCGAGAAAGTGCTCGGCTGGTCGAGGGACGAAGCGGTGGACGTCGTCATCACCACGGGCGGCACCGGCTTCACCGGGCGCGACGTGACGCCGGAAGCGCTGGAGCCGATCTTCGAAAAACGCATGGACGGCTTTTCGGAAGTCTTTCACCGCATTTCCTACGACAAGATCGGCACCTCGACGATCCAGAGCCGGGCGACCGGGGGCGTCGTCAACGCCACCTTCGTCTTCGTCCTGCCGGGCTCGCCCGGCGCCTGCAAGGACGCCTGGGACGGCATAATCAAGGCACAACTCGACTACCGGCACATGCCCTGCAACTTCGTAGAGATCATGCCGCGGCTGGACGAGCATCTCAGGCGGGGCGGCAAGGCCGGCTCGTAACCACAGGCAAAGCGCTCGATCGGCATCCGGTTCGCAGGCGGAAATCGCGCTTACGCCTTCGAGGCGCCATTCCGAAGCCGATGCCGGCGAAGTACCTTGTGCGAGGCAACAAGGGACTGTGCCATGACCGTTCACGGTGGCGGATGCCATTGCGGCAACATCCGCCTGAGCTTCTCCAGCGCTCTCGATCCCGGTGGGATGGAAATTCGCGCCTGCCAGTGCTCGTTCTGCATCCGGCATGGATCGCGGGCGGCTGCGGATCCGAACGGAAAGCTGATCGTCTCGGTCGAAGACAGGGCGCGGCTGCAGATCTATCGCTTCGGCCTGCGCACCGCCGACTATCTGCTGTGCCGCGAATGCGGCGTCTATGTCGCGGCGATCGCCGGCGACGGTGACGACGCCAGGGCGATCGTCATCGTCAATGCGCTGGATGATCGAGAGCAGTTCTCCCGCGAACCGATCCCGGTCCGCTACGACGCCGAAAGCCGCGAGCAGCGCCTGGCCAGACGCCGCACCGCATGGATGCCGGTTGAAGTGCGCGGGATCTGACGTCGTTTGCTTTGACGCAATTCCGGACGGAAAACCGCTACGCACTTTTCCTGGAATTGCTCTAGCGAATGACCGGCTCGCCGTGGAAGCGACGGCGCGAAGGCCGCGAGACGCCAAAGCCGATTTCCATCATCAGGCGCGGCGTGTTCGCCGGCACGGTGCCCATATGGAAGCCGAACGGATCCTCGACGAAGCCGAGGCCCGCCTCGCCCGTCAGCGTGACCGGGCTTTGCTGGCCGTAGACATCCAGCACCTCTTCCGCCGGATGGCCGACCAGGAGCGTCAGTTGGTGCTTGAGCGCGCGCCGCTTGTGGCTGCCGCGGACATAGACATGCGGCCCGGTACCGGCGTCGACCGGCGCCAGATAGAAGAAGAACTTCAGCATGCGCCAGTCGTCGAGGTCGAAATGGTATTTGCCGAGCGAGGCGAGGTTCTTGTCGGCGTCGGAAGCCTTGCCGGTCGGGAAGCTCCACCAGACGCGCGTGGTGATCAGTTTCGCCTGGCCGCCGAGATAATGCCGGGCGACGTCGAGAAGGAGCGGGTCCTTCTGGATGGCAAGCGCCGCCGGGCAGTCGAGGATGCGCTCGAAAAAATGGCCGCTGAGCAGCGAGCGGCCGAAACGCTTCTCGGCCTCGGCATGGTCGCCCGGCATGAATTCGAGGCGGCGGTCGAAATTGCCAAAACAGGGCGTGCGCTGCGCGAAAGCGGCGATCTCCTCATGGATCGCCGGCGGCAGCATGAAACCCGAAAACAGCCCATCGGAGCGCAGCGCCTCGACGACCGCGTCGCGCTCGATGCCGGTGAACATCGTTGCACCCGCATCGTCGAGCGGACGGGCCGCTCTGGCGCCAAGCCAATGCATGCGGCGCCCCGGCATGGTGCGCGCCAGCACGAACATCGGCAGCCAGGCCGGGTTTTCGCGAAGATCCTTCAAATAGGTCGGGATGCGCACCGCGATGCGCCTGAGCAGGCTGCCGTCGCGGGCGATGGCCTCCAGGCTGGCCGCGCCGGAATTGTCTGGGGGAGCAAGATTCATCGGGGTCCTCACATGCATTGACGTTCGACGAAGCGACGCCCGCCTATCGCTTCGGCATTACCCAATCCCGATTGTCCCGCATGCCGGGATGCTAACCTCGCCCTCAATTTTGTGCAATGTACAATAAAGCAATGACTGAAATTTGCTGCCCGGCTTTCTTCGTGCGGGCGCCTGCATCACTTCGGCGGCGCGATCCAGATTTCGGCGTTGAGCCTTCTGGTAGCCAGGCCACGCGCCAGGGCTTCGGCGCTGCGCGCGCCCTTCGCCAGAGCCGCGGCCTGGCGCTTGCTGATGACGAGACCTTCGGCCAGCGCACGACTGCCCGAAAACACACGGGCCAGGAACGGTGTGCGATTGCCGCGGGCGCGTGAGAAGCGCGCGGGCATGGTCTGCCTTGCCGTGTGGGCCGCGACCTCCTCGATCCAGCCTTCTGCCAGCCGCGCGCCGGGCTCGAGCAGCAGCAGCCAATCGCCCTTGGCCTGGCCGATACCGGCGGCAATGCCGCCGGCCACATAGTGGCAGCCGGCATGCTCTGCTACTCGATGCGTCTGGTCGGTCGAGCCGGTGTCGCAGACGATCACGTCGCGCACGACGCCCTCGACCGCGCCGCCGATCAGCGAGGCGAGCGTGCGGGCAAGACCCTCTTCGTCGTTCTTGGTCTCGATGAGAACGCTGAGCATTCTTAGCCGAATAGCCGAAAGCCGGGCGCTGCGCCAGTTGCGCGTCCCAGTGGAAAAAGTTCTTGCTTTGTTCTCATCGGCGAAATAGGAATAGTTTCATGAACAGAGCGATTCGACATCCTGCCGACAGTCCTTGGGAGAGGGCGAAAATGGAACAGATCGTCCGCGCCGACATTGCCGCCTTCGGAGCAGGCAGGGCCGAGATGGCCAATGCCATGATCGAGCAGAGCGGCATGCGCATCCGCCCCGACCGCAACCGAGGGCGCTCCGCCGGCATCAATCCGTCCGGCCGGTTCGAGCCGGTCAGCCGGCATGTGTTCGACGACGGCTGGAACTCGCTGGAAGAGCTGCCGCCGTTCAAGACGGAGGTGCAGGTCGAGAAGCCGCGCACCATCATCACCCGCAACGAATCGCCGGACATTTCCTTCGACCGTTCGATCAATCCCTACCGCGGCTGCGAGCATGGCTGCGTCTACTGCTTCGCCAGGCCGACACATGCCTTCATGGGCTTGTCGCCGGGACTCGATTTCGAATCGAAGCTGTTCGCCAAGCCAGATGCAGCACGCATGCTGGACAGGGAATTGTCGAAGCCCGGCTACCAGCCGCGCACCATTGCCATCGGCACCAACACCGATCCCTACCAGCCGATCGAGAAGCAGTATCGCATCATGCGCGAGATCCTGGAGGTGTTGGAGGCGCGCGGCCATCCGGTCGGTATCGTCACCAAGTCGGCGCTGGTGACGCGCGACATCGACATCCTGTCGCGCATGGCCGAACGCGGCCTCGCCAAGGTGGCGCTGTCGGTGACGACGCTCGACCGCATGCTGGCGCGCACCATGGAGCCGCGCGCCTCTACGCCGACGAAGCGGCTGGAGGCTATAAGGCAGCTTTCGGATGCCGGCGTCCCCGCCTCGGTGATGGTGGCGCCGATCATTCCGGGCCTCAACGATCCGGAACTGGAGCGCATCCTCGATTCGGCGCGCGCCGCCGGCGCCAGGGAAGCGGGCTATGTTGTGCTGCGCCTGCCTCTCGAAGTGGCGCCGATCTTCAAGGACTGGCTGCTGCGCCATTATCCGGACCGCTACCGGCATGTGATGTCGCTGATCCGATCGATGCGCGACGGCAAGGATTACGATTCGGAATGGGGCAAGCGCATGAAGGGCGCCGGTCCGTATGCGTGGCAGATCGGCCGGCGCTTCGAGATCGCCGCCAAGCGGCTCGGTCTCAACGTCGAGCGGCGGCAGCTTCGGACCGATCAATTCGTCGCAGGCTCCGGCGCCGGCGAGCAGCTGATGCTGCTGTGAAGTTGGCGCCGGCTGCGAAAGCAAGATACCACCTAAGCATTTGGTTCTACGACATTTTTGACGAAAAATCGTGACGCACTTTTCCTGGAATTGCTCAAGGATCCCGTCCGGCCCAGTCCCCCGGCCGTGAGACGGTGCCCTCCCGGTCCGACGCCCCATCCGACCCGGAGGGACTTGCGGAGAATCGGAGCCGATGCGAACCTCGCCGCACCATGGCTCGCGCGCGTTCCGATTCTCCGCTTCTGTTTGAAATGGTCGAGAAGCCCGACTTCTCCATCGAGACGAAGGCGATGGCCGAGGGGCTTTGGCCGGTCGCTGGCATGGACGAGGCGGGCCGCGGGCCGCTCGCCGGTCCGGTTGTGGCGGCAGCCGTCGTGCTCGACCCCGCCAACATTCCCGAAGGCCTCGATGATTCCAAGCGCCTCACCCACCTGCAGCGTGAGGCGCTGTTCCTGAAAATCCTGGGCTCGGCGCTCAGCGTCTCGATGGCCTCGATCAGCGCCGAAGGCATCGACAACAGCAACATTTTGAAGGCCAGCCTGGAAGCGATGCGCCGCGCCGCCGCTGGCCTGTCACTGCAGCCGAAGCTGGCTTTGGCCGACGGCCGCGACGTGCCGCCAGGGCTCGCCTGCGAGGGCCGCGCGCTGATCAAGGGCGACCAGCGCTCGCAGTCGATCGCCGCCGCCTCGATCGTCGCCAAGGTGATGCGCGACCGGATGATGTGCGGCTGCGGCGGCCATCATGAGCACTACGGCTTCGAGGTGCATATGGGCTATGCGACGGTCCGGCACAGGATCGCGATCGAAGCGCATGGCCCGGTGGCAAGACTGCACCGCGCATCCTTCGCGCCGTTCCGGCTGGGTGGGGTTGAGGTGCTGGAAGAAGAAGAGAGCTTCGCCGGGCTGGAGTAGTTAGCTGATCTCCCCCAAATTTGGTTACGGCCTGCGGACATCTTCTGTGACCGGCGCGACTGATCAGGCCGAAGCTTGATTGCCACGTGGTTCCCCCAATCCGTCGCTGCTTCGCAGCGCCACCTTTC
>SUGL01000061.1 GCA_004963905.1 Mesorhizobium sp.
GCCCTTCTCCCCGTTCACGGGGAGAAGATGGCGGCAGCCAGATGAGGGGCGGCGCAAACGCCCCAAGATTTCCAACTGCAGCCTCTGCAACCATATCGCGCCGTCATCTCTTGCATCGCGCGGAAGCCCCGTGATACCTCGCCCACAAAACTTTCCGCGGAACCGCCAAAATGTCCAAGATCAAAGACGTGAAGAAAGTCGTGCTCGCCTATTCCGGCGGCCTCGACACCTCCATCATCCTGAAATGGCTGCAGACCGAGCTCGGCGCCGAGGTCGTCACCTTCACCGCCGACCTCGGCCAGGGCGGCGAGCTGGAACCGGCGCGCCGCAAGGCCGAGATGATGGGCATCAAGGATATCCGCATCGTCGACGTGCGCGAGGAATTCGTTTCCGACTTCGTTTTTCCGATGTTCCGCGCAAACGCGGTCTATGAAGGCACCTACCTGCTCGGCACCTCGATCGCCCGGCCATTGATCTCCAAGCATCTGGTCGAGATCGCCAAGGAAACCGGCGCCGACGCGATTGCGCATGGCGCGACCGGCAAGGGCAACGACCAGGTCCGCTTCGAGCTTTCCGCCTACGCGCTGAACCCCGACATCAAGGTCATCGCGCCTTGGCGCGACTGGTCGTTCAAGTCGCGCACCGATCTGATCAACTTCGCCGAGCAGCACCAGATCCCGGTGCCGAAGGACAAGCGCGGCGATGCCCCCTTCTCGGTCGACGCCAACCTTCTGCACTCGTCTTCCGAGGGCAAGGTGCTGGAAGACCCGTGGAGCGAGCCGCCGGAATTCGTCCACCAGCGCACCGTCTCGCCGATGGATGCGCCCGACGTCGTCACCGAGATCGAGATCGAGTTCCTCAAGGGCGATCCGGTCGCGCTCAATGGCAAGAAGCTGTCGCCGGCCACCATGCTGGCTGCGCTCAACGACCTCGGCCGCGACAACGGCATCGGACGGCTCGACCTGGTCGAGAACCGTTTCGTCGGCATGAAGTCGCGCGGCGTCTACGAGACCCCCGGCGGCACCATCCTGCTCGCGGCCCACCGGGCGATCGAATCGATCACGCTCGATCGTGGCGCCGCCCACCTCAAGGACGAGTTCATGCCGCGCTATGCCGAGCTCATCTACAACGGCTTCTGGTTCTCGCCCGAGCGCGTGATGCTGCAGGCGATGATCGACAAGAGCCAGGAAGACGTCGAGGGCACGGTGCGGCTGAAGCTCTACAAGGGCAATGTCATCGTCACCGGCCGCAAGTCGAAGAAGACGCTCTATTCCGACGCGCTGGTCACCTTCGAGGACGACCGCGGCGCGTACGACCAGAAGGACGCCGAAGGCTTTATCCGGCTGAACGGACTTCGGCTGCGGACGCTCGCGGCAAGAAACCGCAAGGGATGATCTTAGAAAGGCTACCATGAGTAACCCGGCGCCTGCGCCGGGTTCTTATTTGGTATTTCTAATGTAGTCGACGTTACTCGCCGAGAGAGGGTGCCTGTTGACCTTTCGGCGACTTCATTTAGGCTCCCTCGCGGGATTGGGGGCTTAACTTTGAAAAACGGTATTTCTCTACTGCTAGCGGCGGTCGTCGCTGCCACGGCGTGCCAACCCGCACAGGCGGACGCGAAGCGCGACCCGAAGCCGAATTTGGACAAATGCGTCTCGGCCGTCCAAGCATGGAACATCACGTCAAAGCACGATACCGCCTCTTTCATGGGCGTATCGCTGGAACGCATGCCTGCCCTGTTCTGCCAGCGCCTTGCCGAAGGGATACGCAGCGGCCGCATCAGCTACTCCGACATAAACAGGCTGCAGCTCGGCCAACCCACCGAAATCTGGTTGGTCATCAAGGGCAAGTCAAAGGCGGCTGCTGCGCCCACACCGGCGCCGCGGAACTCTAAGTTCCGCGCCTGCTCAAATGTTATTACCGGCTCCTTCGAGGTTTCCGCTTCCGAGAAATGCCCCTTAGGCGGCAGCTACTCGCAAGCCGCCGGAGTCCCGACAGTGATCGAGGGCAGGCCAAAGGCGGCTCCTTCAATGCCGAGGAACTCCAAGTTCCGTACCTGCAACGGCACTACCGGTACCTTCCAGATTCCCGCTTCCCGGAAATGTCCATTGAGCGGCTACGCGAATGATTGAGAGTTTGGTGATGAGATCGGACCTGGTCGTTCCGTGGTTGGGTTTTGACTCTTGCTTCGTAACAAAAAAGCCCGGCTCGAGCCGGGCTTTTCGTTGGAATGGGCGTACTTCGATCAGTCGGCGTCGATCGCCTCGGCGATGCGGGCGATGGCCTGCTGGTAGACGCTGGCCGAATTCCAGCCGGCGATCGCGCCCATATTCGCCTCATAGCTCGCGCCGGCCCGCCAGCCATGGCCTTTGAGGAAGTTGGCGGTGGAGGCGAGCGCGGTGTTCCGGTCGCGCAGATTTCCGCTGCCGACGCCGTACTTCAAGACGTTTCCGGGCAGGAACTGGGTGTGGCCGATCTCGCCATGCATGGCGCCCACCGAGGAGGCGCTCAGCGCGCCGCGATCGACCAGCTTCAGCGCCGCGATGGCATGAGGGGTAAAATAGTCCGGGCGGCGGCAATCATAGGCCAGCGTCAAGATGGCGGAGACCGTGTTCTGGTTGCCCATGGACGCACCGAAGCCGGTCTCCATGCCCCAGATGGCGAGCAGCACGCCCGGAGGCACGCCGTAGGTCTGTTCGATCCTGTCGAACATCGCCGCGTTCTGCTTCTTCAGCGCACGGCCCCTGGAAATGATCGCAGCCCCGCCCCGGCGCTTCATGAACGCCTCCACCGAGCCGCTGAAAGCCTTGTGGATGGCGCGGTCGGCGGCGATCGTCCTCGTTGCGTAAGTGGCGCCGGCCAGCGCGGACAGACCCCTCTGCCCCACGCCCTCGGCCTGTGCTTCCGCCGCAAACTGCTGCTTCCAGGCATCGAAGCCAGCGCCGTTCTTGCCGCAGCTGGCCGCCGCCTGCGCGGCCGTCGCCAGCCCAAATGCCGCCACAACAGCGGCCATGAAAATCCTTCCCTTGGCAAAAAATGCCATGTCGTTCTCCTGGTTGCCTGAATCACGTCCCGGTTGCAAATCTGCCAGCGAAACGCCCGATTGTCACCGCCCACGAGGGACCGCGCGGCGCTTCAATGCTGGCGAATGCCGGGGAATTTGCCCACGATCAAGCATTTATTATGGCGAGATTGGCTCATCCGCGCCCAAGATGCTGCAGGACATGGAACAATTCGTGAGCGGACGACAAGCGCTTTAGCCGGAACGCATAAGGCCTGGTTTCGTTTTCGAGCCCGAGGGAGCGTTGAAAACGGAGAAAAGCCATGAAAAGCGTATTGTTTCCGGCGCTTGCCGGTGCGCTGCTCGCCATGTCGGGTGCGGCCCTTGCCGACACGCCGGTCTCGGCGTTGACGGATCTGAACGTCCGCGCCGGCCCGGGCCCGCAATATCCTGTGATCGGCGTGCTGGCGGCCGGCCAGACGGCTACGCTCAGGGGCTGCATCGCAAACAGCAAATGGTGCACCATCGCCGAGGCCGGCGGCAACGGCTGGGTCTATTCCGATTATGTGACGGGCGACTTCGGCGGCAGCCGCGTGGTGCTCACGCGCCGGCCGGCCGATGCCGACATCGCCGTCGTGTCGCCGCCGGCCGACGACGTCTATTCGCAGGACGACTACACCGGCGCCATCGTTGCGAGCGATCCGGTTGATCCGATCGCCAGGCCGCCGGCAGAAGTGGGCACCTACGTCACCACGCATCGGGTCGACCCGGTCTATCTCGAGGGCGAAGTGGTGACCGGCGCGGTCCTGCCCGACACGGTCGAATTGCGCGAGATCCCGGACTACAACTATCGCTACGTCTATGTGAACAACCAGCCGGCGCTGGTGGATCCCGGCACGCGCCGCATCGTCTATGTGATGCGCTGATCACATGTGATTCGGACGGCGGCCGCCCAGAAATGGGGCGACCGCTCTTTTGAAAAATGCCAGCGCCGGGTCAGGCTGCCCGCATCTGCTCGATGGCGTCGATTTCGGCTTTCTTTGCCTTGCCCTCCACTGCGAGGTCATAGCTTGCCTGCATGTTCATCCAGAACCGTGGCGTCGTGCCGAAATACTTGGCGAGGCGAAGCGCGGTGTCCGGCGTTACCGGCGTCGCTTCATTCACCAAACGCTCGATGCGGGTGCGGGGCACATGCAGCATCTTTGCAAGAGAGTAGGGCTTCAGTCCAAGCGGGATCAGATACTCCTCGCGAAGGATCTCGCCCGGGTGGATAGGCGGGAAGATGTTGGCTGCCATCCTCATTTCCTTTCTGGTTGGGGCACATGCCCTAGTGATAGTCAGTGATCTCCACGTCCTCGGCATTCCCCTCCACCCATCGGAAGCAGATACGGAACTGGTCATTGACCCGGATCGAGTGCTGGCCGGCACGATCACCCTTCAGTGCTTCAAGCCGGTTGCCGGGCGGGGTTCTCAAATCGGCCAGCTCGTCGGCATTGTCCAACATGAACAGCTTGCGTTGTGCTGCGCGAACAAGGTCTGAAGGAAAACCCTTCGGAGATTTCCCCTCCGAAACCGCCTCCGTTGTCTTGTTCCTAAATGAGCGTATCACCGAGTGTCTCCGTCGGACGTATCATATAACGATACGTAGCCAATGTCGATAGAACCGTATCTCGGTATGATACGATTTTGGCGTCGACGGTTATGCGAAAGATCCTAGCGCGAGACGATTGCGCCAAAACCGCCGATCTCCTAGATCATGCGACCCGAAAGTGTCCGGCAGGGGACCCGCGTGATCATCGACAGTACCGCCTTCGAGCGCTACCGGCGCTCGCCCAACCGGAAAACCACCTTGCTCCGGCTCCTCATGGGAACGGGGATCGTCGTTGTCCTCTGGCTCGCCGTGACACTTGTCGTACTCGTCGCCGGCACCTACGCCTTCATCGTCTTGCGACTTCCCGGTCCGGCGACCGGACAGCCGATCCAGGATTTCCTGGCCTCGCCCGTCGGCATCCTCACCGCGCTGGCGTCGTTTGCCGGCATCTGGATCGGTCTTTGGGCGGCGATGCGCTTCGTGCATGGCGAGCCGCTCTCGGCGCTGATCGGCGCCGATCGCCGCATCTCGCGCGGCGGTTTTCTCAAGGGCCTGATTGCGGTTCTGATCACCTCGTTGTTCTCGGAGGTCCTGCTCTATTTTCTGCAGCCGGAGATCGCCCGTGGATCGATGGCGTTCTCGTCCTGGCTGCTCTCCCTCGTGGCGATCGTGCCGCTCGCCTTTCTGCAGACCTCCTCGGAAGAGGCTTTGTTCCGCGGCTACCTGCTGCGCGGCCTCGCCAGCCGGTTTGGCAGCCCGCTGATCTGGGCCGTGCTGCCTGGGCTTCTGTTCACCGCGCTGCATTGGAGCCCGGCCTCGACGCTGGCCATCAATGCCTGCGTGCTGGTCTCGATCGCCGCCTTCGCGCTGCTGCTGACGCTGCTGGTCTATGTGACCGGTAATCTGGGAGCCGCTTTCGGCGCCCATCTCGGCAACAACCTGACCGGCTTTCTGCTGATCTCGCACCAGCAAGGTTACAATTCCTTCGCCCTGTTCAACGCCAAGCCGCTCGAAGGCCCCGGCTGGACGAATTGGGACGCCGCTCTCATCGCCGCGATCGGCATCGCGAGCACGCTGCTGACGATGCTTCTGCTTTTGCATCGCCGCTCGCCCCTGAAGGTCGGGCCGCCGGATTCGAAGCTTGGCGGCCCGGATCGAGCAAAAACTCGTTGATCAGCGTGCATGCCCGGCCGAAGCCCCTGGAGACGCGCTGACCCTCAAGACAGTGCTTCGCCGTCAAGTATCCGTGTGTAGAGGTCAAGATAGCCCATTGCCGTTTTCTGGATTGGAAACCTCGTAGCGGCGGAATCACGACATCGTTGAGGCGTAAGACCCTGGACTTCCTCAAGCGCAGCGGCGAATTCTTCATCGGTCTGGAAGAAACGTCCGCTGTCTGCATCGACTGTCTCCGGCAAAGCGCCACGCGGCGTTGTCAACACCGGCGTGCCGCAAAGCATGGCTTCCACCGGTGCGTTGCCGAAGGGTTCCTCCCATGCGATCGGGTTGAGAAAGGCTCTTGCATCTCCAAGTAGGCGCAACTTTAACTCGCCATCGACGATGCCGTGGAACCGGTAGCGGCTGCCGAGGGTTCTGAGGAACACGCGATCGCGGCGCGCTTGACTGCGTCCGAGCAGTTTCCAGCGTGACCCGCCGGCGATGTCGAGATCGAAGTCGAACTTTTTGGCAAGTTCCACCGCTCGGCTTAGTCCCTTGCTTGATCGCGCGATGCCTGCGAGGAAAAGAAGATTGCGGTTCTTTGACGCCGAGAGCCGATATTTGTCGACGGGAAAACCATTGTAGACGAAGGTCTTGTGGCCATAGAAGCGCGCGTGGTTGGCACTGATAAAGCTCCAGTTCGGCACGGCAGGCAGGCTCGGCCGGATTTCGCGCATCGTGTTCAGGACAGGCCGGCCCGGATCGAGCGGCCAACTATGGGTGTGGACGATCTGCGTATCATCGGGTATCGCCGCTATCGCTTCGGTGTCGGTCGAGGCGTGCCGCACCTCGCAGCATGGATGGCTTGACCCCGGCGCTCCTATGATCACCACTTTATGGCCCAGGCGAACCAGATCCGTCGCTAGCCATTCAACCTGCCGTTCAATACCGGCATAGCCTCTGCCGGGAATGGCTCCCATTAGAACAAGCGTTATTCGCATGGATCTTGCCCACCATCCTCTTTCGCAAACCGGCTCAGTTGCGTCACGGACCGGTCATTGTCAACATCGGTCCAGGATCGCAATCGGGGACTTGGCAAGGCGAACAGGAGGGACGATGGCGAAGGGAGGCGCGAAATTCCAAGTCTCGGGCTGCGAAGCGTTTTCGGATATGAGCCTGAGCGGCAATTCAGGCCATCATTATCTATCGGAACCTTCAAGCGAAACGCCTAAGGCTGGCGGCCGGGAATGACCGTCGCATCTTGACTCTGCCGCCGATTTCCTGTCTAGACGCGCACGAATTCCGCGACGAGACCCTCCGCGAAAGCCGACCAGGACGCCGACGCCTCTTCGAGGCAGGAGCTGTAAACCGATCCTGGAGGCCAACACCCGGCAGCGCGATGCGCCCCCGGGTGTTTTTTGGCTTTGCGCTTTTGCTTGGCGACCCGACGCGAACGCACTACCTCTCGGGCATCCACGGGTGCCAGAGAAAAGGAAGAAGAATGTTTGAATCCCTCCAGGAGCGCCTTGGCTCCATCCTGAACGGCCTGACCGGCCGCGGCGCGCTGTCCGAGGCGGATGTCTCGGCGGCGCTGCGCGAGGTGCGCCGCGCGCTGCTCGAGGCCGACGTCGCGCTGGAGGTGGTGCGTTCCTTCACCGACAAGGTGCGCGAGAAGGCGGTCGGCGCCGCTGTGCTGAAGTCGATCAAGCCCGGGCAGATGGTCGTCAAGATCGTCCATGACGAGCTGGTCGAGATGCTCGGCGCCGAAGGCGTCGCCATCGACCTCAACGCGCCGGCGCCCGTCGTCGTGATGATGGTCGGCCTGCAGGGCTCCGGCAAGACGACCACCTCGGCCAAGATCGCCAAGCGGCTGACCGAGCGCCAGAACAAGAAGGTCCTGATGGCCTCGCTCGACACGCGGCGCCCCGCCGCGCAGGAGCAGCTGCGCCAGCTCGGCGAGCAGACCAAGGTGGCGACCTTGCCGATCATCGGCGGCCAGAGCCCGGTCGACATCGCCAGGCGCGCCGTGCAGGCGGCAAAGCTTGGCGGCCATGACGTCGTCATCCTCGACACCGCCGGCCGCACCCATATCGACGAGCCGCTGATGGTCGAGATGGCCGACATCAAGAAGGTGTCGTCGCCGCACGAGATCCTGCTGGTCGCCGACTCGCTGACCGGCCAGGACGCCGTCAACCTGGCGAAAAGCTTCGACGAGCGTGTCGGCATCACCGGCCTGGTGCTCACCCGCATGGACGGCGACGGCCGCGGCGGCGCCGCGCTTTCGATGCGCGCCGTCACCGGCAAGCCGATCAAGCTGATCGGCACCGGCGAAAAGATGGACGGGCTGGAGGAATTCCACCCCAAGCGCATCGCCGACCGTATCCTCGGCATGGGCGACATCGTCAGCCTGGTCGAGAAGGCCGCCGAGACGATCGACGCCGAGCAGGCGGCGGCGATGGCCAAGAAGATGCAGTCGGGCAAGTTCGACCTGAACGACTTGGCCCAGCAGCTTCAGCAGATGTCGAAAATGGGCGGCATGGGCGGCATCATGGGCATGATGCCGGGCATGGGCAAGATGAAGGACCAGCTTGCCGCGGCCGGCTTCGACGACAAGATGTTCCGCCGCCAGCTCGCCATCATCTCCTCGATGACCAAGGCCGAGCGGGCGAACCCCGACATCCTGAAGCATTCGCGCAAGAAGCGCATCGCCGCCGGCTCCGGCACCGACGCGGCCGAGATCAACAAGTTGCTCAAGATGCACCGCGGCATGGCCGACATGATGAAGGCGATGGGCGGCAAGGGCAAAGGCGGCGGCCTGATGCGCGGCATGATGGGTGGCCTCGCCTCGAAGATGGGCCTCGGCGGCATGATGCCTGGCGGTGGCATGCCGGATCTTTCCAAGATGGATCCGAAGCAGCTCGAAGCCCTGCAGAAACAGGCCCAGGCAGCCGGTCTCGGCAAGGGCCTGCCGGGCCTGCCCGGCGGCATGAAGCTGCCGGGTCTTCCCGGCCTCGGCGGCGGGCTGCCCGGTCTTGGGAAAAAGAAGTGATGGGCAAGAAGAAGTGAGGGGGCGATGAACGAGGAGAAGGACATGGCCGACGCACGCGCTGTTCTGGCCGGCTACCGCGCTTCGATCGACAACATCGACGCCGCCCTCATCCATATGCTGGCCGAGCGCTTCCGCTGCACCAAGGCGGTCGGCGTGCTCAAGGCCGAGCATGGCCTGCCGCCGGCCGATCCGGCGCGCGAGCAGCAGCAGATCGCCCGCCTTCGCCAGCTGGCGAAGGATGCGCATCTCGACCCGGATTTCGCGGAGAAGTTCTTGAACTTCGTCATCCGCGAAGTGATCCGTCACCACGAACAGATCGCCGCTAACAACGGCGTGACGAAAGCCGGCTAATCAAGTGCATGTCGCCCAAGAGTGCGCAGCGGTTTTGGGACAGCGACTTGCACAAGACGAAAGCCACAAACCCGATCAACGAAATCAGAGCTTTTAGGAGATAAAGAATGGCACTGAAGATCAGACTGGCCCGCGCGGGCTCGAAGAAGCGTCCCTACTACCACGTCGTCGTCGCCGACGCCCGTTCGCCGCGCGACGGCCGTTTCATCGAGGCGCTCGGCTCGTGGAACCCGCTGCTGCCGAAGGACGGCGAACGCGTCAAGGTCGACGCCGACCGCGTCAAGCACTGGCTGTCGCACGGCGCCCAGCCGACCGACCGCGTGCTGCGGTTCCTCGACGAAGCCGGCATCGCCAAGCGTCCGGCCCGCTCGAACCCGACCAAGGCCCTGCCCGGCAAGAAGGCGCAGGAGCGCGCCGCCCTGCTGAAGAAGGCCCAGGAAGACGCGGCCGCCGCCGTTGCCGCCGCGTCCGCGGCACCCGCCGAGGCGGAAGCCGCCACCGCCGAGTAATTTCGGCTTTCCCCTACTTGCAAAAACGGCGGGCTAAAGCCCGCCGTTTTCTTTTTGACGCCTCAATAGCCTGCCGGACACCGCGCGATATAGACACGCCCATAGCGGTCGCGATACCGGCACTGGCCGCTTTCGCTGGCGTGGCCGATCAGAGCACCCGCCACCGCGCCGACCGCGCCGCCGACGACCGCGCCCTGCACCGGATCGTTGGCGACTGCGGCGCCGACCGCCGCGCCGCCCAGACCGCCGATCGCGGCGCCTTTTTCCGTTTGCGAGCAAGCGCCGAGCGCCGTCGCCAACACCAGAATGACCATCGCTTTCTTCATTGCGGTTCCTCTCTCAAGCGGATCGCCGTCCTCGCCGCCATGTCTTAAACTCGCAGACGGCTGATTTGATCCCGAGGGCAATGAAGATTGCCGGCGCAACTTGCGCGACTGTCAGCTATGTTGTTGTAGATGTTAACTTTTTACCGTTCGGTGGCGTGCTTCAGATTGTCGAGTCCGGCCTCGAAGTCCTTGCCGATCAGCGCGTCGAAATTCATGAACAGGCCCATCAGCTTGGCGATGAAAGGCCGGGCGCCGCGCATCGACCAGGTGACGTTGGTGCCGTCGCCTGAAGGCGACAAAGTGAAGTCGACCGTGTTGTTGGCCCGGAACGGCCTTTCGAAGTCGAGCTTCAGCGAGACCAGCGACGACGGCACCGAGTTGGTGATCTCCATGCGGCCCTTTCCGGCCTTGCTGTTGCCTTCCCAGGCATAGGCCGCGCCTCTGCCGCTGTCGGCGCCGGAAAGCGTGCGTTGCATGTTCGGATCGAGCTTTTCGAAGGGCGACCAGCGCGGCCAGTTCTTGAAGTCGTTGATCAGCGGGAAGATCGCCTCCGCAGGCGCCCTGATGCTGGCGGAGCGGCTGACGACGAAATCGTTGGGGCGCGTCGCGGCAAGGACGAGCACGGCGGCGATAATGACGACGAGGATGACGAGGATGGTGGCAAGCATCGTTCCCCTCCCACTTACCGGCTGAACGGGATCAGCGCGCGCACCCTGGCATCGCGCAGATAGAGCCCGCCCCACAGCATAACACCGAGATAGACGCCGAACAGCGTGTGCGAGAACAGCGGGTTTCCGATGCGCACATGCGTGGAAATGGCGCCGCCCATATAGGCGGTGAGCAGGATGGCGCCGAGCACGGACGTGCGCGGCAGCGCATAAAGCGCGGTCGAGACCAGCCCGATGATGCCGAGCAGCCGCGCGATGTTTGGATCGGCCGGCCAGCCGAGCTGCCCCATCGTCTCGGTGACGACTGAGAGCGGCGGCAGCTTGATGACGCCGTCGAAGATCATGAACAGGACCACGATGGCGCTGAGCGCGCGCCCGGTCCACAAAGCGCCGTTCGAGACGGGCGCGGTTGCTGAAATGCTCATTGGCGTTCCCTCCAGTTGGTTCGAGCCCCTGGCCGTTTGCCAGCTTCGAGCCAAGGACGGGGGAGAGCGGGGCCATCCTACAAGGGTCGATGCACTTTTCCCAAACGCGTGGTTCAATGGATGCATGGACGGGAAGGAGACACCATGACCGGCGAGGCCGACCTGCAAAGACTGTTGGCGTCGATGACGCCGCAACTGCTGCCCGACGTCCATGTCTTCGCGACGCTGGCGCCGGGCGTGGCCATGCCGGACGGACTCGATCCGGTGATGAGCTTTCGCGAGCGGGAAGGCCTGACCTTGATCGTGACGGAGGACGCGGCGAAATCAGCCGGCCTCGCCGGCGCGTTCCGCTGCCGGATGGTCACGCTGAACATCCATTCCTCGCTGGAGGCGGTTGGCTTCCTCGCAGCCATCACGGCCCGCCTTGCCGCGGCCGGCATGGGCGTCAATCCGGTCTCGGCCTTCTATCATGACCATCTGTTCGTCCCGTCGGAGCGGGCGGAGGAGGCGATGGCGATACTGGCAAAGCTGGTAGTGGAGAACCAGGCATGATGCTTCGCTGGCGTTGGCGAAGGTCGTTGTGACGGCCAATCTCCCCCCTTGTGGGGGAGATGTCCGGCAGGACAGAGGGGGGCGCGAAGGATCGCCATCGTCGGCGCAGATCCGATAGAGCCAGGAACTGCCTTCTTGGAGGATCTTCCAAGTATTTGTTGTCAGGCTGGAGGGACAGCGCCCCCCTCTGCCCTGCCGGGCATCTCCCCCACAAGGGGGGAGATTGGCAGCTTCGGCGTCGCCGCCGGCCAACGTCGCGTGAGCGAAAACCCAACGGCCGAAGGCCGAGCCCGCGACCGCGGGCCGCCGGTCGTCCGGCGCCCCCGCGGAGGGCCGCCGCGGCAGCGGCGGTGCGGCCCGTGAGCGAAAACTAAGCCGCCTTCTTCTTCGGCTGGATCAGGCCGCGCTCGACCAGGAGTTCGGCGATCTGCACGGCATTGAGGGCCGCGCCCTTGCGCAGATTGTCGGAGACCACCCACATCGACAGGCCGTTGTCGACGGTCGAATCCTCGCGGATGCGCGAGATGAAGGTGGCGTCCTCGCCGGCCGATTCGAGCGGCGTGATGTAGCCGCCGTTCTCGCGCTTGTCCAAGACCTGGCAGCCCGGCGCCTCGCGCAGGATCTCGCGCGCCTCGTCCGCCGTGATCGGCTTCTCGAACTCGATGTTGACCGCTTCCGAATGGCCGATGAACACCGGCACGCGCACGCAGGTCGCCGTCAGCTTGATCTTGGGATCGAGCATCTTCTTGGTCTCGGCGACCATCTTCCACTCTTCCTTGGTGAAGCCGTCGTCGAGGAAGACGTCGATATGCGGGATGACGTTGAAGGCGATGCGCTTGGTGAACTTCTTGACGTCGACCTGGTCGGCGACGAAGACCGCGCGCGTCTGCGTGAACAGCTCGTCCATGCCTTCCTTGCCGGCGCCGGAGACCGACTGGTAGGTGGCGACGACGACGCGCTTGATGGTGGCGACGTCATGCAGCGGCTTCAGCGCCACCACCAGCTGCGCCGTCGAGCAGTTCGGGTTGGCGATGATGTTCTTGCGCGAGAACAGCTCGACCGCGTCCGGGTTCACTTCCGGCACGATCAGCGGCACGTCCGGGTCGTAGCGGAAGGCCGAGGAATTAT
Source organism: Mesorhizobium sp. (assembly GCA_004963905.1). Lineage (GTDB taxonomy): Bacteria > Pseudomonadota > Alphaproteobacteria > Rhizobiales > Rhizobiaceae > Mesorhizobium. The sequence goes on from SUGL01000061.1 coordinate 12,756, forward strand.
CGATGACGACGCAGCCCTGCTTGCCGATCTTGGGCGACCATTCCTTGGAGACGTTGCCGCCGGCCGACATGACGCAGATGTCGGTGTCGGAAAAGTCATACGTGTCGAGCGCCTTGACCTTCAGCGTGCGGTCGCCGAAGGACACTTCGGTGCCCTGGCTGCGCCGCGAGGCCAGCGCCACCACTTCGCTCGCCGGAAAGCCGCGCTCGTCCAGAATGTTGAGCATTTCGCGACCCACATTGCCCGTGGCGCCGACTACCGCAACCTTGAAACTCATAAAGATCTCCTGTCCCTCTCCGCTTGGTTGTTGGAGAAAACCCGCCGGCCTCATGCGGGTTCCGTCCCCCGGGCCGAACCCGGGAGAGGGTGGTTAGGCCAAGGGAATCACACCGTTTTGGTGGTGGTTTTGGCCGTAGTTTTGCTGGAACGAGCGGACGCGCCGAAATGCCCGGCCCGATGCCTTGCATCGTGGCTGGGGGCATCGACTGCAAGAAGAGCCAAATGGCCGCGCATCGAAGACGATCCCGTTCGCTGCCGGCTTTTACGCGCTTTGCTAAAAGAGTCAATCGGGGCCGCTCTCCCTTCTCCCCTTGTGGGAGAAGGTGGCCGCGAAGCGGCCGGATGAGGGGTGTTGGAAGGATCGCGGTGTCGAAGAATCGAACTCCAGCTTCCCGACGTCTCACTCCGCTGGAACACCCCTCATCCGTCTCGGCGCTTCGCGCCGATCCACCTTCTCCCACAAGGGGAGAAGGAAAGGCGCCGCCGCTTGCCCTGTACAATGGCGGTCGCAAGAAGTAGGAACCCCCCAACCCGTCTGGCCTTGCGGCGCTTCAGCGCCCGCCGGCACTGGCCCATCGATGGGCCTATAGCAGCTCCGAATTCCGAAAGAACAAGATGTCCAGTTTCGAAACGATCGTGCCTGCGCTTGCAGAGGCGCTGCAAAACCGCGGCTATGTCGAGCTGACAGCGGTGCAAAAAGCGGTGCTGGCTCCAGGGCTGGGCGCGGCCGATGCACTGGTTTCGGCCCAAACCGGCTCCGGCAAGACCGTCGCCTTCGGCCTTGCCCTGGCGCCGAGCCTGCTCGGCGGCGCGCAACGCTTCGCCGCTGCCGGCGCGCCGCTCGGGCTGGTCGTGGCGCCGACCCGGGAATTGGCGCTGCAGGTGCGGCGCGAGCTGGAATGGCTCTACGAACTCACCGGCGCGACGATCGCGTCCTGCGTCGGCGGCATGGACATGCGCGGCGAGCGGCGCGCGCTGGAGCGTGGCGCCCACATCGTCGTCGGCACGCCCGGCCGGCTGCGCGACCATATCAGTCGCGGCGCGCTCGACATGTCGGCGCTGAAGGCCGTGGTGCTGGACGAGGCCGACGAGATGCTCGACCTTGGCTTCCGCGAGGACCTCGAATTCATCCTCGACGCCGCGCCCGCCGAGCGGCGCACGCTGATGTTTTCCGCCACCGTGCCGCGCTCCATCGCCACGCTGGCGAAGAGCTACCAGCGCGACGCCGTGCGCATCTCCGCCGGCGGCGCGGAAAAGCAGCATCTCGACATCGAATACCGGGCGCTCTCCGTCGCGCCGGCCGATCGCGAGAACGCCATCATCAACGTGCTGCGCTACTACGAGGCACAGAACGCGATGGTGTTCTGCAACACCCGCGCCGCCGTCAACCATCTCACCGCGCGTTTCAACAACCGCAATTTCTCCGTCGTGGCGCTTTCCGGCGAGCTCAGCCAGAACGAGCGCAGCCACGCGCTGCAGGCGATGCGCGACGGCCGCGCCAGGGTCTGCATCGCCACCGACGTGGCGGCGCGCGGCATCGACCTGCCCAATCTCGACCTGGTCATCCACGCCGACCTGCCGACCAATCCGGAGACGCTGCTGCATCGCAGCGGCCGCACGGGACGCGCCGGACGAAAAGGCGTCAGTGCGCTGATCGTGCCGGGCAACGCCCGCCGCCGCACCGAGCGGCTGCTTGCCAATGCCGGCCTGACCGCGACCTGGGCGAGCCCGCCCTCGGCCGACGAGGTGCTGAGGCGCGACGACGAACGCATCCTGGCTGATCCGGCTTTCGGCGAGCCGGTGAAGGACGAGGAGCGCGACTTCGCAACCGCGCTTCTCGAGCGGCATGGCGCCGAACTGGTGGCCGCAGCCTTCGTGCGGCTCTGCCGCGGCAGCCGCTCGGCGCCCGAGGACCTGCTCGACGTCGCGCCGTTCGCGCCGTCGAAAGAAAAGTTCGCGCGCAGGGACGAAGCACCCGGCCGCCGCGACGATTTCGGCGACAGCGTCTGGTTCTCGCTGTCGGTGGGACGCCGGCAGAATGCCGAACCGCGCTGGCTGATCCCGATGCTGTGCCGCACCGGCAACATCTCCAAGCGCGAGATCGGCGCCATCAAGATGCAGCCGGAGGAGACCTTCGTGCAGGTCGCGGCCGACTGGGCCGACCGGTTCCTCGCGGCGATCGGCCCCGACCGCAAATTGCAGGGCAGCATTGCGGTGAAGCGGCTGGACGGCACGCCGGACCTTTCGAGGGCCGGCTACCAGCCGCCACGGCCCGACAAGAAGCCGCATCGCGGCAAGCGGCCGTTCGACCAGAATGCGCCCAAGTTCGAGAAGCGCGCGCCGAGCGAGCATCGGCCCGCCGGCACGGCGGAGTCAAAGCCCTGGGCGAAGAAGCCCGGCAAGGCGAAGTTCGACAAGCCGGCAAAGCACAAAAAGGCGAAGAAGCGGCCGGCATAGGTTCGCGATCAAGTTGGAAGGTGACCCGGCGAGGACTGCATCTCCTTCGGTCGCAAATCGCAACCTTCGAGGTTGGCAGAAGCGCGACCGGAAGCCACCACGCATTCGTCATCCTATGGCGGAGCAAGGAGCGGAGCGACGCAGCGCAGACCATAGGATCCATGCCGTTACCTACGAGCGTTGCGGCGGTGCAGAAAAGCCTTCGTTCTGCACCGCCTTTGCCCTTCGCGCGAGATCACGGCATGGATCCTCGGGTCTACGCGTCCGCTTCGCTCCCGCTCCGCCCGTGGATGACGAAGTTCGGACGCTTCATCGCATACCTCTTGCGGTCCGCCGCAACTTTGAACAGTCTGGGAAATGCGCGGCAACGGGGGATGGGCAATGCGCGGCGAGGTTCTTCACTACGATCAGGAGCAGGGCTTCGGTTTCATCACCGGCGCCGACGGCAGGCGCTACAGCTTCGCGCGCGAGGACCTGCGCCGCGAGATGGCGCTGGCAAGGGGCGACGCGGTCGAATTCCAGCCGAACGGTGACCGGGCGAGCAACATCTTTTCGGTCCGCGCCCGCGCACCCGGCCCGGCGGAAAGCACCAGCCCAGCCCCAGCAGCAGCAGTTCCGTTGCCGGGCAGCGCACCGGCGGCGCCGGCGCATTTCGGCCGCAACGCCGAGAGCGGAATGGTGGAATCCACCGGACTGTGGAGCTATTTCTGGCGCGGCCTCACGACGAATTACGTCAACTTCTCCGGCCGGGCCCGGCGCAAGGAGTTCTGGGGCTTTTGCCTGTTCTGGACGATCGGCCTCGCCGTCATCATCGGGGTCGGGCTGTCCGTGGACCTGTCGCGAGGCGATGTCGAGGGCGGCGGCGACGCGCCGATCGTCATGCTCGGCCTCTTCGGTCTTTACGTGCTGCTGACGTTCCTGCCGTGGGTCGTGCTTATCGTGCGCCGCCTGCACGATCTCGGCCTGACCGGCTGGCTGGCGATCCTCTGCTTCGTGCCCTATGTCGGGGGACTGGCCACGCTCGTCTTCGCGCTGATCCCCACCCAGGCCGGCGACAACAAATGGGGGCCGATGCCGGCCGGAGTCAGGCTCTAGCGTAAAACGTGCACATTGCAATGGTGAACAACTTTAGATAGTTTCTGCTGTGCTACGCAAGAGGGGGGAATGATGCGCGGTGCAGTGTTTCACTACGACGCCGACCACGACTATGGCTACATCAACGGGGTCGACGGCAAGCGTTACATCTTCAGCCGTGGCGACCTGACCCAGGATATGGCCGTCACCAGAGGCATGCTGGTCGAGTTCACCCCGGATGACGGAACGGCGCATGATATCATCGCCGCGAAGCCTGCCGCGCCGTCCTTGGAAGGCAATCTTCAGCAGCGCAGCCACACCGCCGAAAACCGCTCCGCCAGATCGATGGGACTGTGGGGCTATTTCTTGCGCGCGCTCATCGACGACTACCGCAATTTCACCGGTCGCGCCCGCCGCAAGGAGTTTTGGGCGTTCTATCTCTGGCTCAACGTCGTGCTCGTTGCGCTGTTCGGCTTCGGCATTCTGCTCAACCTGGCGATCAGCGGTTTCGATGACGGTCCGGGAACCTCGATCGGCTACATTCCAGTCCTGCTTTTCGTGCTGGTAGCGATCCTGCCGTCGATCGCGGTCGTCGTGCGGCGTCTGCATGACATCGGTCTGACCGGCTGGCTTGTCTTGCTTTGCTACACTCCGGCTTTGGGGACCGTGGCCTTTCTGTTTTTCGGGCTTGCTCCGTCTCAATACGGCGACAACAAGTGGGGGCCGATGCCGGCCGGCGTCAGGCTCTAGCGATCCTCGCGAGCGCTGGTTTCGACAGCCTGAGGAAGATCTTCTGGCCATGGCGCTCGGCGCCGAGCCGGGCGTAGAAGCGCAGCGCGCCCTCGTTCCAGTCCTCGGTGGTGAGGTCGATGCGGCCGATGCCCTTGTCGAGGCAATGGCCTGCAAGAAAACTGACCAGCGCCTGGCCGACGCCCTTGTTGCGGGCGCTGTCGCGCACGAACAGGTCTTTCAGGAACATCAGCCGTTCGAGATCGATGCCGGGATGCGCAATCGCGACCGAAGCAAAGCCGGCCACCTCGCGCCCCGCGAAGGCCAGCGCGAAATGCGGATAGGCCGGGCTTTCGTCGCCGAGCCACCGCCTCGCCGCGGCCGTCGCCCGGCCATGATCGAGCGGCGACTGCCGATAGTGCGCCGCCATCTCGCAAAGCACGGTGGCGAGCGCCTCGGCGTCTTCGGTCGTCGCCCAGCGGACGTCGACCGCCACCCCAACTGACATTTGGGTCAGCCCAGGAACTTGGCGATGATGGCGTCGCCCATCTCGACCGTGCCGACCTCTCTCATGCCTTCCGACATGATGTCCTTGGTGCGCAGCCCGTCGTCGAGCACGGCGGCGATTGCAGCTTCGAGCTTGTCGGCCTCGGCCACCATGCCGAAGGAATAGCGCAGGCACATGGCGAAGGACGCGATCATCGCGATCGGATTGGCGATGCCCTTGCCGGCGATGTCGGGCGCAGAGCCGTGCACCGGCTCGTAGAGCGCCTTGCGCTTCTTGGTCTTCACATCCGGTGCGCCGAGCGAGGCCGAAGGCAGCATGCCGATCGAGCCGGTGAGCATGGCGGCGATGTCGGAAAGCATGTCGCCGAACAGGTTGTCGGTGACGATGACGTCGAACTGCTTCGGCCAGCGCACCAACTGCATGCCGCCGGCGTCGGCCAGCATGTGGTCGAGCTTGACGTCGCTGTATTTGGCCTTGTGCGTCTGGCTGACCACCTCGTTCCACAGCACGCCCGACTTCATGACGTTGCGCTTTTCCATCGAGGTGACGTGGTTCCGGCGCGTGCGCGCCAGCTCGAAGGCGACGCCCGAGATGCGCTCGATCTCGAACGTGTCGTAGACCTGGGTGTCGATGCCGCGCTTCTGGCCGTTGCCGAGATCGATGATCTGCTTCGGCTCACCAAAATAGACGCCGCCGGTGAGCTCGCGCACGATCAAAATGTCGAGACCCTCGACCACCTCCTGCTTGAGCGACGAGGACGCCGCGACCGCCGGATAGCAGATCGCCGGACGCAGATTGGCGAACAGTTCCATATCCTTGCGCAGGCGCAAAAGCCCGGCCTCGGGGCGTACCTCGTAAGGCACCTTGTCCCATTTCGGCCCGCCGACGGCGCCGAACAGCACCGCATCCGCCGCCATTGCCTTTTCCATGTCGGCATCGGAGATCGCCGCACCATGCGCATCATAGGCGCAGCCGCCGACCAGCCCCTCGTCGGTGGCAAAGCCGCTGCCGAGCTTGTCGTTCATGGCCTTGATCAGCTTCTTCACCTCGGCCATGGCCTCGGGGCCGATGCCGTCGCCGGCGAGCAGGAAGAGATTTTTCGAAGCCATGGAGAACCGTCCGGTGAGAGAATTGAACCGCGGCCTTGCTAAACGCCAAGCGGTTGCGGCGCAAGGGGATGACTGCTGCGAAACATCAATCGCCGTGATCCTTCGCGCCCCCCTCTGGCCTGCCGGCCATCTCCCCCACTTGGGGGGAGATTGGATGTCGCGTCGGCCTTCGCCAATCTCCAACGTTGAAAGAGGGGTGGGCCGCCGAAGCTGCTGATCTCCCCCCTTGTGGGGAGATGGCCGGCAGGCCAGACGGGGGCGCTGTCCCGCCGGCGTCTCGCAAGAGACCCTTAAGCCCTCACCGGTGCGAGAGAATATTGACCAGCCGCCCGAACGGGTCGCGCACATAGAAGCGCCGCACGCCCCAGGGCTCGTCGGCCGGACCATATTCGATGGTAAAGCTCGCCTTGCGCATGCGGTCGAGCGCGTCATCGACGTCGTCGACCTCGATCGAGAGGTCGGGCACCCGAGTGCCCGAGCCGCCTTGCGCCATGAAGCTCATCTGCACCTGCATCGTTTCCCCGGAACCGTAGGTTGCGATCCAGCCTTGATCCATCAGCACGTCGAGGCCGAGAACGTCCTGATAGAAGCGTTTCGCCGCCGCGACGTCTGGCGTTTCGATGTTGGCGACAATGCGCCTGACCTTCACCATGCGCCGATCCTCGATTTATCCATGTCGTCCCGGCAGTTCACGCTTTGGCGCGACAGGCATCACGCCGTTCGCCTGAGCGCCGTCACCTCGATCTCGATCTTCATCTCCGGCTTGTTGAGCTGGCAAACGATCATCGTCGCCGCCGGACGAATGTCGCCGAACGCCTCGCCGAGGATCGGGAAGACGACGTCAACATAGGCGTGGTCGGTGATGTAGTAATGCGCCCGCACCACATCGGCCATGTCGAAGCCGCCGTCGGCAAGCGCCTTGGCGATGGTGGCGAGGCAATTGCGCGTCTGCGCCTCGACCGTCTCCGGCATGGTCATGGTGGCATAGTCGTAGCCGGTCGTTCCCGACACGAAACACCAGTCGCCCTGCACCACGGCGCGCGAATAGCCGGCGGTTTTCTCGAAGGGCGAACCGGTGGAGATGAGCTTGCGCATGGCGTGCCTCGTCAGGTTGTTGGCATGCATTTAGCAGGAGAAGCGCGGAGCGGTCGTGGGCCAAGCCGGGCGGACTGTTGTCAAGAACGCCAAGCGCAACGTTGGAGATTGGCCGCAATCTCCCTCCGGTCGTCATTCCAGGGCGGAGCAAGGAGCGAAGCGACGCGCGCAGACCCTGGAATCCATGCCGTTACGCCGAAGCGCCGCGAACGGTGCAGAATTCTGCTCGGATGCACTCTACGACAACGGTCACGGCATGGATCCTCGGGTCTGCGCTCCGCTGCGCGTCGCTCCGCCCGTGGATGACGAAGCCGCGGTCGTCGCGCCTCGCGAAAAACCCTAATTCCCCGACCCCTGCGCCTCGTCCAGCGCCTTCTTGATATCCGCCGGCCAGCTCTTGACGTCGGGCCAGGCTTGCGGCTCGCCATTGTCGCCGCGGCGGGCGAAATAGACCTGATGCTTTGCCGGGTCGACCGCCATGAAGCCGTCATTGCCGCCGCAGTCATGCGGCACGCAGCCGCTGGCGTAGAAGGCGCCCGACGCCGTCTTTTCGGTGCCGCCGCCGACCAGCAGGCTGGTCGCCACGTCGGGCATGTCCTTGCCCAGCAGCGCCTCGGCCGCCTTGTAGACGGCCTCGTTGTGGAAGGCGTCGATGATGTTGTCGTATTTCGACGGATCGACATCCTTCCAGTCGGTGCCGGATTCCGGCGTGTAGGTGAGGTTGCCGGACGTCGTCAGCCCGCCGGTCGGCGACCATTGCAGCGCCGGCCTCGTCTCTCCCGGCAGCAGATAGGGCACGTAATAGATGGCGCTGTCGGAAACCGCGACCGGCGGCGCGCCGCACTCGTCCTGCTCGACGGTGACGGTCTGGATCTCGCCGCCCTCCGTCTTCCAGGCGATCACGCTCGCCGGGCCGCATTGATTGCCGCCGTCGCCGACATCGAACAGCGCCACCTTGATGCCGCCGACCTCGACGATCTTCTCGAAAAAGACGTCGTAATTGCTGGCGAGCTGCTTGCCGTCATAGGCCAGCACCTTCTCGCCATATTGTTCCTGCTGCGTGATGGTGAACTGCCCGCCTTCGAAGGCGATCGGGCCCTGCTTTTCCTCGTCCGACGCGGCCTGGTCGTCAGCCGATCCCTGATCGGCGGCGCCCTGGCCGGCGGCCGGCTGGTCGGACGCCGCGGGCGCCTGCTGAGTGGCCGGCGCCTCGGTCTGCGCATTGGCGCCGGCCAGGGCCAGAAGGATTGCCGCCGAGGCGCAGGCGCCGGCCAGAAGCGAACGTGTCATGACTGTCCCTCCATTCAGCCGCGAGCCCAGCCGGCAGGGGGCGGGCTATCGATTTGAAGCCGTGCCGCTCTGAGACTGTTTCGAAATTCGCTCCGGCGAGTCATATGGTGGTGGTTTCGAGAACCGGAGCGGAGCGGACATTTGGGTCCGTGAGCACCGGAAGCGCAGAAACCGCCATCAGATGGCCGCCGGAGTAGAATTTCCAAACAGTCTCTCAGGCCCAGGGACGCAGCTCGGCATTCTTCTTCTCGAACGAAGCGATGGCGCCGGCCTTCTCCATGGTCAGCCCGATGTCGTCGAGCCCGTTGAGCAGGCAGTGGCGCTTGAAGTCGTCGAGGTCGAACTTGACCACGCCGCCATCCGGCCCGCGGATTTCCTTCGCTTCGAGATCGACCGACAGCGTCGCGTTCGAGCCGCGCGAGGCGTCGTCCATCAGCTTGTCCAGGTCTTCCGGGCTGACGGTGATCGGCAGGATGCCGTTCTTGAAGCAGTTGTTGTAGAAAATGTCGGCGAACGAGGTCGAGATCACGCAGCGAATGCCGAAATCGAGCAGCGCCCAGGGCGCATGCTCGCGGCTCGAGCCGCAGCCGAAATTGTCGCCGGCGACCAGGATCTGCGCCTTGCGATAGGCGGGCTTGTTGAGCACGAAATCCGGGTTTTCCGAACCGTCGTCCTTGTAGCGCATCTCAGCGAAGAGACCGGTGCCAAGCCCGGTGCGCTTGATCGTCTTCAGGTAATCCTTCGGGATGATCATGTCGGTGTCGACATTGACGATCGGCATGGGCGCGGCGACGCCGGTGAGCTTGGTGAATTTGTCCATGGTCCTTGCCCGTCTTCTTCTTGGCTTGCGGGGAATTTTCTGGCGCACGGTTTACACAAAGCGGCGGGCAAATGAAAGGCAAGTGTTGGCAGTTGAGATCGCATAGCCTGCTTTCAAAACGCGGGTCTTTCGTGCACCTTGGCGGCATGGCACCGACTTCGAAGGTTCTTTACGCAAGCGAGCCCACGCTCGATGTGGCCGAATTCCGCCGCGTGCTGGTGGAATCCCGCCTCGGCGAAACGCGGCCGATCGACGACGAGGCCCGCCTGAAGACGATGCTGGGCAACGCCAATCTGGTGCTGACAGCGCGTCTCGATGTCGAAGGCAAGCCGCTTGTCGGCGTCGCACGCGGCGTCACCGACTTTTCCTGGGTCTGCTACATTTCCGAGCTCGCCGTGTCCGCCTCGGCGCAAGGGCTCGGCATCGGCAAGGGCCTGATGGACGAGGCGCGTCGGCAGCTCGGCCCTGCGGTCGGCATCGGCCTGATCTCGGTGCCCGACGCCGTCGGTTTTTACGAGCGCATCGGCATGAAACGCATGACCGACGCTTTCTGGTTCTCCCGCGAGCACTGACGCCATTCACCGGCAAGTGATTGCTTGGTTTTGTCACGCCGCTTGACATGCAACCAAATGGTTGCATATTAAAGCCATGAGCATGGATGCCGTCTTTCGCGCTTTGGCCGACCCGACCCGCCGGCAATTGCTGGACAGCCTCTATGCCCGGAACGGGCAGACGCTGAATGCGCTGTGCGAGCGGATGGACATGACGCGCCAGGCGGTGACCAAGCACCTGGCGATCCTGGAAGAAGCGAACCTCGTCACCACCGTCCGCCGGGGCCGGGAGAAGGAGCACTACCTCAACCCCGTTCCGATCAACGAGATCGCCGAGCGCTGGATCGGCAAGTTCGAGCGCCATCGGCTGGATGCATTGAGCGAGCTGAAGAAACGACTTGAAAGGGAAGAGCCGTGAGCGACAACACCTTCGTCTACGTCACCTATATCCGCACCACCCCCGAAAAGCTTTGGACGGCGCTGACCGATCCTGAATTCAACCGGCAGTTCTTCCTCTGCTCCTACCAGGAGAGCGACTGGAAGGTGGGTTCGAGCTGGAAACTGGTCTTCCCCGACGGCCGCGTCGCCGACTCGGGCGAGATCCTCGAGATCGACCCGCCCAGACGCCTGGTCATCAAATGGCGCAACGAATGGATGCCCGAGGTGAAGGAGGATGGCTACACCCGCTGCACCTTCACCATCGAGCAGGACGGCGAGCTGATGAAGCTTGCCGTCACCCACGAGGCCGACGGACCGCACCGGCTGATCGCGAACGTCGCCAAGGGCTGGCCGCTGGTGCTGGCGAGCCTGAAGAGCCTGCTCGAGACCGGCAAGGGTTTCGAGCGCCCGCCGTCAAAGGGCTGAGCCTCGTTCGATATCGAACAACCGCTGGGGAGGTTGCAATGATGCTGCCGCATAACTGGCCGCGAGCCATGGCGAACGCCGAGACGGTCATGGCCGCGGCCGAAATCCTCGCCCCTCCAGAGCAGGTCATCACAGCGCTGGTCACCGCTGACGTCGAGCGCTGGTGGGGTTCACCGGAGACCTACGGGATGACCGGCTGGACTGCCGATCTTCGCGTCGGCGGAGCCTGGACCGTCACCGTACGGACAGCCGACGGCAGGCGCCTGCCTGCCGGCGGGATGTTCCTCGAGATCGAGATGCCGCGCCGCATCGTGCAGACCCGGCGCTATGACTGGGACCACCCGACGCTCGGCCGCAAGGAAACCACGGTCGCCTATCTGCTGGAGCCGACCGTTTGCGGCACGCGGCTTACCATCTGTCACGGCGGATTTGCAGGATTTGCGGATGCCGCGGCCGAGCATGCCGAGGGCTGGGCGCGGGTGCTTGGGTGGTTGCAAGGGTATTTTAGTGAGGGAAGGCGGGCGGCCTAGCGCCTCTCCTTCTCCCCTTGTGGGAGAAGGTGTCGCCGAAGGCGACGGATGAGGGGTGTTCC
>SUGL01000062.1 GCA_004963905.1 Mesorhizobium sp.
CCCGTCACTATACGGGGAGAGGATGCCGGCAGGCAGGTGAGGGGCGGCGCCAACGTTGGAAGTGATGCTGCGGCCCTGGCGCACGTGCCTCCCGCCCTCTACTGCCTCCTGTACTCCCTGACCGGCGACTTCGTGCCGTCGGTATAAGTCACCTGCACCGCCATCGACTTCACGTCGTCCTTCACCTTGAAATAGGGCTGGTAGTCCGAGGGGATGGCGTAAGGATCCTTGGCGTCGCAGGGCGGCATCTTGATCTCCTTGTCGAGCGCTGTGCCGTTCAGGCTGTAGCGCACTTGCCTGATGGCGCAGCGGAAGGACAGCATCTGGGTGAAATAGACCAGGCCGCGGTTGCCGCCGGCATCGAAGGCGATCCATGACGTCCAGAACTGGTCGAGGATCTGCTTGTTGCCCTGCTGGAGTGCCGAATCCGGATCGAAGCGGATATCGAACGGGCCGGTCTCGCGGCCCCTGATGTCGAGATATTTTATGCCGATATTGGTGGCCGCGGTGCTGTCCGGCAGCTCGAAGCTCGGATTGGGCATCGGCTTGCCGGTGCGCTGGTCGTTCACGGCAAGCAGGCCCGTATCGGTAAACGGGCCGCTGTCGCCGAGCCGCCAGGAGATCGCGGTCGCCGGTTCGGGCAGCGAGATCGTGATAGACCAGCCGGCGTTGGAGCGCGTCGGCGTCAGCGTCGGCACGAAGCGCGCCGGATCGAGCACGTCGCCGAGCGCCGCCAGCCGGCTGCGGCTGCGGTCGAGCCAGTCGGCGAGCTCCCGTTGGTCGACGAAGTATTTGAGCAGCCCGCCATCCTTCTCGTAGGAGGCGAACTTGGTCAGCGCCTGAGCCTCGTTGCGCTTGTCGGCCAGAGTCTGGCTGCCGAGCCGATCCTCGGAAAATTCCTGCGCCAGCAGGAAGTAAGCCGGCGCATAGTCGGGATTGGCCGTGATGAAGGCATTGAGCTTGTCGAGCCGCTGGGCGTCGTCGAACTGCAGGAGATGGACGAGCTCGATCGCCGGCGCCTTGGCCTTTTCGGCAAGCTGGCCGAACACTTCGCGGGCGCCGGCCTTGCCATCCTGGACCCTGAGCAGCGTGGCGAAGCGCGTATAGGGATCGATGGCGTCGACATCGAAGCCGGCAAAGGCGAGATAGGCACGCCTGGCGTTGAGCATATCACCGGCAATCTCGTAGACGCGGGCGTTGTGGTAGAACTCGTCGGGACGCTTGGGATCGGCAATCGCGCCGCCTTGCGCGGCCAATTGGGCAAAGCCCTTGGCGATCGTGTCGATGGAGGCGGCGATCTGCTCGGTCGTCGCCTGCAGCTTTTCAGCCTGGACCTGCTGCTGTTGCTGGCCGGCGGCAAGCGTATCCGTGGTCTGCTTCACCGCTTCCACGGTCTTTTGCGTCTCGGCGCCTTGCGCGGTCTGCTGCTTCTCAGCTTGCGCGATCTGGTCGGTCTTCTGCGCCACCGTGTCGGTGGATTTCTTGACCTGTTCGACGGTCTTCTGCGTTTCGGTGACCGTCTTTTCGATCCTCGCAACCTTCTCGGAGACGATGCCCAGCGACTGCTGGAGCTCGGCCACCGCCGGCACCAGGGCGGCGATGACGCCGTTCTGGGAATTGGTCTCCTGCTGGATACCGTAGACGCCACCGGCAATCGCAGCGGCGCTTGTTGCGAAGATCAGCGCCGGCATGGCCTTGGCCGCCAGCACCAGCCGCAGCACCATGGCGACGGCGATGATCGCCGCCGCGACCGCCGCGATCAGCGCGATATAGGCGGCGAAAGGCCCGAGCGGATTGAGCACGTCCGACACCGCGCCGCTGACGAAGGCGACGCTGCCCGCCCATTTGCCGGTGCGGCTGAGCGAGGCCCTGAGCAGCGAGGTCGTGCCCGTGGCGATTTCCGACATGCCGATCCCCCCAAATCGATACCGTGGTATATTAGCGGCAAGGTGGGTTGGAAGGCAAAGCGGGTGCGCGGGCGGCCCCTCACCCAGCCTCCGCTTCGCTCGGCTGACCTCTCGCCGGCGGGGAGAGGAGATCGCCAGCGCCTGCGCCAACCTCTTCTCCCCACGGGGAGAAGGTGGCCGCGAAGCGGCCGGATGAGGGGGCTGCGCCAACGTCCGAAGCAAATCCTCACAAGCCTACAAAACCTGGGCAAATGCCTTAATGCCGCGGTTAACCAAATGGACGCGGTGGACGCGGTAGGCTAGCTTCGCCGCATCTCAGCAACAGCTTAAGAACAATTTTGTCCAGTCCGCGTCCCTTTCTCCTCCTCCAGAAACTGATCGCCGCGCTTGCCTTTCTGGTGCTGGTCGCCGGCTGCACCACCGCGGCGCCGCCGGAAAGCGTGCTCGCCGTGCCGGCGCAGCCGCAGAAATACGCGGCGATCGTGGTCGACGCTTCGACCGGCAAGACGCTGTTCGAGGTGAACTCGACGGCGCAGCGCTACCCCGCCTCGCTCACCAAGATGATGACGCTCTACATGCTGTTCGAGGCGCTGGAGAGCGGCCGGGTGAGCAAGGAGACGCAGATCCCGGTCTCCGATCACGCCGCCTCGCAGCCGCCGACCAAACTGCGCTTCCGGCGCGGCGAGACGATCGACGTCGATTCCGCCATCCGCGCCATGGTGGTGAAGTCGGCGAACGACGTGGCGGTAGCGGTGGGCGAATATCTCGGCGGCGGCTCAGAGGACCAGTTCGCCGCCATGATGACCGCCAAGGCGCGCCAGCTCGGCATGACCAGCACCAATTTCCGCAACGCCTGCGGCCTGCCCGACGACGGCCAGGTGACGAGCGCGCGCGACATGGCGGTGCTGGGGATCGCGCTCGAGCACCGCTTCCCGCAGCATTTCCACTATTTCTCCGAAAGCGACTTCATGTTCCGCGGCCGGCTGGTGCGCGGCCATAACGACATGCTCGGACGGGTGCACGGCGTCGATGGCATCAAGACCGGTTATATCCGCGCCTCGGGCTACAACATCGTCACCTCTTACAATGCCGACGGCCGGCATCTGATCGTGGTGGTGATGGGCGCCCAAAGCGCGCGCCAGCGCAACGACCATGTCGAAGCGCTGATCCAGCGGAGTCTGGGGCCGACCGTCGCCAATGCGAAACCGCAACTGATGTATGCCGGGCAGCAGCCGGCCGCTGCGGCGCTTCCCGGTCTGCCGCCGCCAGACGCGGCGCTGCCTGGCCTGCCGCCATCGGGCGCGCCTGCGTCGCCGCTGCCGGGCCAGCCGGCGTCCGATTTGCCATCGCCGGATTTGGCATCGCCCAGTTCGCCGCTGCTGGTGACGCAATAGAACGTCGCGGCGGACGTCCAGCGCCTCGTCATCCTAGGGCGAAGCAAGGAGCGGAGCGACGCAGCGCAGACCCTAGGATCCATTCCGTGATCTATGAGCGATGCCGCGGCGCAGACCCTGGCACGGGAAAGGCAGCGTAGACGTCCTCTTTTCTGCTCCAATGCGTCCTTCGGCAGGCGTAACGGCATGGATCCTAGGGTCTGCGCTCCGCTTCGCGTCGCTCCGCCCTAGGATGACGAACTGAAAGGGCCTTGCCTTATCTAACCACCAGCACCGGGATCTCCGTCAGCGACACCACTTCCGCCGTCTGGCTGCCGAGCACCAGCCGGCCGATGCCGCGACGGCCGTGCGAGGCCATGACGATGACGTCGCAGGCTTGCGCGCCGGCCGTGTCGAGGATCGCCTCGGCGGGCGCCTTGTTCTCGATATGCAGGACCTTCGCATTCACGCCGACCGCATCGGCATCGGCCTTGCATTTGTCCAGCACCTGGCGGGCATATTTGCGCGCGCTTTCCTCGTAGTTGGTGAGCTCGTCGGCGGCGACGTATCCGGCCATGGCGCCGCCCCAGGCAAGGGCCGGGAACGGCTCGGAGACGGTGACGAAGGTAACGGTGGCGCCGAGGCCCTTGGCCAGCTCCAGGCCGTGGGCGACGCCCTTGCCGGCGAGCTCCGAGCCGTCCGTGGCGATCAGAATGTGCTTGTACATGGTGGCGGTCCCTCTTTTGCGGGGCGACGCGCGCCCCAAGTGGCGGGAGCCTGATTGGGCAGGCCTGGACTCGATATAGTTTGCCTAGCAGGCTGCCCACAGGGCCATTTTGATCCGCATCAAGGCCAGCCGGCGGAGACCATTGCTCCAGTATGGGGATCGGACAATCGCCAACGGCGTCCCCCTCACCCAGCCTCCGCTTCGCTCGGCTGACCTCTCCCCGAGGGAGAGGAGATTGCCAGCGCTGGCGCCAGTCTCTTCTCCCCCCACGGGGAGAAGGTGGCCGCGGAGCGGCCGGAGAGGGGGCTTGCGCTGCCCTATGCGATTTCACATGGAGGCTGACGAAGAGGCACGCCCCTCCACCCATCACAAGAACTTGTTCGGTCACACGGCCTTCACAGTCGCGATGGATATGCCGCGCCGGCTTGGCGTATCGTATCGCAAAGCCCTGCGAACAGGAGCACTGCCCATGGCCAGCGACCCGAAGGCATCCGCGCAACAGCAAGCGGACAACGAGAACGAAAGCGGCGGCGAATATCTCGAGGCGGCCACCGTACCGGAGGACGCGCAGGACGCGGCCGACGAGATCCTCGAAGCGCCGGAGGTGCCGGATTCGGAGCCCACGCCGCCCGGCGCGGCGCGGGTCAAGCCGAAGAAGAAACCGTCGGCGATCAGCGGCCGAAAATTCCGCAAGCGCGACCTGGTGCGCATCGACGATCTGAGGCCCAGCCTTTCCGACCGCATCCGCGCCGACCATCCCGACCTGCCGCGCGGCGCCCGCATCAGCCGCCAGGAGCTCTCCCGCTACCGCATGCGCTACATGGAGGAACTGCTGCAGCAGGAGCACGGCGAATTCTCCGAGCTCGACCGCCAGGTGGTGGAATCGATCGCCAGGCAAGACACGATCTCGGAAAACTCGGAAGAGGAGTTCGAGGAGCACCGCTCCTTTGCCGACCGCGTCTCCGACACCATGGCCGAGTTCGGCGGCAGCTGGTGGTTCCTGATCTCGTTCGCGGCCGTGCTGCTGATCTGGATCGGCCTCAACCTCCTGCAGGGCGAAGCCCGGGCGTTCGACCCCTACCCGTTCATCCTGCTCAACCTGATGCTCTCCTGCATCGCCGCCATCCAGGCGCCGGTGATCATGATGAGCCAGAAGCGGCAGGAAGCGAAGGACCGGCTGCGCTCCTTCAACGACTACCGGGTGAACCTCAAGGCCGAGCTCGAAGTGCGGCACCTGCACGAAAAGCTCGACTACCTGATCTCGCGCCAATGGCAGCGCCTGGCCGAAATGCAGCAGATGCAGCTCGACGCCATGCACGAGCTGACCGCGAAGAAGCAGAAGCGGGCGACAAGAGGGGTGAGGAGGAGGGCGGTGAAGAGCGAGGCGGAGGGGTGAGGGCGAGGAGGTGCAAACGTGTATCAGACCCTTGCTCTGCCGCTTCGGCCTCTTTTTCGAAAAATGGGCTCCCATTCACTGAAGCGAGCGGCATCGGACATCGCGTAGGATGGATGGCTTACTTGGAAGTATGCAAGGTTCCTGGCCCTTATTGCCGGCTCCAGAGCCCCTGCTTCTATGGAAGCTGCGGCTTGTCTGCCCATGGCCACCACGTAGCGGAGATTAGGCATCTTCTCCATCGTGAAGAGAACCACCGGTGCCGAGATGGCAAGCGCAGCCTGTTCATCTGGTAGCGCTCCTCTTACAACACCGTCGTTACGCAAAAGGAAGCAGGCGGATATGTAGAGAAAATTGCAGTCCGTAGTCGTGGACTCCTCATCGATATTCCTAAAATACCGAAGGGTTTTGATCAGGTTGTTGTTGGTTGGGATACCTGGTTTGTGACAGTAAGGATTGGCAACCGTCCCTATTCTCTCTTCTATGTAGCTACTGGGGTAAAAATCCTTGGCTATGAATAGGTATTCGCCATCCCAGTCTCCCAAAAGAGTCTCGGTTCCCCAGAGGTTTTTGTTCCCCAGATTGTAATCGAAAATGTTTGTGTAGGACGGATGACGTAATTTTTTGATCCACATTGGAATCCTAGGCGTCTTAAAGTCACCCATTTTTGTTTTCCCCACAACCTCGGTTAGGATGCTCGCGTAAGAATGGAAAGTCTAGCAAAACTGTATTTCTTCGCCGCTTGGAGCCGGGAGGTACCCGCGCGCCCGTCCAGATCTCTAGGACAACTTTCCAGTGGCCTCCACTTTGCCCGTTGAAGCCCGCTTCGGCTTCCGCTAAGAAGCCGTGGCTGGCCAGCTTACCCGGCCGGTTCGTTTTCCGGACTCCCGGAAGCACCCGTAGCTCAGCTGGATAGAGCGCTGCCCTCCGAAGGCAGAGGTCACAAGTTCGAATCTTGTCGGGTGCGCCAGTTCAAACCCTTATAGCACAAGGGTTTCGACCGACTGCTTCATTCCTTGAAATGCTCCTCAAAGCAACCAGTCACAATCTGGTCACAAGGAGCATCGCCGATGGCGTCTATACGCAAGCGAAACGACAAATGGCAGGCACAGGTCCGCCGTGCTGGGCATACCCCGATAAGCAAAACCTTCATCAACCGTGCTGACGCACTACGATGGATTCGACAGACGGAACAGGAGCTAGACCGCTCAGCGCTAGCGTACGATCCATCCGCCCTACAACGTATGACCGTTGCAGACCTGCTGCGGCGCTATGCTCGCGATGTAACACCGGGCAAGCGCGGCCAAGCTTCCGAAGCCAAACGCATAGAGGTCTTCTTACGGTACGACTGGGCCAACCTGACCTTAGCTCGGATCACGGCGCAGGCATTCACCCGGTACCGAGACAAGAGGCTAAGAGAGGTAGAAGCCGGAACGGTCATACGGGAACTCGGCCTATTGCGCACTGTGTTTGAGATCGCACGGCGTGAATGGGACATACCTTTACAAACAAATCCAGTTGCCAGCGTGCGCAAGCCCAAGGCAGCCAGCGGACGTAGCAGGCGGCTTCATGCTGACGAGTTTGCGGCACTGTTGGCTGCCTGTGCAGATGGCCGGACGGAATGGCTGGAGCCGGGTATTAAGCTTGCGATCGAGACTGGGATGCGTCGTGGCGAGCTTCTAAACATCCGCCGTGCGGACCTCGACCTAGCCAATGGCCTGCTGTCGATACCGGAAACAAAGACCGACATTCCGCGCACCATTCCCTTGTCTGAAAACGCAGTGGTCATACTGCGAAGCTTGATGGATGCGGCAACAAACGACCGGCTGTTTCCGATCTCGGCAAATGCGTTCCGCCTTGCATGGGAAAGGTGCAAGCGCAGAGCCGCAAAGGACAAGCCGGGCATTTTGGACCTTAGGTTTCACGACCTCAGGCATGAGGCTGTAAGCCGGTTCTTTGAGCTAGGCTTGAACGTACCAGAGGTCGCAGCCATCAGTGGGCACAAGGACCCAAGAATGCTGTTCCGGTACACGCATCTCAAGCCGGAAGATATCGTTGCAAAACTTAGGAAAGCCAGCCAGCAGGTGGCGGCATGACGAACACAGCACTCGTGATGCCTGACTACGTTGCCGAGCTGGTAAAACTATGTCTGACGCAGCTTGGATTGAACCCGTCAGACGAGCACAAGGACGTCATAACCGGACCGCTCCGCTATCAGGATGGGACGGAGCTTTCTGTAGTTGTTATGTGCATGGCCCAGAAGGGTTGGTTTCGCGAAAAGCCTATGGTGTCTGTTGCGATAGCGAAGTTGGATGCCAGCATGAGGGCAACCGACATCTACCTGCGGGAGGTGATGCCAGTTCCCTATGGTCCGAGCGATTTGCAGTTCCTACTGGCGCTAAATACCAATATCCGCGCCATGGCCTGGACCGTCGCAGCCACTGCCGGTTTGGGAGAATGTTTGGAGCCACCGAGATCGCCCAGATGACGCAGCTTGTCCTTGGGAAGGCTTATGCCGCTGTCCCTCATAAGTGGAAAATCGGTCCTACCAGCGGAGCTGCTATTTTACTCCCTATGTGGAAATCAGAAATGGGCCTGCCCAACCAGCGTAGCTGCTATATTCCCACCTATTAGGAACAACCGGGCTGCCTTTGATCTCCCCGTAAACTCCCTCACTTGTCCCTAAATTATCTTTAAGAGCTAACTGCGGGACTTTCAGATTGGGCCTGCCGGCTTGTGTGCCGGTGGGCCTTTTTGTTGTCTCAAGAGAAAGGATCAGATGCTTACATCTTTTACAGAGCGAATGAAAAGCTACTGGACGGAAACCCTTGACCTCACTGACTCCAATGCCCTTTGCGAAGGGTGGCAACAACTCGCACAGGCCATAAGCAGAAGTGACAGCAACACCTTGCGCTGGCAGGTGATCCAGCAGCCTACGGGATCGGGGAAGACTCAAGCCCTGAAAGTTCTGTGCTCGATACAGAAGCCAATAGAGCACCCCGGCGTGCTGATCGTGACAAAGTTCCGAGAGGAAGCAAACCGACTGTCAGAGGGGATCAACAAGCTTGCTAGGTGGCACATGGCTCGACCGTTTCACCAAGAGGCTTCGGCAACTAGCGATCAGCTCGCCTCCTCTCCAGTGGTTGTCACCACACATGTCGCCTATCGGCTGGCTCTCAAGGAAATTGCAGATACTGGCTTGAACCACAAAGCGAATCGGTTGCTGAGCTATTTATGTGGCAAACGTAACTGGGTAGTTATCGACGAAGCTTTCGACTGGGCTGATACCTATAGCCTGACCGCTAGTAATCTGCGGTCAATGTCCGGCGACCTTGCGAGGGCCATGTATGGCGAACTGCGAACTGCCGCCGAGCAACTATTCGCTTTCTCGATCCGACTCACCGACACAGACCTTGGCCGGTCGGATCGAGTGCTCGATGCTCAGTGCTTCGACATCTTGGCACGCATTGATCTCAGCGGATTGAGGGCAGGCATCGCTGACACCTCAGAGGACGCATTTGCCAAATTAATTGAGCACAGACCCGCTACGAAAACCGAACCGGCTTCCCGCATTGAGCGATCGTCCAAGCCTCAATATCTGGAGCAACTGGACCAATTGCAAACTATCGTCCGTATTGGCCACGCGTGGACGAGCAGACGCGGTGGACGGACCCAGTTGCACAGCGCCAGATCGCTCATCGGTGCAGATGGAATGCGAGGCGTCATCCTAGACGCTACAGCTGGCATAGACCCCGTTTATTCGATCATGAGGCAACGGGTTGATGTGCTGGCTCGACCAGCGGGGATCCGAACTTACCGGAATGTGACGCTGCACGTTTCATACGGCCATAAGGTCGGCAAGGAACATCTTGCACAACATGCAGGGAAAGAATGGTCGACCGTCTGGGGTGACCTATCAGAGCGGCTATCCGGAAAGCACGTCCTCGTGTGTGCCCATAAGGATGCTCGGCCTTCTATCGAACCGTACGGGCCTAAGGACGGAAGTGTCCAGTTCGATAATTGGGGCAACCTTGATGGCAGAAATGATTGGAATAGGTGCGAGGCTGCCATTCTCTTCGGCCTGCCCTATCTGGACGACATTGAGCCGGCTCAGAGGTTCATTGCGCATCAAGGTCGACAGTCGGACGAATGGTTTTACGGAAGCCGCAAGTACGAGGACTATGCGGATATACGGACTGCTCTGAGCGATGGCTTCATAGCCAGAAGCGTGGTCCAGGCCATAAACCGCATCCAATGCCGAAACGCAATTGATGCCAATGGCAACTGCAAACCAACAGACATCTACATGCTCTTGCCAAGGGGAGCTACCGGAGCAGCCGTCGTACGGGCAATCCAAGAGCAGATGCCTGGGATACATCTAGCCGACTGGCTTTCAAGCGCAACGAAGCGGAAGGCTCGCAAAGTTCCGACAGAGATCAAACTGGTTGAGCATTTCGAGAGCGCCGACGCGGGCTACTACTCAAAAACTGAAATCGCAAACACGCTACGGATCAATCCTTCCAGCCTGGAACGGATTACCGCCAAACTTCGCGACCCATCATCCGTGCCGGCTATGAAGCTACAGGCATGCGGGGTCCAGTACCACTTTCGCACAGGTCGCGGGAAGGAGGCGTTTTTCGTCAAACAATAGAGGACTGAATGTCACTACAGAATGTAGGCACGCCTATCGTGCTGACCAGAAAAGAGGCCGCTGCGAGCGGCCTTTCTCGTTTCTATACCGGACTGTTGTGCAGAGAAGGCCACCGGGCCGAGCGCTTCGTCGGTAATCGGCAGTGCGTGGTCTGCAACGCCCTAAAGGCCCGTCAGCGTGAGTGTCAGAGGGGCTTCAGAGAGCCTTCCTTCCGGATGTATAGGAACACCCTCCGCCGCACCGGAATGGCCCTTAGCGGGCGCGCTAGCCCCTCCTATGCACTCGGCTGCAATCACTCCAAGCTGCGGGACCATATCGCGGCGCGGTTCCGCGTCGGCATGTCGTGGGGCACGTATCGGCAGTGGGAGATTGACCACATAGAACCGCTAGCATTGGCGAGGGACCTAGACCACCTCATCCACCTTTGCCACTACACAAACCTACAACCGCTCTGGCGGCGGGAGAACCGCATGAAGGGCGGGGCCTAGTGCCCCGTCCACATCACCTATCTGCTTCATGATTATCCAAGGAGGCTCGTCTTGGCATTGACGGGCACGTGTGAAAGCTGGACATCCCTCGACTATGATATAGCCCATTATTCGTCTCTTATCGCATGGTCCCTGAGCAACCTGGCCGACTTTCCACTATTAGTAGGGGCTAACAGCGGCCGACGCCCCCTCGCGTCCGACGTCAATCCCTACCTACAACTGTATGACAATATATCCATTTCTGTGTCCGCTAGATAGCAAGCGGTCCGCGTTATTGCCTACAACGATTTTCAACTTTTTACCTACACCTTGTTACCGTCACTCTTATGCGTGTCACTCTCATTAACCGTTTGCTTTTTTCGGTAAAGAGAGTAGCGTGCTTCTTGACCATGTCGCTGTAGCATCATCTGGAGTATGGTACCGTGGCTATGCAGCATCAGATAGATGCCACAATTGGCAATTTCAGTAAGCGAACAGAACGTAGTAAGTCAAAGATTCTGGACGATACGAAGGGTTGGCGTGTTTCTGACGTAACTCTTGGTTATATGGTAGAAGAGGCGAAAGTTGACTCTGCTGTCACCTTTGCGTTCGGTCTTACCAACTTAACAGAAATTGACCTAAACCTAGACTTTCCGACCACGCAGCGCATCCTGGTAAAGATATTCGATCCCGCAGGGAAGAAGCTCTACGAGACTCCTGACGGGTCGGCCGTGCCCACTAGGCAAGTCATCAAAGCTGCAACCGGATCATTTTGGACAGAGAAGGTGACTCTCGTTGCTGGCACGTTCGCCTCGGGTACAACATATCAGGTAACCGCCAGCCTCTCGTGTGACTTCTTTTGCATGGCCTCTGTAGTTATGCCCTTGCCATAGGCTGATCAAGATGGTTTCGAGCACGCCTTCACTGACACCTCCTATTGTCACTGCGGGCAACGCACGTCTCTTGCTGCATGAAAATATAATAGGAGCTATCTTTTTTGGGCTGAAGAGGCTTAGCCCGAATCTTTTTTTAATTGGTTCTTTCAACGTTCCTAACCCTGTCTCTCCGATCGTTTTGCCGAAGCCTGGCGGGGGCGAATTGAGAGTGAATTATCGGATAGAGCTGTCAACTTTTGGTGCCGACATTACTCCGAGCGACCAGGTCTTTGACGGGTTTAGTAACCCGTTTTATCTCGCCGGAGACGAGCTCGCTATCTATACCGCCATAATCTTTGATTTTGCTGGCAACCCTCCGAGTACTTGGAGCGACAGGCTATTAATTCGCACCTGGCTGAAACTAAGGGTCAAACTGCTCTCCAGCGGTCAGCTTACTTTTTCGCTAATTGACGTCAATATAGCTATAGATGATATAAAGAATTCCTCTCTAATTCACATTATCAACATGATCCTTCTTGGCCTACTTGATACTTGGGCCTTAACTGTTTCCGTGCCAGTCAATTTGCCTCTGGGAGATTTTGCTCGACTTAATGTATCAGCGGTATCTCTAGCGCTCGACGCCCTCGATGCCAGCGCAGTTGTGACCTCGTAGGGGAGGGGTGAATTGGCAGACCTTGCACCTAATCAACTGGTTTTGGCTGTTGAAAAAACGACCGTCGAGGCACTTCTCTATGATCTCATTAAACCAATGAGCGGCCGTAGCCGTATTGTGAATAGCTCCGGTTCAGTTGCATCTTTCACTGTCGACGTTGACTACAATGTACATGATTTGGCTGTTCGACTTCATAGTCCCCTGATCGTTTTCGACAAATTCGAAATTGATACCACATTCTATGTGAGAGTGACTATAAATTTCAACGGGTTATATGACAAGTTGCCGTTGCCCCCTCGATGCTTCAGGGCATGTATTCCGTTCACGGATATCTGCTATGAGAAATGCATTAATTTCGGAAGTTTGACTGTCTCAATTCCCATCCCAATCTCTTTCAACGTATCCGGCACCTACCGACCAGGCGTTAACGTAAGCGATGGCGAATTTAGTGTTTTCCCCGAGGTCGTTTCAGTTACGCCATTTGTGATCGACCCGGTCCGATTAATCGAACGGATTTGCGCTGCAATTGCGAGCGTGTTGCCTTGGCCCCTAAATAGGGTTGCAGAGAAGATTTGTGACGCTTTTGCATCGATCTTTGATTTCTTCGTAAACGCTCTTGTTAAGGCTTTAAATGATTTCGTTATCGACTTTTTCGATGCTACGGGAGGTTGGATTGGCCTGCGGTTACGCGGGTTGAAGTTATTGAAGCTACCAAGGAAAGTATTTCCTGGTACTACAATACCGGTTCAGCTAAATGATCTCACGGCAGCGATAAATTCTGCTGACGAGTTGGACGTCGAGGTAATCGTCTTACCTGCCACTTAGCTTGACCGGTTGGCATACTAGGCGTTCTCACGGGGAGGATTTCAACCATAGATCAGGTGCGCCTAGCTTCAGGCAGCACTTCGAGGAATTTCCATGGAAGCCTTATATGCGATCGGTTCGACCAGGGGCACCACATGACGCCGTTGGCACTGGTGCGGGACCTGGACCACCTCGTCCACCTTTGCCACTGCACAATCTCCAACCGCTCTGGCGACGGGCGACCGAATGACAGGCGGCGCTTAGTGCCCCGTCCACTTCCGCGCATCTGTCTTAGGCTTGCTCAGGTCATGCCAGCATATCAACGGCGCCGGCCGCGAGCTTTCTCCGCCGAACAATGCTTTCGTCGGCTTGACCAACAACATCCTCAACCCGCCACTCATTAGGAACAGCCAGCTTTACAGCTCTAAGGGCTTCTTCCTTGGTGTCGAACATGGCAACGTAGAGGACTATGGCGCCTTCAGCGCTGGGGCCGAGGCCGGGAATACGAACGCGAACAAGGTGTGGTGTCATGATCCGTACATGGCATACGCTTTCGCCTATTTCCAGCCCGCATCTGGCCCGAATTGGTTGCGCCATAGCAGCGCGAGTGGACCGTCAGTTGACGAGGTTCAGCTCGGGTTATCGACCTGAGGGCCGATGGCGCCCATACCTAAGTTCAGATAACGGCTCCTCCATCCAATCTGCGAGTATCTCAACCTGCCGGATCGCCTCGAATAGGGCTTCTTGCGTAACAACCAACGAAAGGCCGAGCCATGGAAGCTCTACAAGTTGATCGGTTTCGATCAGCCTTTTCTCGTCTTCGCTGAGAAAGAACGGCAGGGGGTGTTTGTCGCGAACGTCGTAGCCGTGGCGTGGTCCGAGATCGTATATGCTTCTGGCATGCTGCGTATCGTTCCTGGCCAGTACGATCTGCTCTAGCACCGGCCAGTCGGCCGGACATTCACTCCAGTCGGTCTTCAACAATTGGCCGAAGCACGTCTTATACCCATTTACGAAACCTTTGCCCCGCTTCCTGTTGAATTCGTCTGGGAGGTGATCGCGGCATTTGATGTCTAGTTGCTCTTCCCATGTCACAAAATAGAGCTTCAAGCAGCCTGAGAGCATGGACACACAGGTAGCGCCCAGCAGTTCCAACGAGGTCTTGGCTTCCATCCACTCCTCAAGAAATGGAGGCTCGCCGTCTTCGCTGTACGGAGGCTCGTATGGTTCCTCGCCAGCTTCAATCCTCCGCATGATTTCGTAGAACGGAGCGGCAGCGGTCTCATAGTGACGCCGGATGAAGCCCGTGCGGTCCTTCAGAAACGCAGCAACTTTCATGTTTTCGCCTCCCGGACACCGCCAGCCGTCTATGCCGCTCAGTCGTCCTCCTTGCGCATGTACTCGAAGACGTTCGACAGAGCGTGCACCTAAGCGCCAGTGCTGTCCCTCTTGCGATCACGGCACACGCATTTAAGATCGTAAGACACGATTCAACTAAGGCTTGCTGGGTCCTCAGATGGCCGAAATCGAAACTTACTCAACACCGCGACGCCTCTATCGCTATCGCTCACTATTGAAGGCTGATGGGACATCCAGCGTGGAACGAGAACTGGACGCAATAACTAACTCTTACGTATTCTGTCCTACATTTAGCGAGATGAACGACCCAATGGAAGGGCTATTGAGCCCCTCGAAGATCTTCAAGAATGACCTTGAGCTTTTCGAGGTTAAATCCAAGCAAATCTCTGCGTCTATGAACAGACTTGGCATCGCTTCGTTCTCCGAAACTTACAACCATGAGCCTATGTGGGCGCACTATGCGGGTCAGTTTAATGGTATCTGTGTGGCTTATGATTTCAAAAAACTTCTTGGTAGTTTGGAAAATGGCTCTTTCGTTCGAATGAATTATAGTGAACAAGCGCCGATATTGGGGACGCCTGTGTTTCGGTTAGACAAGATGGCACGAGTCGCCCTTTCAACAAAGAATCATAGATGGATGACTGAGCGAGAATGGCGGCTATTTGCGCCCTCACGCGGGAAGGTAGCCTATACGGATGCCTCCGCCGCGTGCGCAATCTATATTGGATCCAGGGTATCTACTCGCGTTCGGAATCAGATACTTGAGCTACTGAAGCCTTCCAGGCCAACGATTCCAATCTACAAGATGTCGATTGATGGCTATCAGATTAAGTTCGGACGGGTCCTTCGTCGCCCTTCGAGATAGCGTCCGAACCGATACATCTGAGGTCTGCCTGCAGCTTTGGCTGACGTCACTGACGCCTCTGGGATGTTGTGCGTAAGCAGGGCATTAGCTTTGGAAAGAAATCGGCGGTGGAAGGAGATCGGATTTCGCCGCCTGCGCTGGCAAGGGACTTAGACCACCTCATCCAGCTTATGGTGGAGGGAAACCGAATGAAGGGCGGGGCCTAGTGCCCCGTCCACGTCCGTGCATCTGTATTAGCGTTGCCCTCTGCGACGGAGGTGCGCTGGACTCCGCGATATGCTACAGGACGAACGATTCGTGCGTAGGCCTACCGAAGGACAGCTGATGGCAGAAGCGGCAGCGCCGGGCCTTGACCCGCAAATTACCCAAGTGGACCCTGCGAAGCTGAAGTTCGATCTACGGAACTTCCGCATGGCAGAGGAGGAATTTGGAACCGAGAACGAAGTCATCTCGCATCTCATCGAGGAATATGACGTAAACGAGCTAGTCCTATCGATATTGACCGCTGGCTGGTTGGACTACGAGCCGTTGATCGCCGAGCGAGATGGGACCGTTATCGAGGGAAATCGCAGGCTAGCAGCACTGAAGCTCATTGCAGACCCTGAATTGAGGAAGGCTGTCGGCTATTCGCTGCCCAAGGTAGATCCCGAGAATCCAAACGCGCGTCCTAGTACGATTGGCGTTCGCTATTCCGATAACCGCAAGGCCGCATACGTCTATATCGGGTTCAAGCACATAAACGGCCCATTCAAATGGGACGCGTTAGCCAAAGCAAAGTTCGCTGCAGATTGGGTGGCCGAAGGGCACGATATTGAACTTGTGGGCCGAACTCTGGGCGACAGCCATAATACGGTACTTCGGCTCGTCAATGGATGGAACGTACTGCAACGTGCGCGCGCCGAGGGTTTCGATCCAGCAGACGCAACGACGAGCGCCCCATTTCCAATATCCCATCTTTACACAGCACTTACGCGTCCTGACATTCGGAAGTATCTGGGCATTAACACTTCCGCGAAGGAAGTCATCCAACCGGATGCGATCGACAAGGAACATACCCAAAATCTGCTCCAGTTGATGAGTTGGCTTTACGGTCAGCGGAGCAAGAACGAAGCGTCCATTATCAAGACGCAAAACCCTGACCTTGGCAATCTTGTGCGAGTGATTGCGCACGATGCGGCTAGGGAGGAACTCGTTGCGAACCGTGATCTTGCAGCCGCTGCCGAACTTCTGACACCATCAAGTGAGCGCTTCGAAATCGTGCTCCGGCAAGCTGCACGTGCGTGTGAGGATGCGCTTGCGGCGTCAAAGGACTATGACGGTTCGCCAACATTGTTGGATATAGTCAATAACATGGGGAAGACGATCCTCACGCTACGACAGGCCATGCAGGCCTCAAAGCCGGACCCTCTCTCCGCTTTTGCTGATGCTACTCCAAAGTCCTAGCCTTAGCTCTCCCGCTAGCCGCTTCGCCGACTGGCTAGAACTGCTTGCGCTATCTCAGCGTGAGCGGCCGTTCGGTAGCGGTGAGTTGCTAAAGATCGTTCGGGTTGAGGCGGAGGACCGAACTACTCGCCTTCTGTTCGATGAGGTACATCACTGAGGCGAAGAGTTAGGTGGCGTGCAGAAGCTACCGAGTCTCACGGTGCCATCGTCTATCTCTTTTGCCTACTAATTTCTGCTCGCCGCTTGACCCTCTTGGACCTCGATGAAGAGGATGGCGATCAAACGTCCGAAGATGGCACAAAGGTGCACTCCGACTATAAGTACGGGTTGCTTCTGCAGATATGTGCAGCGATCGCGCTCGGGGGTTATCTACGAGGCCACGTGGTTTGGTTCGGCTATCCTCGCCCTGCGCTAAATGGCACAGCGTTCCTCGATGCCCACAAAAAAGCCTGGGAAAGGTTCGGAGCATATAAGCCTGTTGACGCTGTTCCAATCGGAGCTGCAAACGAGGAAAACGACGCAGGTATTGACCTCATTGGATGGATCAATTGCGGTGATCCTCATGGATCGAAGGTACTGGTGTTTGGACAAGTGGCCTCCGGTAAGAACTGGGTGGGGAAGTCCGTAAACGACTACGCAAACGGGCTAAAGTCTTGGTTCGACGGCCCCTCTTATACGTATCACCTCCCGGCCATGGTGATACCGTTCAACATTACTGATGCACGAACCACCATCCAAAGAGGGCCGCTGCCAGCCGAGATGCGCGCCGCCGTTTTCGAAGTTGAAGAGAGGCTGTTTGGTATCGTGCTTGATCGCGAACGGGTTGCTATATGTGCAGCGGTAGCGCTCGGTGATGCGGAAGCAGTGGACCGCGTAGATGGAATAGCGCAGTTTCCGCAGGTGAAGGAATGGGTCGGTAACGCACTTGACCGTCTGAAGGATGTTGCCGCTTGATCAGAAATCCGCTGCATTCGATTTGCCCATATTTTGCGATGTTCCCCGAGAGCTTCGTGCAGAGGCAGTTGCTTGCGTATTCCCAGCCAGGCGACCAGTTGTTTGACCCATTCTGCGGTCGAGGAACAACTATCCTAGAGGGCCTACTTAACGATCGGCAGGTCATAGGCTCTGACATCAATCCGGTTGCTGCCTGTGTATCAAAAGCTAAGGCGGAAATTCCCACTTTGAAGGTAGTGCAAGCACGCCTCGACGCACTAGCAGAGCGTTCTAGATCAGCCGATCCGATCGCTCCGCCTGCTGATGAGTTCTTCACCGCATGTTTTCATCCCGTTACTCTCCAACATATCTTGTTTCTGCAACAGAGCCTCAAATGGCGTACAGATCAAATAGATTGTTTTATCGCAGCGATATTACTCGGCGTGCTACACGGGGAGTCCCACAAGACGGAACTTTGCTTAAGCAACCGGATGCCTAGGACGATCAGCACCAAACCCGACTATTCGGTACGATGGTGGAAGGCCCAAGGTTTGACGCCCCCTGAGAGGAACACCTTCGATGTACTGAAGAAGATGGCCGAGTTTCGTCTAGGCGGGAAGGTGCCAAGACGCAAAGGAAAAGTTGTCCTCGGAGATGCTCGAGAGGCTTCGAATTTGTTAGCCGAATATGAAGGGGCGGTGTCCCTCATCGTGACGTCGCCTCCATACTTGGACACTACGGATTACGCTGAAGACCAATGGCTCCGATTGTGGTTCCTAGGGGGCCCAGAGCGACCCACTCCAAGGCTTCACAAGGATGACCGTCATACTCAGACCTCCCTCTATTGGACGTTTCTTACTGAAGTCTGGGCTGGTGTGCTTCGGTTGCTGCGGCAAGACGCTACGATCGTTATTCGGATAGGTGGTACGAGGCTGAGCAAGATCGACTTGTTCACCGGTTTGTCATGCTCGTTAGAGGCTGGGTTGGCAGGGCGGACCATAACTGCCCTTCACGATGGCGAGACGAGCACCATCAAGCGAAGGCAAACAAATTCGTTTCGGCCAGGAACCTCGCCAGAGAAGCTTGAGCACGACTTCGCCTTTGCAGTCCGAGCTTAGTGGCCGCTGCCGGAAACCGGAAAATTTTTCGCGCGGGTATCTAACAAGAACAAAGCCCGGCTGTCCCCCATAGGGTCCTGTCCGAGCGCCCCTCTGGTCACAACGTGGTCACAGCTGTCACAATCATGGGATCGAACGAACTTGACTAAGGGGCCGGGGTGGGGATAGGTCTGCGTTGTTAACCGGTTGTAGCGACAGAGTTATTTCCGGGATGCAAGCAGTCACCCGCTAGGTTGCAACCGCTGCCTAGCTGCCCTCCGAAGGCAGAGGTCACAAGTTCGAATCTTGTCGGGTGCGCCATTGCTCCTCATTGATTTCCCGACAGCTGCTGACCATTGCAGTTGCCTCGAATCGCGCACTCGCGTAGAACGGAAACAGAACGCGAGGACGTAATGACATCGGGATACGATGGCCGCGCCATCGCAAATTTCGTTTTGGATTTCTGTGAGGCGAGGCATCGGCGCGTCACCAACTTGGCTTTGCAGAAGATTGTGTACTTCTGCCATGTGTGGTCTTTGATCGAACTGGGGAGACCCCTTGTACGGCACCGATTTGAGGCGTGGGAGTACGGTCCGGTTCTTCCCTATCTTTACAGGCAGTTCAGAAACTATGACCGAGCGCAGATTGTGGGACGCGCGACACGGATAGATCCGAAGGATGGCAAGCATAGCGTTGTCGTATATGATTTCGATAAGGAGACAGATTCGCTTCTCAGTGAAATTGCAGATTTTTATTCGCGGCTTCGCGCCAGCGACCTAGTTGAGCTAAGTCACGCAGAGGGAGGGCCTTGGCATCGCGTCTGGAACCATGGGGGCAAGGTGAATCCGGGCATGCAAATCGAAGATGCTAAGATAGTTGAGTTCTATTCAAAAGCAGTGCGTCCATTTTCAATTCAATGATGGTGTGCTCCTATGCCCGAACTGCGAGTTCCTTCCCTTCAACACCTAGCGCGCAACTGGCGTGATGACCCCGAGATAATCGCGCGAATCTTGGTTCGACTTGTACTTGACCCGCCGAGGTTCAGCTACAATCCACTGTACAGCGCTGTGCGGGATCTTTTGGTTCTGGGCGTACCCTATGATCAAGTTGTAGAGGGTATTCGTCGGGTAAAACGCGAGAGCGTGCGGAATAATCTTCTCGGTGTCCTTCCACTCATTCGCGATCATTTTGCCGGGATCACGCCGGACTTCTATCAGACCATCGGCAAGCGCTATTACCCAGTGGGGCGTGGGCTGATGGTGCCGTTTGAGCCGCCGATGATCTATGGTGTTGGAGGCCAACTCTATTTTCCATGGTTTAGCTTTTGGCGGTCAAATCCGATCGCTGAGGAGCGCCTATCCCTTTTTGTGACACTCGTCGAAGAAGTCTTGCTGCAAGACCCAGACCTTGAAGATGCCCGCTTCGAAATCCTTGATTTTAGCTGCCCTGATCCAAAGTCGCCTCGGAGACTAACGGTTATTGATGCCAGGGATGTGCCTCGGGTAGGTGCCGCTCGAAAAACCGAAATGTTGGAGGCATTTGCGCAAGGGTACTTTCGAGCTCTTGAGGAACTTTACACGCCTTCGTCGCCACCCGGTGATCGCCCGGACGATCCCATCTCGGACCCAGATCAGCCGAACTTGTTCGACTGACCGGTGTGGAAGGTATAGGGAGGGAGAGCTAAGCCCTCACCCCGGCGTCCTTTGAGGATGGGTATATGACTAACAAATCTAACTCTGGAAAGTCGAAGGAAGGACGTTTCGACTGGATAAATAAGCCGATTGTTCTATGGTTTCTTTCAAGTGTTGTAATTGGGCTGATCGCCTTTTCCTTCCGGAACTATTCAGCTTGTAGGGCAGATATTGCAAACGACGAAGACGAATTGAGACGCAACGCATTTGAATTGAACCAACGATGGGCCGAGTTGGATAACGACTTGCGCAAATGGCCTTCCGGATCGATCGAACAGCTTGAAATTGTAAAACGTTATCTTGACCGATCCGCTTACTTTTACTCGGCGGAGACCCGGAACAAGGATGCGAAGGACTTGGGCAATGCGATAGAGCGCGTTGTCCGCAAATGGTATCCTGACTGGTCCACTGTCGAGGCGACCAACCGATATCGAACATCCGTTGAGCGAATGACGCCCATGGGGCCCGCCCCACCCGAACAATTAGAGGAGGGCCAGAGGCTGGCGGGCATTATATCTAACTCCTGGGATCTCGTGTCGCGCTATCGCGGGCTCGACGAGGCGGCTCAGCGTTGGGCTTCCTATCCGTACGGGGATAGCCGGGCACAGCCTCGCTACTTGGAGTTTGCAAAAATGGAAACGACGATGTCAGCGTCTGGTTACGGCTTTGCGGTATTACTCTTTCCCGACAGGGATAAGCCATTCTTATCGTCAAACGTCTGCGTCGTTAAGGCGATATGGCCGTTCTGATCTCGCGGGTCCGGTGCACCGATGTCCCGTCGGCTTCACAAGCTGGTTCAGATTTTCATCGAATATACGAAGACATAGTGTCCGTTCATCCTCTCCGATCCGTCATCAACAAGCGCCACCCCTCACCCCAGCGCCTCCCCTACGCCGCCGCCAGCCTCTCCACCCCGTCCCGCGTCTGCGCCGCATCACACGCCGCGTAGCCCAGCACCAGCCCTTGGGTCGCCGCTGTGTTCTGGAAATATTTCGACAGCGGCGAGACATTGATGGCCCTCCTAGCCGCGGCGAGGCTGACCTTGGTGTCGTCGATGCTCCTGCGGACAGCCCACTACCCGGAAGCCGGCTTCGGCGGAGGGGCAGCGTGATCTCGTCGCGCCGGTGCTCGGCGACGATCTAACGATGGTGGCACAACCTCGGGCGCTTCGGGTGCCGGCCTCGTCCACCTATCTCCTTGACTCCATCATCAGTACCGTCGACTCGCCGCAAATATTGCGGTCCAGAGCGGCGATCTTGGCTCGGGCGGGCGATGCCCGCCAGCAACCCGTCATTCGGGGCGCTTGGCGAACTCCTCGCCGGCAATCCGCACCGCCTGCTGCACGACGGGATAGCCGCTGTAAGGCACGAGGTTGAGGAGGGTTTCGAGCACCTCCTTGCGGCTCGCGCCGGCATTGAGTGCCGCATTGATGTGGACACGCAGCGGGGCTTCCGCGGTCGTGGTCGCGACCGCAGCCAAGGCCGCGCAGGCCGTCAGCTCGCGCGTCTTGGGATCGATGCCTGGTCTAGAGAAAACATCGCCATACGAGTGCTCGACGATCATCCGGCCGATATCCGGCGCGATGTCGTCGAAGCCGCGGATGACGGCCTCGCCGGATGCTGCGGAGGTCTGTGCAAGTGTTGCGAGGCCGCGCGCGCGGCGCACCTCCCGGCTCTCGGACGCCGCCGCGGACGGCGCCGTGATCGCCGTGGCGTCGCGGTCTGCCGAGAAGGCCTGGCGAGCGAGGCCGAAGGCGTTGAGCGCAGCGGGAAATCCGGCATAGACGCTAAGCTGCATCAGCGCTTCGGCAATCTCTGCGGGCGACACGCCCTGCCTGAGGGCGGCCTTGAGATGGAAATCGAGCGCTTCGTTGCGGTTACCGGTCGCCGCGAGCATCGAGATGATGGCGAGGCTCCTGGCCTTCGGTTCCAGCCCCTCGCGCGACAAGGCCTCGCCGAAGGCGAACTCAATTGACCAGCGTGCAAGGTCCGGCGAGATCGTCTCGAGAGGCCGCAGATGGCCTTCACCGTCGACTGCCGAGAGGACTTCCAGGCCGCGCCGGTATCGCTGCGTTCCGTCGTCGCTTGCCGGCGGCGGGGCTTCAAAAGCGATACGTCGTTCCTGGAAGATCTCGCGCACCAGGGCGATCGAGCCGACGGC
Organism: Mesorhizobium sp.; assembly: GCA_004963905.1. Lineage (GTDB taxonomy): Bacteria > Pseudomonadota > Alphaproteobacteria > Rhizobiales > Rhizobiaceae > Mesorhizobium. The sequence goes on from SUGL01000062.1 coordinate 22,419, forward strand.
GGACGGGAAGCCGAGGACTGCCACGGACACGAACAGCAGCTCCACCAGATCCCGCGGCCTCCCTCCGGCGTTGAGGAAGCCCGTCATATGAAACTTGAGCTGCGGCTGAACGCTGCCCAGCGCCATCAGACAAGAGACGGTGCAAATCTGCCGCAGCGGCAAATCCAGTCCCGGACGGGAGAGAATATCGCCATAAGGGTATTCGACCATGAAACGCGCCAAGTCCGGCGACGCTTCTGCAAGCCGTTTGGCCGGCAAGTCAAAGCCCTCGCCGCCGATTCGCCTGAGAACTTCCATGCCGCGTTCGAAACGCGTGCCGTTCGCTTCTTGAGCCATGGTCTGTTGGACACTCCTTATCAGGCGCTTCATGTAGGGGCTTCGGGGAAGACTTCGGCCTTGCGGCAAGCCGTCGAGCCATCGGACATAAGTCCGCCAGCCACGCATATCGAGAGGCCCACACCGGCACGATCATAGCGCCACGGCGTCTATGTAGTGCGCCTCATTGGGTCCTCCCGAGCCGCCAACCTCCCTTGACTCCATCATCAGTCTACACTAATCATAAGCCATGACTGTTGATAGCGCCCAGCTCGCGGCCCTTGGCGACACCACCCGCAGGCAGATTTTCGAGCTGATCGCGGAGCGGCCGCGGTCGGTGGCGGAGATCACGCGGCAGGTCGCCGTGTCGCAGTCGGCGGTGTCGCAGCATCTCAAGGTGCTGAAGGATTCGCGGCTGGTGCGCGCGGAGCCGAAGGGCGCCAGCAACGTCTACCACATCGATCCGCACGGGCTTGGCCAGATGCGCGCCTGGCTCGACCGGTTCTGGAGCCAGACGCTCGCGGCCTACAAGGAGGCCGTCGAGACCCCACCAGAGGAGCGATCATGAATACGAGAGTCCCAATAGCGTCGGTGAAACAGTCCGTCGTGGTCGAGGCGCCGATCGAGCGCGCCTTCAAGGTTTTCACCGAAGGCTTCGGCAGCTTCAAGCCGGCCGAGCACAATCTGCTTCCCGTCAAGATCGCCGAGACGGTGTTCGAGCCGCGGGTCGGCGGCCACGTCTATGACCGCGGCGTCGACGGCAGCGAGTGCCGCTGGGCGCGGGTGCTGGCCTACGAACCGCCCAACCGGGTGTTGCTCAGCTGGGACATCAGCCCGCAATGGCGGATCGAGACCGACTTGGACAAGACCAGCGAATGGGAAGTGCGGTTTATCGCCGAGACGGCAGGGCGCACCCGCGTCGAGCTCGAGCACCGGAAGCTGGAGCGCCACGGTGAAGGCTGGGAAGGCGTGCGCGACGGCGTCGAAGGCGATCAGGGCTGGCCACTGTATTTGCAGAGATATGCGGAGGTGGTGCGGCGGGGCTGACGGTAGCCTGGCGATAGAGGGAGCTTGGGTTTGCGCGGTCGAGTTCCTTCGCGCCCCCCTCTGTCCTGCCGGACATCTCCCCCACTTGGGGGGA
>SUGL01000063.1 GCA_004963905.1 Mesorhizobium sp.
TGCCGGCAACGTCGGTAGAGGCCCCGCGCCAATTCGTGTTGCAGCAACTTGCAGCCCCGATGCCGCTAATAACCGCCCTCACCCGAACGGCCGGATCGTCCCCTCTGAGCAGATCTTGTTGCTTCGATCGTCGATCCGTCACCACAGTGAGCTTAGGGGCGCGAAGTAGCTCCGGAGCTGAGTGCGACCGGAGGAGCAGGCAAGACGACGCCACCAAGACGTTCATCATCGGGCCGCCGCCCGGTGTGGGGTGAGAAGCCGCTGTCAGCGCTTTTTTTGCGAGCGCGCTTCTTCCAACTGTTCAACTAATCAATCACGCATGCCGCTATGTATGCGCTGTTCTCAGGCCTAGGTCTGTACGCCAAGGCAGCAGATCGTCGATCTGGCTTTGCGGATGGCCGGCGTCCGGGCCATCACGTCAACGAGGTAGGTGTGCGGCTCGACGCCGTTGAGCTTGCATGTTTATGCCGACCGTCGAACTATGCCGAGTGCCTCTTTCACCATGGCGAATGGAATGCGCTTCTCCCGCCGTTTTGGCCGGAGACCAGCCGTTGACACTCGGCATAGTTCTCATGCTCAAAGGGCGTTCAGGAACTCAAGAAGCCGGTCGTTTGGTCGAAAACGTTCGGCCTTAGCGCGTTCAAATGGCTTCAGCTTGGCGAGTGTGCGGATTCCTTCAGTTCAAGATGTGCGTGAAGATAGGTCAGGGTCGTTTCCATCGTCTCATGGCAGCCACAGGGCGATAACCGAACAATCGACGCCCGCCTGCAGCAGCTCTATCGCAGCGCTGTGGCGCAAGACATGGGGCGACACCCGCTTCGAGCGAAGGGTGACGCAGTGTTCGCGCCCTTTAGCGACATATTTGTTCAGCAGCGCCTGCACGCCGTCGGCGCTGAGCTTGCCGCCGTGCGTGTTCGGAAAAAGAGCCGTTGCGCCCCGCTTCCTGGGCTCGTTGAGCCAGCCCCGAAGGGCTTGCTGTGCAACCTTGGTGAGCGGCGTACTTCGCTCCTTGCGGCCCTTGCCAACGCATCGCACGTGAGCACCGTGCCCCAGCTGCAACTCCTTGATGATCTGGCGGAGCCTCTCATTCTCCGCACGCGCGGGAGACCGGTAATTTCTCGGGGGTCGAATACAGATTGTTAGGCCCGTGTAGTCCATGAGCGTCGCTTTGTTCGAAGGGAAAGCGATGGCGGTGGAATGGACGATCACGATCGAGGGCAGGAACGAGTTCGGTGACGTTTGCCGGAAGGCGGTCCGCATCGACAAGAGCCGGGAACGTCTGTTTGACGGCGACCTCGGCCTGTCGATGGAGGACGGCAAGACCATCATGGCGGCGCTGCAGAGCGCGGTCGTGAACCATGAGGCGGAGACGTATTCCCTCTTTCGTCGGGTCTGCCCGGATTGCCGTAAGCGGTGTTTCCGGGCCATCTTTCGGGAGTGATCGCGATCTGTGAGGTTGCCGATCCTGTATTGGGATCGGAGATCGGCTTGTGTCTGGACTTGACCTTACGCTTGACCTGGAGCGGCAGCCTCACAGATCGCGATCACTCCCGAAAGATGGCCCGGAAACACCGCTTACACATCAACGGCCTGCATGCTCAACAGCGGCTGGCGGCACGCAAGGAAAGAAGTCTCCCACTGTTAATGAAGCTCGAAGAATGGCTGCGGGACGAGCGCTCCCGCCTGTCGCGCTCGGCCTCTGTCGCCAAGCCGATCGACTATATGCTCCGGCGGTGGGACCGCTTTGCCCGCTTCATCGAGGACGGCCGGATTTGTCTTACGAACAACGCCGCCGAACGGGCGCTGCGCGGTTTTGCCCTCGGTCGAAAGTCGTGGCTATTCGCCGGCTCCGAACGCGGCGCTGCCCGGGCGCCGGCCATGGCGACGCTGATCATGACAGCGAAACGCAACGACGTCGATCCGCAGGCCTAGCTGGCCGACGTCCTCACCCGCATCGCCGATACGCCGCAGAACCGGCTTCATGAACTGCTTCCGTGGAATTGGCAGTCCCGCCAGATGCTTATGGCCTCGGCCGCGTGAACAGCGCGCGGAACAGTTTCTCCGACCGCAGAAGACCTTCATTCGTCAGGACCAAGGACCTCGCCGTGTTCACAGGGCCTGCAATCAGCCCCTTCCGATGTAGACGATCCGTCACATTCCAATCAAAGCTCTTCCAGGCGCCTCGCTCACTGTGCAGCGTCAGCCAAAGCAGCGCCAAGACCGCATCATTAATCTTGTCCGTGTCGATCTCCATCCGCCCAATCTAGCACAGATCGCGCGTCTGCCGCGGCCCAGACCGGATGCTTACGTTCTGACCTGAGCTTCGTTCGACACAAAGACGGTACGCAGTAACAGAGCCGAGAGTTCTTTCATTAAGCACGTGTATACGCGAAGTAACTTGGTCTGAATGGTCAATGGCGGGGAAAAAAAGGCGTTGATGGCTCAGGCTTGCGAGCAGGGCCGGTCGGTCGCTCAATCGAAAGCGTCATTAGAGGTGGAAGCGCTCCAACAACGTGCAATCGGAAGACGCGTTCCTCCAGTTCCTTGTCTTCTGTCGTGAGACGATGATTGAGGCGAAGGTAGTCCGTCCAGGTCGGCGTGCGGAATGTTTCTGTCCATTGCGACGGCTCCTGAAGGTTGCGCTGGAGCGTCCAGTGCCGAGCCCCGACGCGGCTCAGCACGTGCCGGCGCTGGCGCATCAGGTCAAGGAACGTCTCAACATTTGCTTCCGATACCAGGTACTCAACCTTGACGACGATTGGTCCGCTTCTTGGCTTCATGTTAAGCGCGACTGCCGGGGCATTGAATTCCTCCAAAGAATCGGGCTCGGACTCGTGGCGCTCGCGAAGAGGAAACAGCGCGCCGGCTGCAGCGACGAGCAACAGACCACCAGCAGAACCCTCCAGCGCCCAGGCCAGGGAATGGTTCTGCGCCACCGTGCCCCACACCCAACTGCCGGCCGCGATGCCGCCATCTATCAACGCATAATAGATCGAAATGGTGCGACCCACGACCCAGCGCGGGCTCGCCAGTTGCACGCTCACGCCAACCCCGGACCAGGCGGTGACCCAACCCGCGCCGCCCAAGGCGAGCGCAATTGCCGCCACCGCAATCGAAGAGGTCAGTGCAAGGGAGAGGGAGCACGCCGCGCACGCGACGCAGGCGAGCGTCATCAGTCGTTCTTGAGACAATATCCGTCTGAACATGCCATTGGAGATGCCCGCGATGACGGCGCCTGTCCCGAAGCCGGCCATGAGGGCACCATAGGCGAGCGGTCCTCCTCCCAGCTGATCGCGAACGACCAGGGGCAGCAGCGCGAGTATGGCGATACTTACCAGGCCAAAGAGAGTTCCGCGCGCGATCGCAGCCTTGATTTCCGATGACATCGCCGTGAAGCGCAGCCCGTCATAGATCGCCGTCGTCATCGGCTCACGCGGCAGAGGCGAAGAGCGAACCTTCCACTTACAGCGCCATATGGTCCCCAGAGGTACCAAGTATGTGAGTGTGGTCACGGCGAGAGCCGTCAGAAGCCCGAACCAGGCAACCACGATGCCGCCGAGCGCCGGACCCACGGTCCGCACCGTGTTGAAGCCGACGGAGAGCAGGGTGACGGCAGCGGGAACATCGCGTCGGTCGACGATATCGCCAACCGAGGCTTGCCAGGCGGGATCGTTGAGAGCGCCGCCGCATGCGATCAAAAAGCTGAAGCCGAGGATCATCCAAGGATCGACAAAGCCCAGCGCCACAGACGCGGTCAGCATCGCAGATGCTATCACCATAATGCACCGGCCGGCGAACATGACCCTGCGACGGTTGAAATTGTCGGCAATGGCCCCGACGAAGACAGATAGAATGAAGGCGGGCAGCGTCGATGACGCCGGTACCAGCGCGACCATCAGATCGGAAGTCGAGATCGTCGCCATCAGCCAGCTGATGGCAACAGTCTGCATCAGCCAGCCGAGACTCGAAACCTGCGTGGCGAGCCAGATCAAACGAAAGATCGGGTTCCTGAGCGGCGCGAACGTCGCTGGCGAAACTGGATCCTTATCTGCGCCCGCCACCCCGTTCATTGCTCCGTCCCTATTGCGCTCTGTCTACCCAGTTCCATTGGACTCTTATGCGCGGAGGTCAAAGCATCAGTCCTCGGGCGCATACAGATGGTTCGATTCAGCTACGGGTAAGTGCTCCAAAAAGGTTGCTCGCCGGCCCGAGCAGGGTTTGGCCAGCCGATATGATTCATTTGGCGCAGCCTAGCCGCGTGACCGCGGGGAGGCCGGATTCAATCTGATCACTCCAAAGTCGTTCTCGATGGCGATCTCGGTCCCAAATGGTTTCGAGAGCTTCTGAAGACCCTCCAGAATGGCCTTTGCCTGCGGCCCGGTGACGAGCCGCGGGACACCCCGATTGGCAAACCTTTTGGAATAGCCAAGCTCGATCGGATAGAGCCGCAATTCGGCAAGCTGGTTCTGTTCGAAGCAACTGACGGTGATAATGCTCTCGTAGAAGACCGGGGCGGCGAGCGCACCTACAAATCCTTCTTCCGTCGGGTATCCTTTGGTCTCTTCGTCGACTGTAACCTCGGCATCCGTGTCGACCCGTGGGTCTTTTCCGTAAGCTTCGAACATGTCAGCCCCCGCGGGCGTTCGCAGGTCGTCGTAGAAGAAATTGCCCAAGCTATAGAATATCGGCCGGCCCTTGTAGATCTCAATGCCTCGCAGCTGGTGCGGACCGTGTCCGACATATGCATCGGCCCCGGCATCAATCATCTTACGCGCAAAGGATTGTTCGTAGTCCGGGGGTTCCTGGCTCCAGTTCCCAGGCTCGTGACCATGGTTCGTGACGATGCACAAGTCGGAGAATTGCTTGCCCCGGCGGACGTTTCGCAAAATGTCAGCGACATCGCCCGCGTTGGGTTCGTAGCTGTAACCGACGCTTTCGCCTGCCTTGTATTTCGTTCCGGCGAGCACGACCATGGTGGAATCTCCGTGGTCGGTCCGAGAGTTGGGCAACGCGCCACGTATTCGCTTCAAGCTCTCGAGCATCTCCGGCGGAACCACGACGCTTTGCGCCAAACGAAGGGCATTGAGCCCTGGTCTGCCGGGAGCCTCGCCGGCGGGATCGCACGCTCGAGACATCGGCGCAAACGATGTGGCAAATGATACCAATGCCACGCGACCGCGTGCGGTCTCCAAAAAGCGAGCGGCGCCGGCTTGTGCGAGATTCTCGCCCGCACCTGCATGGACGATACCGCTCTCATCGAGCACCCGGCTCGTCTCGCGCATGCCTTCAAGACCCCAATCAAGCGTGTGGTTGTTCGCGCGGCCGACCATATTGAACCCCATCGCCTTCAAATCAGGTCCGAGTTCCGGTAGGCTGATGTGATACGCACCGCCGTGCTCAGCCTCAGGACTTCCTTTGAACGATCGGATATCGAAGACAAGGGTTTCCATGTTGCCGAAGGTGACATCGGCATTACGAAGAACGTCGACGATGGCGCCAAAGCCGGGATGGTGGCCTTTTGTCAGTGCTCGCGACGCGATTAGGTCGCCAACTGCCACCATCGTGAAGCCGTCCGCAACGTTCGTTGCAGTTGAACCGACCGTGTCATAGCCGTCACCTGGTCGAACCGGATAACGACCGTTCTCGTGTGAAGGTTTCTCCATAGATTTCTCCTTATCTCTCGTCTTGCGCTTGGCACGACTTCGGTTTTCGTGTCAGGGGTGCGCTCGAGATGTTCGATGGAGTGAAGGCTGTGGCTATGCCACAGGAGTGAACGAAGGATTGGCCGTCGCAGCCGCTTGGTCCGGGAGGTCGCCAGCCGGAGCTCGCACATGACAGGCGACGACGCGCCCGTCTGCCATCGGCACCAAAGGCGGCACTTCGATGCGGCAACGTTCGATCGCGAGGGGGCAGCGCGGGTGGAACGCGCACCCACTCGGCGGATTGATGGGGCTTGGCACCTCGCCCTCCACCGGGATCTCCAACCGAGCCCGCGTCGGATCCGGCACCGGGGCTGCCGCGATCAGCGCCTCGGTGTAAGGATGGACCGGCTTGGCGAAGAGCGCCTCGCACGGGGCGAGCTCCACGATCCGCCCCAAATACATGACCGCAACTCGATGGCCGATATGCTCGACGACACTAAGGTCATGCGAGATGAAGACGAAGGCGATACCCATCTCCAGCTGGAGATCCAGAAGCAGATTCAAGATCTGCGCCTGCACGGAGACATCCAGGGCTGACACCGCTTCGTCGGCGATAATGAGCGAGGGCTGGAGGGCCAGCGCCCGCGCGATGCCGAGTCGCTGCCGCTGGCCGCCCGAGAGCTCGGATGGCAACCTGTGCATCGTCTCGGGCGACATTCCTACCTTTCCGAGAAGGTCCGCAGCAAGCGAGTTGCGCTGCTTGCGGCTGAGGCGCTCGAAATTCTCGACGGGTTCGGTGATGATCTGTCCAGCGGTGAGGCGTGGATTCAGCGACGAGTAAGGGTCCTGAAAGACCATCTGCATCCGACGGCGCCACGCGCGAAGCGCATGCTTCTTTAGGCCCGCAATGTCGGTTCCGTCGATCAGCACGCGGCCAGCCGTTGGCGCCACGAGCCGCATCAAGAGCCGCGCGATGGTCGACTTGCCGCAGCCGGATTCGCCGACGATGCAGAACGTCTCGCCTGCCTCGACGGAAAAGGATACATCCTCCACCGCCCGGATCACCGGAATGGTCCTCTTCAAGATTCCCGCACCGAGCGGATAATGCTTGGTCAGATTCTCGACTTTCAGCAAAGGACCGTTCATACGCCCATCACCTCTTCGGCGCGCCAGCAAGCTGCCGCGTGGCCCGACCCGACATCAAGGATGGGGGGCCTCTTCTCGCGGCAAATGTCTATTGCGAACGGGCAGCGAGGCGCAAAGCTGCATCCGACAATGGGCTCGCGAAGACTTGGGACAATGCCGGCAATTTCCGGAAGACGGCGCTGTCGGCCGCGCCGCCGGTCGGGCACCGATCGCATGAGGCCCTGGGTGTAGGGATGGGCTGGTCGCGCAAACAAATCTGTCACGCTCGCTTGTTCTACGATCCGGCCGGCATACATCACGATCACGCGTTGGCATGTCTCGGCTACAACGCCCAGGTCATGTGTGATGAACATGACGGCCGTCCCCGTGCGCTCTTTCAGATCGACGATCAGACGCAGGATCTGCGCCTGGATGGTGACGTCGAGCGCAGTGGTTGGCTCGTCGGCGATCAAAAGTTCCGGCGAGCAGGCGAGAGCCATGGCGATCATTGCGCGCTGGCGCATGCCGCCGGACATTTCGTGAGGATAGTTGTTGACGCGCCGCTCGGGGTCGGAGATGCGGACTAAACGGAGCATCTCTTCGGCCTTTGCCATCGCAACCGACCGCGAGGCGTTGGTGTGTATCTGAACCGCCTCAGCGATCTGGCGGCCGACCGTGTAAACCGGGTTCAGGCTCGTCATCGGCTCTTGGAAGATCATGGCGATCTGGTCGCCGCGGATCTGTCGCATCTCCCGATCGGACAGCTTAAGGAGGTCGCGTCCGTGAAAGCGCACCTCGCCGCCGACGGTCCCGGCGGTCAGCTTCGGGAGCAGGCGAAGAATGGAGAGGGCGGTGACGCTCTTTCCGCATCCGGATTCACCGACGACGCCGAGCGTTTCGCCTCTCTTTACCTGAAAGCTGACGCCGCCCAGGGCGCGGGTGACACTTTCTTCGCCGTAGAAGTGCGTTTCAAGGTCTCGAACGTCGAGAAGCACGTCATCCAATGCGGATTCTCGCATCAGCATATCAACGTCTCCGCTTTGAGCGGGGGTCGAACAGGTCGCGCAGGCCGTCCCCAAGCAGGTTGACGGCAAGGACCATGACGGCAAGGCAGATGCCGGGGGCGAACACCGTGAATGGGGCGATAGCGAGATACAATCGAGAGCTTGAAATCATGTTGCCCCAGCTCGGAATCTCGGGCGGCACGCCTACGCCCAGAAAGCTCAGCCCGGCCTCTGTCAAAATCGCCTCTGCGCAGACAATGGCGCTCTGCACCATAAGCGGCGGAATGGTGCTCGGCAGGATATGGCGCCACAGCACCTTCGGCAGGCGCGCACCGCCACAGAGGGCGGCCTCCACATAGGGACGCTCCCGGACACCCATAACCACCGAGCGAACCAGCCGCGTGACGCTTGGTAGCTGGGGGATCGTGATGGCGACAATGAGAATGCCCATCCCGGAGCCCGTCAGAGAAATAAGAGCGATGGCCAGTAGAAACGTCGGGATCGACATCAGGCCGTCCATGACCCGCATGACGATATTGTCGAATCCGCGGCTGTAGCCGGCAAGAACTCCGATAAGAAGGCCGCCCAAAGCCGCGCCCGCCGCCGCGGTCAATCCCACAATGAGTGAGATCCGGGCGCCAAACACCGTTCGTGCAAACACGTCACGGCCTAGATTATCGCTTCCGAACCACATCTCGGCCGAAGGCGGCTGGAGGCGTTTGAATGGATCCATATTCAATGGATCGCCGGCATAAAGCGGGGCAGCGAGCGCCAGAACGATCAACAGCACCAACACTCCCCCGCCTGCGATCACCAGCGGGTGCCGCCTTGCCAGACGGGGAAGGTCAGATATTCGCAGGCGCCCCGTCGGCACGTATTCAACTGGTGCGGAGAGGAGCGTCATTATCAGTACCGGATGCGGGGGTCGACGAGGGTGTAGGAAAGATCGACCGCGAGATTGATAAGCACGTACAGCCCCGAAACAAGGATGAGCACTCCTTGAATAATGGGATAGTCGCGGTTGTTGATCGCATCGACAACCATACGACCGACACCAGGTATGTTGAACACCGTTTCCGTGATCACGACACCGCCAATCAGACCCGCGAAACTCAAGCCGATCACGGTGAGGATCGGGACGCCGGCATTCTTCAAGGCGTGGTGGAAAAGCATGGCATAGGACGACGCGCCCTTGGCGGCGGCGGTTCGCATATAGTCTTCCGACAGAACCTCGAGCATGCTCGCCCGTGCGATCCGGGCGATGAAGGCAACGTAAGGAATGCTCAAAGTCACGGTCGGCAGGATCAGGTGCACAAGCCATGGCCCGAAGCCATGGTCGATAGGCTGGTATCCTTGGACGGGTACCCAATGTGCGCTGACAGCGAACACGTATATGAGAAAGAAACCGACGACAAACACCGGGACAGAAAAACCAACTGTCGCGAATGCCGTCAGGATGCGATCAACAAGACCGCCAGTTCGCCAAGCGGCAAGGACGCCGAAGGAGACCCCAACCGTCACCGAAACGATCATCGTCAGGATTGACAGGGAAAGGGTCGGTTCAAGCCGCTGCGAGATGAGCTCGAGAACCGGTCGACCGGCAAAGATTGAGGTGCCGAAATCGCCGCCGAGCAAATCCCGCGCCCAATGTATGAACTGAACCGGCAGGGGATCGTTCAGTCCCAGCTGCTCGCGGATGCCAGCGATCATCTCCTCCGTGGCCGACCTGCCGGCAATCATAGCCGCCGGGTCGCCAGGCGCCAGTCTGAGTAGAAGAAAGACGAAGATCCCCACCATCGCCATGACGGCGACGGCCGAGATCGACCTGCGAATGATATAGGCGGCCACTGCGTCTCAGGCCTTCTGCACGTTCCACATCGGGATGAGCTCCGGCATGCCGATAAGGCCAGTGAGGGTCTTGCGGCGCGCAATTGGAACGAGACTTTGACCTAACAGAACCTCGGGCACATAGTCCCACCATATTCGCTGCATCTTGCGGGCCAGTGCCTTTCGCTCTTCGAGCGATTCGACATCCGCCCATTTGACCCGAAGAACCTCATAGTCTTCGTTTTGCGGCCAGCCAAACCAACCTTTCTCGCCACTCATGGTTATGGTGACTGCGGAGAGGACATTGCCGCGGATCCATTCAGCTTCATTGGATATGAAGAGGCTCCAGCCGCCGTCCTCAACGGGTTCCTTTTTCGCGCGGCGGGCGACAAGCCCGCTCCAGTCGCTCGGGGCGAGCTCGGCATTAACCCCAATCTTTCGCAAAGCGGCTGCCACAACCTGCGATGCGTTGCTTGCCGCTGCCCAGTCCGTGGGCTGCAGAATGACGACCTTTTCGCCGGTATATCCGGCCTTGTTGAAGAGTTGCTTGGCCTTGTCAGGGTCACCGCCCTTTTTGTACCATCCCGTATTTTCGTCGGTGGACACCGTCGTCTCGTTTCCAAAGATCGACCTGACGGTGCGGAAGTATTTTGGATCGCCATGAGCGGCACGCATCACTGCTTCCTGATCGACCAAGTGTAGCAGCGCTTGGCGTGCCTTCACATTGTTGAATGGTGGCTGCAGACAGTTTATACGCAGGAACCAGTCATTGCCCGCCTTGTCCAGAACTTGCAGTTCGAGGTTGGGATCGCTTTCGATCACCGTCAAAAAATCGGCCGGGGGCCCAATAAGGAAGTCAACCTCACCTGTTTGCAAGGCCGCCAACGCAGTCTGCTGATCGCCAATATTCTCCCAAATGACGCGATCGACCTTCATGACCTTGCCGCCGGCCAATCCGTCGGCAGGCTCGTTACGAGGCACGTATTCCTCATTGCGATCGTAGGTAAAACTCGCGCCCGGCCTCGCAAGTGCCTGATTGAACCTGAGCGGTCCCGATCCAATATTTGCAGTAACCTGCTCCGCAGGGGGAAGACTCGCGTCCTTTTCTCGCATGACGAACGGGCCTTGGAATGCCAGGATGTTAAGCAAAGCCCCCAGCGGCTCATTGAGCGTGATTGTGAAAGCCTTGTCATCCCTTTTCGAGATATCCTTGGCGCGGGCCATGAGCATCTGCCCGCCGGGAGTCACTTGGCCCCAACGACGGATCGAGGCCACACAGTCAGCCGCGGTGACAGGCGTGCCGTCGTGCCACCCGAGACCATCGCGGAGCTCGAACGTATAGGTCTTTTTGTCGCCGGAAACGTCCCACTTGCCCACCATCTGCGGACGCGGCACAAACTTGGAATCGACCCCGAACAGCGTGTCATAAATCGCCAGAGCATGGTTGAAGGTTTCGGTAGCCGTCGTAACGACCGGGTCGAACACACTGAGGTTCCCCATTACCATCCGGACCGTCCGCTCGTCGGTTGGCGCGGTCTGTGCTCGCAGGACAGAAGGTATCGATAAAACCGCTCCGGTGGCCAAACCCATCTTGATAATTTCGCGTCGAGTGATTGTCATGCCCAGTTCCCCTTTTTAGTCTGGATGGAACGATTTTCTGCGGTTCGACGTCTGTCGATCGAATCCTCGTCGGGCAACGTTGATCGCGGCCTCGACGCAGAACGGCATCACATTAGCTTCAATGGTCGCCCTTCACCGTCACCACAGTCGATCAAACGTTCGCACCTTTGTCCGAGGATCACGCCGAAGCCCGGCGGCTAGGATGACCGCACCCCGACGGTAGCGCCAACATTGATGCGCCTGCGGTTTACCAAATAAGCGTCTCCTCCGCTTTGCGGTTGCTTTGCTATTTGGTTTGTTGGCGAATTTTCAATTGCCGAAGGGCTTGCGTCAAATTCAGTGTGTGTATTGGAGTCATCTGGTTTTTAGATAGACGTAGACGGCGTAAGGCCGAAATTTCGCCCGAAGTAACGCCCGGTCTGCAATCTGCGCCGGCAGCTTGCAGGACCTAGATCCGCCATCCTTGGGCGGGGCGTGACTTCGTCCTGGATCTGGTTGAGGAAGCGCATCTCACCTTCGCCGGCGCTGCGGATGGCGAGATCGCCTTCGGCGCGCTCAAGGGCTTCGTCGACGTCCGCTACGGCGCGCGGGACGGATCAGCCTGCGCGGAGTTCTCGTGGGAGGGACAAGACGAGAATGATCCCGCCTGCGGTCGCGGATGGGCCGCAATCGGCACCGCCGGCCGCCTCGTCGGCCACTTTTACATTCACAACGGCGACAACTCAGGCTTCGTCTGCGAGCGGGGCTGACTTCTTCAACAGCCTGCTAGAGATCGGAGGCCCACTCAAACATCTGTCTATGCACCTGACGGCTACGCCAAAGAACCATTTCGCGCCAATCCTCCGACCTCGGATCGTAGTGTTCGCGAAGACGGAGTCGGATGGCTTGTGCAAGTTCCGGGTCGACCTCGGTATTTTTCGCCAACCAATGATCCTCTCTCAGGACCCGTCGACCGTTCTCCGGATCGAATGTACCGAATTCAAGCGCTAGATAAACGTGACGCTCACCAAGCAGCCGCTGCCAAAACTCATCAACGCAACCCCGTATCGGCACTGACGATGAGGTCCCCAGATCGGGCGAGGTGACCGATCTTCCGAACATTGCCAATGCACGTTCATAACCAACAAGCCCAGAGGGCTGCTCGGTCTGAAGCTCGCCGTATCCGAAGGGGCCCAGGCCGGTATGTGCGTCGACAATCACCAACTGATCCCGGGATTTCAGAGAGAAGTCGTCCGCAATTCTCTCTAGCGTCAAACGCGAATTGGTGGGACCGAAGCCTCCGAAGAATACGCCGTGGGGATAACTATATTGGCCAGCTTTTCGCGCCGTTTGGAAGGCGACTTCGCCGTTTTTCTTGCGAAATTCTTCAATAGCTCTTTCGGCGGCTTCGAACACGGGACCACCTATCTCTGCCGGGACTAAATCATCGGCAAGCTCGGCGTAGCCCGGATTGGTTGGAAGGGGCTGCGAGAAGTCCACGAAGTTGCGATTAAGGTCGCAGCCCTCTTCGGTGACGCGCCGGTTCCACGCAAAACCGTATGGGTTGAGTGCGTGTATCAGCAACATCGCCTGGCCTGGCCCCAGCGAGCTAACAGTACCCCTCCGCATCCAGTCCACTTGCCCAGCCGAGCCGCAGTAGCCCTCCACGCCGTGTGTGGCCGAGATCAGCACGCCCACATGACGCGCGTCTGGATTGCCGAACCAAGCGACGTCGGTGAACAATGCCTCCCCACCCGGTCCCCGGGCCGGCGATTTATATGATTTCACAGACTTGGCGAGCTCGAGGAACTTCTGGCGCGCTTCAAAATATGTGTCGGAAAAGCTTTTGGACACGTCCTGCAGTATCGCTTCGCGCATTTGTCAGTCCTTAACAATCAAATCGCGGGCCCTTTTGGTGAGTGGCTCGTAACCATCCTCAGTAACGACAAACGATTGGGTGATCGTAATGCCAGTGTCTTCGAGCCAAAGACCTGCCATCAGGTGGAACACCACCCCGGTCTGTAGGACCGTGCGATCTCCTCGACGAATACTCGCCGTACGCTCGCCCCACGTCGGCGTGTATGCCACACCGATCGAATATCCTAACCGGCTGTCCTTTTCGATACCGTGGACGCTCAAGGTCTTTCGCCATGCCAACTCGATTTCCTCGCATTGTCGAGCCCGGTCGCACCGCATCAAGAGCTGCTTCGATACCCTCAATGACGTGGAATGCTTAATCGCTGTAGCTTTGGGGCGGCTTGCCAAAGTAGATCGTGTGGCTCATCGGAGCATGGTAGCGCAGTCGACAGCCAGAAATTTCGATATTAGCAACGGAGTTAGGTGCAATAGGGCGGTCACTGAAAATTGGATGTGCCTCGCGCGCTCGCGGACCGAACCCCATATGAGGGGGGCTCGTCGCGGGAACCCCACCAAAAGACGCGGTGCCAGTCATCTGCGCGTAGTAGATGACTGCCGCCACATCACACTCTCTCACTCCCGGAGCGGCGACTTCAACGGCGCGCGCCATCATGCGTTCGGTGATAACCCCTGCTTCTCGCATATAAGCGATTTCTTCGGCACTTCACGAAGCGAACCCAATTCACCAGAAGTTCGGCGTCCTTAAAACGGACGTTCGGCATTGCCTTCAGGTGGTCTCGATCCGTATAGTAGTAAGCCCCCATCTCAACTCCCACTGTTTTCGCGCTCGGCGACTCTCGAAAAATTCGTCGGCAATAAACTGCGACGCGTGCCGATCCGCAGCCTGAACGTAGACATCGGGATAGGGGATAATGCGGTCGACTGGGAGGTAACACGTGATATGCGCGGTGGCAGAGTCCACTAGCCGCCCGATCCAAAGGGGCAGCTCAACGTCCTGAAAAACCACCAGTGCCTGAACGGTGTAAAACGACCAAGCATCGTATCCTCTCAGATAGTATATGTTCGCAGGTTCCGTAATCACAAGCACATCGAGGCCCGCGTCCGCTGAAGTCTAGACGTGTACTCAGCTTCGGAGAAATTCAAAATGCGCATCAAATCATCCCACGAGAGTTGCTTTAGATGCAAAAGCACCGGTAATGCTCAAGCCCGAAGACGATAATTCCCGTTGTCGCGACACCTTAGGTCTCGGCTACCACGAACGGTAACCGTGCAGCCAACAAAGTCCAATATAAATACAAGGGTCTATTCATCGCGAATCAAGATTGATGCAGATTCGGCTGCGGCATGGCGGCAGGCTGACATGGGCGGGAAGCATGCTCACCGTTCCATCTGCGGAAGTTGACTAAACCTGAGTTTGAAAGCGACTGAGGCCGAACTTGCGTCTGCGTTGTCGGGCCGCCGGAAACGTGGCCTCGGGACGGGTTCAGCCCGACTAACCCGCACCACGAGGCCGGGATGCGAATTGACCCGCCGCCGCCGTCACCATGTGCAAGCGAAGTGATGATCCGCCGGCATGCTGCGGCGACGTAGAGACCATGGGACCGGTAGTCGCGGATGTAGGCCCGTTACTCTGCCGCGGTCGTGCATGCAGAGCCCCTTTAGAGACTCCAGTCATCGAACGCCTCGAAGGGAGACGGCGGCAGGAGCTTGGACGGAGAGGTCAACCTCGGGATTTTTCGCCAACCAATGATCCTCTCTCAGGACCCGTCGACCGTTCTCCGGATCGAATGTACCGAATTCAATCGCTAGATAAACGTGACGCTCACCAAGCAGCCGCTGCCAAAACCCATCAACGCAACCCCGTATCGGCACTGACGATGAGGTCCCCAGATCGGGCGAGGTGACCGATCTTCCGAACATTGCCAATGCACGTTCATAACCAACAAGCCCAGAGGGCTGCTCGGTCTGAAGCTCGCCGTATCCGAAGGGGCCCAGGCCGGTATGTGCGTCGACAATCACCAACTGATCCCGGGATTTCAGAGAGAAGTCGTCCGCAATTCTCTCTAGCGTCAAACGCGAATTGGTGGGACCGAAGCCTCCGAAGAATACGCCGTGGGGATAGCGACACAGAAAAGAAAGGCGCGCCTTGCCTAAAGCGGCGATGGCGTCGTAGTCGTCGCAGTCACACTCGTCCCGCAAACCAGCAGAAACAGCACTTCCGGCAAGGGGTGGGCCACCCGCCAGGGCTCGCGCGGGTCTTCGATGCTTGAAAAGTCATCCAGCAGCGCCCTGAGGCGCGACTTCTCAAAACCTTCGACGGCAACAGTCATCAACACAGCCGCTCCGAATCACAGGAACATCCATGGCATCAACCGTCACGCAACAGGCGAGCTCGTTGACCCGAGTTCGCCGCGCTGTCTCACGATGGGGTATGGTTGAACCGCAACTGGCCTCGAGTAGCCTCGCCCAAGGTGTGGGGCATCGCGGGGGACAGATGGTCGTCGGGTAGGATGCGCAGCGCGGCGCTGGCGAATGTCGCCGGCGCATTGTGGCCGACCCGCGCCGTGCTTGACGCCCTCGCACGACTCCAGCAACCGCCTCGCATGCTGTCATCTCGTGTCGCGAAGACACCAATCTGCAAACTGAATTGGACGCCCGCGCCCACCGGCTGTCTATTGACGATCAACGAAATGGCCCTGATGCAACCGCTAGGACACTCCAATGAGCACAAGCTTTTTCGCTGCAGGTGGTGTAACGATTGAAACACCTCGCGTCGAGGCTGAACCTGCCAATCTTATGCGAAGCGTTGCTCTGATTCACCGGATAGCAGTGGACTCGGCGAAAACTCCGGCGGTTTTCTTCGATCGTTTGCTCTCACGCTGAGATGAGCTCGCGCAACCCCAAGCGGATCGACGCGATTGGTGTCAGGCATCTGCCAGATCGACTCCAGGACATCATCCGACGCCGTGACACGGTGCTCGGTCCTGGCTACCAATTTTCCGAGACGATTCCGGTGGAGTTTGTCTCGAGCTTTGGCGCGCACCTCGTCGACCGCGACGGCAATGACTATCTGGACGCGTATAACAACGTTCAGGGCGTCGGCCATGCGCACAAGCATGTTGTGGACGCCATTTGGCGCCAGATGGCCGCAATCAATACGGATACGCGCTACCCCCAGAAACTACTCGTTGATTATGCAGAGCGGCTACTTGCGACCGTCCCGGCGGCGCTGTCGAAGCTAAGCTTGCCGTGCACCGGATCCGAGGCGAACGACCTGGCGATTCGGGTCGCGAGGTTCCACACGGGCGGCGAGGGAATCATCGCGACCCGCTGGGCGTTTCACGGTCGCACTCGCGAGGTGGCGAGTTTTTCCCCAATGCTGGGCGCAGGGTCCGCGCTCGGACCGAACGTCCGCCTCATTGCCGCTCCTGACCCCCGACTCGTCGGGTCTGGATGTTCTCTCGACGATTACATGCGCGATCAGGTACGTTCCGCGATTCGTGATCTCGAGCGGCATGGGTATCGGCTGGCGGCGTTGATCGCCGATTCGGCGTTCACCTCCGACGGCATCTTCACTCACCCTGTTGGCTTCATGAAGGCAGTCGTCGACGAGGTTCACGCCGCCGGCGGCCTCTACGTCGCGGACGAAGTTCAATCAGGGTTCGCTCAGCTCGGAGATTCGATGTGGGGGTTCAGTCGACACGGTGTGCTTCCGGACATCGTCACGATGGGCAAGGCGATGGGCAATGGGTTCCCCATCTCCGGCGTCGTCTTCCGCCCCGAGGTATCCGACGAGTTCGGACAGAAGGTCAGCTACTTCAATACGTTGGGTGGCAGATCGATCTCTGTAGCTGCTGCGTCTGCAGTGCTCGACGTGTTCGAGCAGGAAAATGTGCGTGAGCGCGTTGTCTCTACTGGTGCGACCTTACGCGCAGGACTTGAGACACTCACACGGGAATCCCCTTACGTTGGCGAAATCCGCGGCAGCGGCTTGTACCTAGGTGTCGAGATCGTCAAGGATAAAAGGACGCTTGAGCCCGACTCCGCTCGTTGCGAAACCATTATTAAGGACTTGCGCGATCGTCGAGTACTGATCAGCCGAACGGGCCCGGCGTCCAACGTATTGAAGGTCCGTCCTCCGGTCGCCTTCACCGCTGCCGATGCGTCGCGGTTCCTTGAGACATTTGCGGTTGTCGCGAAACACACCTTGTAGAAAGCTCGACGGACATGAACAAGTCACGCGGCGTGGTGTTGCAACGTCTCCTCGAGGAGAGTTGCCTGTTGTCGCCTCACGAGTCAATCGACTTCCCGTTGCTGAAGATCATGCTTCAGAGGTACTATGGGCTAAGCGGACAGGTCAAACGACTGGCGAGTGAAAAGGGCGTCACTTTGAGGCTCGCCACGGCCTCCAGTGAATACCTCGTGAAGGTGTCGCCCTCTGATGAGCCGGAATCGGTGACGGCACTGCAGACCGCCGTGATGCGTTACCTCGATGATACAGCTCACGCGTTGCCTGTCCAGCGGATCGAGTTGACCCTTGATGGAAGCGACAGCATTCCCATCGACATGAGCGATGGTACCCGTCGGATCCTCCGCGTCTTCCGCTTCGTCGAAGGGGTGTTATGGGAACAGATAAACTCGAGCGTAGAGCAGTTAACTAAGCTGGGAGATACGCTTGGGCAGGTAAACAGTGCGCTGCGGTTATTTGAGCACCCAGCCGCCGCGCGCAACATAGTTTACGACATTAGGCACTTTCACCATTGGGCCGGGCTTGTCGAGTACACGCCGGACCCCCACCGCCGCCTGCTGGCTAAGCGGGCCTTCAGGCTCTTCGATGAAGTCGTGCTGCCGAGTCTGCCCAATCTTGAGATGCAAGTGATCCACGGTGACTACGCTCCCAACAATGTCGTGGTGGATCCGCACAGCGATGTATTCGTGAAGGCCATCCTTGACTTTGGTGACACTGTCCGTAGCGCTGTGATCTTTGACCCTGCGAACGCGGTCGCTCACCTGGTCGGCCGCACTCAAGATCACCCTTGGCAGGATGCTTTTGCCTTTGTCGCTGGGTATGAGCAAAGTCGGCCGATAAACGAGTCAGAACTTCCACTTTTACCAGTTGCGGCTCTCGCTCGGCTCACCATGCTCGCGTTGATCAGGTACTGGAAGGCTGAACAAGCACCTGACCAGCGGGAGGAGCTACTCGCTGAGGCAGAGACTTACTGGACGAGCCTAGAGCGGGCCATGGGCGTACCACTGGATGACGTGATCGCACGATTCCGCTACCGCGCCGATGATGCTGGTACTTGAGCGCACCGATAGGAAACACACGGCGCTCGAGGGAACAAAGGTCTCATTGAGTCGAGGCCGTGCGAAAACTCACGGTGCGCATTTCGCAAAAGCCGAGCTGGATTCCGCTAAGTCGCGTACAGTCGTTTTCACTAAGTCCCGTTTTCGGCGCCGGTCGAGAGGAGCGCCGCCCTTTGCTTTCGCATGCTGTCGCCTTGGAGCACGATGCGGTGGGCGGCGTTGTGCACGATCCTGTCGAGAATGGCATTGGCGACGCAACGCCGGTGGTGCCGTGTTCACGCGGTCGGCAAGCTCGCGCGTCCACTGATCCAGATGCGCCTCGAACGCCGCCCAGCTCTCGAACCGGCGGCCGGCGATCGCGTTGTTCTTGATGTTGATGTAGCCGAATCAGCGTTCGTCTTTCCCCTTCGTCCTGACCCGATAAGGGGCACAGGCCCGCGGTGTGAAGCCCCAATATCGGGCAAAAGCGTGCAGCCGGACGATGAAGCTCACCTCGCGCGTCACCGAGTCGTGATGCTCAACCAGCGCCTCTGCATTATCGATCAGAACTTCCGCCGACACGCCCCCAACCGCAGGAAAGCGCCTTCCATGCATCCGGCGCGAATAGCCAAGCGTCCCGATAAACACATGGATCCGCACCCGCTCGCCGCCGAAAGCGTTTTCATGGCGGTAAAGACGTCCCGGGACCTTGCGCGACACAAACGAGGCGAGCCGCAGGGACGCTACAACGTTGTTGCATGTGTCACCGCGCATCCTTGTCTTAACAAGGCTGGAGAGCTTCTCGGCGTGGATATCATTCGAACCCCGCACACCAAGGAGTTCAGGCCGACCCCTCGTTGACGCGCTCCGCCATCACCGACAAGACCATAATGCTGTTTGCATCAGCTCCCAACTATCCCTTCGGCACCTTTGATCCGATCGCAGAGGTCGGCAAGCTGGCACAGCATTCGGGTCTTCGGCTTCACGTTGACGGCTGCTGGGGCGGCTTTCTCTCACCATTTGCCGAGCGGCTCGGCTATCCGGTGCCCCCGTGGGACTTCCGGGTTCCAGGCGTATCCAGCCTGTCGGTCGATATCCACAAGTTCGGGTACGCAGCCAAGGGCGCCAGCCTGGTATTGTATCGGTCAGCCGATGACCAGGATCATGAAGCGTTTTCCTTCAGCGGGTGGCCTCGGGGAACATACTCCACCCCCACATTCCTCGGGACCCGGGCCGGCGGCGCAATCGGGTCCGCATGGGCGGTAATGCACTACCTTGGCGTGAAGGGCTATCTGCGCGCGGCGAGGCTCACGATGGAGGCCACCACGCGGCTTATCGCTGGCCTGAACAGCATTCCCGACATCGAGTGTCTGGCGCCCTACGGCGAGAGTAACCTGATCTCCTTTGTGTCGCTGGACTCCGCGCTTGACATCTACACAGTCGCCGATCGCCTGGAAGAGCGCAGTTGGCCGCGCGGGCGTATGCGCGAGCCCGAGCCCCAGGCGATCCAACAGGGCGTCAACCCAGCTCATCTGGCCACCGTCGAAGAGTATCTATCAGCCGTGCGGGAAGCTATCGAGTTTGTACGTCGGAACGCTAGCGCGCCGGTCGCTTACGACGAACACAGCTATTGAAGGCCATCCATTGGCCCATAGGAGGTCGTCGCCTGTCGGCGATGATCTCCGGCTCGCGGGGCCCTCAACTGGCACTGTCGGATCATTGGCCCTCGCAGCCATTCCAAGGCAGCATCTGCGACCCGGCTTGTCGCAGCAAGCGCCGGGCGCATTTCGTCTGAGGGAGGATTTTGCATCGTGGCAGACCATAGCTTGATCGTAAGCGGTGTTTCCGGGCCATCTTTCGGGAGTGATCGCGATCTGTGAGGTTGCCGATCCTGTATTGGGATCGGAGATCGGCTTGTGTCTGGACTTGACCTTACGCTTGACCTGGAGCGGCAGCCTCGGCGTTTCGAGGTGATCAACGGTGCTGGCGGCCGGCGTCAGTGGTCGGTGGATGACAAGGCGCGGATCATCGCGGAGACGCTGGAGCCGAACGCAATCATTTCCGAAGTTGCCCGCCGTTATGGTCTCAGGCCGCAGCAGGTCTTCGCTTGGCGTCGCGAGGCGCGCAAACGGGCTGCTTCGGCGCAGCAGGATTCTCAGGTCTTCGTGCCGGCGGTGGTGACATCGCCGCCGCCGCAGTCCGCGGCGAAGCGTCCAACCTGGCCGCGGAAGCGGAAGACGGCCCGAGACGCTGGCGTGATCGAACTTGAGATCGACGGCATCGCCATGCGGGTCGGCCGCGGCGCCGATGCCAGAACGGTCGCGGCGGTGATCCGTGCGCTGAAGGCGACATCGTGATCGGGCCGACGGGCGCCGTCAAGGTCATGGTGGCGACGAAGCCGGTGGACTTCCGCAAAGGAGCGGAGGGGCTGGCCGCATTGGTGCGCGAGACGATGGGCGCCGATCCGTTCAGCGGCGCGGTCTACGTCTTCCGCGCAAAACGGACGGATCGGATCAAGCTGATCTTCTGGGATGGCACCGGCGTCTGCCTTTACGCCAAGCGCCTGGAGGACGGCGAGTTCCGCTGGCCGAAAGTGCAGGACGGCGTGATGCGGTTGACGGCAGCGCAACTGTCGGCGCTGCTCGAAGGGCTCGACTGGCGGCGGGTTCATGAAGCGCGGCGGACACGCATTCCCGTCCAGGCTGGCTGATCCGCGACGAAGTGAATCAGCCTTGATTCCGCTGTCGCCCGGCACCGGCGAATATGGTCTGATCCGCTCATGGCAATGACGGCGGAGCAACTTCCCGACGATCCGGACGTGCTGAAGGCGATGGTCCTGGCGCGCGATGTCGAGAATGCCCGTCTGACCCAAATCATCAAGGAACTGCAGCGCCATCGCTTCGGCCGTCGTGCCGAGACGCTGCCGCAGGACCAATTGCTGCTGGGTCTGGAAGAAGCCGAGCAGATCGAGGCCGCCGGCGAAGAAAACGCTGAGGGTGCCGATCCTGCGAAGCGCGTCGCCCGCGCTGCCAAGCGGCGGGCAAACCGAGGCTCACTGCCGATGCAGCTTCCTCGCGTCGAGATGGTCGTCGACATCGAGGACCATGCCTGTCCGTGCTGCCGCAACGGGCTTCACCGGATTGGCGAAGACGTCAGCGAACGGCTCGATATTGTGCCGGCGCAGTTGCGCGTGATTGTCGTGCGGCGGCCCAAATATGCCTGCCGCGCCTGCGAGGATGTGGTCGTGCAAGCGCCGGCGCCCGCGCGCTTGATCGAGGGCGGCTTGCCGACCGAGGCGACCGTCGCCCAGGTCTTGGTCTCCAAATATGCCGATCACCTTCCTCTCTACCGCCAGGCGCAAATCTGGGCTCGGCAGGGCATCAATCTCGACCGCTCCACGCTCGCCGACTGGGTCGGCCGCGCCGCCTGGCACCTGCGTCCGGTCCACGAGCGGCTGCTGGAGAAGCTGAAGGCCTCGCCCAAGCTGTTCGCCGACGAGACCACCGCGCCGGTGCTCGATCCCGGCCGGGGCAGGACGAAGACAGGCCAGCTCTGGGCCTATGCTCGCGATGACCGGCCGTGGGACGGCGGCGGTCCGCCGGGCGTCATCTATGTCTATGCGCCGGACCGCAAGGCCGAACGACCGATCGCCCATCTCACCGGCTTCAGCGGAATCCTGCAGGTCGACGGCTATGGCGGCTATCGCGTGCTGGCCGAGAAGAGCGGCGCAACGCTTGCCTTCTGTTGGGCACATGTCCGCAGGCGCTTCTATGAGTTGGCCATATCCGGACCGGCGCCGATCGCGAGCGAGGCGCTCCGGCGCATAGCCGAACTCTATCGGATCGAGGACGAGATCCGCGGCCGGCCAGCAGACGCACGCCGTGTCTTGCGCCAGGAAAAGAGCCTGCCGATCGTTGTCGAACTCGAGCCTTGGCTGCGCGAGAAGCTCGGTTTGATCAGCCAGAAAACCAAGCTCGCCGAGGCGATCCGCTATACGCTCTCGCGCTGGGAGGGCCTTACTCGCTTCCTTGAAGACGGCCGTATCGAAATCGATTCCAATACCGTCGAGCGCTCCATCCGGCCGATCGCGCTCAATCGCAAGAACGCGCTCTTCGCAGGTTCGGACGGCGGCGCCGAGCACTGGGCTGTAATCGCTTCGTTGATCGAGACCTGCAAGCTCAATGGCGTTGAACCGCTCGGCTATCTCGCCGACGTGCTCACCAGGATCGTCAACGGCCACCCCAACAGCCAAATCGACGACCTGCTGCCTTGGGCCTACATAATCGAGCCCAAACTCAAGGCCGTGGCCTGAGAACACCGCTTACGCTTGATCGATGAATTGCGGGCTGTTCTTGGGGAAGCCGCGGTCAAATCCCATGCCCAAGATCTGGCGCCCTATGTTGGCGACTGGCGCGAGCGATATCGGGGAAGGGGCAGCTTGCGTCATCGACCCCGCCGAAGTTGATGGCGTGGCAAAAGCAGAACGCTTGATCGCACCCCACGGCGGCAGGATCGTACCTCAAGCCGGCAACACCGGAATTGGGGGGCGTACCCGGTTCCTGTCGCGGAGCTTGTACTGTCGCAACGGCGAATGAACCGCATCCGTCACGTCAACGCCTTGGACAATGTGCTTGTAGTTGAGGCTGATGTCTGCAACGCCGCTACCGTCAGCTTCTGGTTATGAATCCGGACGCCGGCGAAGCGGAAAGCTCGCAAGCGCTTGACTTCAACACGCCGAGTAGAGAAGCAAGTTTAGGACTTCACCCATCTCGCCGCCAGATGAAGACGATATAAAAACTGCATTTGACGCAAGCCGCTAGGACCGTTGAATGTCTGCCTGAATCAAAGCTTGGAACGTTAAGCGACAGCTTCGAACATCGGTCCGATGCGCACTGTTGCGTAAGGTGAAGGCCATGACCCAAGCTGGGAACGTTGATTGGATTAGCAGGCGAAGG